>NZ_BAAGWV010000003.1:0-678694 GCF_054780175.1 Microbacterium tumbae
ACCAGACACGTCGTCGAGTTCGGGGGAAGGTCCACGAGTAAGCCTCGCAGACCATAACCATCCCCATTTCACCGCGAGATCCCGCGGCTAGATCAAGAACCCATCCACACGTTCTTGCCTATAACCCGTCCGAGGCGCTCATCGCTCCTGCTTCTGATTCCCAGAGCTTTCACCTGTTGGATTCGGGACAGGGGGATTCCTAGGCTGGGGGTATGACAATTCCCACCATCACCCTGAACTCCGGGTTCTCCATCCCGCAGCTGGGCTTCGGCGTGTTCCTCGTGCCCGCTGACGAGGCCGAGAAGGCCGTCTCCGAGGCGCTCGAGGTCGGCTACCGCCACATCGACACCGCCGCGATCTACCGCAACGAGGAAGGTGTCGGCGCCGCGATCGCGAAGAGCGGCATCCCGCGCGACGAGCTCTTCATCACCACCAAGCTCTGGAACGACCGTCAGTCCGGCGAGCAGCCGCACGACGCGATCCGCGAGAGCCTCGACAAGCTCGGTCTCGACTTCGTTGACCTGTATCTGACGCACTGGCCGACTCCCGAGAAGAACACCTACGTCAACGCCTGGACCAAGCTCCTCGAGATCCGCGACGCGGGGCTCTCGCGCTCGGTCGGCGTCTCGAACCACCTGCCGGAGCATCTCGACCGCCTCGTGGCCGAGACCGGCGTCGTCCCCGCGGTCGACCAGATCGAGCTCCACCCGGCGTACCAGCAGCGCGACGTGCTCGCGTGGGCCGCCGGCAACGGGATGAAGATCGAGTCCTGGGGCCCGCTCGGGCAGGGGAAGTACCCGCTCTTCGAGAATCCGGCCGTCGCCTCGGCGGCCGAGGCGCACGGCGTCACTCCTGCGCAGGCGGTGATCCGGTGGCACCTGCAGAAGGGGTTCATCGTGTTCCCGAAGTCGACGCGCAAGGAGCGCATGGTCGAGAACTTCGACGTCTTCGGCTTCGAGCTGAGCGACGCCGAGGTCGCGGCCATCGACGGCATCGATCCGCTCGACGGATCCGGCCGGGTGGGCACGCACCCGCTCGAGTTCAACTGACGCGCCGCGACGACGCCGGAGCCGACGTGCTCCGGCGTCGTCGCACGCGCCGCACGGGTGCGGTCCTCCTGCTCCTGCGGGCGTAGCCTGGAACGGTGACTGCGTACGTCTCGGCCTTCGACCTCTTCTCCATCGGAGTCGGACCGTCCAGCTCGCACACGGTCGGCCCGATGCGCGCCGCACGGGACTTCGCCGAGCTGCTGCGCGCCGAGCGGCTGCTCGATCGCGTCGTGCGCGTGACCGGCACGCTGTACGGCTCCCTCGGCGCCACGGGCATCGGACACGGGACGCCCGATGCGGTCTTGGCCGGGCTGCGCGGGCTGGCTCCCGAGACGTGCGATCCCGCCGAGGTGCGGCAGGCGTGGAGCTCGTACCCTGTGGGCGCGCCCCTGATGCTGGCGGGGGAGCGTGCGATCGGCTTCGCCAAGGACGACATCGTCCTCGCCGCGCACACGAGGCTGCCTGCTCATCCGAACGCGATGACGCTCACGGCGGCGGACGCCGGTGGTGCGACGATCCTCGAGGAGACCTACTACTCGGTCGGCGGCGGCTTCATCCGCCGGGACGGCGACAGGGCGAGCACGACCGGCGATGCCGAGCGGCCCTACCCCTATGCCGATGCGGAGTCGCTGCTGACGCTCTGCGACGCGCACGGGCTCACGATCGCCGAGCTGGCCAGGCGCAACGAGACCGGCGCGCGCTCGGAGGAGGACGTCGCCGCCGGCCTCGACGCGATCTGGGACGCGATGTCCGGATGCGTGGACGCCGGGCTGCACGCCGAGGGGGTGCTCCCCGGCGTCCTGAAGGTGAAGCGTCGCGCAGCGACGATCCGTGCGCAGCTGGAGACCGCGGAGGCGGAGGGCGGCAGGGAGATGCCCGGCGAGTGGCTGGGCGCCTTCGCCCTCGCCGTCAACGAGGAGAACGCCGCGGGCGGGCGGGTCGTCACCGCGCCGACGAACGGCGCGGCCGGCATCCTCCCCGCCGTCGCGATGTACTGGTGGCGGTTCCTGGCGGACTCGGGCCTCGGATCCGGCGACGCCGTCACTCCCTACGGCGAGCTCGTCGGCAGTGCGCTGCGGGGCTTCGGGGGAGGCGAGTCCGCGGCGGGCGTGCGCGGGTCCGAGCGCGGGGGAGAGTCCGACACCGCACTGCTGGCCGAGGCGAACCGGCGCCGCGGCATCCGCCGGTTCCTGCTCACCGCGACCGCGCTGGGCTCGCTGTTCAAGGCGAATGCGTCGATCTCGGGGGCGGAGGGCGGATGCCAGGCCGAGGTGGGATCCGCCTGTGCGATGGCGGCGGGCGGGCTCACCGCGGTCATGGGCGGCACGAACCGGCAGATCGAGAACGCCGCAGAGATCGCCATGGAGCATCACCTCGGGCTGACCTGCGATCCGATCGGCGGGCTCGTGCAGATCCCGTGCATCGAGCGCAACGCGATCGCCGCGTCGACGGCGGTGACCGCCGCGCGGCTCGCACTGAGAGGGGACGGGCATCATTACGTCTCGCTGGATGCCGTCGTCGAGACGATGCGCCAGACCGGTGCCGACATGTCCACGAAGTACAAGGAGACCAGCGAGGGCGGGCTCGCGGTCAATGTGATCGAGTGCTGATGGCATCGATCTGGGAGCCGGGGAGCACGCGGCGTCGGGAGCAGCCCGTCGTGTCGGTGCGGGCGGCTGTGGACGCGCCGCAGCCGGGGGCGCAGTGGCCTGCGAGCATCCCCGCCGTCGCTCAGATGCTTCGCGAGGGGATCGATCTCGCCCCCGGCGTGACCTTCCTGGTGGGGGAGAACGGC
Source organism: Microbacterium tumbae (assembly GCF_054780175.1). Classification (NCBI taxonomy): domain Bacteria; kingdom Bacillati; phylum Actinomycetota; class Actinomycetes; order Micrococcales; family Microbacteriaceae; genus Microbacterium; species Microbacterium tumbae. The sequence goes on from NZ_BAAGWV010000003.1 coordinate 2,845, forward strand.
AGCGGGAAGTCGACCATCGTCGAGGGGATCGCCATCGCGTACGGCCTCTCGCCGGAGGGCGGATCGAGACAGGCGCGGCACCGCACGCGTCCCAGCGAGTCGCCGCTGTCCGGCTGGCTGCGACTGCAGCGAGGCGTCGGGGCGAGTCGCTGGGGCTTCTTCCTGCGCGCCGAGACGATGCACTCGTTCTACACCTATCTCGAGGAGAACCCCTCGCTGAGCGCGCCCGACGTGCCCTTCCACGAGATGAGCCACGGAGAGTCGTTCCTCGCGCTCCTGGAGAGCCGCTTCCGCGAGCCCGGCTTCTACTGCCTCGACGAGCCGGAGGCCGCGCTGTCCTTCTCGTCCACGCTGGCGCTCATCGCCGTGCTGCAGGGGATCGTCGAGGACGGCGGCCAGGTGCTCTGCGCGACGCACTCGCCCGTGCTCGCCGCGCTGCCGGGCGCGAGGATCCTGGAGGTCGGGGAGTGGGGGATGCGGGAGGCCGCGTGGGAGGACCTCGACCTCGTGAGCCACTGGCGGTCCTTCCTCGACGCGCCGGAGCGCTATCTGCGGCATCTGCTGTGATCGAGCCGCGGACGCGCGCATAATTCATCACATGGCGGACGATGCTGTCGCGATCTCGGGTCTGCGGGTGCGCAGAGGGCGCACGCGTGTGTTCGACGGGGTCGGTCTGACGATCCCCCGCGGCCAGATCACCGGTCTGCTCGGCCCGTCGGGGTGCGGCAAGACGACGCTCCTGCGATCGATCGTCGGCGTGCAGCGGATCGAGTCCGGCGACGTGACGGTGCTGGGGGAGCCCGGCGGCTCCCCCTCGCTGCGCCGCCGCGTCGCCTACGGCACGCAGGGTGCAGCGGTCTACGGCGACCTCAGCGTCCGTCAGAACATCGCCTATGCCGCGCGCCTTCTGACGGCGCCGAGGGGCGACGTCGATCGGGTCATCGCCGAGGTGGGGCTGCGCGCTCAGGCCAGCCGGGTCTCGCTCGCCATGGCGCTGGTCGGATCCCCCGAGCTCATCGTGCTGGACGAGCCGACGGTGGGCCTCGATCCCGTGCTGCGCGCCGAGCTGTGGACCCTGTTCCGCGGGCTCGCCGACCGGGGCGTCACGATGATCGTGTCCAGTCACGTGATGGACGAGGCGCTGCGCTGCGACCGGCTTCTGCTGCTGCGAGCAGGGCGGATCATCGCGGACACGACGCCGGAGCAGCTTCTGCAGAGCACCGGCGCGAACGATCCCGAGACGGCGTTCCTCGCGCTGATCGCGCGGGACTCCGCGGCGCAGGCGCCGACGCGTCGGCGGCTGCGGAAGGAAGCGGGATGAACGGCGTCCGGATGCTGGCCACCGCCGGCCGCGTCCTCGGGCAGCTGCGGCACGACCCGCGATCGATCGTGCTCATGCTCGTGGCCCCGAGCCTGCTCGTCGGCCTGTTCGCGTGGCTCTTCAGCGATCAGGAGGGCGTCTTCGATCGTTTCGGCGGTGCGATCCTCGCCCTCTTCCCCTTCATCGTGATGTTCCTCATCACCTCGATCACGACGTTGCGCGAGCGGCGATCCGGAACGCTGGAGCGGCTCATGACGACGCCGCTGGGGAAGGCGGACTTCATCCTCGGGTACGCGACCGCGTTCGGGTCGATGGCGCTCCTCCAGGCCGTGGTGACGGTGTCGTTCGCGGTCGGCGTCTGCGGCCTCGACGTGAGCGGACCGCTCTGGCAGCTCGGCCTGGTCGCGATCGTCGACGCGATGCTCGGAACGGCGCTCGGGCTGCTCGCGAGCGCCTTCGCCGCCACGGAGTTCCAGGCGGTGCAGTTCATGCCGGTGCTCGTGTTCCCGCAGATCATCCTCGGCGGCCTGTTCATGCCGCGGGACGCGATGCCCGACGTGCTGCACGCGATCTCCGACTGGCTGCCGCTGAGCTACGCCGTCGACGCGGTGAACGCGGTCACGGCGGGGGACGAGGACATCGCCGGTCCGCTGCTCGTCATCGCGGCCTTCGCCGCCGGCGCCCTGATCCTCGCCTCTCTCACGCTGCGACGACGGACCGCCTAGCCCCGTTCCGCGCGGTTCTTGGTGTGCCGCGTGGGCGCAGCGGCCCACGGATCCTCCGGCCATGGATGCTTCGGGTACCGCCCGCGCATCTCGGCTCGCACCTGGTGATACGGCCCGGACCAGAACGAGGCGAGATCGGAGGTGACCGCCAGCGGCCTTCCTGCCGGGGAGAGCAGGTGGAAGAGCACGGGTACGCGCCCGTCCACGAGGAGGGGCGTCTCGGCCCAGCCGAAGCACTCCTGCAGCTTCACCGCCACGACGGGCAGCGCCCCTTCCTCATCCGGGTCCGGGTAGGCGATCCGCACGCGCGACCCGCTGGGCACTTCGAGCCGCTCGGGCGTCAGGGCGTCGAGCCGGGTCGCCTCCGGCCATGGGAGCAGCCGTCGCAGGGAGGGGACGAGGTCAAGGCGAGCCGCGGACCCGCCGTCGGCGAGCGCGTCGAGCTCCGGCGCGAGCCAGGTGTCCAGGCCGTCGAGCAGCGCGGCATCGGACACGTCCGGCCACGGCGCTCCCCGCTCGCGATGCAGCAGTGCGAGTCGCCGGCGCAGCTGGATCGCGGCCTCGGACCAGGCGAACACCGCGAGGCCGTCGCGTCCGATCGCGCGGCGTACGGCCTCCCGCGCTCCGGCGTCGGCCTGTGCGCGCATCGGCGTCGAGGAGCGGACGATGGCCCCGATCCTCCGCTCCCGTCGGGCGACGACTCTGCCGCCGGAGAATCCGGCCTCGATCCGGTCCGTCGCGAGATGCGTCGCGGCGCGCTCGGCCTGCCCCTCGGTGAGCATCGCCGCGGCGCGGATGACCGCTCCCGTGCCGCCCGTCGCCCGCCCCTGGGCGCGCGCGACATCGGCGACGGCGAGCCATTCGGCGTCCGCGAGCGTGCCGGCGATGCCGGCTCGGGTGCCGGAGGCCAGCAGGAAGGTCGCGCCGTGCGTGGAACGCTCCATCCGGCGTGCGATCCTCTCGGGGAAGGCGAGGGCGACGACGAGTCCCGCCTCGCCGGTCTCCGTCGGCGTCGTGCCCGCCGCCGGGACGAAGCGCAGCATCCGCTTCGTCTCCCGGGCCCAGCGCTGGGCTTCGGGGGTGCGGCTGCGCCGCAGCTCCCGAAGAGCGGCGGCGATGTCGGCGTCCGGGAGGCGGACATCGCCGCCGAGCAGGGCGACGACCTCGGCTGCCAGACGTGCGCCGGCCACGGCGCCTCCCTCGCGCAGCGCACGCGCGAGCCGTGGGTCCGTCGGGATGCGGGCGAGGGCGCGCCCTTCGGCGGTCGCCCGCCCCGTCTCGTCGATCGCACCGAGGCCGCGCAGCACGTCGAGCGCATCGTGCAGGGCGGCGGCGGGCAGCGGATCGAGCAGACGCAGCCCCGCACCGCCCGGTGCGCCCCAGCAGGCGAGCAGGAGCGCGGCCTCCGTGAGATCGGCAGCGGCGATCTCGGGGGCGGGACGAGCGGGAGCAGCGGCGAAGGCGCGCTCATCCATGCAGCGGATGACGATCCCCGGGCCTTGACGGGTGGCACGACCCGCGCGCTGAACGGCCGCCGCCCGCGACGTCGGGACGGTGACCAGACCGCTCATCCCGCGCGCGGCGTCGCGCTGGGGTGCACGGGAGAGGCCCGTGTCGACGACGAGCCGGACGCCCGGTACGGTCAGCGACGACTCGGCGAGCGAGGTCGTGACGATGATGCGAGGCGGATCGTCGCCGGCCCGGCCGCGGATGACGGCGTCCTGCTCGGCGGCGGGGATCCGCCCGTGCAGCTCGCGGACGTCGGTCAGGGGCGCACGTTCACGGAGTCGCCGGGCGATCTCGGACACCTCGCGGACGCCGGGCGCGAAGACGAGCACGTCGGCAGCTGGGTCTGCGAGCTCGCGCGCGGCGGATGCCGTGACCTCCGCCACGTGGTCGAGGAAGGTGCCGGTCACGCCGCGCTCGTCGAGCCGCGGCGCGGCGGCGGGAGCCCAGCGCTCCTCGAGGGGGAACGCGGGGACGTCCTGGTCCACGATGGGCGCCGGCGTCGCCTCCGTGCCGATGACGCCCGCGACGGCATCGGCGTCGAGGGTCGCGGACATGGCGACGAGGAGGAGGCCGTCACGCAGCTCCCGGACCTCGCCGAGGAGGCCGAGGAGCAGGTCGGTCTCCAGCGCCCTCTCATGCACCTCGTCGATGACGACGGCGTCCACCCCGTCAAGGCCGGGGTTGGCGAGCATCCGACGCAGCAGCACGCCCGCCGTGACGAACTCGATGCGCGTCGACGCGGAGACCCGGCTTTCGCCGCGCACGGTGAATCCGACGCGATCGCCGACGACCGTCCCGTCGAGCTGAGCGAGGCGACGGGCGGCGGCGCGGGCGGCGACTCTGCGGGGCTGGGTGACGATCACCCGCCCGGCAGACCGGTTCGCGAGCACCGGTGGCACGAGCGTCGTCTTCCCCGTCCCCGGCGGGGAGCTGATGACGACCGAGCGGTCCGCGGCGAGAGCGGCGTCGAGGCCGTCGATGGCGTGGGCGAAGGCCAGCCCGGCGCCGATGCGGCGGACATCGAACGGCCGAACGCTCACCCCTCGGTCACGCTGATGCGGGCGGCGGCGGGGGAGCGGTCTGCTTCTTCCCCGGCTTCGCGTCGGTCTGCGCCCTCGCGATGCCGGCGCCGATGCCCTGGCCGACGGCCTGGCCCTGGATGATCGCGGCGAGGTCGAGTCCGGTCGCGGAGCTCACGCTGTCGAACACCGATTTGAGGGCCTTGGCGCTGTCGGCGCCGACGAGGTTCGATGCGCCCTCCTCGCCGGAGCCGCCGATGATGGACACGTTGCCGATGGCGGCGTATCCCTTGGAGAACTCGCCCATGATCGTGGGCAGAACCTCGAGGACGCGCTGCGAGAGGAAGGCGTCCTGGTTGGATGCGATGGCCTTGGCCTCCGCCTCGACGGCGGCGGCGCGCGCCTCGCCCTCGGCGCGGATCGCGTCGGCCTCGGCGTTGGCCCGCAGGCGCCGCGCCTCGGACTCCGCCTCCGCCTGGGCGCGGAGGGCATCGGCCTCACCGGTGGCGCGGGCGATCGCGGCCGCGGCCTCACCGTCGGCCTTGGCCTTGTCGGCCTGCGCCTGCTGCTCGGCGATGCGGGTGCGCGCCTCGGCCTGCTTGACCTGCTCGATGGCGGCGGCCTCGGCGGCTCGCTCGCGCGTGTAGAGCTCTGCCTGGGCGCGGGTCTCGGCCTCGTAGCGCTGGGCGTCGGCGACGCGCTTGACATCCGCGTCGAGCTGGGCCTGCTTGTTCTCGGCCTGCTGCTGGAGCACGGCCTGCTCTGCTTGCGCCCTGGCGAGGTGCTCGGCCTGCTCGGCTTCGGCGCGGGCCCGGCCAATCCCGGCGTTGGCGTTGGCCGTGTTCGTGTCGAGTGCCGTCTGCTCGACCAGGTTCGCCTCCTGGTTGGCGATGTTCTTCTGGTTGATCGCGCGGTCGGCGTTGGTCTGCGAGATCTCCGCCTGCTGACGCTTCGCCTGGATCTCTGGCGCTCCGAGGGACTGGATGTAGCCGACCTTGTCGGTGATCCCCTTGATCTGGAAGGAGTCCAGGATGAGTCCCTGCTCGGCGAGCTCCTGCGAGACGTCGGCGGCGATCTGGTCGGAGAACTTCTTGCGCTCGCGCATGAGCTCCACGACCGAGAGCGTCGCGACGATGCCGCGCAGCGCGCCCTCGAGCTGCTCGGTAGTGAACTGCTCGATGGCCTTGTCCTGCGAGGCGAAGCGCTCGGCAGCCCTGCGGACGTAGAGCGGATCGGAGCCGATCTTGACGATCGCGACGCCGTCGACGTTCAGGGTCACGCTGTCGAGCGACTGGGCCTCGGCGTTGAGGGACACCTGGCGCGAGCGCAGCGAGATGATCTCGTGGCGCTGGGTGATCGGGTTGACGAGCGACTTGCCGTTCACGATGACCGTGACCGGCGACTCCTCCGTCTCCCCACGGGTCGTGCCGTCGAGGGCGACGACGGTCCGCTGCACCTTCTGCTTGCGTCCCGAGATGACGAGCGCCTCGTCCGCGCGTGCGACCTTGATCCAGCTGCGCGCGAACAGAAGGACGATGAGTCCGACGACGATCAGGACGACGACGACCACGCCGACGAGGACCAGGATGCCGACGATGCCAGCGATCTCCATGTATGCACCTCCCTGTCAATCCGCGAACATCGCGGAGACTACACAGCTTCGACTATGCCAGATGGCGGCGTGGGCGTGTTCGCCCCCGGAAAACGACGGTCCCTCATGCTGCCAGCGTGTAACGGGCGATTCCGCCGAGTCGCGGCGTGCGGAGCGGATCCACATACGGCGGTGGGAGGAACCAGACCTTCGCCGCGGTGCCGGTGCCGTCGATGCGGATCTCCCAGCCGTTGTCGTGGACCCGATGATGGCAGCTCTCGCAGAGCAGCACACCCCGGCCGAGGCCGGTTCTGCCGTTGTCACGATTCCACCAGTCGAGGTGATGCGCGCGCGTCATCGACGGCGGGAGGCTGCACATCGCGCATCCGCCATCCCGTTCGACGAGGGCGAGGCGCTGCGCGCGCGTGAAGAACCGCTTCTCGCGACCCCAGTCGAGGATCTCGCTGCCGGAGCCGAGAACAGCGGGGATCACTCCGCCGCCGGCCGCCATCCGGCGGATGGCACCGGCACTGACGGGCTGGTCGATGCCGTCGATGGCACCGTGACCGGTTCCCGCGACCAGGTCGTCCAATCCGATCCGGACGACGACCGTCGCGCCGGCGAGGGCCGGAGCCCCCTGGTCGCAGCCGAGTCCGTGCGCGCAGAGCGCGGAGAGCGCATCGGCCTGGAGCTGCGCGATCGTGCGGTGATCGGCGTCCGGCGCCTCCGGATCGATCGCGTTCCGGCGTGCGGCGAACACCGCGGTCACATATCCCTCGATCGCGGCCTTGACCGGTGCGCCCGACTCCGTGTCGAACTCCGCGTCGAGATGCAGGCGGCCGTTCCGCTCGTACATCCGAACCGCACGTTGTGCGCGATTCTCCTCCTCCCGAGGCGCGACGCAGTCGGGGTCGAGATGCGCTTCAGCGCGGGCGATGAGCTTGCGCACCTCATCGAGAGACAGTCCGACGGACTTCTCGATCAGGAGCGCCTCGGCCTGGGCGAGGCGCTCGGTGTCGACCTTGAGCCGCACGCGGTCGAGGAGGGCGATGATGAGCCCGGCTGCGGGTGCGCCCAGAGTGCCCGCGGCAAGCGCCCGCTGTGCCAGCGGATATCTCGCAGGCCGGCGTGCGCCCAGGAGATCGCTCCGGGGCGCGGTGGCTTCGCCGAGCGCCACCAGCCGTGACGCCTCTCCGGTGGACGTGCCCGTCGTCGCCGCGATGAGCTGCACGGCGGTGCGATATCCCTGCTGCTTCGCCAGCGACTCCGGCCTGAGCTCTCGTCGGGATTCGACGGCGATTCCGGCCGCCACCTCGACACGCAGCCCGTCGATCACGTGCTGCAGGGCGGCCAAGCTCTCGTTCGCCGACATCAGGCGAGCTCGGCCGAGGCCGGTCGCATCCTCAGCATCCGCCCACACCGCAACGAGACGCGAGACCGCCTCATGCAGGGTGTCGAGATGCTTCGTCATGTCTCCAGAGTAGCCCTGCCGGACACGGATGTCAAACATATGTTCGAATCTTCTCGCGAAGATATTCGTGGCTATGTTCGAGTCTCTCGGAGCTTCTCCGTCAGCGACTGGAGGGCTCGGAGCTCCGAGTCATCCAGCCGCGACATGCGCTCCGCGATGGAGCGGCCGTGCACGGTGGCGACCTTCCGGAACGCCCGCGCCCCGGCATCCGTGGCTCGGATCAGAGCACCGCGGCCGTCCTGCGGGTCAGGGCACTTCGTGACGAGCCCGCGCGTCACCATGCGGTCGACGAGGCGGGAGACGCTCGGCTGGCTGATGAGCATGTTGACGGTGATGTCGCGCAGGCGGGCGGTCATGTCCGGACTGCGCGTGACGGTGAGGAGGACGTCGTACTCGCCCTGCCCGAGACCGGAGTCGTCGAAGTCGGCGAGCATCTCGGTGAACAGCTCGTGCTGAGCGCGGAACAGGCTCTCCCAGGCCTCGAGTGCGAGCTTCCGATCGGTCATCGCTCCAGCGTACCCGGCATGCAGTAAGGGCCGGTCGGAGAGGCTTCCGGCCGGCCCTTGTCCCTTGCACCAAGAGTGTCCTGCAATCACATGCGGTGGATGCCACAGCAAACATTCACCGTGTGATCACTGTATAACGGCGCGGTAACGAATGCAACGGTTTGGTCACGGAATTCTCTGCGGATTTCGTGCGTCGCGCCTCACGCCGATCCTGACGGTCTCCGAACATAGACGGCCGCGACCGGCGGGGTGGAATGCGATCCCGCTCCGCCCGGTTGGAGCAGCCATGCGCGCGATCATCTACTCCGAGAACGGCCCTTCCGATGTGCTCCGCCTCGTCGATCGTCCGATCCCGGAGCTGGGCGATGGGGAGGTGCGGGTCCGGATCGTCGTCTCCGGGGTCAACCCGACCGACTGGAAGAGCCGTGCGGGCTCGGGATCCAGCCCGCGCGATGGTGGTGAGCAGGTCCCCGATCAGGACGGGGCCGGGGTCGTCGACGCCGTCGGGCGAGGGGTCGCTCACCTCTCCGCCGGGGACCGTGTCTGGGTGTTCAAGGCGGCGTATCGACGGCCCACCGGTACGGCGCAGGAATATGCGGTGCTTCCTGCCGAACGCGTGGTGGCTCTGCCCGATGAGGCGTCCTTCGACGTGGGCGCTGCTCTCGGCGTGCCCGCCCTCACCGCCCACCGCGCACTGACCGTCCACGACGACGGACCCACGCGGCTCGCTCCCGGAGCCCTCGTGGGGCGCACCGTGCTGGTCGCCGGCGGCGCCGGCGCCGTCGGTCACGCCGCCATCCAGCTCAGTCGCTGGGCGGGTGCCACTGTCGTCACGACCGTCTCATCGCCGGAGAAGGGCGCCCTCGCGGCCGCGGCCGGAGCGCACACCGTCATCGACTACCGGCGTGAGGATGCGGCAGCGCGAATCCGCGAGGTCGCCCCGCAGGGTGTGGACCTGATCGTCGAGGTGTCGCCCGGGCGCAACGCCGAGCTGGACGCCGCCGTGCTGGCAGACCGCGGTGCGGTGGCCGTCTACGCCACGGACGGAGACGCAGACCTCTCGCTGGACGTGTCGCAGCTCTTCGCCAGGAACATCCGCTATCAGTTCATCCTCGTGTACACCATGGGCGACCGCGCGTCGCAGGACGGTGTCGCCGCTGTGACGGCGGCCCTCCGCGATGGTGCGCTGCCCGTGGGAGAGGGCTCGGGGCTGCCGCTGACCCGCTTCCCGCTCGAAGCCACGGCGGCAGCGCACGACGCCGTCGCCGGCGGTTTCGTCGGCAAAGTGCTGATCGACGTCGCTGACGCCTCGAGCTGACATCCGAGAGGTCTGCGCTGCCCTTCTCGCGACGGAGCGCGAGGGACTCGCCGTGAACTCGGGATCGAGCGCCCGCTGTGAGCTTTCGGCTCGGCGGCTTTCTGGAAGACGCGACGGCGGCGCTACGTGGGCGCTCGTCACACCAGGGGATGCCTGTGCTCAGGACGTCGCGCGAAAGGGGACGTCATGGCGCGCATCCCCGCGAGGGCCCGCCCCAGAGGTGGCCGATCGGCGCCATCCGCCTGCGGATAACCGGCGAATCCTCCGTTTCTCCCGCGTGAACAGCACGTTATAAGTGGCGAAACAATCCGTAGCGACGGCGAAATCGCCGTGATACAGGCACCCGGCAATCTGATGGTCGTACCCACTGCGACCGATATCGAGGAGCCTCGCCATGACCCGTGTATGGGATCCATTCCTGACCGACCGCGACAAGGAGCACGTCGCGATCGCCAACAAGCGCAAGCCGGTCGGCTGGGGCTCGAAGCCCGCGCTGCTGATGATCGACAACTATCAAGGCGTCTTCAGCGAGCCCGGCGTCCCCCTGCTCGAGGCGATCAAGGCCAACCCCTCCGCCATGGGAGAGGATGCCTGGACGGCGCTCGCGCACGTCAAGACGCTGCTCGAGCACGCTCGAGCCGCCGAGATCCCCGTGATCCACATCACGGCCATGCACGGCAACAACATGATGGGCTGGTCTGCGATGGTGCACGCGGGCGACAGCCGCGGAACGCTCGTCCCCTCGAAGCCGGCCGACACGGCCCGCTCGCAGATCATGCCCGATGCAGCACCGCTGCCGACCGAGGTCGTCCTGCAGAAGACCGCGCCGAGCGCGTTCTGGGGCACTCCGCTCGCCGCGCTGCTGAACTGGCTGGGCGTCGACACCCTGATCGTCGGGGGAGAGAGCGCCTCCGGCTGCGTCCGCGCGAGCGTCGTGGAGGCCGCCTCCTACCGGTACCGCGTCATCGTCGCCGAGGAGTGCACCTACGACCGCCACGAGGCCAGCCGTGCGATCAACCTCTTCGACATGCATGAGAAGTACGCCGACGTGCTGCCTCTCGCCGAGGTCCTCGAATGGGTGGACGCCTACCGCGTCGGGAGCCGGGAGCTCGCCGGGGCGGCGGTCTGAGGCATGGACACCTCCGCACTGGCACCCGGCGGGATGAGGCCGATCGCCGATGAGACCGACGCCTTCGTCTCGATCGCGCCCGGTGACTCCCTCAAGCCGATCATCATCCTGTGCCATGAACGGTACGGCCTGGTGAAGCACACCTGCGATCTGACCCAGCAGTTCGCGAGCGCCGGCTATCTCGGCATCGCTCCCGACCTGTACTCGGACTGGGACGGGGACAAGGAGGCGCTCGCCCGCGGCGATGTCAGCGCCGATGCGCCGGACCCCACCATCCAGCGGCACATCACCGCTTCGATCGACTACGCGAAGGAGAACGGGGGAGACCCGGAGAGGGTCGCGGTCGTCGGCATCTGCGCCTCCGGCGCCTATCCGATCCTCGCGAACTCCGTGAACCAGGAGATCACCGCCAACGTCATCATGTACGGCGGATGCCAGGAGCGCGAGTGGTCGGCGCCTGCGGACATGCGCCCGGTGCCATACGAGGACATGATCGAGGCCTGCACCGCACCCTTCCTGGGAGTGTGGGCCGAGGCGGACTGGGTGTGCAGCGTGCCCGATGTGCTGCGACTGCGCGACAGCCTCGAGAGGCACCGGAAGAGCTACAGCTTCCGGATCTGGCGGGACATGCCGCACGGCTGGCTGAACGACACGATGCCGGGACGATACCGGCACAGGGAGTCCAACGAGGCTTTCCTCTCGATCCTCACCTGGCTGGACGGCGTCTGGGCGGGCGCCTACCCGCCGGACAAGGTGCTGTGGGAGTTCCGCAGCGACATGCGCCCCGACTACGACCCCGCCCTGTTCACCCGCCTCGCCTGACCTCCACATCCTCCGCACGAGCGACCACACGGGAGTAAGCACATGACGAACGCCACCATCGAGGCGACACCGGTCGGGATCCCTGCCGGCGTGGCCGTCGCCGTCACCGAGAAGAAGCAGAAGCCGGGTCCGCGGCCGAGACAGGGCGTGCGAAGGCGGCGGTTCGCGATCCAGGGGCTGGGCTGGATCTCCGTCGCCTCCGTCGTGCTCGGGCTCACCGCGTGGGAGCTCATCTCGCGCTTCATCGTGGACAACAAGCTCTTCCTGGTCGGCCCCATCGACATCGTGCAGCGCATCGGCACGATGTTCACGGACGAGGACCTGATGCACGACATCGGCGTCAGCGGTCAGGAGTTCGGGGGCGGCATGCTCCTCTCGATCGTCATCGGCATCCCCGTCGGACTGATGATCGCGCTGTCGCCGGGGATCAAGGCGGTGCTCCAGCCCTGGATCTCCGCCCTCTACGCGACACCGACGATCGCGCTGTCCCCGCTGTTCATCCTCTGGTTCGGACTGGACCCCGTCGGCAAGGTCATCGTGATCGCGCTGGTCGGCGTGTTCGCCGTCATCGTGAACACGGAGACGGGCGTCCGCGAGACTCCGCCCGACCTCGTCGAGATGGCGCGGATCATGGGTCTCAAGCGCTTCGGACTGTTCACCAAGGTGTACATCCGCTCCGCCTTCCCGTTCATCCTCACCGGCATCCGTCTCGCGATCGGCAAGTGCATCATCGGGGTCGTGGTCGCCGAGCTCTTCGGCGCCCAGGCCGGCCTCGGGCTGCGCATCCAGGAGGCCCAGCTCGCCTTCGACATGTCTGGTCTGTTCGTCTGCGTCATCGTGCTCGCCGTGGCGGGGGTCGTGCTCACCGCGATCGCCCAGGCCATCGAGAACAAGCTCGCCCCGTGGCGACAGGTCTGACCCCCTGCGTCCCCTCACCCACCACGACCAGCCGAGGACTGTCATGACTGCAACCACGACCTCCGTGCGGGAGCGCCCCGTACTCACGATCGAAGGGGTCTCGCACGCCTTCGCACGCAAACAGGCGGAGCCTCTGCAGGTGCTCCAGAACATCGACGTCACCGTCCTGCCGGGGCAGGTGGTGGCGCTGGTCGGACCCTCCGGCTGCGGCAAGAGCACCCTCTTCAAGATCCTGTCGGGCCTCATCCGGCCGGATGAGGGCGTCGTCGTCGTCGGGGACAGCACGATCGTCGGCCCGAACGCCGAGATGGGATTCGTCTTCCAGAACGACCGGCTCCTGCCGTGGAAGACGGTCCGCGAGAACGTCGCCTTCGGCCTGCTCTCCCGCGGCGTCGCCAAGCGGACGGCCATGGCGAAGGCCGATGAGATGATCGACCTCGTCGGGCTCTCCGGCTTCGGGGACGCGCACCCGCATCAGCTGTCCGGCGGCATGCGGCAGCGCGTCAACATCGCGCGCTCGCTCGCGCTCGAGCCCAAGGTGCTGCTGATGGACGAGCCCTTCTCCGCCCTCGACGCCCAGACGCGCGAAGTGATGCAGGAGGAGCTGCTGGACATCTGGGCGAGGGCCGGCTCCACCGTCCTGTTCATCACCCATCAGATCGACGAGGCGGTCTTCCTCGCCGACAACGTGGTCGTGATGAGGGCGAGGCCGGGCCGGATCGCGACGACGCTCGACATCGACCTTCCCCGGCCGCGGACGCTCGACGTGAAGCACGACCCGAGGTTCACGTCGTACGTCGATCGCATCTGGGGCGAGATCGAGTCGCAGGTGAGGGAGTCGGCAAGGCTCGAAGCATGAGCGGCCGCTCGACCGCCTCTCCCCGTGCCGCCCTGATCATCGTCTGCGGGCTCGTCGCTCTCACGCAGGCGTCGTGGGGCCTGATCATCCCCGTCCTCCCGGTCTACGCCGAGGAGTTCGGCGCCTCCGCCTTCCAGCTCGGACTGGTGGTGGCGGCCTTCAGCATCTCCCGGCTGCTCGTCAACATCCCGGCGGGCATCATCGCGGACCGGGGCAACCGCCGGGTCATCATCATCACGGCCACCGCCGGGGTGGCGGTCGTCCTCGCCGTCACGGCCGGCGCGCAGAGCCTGGAGATGCTCTTCGTCCTGCGAGCGGTGCTCGGACTGTTCGGAGGAGTCGTCATCACCGTCGGGCAGGCCCTGCTCGCCGACATGACCGAGGTGGAGAGCAGGGGCCGGTCGATGGCCACCCTGCAGGCGTTCCAGCTCGCCGGCGGAGCGCTCGGCCCGGCCCTCGGCGGCATCACGGCGACGCTCTGGGGCCCTCGAGGCGCCTACTTCATCGCGGCGGGCATCTGCCTGGCGATGACGATCGTCGCCCTGGTGCGGCTCCCGGGGCAGCCGGCGAAGGCCCGTGAGGCGGCGGAGCGCGGCGGCGCGAAGCCGATCGATCTCTTCCGCGATCCCAGCTTCGACTCGGCCGCCCTCGTCGGCTTCAGCGTCTTCTTCCTTCGCTTCGGCGGGATGCAGACGCTCGTCCCGCTGATCGCCTACTCCTGGGCGGGCATCTCGGCCATGACCCTGGGGATCGCCCTCAGTGCGATGACCGTGGTGAACCTCCTGCAGGTGCGCATGGTCGGTCGCATCTCGGACAGGACCCGCAAGATCCCCATCGTGATCTCGCTCGTGGTCACCGCGGCCGGCTACACCCTCTTCTCCTTCTCGCATCACTGGCTGCTGTTCTTCGTGGCGTTCGCGGTCGTCGGCCTCGCCAATGGCTTCTCGGGCTCGACCCCTGCGGCATATCTGGCGGACGTGGTGCCGCCGACGATGCGCGGCATGGGCGTCGGCGTCTACCGCACGTTCGGGGACTTCGGAGGACTCATCGGCCCCATCGTGATCGGTGCGCTGGTGGATCTGAGCGGCAACGGGCTGGCGGCGTGGGTGACGGCCGCGCTGGCGCTGGCCATGGCGATGCTCTTCCTGCTCCTGGCGAAGGAGACGGTGGGGCCGCGCGCCACCTGGAAGCCGATGGCGAGCCGATGAGCCGTTCCGCCGATTCACCGCGCTCGCGGCAGGGGCGCGCGACCCGCATCAGGGATCTGCTTCGCTCGCAGATCGTCTCCGAGCAGCCGCTGTTCCGGCTCCCCTCCGAAGAGGAGCTCGCCCGCGAGTACCACGTCTCCCGCAACACGATGCGCGAGGCGCTGGCGCTGCTGGTCGACGAAGGGGTGCTGCGCCGCAGCAAGGGGATCGGGACGACGCTCATCGTCGAGCGCCACGCCAGGGAGTACGACGGGGAGGCCGGCTTCGCCGCCGCCCTCCCCGAGCTGACGTCGCGCATCGAGAACGTGAACGTGGATCTGGAGATCGTGCCGACGACGCCGTATCTCCGAGCGCGCTTCGGGCCCGAGGAGGAGTTCTTCCTCTTCTGGGAGCGCGTCACGGTCGTGGCGGGATCGCCGCAGACCGTCTGGCGCTCGCACCTTCCGGCCAGGCGGTTCGCGATCCTCGTGGACAACCCTCCCGAGGCCGGCGAATCGATCTACGACGTCATCCACGAGATCTCGGGCGCCGCCGTGGCGCGCACGCGCAGGACGGTGGAGGCGCGGGCGTGCGACGCCATGACCGCCCGCCTTCTCGGGGTGCCTCCCGGCACTCCCGCGCTGCACATCGAGAGATCGATGTTCGCGGCGGACGGACGTCTCATGGAGCTCGGATACGCGTGGGTGCGGGGCGACCGATACGCCGTCAGCTACGACACGGAGCACCTCGAGCATCCGGCCTCCTCCGACGACGGGCGTCCCCGGGATGCCGAGACCGCCGGAGGCCCCGGGGATGCCGTCGCCGGCGCCCCGATCCTGCCTTTCCCGCCTTCGACATCCGAGGGCCCGACACAACAGAGGAGCAGTCGATGAGAAGAGTCCACGCACACGGCGGGCGATACGCCCGCAGCATCGCCGGCGTCTGCGCCGGAGCCGCGCTCGCGATCGCCGGCCTGGCCGGCTGCAGCAGCGGCGGCGGAGCGCAGGCGGACGACGACGGCACCATCACCGTGAAGTACGGCGTCACCTCGCAGTCCGTCGCGTCCCTGCCCACCATCATCGGCGAGGCCGAGGGGTTCTTCGCGGAGGAGGGCATCGAGCTGGAGACCGTCGTCACCGGCCAGTCGGGCAAGGTCTGCCAGCAGCTCATCGCCGGCGCCCTGGACCTCGGCGAGTGCTCCACCAACGACGTCGTCCGCACGGTGGCGGCCGGCGGGCCGATCAAGGTCCGCTTCTTCACCTCGGCGTCGGTGCTGCCGAACAAGGTGTACGCGAAGGAGGGCATCTCCAGCTGGGCCGACCTCGAGGGGAAGACCATCATGGTCGCCTCCCAGCAGGACAACACCTTCTACTTCACGACGCTGATGGCGGATCAGGGCGGCCTCGACTTCCCCGACGGCGTCACGGTGACCTACGCCGGATCGTCCACGGATCGCTTCGCCGCTCTCACGTCCGGGACGGTCGATGCGACCATCCTCACCGCGCCGTACGACTTCCAGGCCGAGAAGGCGGGCTTCGTCGAGCTGGACGACCTCGTGGAGCACCTCCCGCCGGAGAAGTACTACGGCAACGGGGTGTCGACCACGGACGCCTACGCCGAGGAGAACCCGGAGGTCATCGAGAAGATCTTCGCCGCGGAGCAGAAGGCGCTGGACTACATGCTCGATCCCGCCAACAAGGAGGACGTCATCGCGACGATCAAGGAGGTCGGCAAGCTCGACGCCGACGTGGCCGACGAGCTCGGGGAGTACATCTACGAGCGCCTCATCGGCAGCGGGTACTACCTGGCGGGCGGCGAGGCCGATCCGGACGGCATCCAGGGCGTCATCGACTCGACCGTCGCGCTCGGCTTCCTCGACGAGGGCGCGATCGCGCCCGACGACGTCTACGACACCTCCCTCGTCCTCCCGTGACGACCGCCACGATCGCCCTGGGCAGCCTGGGACTCCGCAGCGTCGCCGCGGGGTCCCAGGGCCCGGAGGTCCGCAAGGGCATGGTCTGGATCCCGGGCGGGACCTTCCGCATGGGCTCCGACTTCGAGGGATGCCCGGAGGAGGGGCCGGTGCACGATGCCGCCGTCAGCGGGTTCTGGATGGATGCGAGCACGGTGACGGTGGCGCAGTTCCGCCGCTTCGTCAAGGACACCGGCTACGTCACGGTCGCCGAGCGGCCGCTCGATCCCGCCCTCTATCCGGGGATCGACGCCTCCGCGCTCGTGCCCGGCTCGCTCGTCTTCACGCCGACCCGCGGGCCTGTCGATCTCACCCGATGGCAGGACTGGTGGCGATACGTCCCCGGGGCGGACTGGGCGCACCCGGAGGGGCCCGGCTCGACGGTCGAGGGCCGTCAGCTGCATCCCGTGACGCACGTGTGCGGGGAGGACGTCACGGCTTACGCCGCCTGGGTGGGGAAGGAGCTGCCGACGGAGGCGGAGTGGGAGTTCGCCGCCCGAGGGGGACTCGCGGGCGCGACGTACGTCTGGGGGGATGAGCTCGCCCCGCTCGGCCGGCCGATGGCCAACTACTGGATCGGGGAGTTCCCCTGGCAGAATCTCAAACCGCCCGCTCAGCGTCGCACCGTGCCGGTGCGGTCCTTCCCGCCCAACGGATACGGTCTGTACGACATGGCGGGCAACGTCTGGGAGTGGACGGCGGACTTCTATCGGGACGATCACGGGGAGACGGCGGGACCGAGCTGCTGCGGGTCGGCATCCGACCCGCGTGTGCTCGACGGCGCGGGCAGCGAGGACTCGACGCTCCCCGAGGAGGCGCGGACGCCGCGCCGGGTGCTCAAGGGCGGATCGCACCTCTGCGCCGAGAACTACTGCCAGCGCTACCGGCCGGCGGCCCGTCATGCGCAGCCGGTCGCCTCCGGCATGTCGCACATCGGCTTCCGCTGCATCGTCCGGCCCTGAGCGCGAAGCGGTGTCCTGGCGCGGCCGATCCCCGGCTCGACGCAGGACGGCGACGCGCGCCTCAGCGCACGGCGACGCGGTACGGCACGTCGTGATGGACGCCCTCCGTCGGCTCCGGCGCGGCGAGGATGTCGAGGATCGTGTCCGCGGCATCCTCGACGTTCGGATCGACGGTCGAGAACGTCGGGATGTGGAATCGTCCTTCCTCGATGCCGTCGAAGCCCATCACCTTGACCCGGTCGGGAACCGCGATCCCCGCCGTTCCGAGCGTGTAGAGAGCGCCCAGCGCGAGGCTGTCGCTGAAGCAGAACAGGGCGTCGAACCCGACTCCGGCGTCCAGCAGCCGCTGCACGGCGAGCGAGCCCTCCGCCCGGTTGAACTCCTTGACGGTCGCGAACAGCGCGGGGTCGATCTCGATGCCGGCAGCCGCGAGCGCTCTTCCGTAGCCGTCGAAGCGCAGCTGCGACGTCGCGTACGGCCCTGAGCCCTGCACGCCGACGACGGCGATCCGCCGGCAGCCCTGCGCGATGAGCTGGGCGGTCGCCGCCGCGGCGGCGGAGACGTTGTCGATCCCCACGTGGTGAACGCTCGGACCCACGAGCGCCTCCGCCTGCTCGCCGATGACGATGAGGGGAGGCGCGGCGTTGCGCGACGTCAGGTCCTCGGGGACGAGGCGCAGCGGGCTCATCACGATGCCGTCGAGCGCCGGGAGGCCCTCGCCGGCCATCATCTCCAGCTCGGCGGCGCGCTCGCCGCCGGTCAGGGCGATGAGCACGGTGAGGGAGCGCTGCTGCGCGCGGGATACGAAGCGCGAGGCGAACTCGGCGAAGTACGGCTCCTGCAGGCCGGGGAGGACGAGGGCTATCAGTCCACTGCGGCCGTTGCGCAGCTGGCGTGCGGCGAGGTTCGGGCGATAGCCCAGTTCGTCGATCGCCGCGAGGATGCGACCGCGGACCTCGTCGCCGACCCACCCCGTGCCGTTGACGACGTTCGACACGGACTTCGCACTCACGCCGACCCGCGCCGCCACGTCGGCGAGTGTGACCCGTGCCATGCTGCGTCCTCTCCGCGTCCCTGGACTCGCCGTCCATCCTCCAGGAGACTTCCTGGTTGACTCTAGTTCATCGTGGAACTATCGTGGGTGATTCAACGTGGAACTACGCATCGAGGGAGCCGCACGAGTGTCACTGAGCAATGCCGGAACAGGAACCGCGGGCCTGCGGGCGAGCAGTCTGGAGCAGGCGCGTCCGCGCCCCCAGCTGGTGCGCTCCTCGTTCCTGGAGATCGACGGCGAGTGGGGCTTCGCCCATGACGACGAGAACATCGGCCTGGCCGAGGGATGGTTCGACGGACGCGCGCTGCCGCGCACGATCCGCGTGCCCTTCCCGCCGGAGTCCGAGGCATCCGGCATCGCGGAGCCCGGCTACCACGCCGTGGTCTGGTACCGGCGCGAGATCACCGCCGAGGAGCTCGCGCACATCGCGCATGAGGACGGCCGGCGACTGCTGCTCCGCTTCGGCGCGGTGGACTACCGGGCGACCGTCTGGTGCGACGGGCGGCAGGTGGGAGGCCATGAGGGCGGGCACACCCCGTTCTCCGTCGATCTGACCGACGCGCTCGGCGATGGCCCGCACGTGATCGTGGTCCGTGCGGAGGACGACCCGCACGACGTCGAGCAGCCGCGCGGCAAGCAGGACTGGGAGGAGTCGCCGCACGCGATCTGGTATCAGCGCACGACCGGCATCTGGCAGCCGGTCTGGCTGGAGTCCGTTCATCCGCTGCACGTCACGGCGCTGACCTGGGGGAGCGATCTCGCCGCGGGCACCGTCACCGTTCAGATCGAGCTGAACGTGCGCGCCCGCGCCACGGCGCGCGTCGTGGTCGCGCACGAGGACCGCGTCCTCGCCTCGGTCCAGGTCGCCGTCGACGGGCGGACCGCCTCCGTCACGTTCCCCCTCGCAGGACAGGGGAACGGGCAGGTCTACGAACGCCTGCTCTGGCGGCCGGGGTCGCCGACGCTGCTGGACGCCTGGGTGCGCCTCGACGTCGACGGCGAGGAGCAGGACGTCGTCGCGAGCTATCTCGGCCTGCGCTCCGTGCGGTGCGAGGACGGCGCCTTCCTGCTCAACGACCGTCCTCTCGTCCTGCGCTCCGTGCTCAGCCAGGGGTACTGGCCCGAGTCCCATCTCGCCGCCCCTTCCGGCGAGGCCCTGCGCCGGGAGGCCGAGCTCGTCCTGGAGCTGGGGTTCAACGCCGCTCGCGTGCATCAGAAGATCGAGGACGACCGGTTCCTCTACTGGGCCGATCGCCTCGGACTGCTCGTCTGGGGCGAGACGGCGGCGACCTACGCCTTCAGCCCGCTCTCGGCCGCCCGCACCGCCGCGGAATGGACCGAGGCCGTGCTCCGTGATCGCAGCCATCCCTCCATCGTGACGTGGGTGCCGCTGAACGAGAGCTGGGGCGTGCAGCACATCAGCGCGCGCGCGGACCAGCGCGCGTTCGCAGAGGCGATGTACCAGCTGACGAAGGCGCTGGACCCGAGCCGTCCCGTGATCTCGAACGACGGATGGGAGCTCGGCACGTCCGACCTCTGGACGCTGCACGACTACGAGGCGGACGGCGACGTTCTCCGCGGACGCTACGACGTCGAGGACGCCCGGCTGCGGGAGTACCTCTCGGGCCTCGGCCCCGCGGGCCGGCAGCTGCGGCTCCCGGGGACGATCGACGGCGGCGAACCGGTGATGGTCACCGAGTTCGGCGGCGTGAAGTGGTCCATCGACGCCGAGCCCGACGACGCGTGGGGGTATTCGGAGGCGTCCGATGCCGAGGACTTCGCCGACCGCGTCGGCGTCATCCTCTCCGCCGTCCAGGCCGGCACCCGCGGTCATCGCGGACGACCGGACGGACTGGCCGGCTGGTGCTGGACCCAGCTCACCGACACGCTCCAGGAGCGCAACGGCCTGCTCACCGAACGCCGCGAGCCGAAGCTCCCCCTCGCACAGCTGCGCGCGCTCATCGCGGGCGCGGATTGACCGAACCCACCAATGACAGCGGATGCGAGGCATCCGCCAGGCACCGGGTCGAAGACCCGACTCAATGAGGAGAATCACATGTCCAAGAGAATCCCCGCCGCCCTCGCCCTCGGGAGCGTCGCCGCCCTCGTCCTCGCCGGATGCTCCGGCGGCGGCGACGAGCCGGTCGACGTCGCCTTCGACAAGGACTCCACCGCAGAGATCAGCTTCTCGTGGTGGGGCAACGAGGACAGGGCCGATCGCTTCGAGCAGGCGATCGCCCTGTTCAACGAGGACTACCCGAACGTCGAGGTGGTGCGGAACTTCAACGCCTGGGGCGACTACTGGACGGCCCGCAACACCGAGGCCGCGGGTCGCGCCCTCCCCGACGTCGTGATGATGGATGCCGGCTACCTCGGCGAGTACGCGGACAAGGGGCTGCTGCAGGACCTCACGCCCTATCGCGACACCCTGCTGCCGCTGGAAGGCATCCCCGACACCGTGCTGGGATCCGGGACCGTGGACGATCAGCTCGTCGCCGTCCCGCTGGGCACCAACGCCTGGTCGATGATGTACAACAAGGACCTGCTGGACGAGCTCGGCATCGACTACCCCGCGGACGACCTGACCTGGGACGAGCTGAACGACTTCATCCTCGAGGTGAACGAGGCGGGCTCCGCCTCCGACCCGAAGATCTACGGCGCCGAGGACTACACCGGCGGCTTCCCGAACTTCATCTACCACCTGATGCAGGACGGCAGCGCCGTCTTCGAGGACGACGGCACGCCGGCCTTCGACGAGGACGACGTGATCGACTATCTCGACAGCGCGGCCGATCTCCGCGACGACGGCGACTTCTACCCGATCGAGCGCAGCGTCGCCCTCGCGCCGAGCGGCGGCTTCCTCGCCGGCGAGACCGCGGTCTGGTTCAACTTCTCCACGACCGTGCTGCAGGCCATGACCGACACCGGCACGGAGAACATCGGCATGGTCCAGCCTCCGCTCGAGGACGGCCAGTCGGCGCATGTGCTGGCGCCGAAGCCGAGCATGCTCCTCAGCGTCGCGGCCAACTCGGAGGAGCAGCAGGCCGCCGCGGCCTTCGTCGAGTTCCTCACCACCGACCCCAGGGTCGCAGGCATCTTCGGCACCTCGCTCGGCACGCCGCCGACCGAGGAGGGACGCGCCGCGATCGACCAGATCCCGGCGGACACGGTGAACCTCGACTACCTGACGTCCGTCGAGGACGAGATGACCGCGAGCTACCCGATCCTGCCCGCCGGCTACGGCACCATCGAGGCCAAGTGGGGCGAGCTGCACGAGCAGATGCGCTACGGCGAGCTGACCAGTGAGCAGTTCGCGCAGGAGCTCTTCTCGGAGATCGCGCTGGTCCTGGGCTGATGACCACCACCGCAGCACCCGTCTCCCGCCGCGCCGATGCACGCGCGCGGCGGGAGACACGGGCGGGCTACGCGTTCCTGAGTCCGTGGCTGATCGGATTCTTCGCGCTCACGGCGGGGCCGATGGTGGCATCGCTGTACCTGTCGTTCACCGACTACAACCTCTTCAACGCCCCCGAGTTCATCGGCGTCGACAACTACACGCGGATGCTGAGCGACCCGAACTTCCTCCAGGCGGTGAAGGTCACGGGCCTCTACGTGCTGATCGGGACGCCCCTCAAGCTCGTGTCAGCGCTCGCGGTCGCGATGCTCCTGAACGCTCCGCGGCGGGGGCAGGGTTTCTACCGCTCGGCGTTCTACCTGCCCTCGCTCATCGGCGGGAGCGTGTCGATCGCGATCGTGTGGAAGGCGATGTTCATCGACAACGGCATCGTCGCCCAGATCGGGTCGTTCTTCGGAGGCCCGCCGGCGTCCGAGGGCGGCTGGGTGGGGGATCCCGCCCGGACGCTGCCGCTGCTGATCCTGCTGACGGTGTGGCAGTTCGGCGCGCCGATGGTGATCTTCCTCGCGGGGCTCAAGCAGGTGCCGAACGAGCTCTACGAAGCGGCGTCCGTCGACGGGGCTGGACCTGTGCGCCGGTTCTTCTCCATCACCGTCCCGATGCTGTCGCCCGTGCTGTTCTTCAATCTGCTGCTGGAGACGATCCACGCCTTCCAGGTGTTCAACTCGGCGTACATCATCTCCAACGGCAGCGGAGGGCCGGCTGGGTCCACGCTGTTCTACACGCTCTACCTGTACCTGCGCGGCTTCCGGGACTTCCAGATGGGGTACGCGTCGGCGATGGCGTGGGTGCTGGTGATCGTGGTCGGGATCGTCACGCTCATGCTGTTCCGCACATCCAGGGCATGGGTGCACTACGCAGGAGACGAGCGATGAGCAGAACGATCACCGAGACCGAGCTGATCACGGCGGGCGACCGCCCGAGGCGGCGTCGCAGCGCGGGCGCCCGATGGCGGGGCGGGGTCAAGACCACGGTCTTCCACGTCTTCTCCGTCGCCGTCCTCGTCGTCATCCTGTACCCCGCCGTCTGGATGCTGACCTCCTCCTTCAAGCCGGGCAACGAGATCATCGGCTCCGTGGGGCTGTGGCCGGAGAACGGCGGCCTGCAGAACTACGTCACGGCCCTGCAGGGCATCGGCGGCGTCTCGTTCTGGACCTTCGTGGTCAACTCGCTCGTGCTCGCGGTTGCCTCGGTGGTGGGCGTCGTGCTCTCCTGCTCGATCACCGCGTACGCGTTCGCGAGGATCCGGTTCCGGGGCAGCAGGGTGTTCTTCGTCTGCATGATCGCGACGATGCTCCTGCCGTTCCACGTCGTGATCATCCCGCAGTACATCGTGTTCAACCAGCTCGACCTCATCAACACGTACTGGCCGCTGCTGCTGGGCAAGTTCCTGGCCGCCGACGCCTTCTTCGTGTTCCTGATGATCCAGTTCATCCGCGGGCTCCCGCGCGAGCTGGACGAGGCGGCGCGCATCGACGGCGCAGGCCACGTGCGCATCTTCGCGTCCGTGATCCTGCCGCTCATGAAGCCCGCGCTCGTGACGAGCTCGATCTTCGCGTTCATCTGGTCCTGGAACGACTTCTTCGGCCCCCTGCTGTACCTCAAGGAGCCCGGCATGTACACGATGCCGCTCGCGCTGCGGCTGTACGTCGATCAGACCTCGACGAGCGACTACGGCGCCCAGATGGCGATGGCCATCCTCGCCCTGCTGCCCGTCGTGCTGTTCTTCATGGCGTTCCAGCGCTACCTCGTCTCCGGGGTCGCGACCGAGGGGCTGAAGGGATGAGCCCGCAGCGCGCGCCGCGCCGCGTGGAGTCCCTGCGGCGGTTCGGCGGGGGAGGCGTCGCGGTCTTCGGAGAGATGCTCGTGGTCGGCCTCGGCATCACCGCGCTCGCCCTGCCGCTGGTGACCTTCGCCCCGGCGCTCGCCGCCGGCGTCCGGCACCTCGACGAGCATCTCGCCGACCGGCGCGACTCGCTCGGCGCGCTGATGTCCAGCGGATGGCGGGCGATCCGCTCGGGATGGCTGTTCGGCCTCGCGTCCTCGACGGTCATCGCCCTGCTGCTGGTCAACGTCGCCCTCGGGGCGCAGGGCCTCGTGCCCGGCGGCGGCGCGTTCGGAGCGGCCAGCGGCGTCCTCGCCTTCCTCGCGCTGCTGGTCGTGTGCCGCGTCGCCGCGCTGTGGACGCCGGACGCGCGCTGGACGGAGCTCTGGCGGGAAGGGCGGATGCTGGCCTTCGAGGATCCGGTCGGCAGCCTCTTCATCGGCGCGGGCATCGCGGTGGGCGTCACGATCGTGTGGATGCTCCCGCCGCTGATCGTGATCGCGCCGGGGCTGCTCGCCGTCGCCGCGGTCGCCGCGGAGCGCCGGCGGCGGCGCACGGAGGGCTGAGCGCGGGCGGCGGCGCGGGTGGTCGCTCAGTCGGGGAAGACCACGCCGGTGAGCTCCTCCGACACGGCCCAGACGCGTCCGGCCTCGCCCGCATCGCGCAGTCGCGAGTATACGTTCTGCTCGCCGGGCGCGCCGCCGAGGTGGCCGATCCCGCTCGGCCCGTAGAGGCGGCCGCTCCGCGCCTCCGGGGACGTCGCGGCGTACACGGCGGGCAGGGCCGCCGACTCGGGCGTGCCGAAGAGGAACCCGCGCGCGGACCCCCATCGGATGAATCGCACTCCGAGGGTGTCCTGCGCCCGGCCGAGCTCCGGTCGCGCGGCGAGCAGGCTCGTCGGGGCGACCCCCGGGTGCGACAGATTGCTCGTGATCCCCCAGCCGGATGCCGCGCTGCGCCGGTCGAGCTCCAGCCCGAACAGCCCGAGGGCGATCTTGGACTGGCTGTAGGCGGTCATGTCGTTGTACGAGCGCTCCCAGCCGAGGTCGTCCCAGTTGATCCGCCGCTCGTTGGCGGCGACGCTGATCTGCGAGGTGACGCGCGCCCGCCCCTCCTGGAGCAGGGGCAGCAGCCGGCCCACGAGGGCGAAGTGGCCGAGATGGTTCGTGCCGAACTGCAGCTCGAAGCCGTCCGTCGTCGTCCGTCGTGCGGGTGGAGTCATGATCCCGGCGTTGTTGATCAGGAGATGGATCGGCCGCCCTTCGACGCGCATCGTCGCGGCGAAGGCCGCGACGGAGTCGAGCGAGGACAGGTCGAGCGGAGTCGTCGTGATCTTCGCGGTCGGCGCCTGCTCCCGGATGACGGCGGCCGCGGCATCCCCCTTCACGGCGTTGCGCACGGGCAGGACGACGTCGGCGCCCGCCCGTGCGAGCCGTGCGGCGATGCGCAGGCCGATGCCGTCGCTGCCGCCGGTGACGACGGCATGGCGTCCGGTCAGATCGGGGATGGCGATCTCGATGCTGCGTCTCGGCATGGATGTCCTCCTTCGTGGTCCCCTTCACTCTGCGATGCGACGCGGACGCTCATCCAGGACCTGTCGATCAGTGGTTGCCGCACGGACGCCGGTGGGAGGATCGATCCATGGCGATCGACAGGACGGCCCTGGCGGAGTTCCTCCGCCATCGCCGTCATGCCCTTCAGCCCGAGGACGTCGGTCTGCCCCGGGGCCGCCGCCGGCGGACCGAGGGGCTGCGTCGTGAGGAGGTCGCGGCGCTCTGCCACATGTCGCCGGACTACTATGCCCGCCTCGAGCGCGGTCAGGGCCCCGTGCCCTCCGCGCAGATGATCGCGGCGATCGCCCAGGGTCTGCGCCTCTCTCCCGACGAGCGCGATCACCTCTACCGGCTCGCCGGGCATCCGCCGCCTCACGGCGGGGCGGGGAGCGAGCACGTCAGCCCGGGGATGCTCAGGATCCTCGACCGCCTGCAGGACACCCCGGCCGAGATCGTGTCCGAGCTCGGGGAGACCCTCCGCCAGACGCCGCTCGGCGTCGCGCTCGTCGGGGATGCCGGGCAGTGGAGCGGACCGGAGCGCAGCATCGGGTTCCGCTGGTTCAGCGATCCGCGGACCCGGAGCCTGTATGCGCCCGCCGATCATGAGATGCTCTCCCGCGTCTGGGTCTCCGGCCTTCGCGAGGTGATCGCCCGGCGCGGACCGGACTCGCGCGCGCGGAGGTACGCCGATCTGCTCCTGGAGCGCAGCGAGGAGTTCCGGAGGATCTGGGACCGGCAGGAGGTCGGCGTCCGCCCGCAGGAGACGAAGCGCTTCGTCCATCCGGAGCTCGGGCCCCTGGAACTGCACTGCCAGACGCTGGTCGATCCGGTGCAGGGGCATGCTCTGCTGGTCTACACCGCAGCTCCGGGCACGGCGAGCCACGAGAAGGTGCGGCTGCTCTCCGTGCTGGCGCCGAGTCGCTGATCCTCGCGGGCCCGGTGTCGGAGGAGTGCAATAGTCTCGGCGGGTGCTCTCCTTCGGAACCCTCGTCACACCGGTCGGCGTGCTCGGCGTCGTGGGAGACGGCGCGGCGATCGCACAGGTCGGCTGGCGCCTCGTCGCTCCCGCAGATGCGGCGTCCGATGCGCTCACGGACGAGGCCGTCGCCCAGCTCCGCGCGTATTTCGGCGGCACGCTGACGCGATTCGACCTCCCCGTCGATCTCGGTCCGCAGACCGAGGCGACCGGCGCCGTGCTGAGGGCGCTCCACGAGACGGTCGAACACGGCGAGACGATCACCTACGGCGGCCTCGCGGCACGCAGCGGCACCGCTGTGCCAGCGCGAGGCATCGGGGCCATCATGGGCGCCAACCCGGTTCCGATCATCGTGCCCTGCCACCGGGTGGTGGCCGGCGACGGTCTCGGCGGCTATTCGGGCGGTCCGCCCGGCCGGGGCCTCGAGACCAAGCGCTGGCTCCTCGAGCACGAGGGGGCGCTGCCCTCGGCGCTGTTCTGAGCGTCTTCCCGGGTCTCGGTGCGGGATCGTTCCGAGCGCGGCGTGTCCGAGCATCCGCGCGGTCGGCCGCGGCCGCCGGCTCCCGGCGTGTCATCCGGCCTTCCGCACCTGCGAGAATGGAGGTCCGCGCCGAGCAGATCCGAGGAGCACCCCGTGCAGTACATCTCGACCCGAGGCGGCATGCAGCCGCTGCCGTACTGCGAGACGCTGCTGGAAGGCCTCGCGCCGGACGGCGGACTCGCCGTGCCCGAGACGATGCCGACCGTCGACGGCGAGACGCTCGAGCGCTGGCGGGCGCTGACCTACCCGCAGCTCGCCACCGAGGTGCTCGGCCTCTTCGCCACGGACATCCCGCGTGCGGATCTCGCGCGCATGACCGCCGCGGCCTACGCGGACTTCCCCGAGGAGGTCGTGCCGCTGCGCGGGATCGGCGGAGGGATCACGCTGGTGGGGCTCTCCGAGGGGCCGACGCTCGCCTTCAAGGACATGGCGATGCAGTTCCTCGGCCAGGTCGTGGAATACGCGCTGGAGCGCAAGGGCTCGGTGCTGAACATCCTGGGAGCGACCTCGGGCGATACGGGCTCGGCCGCCGAGCACGCGCTGCGGGGCAAGGACCGCATCTCGGTGTTCATGCTCTCGCCGCAGGGACGCATGAGCACTTTCCAGCGGGCGCAGATGTTCTCGCTGGCGGACGAGAACGTGCACAACATCGCGGTCGACGGCGTCTTCGACGACTGCCAGAACCTCGTCAAGGATCTCGCCGGCGACCTCGACTTCAAGCGCGCCCAGCACCTGGGCGCCGTCAACTCGATCAATCTCGCCCGCATCACCGCGCAGGTCGTCTACTACTTCTGGGCCTGGCTGCGTGCGACGGACGCCGGCGGGTGGACAGAGCTCAGCTTCACCGTGCCGTCTGGCAACTTCGGCAACATCCTCTCCGGCTTCTACGCCAAGGAGATGGGTCTGCCGATCCGGCGCCTCGTGCTCGCCGCGAACGAGAACAACGTGCTCGACGAGTTCTTCCGCACCGGGATCTACCGTCCGCGCAGCGCCGCTCAGACGCTCGCGACCTCGAGCCCCTCGATGGACATCTCCAAGGCCTCCAACCTGGAGCGCTTCCTCTTCGAGCTGGTCGATCGGGATCCTGCGCGACTGGTCGACGCCTGGCAGGACCTCGACAGGCAGGGCTTCGTCGACTTCAGCGCCGATCTCTCGCGCTTCGCGGACGAGTTCGGCATCGTCAGCGGCACGTCCACGCACGCCGACCGGCTCGCGACGATCCGTTCCGTGCACGAGGCGTTCGACGACATCATCGATCCGCACACCGCCGACGGAGTCAAGGTCGCGCGGGAGCATGTCGAGTCCGGCGTGCCGATGCTGGTGCTGGAGACCGCGAAGCCCCAGAAGTTCGCGGGGACGATCCGCGAGGCCATCGGCGTCGAGCTGGAGTACTCGCCGGAGCTGCAGGAGATGCTCGCAGCTCCCCAGCGCGTCGTCGAGATGCCCGATGACGCGGCGGCGCTCCGCGCCTTCATCGAGGCGAACGCCCTGCACTGATCCGGGGGATTCCGCCGCATTCGCGTAATGCCGCGGCGTCTTCTGCATCTCTTCCGGCAGGGGGATGCTCCACGCCCCTGGATCGGAGGGGTGCGACGTGTACACGGAAGCCGTCATCAACGACCTGTCGGCGCTGTTCCAGCCGATCGGGATCGCAGGGCTCGCCGTCGCGGTGATCTGCGGCGTGCTCGGACTCGTCGCCGTGCTGCGCGATGCCGGCGGGATGCTGGCCGCGGCCGGCGGCGGCTGGTTCACCGGCGTCCTGCTGAGCCTGGCCTTCCTCTTCTCGGAGTCCTGGCTGCCCGTGCTCGCCGCGGTGGCCGTGCTGCCGGTGCTCGTCGGGCTCGGTTTCCTCGTGCGCGGTGTGGTCGTACGCGTCGACCTTGCACTCCGGGCGCTCCAGGGCCGTCCTGCTCCGCTCTCGCCCGCCGCCAAGGCCGCGCCGTGGGCCTCCGCGGAGGGCGTTCTCTCCGCGGCCTCCTGATCCTCGCCGCGCTCATCGCGCGTCCCGGTCGCGATCGTCGGGGTCCAGGTCGCGAATTCGGTCGCTCTGCGCGCAGAATGACCGCGGATTCTGCGACCTGGACGGTGACAGATGCCGCAGGAGAGCGGAATCTGCGACCTGGAGGGCGCGGTGGCGTCCGCGCGACCTACTCCACGAGCTTGCCCGCGGTGTCGACGTCGCGCATGAGAGCCGCGATCTCCGCGGGGACGGGCGGGATCTCCTCGCGCGTGACGCCGGTCGCCGGAGACCAGACGAGGTTCATCTGCAGCGTCGGATCCGTGTCGGGGAAGTCGCTGCGGTTGTGGCAGCCGCGCGTCTCCCGACGTTCGAGGGCGGCCTCCATCGTCGCCCTCGCGGCCAGCGCTGACGCCTTCAGATCGAAGGCATGCGCGAGGTCCTGGAAGCCGGCGATGTCCGGGTGGATGCCGATGTCCTCCATGCGCCCCTCGATCATGTCGAGCTCGGCGAGCCCGGCTTTCAGCCCCTCCTCGGAGCGGACGACGCCGGCGTGCTCGGTCATGGTGTTGCGGATCGCCCGCTGCAGGGCGCGGACGTTCTCGCGTCCGTCGGCGGCGAGCAGATCGTCGATCTCCGCGCGCGCGACGGCGACGGCATCCGCGGATCGGCGCTGCGCGTCGAGCCCGGCGGCGTGCGCGATCGCGGCCTGCCCGACGAGCCGTCCGTAGACGAGCAGCTCGATGAGGGAGTTGCCGCCGAGCCGGTTCGCGCCGTGCAGGCCGCTGGAGGCCTCCCCGATCGCGTACAGACCGTCCACATCGGTGCCGTGGTCCTCCGGACGCACCCACACGCCGCCCATCGAGTAGTGCGCGGTGGGGGCGATCTCGATCGGGTCCGTGGTGATGTCCAGCATCTGCAGCTCGAGCATCGTCTGATAGACGCGGGGGAGACGCGTCATGATCGTCTCCCTCGGCAGGTGGGAGACGTCCAGCCAGACGCCGCCGTTCTCCGTGCCGCGCCCCTCCTTGATCTCCGTGTAGGCGGCAAGGGCGACACGGTCGCGGGTGGACAGCTCCATCCGCTCGGGGTCGTATTCCGACATGAAGCGCTCGCCGAGGGCGTTGCGGAGGATCCCGCCCTCGCCGCGCGCCGCTTCGGAGACGAGCGTTCCCGCGGCGTTCTCCGGCTCGATGATGCCGGAGGGATGGAACTGCACGAGCTCCGGATCGCGCAGACGCGCGCCGGCGTCGACGGCGAGCCGGAAGGAGTCCCCGGTGTTCTCGTCGCGCCGGGAGGATGTGCGCCGCCAGATGCGGTTGTGGCCGCCTGCGGCGAGGACCACGGCATCCGCGTGGATGAGGTACCGCGTGCCGTCCGCCTGGTCGAAGCCGTAGGCGCCGAAGGCGACGCCGTCCTTCACGAGGATGCGGGTGATGTACACGCCGTCCAGGATCGGGACCTCGAGATGCTCCGCTCGTCGGACGAGCGTGCGCTGGATCTCCAGTCCGGTGTAGTCGCCGGCGAAAGCCGTGCGGCGGAAGGTGTGCGCACCGAAGAAGCGCTGCGAGATCCGGCCGTCGTCCTCGCGCGCGAAGTCCATGCCCCAGCGCTCCAGATCGCGGATGCCGCGCTCGGCTCCTCGCGTGACGACCTCGACCGTGTGAGGATGGGCGAGCAGGTAGCTCTCCTTGATGGTGTCGGCGGCGTGCTGCTGCCAGGTGTCGTCGGCGTCCATCGTGCCGAGCGCCGCGTTGATGCCGCCGGCCGCCAGGGACGTGTGCGCATCGGAGCGGGGACGCTTGCCGACGGCGAGGACGTCGACGCCGTGCTCGGCGACCTCGATGGCGGCGCGGAGGCCGGAGCCGCCGGTGCCGATGACGAGGACGGTGGTCGAGATCTGACGTTCGCGAGTGGTCATGACCTCCACGCTAGGAAATCGCTGATCATTACTCCAATGAATTATGAGTCTCTTCACGATAGGCTGACGACATGAACCTGGAACAGCTCCGCGGTTTCGTGGAGGTCGCGGACATCGCCCACTTCACCCGTGCGGCGGAGCGCCTCCACCTCGCCCAGCCTTCGTTGAGCAGGCAGATCTCGACCTTGGAGAAGGAGCTGGGCGCCGAGCTCTTCCACCGGGCGCGCGGACGCATCGCCCTCACCCCGGCCGGGCGCACCCTGCTTCCCCGAGCCCGCCGGATGATCGCCGACGCCGACGCGATCCGCGGGGAGATGGCCGAGCTCGCAGGGCTGAGGCGGGGACGCGTGTCGCTGGGCGCCACGCCCACCCTCTGCGTGAGTCTGGTGGCGGAGGCGATGGGCGCCTTCCATGCAGCGCATCCCGGCATCGAGATGCAGCTCGTCGAGGGCGGTTCGCATCTGCTCATCGAGCAGCTCTCGGCCGGCGCCCTCGACCTGGCGCTGATCACCGTGTCCGAAGGGCTCCCGGAGGCGGGGCCGGCGCTCGTCCGAACGCCGCTGCTGCTCGAGGAGCTCGTGGTGGCCTTCTCCGCCGTCGGGCCGGGGATCCCCGCCGCCGCGATCGGACTGGAGCAGCTCGCCGAGCTGCCGCTCATCTCCTTCGCGGAGAGCTACGATCTGCGCGCGGCGACGGATGCGGCCTTCCGCTCGGCCGGGCTGCGGCCCGATCCTGTCGTGGAGGGAGCCGAGATGGATGCCGTGCTTCGCTTCGTCGAGCGCGGCCTGGGCGTCGCGGTCGTCCCGGCGACGGTGCTGGTCGATCGGCCGGCACTGCGCGCCGTGCGTCTGGATGCTCCGCAGCTGCACCGCACCATCAGCATCGCGCATCGCTCGGACGTCAATCCCACCAGAGCGGCGTCCGCGATGCGCGAGGTGCTCCTCTCGAGCGCGGCCGATCTCGCCGCCGCATCCCCCGAGACGCTCCGCCTCGCCGGATAGCCCGCGGTCACGCCTCTGGGGGGAGCGCCTTCACCGCCGCGGCGAGCACCTGCGGAACCGTGGGGACCCCCTCGGCACGGAACACCTGCGCGCCGGCGGCATCGCGGATGATCACCGTCGGCGTGTAGGTGATGTCGAGGGCCTCGGCGGCATCCGGATCCTGCGCGACGTCGATCTCGGTGATGCGCGCGCCGGGCAGGAACCGCACGGCGTCGGCGAGCGTCGCCCGCGTGCGTGCGCAGGCGCCGCAGAAGGCCGAGGTCACCAGGGTCAGCTCCATGCCTGATGCAACCATGCTCCGCGTCGCGCTGTTCCCGGGGCGGTGCTGACGGGAATCCCAGAGCCCGCGCCTTCGGCACGGCGTGTCGGCGGGGCGACGCGCCGTGGGTGAAGCGGATGCTCTGGGTTTTCCGGACGTGTTCTGGCGCACAGGCTCACGAGCAGGCCGATCAAGCCGATGCCCGCCGGGCAGCGGGATCGGCGAGCTCGGCCGTCAGCGCAGGGCGGTCCAGAGCCTCGCCCACTGCTCCGGCGACAGATCCCGCGGCAGGGCCGTGCGGCGGACGGCGGCCATGCCGAGTGCGCGTTCGACCGATGACGGCGGATGCTGTGCGTTGCGCAGGATCTGCCGGAGGCCGCCGCCGCGTCCGCGGAAAACCGCAGCCACGAAGCGCTCGAATCGCCGCCGCTCCCGCGGATCGAGCAGCGGCTCCCGCCGGCGTTCGACGGTGAGGATGCCGCCGTCGACGGCGGGGACGGGACGGAAGCAGCGGGCGGGCACCCTGTCGTGCAGGCGGAAGACGAACCAGGGCGCCGCCTGCGCCGTCATCATGGTCGACCCGCCGACGCCGGCCCGTTTGCGCGCCACCTCCCACTGGGTGAGCAGGATCGCATGGCGCCAGCCTTCGGCGTCCAGCAGCCGACGCAGCAACGGCGTCGTCAGGTGGAACGGGATGTTGCCGACGATCACCGGCCGGTCGAGAGGTTCTCGCATCGCGTCGGCGCGCTGCACGCTCGCTCCGCGGATCCGAGCCTGGAGACGGCGCACGCGGCGCTCGTCGATGTCTATCGCTCGGAGGTCGCGGCCGAGGGCCGCCAGCTGCTCGGTGAGAGCGCCGTCACCGGCGCCGATCTCGAGGATCGCGCCCGTGGTCGACGCGGTCAGCGCGGTGATGCGCAGCAGCGTCGGTCGATGGATGAGGAAGTTCTGGCCGAGCTCGTGTCGGCCTCCGCCGTGGGCGTGCGGAGAGGGGAGGGAAGTGGGCATTGGTGCGCTCCAGTCGAAGGAAGGAGCACCCGGCTGCGGGCGTGCGAGAGCACGACGAACGCGCCTCCGGGTGCGATGGCATCCGGAACGACGACGCGCAGCGGCGTTATGCGACCGTCAACGCGCCGTCAGGCGCGGCGGTCGCGGAACACGAGGCAGCGCGCATCGTTCAGCGCGCCGGTGATCAAAGAGCCCATGCCGGCCAGTGTAGCCGTGCGCGCGGCGTCTCCTGTCATCGAGCTCCTGCCGCCACGCGTCGATGAGCCCACGACGCCGAAGGGCGCCGGTGGATACGATGACGACGTGACCCACACGATCGCGCGCCCCGGCATCGCCGAGCGCCTCTCCCGGATGATCCAGCTGCCGACGGTGTCCGCGGAGCTCGACGCTCGTGGCTCCGGGCCCTTCGAGGCATTCGTCGCGCTGATCGCGGAGCTGTATCCGCTCACGCATGCCGCGCTCGAGCTCGAGCGGCACACCGATCTCGGGCTGCTGCTGCACTGGAAGGGCGCTACGTCCGCGGATCCGGTCGTCCTGATGGCGCACTACGACGTGGTCCCCGTCGACGAGAGCGACCCGTGGACGTACCCGCCGTTCGAGGGACGCATCGCCGACGGATGGGTGTACGGGCGCGGCACGCTCGACGACAAGGGGCCGCTGATCGTCGTCATCGAGGCCGTCGAGAACCTGCTCGCGACCGGATTCGCCCCCGCCAGGGACGTCTATCTCTCCTTCGGGGGCAATGAGGAGACCTACGGCGACGCCGCGCGGGTCATCGCGCGAACGCTGCACGAGCGCGGCATCCGTCCCTGGCTCGTCCTCGACGAGGGGGGAGCGGTCGTCGACGCGCCGCTGTCGTTCGCGAAGGGGGATGCGGCGATGATCGGGCTCGCCGAGAAGGGCATCGTCAGCCTGTCGCTGTCGGTGCGCGACGAGCCAGGACATGCCTCGGCACCGCCGGAGTACACGGCCGTCCGCCGTATCGCGCGTGCCGTGGACCGTCTCGGGCCGTCGACGTTCCGGCCCAGGGCGCCGAAGGCCGTCACAGGAATGCTGTCGACGCTCGCGCTGCAGGCATCCGGAGCCGCGCGGCTGCTGCTGCGCGTGCTCGGCGCCGTGCCGCCGCTGACCGCGCGGGTGTTCGCCGCGATGGGCGGGGAGCCGGCCGCGATGGTGCGCACCACGGTCGCCGCGACGATGCAGGCGGGCGGCACGGCGGCCAATGTCATCCCGTCGCAGGCATCCGCCACGCTGAACCTGCGCATCGCGCTGGGGGAGACGGTCGAGAGCGTCACGGAGCGGGTCCGCCGCAGGGTGAACGATCCGAAGGTGACGGTCGAGGTCATCGAGGGCAGCGATCCCTCCCCGGAATCTCATGCGGACAACGCGCAGTTCGCGCTCCTCGGCGAGGCGCTCGCCGCCGCCTATCCCGGCGTCCCCGCCGTGCCGTATGTGATGATGGCGGCCTCGGACGCCCGCTGGTTCCACCGGCATTCGCCCGAGGTGTACCGCTTCGCCCCGCTCAGGATGTCGGCGGCGCAGCGGGCGAGCATCCACGGCGTCGACGAGCGGGTGGAGATCGCATCCCTCGAGCGGGGCGAGGTCTTCCACCGCACGCTCATCGAGCGCTTGGGAGGTGCGTGATGACGCGGGCGGCCTCCATCGGCGCGCTCGCCTCCGTCGTCGGCTTCCTCGCCTTCGTCGAGTTCACGAGCGGCGTGCTTCAGGGCTACTACACTCCGATGCTCACCGACATCGCCCGCCATCTCGGCATCCACGACGCGGACGTGAACTGGCTCGAGGGTGCGCAGCTGATGCTCTCGGCTCTCGTGGTCCCCGCCTTCGCGAAGCTCGGCGACATGGTCGGGCACAAGCGGATGCTGCTGATCTCCACCGCTCTGACGGCGCTCGCAGGGCTCGTGCTCCCGTTCACGGACTCGTTCGCCG
Organism: Microbacterium tumbae; assembly: GCF_054780175.1. NCBI lineage: Bacteria > Bacillati > Actinomycetota > Actinomycetes > Micrococcales > Microbacteriaceae > Microbacterium > Microbacterium tumbae. The sequence continues at coordinate 37,611 of NZ_BAAGWV010000003.1, forward strand.
TGTTCCTCGCCGCCTGGGCGCTGATGGGCTTCTACGTCGTCTGGCTGCCGCTGGAGATCGCCCTGATCTGGTCGCGGTCGCGGCGGATGGATGGTCGTTCCGTCATCACGGCGAAGGCGGCGGGCATTCTCGTCGCGGCCCTCGAGATCGGCGCGATCGGCGGCGCGCTCCTGGGCGGTGCGCTCATCGACGCCCTCCCGCTGACGGTGGTCCTGCTGATCCCCGCGCTGCTCGTCGTCGTATGCTTCTTCGTGATCCTCTTCGGGGTGAAGGAGTCTCCGGAGCAGACCGGAGGGGTCTTCGACACCGTCGGGCTGGTGCTCATCTCGCTCGCGCTGCTCTGCTTCACCGGCGGGCTGAGCCTGCTGCGGCTGGAGGGCGGACTCGTCAGCCCGTGGTCCTGGGCGGTCGTGGTGCTCGGCCTGCTGCTCGTCATCCCGTTCGTGCGGTGGGAGCTACGGTGCGATGATCCCCTCATCGATGTGCGGATGTTCCGCTCGCCGGCGCTCGGCCCGGTGTTCCTCACCGCCGGGCTCTTCGGCGTGAGCGTGCTGGGCGCGCAGGCGCCGCTGTCCACGTTCGCGCGCACGGATCCGGACGTCTACGGCTACGGCCTCGGCACAGCGGGCTTCATGACGTCGCTGCTCATCGGGGTCTATCTCATCGGGATGATCGCGGGGGCTCTCGCCTACCCGCGGATCGCGCGCCTGACGACGCCCCGCCTCACGCTCATGGGGGCATCGCTGCTCGTGGGGATCGGTTATCTGCTGTTCCTGCCGTTCCACGACACCTACCTCCAGGTCGTCACGAACATGGTGATCGCGGGGCTCGGCTCGGGTGCTCTCGTGGCTGCTCTGCCTGCGGCTGCGGCGGCGGCGGCGCCCGCCACGCAGACCGGCGTCGCGACCGGGCTCACGAACTCGGTGAAGACGGTCGGCGGGGCGATCGCCTCATGCGTGTTCGGCATCGCGCTGCTGAACGGCGTCGCTTCGGCGGCGACCGGTGCCGAGGGCACCGCCGGCTCGCTGGCGGGCTATTTCACGGTGTGGATAGTCTGCGGGGTGACGGCGCTCGTCGCGGCCGCCCTGCTCGTGCTCGTGCCGAAGGAGGCCTTCACCGACCGGGCGGAGGCGACTCCCGTTCCCTGAGTCATCGGAGGCGGAGCAGGCGGGACAGCTCGGCCCAGGCCCGAGCGCCGAGCTCGGCGTCCGCCGCAGGAGTCCCGCCGCGTGCCATCCGCACGCCCCCGCCGGCCGGTCGCTCGCCGGGCAGGAGCACCCTGTGCCCGGCGGCAGGATGATGGACGACGATCGTCTCCAGGCCGTGGCGCCGGCGTCGATCGGCGATCGCGGCGGCGAAGACCGAGCTCGGCCAGACGCGGTCATCGCCGCCGGCCGTGAGGAGCAGATCGCCGCCGACGCGCTCGACCGGGATCTCCGCGGCAGCGCTGCCTGCGGGCTCCAGGGCGAGGCTGGAGGCGTACAGCGAGAGGTACTCCGGAGGATCGGCGTCCGGCTCCCAACTCGGGTCGAAGGCGACGGCGGGCAGAGGAGCGCCATTCCAGGTCCAGTGCGAGGACCATTCCCCGTCCGACAGACCGGACCAGACGACGGAGGACGGCGAGAAGGCGACGGTCGCGTCCACTGCGGCGACGGATGCGGTGACGAGCGCGGCTTCGGCACCGAAGGACGTGCCGACGACGGCGATCCGGTCGCTGTCTCGCCGCAGTTCTTCGAGCTGCTCGACGAACAGCTCGATCGGCACCTCGTGGGGCGCCGGTCGCTGACCGCGTCCGCCGAACCAGCGGATCGCCCTCACCCGTGCGCCGTGTTCGGCGAGAAGCTCTGCGCGCTCGCTCTCGATCCGCCCGCTCGATCCGGCCAGCAGCAGCACCCCGGTTCCGCGAGGGGATGCCGGGAACGCGTCGTGTCGGTCTTCCGGTGCGAGCGGCATGATCCGAGCCTACGGGCAGACCGATCCTGCCGTGTCTCCGCCGGCGTCAGTCGCGGTCGAGGCCGAACGTGCGCTTCACGAGGGCTTGGACATCTCGATCCAGCCCCTCCATCCGCGTGTTCACGGCATCGAAGCGTGCGTTCATCTCGCCGCGCAGTCCATTCATCTCGCCGTGGAGACGATCGATCCGTCCATTGAGCTCGCCGCGGAGGCCGCCGATCTCGGCGCGCAGGACGCGGACGAAGAGAGTGGAGACGATGGTGAGCATGCCGAGCATCAGAGCGGTGAAGGCTCCGATCATCGCCCAGATCTGCGCGTCGTCCATGAATCCCACCTCCTCATCGTCGCACCGATTCGAGCAGTCTGCCAGGGCGCGGGCGGGCGAACCGACCGTATACACGTCGTCTGTGGAGAAGTTTTTCAAGAGCCGAGCGGTGCAGGGCGGGTCGCGCTCCCGTGATCGGATGCGTCGGTCTCCCCGTCCGCCACGGAGGACCCGGAACGGTCACGCACCACGGCGGCGCGCCCTCGTGGGACGCACCGCCACGGTGCGTGATGAACCGAGTGCTCCGCAGGCGGCTCAGTCGCCCTTCACATTGACGATCTGGCGGAGCGTGTGCCGGATCGACACCAGATCGGCGGCATCCGCCATCACCCGGTCGATCGGCTTGTACGCCTGCGGGATCTCGTCGATGAAGGCGTCGGTGTCGCGGAACTCGATGCCCGTCATCGCCGTCCTCAGCTGTTCGTGCGTGAACGTCCGACGGGCCGCGGACCGGGAGTACTCCCGTCCCGCGCCGTGCGGCGAGGAGTTCAGCGACAGCGGGTCGCCGAGCCCTTCCACGACGTAGGACGCCGTGCCCATCGATCCGGGGATGAGCCCCGGTCTGCCGGCATCCGCCTGGATCGCGCCCTTCCGCGACACCCACACCCGCTTGCCGAAGTGCATCTCCGACTCCGTGAAGTTGTGGTGGCAGTTGATCCGCTCCTGCTCGACGACCGGCGCTCCGAGGAATTCGGAGACCTGCCTGGCGACCCGGTCCATCATCTCCTCCCTGTTCAGGAGGGCGAAGTGCTGCGCCCACCGCAGCTCCCTGATGTAGCGGGTGAACTCCTCCGTCCCTTCCACGAGGTAGGCGAGATCCGGGTCGGGCAGATCGATCCACCAGCGCTTCGCCAGCCGCTGCGCGACGGCGATGTGGTGACCGGCGATCTTGTTGCCCACGCCCCGGGAACCCGAATGCAGGAACATCCACACCCGGTCCTGCTCGTCGAGCGATACCTCGATGAAGTGGTTGCCCGAGCCGAGCGTCCCCAGCTGCAGCCGCCAGTTCCTGGCGTAGCGCTCCGGGGCGAACTCGGCCTTCTCCGCCCGCTCCTCCAGCTCGGCGACCCGCGGCTGCGCGGTGGCGACGACCTTGTTGTTGTACCGCCCGGCCGACAGCGGGATGGCGCGCTCGATCTGCTCGCGCAGCTCGGCGAGGTCGCGCCCTTCGAAGTCCTCGCGCGTGAACGGCGTGCGGACGGCGATCATGCCGCAGCCGATGTCGACGCCAACGGCGGCGGGGATGATCGCCCCGAGCGTCGGGATCACCGAGCCGACGGTCGCCCCCTTGCCGAGGTGCGCGTCCGGCATGAGCGCCAGGTGCGGGTGGATGAACGGCATGCGGGCGGTGGTGTGCGCCTGATCGAGCGTCTTCTCGTCGATCAGGGACGCCCACGACAGCAGCCGTGCGGAGAGCCTCTCCATGGTTCCTTTCCTCTGTGCGATGTGTCAGCCACAGGTCGGGAACGCAGAGAAAAGGCCCCGGACCTGACGGTGCGGGGCCTGGTGAGAGCGGATGCTGTCACACGGCGCGCGCCGGAGGGTACGACTCGTAGCGGTCGTTGCGCTTCTGCTGAAGGGCCTCGACCGCGGCGATGGGGAGGTTCCGCAAGGCGGTCATCCGTCGTCTCCTCGGCTGCGTGCTGCGCCGGTCGGCACAGCTTTGCAACCATAGGCGAAGGATACGCGCGCCGTCAACCTTCCGGATCGCGGACGACTCCTCCCGGTTCCAGGAGGGCGGGCGGTCAGAGCTCGATGCCGTGGGACTCGTCGTTGACGCCGGCATTGTCGCCCTTGCGGGATTCGACGGCGATCAGCCATCCGATCGACACGATGGCCGCGAGCAGCAGCCCCAGCCAGACGTTCTGCAGGATGAGCCCGAACACCACGCCGAGGGCGAGGAGCACGACCGTGCCGCCGAGCCACGTCCATCGCTGCCTCTTCGTCGCCGCCATGGGGCCAGCCTAGCGGCGTCAGTGCCTGCGGTGATCCTGAGGAGCCAGCCGAGGGCCGCGGCGCCCTTCGCGGATCCCGCTCGCGAGAATCAGGCGGATTACCCGTTGGCGGTGCCCCGTCCAGGGGGCGAGCAGCTCTCGCATCCCCTCGTCGTCCACACGCTCGCCCGCGAGGGCGTAGCCGACCTCGTGGGCGAGATGGTAGTCGCCGAAGCTGACCGCGTCCGGATCTCCGAGGGCGCGGATGCGCGTCTCGGACGCCGTCCACACCCCGATCCCCGGAAGGCTGGTGAGCACCCGGGCGCGGTCGGCTCCCGTCTCGGCGGAGAGCGCCGCGGCCGAGACGCGCGCCCCGCGCTCCGCGGCCCGGACGATGGCACGGGACTGGGGCGGCTCCACGCCGGCGCGGTGCCAGGCCCAGGAGGGGATGCCTCGCCAGCTCTCGACGGACGGGGGAGCGTGCAGAGGGCGTGGTGCGGGACCCGGTGCACGCTCGCCGAAGCGCGTGACGAGCACGCGCCAGGCGCCGTAGGCCTGGAAGGAGGTGACCTTCTGCTCGATGACGGCACTTGCGAGCGCGTCGAAGACGAGGTCGGTGCGGGTGAGGCGCACGGCTGCGGTGCGCCGGGCGACCTCGGCGAGCATCGGATGGGCGGAGACGTCGAAGCCGGTGTCGTCGTCCGCGGCGCCGCACAGAGCGGGCAGCTGCGCCAGAGCCCAGGCGGCGCCGGGGCCCCATGCCGCCGCCCGCACCTCGCCGGCGAGCGGGCGCAGCGCGAGCGTGGCGATGCCCTCCGGAGTGCGGCTGGCGCGCCACAGCGTCGTCCCGTCGACGAGCATCGTCGGATCCTTCGGCCCGCGGATCAGCACGCGGACGGTGCCGAGCAGGTCGAGCGGTCGCGAGGGGTGGTAGACGGTCTCGAGCGGTGCGGCAGGGGCTGCGGCATCCGCGATCGAGGACATGCCCTCACCCTACGCGGAGGCGCGGACACGGCCGGCCCGCAGGACGAGCGGACCAGGACCGGGGATCAGAAGCGGTCGGGCGAGGGAGTGCCGTGACCGTAGCGGATGACGACATCGGCGTGCCGGTCGAAGCGATATCCCACGCCGCGCACCGTGCGGACGATGTCCTCGTAGCGGCCGAGCTTGGCGCGCAGGCGCCGCACGTGCACGTCGATGGTCCGCTCGCCGGGGGTCTCGTCGTCCGGCGACTGCCACAGCGCCGAGACGAGCTCGGTGCGCTCGATCGTGCGGCCCTCGCGGAGCACGAGGTACTGCAGCAGCTCGAACTCCTTGTAGGTGAATGCGGCGGACTCGCCGTCGATGAGGACGCGCTTGCGGGAGATGTCGACGACGACGCCCTCGTTCTCCTCGTTCTCCTCCTCCTCCGCGGCCTTGGTGCGGGCGATCGCACCCGGCTCCTGCAGGGCGAGGCGGACGACGTCGAGGTCGCGGCCGCCGGCGCCGTGCGGGGCGAGCGCCACGGTGGCGTGCGTCTCCGCGGCGGGGGCGAGCTCGGCGAGGGTGCGGCGCAGAGCGTCGACGAGGAGCGGAAGGCTGACGCCCGCCTCGGCGGCCTTGATCTCGTCGAGTCCGACGTAGAGCGCGAATCCGCGAGGGGAGCGCGTGGCGGGGAGATCGGCGGTGGCCGGCTCTTCGGAGCCGGTGGCGGTGCGAAGGGCGGGGCGGTCGAGGAGGACGGTGTTCGACATGATGATGGAGTCCTTGCGGGAGGGTGAGCCGATGCGGCTCGGATGCGTTGCGGAAGACCCTGAGGGCCGAGAGCGAGCACGCAGGTGGGTGCTCGGGAGCTCAGGCGTCGCAGATGGCGAAGGCCGAGCAGGGCGGGTGTGCGGGAGTCAGCTGCACATTCGGCAACACATGCCAACGCGACCGGGCATCATCATCCCGGCAGTCCTGTTCGCCTCCTGGGCGGACGAAGGGCGCGCGTTGGTGGTCATGGGGGGATTATGTCTGATCATGTCGCCGTGTGTCAAAACGGGGCCGGCGAGCCGGTGCGGGCGTAACGTGGTGGCGTGACCGATTCCGTGCTGATAGACGGCTTCCTCCTGACGGACGAGAGGGACGCATCGCGCTACACGCTGACCCGTGACGGACAGCTCGTGAGCGTCCTCGACTATCGTGACGACGGCCGGACGGTGGCGCTCACGCGAGCCTTCACGATCCCGGATTTCCGCGGATCGGGGCATGCTGCGAGGGTCGTGGCCGGTGCGGTCGCCGACCTGGAGGCGCGAGGGGATCGCGCCGTCGACGCGGTCTGCTGGTACGTCGCCGACTGGTTCGACGCGCACCCCGAGCACAAGGGGCTGCTGCGCCGCCGATAGGCCATAGCAGAGCTCGGCGATGTATGACGCTCTGTTACGCATCCGGCGGTGGGCTGGCAGGATGAGGACATGAGACTCGCCGAGGCCCTGACCGCTCGCGCCGATCTGCAGCGCCGCATCGAGCAGCTCCGCGCCCGCATCGTCGCGAACGCCCGATATCAGGAGGGCGAGGAGCCGGCGGAGGACGCCGGCTCCCTTCTCGTCGAGGTCGATGCCGCCCTCGGCGCGCTGCGGGATCTCATCCGGCGGATCAACGCCACCAACGCGCGGCTCGATCTGGGCGCGGACGGCACGATGACCGACGCCCTCGCCGCCAGGGACGTCCTGCGTCTGCGGCACTCGCTCCTCGCGGATGCGGCCGCTGCGGCGTCCGGGGCCGATCAGGGCTTCCGGCAGATGCGGTCGGAGCTCAGGCAGGTCTCGGCGCTGCCGGTGAGCCGGCTGCGCGCAGAGGCGGACGAGGTCGCGCGCGAGCTGCGCGAGCTGGACAACAGGATCCAGCAGGCGAACTGGAACAACGACCTGGAGGAGCAGAGCGGAAGTCGGTAGTCGCGGCGAAGCGGGCACATCCCCAGCCGGAGGGGCAATTCCGGCACTGTCGGGCGGAGGGCAGCCCGGATCCCGCATCGCGCAGCCCCGCACGCAGGACATGTGAAGGCGCACAGCGCATTCCGCATCACCACGTGCCGGTCGTCGCGACGAGGGCGGGTCAGGGGATCTTCCGCTCCTGCGGTCGCCGCCGCGGGCGTCCGGATGCCGGATGCCCGCGGCATGCCTGTCAGGCGATGTCGGTGGCGGTTCGTACCGTGTGAGTATGCGAATCCTGCACACCTCCGACTGGCACATCGGCCGCACCTTCCATGGCTCATCGACCATGACGGCGCTCGCCGAGGTGCTCGCCGCGCTGGTGCGGCAGGTGCGGGAGAACGACGTCGACGTCGTGATCGTCGCCGGCGACGTGTTCGACTCCGCGACTCCCGCCGGCTCGGCTTATACGCTTCTCGGCGACACGCTCGCCGCCCTGAACGACGCGGGCGCGAAGGTCGTCGTCACGAGCGGCAACCACGATTCCGCCGCGCGACTCGGCTTCCAGGCGCGGCTGCTCCGCGACGGCATCCACGTGCTGACCGATCCCACGGCGATCGGGGAGCCGGTCACGATCGACGACGTCCACGGCGTGGTGCACTTCTACGGCATCCCGTACCTCGAGCCGGCGATCGTCCGGAGGCACTGGCCCGATGCGGGCCTGCGCACGCAGGCCCAGACGATGGCCCACGCCATGGGGCTCGTGCGCGAGGGCATGGCGGCGCGTCAAGGCCGCTCGGTGGCGATCGCGCACTGCTTCGCCGCGGGGGTGGATGCCACGGCTGGACTGGAGCGCGAGGTACGCCAGGGCGGGCTGGACGTCGTGCCGCTGGACGTCTTCGACGGGCCCGACTACGTCGCGCTCGGCCACATCCACGGGCGTCAGCGGCTCAGCGAGCGGATCCGCTATGCGGGGGCTCCGCTGCACTACAGCTTCGGCGAGCAGCACAAGCCGCGGGGATCCTGGCTGGTCGAGCTCGACGCCGACGGCCTTTCCGAGGTCTCCTGGCTGGAGCTTCCCGTTCCGCGTCGGCTGGTCACTCTGACCGGCACGCTCGACGAGATCCTCGCGCCCGAGAACGTCGCCCGGCATGCCGACGACTGGGTGTGCGCGATCTACACGGACGCGCTCCCCCCGTCCGAGCCGATGCGTCGCCTCAAGGCGGGGTTCCCTTACTGTGCGATGGTGCAGCACCGGCCAGAGGGCGTGCGGGAGCAGACCGAGCGTTCCTACGCGGAGCGGCTCACCGCGGCGACGACGGATCCTGAGCGCATCGCGGCGTTCCTCGAGCATGTGCGCGAGGGTCAGGGCCCGAGCGAACGCGAGCGGGAGCTGATCCGCGAGATCCTCGACGAGCGCGCCGTCGCCGAGGCGCTGGTCTAGTGCGGCTGCATCGTCTCGAGGTCGAGGGCTTCGGCCCGTTCCGCGAGCGCCAGAGCGTCGACTTCGACGCCTTCGCCGACGATGGCATCTTCCTGATCGCGGGCCGGACGGGTGCGGGCAAGTCGAGCATCCTGGACGCCGTCTGCTTCGGCCTGTACGGCGGGGTGCCGCGCTACGAGGGCGGTGAGAAGCGGCTGCGCAGCGACCACTGCGAGCCGGACGACATCAGCGAGGTCGTCGTCGAGTTCTCGACGACCGCTGGACGGTTCCGTGTCTCGCGCTCGCCGGAGTACCTGCGGCCCGCCAGGCGCGGCGGGGGAATGACCAAGCAGGCCTCGTCGGTGTCGCTGGAGGAATGGGCGGGCGACTCGTGGATCGGCCGTGCGGCGCGGGCGGTGGATGTGGCCGGTGAGCTCGACGAGATCCTGCAGCTCACTCAGAGCCAGTTCCTGCAGGTCATCCTGCTCGCGCAGAACCGCTTCGCACGGTTCCTCCTCGCCGACAGCAAGGAGCGCCAGGCGCTGCTGCGGCGGCTCTTCGGCACCGAGCGCTTCGAGGACGTGCAGTCCCGCTTCGAGGATCGGCGCAAGGCATCCGAGAACGCCCTGGGCGCGCGACTCGCGACCGTCATCGCGCGAGTGGAGGAGGCGGAGGGCGTCATCACGACGTCCGATCCCCAGGGCGGGCGTTCCGACGACGATGCGGATGCGGGGGCAGATCTCGCGGCCCGGGGGACCGGGACGATCGATGAACGGCTGTCCGCCCTTCGCCAGGCGCTGGCCAGGGCCGAGTACCGTGCCGAGCGCGCGCGGGCCGAACGCGATACGGCCGAGCAGAGGGTGGCGGACGCTGACGCTGCCCTGAGCCGTGCGCGCGAGGAGCAGAAGGCGCAGCGCGAACGGGACAGAGCCCGCGCGGCCTTGCAGCTTCTGGACGAGGAGGCCCCCCGGATCACGGCCATCCGCGAGGAGCTCGAAAGGGCGCGCGCGGCGGAGGGCCTGCGCGCGACGCTGGCGGCGGTCGCCCGTGCCGAGGATGCGCTCGCCGTCGCCGCACGCGATGAGGAGATCGCCCGCCGGGAGGCGGGCGCGCTCGACGTCGATCTGTCCGCGCCCACCGTCCAGGAGCTGGAGGAGTGGGCGACCGAGCTGACCCGTCTCAGCGGAGCATGGAAGAGCGTCGCCGACGACGAGCGGGAGGCCCCGGCGCTCGCCGCTGCGCTCGAGTCGGCGCACGAGCGGGTGGCTGCCGCGACCGCGCGGATCGATGCCGATGAGGTCGAGCGCGCTGAACTGCCGGGACTGCTTCAGGAGGCGGTGGCCGAACGCGATGCCCTGCGCCGCATCGCAGATCGCAGGGACGAGCTGCAGCGCGATCGCGATCGCGCCGACGTTCGTCGTGCCGCAGTGGCGGAGCAGGCGCGGATCGATGCTCTCGTGAAGGACGCGGAACGCGTGCTGGCGGAGGAGAGCACGGGCCTCGCGACCGCTCAGGCGTCGTTGGCAGCCCTGCGTCGTCGCCGGCTGGACGGGATCGCCGGTGAGCTCGCCGCGTCGCTCGTGGCTCACGAAGCCTGCCCGGTGTGCGGGTCGACGGAGCATCCTTCGCCCGCCGTGCACGCCGATCCGGTCTCGGCGGACGATGTGGACGAGGCCGAGGCGGTGCGCGATGCCGCGATCGACGTCGAGCGCTCGGCGTCCGAACGGCTGTCGGTATTGCGAGCCGAGGCCGCCGCCGTCGCCGTCCGGACGGACGGGCGGTCGGAATCCTCCGCGGAGGCCGAATTCGTCGCAGCGGCCGAAGCGCTCGGCGAGGCCGGCGACGCGGCGGAGAGAGCGGCTGCGCTCGACATGCGGGTGTCGTCTCTCTCCGCACGCTCGGAAGAGCTCGAGGCGCAGCGGACCGCGTCCCTCACCGCGCTGGCCGACGCGCGCGAAGCCCTGGTCGTCGTCGAGCAGCGGACGCAGACGGCTCAGGTCCGGATCGAGGACGCCCGTGGAGGTTTCGGCAGCGTCGCGGAACGTCTCGCGGATGCATCCCTTCGCATCGAAGCCGCCCGTGCGCTGGCGGGAGCCATGGCCGAGCGCGCGCGTCGTTCGACCGCGCTCTCGGAGACCGCGCGCGAGCGCGATGCGGCACTCGGAGCATCCGCCTTCGATGATGCGAGCGCCGTCGAGCTGGCCCTCCGCTCCCCGGCGGAGCAGGAGGCGCTCGAGTCCCGGATCACCGCGCACGGCGTGCAGCGGGAGAAGGAGCGCGAGATCCTGTTCGAGCTCGAGCTGCGGACGCTCCCGGAGGAGAGCATCGATCTCGCCCCGGTCGAGCAGGCGTCGCGTGTCGCCCGCTCGGCGTGGCAGGCGGTGGTGGATGCGGCCGCGCGCGCCGAGGGCCTCGTCGAACGGCTGGCCGGACTGATCGATTCGGCGGCGCAGGCGCATGAGCGCAGCGCCGCCGAGGCGGCGGAGCACGAGGTGCTGAGGTCCCTCGCGGACACGATCGCAGGGCGCGGGGCGAACACGCACAAGATGACTCTGGAGACGTTCGTCCTGGCGGCGGAGCTCGAGGAGATCGTCGCGGCGGCGAACCGGCGGCTGATCCGGATGCAGGACGGGCGTTATCAGCTCCGGCATTCGGACGCGCTCGCCGCACGCGGCGCCGCGTCTGGCCTCGGAATCGTCGTCCACGACGCGTTCACCGGCCAGACGCGGCCCGCGCAGTCCCTCTCAGGCGGAGAGACCTTCCTGAGCTCGCTCGCGCTCGCGCTCGGGCTGGCAGAGGTCGTCACGGCCCGCGCGGGCGGGATCCAGCTCGACACGTTGTTCATCGACGAGGGGTTCGGATCCCTCGACGCCGACACCCTCGAGGTGGCGATGCGTGCGCTGGACGAACTCCGCGCCGGCGGCAGGACGGTCGGCGTGATCAGCCATGTCGAGGCCATGCAGGAGCAGATCCCCGCCCAGCTGCGGGTCGAGCAGACCGACGCCGGTCCGAGCCGGATCCTCGCGTAGCTCCGCGTTCTTCGCCCATCGATCGCACTGCATCAGCCCGGCGATGCAGTGCGACCGGAGTTCAGGCGTTCGCCGGCGTCCACGCCGAGACGGCGCTGAGCGAGGCGACCTCCTCGGCGCTGAGCTGCACGCGCGCGCTGGCGAGCAGATCCTCGACCTGCTCCACGCGCGACGCGCTCGCGATCGGTGCGATGACCGTCGGCTGCTCACGGAGCCAGGCCAGCGCCACGGAGGCGATCGAAGCGCTGTGCGCCGTGCCGATCCGGTCCAGTTCGCCGATGATGCGGAGACCGTGGTCGGTGGCGTACTTCGCCGCTCCGCCGGCGCGGGCGGAGGCCACCTTCGAGGCATCCGTCGACCGGTACTTGCCGGTCAGGAAGCCGCTGGCCAGGGCGTAGTACGGCACCAGGCCCAGGCCGAACTCCTCCGCGACGGGGATGATGCCCTCTTCGACGTCATTGCGATGCACGAGGTTGTAGTGCGGCTGCACCACGACCGGGACGGCGACGCCCGACTCCTGCGCGAGGGCGATCCACGAGCGGATGCGGTCGGCCGAGTAGTTCGAGACGGCGATATGCCGGACGAGGCCGTCGGCGACGAGCTGTCCGAACGCCGCCACCGTCTCCTCCAGCGGAGTCTCGGCGTCGTCGAAGTGGGCGTAGTAGAGGTCGATCGTCTCGACGCCGAGCCGCTTCAGCGACGCCTCCGCCGCCGCACGCACGTTCTTCGCCGACAGCCCCCTGAACTGCGGATGCTGGCTCACCTTTGTCGCCACGACGACATCGGCCGGCTTCCGGGACGCGAGCCATTCGCCGACGATCGTCTCGCTCTCCCCTCCGGAGTTGCCCGGCGCCCAGGCGCTGTAGGAGTCCGCGGTGTCGATGAAGTCGCCGCCGCCCTCGGTGAAGGCATCCAGGATGCGGAACGAGGCATCGCGGTCGGCCGTCCAGCCGAACACGTTGCCGCCGAGGGCGAGGGGGAACACATCGAGGTCGCTGCGGCCGAGAAGGGTCATCGGTTTCTCACTTTCGTCGTCTGAAGGGGACAAGTCGCCCGCACATCGCCGTATTCCGCCGATGTCATCGTGACGTAACAGTGTGGAGGGATACTGGAGGCAGAGAGAGTGGAGGAAGCCGTGTCGCTTCAGCAGGAGATCGCCCAGACGCTCGGAGTCCAGCCCGATATCGATCCGAAGGCCGAGATCGAGCGGCGTGTGCAGTTCCTCGTGGACTACCTCGTGAGGACGGGCGCGCACGGATTCGTCCTCGGCATCTCCGGCGGCCAGGACTCCACGCTCGCGGGACGTCTCGCCCAGCTCGCCGCGGAGAAGGCGCGTGCCGAGGGCGGTCAGGCGACGTTCATCGCGGTCCGTCTGCCGTACAAGGTGCAGCACGACGCCGAGGACGCGGCGGCGGCGCTCGCGTTCATCCGGGCCGATCGCTCCGTCGAGGTGAACATCCAGAACGGCGTCGACGGCGTCGAGAAGGACATCGAGCACGCCGCCGGTGCGGACATCTCGGACTTCAATCGCGGAAACATCAAGGCCCGCATCCGCGCGGTGACGCAGTACGCGCTCGCAGGTCACGACCGGATGCTGGTGATCGGGACCGACCACGCTGCCGAGGCCGTGACGGGATTCTTCACCAAGTTCGGTGACGGCGCCGCCGACATCCTGCCGCTCTCCGGTCTCACCAAGAGGCAGGGCAAGGCGCTGCTGCGCGAGCTCGGCGCTCCCGACCGGCTCTGGCTGAAGGTGCCGACCGCCGATCTGCTCGACGGCCAGCCGGGGCGCGCGGACGAGGACGAGCTCGGCATCGCCTACGAGCAGATCGACGACTACCTCGAAGGCCGTGAGGTCGCGGCGGAGGTCGCGGAGCGCATCGAGGGCAAGTACCTGGCCACGGAGCACAAGCGCCGTCTCCCCGTCACGCCGTTCGACGATTGGTGGCGCTGAGCGCTCGCAGCGTCGACGGATGCTCCGGCGGTCGCCATCCGCGCTCTCGCTCCAGGGAGACGGGCTCTCGGGTGACGGAGGGATGCGTGTCCGAGCCCGCAGCTAGTCTCGAAGCATGCGGATCGACACCGACGCCCAGCGCGTCATCTGGAGCGCCAGCGACCTGAAGCTCGCTGCGGAGTGCGAGTTCGCGTGGTGTCGCGCCATCGATGCGAAGCTCGGTCGGGTCCCCCCTGTCGCGGAGCCGGAAGATGCGACGCTCAAGCGGGCGGCCGAGCTCGGAGACGTGCACGAGCAGAAGGTCCTGCAGTCCTATCGCGACCGCTTCGGCGCTGCGGTCCACGAAGTGTCCAAGGTCTCCTCCGCCGATGCCTCCTCGCTCGCCGCGGTCGTCCAGGAGACGCGACAGGCGCTGCATTCCGATGCGAGGGTGCTCTTCCAGGCTGCCTTCTCCACCGAGGAGTTCGTGGGATTCGCCGACTTCCTGCTCCGCGACGATGACGGCCGCTGGCGTGTGCAGGACTCCAAGCTGGCGCGCAGGGCGAAGGTCACCGCTCTCATGCAGCTCGCGGCATATGTCGATCAGCTCGACGCTCTCGGCATCCCCCGTTCCGACGAGGTCGACCTCATCCTGGGCGACGGCAGCCTGAGTACGCACGCCGTCGACGACCTGCTGCCGCTCTTCGCCGTCCGCCGCGCCCGTCTGCGCGCCTTGATCGCAGACCGACGCATCTCCGAGGGCGCGGCAGGGGCCGCCCTGGCCTGGGGAGACGACCGCGGCGACCTCGAGGTCACTGCCTGCGGCCGATGCGCGACGTGCACAGAGCAGGTCGAGGCGCATCGTGATCTGCTGCTCGTCGCCCGGATGCGTCCGGTGCAGCGCACCCGGCTGCGTGGAGCCGGCATCCTGACCATCGATGACCTCGCCGCAGCCGAAGAGGCGCCGTCCGGCATGAATCTCGACACCTTCGCGACGCTGCGCGCTCAGGCACGGGTCCAGCTCGCGACGCGTGGGGACGTCCCCACGGTCGAGGTCTACCATCCGCAGGCGATCCACACACTGCCGCGTCCCTCGGCCGGCGACATCTACTTCGACTTCGAGGGGGATCCGCTCTACACCGAGCCCTCGGGTGCGGAGAAGCCGTGGTGGGGGATCGACTACCTGTTCGGCTGGGTCGACGATGCGGAGCAGTACAGCGCTCTGTGGGCGCACACCTTCGCCGAGGAGCGGCTGGCGCTCGAGAGATTCCTCGACTTCGTGAACATTCGTCGCGCCGCCCATCCGGACATGCACATCTACCACTACGCGCCCTACGAGACCGCGCACCTCATCGCCATGGCGGCCAGGCACGGAGTCCGTGAGGGAGAGGTCGACCGGCTGCTGCGCGAGGGGGTGTTCGTCGACCTCTACCCGCTCGTGCTGAGAACGGTCAGAGTCGGATCGCACTCGTACTCCATCAAGAAGCTCGAGCCGCTGTACATGGGCGCCGAGGTGCGGACCGCCGACGTGCAGAAGGGCGATGAGTCGATCGTGCAATACGTCGCCGCGCGCGAGCTCGCCGAGGCGGGGGAGCAGGCCGAGGCCGAGCGGCTGCTCGCCGATCTCGCCGACTACAACCGTTACGACTGCGTCTCCACGCGCCGCCTGCGCAACTGGCTGATCGACATCGCCCGCGCGGAGGGCGTCGTCCCCGCGCCGGCCGACGAGCCGGACGAGGTGATGTACGAACCGTCTCCGCGCTCGGTCGCGCTGCTGGCGGACGCCTCCGAGGACGTCGCGCGAGGCGGGGACGGCGAGGTCCATCGCGTCGCCGCGGCCGCCATCGACTACTTCCCCCGTGAGGCGAAGAGCTTCTGGGTCGCGCACTTCCAACGCCTGCGCGAGCCGGCGTCGATGTGGGAGCAGACCCGCGACGTCGTGCGGGTCGATCCCGCGCTGTCACGCATCGTGCGCGACTGGGGCGTTCCCGAGGGCCGGCGCGTGCCGTCCCGCGAGATCGAGCTGCGCGGCGAGGTGGCGCCGGGGACGACGCTGGGGGAGCGGTCCAGTCCGTTCGCGCTCTATCCGGTGCCGGCGCCCTTCGACGTCGAGGTGACGACGAGGGCGATCCACGTGCCGCGCGCCGTAACGGTGGTCGACGTCACCGACGGCGGCTACGTCGTCGAGGAGTCGGCGGTGGGCGGTGCCACCTGGGATGAGCTCCCTCTCGCTCTCACGCCGCCTGCGCCTCCCCGCGTCGTCTCGCTGCAGGGCGCGATAGACGAGTGGGCCGACGCCGTGCACGCGGCTGCGCCCGGATTCCCGGAGGACGCCGCGACCGACATCCTCCGTCGGCGCCCGCCGCGTACGAGCTCCGGCGCCGGGCTGCCTGAGGCGGCCGGAGATTCGGTCGATGCGATCGTGCGCGGGATCCTCGACCTCGACGACAGCTATCTGGCCGTGCAGGGCCCTCCCGGGACCGGCAAGACGTACACCGGGTCGCGCGTCATCGCACGGCTCGTGAACGAGCACGGCTTCCGCGTCGGCGTCGTCGCGCAGTCGCACACCATCATCGAGACCCTGCTGGAGCGGGTCGTCGCAGACGGGGTGCCACCGGGGCAGGTGGCCAAGTCGCCGAAGGACCCAGGCGCCGATCCCTCATACACGGCCATTCCGAAGCCCGGCATGGCGGCGTTCCTCGCCGAGCGGACCGGCCAGGGCGTCGTCGTCGGCGGCACCGCGTGGGACTTCAGCCACACCGGGCGTGTGGCGCGCCACGAGCTGGATCTGCTGGTGATCGATGAAGCGGGGCAGTTCTCGCTCGCCTCCACCATCGCGGTCGCCGCCGGGGCGAAGCGGCTGCTCCTTCTCGGCGATCCGCAGCAGCTGCCGCAGGTGAGTCAGGGTGCGCATCCCGAGCCCGTCGACGCCTCGGCATTGGGCTGGGTCATGAACGGGGACGCCGTTGTGCGTCCGGAGTTCGGGTACTTCCTGGCGCAGAGCTGGCGGATGCATCCGGCCGTCGCCGAGCCGGTCTCGCAGCTGTCCTACGCGGGCCGGCTCGCGTCGGCGCCCGGCGCCGAACGGCGAGAGATCGGCGGAGTGGAGCCCGGCCTGCACGTCGTCGCCCTGCGCCATCGCGGCAATGCGACGGAGTCTCCGGAGGAGGCCGCCGAGGTCGTGCGGATCGTCCGGGATCTCCTCGGGCGTCCTTTCACGGACGTCGACGGCGTCTCGCGTCCGCTCGAGCAGTCCGACGTCATCGTGGTCGCGCCGTACAACGCGCAGCGCCAGCGCGTGCACGGGGAGCTCGCCGCCGCCGGATTCGGGGCCGTGCCCGTGGGCACCGTCGACAACTTCCAGGGCAAGGAGGCGGTCGTCTCGATCACCACGCTCGCAGCGTCCAGCGGTCGTGACGCTCCGCGCGGGCCGGAGTTCCTCCTGCTGCAGAACCGCCTGAACGTGGCGATCTCGCGCGCCCAGGTCGCAGCGTACCTGATCCATTCGCCCGCTCTGCTCGACGATCTGCCGCACACTCCGGAGGGGGTCGCGCGGCTCAGCGCCTTCGCCCGCCTGGTCGGCGCGGCCTGAGCCGCACGCCCGCCTCCGGGCTTCCCTCGCGGATGCTCGGCTGTGTGTTCCTCCGGTGCGCGTTCTCGGTGGGGTTCCCTTGGGTGCGCTGCTTATCTCGTCTCGCGCTGCGTGGTTATCGGCAGCGCGGGTTGATTAGAGCAGCGTGACTCGGGAAACAGTAGCGCGGGTTGGGGATGAGCAGCGCGGGTCGGGAAGAGCCGCGCGGATCCCGGGGCAGATCCTGATCTGCGTTCCTTCCGTGCGTTCTCAGCCTTCGGGTGCGCTGCTTATCTCGTCTCGCGCTGCGTGGTTATCGGCAGCGCGGGTTGATTAGAGCAGCGTGACTCGGGAAACAGCAGCGCGGGTCGGGGATGAGCAGCGCGGGTCAGCAGCGGGAGCGCAGGCCGAGATGAACAGCGCAGGCCGGGATGAACAGCGCAGGCCGGGATGAACAGCGCGGGTCGGGATGAACAGCGCGGGGGCGGGGAGAGCCTCGCGGGCTCGTGGCGGCGGCGCAGAAGACCGGAGACGCTCGCCGTTCTCCCGAGGCTCAGACGGTGCCGTAGAGGCGGTCGCCCGCATCGCCGAGGCCGGGCACGATGTACCCCTTCTTATTGAGGCGCTCGTCGAGCGCGCCGAGCACGAGCGTCACATCGCGGTCGCCGACGAGCCTCTCGATCGCAGCGACGCCCTCCGGCGTCCCGAGCAGGCAGATCGCCGTGACGTCCTTCGCGCCGCGGTCGAAGAGGAACTGGATCGCCGCGGCGAGCGAGCCGCCGGTGGCGAGCATCGGGTCGATCGCGAAGCACTGGCGATCGCTCAGGTCGTCGGGAAGGCGCTCGGCGTAGGTGGTCGGCTCGAAGGTCTCCTCGTCACGGACCATCCCGAGGAAGCCGACCTCCGCCGTCGGCAGCAGCTTGACGAGGCCCTCGAGCATGCCGAGACCCGCGCGGAGGATCGGGACGACGATCGGGCGCGGCTCCGAGAGCTTCACCCCCGTGGTGGTCGTCACCGGCGTGGTGATCTCGACCGGCGAGACATGCACGTTCCTGGTGGCTTCGTAGGCGAGCAGCGTCACGAGCTCCTCGGTCAGCTGACGGAACACCGGTGAGGGGGTGCGCTCGTCGCGCAGAACCGTGAGCTTGTGGGTGACGAGGGGGTGATCGGCGACGTGAACACGCATGGATCAAGGGTAATGCGCCGGATGCGCCCGGCACGACCCCGCCGCGATGGATAGTCTCGGAGCATGACCGACGCCGACGAGCAGGGGATGCTGCGCGCCCTCGCGCTCGCGGCGGACGCCTCCGCTGCGGGTGAGGTCCCGGTGGGCGCCGTCGTGCTCGACGCCGCCGGCCGAATCATCGCCGAGGGCAGGAACGCCCGCGAGGAGACGCACGACCCGACGGGGCACGCGGAGGTGGTGGCGCTGCGCGCCGCTGCGGCGTCCCTCGGCACCTGGAACCTCGAGGGCTGCACGCTGGTGGTGACGCTGGAACCGTGCCTCATGTGCGCGGGGACGATCCTCCAGGCGCGCATCGGCCGTGTCGTCTTCGGCGCCTGGGACGAGAAGGCGGGCGCCGCCGGATCCATGTACGACGTGCTGCGCGATCGGCGGCTGCCCTATCGTGCCGAAGTGGTCGGCGGAGTGGCGGAGGACGCGGCGACCGCCCTGCTGCGGGACTTCTTCGAGACCCGGCGCTGACCGACGAACTCCGCGCCGAGCCGAGCTCGCTGCCGGATCACCGTGCCGGACCGCACACCGGACGACGTACCGGACACCCTGCATGAGGATCGGCCGAATGCCGGTGGATTCGTGCTGCTTCCGCCCTGCATCCGGGAATCCGCCCTGCATCCGGGAATCCGCCCTGCATCCGGGAATCCGCCCTGCATCCGGGAATCCGCCGTGCATCCGGGAATCCTCGCGACACGCGTCCCGTGCGATCCGCCCGAGAGGGTCTCAGTCGGCGGACTTCAGCACGAAGACGTCGGTGGAGGGCTCGGGGTCGATGGCCGGCCGGTAGATGTCGGGCTCGATGTAGATGGCCCGCGCCACGGGCACGGCATCCCGGATGCGCTTCTCGATGTCGTTGATGTCATCGGCGGCTTCGCGGACGGTCTTGTCCGAGGCGAGCGCCACCTTCGCCGCGACCAGCAGCTCGTCAGGACCGAGATAGAGGGTCTTGAGGTGGATGAGCTTCTCCACCTCGTCGCCGGCGCCGATCGCATCGACGATCCGGTCGAGGTCGGCGGGATTCGCCCCCTCGCCGACGAGCAGGCTCTTGGTCTCGATCCCGAGCGTGATCGCGATGATCACCAGCAGGGCGCCGATCATCAGCGTCCCCAGCGCGTCGAACAGCGGATTCCCGGTGACCACGGTGAGCCCGACGCCGAGCAGGGCGAAGAGCAGACCCGTCAGCGCTCCGACGTCCTCGAGGAGGACGATGGGCAGCTCAGGCGCCTTGGCGCGGCGGATGAAGGAGATCCAGGACTGCCCCCTCTCCCGCACGTGGTTGCTCTCGCGCACCGCGGTGCGCAGCGAGAACGACTCCAGGCCGATCGCGATGAGCAGCACGACGATCGGCAGCCACCACCAGGTCTCGCTGATCTCATGCGGATGCGTGAGCTTCTCGATGCCCTCGTAGATCGCGAAGACGCCGCCGACCGAGAACAGGATGATCGACACGACGAAGGCGTACACGTAGCGCTCCCGGCCGTAGCCGAAGGGGTGCGCGCGGTCCGCGGTCCGCCGGGCCCTGCGGCCGCCGAGCATGAGCAGCAGCTGATTGCCGGAATCGGCGACCGAATGGATCGCCTCGGCGAGCATGGATGCCGAACCCGAGAGCGCCCAGGCGATGAACTTCGCGATCGCGATGCCCATGTTCGCGAGGAACGCTGCGAGGATGGCTCTTCCGCCGCCGGATGCACTCATGGGCCGAGTCTAGTTCCGGGCCCTGTGGATGTGCAGGAGCCTGGGCCGACCTCCCCGAATAGGATGGCGGCATGGCAGATGCGCTCCCCTCCCTCGCTTTCCTCGGTGCAGGATCGATGGGAGGCGCGATCCTCCAGGGCGTGGTCGCCTCCGGGACGCCGGTGGATGGCGGCATCGTCGCGACGAACCGCACGGCCGAGAAGGCCGCCGCCCTCGCCGGGCTCGCCGGCGTCACGGCCATCTCGCTGGCGGAGCGGCCGGCAGGCAACACGGATGCCGCGGCATCCGCCCGCATCCTGCTCGTCGGCGTGAAGCCGGCCATGGTGCCCGACCTCCTCGGGGAGATCGCACCGGTCCTGCGGCCGGACGCGATCGTCGTCAGCCTCGCGGCCGGCGTCACCCTCGCGACGTTCTCCGAGATCCTCGGCGACGGGGCGAGCGTCATCCGCTCGATGCCGAACACGCCCGCCACGGTCGGCAAGGCCGTCACGGGTCTCGCCGCGGGAGCGGCGGCATCCGCCGAGGACGTCGCCGTCGTCCGGCGCCTGTTCGAGCTCGTCGGCTCCGTCGTCGAGGTGCCGGAGGATCGGATCGACGCGCTCTCCACCATCTCGGGCTCCGGTCCCGCGTACGTGTTCCTGCTCATCGAGGAGCTCACCAAGGCGGCGGTCGGCAAGGGGTTCGCCGAGGCGGACGCGCGGCTGATGGCCGAGCAGACCTTCATCGGCGCGACGGCGCTGCTGGACGCGTCAGGCGAGGATCCCGCCGAGCTGCGTCGCCGTGTCACGAGTCCCAAGGGAACGACCGAACGCGCGATCGCCGTGCTCCAGGATGCGCGCCTCGACCTCGTGTTCGCCGAGGCGACGGATGCCGCCCTGGTCAGGGCCAGGGAGCTCGCCGCCGGAGCCTGACTCCGGCATCCGGATCAGGAGGACTCCTGCGAGAGGCTCCCGATCCGGTGGCATGTTCGTGATTCGGGCGCGACAGGGAAGCGGGCTCCTCAGCGGTCCAGACCCGCGAAGCGCTCGATGTCGCCGTTGGTGCCCGAGACGATGATGAGGTCGTGGTTGGTGACCACGGTGTCCGCCTCCGCGTAGCGGAACGGCTTGCCCGGGCTCTTCACGCCGACGACCGTCACGTTGTACTTGGTCCGCACGCCGGACTGGTTCAGGCCGACGCCGCGGATGAACTTCGGCGGGTACATCTTCGCGAGCACGAAGTCGTCGTCGAAGCGGATGAAGTCCAGCATCCGGCCGCTGACGAGGTGCGCGACGCGCTCGCCGGCCTCGCGCTCGGGGTAGATGACGTGGTTCGCGCCGACGCGGGCGAGGATCTTGCCGTGCGACTGCGAGACCGCCTTCGCCCAGATCTGCGGGACCTTCAGATCCACGAGGTTGGCGGTGATGAGCACGGACGCCTCGATCGAGGAGCCGACGGCGACGACGGCGACCTGGAAGTCCTCGGCGCCGATCTGCTTGAGCGCGTCGATGTTGCGCGCATCGGCCTGGACGGTGTGTGTGACCCGGTCGGACCACTTCTGCACGAGCTCGAGATTGTCGTCGATCGCGAGGACTTCTCGATCGAGCCGATCCAGCTCTCCGGCGCACGCGGCGCCGAAGCGACCGAGTCCGATCACGAGCACGGGGGCGTCGCCCCGGAGGACTTCAACCAACGATCGGCCTTTCCACGGGCAGTGAGTAGTACTGCGTTCGCGATGTCGCGGCGACCGCCGCGGCGAGAGTCACTGTACCAACGCGCCCCATGAAGATGGTGACGGCCATGACGTAGGAGCCGGCATCCGGCAGCTCGGCGGTGAGGCCGGAGGAGAGCCCGACCGTCGCGAAGGCGGAGATCACGTCGAAGAGCACGTGGCTGATGTCGGCCTTGGTGATCTGGGCGATGATGATGGTCGACAGTGCGACGATGGTCGCGCCCCATGCCACGACGGAGAGGGCGACGCGCTGGACATCGCTCGGGATGCGGCGGCCGAAGGCCTCGACCGACTGCCGGCCCTTCGCCTCGGACCACACGGCGATCGCGAGCACGGCCAGGGTGGTCACCTTGATGCCGCCCGCGGTCGACGCCGAGCCGCCGCCGACGAACATGAGCATGCTCGCGGCGAGCAGGGAGGAGCCGTTGAGGTCGGCCATGTCGATGACGTTGAAGCCGCCGGAGCGCGTCATCGCAGAGAGGAAGAGCGACTGGAAGGTCGTGTCCCAGGCGTCCATCGATCCGAAGGTCTTCGGGTTGTCGTACTCCAGGATGACGAAGACGACCGCGCCCACGAAGAACAGCAGCACGGTCGTGACCAGCGTGAGCTTGGTGTGCAGCGACCACTTCTTCACGTGCCACACGTGCTTGGCGAGCGTGTAGATCACCGGGAAGCCGATGCTGCCGAGGAAGACGCCGACCATGAGCAGCGAGAGCACCAGGTAGTCGTCGGCGAACACCGCCACGCCGCCGTCGTTGGGGGCGAAACCGGTGTTGGTGAAGGCCATCGCGGAGAAGTACGGGGCCTCCCACAGGGCGGCGAACGGGTCCACCCCCGCCATCACGAGCGCGGGGTACAGGAGCACGGCGATCGCCGCCTCGATGATGAGGGCCGAGACGGCGACGGTGGTGAGGAGCTGCCCGACCTCGCCCAGTCGCACGGTCTGCGACTCGTTGACCACGCCGCCGTGCGCGCGCAGCGGGTTCGTGTCGCCGGCGGCGAGGAGCTTGGCGCGCAGACCGAGGCGCTTGGAGATGAGCATGCCCATCAGCGACGCGAGGGTCAGCACGCCGAGCGCGCCGATGTTCACGCCGAGGAAGATGAGGACGTGCCCGAACGGCGACCAGTGGTTGGCCATGTCGACCGTGGCGAGGCCGGTGACGCAGATCGTGGAGACCGCGGTGAAGAGGGCATCGGCGAGCGGGGTGATCTCTCCGGAAGCCGAGGAGATCGGCAGGGAGAGCAGCGCCGTGAACACGAGGACCAGCGAGGCGAAGACGACGATCGCGAAGCGGGAGGGCGAAGAGGTGATCAGATGCCTGCCGGACTGGTACGCCCCGCGCAGGCGACCGCGCGGATTCGACGCCGACACGATGCCCGACATCGCCACCCCTCCAGATCCCGGCTCCGACGTCGACGCACCTGCATCGACGAGCCTTCGTCATGGTACTCCGCGCGCGGGGCGACTACCCTGAACTCATGACCGACATCTTCGACGTGATCGCAGACGGCACGAGGCGCGACATCCTCCAGCTCCTGCTGCGACGGGCCGGCGACGGGGATGCCGGCACGAGCGTCACCCAGATCGTCAGCGAGCTGGGGATCAGCCAGCCGACGGTGTCCAAGCACCTCAAGGTGCTGCGCGAGGCCGACCTCGTGACGGTCCGCGAAGACGGCCAGCGCCGGTTCTACAGCCTCGCGGTCGAGCCGCTCGAGGTCGTGGACGACTGGCTGGTGCCGTTCCTCGTCGACGCGTTCGGGGATGAGGCGCCCGACGTCGACCTCGTCGCGCTCCCGGACGGCGCCGCACATGCGGCGGAGGCCGTCGGACGTGCTGCGGCCTCGGCGAAGCACGTCGTCGCGACGGCGCTGAAGAGGCTCGGAGCCTGACGCCTCCGGTCGGACCCTGCGGAGCAGGGGCGCCCGAGCGGTGCCTGCTCGTCTGTTCGCCCGTCGCCGCGTCTGCGGTGCCGTCCGGCGGCGTGCCGTCACGGGGTGGACGCGGAGCGTAACCGGAGAACATCTCCTGCAACAGTGTCCCGCGGCGACGCGACGCGGCTCATCATCGAGAGCAGCCCGCTCGCCTTCCGAGCGCGCTCTACGCTCCAGGAGAGAACCCATGCCTCGTCAGATCCGCCTCAATCTCAATCTCCAGACCGCGGGGCGGCACGATGCGGCCTGGAAGACCCTCGAGGACACCGATCGTCTCGTCACGGATGTCGACTACTACGTGAACGCGGCGAGGATCGCGGAGGCCGGCAGGCTCGACGGCATCTTCCTCGCCGACTCGCTCGGCTCACTCGGGGAGAACTCGACGCGCAGGCCGTGGCGGGGGCTCGATCCCACCGTGCTGCAGACCGCGATCGCACGGGACACGGAGCGCATCGGGCTCATCTCGACCGTGCCGGCGCTGTACGGGCACCCGTTCCTCGTCGCCCGCGCGATCTCGAGCCTCGACCACGCGAGCAAGGGGCGCGCGGCCTGGAATGTGATCACGAGCCAGAACGAGCCGACTCTCGATGCGCTCGGGGTGACGGGACAGCTCGACCCCGAGACCCGCTATCGCAAGGCGGAGGAGTTCGTCGAGATCGTGACCGGACTGTGGGACTCGCTCCCGCATGACGCGATCGTGAACGACAGGGAGCGCGACCTGTACATCGACGAGACGAAGACCCGGCCGATCGCGTTCCGGGGCGAGCACTTCTCCTCGACCGGCGTGCTGCCGCTGCCCGGTGCGTACCGGGGGCAGCGTCCCGTGCTCTTCCAGGCCGGCGCCTCCGAGCACAGTCATCGTTTCGGCGCGAAGTGGGCGGACGCCCTGTTCACCGGTCAGCGCACCAAGGAGCCCGCGCAGCGCTTCAGCGGTGCGGTGAGATCGCTGGCCTCCTCGTACGGGCGCGACCCCGAGAAGCTCGTCGTCCTGCCGGGACTCTGGGTGATCGTCGGCGCCTCCGAGTCCGAGGCGCGCCAGCGCAAGGAGGCGCTCGATGCCCTTCTGGACATCGAGTATCTGCTGAGCGAGCTCGCCGAGCGCATCGACGTGCCCGAATCCGCTCTGGTCCTCGACGCCCCCCTGCCGTACGAGCGTCTGGCCGAGGGGACGACGACGACCGTGGTGCGGCGGCACCGCGAGCAGATCGTCGCGGAGGCGAAGGACAAGGACCTGACTGTTCGTCAGGTGCTGTTCAACAACCTCAGCGGCGGGCACCGGGTGCTCATCGGCACGCCGGAGCGGATCGCCGACGACATCGTCGATTGGGTGGACGACGGCGCCTCCGACGGATTCAACATCAACGTCGACACGCTGCCGGATGGACTGCAGCGCTTCATCGAGGGTCCCGTCGCGGAGCTGCAGCGACGCGGGAGGTTCCGCACCGAGTACGAGTTCTCGACCTTCCGCCAGAATCTCGGCGTCGCCTAGGGATGGGATGCCGCGGGCCGGGCGGGCGGCTCCGCGGCATCCCGGTCTCCGCGGCATCCCGGACTCAGCGCCGCCCCGACTTCCGCGGGAACAGCCAGGCGCCCCAGGCGACGGCGATCGCGAGGATCGCCAGGCACCATCCCACGGCCCACCAGGGTTCCGCCTGCAGCGGCGTCCCCATCAGGAGTCCGCGGATCGTCTCGACGATGGGCGTGATCGGCTGGTGCTGGGCGATCGGCTGCAGCCATGCCGGCATGCTCGCCACCGGGACGAAGGCGCTCGACAGGTACGGCAGGAACAGCAGGACGAACCCGTAGCCGTTCGCGCCCTCGGGGGAGCCGGCCGCCAGGCCGATCGCCGCGAACAGGTACGTGATCGCCAGGATGTAGAGCGCGATGAGTCCTCCCATCGCGACCCATTCGCCGACGCCGGCGGTCGGACGGAAGCCGACCAGCACGCCGACGCCGATGACGATTCCCGTCGCGACGAGATTGCGCAGCAGGCTCGCGACGACGTGTCCGGTGAGGACGGCGCCGGCGCGCAGGGGCATGGTGCGGAACCGGTCGATGATGCCGGTGCGCATGTCGTTCGCGACGTACACCGCGGTCGAGGCGGCGCCGAAGCCCGCACAGGTGAGGATGATGCCGGGGACGACGTAGTCGACGTACGCTCCGGAGGGATCGATCGCGCCTCCGAACACCCAGGTGAACATGAGCATGAGCATGACGGGCAGCAGGATCGCCATGAGGAGGGATTCGCCGTCGCGCAGCGAATGGCGCAGGCTCCGTCCGACGAAGACGGCCTCGGCGGACGCGCCGCGGAGCCGGGGACGCAGCGCCGGCGCGTCGAAGGAGGGGGAGAGCGCGGTGGTCATGCGAGTTCCTTCTGTCGTGGCGTCTCGGCGCCGTCGGACGAGGTGAGGGTGAGGAAGACGTCGTCGAGGGAGGGGCGCCGCAGCGAGACCTCGCCCTCTGTGCCCTGCGCGTCGAGCAGGTCGAGCGCGCGTCGGAGATCGGCGACGGTTCCGTCCGTCGGGATGCGGTGACGCAGCTCCCCGTTGGCGTCATGCACTTCGACGGTGTCGCCGCCGATGCGGCTCTTCAGCTCCGCCGCGGTCCCGATCGCGGCGATGCGGCCGTCGTGCAGCACGGCGATGCGATCGGCGAGCTGGTCGGCCTCCTCGAGGTACTGCGTGGTCAGGAAGACGGTCGTGCCGGCATCCGCCAGCGACCGGATGATGTCCCAGAGCTCGCGCCGGCTCCGGGTGTCCAGCCCCGTCGTCGGCTCGTCGAGGAAGAGGACCTCCGGAGTGATCACGAAGCTCAGAGCGAGATCGAGCCGACGCCGCATGCCCCCGGAGTACGTCCGGACCAGTCGTGATGCGGCATCCGCCAGGCCGAAGCGCGTGATGAGCTCGGCGGCGCGTCTTCTGGCCGCAGTGCGTCCGAGGCCGGAGAGGCGGGCGAACATCACCACGTTCTCGGTGCCGGAGAGCGCGTCGTCGACGGCTGCGGACTGTCCCGTGAGGCTGATCCGCTGCCGCACGGCGACCGCGTCGTCGCGCACATCGATGCCGCCGATGGAGATCTCGCCGGCGTCGGCGCGCACGAGGGCGGTGAGGATGCTGATCGTCGTCGTCTTGCCGGCCCCGTTCGGCCCGAGCAGGGCGAACACCTCGCCGCGTTCGACGGTCAGATCGATGTCCTCGATGACGGTGCGGGCGCCGAATCCCTTGCGGAGCCCGCGTATCTCGATGGCCTTCGTCATGGCCTCTCCTTTCTGCGTACAGAATAAACTGTGTATATGAAACGCAACTGTGTATGACCATAACACACTGTTTAGTCAATATACAGAAGTAGGATGGCGGGATGACCGAGATGGAACCGCCGGAGCTGCCCAGGGGCATCGCGCTCGCCTGGGGCGTGGCCGCCAACCCGCAGCGCGGGCCCAAGCGGGAGATGAGCGTCGAGAAGATCGTCGACGCCGCCGTCGAGCTTGCGGATGCCGAGGGGATCGGCGCCGTGTCGATGGCCGCCGTCGCGGCGAGGCTCGGCTTCACGCCGATGTCGCTGTATCGCTATGTCACGGCGAAGGACGACCTCCTGCTGCTCATGCAGGAGCAGGCGACCGGGCTGCCGCCCGAGGAGCATCGCGAGCAGGAGGGATGGCGCGCCAGGCTGCGCGCGCTCTTCGAGGCGCAGGTGCTCATCTATCTTCGGCATCCGTGGATCCTGTCCCTGCCGATCACCGGTTCTCCCATCACCCCGAACAGCTCGGCGTGGATCGAGGCGGGACTGGAGAGCCTCGACGGCACGCCGCTCACGCAGGCCGAGCGTCTCGCGGTCGCGCTCGCCGTCACCGGGAACGCGCGGTGGTACGGCATCGTGCTCGCCGGATACGCCGAGCAGTCCCGCAGCACGGGGCTCTCCGCCGAAGAGGTCTCGGAGAGGGAGGCGGCGCTGTTCGATCGTGTGATCGGCGCTGCGGAGTTCCCGTTCCTCCGCTCCGCGATCGACGCCGGCGTCTTCACGGCCGAGGACGACCCGTTCCGATTCGCCATGGAGCGCGTGCTCGACGGCGTCGAGGCGTACATCGCCGGGCTCGCGAGGGGTGAGGAGCATGCGGAGATCCTGGAATGGATCGCGATCGATCCCGCGGAGCTCGCCGGAGACAAGAAGTACCGAGAGGCGCAGAAGGCCGTCCGCGAGGCGGAGAAGGCGCTGCGCGCAGCGCGCAAGGCGGAGCGCCAGGTGCTTCGCGACGCCCGGGAACGACTGTCACGGGGATAGCGGAATCACAGGCGTCTCAGAGACAACATCCTTCACGCGGGTTTACATGCGTGACATCTTCCCCCTAGAGTATGCTTCAGCAGAAAGGGGTACAGGGGATGCCCGAAGTTCCAGACGTCCGGTTCCTGACGGTCGCAGAGGTCGCCGAGATCATGCGCGTGTCCAAGATGACCGTCTACCGGCTCGTGCACGCAGGGGAGCTGCCCGCCATCCGGTTCGGGCGCAGCTATCGCGTGCCCGAGTCCGCGGTCGCCGACGCCCTGCAGCGCCCCATCGCCGACGTCGGCTGACGAGGTCGATCCTCGCGATCGGAGCACGCCTCGCGGTTTGCTAGACTGATCCGAGGCATTTTTCCATGCTCGTACCCGGGTGTCCGGCTCCGTCCGACGCCCAGCCCCTGACTTAGTGAGGTTTCCGTGGGTTCTGTCATCAAGAAGCGCCGCAAGCGCATGGCGAAGAAGAAGCACCGCAAGCTGCTTCGCAAGACTCGCCACCAGCGCCGCAACAAGAAGTAAGCGGCAGCACACCGAGCGCCCCCGACGAGCTCTTCGAGCGGTCGAATGGGGGCGCTTCGTGTCTCACGAACACGAAGGGGAATCATGAAGTCGATCACCATCGAAGAACTCGCCGCGCGTTCGGCGACGCCGCTCATCGACGTCCGAGAGCGCGATGAGTTCGCCCGCGGGCACGTCCCGGGCGCGGTGAACGTCCCGATGTCGGAGATCGGAGAGCGGCTCGAGGAGCTTCCCGGGGAGGCCTTCGACGTCATCTGCCAGGCGGGCGGTCGATCGGCACGCGTCGTCGAGGCGCTCGAGGCGCGCGGCTACGACGCCACGAACGTCGAGGGCGGCACGGGCGAGTGGATCGCGCAGGGCCGCGAGGTCGAGGTCCCCTCGGAGTGACCACCCTCACGATCGTCGGGAAGCCCGACTGCCATCTGTGCGACGTCGCCCACGAGGTCGTCGATGCCGTCATCGCCGATCTTCCGGACGAGACCGCGGACCGGATCGAGATCGTCGAGGCGTCCATCCAGGACGACCCCGCGCTCTACGAGCTGTGGTGGGAGAAGATCCCCGTCCTGCTGATCGACGGCGAGCTGCATGCGCACTGGCGGGTCTCGCCCGACCGGCTGCGGGAGAGACTGGAGAGAGCATGACGCTGCGACACGTGGTCACCTGGAAGCTCGCGAGCGAGGATGCCGCAGAGCGCGCCGAGCAGGCGGCGGAGGTCGCCCGCCGGCTCAACGCTCTGGAGGGCGTCATCCCCGGCCTGCTCGCGATCTCCGCCGGGGCGAACGACCTCTATGCGGATGTGAACTGGGACGTGACGCTCGTCGCCGACTTCGCGGACGCCGCCGCCCTCGAGGCCTATCAGGTGCACCCGGCGCACGTCGAGGCGGCCGGGTACATCAAATCCGTGGTCGCGGGCCGCGTCGCGGTCGACTTCGAGGTCTGAGACTCGGTATCAGACAGGTCGAAACCCAACCGTAACGTTGGCGGCATCGTGAAGCCGTGTCGTCGGCGGCCCGACGTGTTTAGATGAATTCCTACCCGTCAGCGGGCCATGAGCCCTCGACATCTGGAGCGGTCATGTCTCGTCGTCCTCTCATCCTCGGTCTCGCCGTCGCGGCGACGGCCGCCCTCGCCCTCGCCGGCTGCGCCGGAGGCACCGACCCGGACTCCGAGCCCTCGTCCGGCGCCGACTACGGCCTCGTCGAGAACGGCGTGCTGACCGTCTGCTCCGACATCCCCTATGCGCCCTTCGAGTTCGAGGGCGGCGACAACGGCACGGGCTACACCGGTTTCGACATCGACCTGCTGAACGCCATCGCCGAGAAGCTCGACCTCACCCTCTCCGTGCAGGACGTCGGCTTCGACGCACTGCAGTCGGGCACGACGCTGGCCAACGGCACGTGCGACATCGGCGCCTCCGCGATGACCATCACCGAGGAGCGCAAGGCGAACATCGACTTCTCCGATCCGTACTACGACTCCCTCCAGTCGCTGCTCGTCCGCTCCGACTCGGGCATCTCCTCGATCGACGACCTCGACGGCAAGCTCGTCGGCGTGCAGCAGGGGACGACCGGCGAGGCCTACGCCAACGAGAACGCGGCGGGCGCGCAGATCCTGCAGTTCCCCTCTGACGGCGAGCTGTGGCCGGCGATCCAGGCCGGCACGATCGACGCGATCCTCCAGGACCAGCCGGTGAACCTCGAGCACGAGAAGGCCGACGACGCCTATGCGATCGTCGAGACCTACGACACGGAGGAGTCCTACGGCTTCGCCTTCGCGAAGGGCGAGAAGACCGAGCTCCTGGATGCTGTGAACACAGCACTGCAGGAGCTGCGCGACGGCGGCGAGTACCAGACCATCTACGACGAGTACTTCACGGCGAACTGATCCGCGAAGAGACGGTCGAGAGGGCCCCACGATGGCGTTGAGGCGCACGCAGAAGCAGAAGCTGTACCGCTACGCGGTGTACGCGGTGCTGCTCGCCCTCGCGATATGGGCGGTCGCGTCAGCGGACTGGGCGCGGTTGGGTCCGCTGTTCCTCAACCCGGGCGTGGCCCTGGAGATGCTCCCCGGCATCATCACGACGGGACTCGTGAACACCCTGTGGTTCACGGCCGTCGCATTCCTCGGCGGCCTGCTCCTCGGGATCGTGCTGGCCCTGATGAAGATGTCCGTGATCGGGCCGTTCCGCTGGATCGCGACGGTGTGGATCGAGCTGTTCCGCGGGCTGCCGGCGCTGCTCACGATCTTCGCCATCGCGAACATCCTGCCGATCGCCCTCGGCGTTCGCAATCAGGAGCTCGGCGGCCCTGTCGTGCTCGGTCTCATCGGCCTGATCCTGGTCGCCTCCGCCTATATGGCCGAGACGATCCGCGCCGGCCTTCAGGCCGTCCCCAAGGGGCAGACCGAGGCCTCCAGATCGCTGGGCATGTCTCCGATGAAGACCACCTTCTGGATCGTCATCCCGCAGGGCTTCCGCATCATCATCCCGCCGCTGACGAACGAGTTCGTGCTGCTGCTGAAGGACACCTCGCTGCTGTTCGTCGCCGGCTCCTTCATCTGGTCGAAGGAGCTGACGATGTTCGCGCGCGATGCGACGTCGCAGAACGCGAACGGGACGCCGCTGATCATGGCCGCTCTGCTGTACCTGGTCGTGACGATCCCCCTCACACGTCTGTCCGCGTGGCTCGAGCGACGATTGGCGAACCAGCGATGAGCACCGATCTGATCGACATCCACGCCCCGGCCATCGAGGTCAGGGGTCTTGTCAAGACCTACGGCGAGAACGAGGTGCTCAAGGGCATCGATCTCACGGTCACCCCTGGCGACGTGGTGTGCGTGATCGGGCCGTCCGGCTCGGGCAAGTCGACGCTGCTGCGCTCGGTGAACCTGCTGGAGGAGCCGACCGGCGGGACGATCCTCATCGAGGGGATCGACATCACCGACCCCGACGTCGACATCGACCGGGTGCGCACCCGGATCGGCATGGTGTTCCAGAGCTTCAACCTGTTCCCGCACCTCAGCGTGCTGGGCAACCTGACGCTCGCGCAGCGCAGGGTGCTGAAGCGGTCGAAGGCGGATGCCGAGACGATCGCGCGCGAGATGCTCGGCCGCGTCGGACTCGCCGAGAAGGTCGACGCCTATCCAGGCCATCTCTCCGGAGGGCAGCAGCAGCGCGTCGCGATCGCGCGGGCGCTGTGCATGAACCCGGACATGATGCTCTTCGACGAGCCGACCTCGGCCCTCGATCCCGAGCTCGTCGGCGAGGTGCTGCAGGTGATGCGCACTCTCGCGGACGAGGGGATGACGATGCTCGTCGTCACGCACGAGATGGGGTTCGCCCGCGAGGTCGGGTCGCGCCTGATCTTCATGGACGGCGGGCACATCCTCGAGCAGGGGGATCCGCGCGAGGTTCTCGCGCGTCCGCAGCATCCGCGCACGCAGGACTTCCTGTCCCGCGTGCTCTGACCTCGTCAGCGCCGCTGCGCGCGTCGAACCATGAAGGCGACCGCCTCGTTCCTGTGATCGGATGCACTCGTATGCCGGGGTGCTGAGCGGGCCAGACGCGCAGGACCTCGTCCACGAAGCCCTGCCCGACGTCGTCGACCCCCGCGAAGTCGATGTCGATGTCGTCGAACCCGGTCATATCGGCCATCACCCTTCGCCCCTCGGAGCGCGACGCGAAGGAGAGCCCTGTTCCGGACAGCTTGACGGTGGGCCGGCTGCGCGAGAACCGCATGTCGTCGTCGGTGAACTCCTCGGAGACGGATCGCAGCGTGCGCGCGGGGGCGGGGCGGAACGAGGTCGCCCTCCACGACGGCGCCGGTGCGCACCGGCGAGACTCCCAGCGCCGAGTCGTGCCGCTCGTTGTCGACCGTCGGACGAAGGCCTCTGTCAGGGAGAATCGTCCCCGTGGGGAGGTTCGTCGAACGGAAGAACCTGCCGCGCCTCCGGGCTTCTGCGCGGGAGGGCACCCGCGCGAGCCCGGAGGCGCGGCTGAGACCGGACGGGATGACCCGCAGCGGTCGGAACGAGAGGTCAGCCCTCGACTTCGACGACCTCGGCGTCAGCGGCGTTGCGACGGATCGAGTCGATGCCGTTCAGGGCGCCGGCCTTGGAGGAGTATCCCTCGCTCGCGAGCGCGATGATCTCGCCGTTGCCGGCCTTCAGACGGAACCGGTATTCGCCGGACTTGTCGGTGTACAGCTCGAACTTGCCTGCCATGAGGCGTCCTTTCTCGGGTTGCGCGAGGGATGAGAAGACGCCCCTCGCTGACACGTTATCGCCGTGCTCCGCCTGGAGGGAAGAGCGCTCAGGCCTTTGTCCGCACGGCCACCGGCACGCTCTCGATCGCGAGGTGCACGCGGTCTCCGTAAGCGGGGTGGAAACGGGCGTCGTGCTGGATGCGCACCACGTCCCCGGCATCCGTCTTCACCAGCGTGCGGCGGATGCTGCCCAGGAACGTGCTCTCCTCCACGGTGCCCGCGACGGCGGCATCCGCCTCGGAGGCGAACCGCAGGTTCTCCGGGCGCAGGTGCACCTCGACCTCCCCGGCGGCGGGGGTGTTGGTCGGCAGCGGCACGCCCCAGACCGTGACCGTGTCGCCGCTCGCGACGCCCGTCACGATGCTCGACAGGCCGACGAAGGCGGCCACGTGCGCGGTGGCGGGGCGCAGGTACAGCTCCTCGGGGGTGTCGATCTGGTCGATGCGCCCCGCGTTCATCACCGCGATCCGGTCGGAGACCGCGAGAGCCTCCTCCTGATCGTGCGTGACGAACACGGTGGTGATGCCCAGCCGCAGCTGGATGCGGCGGATCTCGTCGCGCAGCTGCACGCGGACCTTCGCATCCAGGGCGGAGAGGGGCTCGTCGAGCAGCAGCACGCGGGGCTCGGTGACAAGGGCGCGCGCGAGGGCCACGCGCTGCTGCTGGCCCCCGGAGAGCTGGTGGGGATAGCGGTCGGCGAAGCCGTCGAGGCCGACGAGCGCGAGAGCGTCCTTGGCGCGCTTCGCCGCCTCGGCCTTGCCGGCGCCGCGGCGGCGAAGGCCGAACGCGGTGTTCTCCGCGATCCGCAGGTGGGGGAACAGCGAGTACGACTGGAAGACCATGCCGATGTCGCGCTTGTTGGTCGGAACCCGGGAGACGTCCTGGCCGCCGAGGAGCACGGTGCCCCCGTCGGCGTTCTCCAGGCCGGCGAGCACCCGCAGCGCCGTCGTCTTGCCGCATCCGGACGGCCCGAGCAGCGAGATGAACTCGCCGGGAGCGATGTCGAGGTCGACGCCGTGCAGGACGCGGTTCGTGCCGTAGTCCTTCACGATGCCCTGGAACTGGACGCGGGTGCCCTCGCCGGCCCCGGCGAGGAGGACGTTGTCCGCGGTGGCGGGGAGCGCTTGATGCAGGGTCATGAGCGGGCCTTTCCGGTGCCGCGGGCGACGCGGCCGATGATGAGCAGCAGCAGGAAGCAGAACAGCAGGGCGAGCAGGGTGAAGATCGCGGGCAGGTATCCGTCCTGCTTCTGCACGACGACCATGGCGGTCTGGAACACCTGGCGGTTCAGCAGCGAGGCGATCGTGAACTCGCCGAGCACGACGGCGACCGAGATGAGGGAGGCGGCGAGAAGCCCCTGGCGCAGGTTCGGCGCCAGCACCTTCAGCACGACCGTCGTCCAGTTCGCCCCGAGCGAGCGGGCGGCCTCGGCGAGCGTCCGCATGTCGACGGCGTCGATGGACGCCTGGATCGACCGGTAGGCGAACGGCAGGACCGTGATGCCGTAGGCGAAGGCGAGCGTCCAGGCTCCGGTGCCGAGCGAGCGCCCGATCTGGAGGTAGATCGGGGCGAGGCCGACGACGAGCACGATCGCTGGAATGGAGATCGGCAGCAGCACGGCGAACTCGAACACCGGCCGGAGCTTGGCGAAGCGCAGGTTCACCAGGATCATCGTGGGCGCGAGCAGGAGGAGCACGATCGCCACCGTGATGACCGCGAGGATGAGCGAGTTCCCCAGTCCCGTCCAGATCGGCTTGAGGGTGGCGGCCATCGCCGGGTCGGCGAGGCTCGCCCAGCGGGCGAGGGAGAAGGATCCGTCCTGCATCCTGACCGTGTACAGGAACGTGGCGAGCAGCGGCAGCGCGAAGAAGGCGCCGACGAGGATGCCGATGATCCACCGCGTCGCGCGGGAGGGGGCGAGCGGGTTCATGCCTGCCACCTCGCCGCCCTGCGCTGGATGAGCGAGTACACGGCCATGACGACTCCGACGACGATGATCATGCCCAGCGCGAGGGCGCCCGCGAGGTTCTCGCGCCCGAGCACGGTCTCGCTGGTGAGAGCGGCGCGGATCTGCAGCGGCACGATCTGCGACCCCTGACTGGCGAGGGCGGCCGCGGTGGCGTAGGAGGAGAACGCGTTCGCGAACAGCAGCAGGAGGCTGGCGAGGAACGACGGCGCGAGCACCGGGATGCCGATGCGCAGCCAGAAGCTCGCGCGGGTGCCGCCGAGGGTGAGGTTCGCCTCCGACCACTGCGGCTTGAGGGCGGCCAGCGCGGGCATGAAGGTGATCACCATGAGCGGGATCTGGAAGTAGATGTAGGGCAGGATGAGCCCTGGCAGCTCGTAGAGCCACGTGCCGTTCGCGTAGATGTCGATGCCGAACGCATCTTGGAGGAACACCTTCAGAACGCCCTGGATGCCGATCGTGGCGATGAACACGAACGCGAGCATGACGCCGCCGAACTGCGCGAGCACGCCGGCGGCGGCATCCACCGTCTGACGCACCGCTCCCTCGGGATTCATGCCGAGCAGGGCGTAGCAGACCAGGGCGCCGGCGACGGCGCCGACGACCGCGGTGAGCAGCGAGACCCCGGCCGAGTTGGCGAAGGTGTTGAGGATGACGGGATCGCCGAGCGCGGCCACGTTCGTCCAGGTGAAGGCGCCGTTCTCGGTGAAGAAGCCCGAGCCGATGGACAGGACGGTCGGCACGGCGAGGAACAGCAGCACATAGGCGGAGAAGGGGACGAGTCCGAGCCACGCCCAGGAGGGCGCGGACCGCCGGGCCCGCGCGTGCGGCGCAGACCCGGCGGAGGGGGCGGACGCCACGGCATCCGCCCCCGGTGCGGTGAGGACGGTCACTGGACCGCCGCTGCCCACTTCTCGCCGAGCAGGGCGCCCGCGTCCGTCGACTGCTCCTCGGTCGGCACGACGGTGTCGGCCGGCGCTTCGGGGAGCGCGGCGGCGAGGTCGGCGTCGATCGTGCCGGCCTCGGTCATGGCCTCCATGCGCGCCGGTCGTGCGCCGCCCTTCAGCCACAGGTTCTGCACCTCGTCGCTGTAGAGGAACTCCTGCCACAGGCGCGCGGCGGCCGGGTGCGGGGCGTCGACGTTGATGGCCTGGTTGTAATAGGCGGCGTAGCCGGTGCCGTCGAGGACGACGACCTTCCAGTCCTCGTTGTCCGCCACGTGCGTGGCGTTCAGGTAGTCCCAGTCGAAGACGACCGGGGTCTCGCCGCTCGCGATCGTCGCCGTGGTGACGTCGACCTTGAGGAGGTTCCCGGCCTGCTGCAGCTCGCTGAAGAAGTCGATGCCGGGCTGGAAGTCGTCGAGCGTCCCGCCGGACTGGACCGTGGCGAGACCCACGGCGGCGAAGGCGGCGCCCGCCTGGGTCGGGTCCCCGTTGATCGCGACGGCGCCCTTGTAGTCCGCACCGAGCAGGTCGTCCAGCTCCGCGGGCGCGGGGTGCTTCGCGGAGTCGTAGCCGATCGACATGTACCCGCCGTAGTCCCCGACGAACAGGCCGGTGGGCTCCTTCAGCGCGTCGGGGATGTCGTCCCAGGTCTGGACCTGGTACGGCGCGAACTGGTCCGTGCTCTGGAGGGCGACGGCGAGGCCGATATCGAACACGTCCGGGGCGGTGTCCAGGCCGGCGTTGGTCTCCGCGGCCGTGATCTCCTCGGCGCTCGAGACGTCGGGGGAGGCCTCGTTGATCGTGATCTCCGGGTACCGCTCGGCGAAGAGATCGAGGATCTCGCCGTAGTTCGCCCAGTCCCTGGGGAGGGCGATGACGTTCAGCTGGCCCTCGGCGACCGCCGC
Organism: Microbacterium tumbae; assembly: GCF_054780175.1. Taxonomy (NCBI): domain Bacteria; kingdom Bacillati; phylum Actinomycetota; class Actinomycetes; order Micrococcales; family Microbacteriaceae; genus Microbacterium; species Microbacterium tumbae. The sequence goes on from NZ_BAAGWV010000003.1 coordinate 74,115, forward strand.
CGCCTCGAGGTCCTCGAGAGTGCCGAAGTCCTCGAGCGAGGTCGCCGTCGCGGCATCCGAGTCGCCGGCGCCGGCAGCGTCGTCGCCCGCGGCGCACGAGGTGAGGGAGAGCGCCGCGATGCCGGCGAGAGCGATGCCGGCGACGAGACGCGCACGACGGGGGAAGGTTGCCATGGAGGTTCCTCTCGATGTCCGGCGCTGTGGTGCCGGGGTCGGGTTGCGAGAGGAACCTATTCCCGTCCGGTGAAGTCCAGGAGGGGCGGAGGTGAACAGCAGGTATCCGGGGAATGGCCCGCCGGCCGGAACGCAGAGAACCCCGCCCGGATCTCGCGATTCGGACGGGGTTCGGGCTGCGGGGGCTTCAGGCCTCGGCGTCCTCCGCGACGAAGTCCACGCCGGCCTCGGCGCGCTGGGCGGCCGTGATGGGAGCGGGAGCGGAGGTCAGCGGGTCGAAGCCGTTGCCCGTCTTCGGGAACGCGATGACCTCGCGGATCGAGTCGGTCTTGGTGAGGTGCTGGAGCACGCGGTCCATGCCGAGCGCGATCCCGCCGTGCGGCGGGGCGCCGAACTTGAAGGCGTCCAGCAGGAACCCGAACTGCTCCTGCGCCACCTCCTCCGAGAGGCCCATGACCTCGAAGACGCGCTTCTGGACGTCCTCGCGGTGGATGCGGATCGAGCCGCCGCCGAGCTCGGTGCCGTTGCACACGATGTCGTAGGCGTAGGCGAGCGCCGAGGCGGGGTCGGTGTCGAAGGTGTCCTCGAACTCGGGCTTCGGCCCGGTGAAGGCGTGGTGCACGGCCGTCCACGCGCCCGCGCCGACGGCGACGTCGCCGGACGCCACGGCATCCGCCGCCGGCTCGAACATCGGGGCGTCGACGACCCAGGTGAAGGCGAAGACATCGGGGTCGAGGAGGCCGAGGCGACGACCGATCTCCACGCGCGCGGCGCCGAGCAGGGCCCGGCTGTCCTTGGCGGAACCCGCGGCGAAGAACGCGCAGTCGCCGGCCTGGGCGCCCACGAGCTGCATGAGGCCCGCCTGCTCGGACTCGGACAGGTTCTTGGCCACAGGGCCGCCGAGCGTGCCGTCCTCGTTGAAGAGGACGTAGGCGAGGCCGCGGGCGCCGCGCTGCTTGGCCCACTCCTGCCAGGCGTCCAGCACCTTGCGGGGCTGCGATGCGCCTCCCGGCATGAGGACCGCGCCGACGTACTCCGACTGGAACACCCGGAACGGGGTCTCGGCGAAGTAGTCCGTCGCCTCGACGAGCTCGAGGCCGAAGCGCAGGTCGGGCTTGTCCGAGCCGTACTTCGCCATCGCGTCGGCGTAGGTGATGCGGGGAATCGGCGTCTGCACGTCGACGTCGATCGTCTTCCACATCGCCGTGACGACATCCTCCATCATCTCGATGACGTCCTCCTGATCCACGAAGCTCATCTCGATGTCGAGCTGGGTGAACTCCGGCTGGCGGTCGGCGCGGAAGTCCTCGTCGCGGTAGCAGCGGGCGATCTGGAAGTACTTCTCCACGCCGCCCACCATGAGCAGCTGCTTGAACAGCTGCGGCGACTGCGGCAGGGCGTACCAGCTGCCGGGATGCAGGCGGGCGGGCACGACGAAGTCGCGGGCGCCCTCCGGCGTGGAGCGGGTGAGCGTCGGGGTCTCGACCTCCACGAACTCGCGCTCGTACAGGACGTCGCGCACGGCCTTGTACACCTGCGAGCGCAGCCGGAGCGCCGATGCCGAGGAGGGGCGGCGCAGGTCGAGGTAGCGATGCCTGAAGCGCACGTCCTCGCCGATCGGGTCGGCGCCCTCCAAGCCCGTCGAGACGGGGAACGGCAGGGGGGCGGACTCGTTGAGCACCTCGACGTCGTGCGCGATGACCTCGATCTCGCCGGTGGGCAGGTTCGGGTTCTCGTTGCCTGCCGGGCGCGCCGAGACGGCGCCGGTGACCTTGAGCACGAACTCGCTGCGCAGCGGGCGGGCGACCTCCTCGTCGCGGATGACGACCTGGGCGATGCCCGAGGCATCCCGCAGATCGATGAACGCGACGCCTCCGTGATCACGACGACGATCGACCCAGCCCGTGAGGGTGACGGTCTGACCGATGTCCTCGGCTCGCAGGGAGCCGGTCGTGTGAGTGCGAAGCACGGAAGATTCCTCCAGTTCGGAAAAGGGAACCCAGCCATTCTACGGGGGCGCGCCGTGCGGTCCTCCCCGGTCCTCGCACGCTCGATAGACTCCCGCCCATGGACTCCAACCTGATCACGGAGCAGCTGTTCTCGACGAGCTCGGCGCTGCTCGGCATCGTCTTCTATCTCGTCTACGCGGTGACGATGTGGAAGGTGTTCGCCAAGGCCGGATACCCCGGCATCCTCGCCCTCATCCCCATCGTGAACTGGATCTTCCTCGTCAAGATCGCCGGCATGTCCGGCTGGTTGGCGCTGCTGTACCTCATCCCGATCGTCGGATGGGTCTTCGGCATCGTCGTCGCCGTCAAGGAGGGGGAGAACTTCGGCAAGGGGGCGGGATTCTCCTTCTTCCTGCTGTGGCTGTTCCCCTTCATCGGGCACCTCATCATCGGCTTCGGCTCGGCGCAGTACCGGCGGGTCTGACGCGTGGCCGATCGTCGCCTGCACCTGGTCCGTCACGGCGAGGTCCACAATCCGCAGCACGTCCTCTACGGCCGCCTGCCGAACTACCGCCTGAGCGAGGCGGGCCGCGCGATGACGCGCGCCGCCGCCGAGTACGTCGCGGGACTGGAGCGGCCGGTCTCGGAGCTGCGCTGCTCTCCTCTGCAGCGCACGCAGGAGTCCGCAGAGCCGTTCGCCGAGCTCTTCGATCTTCCCGCTGTGCTCGAGGAGCGGATCATCGAGCCGGCGAACGTGTTCGAGGGCACGCGGATGCGGCGCGCGCTGATGAATCCGATGAACTGGCGGCACCTGAGGCGTCCGTCCGTCCCCAGCTGGGGGGAGCCGTACGTCTCGATCGCGGCGCGGATGCAGGACGCGATGGACGACGCCTGGCACTCGGCGCCGGTCTCCGACGGCGAGGGCGACATCGTGTTCGTCTCCCACCAGGCGCCGATCTGGATCACCCATCTCGCCGTCGCCGGCCTTCCGCTCCGCCACGACCCCCGCACCCGCCGCTGCGCGCTCTCCAGCGTGACGAGCTTCGAGCGGGTGGGGGATGTCTGGCGCGAGGTCGACTACGCGGAGCCGGCCGCGTCCGGGGTCGATCTCGGCGCCGTCTGAATCGGCCGCGCCGTCGCCCGGGCGAGTCTCGTCTGGCCGCGTCGTGCGCGAGAGGTGCCTCCTGCGGCCGCATCGCGTCGATGGAGGTGGCGCGTGTGGTCGCGTCGGCCACGCGGAAGCGGCCATACGAGACACCCGAGCCGGTGAACACGTGACCACGGCGGGCACCGGGTGCTGAGGCGGGCGACGGATCCGCTCGGATGCTGGCAGAACCATCAGAGACCCCATAGAATCCGCCCCGTAAGCTGGTGACGTGCCCCATGTCCCGCTCGCCCCGATCCGCGGCGGCCGTCTCCTCCGCACCGGCCGATCCCGTCGTGCGGCCGCGGCAGCGCTCGCCGCGCTGGCCGTCCTGGTCCTCACCGCCTGCTCTCCGGACCCCGTCTCCGAGTCGTACCTGAACGGCGAGGACAAGGGGTACATCGGAGCCGACGGCTTCACCGTCGTGGAGGTCGCGCCGGCCGACCGCGGTGATCCCGTGGTCTACGGGGGAGTCACCGAGGACGGCGAGCGGTTCGAGAGCGACGACATCACCGGGGACGTCGCGGTGATCAACTTCTGGTACGCGGGCTGCGCCCCGTGCCGTGTCGAGGCGCCGGAGCTGGAGTCCGTCTGGCAGGAGTTCCAGGATCAGGGGGTCTCCTTCGTCGGCGTCAACACCTACGACGAGGCGGACACCGCCAAGGCCTTCGCCGAGACCTACGGCGTCACCTATCCGAGCCTCATGGACGTCGCCACCGGAGAGGCCAAGCTCGCCTTCGCCGAGGCGACGCCGATCCGGGCGACGCCGACCACGCTCGTGCTGGACAAGCAGGGCCGGGTCGCCGCGCGCATCATCGGCCAGCTGGAGAGCGCGTCGATCCTCTCCACGCTCGTGAAGGACGCGCTCGCGGAGAGCGCGTGAACGCCCAGGAGATCATCGGCGCCGGCAGCCTCTGGCTCGCCGTCCCCGTCGCGCTGCTCGCCGGCCTGGTGTCCTTCCTCTCGCCCTGCGTCCTCCCGCTCGTCCCCGGCTACCTCGGATTCCTGGGCGCGGCGGTCTCGCCGCGGGGCACGGCTCCGGATCGGATCGCGGCGGCAGCCGGACGCGGGCGCCTCGTCCTCGGCGTGATGCTGTTCATCCTGGGGTTCACCGTCGTGTTCGTCGTCTTCACGGTCCTCGGCGGCGCGGCCGGCGTCTTCCTGCTGCGCTGGGGCGACCTGATCTCCCGCATCCTCGGCGTCGTCATCATCCTGATGGGGCTCGTGTTCCTCGGGCTCTTCGGCTTCGCGCAGCGCGAGCTGCGCTTCCACGTCGACGCGAAGGCCGGCGTCATCGGCGCGCCGCTGCTGGGCATCGCGCTCGGGATCGGCTGGGCTCCGTGTCTCGGCCCGACCCTGACCGCGATCACCGCTCTCGCCGTGAACGTCGGCGATCCGGTCCGCGCCGGACTCCTCGGGGTGGCGTACTCCCTCGGACTCGGCATCCCCTTCCTGCTCGCGGCCCTCGGCTTCGGCTGGGCGTCCAGGGCGATCGGGTTTCTCCGCCGCCACATCCGCATCGTGAACATCATCGGCGGCAGCCTGCTCGTGCTCCTCGGCATCCTCATGGCGACCGGGGTGTGGACCGTCATCATGTCCCGGCTACAGGCGGTGATGGGCGCTGTCCAACTCCCGCTCTGATCCGAGGAAGAAGGAAGCCGTGAGCTCCGCAGATCCGCTGCGCCCGTCGGACCACATCGACGGCGACGCCGAGGGCGTCAACCAGCCCAGGCTCGGCGTCGTCGGCTGGCTGCGCTGGGGCTGGCGTCAGCTGACCTCCATGCGCACCGCGCTCGTGCTGCTGCTCTTCCTCGCGGTCGCCGCGATCCCCGGCTCGGTCTTCCCGCAGCGGATGGCGGACCCCAACGGCGTCACGCAGTGGGAGCAGAACAACCCCGACCTGTTCCCGGTCCTCGATTCGCTGAGCCTGTTCGACGTGTACCTGTCGCCGTGGTTCTCGGCGATCTATCTGCTGCTGTTCACCTCGCTCGTCGGCTGTGTCATCCCGCGTATCAGACATCACGCGAAAGCGCTGCGCACCCGGCCGCCACGGACGCCGGCGCGCCTGCAGCGCCTCGCCGATCACGTCGAGGTCGAGCGGGAGGCCGAGGACGTCGTCGCCGAGGCCGCGAGGGCGGCAGACGTCGCGCAGAAGCAGCTGAAGGCGCTCGAATATCGCGTGGAGCGCTACGACCAGCGCGGGGTGCTCTCGGTCTCCGCGGAGCGCGGCTACTGGCGCGAGACCGGCAACCTCCTGTTCCATCTGGCTCTGGTCGGCGTCCTGATCACGGTCGGCGTCGGCGGCGGGTTCGCGTACACGGGGCAGAAGGTCGTCGTCGAGGGGGAGACCTTCGTCAACTCCCTCGTCGACTACAACTCGATGAATCGCGGCCGCTTCGTCGGCGATGACGCCCTGGCGCCGTACGCCATGACGCTGGACTCCTTCGACGTGACCTATCAGGAGTACGGCTCGGTCGCCTCCGGCCAGGCCGGCGACTTCTCCGCGAACGTCTCGGTGCGCGACAGCGACGGCTCGACCTGGGACGGCGCCGTGCGCGTCAACGAACCGCTGAGCGTCTCCGGCGACGGCGTCTTCCTGCTCGGCAACGGCTATGCGCCGACGATCACCGTCCGCAACGCCGAGGGCACGGTCGTGTTCCGCGACTCGGTCGAGTTCCTGCCGCAGGACAACAACATGACCTCGCTGGGCGTCGTCAAGGTGACGGACGGGATGCCGGAGCAGCTCGGCATGCTCGGCTTCTTCTATCCCACCGCCGTGAAGCTGGACAACGGGGCGCTGGCCTCCGCGTATGGAGATCTCGTTCTGCCCGTGCTGACGCTGCGCGTCTATGAGGGCGATCTCGGCATCGACGCCGGCACGCCGCGCTCCGTCTACGTGCTGGACACCACCGACCTCACGGAGATCGCAGGCCCGGACTCCGATGCCGATTCGCTCCAGATGATGCCCGGCGAGACCGTCGACCTGCCGAACGGGCTGGGCACCGTGACCTTCGAGGACGAGTCCCCGGAGGGGACGGAGGAGGGCGACTTCAGCCAGTCCGTCAAGCGGTTCGCCTCGCTCCAGATCCATCACGACGAATCGGCGGTGTGGGTGCTGGTGTTCGCGCTGCTGGCTCTCGCGGGGCTGGGGCTCGCCCTCTTCGTCCCGCGTCGGCGCATGTGGGTCAAGGCGACGGCGAAGGACGGCTCCCTGCACCTCGAGTACGCGGGTCTCGCCCGTGGCGAGGATCCGACGCTCGCCGCGGCCGTCGCCGATCTCGCCGAGGGGCACACCCGCCTCCTCGACGCATCCCCCCGAAAGTAGACTGGAACCATGGACGCGCTCAACGACTACTCGGTGCTGTTCCTCTGGACCGCGATCGCCATCTACGCGGCCGCGTTCATCGCCTACGCGTTCGACCTCGCGCAGCGCTCCGAGGCGACCGCGGATGCCCGTCTCGAGCGTGAGCTCGTCGTCGCCGGCGGCTCGTCCGCTCCGCGGTCCGCGGCGTCGGGCGCGGACGCCCCTGCTTCGGAAGCGCCGAAGAAGAAGCTCGTGATGGCGCGCATCGGCACCTCGCTGACCGTGCTCGCCTTCCTGCTCCACGTGGCGGCCGTCGTGCTGCGCGGCATCGCCGCCGAGCGCGTGCCGTGGGCGAACCTCTACGAGTTCGCGATGACGGGCACGGCGCTCATCGTCCTGGTGTTCCTCGCGGTGCTGTCCCGTATCGACCTGCGCTTCCTCGGGACCTTCATCATCGGTCTCGTCGTCGTGCTCCTCGGCCTGGCGTCGACGAGCTTCTACGTCGAGGTCACGCCGCTGATGGATCCGTTGAAGAGCGTGTGGCTCGTGATCCACGTCTTCGTCGCGTCGCTCGCCACGGCGTTCCTCGCACTGGCCTGCGCCCTGTCCGTGCTGCAGCTCCTGCAGGCGCGGCGGGAGCGGAAGATCCTGGAGGAGGCGGAGAAGGCCGGCCCGAGGTTCCTCGGCGCGCTCCCGACAGCCGAGCGACTGGAGGGGCTCGCGTACCGCTTCGCGATCGTCGGGTTCATCTTCTGGACCTTCACCCTCATCGCGGGGGCCATCTGGGCGCAGTCCGCCTGGAGCCGGTACTGGGGCTTCGACGTCAAGGAGACCTGGACCTTCATCATCTGGGTGCTCTACGCCGGGTACATCCACGCTCGCGCGACGCGCGGCTGGCGCGGCAACCCCTCGGCGTGGCTGTCGATCGTCGGCTTCGCGGCCGTGATCTTCAACTTCACGATCGTGAACGTCTTCTTCAAGGGCCTGCACGCTTACTCCGGCCTGAGCTGAGCCGTCTTTCGCCGAGCGGGTGCGCGGGCGGATGGCGTTTCCTCGTCCGTTGAGTGAGCCCGCACCCCGTCGGCTTCCCCTCATCCGCCGAGTGGGGTTTCGCGGGATCCCCGTTCGTCGGTCGAGGTTTCGCGGGGTCGGCTTTTTCTCCTCGCTCGTCGGTCAAGTCCCTGCGGGGCGGCTTCCTTCCTCCTCCGTTCGTCGGTCGAGGTTTCGCGGGGTCGGCTTTCCCTCTCGCCCGTCGGTCGAGTCCCTGCGGGGCGGCTTCCTTCCTCCTCCGTTCGTCGAGCGAGCCCGGCCGGAGGCCGCGCGAGTCGAAACGGATCTCGATCGTGCTGCATTCGACTGGCCCGTTGCCGGGCGGAGAGGAGCGGCGGGGCGTCCGGTCCTCAGCCGAGCGGGATGCTCTCCGCGTGCTCGGCGCCGTCGGAGTACCAGACGAGCTCGGCCTCGGCGATCGTCTCGCCGGGACGGTCGGGCAGCGGACGGCACGACGCCTGCTCGAGACGCGACCAGGACGCAGCATCCAGCTGCCTGCCGTAGACCGCGGACAGGTGGAAGGTCCAATCCTCGAGCGGGCGTTCGTCGAGGCGGCGGAAGCCGGTCGGCTCCAGCGCGCGGGTGAGGCTCGCGTACGCCGCGGTGAGGGAGGCCGTGCGCGCCAGCCGCACGATGACGATCTGCCAGGGGGAGGGGAAGGCATCCACGGCCTCCGCGACGACGTCGATCGGATGCTGCGCGGCCGCCCACGTCCGGATCAGCGCCGCGAGCTCCTCGCGGCGCTCCGGCTCGAAGAAGCCGCGCAGGGTGATGTGCTCGGTGTGCGGCCAGGTGAGAGGTCCCTCCGCGACGGCGATCGCGGCATCCTGCACGGTGCGGAACGCCTCGGCGACCGCGCCAGCCGGCCGGAGGACGAGATACTGCTGGCCCTCGAGGGAGGCCAGCTGCTCGGGAGTGTTCATGATCGGCCGACGCATGCAGCGAGCTTAGTCTCCTCACCGACCGGGTCGCCCCGCCCTCGTCCGCAGCCGCGCGGGTCTCGGCCCGGTGCAGCGGGCTCAGTTTCGTACCTCCGCGGGCGCGGGGAGGTACGAAACTGAGCTGCCACGCGCTCGGGGGTAAGAAGCTGACGCGGCGAGGGCGGTGTCAGGTCGCCAGGACCGCCTTGACGGAGGTCGTGCGCCGCAGCGCGACGGCCAGGGTCGTCGCCACGAGCGAGAGGAAGCCCCAGACGACCAGCCCGGCGATCGCTCCGCCGCTGCCGGCGATGAGGCCGGTGAAGGCCGGGGCGGTCGGGAGGGCGGCCCCGATCGAGGCCAGCCAGGCCGGTACGGTCGAGATGAGTCCCGTCGCGACGGCGACGACGCCGACGAGCGCGCTGATCCAGCGTCCGATGCCGCCGAAGACGGCCACGAGCGCCTGGTTCACCGCCGCGAAGGCCACGCCGGCGAGGACGGCCGTACCCGCGAACGTCCACCAGGTGGCCGCGTCGTAGCTCGCCACGATCTGGACGATCAGGGCGACGAGCACGCCCTGTCCTGCGCCGAGGAGCGCTCCGGGGGCGAATGAGCGCAGCGTCAGCGCGAACGAGGGACGCCTCGAGGTGAGCGTCCTCTCGGTGTGCGCGCGCATCACCAGATAGGAGGCCAGGCCGCCGAACCACAGCACCACGGCGGCGAGCAGGGGGATCGCCGTCGGGCCGAAGACGGTCGAGGTCGCGGTGCCGGAGGAGACCGGGTCGGCGATCACCGAGGCCAGCGAGGACGACTCCTGCTCGTCGAACGCCGGGAGCGAGGTCGCCGCGGTCTGCAGGCCGTCCGCCAGTTCATCCGTTCCGTCGGCGAGCTGATCGAGGCCGTCGACCAGGTCCGTCGCGCCGGTGGCGAGCTCGCCGGCGCCGGTGCTCAGCCGGCCGGCGCCGTCGGAGAGGTCACGGGCGCCGTCGGCCGACCGGGTCGTTCCGTCGGCGAGCTGGGTGAGGGCGTTCGCCAGCGTCGTCGCGCCGGTTCCCGCGGTGCGCATCTGGGTGGCGAGGGTCTTCGAGGCCTCAGCGTCGAACGCCCCCAGGCCCATCGAGGTGATGGCGGCGTTCTGTGCGACGTCACCGGCCGGCTTCAGCAGCGCCGTCGCGTCGTCCGCAGCGGCCTGAAGCGCAGTGCAAAGGTCCGGGGTCTGGGTGCTGTCGCAGTCCGCGAGGATGCCGTTGAGGTCCGTCGACAGCGCGGCGGCTTTCGCAGCGACATCCGCGGAGCCGTTCATCGACTTCTCGGCCGCGCCCGCGATCTCGTCCGGCACGAGCCCGGTCTTCTCCAGCGCCGCCGCACCATCCGTCAGCCCGCTGCCCAGCTTGCTCGCACCGGCTGCGGCCGACTCGGTCCCGTCCGCGATGGTGTCGAGGCCCGACGCCAGCTGCGATGCCCCGCCGCGCAGCTGGGCTGCGCCGTCGGCGAGCTGCGTCGCTCCGTCCGGGATCGCCGCCGCTCCGGTCGCGGCGTCCGACGCTCCGGCGGCGAGCTCCACCGCGCCGTCCGCCGCGTCGCCGATCTGCTCCCCGATGGTCGTGAAGCCGACGAGGATGTTCTCCGTCGTCGCCTCGCTGAGCATCGTGCCCATCGTCGATGCCGCCGTCGACGCGATCTGCGACGTGATGAGGTCGTCGGCGACGAGGCCGTCGTCCGGCGTCGTGACGCTGATCGTGGCCTGCTCCGCCTCGCCTCCGCCGTCGGAGATCGCCTGGCCCGCCGAGGTCGCTGCGGCGGAGAAGTTCTCCGGGATCGTGATGACGGCCTGGTACGTGCCGTCGGCGAGCCCTGATGCGGCGTCCTCCTCGTTCGAGATCACCCAGGTGAGGTTCGAGTCCAGGTCGTCCGATCCTTCGACCAGCCCCGAGGTGAGCTCGCGCCCGAGCGGGGTGTACTGCCCGTCGATCGTGACGGGATCGTCGAGGTTGACCACTGCGGCGGTCATGGTGTCGAGCCGCTCGGTGGGGTTCTGGAGGGCTGCGACGAGGATGCCGCCGATGACGGCCGGCAGCAGCAGCACCCCGATGAGGGTCAGCCAGGTGACGGGCCGGCGGGAGCGGGCGCGTTCGATCGAGAGGGTCATGCGGTCACCTCGGAGGTCTCGGGGTCGCGCGGTTCGCGCGAGACGGATGAGGGGCGGGCGATGTCGATGGCGTCCGCCGAGCGGATCCCGGCGTCGGCGAGGATTCCGAATGCCGTGCTCGGGTCGGATGCAGTCGCGAAGACGGCGAGGGCACGGCGTGCGCCGGCATCCCTGAGCATCGCGGTCGCCTGGTCTCGCCGGGCGCCGACGAGCCGGTCGATGCCGTCGACGACGACCAGCGCGGACGAACCGCGCAGCGCCTCGCGCAGGTCGGCCAGGGAGGCGTCCGCCTCGTCGATCGGGACGAACCCGACATGACCGCGCACCCAGGCGGCGCGTCCGGGGAGCAGATGCCCCGCCACGCGCAGCCGGCCGGCCGCCGGGGCGAGCCGCCCGGCGATCGCGAGCGACAGAGCGCGCCGGACGCGAGGCGATCCGCCGGTGGCGACGAGCGCCGTGCCGGGGGAGACGCGGAAGGCCAGCGGGGCGGACGGAGGGGCGTCCGTGCTGAGGACGAGATCCTCCGCGGCTACCACCGAACCGTCTCCCGGCCAGTCGGCGAGATGTCGCTCGCGTTCCACGGCCTCTCCCTCGACGTCGACGCTCGGGAGGATCCTCTCGAGCCAGGAGGGCAGCTGCCATGCACGTTCGCCGAGGATCGCCATGAGAGCGGGGATGAGCGTCATGCGCACGAGGAAGGCGTCGATCGCGATGCCCGCGGCGAGCCCGAGCGCGATCGGCTTCAGCGAGGAGTCGCCCTCCGGAACGAAGGCGACGAACACCGCGAACATGATGAGCCCTGCCGCGGTGACGACCTTCGCCGAGCCCGTGAAGCCGCTGCGGATGGCGCGTTGCGCGGCCGCGCGGCGCACCGCGCGGTCGCTGCTCCGGGAACCCGGATCGTGGACGTAGTCCTCGCGCATCCGCGACACGAGGAACACCTGGTAGTCCATGGCGAGGCCGAACAGCACGCCCATCAGGATGATCGGCATGAAGCTGATGATCGGCCCGACCTTGGCCACGTGCAGCAGGTCGGCGAACCAGCCCCACTCGAAGACGGCGCCGACCACGCCGAATCCGGCGATGATCGAGAGGAGGTATCCGAGGGCGGCCGTGACCGGCACCCAGATCGAGCGGAAGACGATCGTCAGGAGGATCAGGGAGAGCCCGATCACGAAGACGCCGAACGGCAGCAGGGCGTTCCCGAGCTGGTCGGAGATGTCGATGCCGACCGCTGTGAAGCCGGTGACCTGCAGATCGATGCCGAACTCGTCGAGCCACTCGTCGTGGTGCGAGCGCAGCTCGCGGACCAGGTCGGCGGTCGCGGGATCGTCCGGCGCCGTGTCGGGGATCACCTGGACGATGCCGGTGTCGATCGTCTCGTTGGGCGTCGCGAGGGCGACCTCCTTGACGCCGTCGACCTCCTCGACGGCGTCCCCGAGGTCCTCCATGAGCGTCAGCGGGTCGTCAGAGGTCACGATGGTGCCCGTGAGGATGAGCGGGCCGTTGAACCCGGCGCCGAACTCCTCGGCCACCAGGTCGTAGCTCTGGCGCGCCTCGTTCTCCTTCGGCAGCACGCCGGCGTTCGGCAGGGCGAGGTTCAGGCTCAGGACGGGGATCGCCACGACGCCGAGGCCGATCACGACGGCGAGCGAGACGAGGACCGGATGCTTCGTGACCCCGCCGACCCAGCGTGCGCTGAAGCCGAGGCGGGGCGCGGCCGCCCTGCCCTTGCGGGGCCTCGGCTCCTTGCGCCGCCAGCCGATCACGCGCCCCTTTATGAATCCGAGGAACGCGGGCGTGAGCGTGACGGCGATGGCCACGGCCACGGCGACCGCGACGGCCGCGGCGATGCCCATGGTCGTGAGGAACGGGATGCCGGCGAAGCCGAGGCCGATCAGGGCGATGAGCACCGTGATCCCGGCGAACACGACGGCCGAGCCCGCGGTGCCGACGGCGCGGGCTGTGGACTCCTCCGGATCGACGCCGTCCCGCACCTGGTCCTGATGCCTGGCCACGATGAAGAGCGCGTAGTCGATGCCGACCGCCAGTCCGAGCATCAGCGCCAGCAGCGGGGTCGTGGACGAGACCGTCGCGAAGGCGGTCGCGGCGAAGATGCCGGCGATCGAGATGCCCACGCCGAGCATGGCGGTGGCGAGGGGGAGCCCCGCCACCGCGAAGGAGCGGAAGGTGACGATCAGGACCACGAGCGCGATGAGCAGGCCGACCGCCTCCGTGAGCGTCACGCCGGGGATGGAGGTCGCGAACAGGTCGCCGCCGAGCGCGGTCTGCGCGCCGTCGGGAAGCTGCCCCGACAGATCGTCGACGACAGCGGAGAGCTCGTCCTTGGTCTCTGCGGAGACATCGGTGGACTGGCCGTCGAACTGCAGCTGCACGATGGCGGCGGTCTCGTCCTGGTTGATCATGCCCGTGACCGACTCGTCGTAGGGAGAGGTCACCGCGAGGACGCCGTCGAGGTCCTCGAGCTCGTCCACGGCGTCCTCGAGGTCCGCGCGATACTCGTCATCGGTGACGCGGTCGCCGTCGTCCGCCACCACGATGAACCGGGCGTTCGTGCCGCTCACCTGCGGGAAGGAGCGGGAGAGCTGCTCGAGTCCCGCCTGCGACTCGGTGCCGGGGATCGAGAAGGTGTTGTCCGTGCCCTGGCCGAGGACGAGCGCGCCGCCGCCGGCGACGCCGAGGACGATCAGCCAGGAGACCAGCACCCGCCAGGGGTGGCGGAAGGACCAGCGTCCGAGCGAGGAGAGGAGAGTGGACACGCAGGCCTCCGGCGGGGTGTTTGATTTCGATACATACGTGTATTCGATACAACTGTGTATCCTACGGTGAGTCGACTGCACGATTCTGTGCGCGAGGTGTGAAAGTCTGGGGGGAGGAGGTATCGATGACGATTCCGGTGACGAGACGCCGAGAGAACACGCGGGCGCGACTGCTCGATGCCGCGGCGCAGGTGTTCGCCGAGGTGGGGCTGGAAGGTGCGAGCGTCGAGGCGATCTGCGAACGTGCGGGTTTCACCCGCGGCGCCTTCTATTCGAACTTCGAGTCCAAGGACCAGCTGTTCCTCTCGCTCGCCTCCTCCGTGGCGGAGCAGCGGCTGTCGTCCGTGCGGGCGCGCATCGACGAGTTCGTGGCCTCCGGAGTGCTCAAGGGCGCGGCCGACCCCATCGAGCTCGTGCAGAAGATCATGGACTCCGGCCTCGACGACCGTCTCGGCGTGCTGATGATGAGCGAGATCCGCATCCGCGCCCTGCGCGACCATGACTTCGGCGACGCCTATCTCGCCCAGGACCGCGACATGATGGCGAGCATCGAGGGCATCATCCAGGGCATCGTGGACTCCGGGCTGTTCGGGCTGCGCGTCGACGTGCCGACGGCCGCCCGGATGCTCATGGTGCAGTGGGAGGGATGCATGGGTCGTGCGGCGATCGCGGGTCTCGACGGCGACGACCTGCATCGCACCGGATCCGAGGCGCTCGGCCAGCTCGTCGAGCTGATCATCGCCCCCGCCGAGGACTGAGTCCGCCCGGCGGTGCGCGCCGTCGGGCGCTCAGGCGGATGCCGTCAGCAGCGCATGGCACCGGGAGAGGCGGTCGAGCCACCAGCGCCTTCGCTCGGCCGACGCCTCCCGTGCGGCCAGCCGCGCCGGATCCGGCGTCACCCTGCCGACGGGGATCTTTCCGTCCTGCACGGCGAGGTCGGCGATGTCCTCGACGAAGAGCGCGCCGGTGCCCAGGCCGCAGTCGTACTCCAGCTCGGGCAGAGATGCGGCGAGGGCAGCCCCCTGGCTGAGGCCGACGGCGGTGTCGAGCGCGCTGGAGACCACGGCGGGCAGCCCCGCCTCGGCGACGATGTCGAGGGCGCGGCGGATGCCGCCCAGCGGCTGCGCCTTGATGACGACGAGGTCGGCGGCGCCCGCCCTCGCGACGGCGATCGGGTCCGCCGCCTTCCGGACGCTCTCGTCGGCGGCGATCGGGATGCCCATGTAGGCGATGCGTCGGCGCAGCTCGGCCAGCTCGTCGATGCTCGCGCAGGGCTGCTCGGCATACTCGAGGTCGTATTCGGCGAGGGCGTGCACGGCGTGCTCCGCCTCGTCCACGTTCCACGCCCCGTTCGCGTCGATGCGGATGCGGCCCTCCGCGCCTAGGGCCTCGCGCACGGCGCGGACGCGTGCGATGTCGTCGGTGAGCGGCTGACCGGGGTCCGCGACCTTCACCTTGGCCGTGCGGCATCCGGGGAAGCGCGCGAGGATCGCGGCGACCCGATCCGCCGGGACGGCCGGAACCGTGGCGTTGACGCCGATCGAGGTGCGAAGCGGCGCGGGCTGTGCGTTCCAGCCGAAGTCGAGCGCGGCGGACAGCCACGCGGACGCCTCGGCATCCCCGTACTCCACGAAGGGGGAGAACTCGGCCCAGCCCTCGGCGCCTTCGAGCAGGAGCGCCTCGCGGACGTCGACGCCGCGGAACCGTGTCGTCATGGGCAGCGCGACCACCCTGGCCGTGGCGAGCAGGTCGGGAAGCTCCGGGATCATGACACCCATTGTTCCCCTCCCCGTCGCGTTCGCGAGGGGAAACGCAGAGGGATCGTTCTCCGCGCGGCGTGTCGGCGTGCGACGTGCCGCTCGGGGCGCAGATCGTCCTGGTTTCCCGTCAGCGGGATTCAGCCGAGGCGCTTCTGCAGCTCGCCCATCCGCTCCGACGGCGTGAAGCCGAGGCGTGTGTTGATGGCCAGCATGCGCTCGTTGACCCCGGCGTTGTAGGTGTAGACGCGGCCGACCTCGGTCCTGGACTGCTGCAGCAGCCGCAGATTGGCGATCTTGACCGCCATGCCGAGCCCGTGTCCGCGATGCGCGCCGTGGACGAGCGTCCCCCACTGGTAGGCGTTGCCGTCGTCGCCGGACACGACCAGCTGGGTGTATGCGGCGGCTTCGCCGGAGGGGGTGAGCGCCATGGTGCCGAAGGACGTGCGGTTCTGCCGCACGAGCAGGGCCTCGTCCTCGCGGATGCGCGTCACGGATGCCGTCGTCGCCTCCATCTCCAGATCCCCGGTCGGCGCCTCGGTGTCGATCGCCGCCTCCAGCTCCGCCCATCCCTCGAGGAGGTCCTCCGGAACCGGCCCTGCCCAGGACCGCAGCGCGTACCCGGCCGCCCGTGCGGACGCTCCCGCGGCGAGCTCTGCGAGCAGGGCATCGGCGACGGGGAGATCGAGCCGGGACTGCACGTCGCCGAGCGCGAGCGCGTAGCCGTGCCGGCGTGCGAACTCTCGTCCTGGAACTCCTGCGCCGTCCTCGCCCGCGGCATAGGGCCAGGAGGCCTGGGCGGTCAGGATGCGGCGATCGGCCCAGCGCGCCTCCGCCTCGAGCGCGGCGAGCGCCTCGGCGCCGATTCCCCGGCGACGCAGATGCGGGACGACGTGGACGCCGACGCTCGCGGCGCGGAGGTTGTCGCGGAGCGGCAGCGCCAGGCGGCCGGCACCGACGACCGTGCCGTCCTGGAGGGCGAGATATGCGCGGCGCTCGACGGTCTCCGTGCGCTGCTGGAGCTCGAGGCGGGACTCGCCGAGCGTCCACACCGGCGTGCGCTCGCCCCGATCCGCACGCTCGGCCTCGGCGTAGATCTCCCACCAGGTCGTGACGTCCTCGTCGTCGAAGGGATCGATCCGGTGCAGCACGAGGGACATGACGACGACGCTACCGGATGGGATGGATGCGTCGCACAGGCATGTCTCATTGACAATAGTGTGTGATGCACAGTAATGTGCTCGACATGGACGAGAGCCTCGACACCCACCTGCAGGAGCTGCGGCGCGGCACCGTCGTTCTGGCCTGCCTGCAGCTGCTGCGCACGGTCGGATACGGCTACGGGCTGCTCGAGCAGCTCGAGGCGCACGGCTTCTCCACCGACGCCAACACCCTGTATCCGCTGCTGCGAAGACTGGAGAAGCAGGGCTATCTCACCAGCGAGTGGAACACCGACGATGCCAGACCCCGCAAGTTCTACCGCACCTCGGCGGACGGCATCCGCCTCGCCGACACCCTGACCGGGGAGTGGCGCGCGCTCACCGGCGCGATCGCCTCGCTGACCGATGACCTCGAACAGGAGCAGTGACATGTCGACCACGCTGACCGAGCGGTACATCGCCGCCACCGTGAAGGGCCTGCGACCCGCCGCCCAGGAGGACGTGCGCATCGAGCTGGAGGCGTCGATCGCCGATGCCGTGGAGGACCGCGTCGAGCGGGGCGAGGATCGCGACGCGGCGGAGCGCGCCGTGCTCACCGAGCTGGGCGATCCAGGCATCCTGGCCGCCGGCTACGCCGACCGGCCGCTGCACCTGATCGGGCCCCGGTACTACCTGACCTGGGCGCGGCTGCTGAGGCTGCTGCTCTGGATCGTGCCGGTGAGCGTCGCCGGCGCCGTCGCGCTGGGCCTCACGATCTCGAACGCGCCGGCAGGGGAGATCATCGGCCAGACGGTCGTGGTGGTGATGAGCGTCATCGTGCACCTCTGCTTCTGGGTGACGCTCGTCTTCTTCGTGCTGGAGCGCACCGGTGCCGACGCCGGGGCCGTCTGGAACGTCGACATGCTCCCCGAGCCGGCTCAGCAGGGCGCGGGCCGCGCCGACCTGGTCGCGACGGTCGTGTTCCTGCTCATCGCCGCCGGCGCCGTGCTGTGGGATCGCTTCCGGGGGTTCTTCCCGGCGGGCGCCGAGCCGATCCCCGTTCTCAGTCCAGGGCTGTGGCCGTGGGGGATCGCGGGGCTGTTCGCGCTCATGGGAGCGGAGGGCGCGCTCGCGTTCTTCGTCTACGGGAGGGGCCGCTGGACGCATCCGCTCGCCGCGGTCAACACCGTGCTCGCCGTGGTGTTCGCCGCGCTCGCGGTCACGCTGCTCGCGACGGGACAGCTCGTGAACCCCGAGTTCCTCTCCTTCGTGGCGGACGCCGGGGGCGAGGGATTCGCCGCCGGGGACGCGGAGGCGGCAGGGCAGGGCGGGATCCTCCGCATCCTCGCGGTCATCGTCGGCGCCGGCATCGTCGGCTTCGGCGCGTGGGACGCGGTGGACGGCTGGCGCAAGGCACGGCGGGCGAGGTGATCGTCCGACCGACGGCGCGGGAATAGGCTGGAGCCATGGTCTCCGAGCTCTTCGACCCCGCGGAATGGGTGCTCGCGCCCGGCGCGGAGGCGTACACCGACATCACCGCCCACGTCTCCGTGGACGGCGGGGTCGCCCGCATCGCCTTCGACCGCCCCGAGGTGCGCAACGCCTTCCGCCCGCACACGGTCGACGAGCTCTACCGGGCGCTGGACGTCGCCCGTCAGGACGCCAGGATCGGCGCCGTCCTGCTCACCGGCAACGGCCCGAGCCCGAAGGACGGCGGCTGGGCGTTCTGCTCCGGCGGCGACCAGCGCATCCGCGGGCGCGACGGCTACAAGTACTCGGATGCCGAGACGGCCGTCGTCGCAGGGCACGGCGCCGCAGCGGTCGGACGCCTGCACATCCTCGAGGTCCAGCGGCTGATCCGCTTCATGCCGAAGGTCGTCATCGCCGTGGTCCCCGGCTGGGCCGCCGGCGGCGGTCACTCCCTGCACGTGGTGTGCGACCTCACGATCGCGAGTGCGGAGCACGGGCGGTTCAAGCAGACGGATGCCGATGTCGGATCCTTCGACGCGGGCTACGGCTCGGCGTACATGGCTCGTCAGACCGGCCAGAAGCTCGCCCGAGAGGTGTTCTTCCTCGCCGAGGAGTACTCCGCGCAGCGCGCCTACGAGATGGGGGCGGTCAACCGCGTCGTCCCGCATGCGGAGCTCGAGCGCGAAGCGCTGAAGATGGCCCGCACGGTGCTGACCAAGTCGCCGACCGCGATCCGGATGCTGAAGTTCGCCTTCAACGCCGTGGACGACGGACTCGTCGGGCAGCAGGTCTTCGCCGGCGAGGCCACCCGCCTCGCCTACGGCACCGACGAGGCGGTGGAAGGACGCGACTCCTTCCTCGAGAAGCGCGACCCCGACTGGTCGGCCTTCCCCTGGCACTACTGACGTCGGCGATGCGGAGCGGCGAAGTGATGCGGGTGGTGGCGCGTATCGCGTACCGGAAGACGCGGGCGACGCGATGACCACCCTGCTGCCTCTCCCGGGTGACGATCCCCGCCGGGTGCAGGAGCTGCTGCGCGGGGCGCTGGACGGCGGGCCGGCGCTCGGCCTCGGCGCTCTGCCGTCCGATCCGGCGGAGCAGGTGCCGGACGGCACCGCCGCGGTGATCACGACGTCCGGCTCGACGGGCATCCCCAAGCGCGTCGTGCTCACGGGCGAGGCGCTGCGGGCGGCCGCTGCGGCGACGGCCGCGCGCATCGGCGCGGGGCGCTGGCTGCTGGCGCTGCCCGCCGGATACGTCGCCGGGCTCCAGGTGCTCGTGCGCTCGCAGCTCGCCGGCACCGCGCCGATGCTCCTGGAAGGCCGCTTCTCGCCCCGCGGGTTCGCCGAGGCGACGCTGTCGATGCTGCGCCCGTCGCGCTCGGAGAGCCCCGGCGGCTCCGGCGCCGCCCTGTCCCGGAGCATCCCGGAGCTGTACACCTCCCTCGTTCCCGCCCAGCTCGCGACGCTGATCGAAGCAGCCGGCGACACGGTCGTCCTCAGCGCGGTGCGGGCGTATCGGGCGATCCTCGTCGGCGGGCAGGCGCTCCCAGAGGCGCTGCGCGAGCGCGCCGCCGAACTCGGCATCCGGATCGTCCGCACCTACGGATCGAGCGAGACGAGCGGCGGATGCGTCTACGACGGCATCCCCCTCGACACCGTCCAGGTCCGCAGCGTGGCGGGCGAGCTGCGCATCGCCGGCCCGACTCTCTCCGAGGGCTATCTCGGAGACGAGACGCTGACCGACCGCGCCTTCACCAGGGACGAGCACGGCATCCGCTGGTATCGCACAGGGGATCTGGGACTCGTCGAGGACGGCGTCGTGCGCGTGCACGGCCGCGCCGACAACGTGATCGTGTCGGGTGGGATCAACGTCTCTCTCGACCGGGTGGAGCGGATCGTGCGCAGCATCCCCGGTCTCGCCGGCGCCGTCGTCGTGGGAGTCGACGACGAGCGGTGGGGTGAGGCGTCCGTCGTCGTCGCGGCGCGCGGCGATGCGCTGCGACGCAGCGAGTCGGAGCAGCTCGCGCATGCCAGGGAGGCGGTCGCGGACGCGCTCGGCAAGCACGCCAGGCCCGCGCGGCTCGTCCTCGTCGACGAGCTCGCGATGCTGCCCTCGGGCAAGCCCGACCGTGCGTCCATCCGCCGGCTGGTCGCCGGGCTGCGGTGACGGGCGTTGTCCCCGTCCGCCGGCGACTGGCGGATCCGGCGACTGGCGGATCCGGCGGCGATCGGCGGATCCAGGGACGATCGGCGGACGCGGCGTCCTGAAACGTCCGTGAATCGTCATCGCATCCGTGAGATGTCCACCGCATGCCGGCACGGCATCCGTGAGTCCGCCGTCGCCCGGCCTCGTCGACCCGCCGGAGATCCACGAGAATGGTGCGATGGCGACCTACACCCACGGGCATCACGAATCGGTCCTGCGCTCGCACAGCAACCGCACGATCGCGAACTCGGCAGAGTATCTGCGGCCGCACCTGGACTGCGCGGCGTCGCTCCTGGACGTCGGCGCAGGTCCGGGCACGATCACGGCGGAGTTCGCCGCGCACGTCGCGCGCGTCACCGCCACCGAGATCGGAGCGGCGGAACTGGCGCTCTCGCGCAGGACGGCTCAGGAGCGCGGCCTCACGAACGTCTCGTTCTCCGTCGAGGACGTGCACGCGCTGAGCTTCGCCGACGACTCCTTCGATGTCGTCCACGCGCATCAGGTCCTGCAGCACGTCGCCGACCCCGTCCAGGCGCTGCGCGAGATGCGAAGGGTGACCAGGCCCGGCGGCGTGGTGGCCGCACGCGACGCGGACTACGCGGGCTTCATCTGGTTCCCGCTGCTCGGCGAGCTCGACGAATGGCTGCGTCTGTACCGCGATGCCGCACGCGCGAACGGCGGCGAGCCGGATGCGGGCAGGCGACTGCTGTCCTGGGCGAAGAGCGCCGGGTTCCAGGAGGTCACGGCGACGGCGTCGACCTGGTGCTACTCGACCCCTGAAGAGCGCGCATGGTGGGGCGGGATGTGGGCCGACCGCATCCTGGAATCGGCGCTCGCACGGCAGCTCACGGACTCCGGCATGGCGACGCGCGCGGATCTCGAGCGCATCAGCGCGGCCTGGCTGCGGTGGGCCGATGCCGAGGACGGCTGGTTCCTGGTGCCGCACGGCGAGATCATCGCGCGCGCCTGAGCCTGGATACATCTCTCGGCGGATGAACCGCGGCATCCGTTCGCGTACCGTGAAATCGTGATCCGTCCGCTGTCCCGCCTCTCGCTCGTCCTCGACATCGCCGGCGCCGCGGTGCTGTTCGTCGTGCTGACGCCGATGTCGCTGGTGTTCTACGCGCAGGGCGGCCTGACCTACACCGGCATCTCGGAGGCGGCCGGCATCGCGGCGACCGTGATCGCCGCGGCGCTGCAGTGCGCAGCCGTGGGGATCGGACGCCTCGCGCCCGGCATCGCCCTCGCCGTCGCCTGGGTCGGGGCGGTGGCACAGATGGCGGCCGGCGTCTCGCCGCTGCCGTTCAACGTCGCGATCCTCATGGTCCTCTACGCCACGGCGGCGTGGGGGACGCAGCGAGCGATGTGGGCGGGACTCATCTCCGCTGGAGCGGGCGCCGTCATCGCCGGCGTCTACATCACGGCGCTCAACGGCAGCCTCCTCGGCAGCCTCGACGTCACGCTCAACGTCGCGATCCTGCTGATCACCGTGTCCGTGCTCGCGCTCGGCTTCGCGTGGGTGGCCGGCTTCGGCTGGCGGATGGTCCTCAGAGCCCGCAGCATCCGCGAGGCGCAGAGACGTGCGGAGATCGCGACGGCGGAGGAGCAGGAGCGTGTGCGGATCGCACGCGACATGCACGACGTCGTCGCCCACTCGCTGGCCGTCGTGATCGCCCAGGCGGACGGCGCGCGATACGCGGCGGCCGCGGACCCTGACGCCGCCTCCGAGGCGCTGACGACGATCGCGCAGACGGCGCGCGGGGCGCTGAGCGACGTGCGGATGCTTCTGACGCAGCTCAGGCATCGCCAGGGCGACGGTCCGCAGCCGACGCTCGCCGACCTGGAGTCGCTCTTCGCCCAGGTGCGCCAGGCGGGCATCGAGCCCAGCATCACGATCGATCCGATGCCGCCGGGGGAGCCGCCCGCCGCGATCCAGCTCGCCGTCTACCGCATCCTGCAGGAGGCGCTCACGAACGCCATCCGGCACGGAGAGGGGCAGGAGGTCGACGTCCGGCTCGCCTGGCATCCGGACGGCGTCGAGATCGTGGTGGGCAACGTCGTCGAAGATGCCGTCCGCCTTGCCGGGACGGGCGGCGGGCATGGCATCATCGGCATGCGCGAGCGGGCTCAGCTGGTCGGCGGGGTGCTGCGCGCGGAGCGCGAGGGCAGGATGTTCCTCGTCAGGGCGCGGCTGCCGATCTCCCCGGCGGATCCGCGTCAGAATCAGGACCAGGACGCCGCAGCAGGGGGTGCCGAATGATCCGCGTCGTGCTCGTCGACGACCAGGCGCTGTTCCGCGCCGGCATCCGCATGGTCGTGGACTCGCAGTCGGACCTCGAGGTCGTCGGCGAGGCGGGGGACGGTCAGGAGGCCCTCGCGGTGATCGCGCGGACGCGTCCGGATGTGGTCCTCATGGACATCCGGATGCCGGTGATGGACGGTCTCACCGCGACGGGGCGCCTGCTCGAGCAGTCCGATCCGCCGAAGGTGGTCATGCTCACGACCTTCGACCTGGACGAGGCCGCCGCTCGCGCGATCCGGCAGGGGGCGAGCGGATTCCTCCTGAAGGATGCCGATCCCGAGTTCCTGCTCGCCGCGATCCGCACCGTGCAGTCCGGGTCGAGCGTGATCGCCGCGTCCGCCACGCGCGACCTGTTCGCGCACTTCGCGGAGGCGCCGCGGCCGGTGCCTGCGCAGTACGCGGATCTCACCGAGCGCGAGCGGGAGATCTTCGCGCTCGCCGCCCGGGGGCTCTCCAACGCCGAGATCGCCGGGCGGGAGTTCCTCAGCGAGGCGACGGTGAAGACGCACATCAGCCGGATCCTGACGAAGCTCGCGCTCCGCGATCGCGTGCAGCTCGTGGTCTTCGCCTTCGAGCACGGCCTCGCCTGACCGCCTCCCCTCGAATCAACAACACCACGCCGAGGCGCACGCGTATCGCTGTCCGCTCGGCGTGGTGTTGTTGATTCGAGGATCATCCTTGCGATGTACGGAGGATGAGACGGGCGGGCGATGACGGAGCGGGGGCGCCGTTCGTAGCGTGGAAGGCATGGAGATCACGACCACCGACCTCGGGCTCGCCGCCCGCGTGCAGCATCTGAAGAAGTCCTACGGGGCGGGCGAGGGCACCGTCCACGCACTCGACGGCGTCAGCGTCGGCATCCGCCGCGGCCAGTTCACCGCGATCATGGGTCCTTCGGGATCCGGCAAGTCGACGCTCATGCACATCATGGCCGGTCTCGACTCGCCCACCGAGGGCCGCGCATGGATCGGCGACACCGAGATCACCGGCCTCGGCGACCTCGACCTGACGATCCTGCGCCGCCGCAGGGTGGGCTTCATCTTCCAGGCGTTCAACCTCGTGCCCACGCTCGACGCCCTCGGCAACATCCTCCTGCCCTTCGAGCTCGACGGGCGCCGTCCGAGCGCGATCGAACGGGCGCGCATCGACGGGCTCATCGAGACGCTGGGACTCGGCTCCCGGCTCGGACATCGCCCGCATCAGCTCTCCGGCGGCCAGCAGCAGCGCGTGGCGATCGCCCGCGCGCTCGCCACCGCGCCCGATCTCGTCTTCGCCGACGAGCCGACCGGGAACCTCGACTCGGCCACCGGCCGCGAAGTGCTGCAGCTGCTGTCGGCCGCCAGCCGGGAGCACGGCCAGTCCATCGCGATGGTGACGCACGACGCGATCGCGGCGAGCCACGCCGATCGCGTGCTCTACCTCGGCGACGGCCGCATCGTCGCCGATCATCCGCGGCAGAGCGCCGAGCAGATCGCGGCGTACATGCTCGCCGCGGAGGTGCCGGCATGACCGTCGTCACGGCATCCCTCGTCCCCGACACCTCGCGGACCGGACCGCGTCTCGGATGGCTGCGCGACCGCGGCATGGGCGCGAGCATCCTCGTCGCGGCGCTCGCCTCGGCCTTCGGCGTCGTCCTCGTGGAGGCGACGGCCTACATCGGCGCGATGCTGACCTCTGACCCGTACATCGGCGACAGCGGCACGCTCGCGGTCGTCGTCGCGATCCTCTCCGTGCTGCTCATCGGCGTCGCGCTCTACGTCGCGGCGATCGTCACGGCGAACACCTTCTCGACGATCATCGCCGGCCGCACCCGGCGGATCGCGCTGATGCGGCTCATCGGCGGTACAGCGCGCTCGCAGCGCATCGAGGCTGCCAGGCAAGGACTCGTCGTGGGCGTCCTCGGCGCGATCGCCGGCGTCGTCGTCGGCATCGGGATCACGGCGGTCGGCATCGTCGTCGCCGACCGCCTGCTCGGTGCGATCGAGGAGTTCTCGCTCGTCCAGCCCGCCGTCCTCATCCCGGCGATCGGCGTCGCGCTGACCACCTGGGCCGCGGCGTGGGCGGGTTCGCGTCGCGTGCTCGCGGTCACGCCGCTGCAGGCGATCGGCGGCTCCGTCGAGCGCAGCCATGAGGACGCCGCTGGTCGTCCCGCACGTCATGTCGGAGCGTTGATCCTCGTGATCCTGGGGGTCGCGCTGCTGGTCTTCGGGATCCTGGCGGGGCTGGTCACGCCCCTCGGCGTCGTCATCGCGTTCTTCGGGGGACTGCTGTCCTTCACAGGGCTCTCGCTCGGAGCGGTGCTCGTGATGCCGCCGGTGCTGCGTCTGGTGGGGCGTCTGTTCGGACGCTCCGCGACAGCCAGGCTCGCGGCGGAGAACGCGCTGCGGTATCCGGAGCGGTCCAGCCGGATGGCGATCGGCGTCGTCATGGGCGTGACGCTCGTGACGATGTTCGCCGTCGCGCTGGAGTCGGTGAAGGCGCTGCTGGCCAAAGCCGCGGGCGGCGAGCTCGATCCGCAGTTCTCGGCGATCATGGACGGCTTCGCGGCCGTGATGATGGTCCTCGTCGGCATCTCCGCGGTGATCGCGGCGGTCGGGCTCGTGAACCTCCTCACGATCGGCGTCGTCCAGCGCCGCCGTGAGCTGGGCCTGCTGCGGGCGATCGGCCTGTCGAACAGGCAGGTCAGATCGATGATCCTCCTCGAGGCCGTGCACATCACCGTCACGGCGACGCTCACCGGTCTCGTCCTCGGGGTGCTGTACGGCTGGATCGCGGCGCAGTCGCTGCTGGGGTCGGTGCGGATGCCCCCGCTCTTCGAGGCGACGGCGGGGATCGTCGCCCCGGCGGTGCCGTGGGTCCCCGTCGCGGTGATCGTCGTCGCGACCGCGGTGCTGACACTCGTCGCGGCCGCGACGCCGACGCGCCTCGCGACCCGCGTCGCCCCGGTCGAGGCGCTGGCCGTCGACTGACGACAGCCCTTCTCGGGCGCTCATGGGCCGGCAGCCTCGTGAGCCCGTGGTCTCGTCGCGGTGGTGCTGCGCGACAGCGCCGTAGGGTGGAGGGATGCCGCATCCGTTCGACCAGTCCGCGTATCAGGTCCGTCTCGAATGGGGCGTCGAGGGTCTTCGAAGGCTCGCGTCGGCCGATGTGGTGGTCGTCGTGGATGTGCTGCGGTTCTCCTCGATCGTGACGGATGCCGTCGCCGCCGGCCGCACTGTCGAGCTCGACGATGCGACCGGCTGGTCGCTGAACGGCGCGACCGGCTGGTCTCTGAACGGCGCGGCCGTCGTCGCGGCGGCGCTCGGCGCGGAGACCGTGCTGGTCGGCGGCATCCGCAACGCCTCGGCCCTCGCGAGGGCGGTGCTCGAGATCCAGGACCGCCGGCGGCAGCGCACCTCGGTCGCGGTCATCGCGGCGGGGGAGCGGACCCCGGACGGCGGACTCCGCTTCGCCGTCGAGGATCATCTCGGAGCGGGCGCGATCATCGCCGCGCTCAGCGATCTCGGCATCGACCACACCTCGCCCGAGGCTGCGGCAGCGTGCGAATCGGCCAGGGGGCTTCGCCGCGCGCTGCGGCATCTGCTCACGGCATCCGGATCCGGCCGCGAACTGGCGGACGGCGTCGCCGCGACGGGGCGCATCGAGGCCTCCGGGCTGGTGCCGACGACGGTCGCGGATGCTGCGGAGCTCGATGCGACCGCCGTGGTGCCCGTCCTCCGCGACGGCGTCTTCGTCGCCTTCACCTGAGCCGGGTCGCGCTGCCGCCTTCCGTGTTGCGCTGCTGCCTTCTGCGTTGTGCTGCTTTTCTCCGCCCGTGCTGCGTGTTTCTCAGCAGCGCATGCATATAAGCGCCGCGCGACTCCGGAATGAGCAGCGTAAACGCGGGCAGGAGCAGGCAGGGTCAGGGAAGGGGGCGGGGCGGAAGAAGAAACAGGTGGGAGGCGGGAACAGGTGAGAGACTGGGAGGGGCTACGGGCATGGTGCAGCAGCGGAGCGGATGCTCCTACGGCGCCTTCGCCGCCTTCGCCTGAACTCCATATCCCCGCTGTTTCCTAGGCCGCGCTGCTGTTCCCTGGGCGCGCTGTTCCTGTGACGCGCTGTTGCTTCCTGGGGTCGCGCTGTTGCTTGCCTGGTCGCGCTGCTGTTCCTGTGACGCGCTGCTGCTTTTCCGGGTCGTGCTGCCGTCTTCTGTGTCGCGCTGCTTTTCCCCGCGTGCGCTGCGTGTTTCTCAGCAGCGCACGCGTGAAAGAGCAGCGTGGGTCTTGGATGAGCAGCGCAGGCCTGGGGATGAGCAGCGCAGGCCTGGGGATGAGCAGCGCAGGCCTGGGATGAGCAGCGTGGGTCTGGGATGGGCAGCGCAGGCCTGGGATGAGCAGCGTGGGTCTGGGATGGGCAGCGCAGGCCTGGGATGAGCAGCGCAGGTCTGGGATGAGCAGCGCGAGTGCGAGAGGGCAAACCACCGAGCAGCGCGAGCCTGGGAGGGCGGACCACTCGGCAGCGCGAGTATAGGCAAACCCGCCGGGCGCGCCTCAGCGCGGCGTCTGGGCGGCGAGTCGCGTCGCGGCGGTGATCTCGCGGCGCGTCCATTCGAACTCGAACCGCGGATCGAAGGTGCGGGAGCATTTCGCGCAGCTCGTCGCCCGTGAGGGACGACGATGCCGATACGTCACGTGCCCCGCGGGGCACCGGCCGACCCAGGGCGCGAGCTCGGTGGCCGTCTCGCCGTGGTGGGTCGTGCCGCCGACATAGCCGAGCTCGCGTGCGACACGCCTCCATGCCTGCCCGTGCGCGGCCTGATGGCCGGCCAGCGCATGCGCGACCTCGTGCAGCAGCACCTGATGGATCTCGTCATCCTCGAAACGGGCGGCGAGGTAGCGCGAGACGGTGATCCGCTTCGCGCGGTAGTCGCACTGCCCGGCACGCCGCTTCGCGCTGTCGAACCCGAACGACCACGTGTCGTCCAGATGCATTCGGATGAGCGCCTCGCCCCAGATGCGCACACGGTCCAACTCCGCCATGTCTCCAGGCTAGAACACCCCGGAGACATCCCGGCGCGGATGCGGCTCAGCTCGCGACGGGCTGCGCCACGCGACGGCGCTCGACCGCCTCGATCGCGAGCAGGACGGTCTCCAGGTCGGCATCCGCAGCACCCGCCTCGCGGCGCAGGAACAGGGACTGCTTGAAGCTCTCCTTGGCCTGTTCGAGGTCGCCGGCGTCGTAGGCGTTCTTGCCGCGATGCTGGTGGGCGAACGCCCCGATCGAACCCCAGCGCTGCCCCTCGGCCTCATCGGCGCAGGCGGCGAGCTCCTGATCGGCCGCGGCGTGTGCGCCTCGGAACTGCAGGATCGTGGCGTGCAGGACGCGAGCGCGGAGGACGTCCTTGCGGGTTCCGGCCATGCGCGCCTGCCGCACGGTCTCCTCCGAGAGGGCGAGCGCGTCGTCCAGGCGATCGAGCACCTTCAGCAGCCAGACCCGCTCGAGCATCGCGGGCAGGCTCCGCTGCCCCTCGATCTCCGTCAGGCGCTCGGCGCATTCTGCGAGATCGACCACTTCGCGAAGGGTCTCGGGGTCGTACCCCCGGATGAAACTCATGTGATCTCCCTTCCGCACACTGCCTTTCCAGTCTGCCTGCCGCGGGACGTGCTCTCCGGGCGGCACGCCCCGGACGCCGGGATCACTGGCCGAAGGTCGACCCCGCGGGCACGGAGGTCACCGGCGAGTGCAGCGTGTCAGCGGAGGAAGATCGAAGCGTCCGGTTTGGGCGAGGCGGTGGCGTCGGCATCCGTGACGATGCGCGCCCCCTGCGCGAAGGCGGCCACCTCCGCGCCCTGGGCGATCTTGGCCGGATGCGGGCCGGCGGCCAGCATCCGCGGGAGCCACTCGGTCGGCAGCGTCGAGGCGGACGCCGCGATGACGAGATTGCCGAACCTCCGTCCCTTGAGCACCTGGGTGTCGGCGAGGACGGCGACCTCCGGCAGGACGGCTCCGACGGTCGCGACCTGACGCCGGGCGAAGGCGAGTCCCGGTCCGTCGGCGACGTTGACCAGCAGTACGCCAGCGGGGGCGAGCAGAGCCGACAGCTCCCGGTAGAACTCGACGCTCGTCAGATGCGCGGGGGTCTGCGCCCCCGAGTAGACGTCGGAGACGACGAGGTCGCAGGCGCCGGAGAGAGGGTCGGGGAGCCGCCGGACTCCCTCCCTGGCGTCGCCGATCCGGATCCGGATGGACGCCGAGCGCGGCAGGGGCAGATGCTCCCGCACGAGCGCGGCCAGGGGCGCCTCGAGCTCGATCACCTGCTGGCGCGATCCCGGGCGGGTCGCCTCCACGTAGCGGGGGATGGTCAGGGCGCCGGCGCCGAGGTGCACGGCGGTGAGCGCCTGCCCCTGCTCGCGCAGCTGGTCGATCACCGCGCCCATCCGGACGACGTACTCGAAGTGCAAGTGCGTCGGGTCGTTCAGATCGACGTGCGACTGCGGTGTCCCGTCGACGATCAGTTCGAAGCCGCTGGTGAACTCGCTCGGCTCGATCGTCGCGACGCCGCCGTGATCGAGGCGCGCGCGGGGGTGCTCGACGTCGCGTCCCCGTGCTCTTCCCATGCCCCCAACCCTACGTGTTACGGGTGTGTGACGATCTCGGCGAGGATTTGCAGGTATTTTGTTAGTCGTGGATACTTTTTCCTGATCGGCCTGCAACCCCGTGCAGTCGAGGCAGTTTTCAACGAGGAGATGTACCCGATGAAGAAGCGTATTCTTCCGGTTGTGGCGCTCGGCGTCACGGCAATGCTGGGCCTGGCCGCGTGCTCCGGCGACGGCGGCGGCGGTGCGGACGGAGAGGGCCAGACCCTCAGCGTGTGGATCATGCAGGGGACCAACCCCGACTCCACCGCGTTCCTGGACGAGGTGGCCGACGCCTTCAAGGAGCAGACCGGCGCGACCGTCGAGTTCGAAGAGGTCCAGTGGGCCGACGCGCACGACCGCTTCGTGACCGCGATCGCCGGCGGCACCACTCCCGACATCGCCGAGACGGGCACCACCTGGACGGCCGAGTTCGCCGACGCGGGCGCGCTGCTCCCGATCGACGAGTACGTGGACGGCGAGGACGGTCTGCGCGACGACCTCGTCGACGGACTCGAGGTCGCAGGAACCTACGACGACGAGCTCTACGGCATGCCGTGGTACGCCGGCGTCCGTTCGATCATCTACCGCGCCGACGTCTTCGAGGAGCTCGGGCTCGAGGCGCCCAAGACCTGGGACGACATCATCGCCGCGGGCGAGGCCATCAAGGCCGCCCACCCCGACATGCTGCCCTTCCCCGTGCCCGGCGACGCCGAGTTCCAGGTGTACCCCTGGGTGTGGGGCGCCGGCGGCGAGGTCGCCACGCTCGACGGCGACACCTGGACCAGCGAGCTGGACAGCGCAGAGTCGCAGGCGGGCATCCAGTTCTACACGGATCTGGCCACGAAGCACGGCTTCTCGTCGGCCGGCGCGACCACGTGGAAGGAGACCGACCTCCGGGACGCCTTCACGCAGGGCAACGTCGCGATGATGCTCTCCGGCTCGTGGACGCCGAACTCGATCCTCGAGACCGCTCCCGACCTCGAGGGCAAGCTGGGCGCGGCGGTCATCCCCGGCCAGGACGGCGGCATCGCGCCGTCGGTGCTGGGCGGCTCGCACCTGTCGATCTTCAACACCACGAAGAGCGCGGACCTCGCCTGGGAGTTCGTCGAGCTCATGACCACCGGCGAGTTCGCCGAGAAGTGGGCCGATGAGACCGGCTACTTCCCCGGCGTCCAGTCGGCGATGGAAGAGGCGCTCGCCTCGACCGACCCGCTGGTCGCGCCGTTCGCCGAGCAGATGGTCGACGGCGGAGCATCCGTGCCGGTGACCCCGAACTTCGGCGCCGTCCAGGCGAAGAAGACGACCAACGCGATGATCCAGTCGATCCTCAGCGGGCAGAAGGACGTCGCGACCGCGACGAAGGATGCCGCGGCCGAGATGACCGAGCTGCTCAACCAGTAACGACCAGTGAGGCAGTAACCCTTCATGTCGATGGTGCAAGCACCAGTTCCGACCACCACGGAGGCGGGGCGCAACACCCCCGCCTCCGTGGCCGGAGGCCGCAGAGGCCGAACCCTGACCTGGGCCAGGAGCCGCCCATGGCTCCTGCTCGCCCCCGGGCTCATCATCCTCGCGGTGCTGATGCTCTGGCCGCTCGTCCAGGTGTTCATCTACTCGCTGCAGGACTACGGGCTGCGGCAGATCAACACCGGCGAGACGAATTTCATCGGGCTGGACAACTACGTCGAGGCGCTGACGAACTCCACCCTGTGGACCGTCGTCCTGCCCAACACCGTCGGCTTCGCCGCCGTCTCCGTCTTCGCGACGGTCGCCGTCGGCACCCTCGTCGCTCTGCTGCTGCAGCGCCTGGGCACCGTGTGGCGCACCATCGTCTCCAGCTGCATCATGGTCGCGTGGGCGATGCCCGCCGTGACCGGCACCTACGTCTGGACCTTCATCTTCGATGCCGACCGCGGCATCTTCAATACGGTCCTCAAGGACCTCGGACTCATCGACCAGTCCGTCAACTGGTTCACGAACCAGTGGTCGTTCTACGCGATCGTGCTCTTGAACGTCGTGCACCACGGCTTCCCGTTCGTGGCCATCACCGTGCTCGCCGGTCTCCTCGGCGTCTCGAAGGAGATGCTCGAGGCTGCGGCCCTGGACGGCGCGAACGCCTGGCGGCGGTTCTGGAGCATCGTCTTCCCGACTCTGCGGCCGGTCTTCTCGGTCGTCATCATCCTGTCCACGATCTGGGACTTCAAGGTCTTCGCCCAGGTGTATCTGATGCCGGGCGGATCCGGATCGAACCGATCCGTCCTCAATCTCGGCGTCTGGTCGTACGTGGAGTCCTTCGGACAGAACCGCTACGGCTTCGGCGCCGCGCTCGCCGTCCTCCTGACCCTCGTGCTGATCGGCATCACGATCGTGTACATCCGCTCGCTCATGAAGGAGGACGAACTGTGAACCCCCGTCCCTCCGCCCTCTCGCGCCTGGGCATCGGGATCGGCGTCGCCGCCGTCCTGGTCTTCACGCTCTTCCCGGTGTACTGGATGATCTCCAGCGCCTTCGACAAGAAGGCGTCCAGCGGCGGCCAGTCACTGCTGCCCCAGGAGTTCACCTGGGACAACTTCGCCTTCGTCCTCACCGAGGGCGGCTTCGGCACCTACCTGCGCAACTCCGCGATCGTCGCGCTCGTGACGGTGCTCGTCAGCGCCCTCGTGTGCCTGCTCGCCGCGGTCGCCGTCGCGCGATTCCGCTTCCGGTTCCGCACCACGATCCTCATGCTCATCCTCGTCGTGCAGATGGTGCCGCTCGAGGCGCTCGTGATCCCGCTGTTCCTCCAGGTGAAGAGCCTCGGGCTGCTCAACAGCATCCTCGGCCTCATGGTCGTGTACGTCGCGCTGTCCCTTGCGTTCGGGATCTGGATGCTGCGCGGATTCGTCGCCGCGGTGCCCGTGGAGCTCGAGGAGGCCGCCTACATCGACGGCGCGAGCTGGTGGCGGATGTTCCGCTCCGTGCTCCTCCCGCTGGTCATGCCCGGCCTCGTCGCGACGAGCATCTTCAGCTTCATCACCGCGTGGAACGAGTTCATCTTCGCCATGACGATGCTGGGCGGGGCGAGCGATCAGTACACCGTCGCGATCGGTCTGAAGTCGTTCTTCGGACTGCACTCCAACGACTGGGGCAGCATCATGGCGGCCTCCACGATCATCACGATCCCGGTCATGATCTTCTTCGTGGTCGTGCAGCGCAGGCTCTCGGCCGGCCTCGTCTCGGGGGCGGTGAAGGGATGAGCGACGAGCTGATCCGGCTCGCGAACGGCGTGCTCTGGCCCGGGTTCCTCGGAACCGAGGCGCCGGAGTGGCTGCTCGCCGAGCTGCGCGAAGGCCTCGCCGGCGTCGTGTACTTCGCCCAGAACGTGTCGGATCGCCTGCCGGAGCTGAGCGCCGAGCTGCGCGCGGCCAACCCGGACGTCCTGATCGGAGTCGACGAGGAGGGCGGCAGCGTCACGCGCCTCGAGGCGGCCGCCGGATCGACGCTGCCCGGGGCATGGCAGCTGGGCGTCGTCGACGATACGGCGGCGAGCCGTGCCACGGGAGGCGAGCTCGCACGTCGCGCCCGCGCGGCGGGGATCAACGTCGTGCTGGGCCCTGTCGCGGACGTCAACACCGATCCGCGCAACCCCGTCATCGGGGTCCGCTCGTTCGGGGCGGATGCCGCGCTCGTGTCGCGGCACGTCGCCGCCGTGGTCGAGGGCCTACAGGGCGGCGGCGTGGCGGCGTGCGTGAAGCACTTCCCCGGCCACGGCGACACCCACGTGGACTCCCACCACGCACTGCCGGTGATCGAGGTCGATCCCGAGGAGATCGCCTCGGTCCATCTGGAGCCGTTCAGGGCGGCGATCGCCGCCGGCGTGGATGCCGTGATGACGGCGCACATCGTCGTCCCCGCCTGGGGCGAGGCGCCGGCCACGCTGAACCCGCGCGTGCTCGGGATGCTCCGCGAGCTCGGCTTCGGCGGAGTCGTCATCACCGACGCGCTCGACATGGCCGCCGTGCGCGAAAGCGTGGGGATCGGCGGGGGAGCGGTGCTGGCTCTCGCCGCCGGGGCGGACCTGCTGTGCATCGGGAACCCGACCAATCCGGGGGCGGCCGCGCACCCGGATCAGGACGAGCGCGACTTCCTCGCCGCCCGGGACGCGATCGTCGCCGCGCTGCGCGACGGCACGCTGTCCCGCGATCGCGTCGCCGAGGCGGGCGAGCGGGTGCGCACGCTGGCCGGGAAGCTCGCGGCCGCGGAGCCTCAGGTGGATGCCGGCGAGGAGGTGCGGTCGATCGTGCGCCGCGCGATCCGTGCCGTCGGCGCGGTGGATGCCCCGGCATCCGCGCTGGCCGTCGTCGATGCGCGACGACGTTCGACGCTCGCCGTCGACAGCGCCGCCGACTACGTGGCGGCAGGACTCGCGAGCGATGACTTCCGGGTGCGGCTCGACCTGGCCGCGGCGTCTCCGGATGCCGTCGCCGCCGCCCTGGACGCGGCCCGCGCCGCGGGTGGACGCCTCGCGCTGCTCGTGGATCGTCCGGAGACCGAGCAGGCCCAGCGCGATCTCGTCGATCGCGTCGCGGCGAGCGATCCCGGCGCGGTCCTCGTGAACGTCGGTCTTCCGGCGGGCGGCCGGCTGCCCCTGCCGCTGCTCGAGGTCGGCGCCGCGAGCCGGATCTCCGCCGAGGTCGCCCGCGAGGTCCTTCTCGAGCGCTGGGGGAGGTCCACTCCCTCTGCCTCGTTCGTCGAGCGGGTGCCCTTCGCCGCCGTTCGTTGAGCGAGCGGAGCGGGTCGAAACGGGGTTTGTGCTGGGGGCGTTTCGACTCGGTCGGCTGTGCCGTCCTCGCTCAACGTGCGGGCAGGGGGTCGCTGCGCGGGTCTTTTCTTCTCGTTCGTCGAGCGAGCGGAGCGAGTCGAAACGGGGTTTGTGCTGGGGGCGTTTCGACTCGATCGGCTGCGCCGTCCTCGCTCAACGTGCGGGTGGGAAGGCTTCGGCTGCGCCGTCCTCGCTCGGCGAGCGGGCACGGAAACCGCCCGCGCCGGCCGTCCGCGCTCAGGCGGTCAGGGCGGCGGCGACGGCATCCTCGACCGTCGGCGTCCGCCACGCGAAGCCGTCCGCCCGCAGGCGGGCGGGTTCGACGCGCTGGTCCGCGAGCAGCAGCTCGTCCGCAGCTCGTCCCATCGCGGCGCGCAGCGCGAACGCGGGGAGCCGGAACAGGTGCGGTCGGTGCACGGCGCGTGCCAGCGCTGTCGTGACATCCTTCGAGATCGCGGTCGCAGGGCCCGTGAGGTTCACCGGACCGGATAGCCGCGACGCGGTCGCGAGGTGCAGGATCGCCCGTGCCTCATCCTCCAGCGAGATCCACGGCCAGTGCTGCCGCCCGTTCCCCACGGTCGCCCCCAGCCCGAGCCGGGCGGTCAGCAGCAGCGGCTTCAGCGCGCCGGATCCCGCGAGCACGAGACCCGTCCGCGCGTGCACGATGCGCGTGCTGCCCGCCGCGGCCGCGGTGGAGGCCTCCCATGCGGCGACCACGTCGGAGAGATATCCGCTGCCGCGGGGCGCGCTCTCGCTCAACGTCTCGCCCTGGCGGTCCCCGTAGATCCCGACGGCCGACGCCGACACCCAGACCGACGGCGGCGTCCGGCTCGCCGCGATCGCCCGCGCGATGGTCGTGGTCGCCGTCACGCGGCTGCGGAGGATCTCCTCTCGGTAGCCGCGGGTCCAGGGCAGACGGGACAGGCTGGCGCCGGAGAGGCTGATGACGGCATCCGCCTCATCGACCGCGCGCTGCGGAATCTCGCCGTCCGCGGGATCCCACCTCGCCTCGTGATCCCGAGAGGGTGCGCGTCGCACCAGCGCGCGGACCTCATGATCCCCGGCGGCATGACGGGCGACCTCCGAGCCGATCAGGCCGCTCGCGCCGGCCAGCAGGATCCTCATGTCCGGCACCCTACCCGCCGTTCCCTGTGCGCGTCGCCCTAGTCTGGAGGGATGCCGCGCACCCTCGTCCTGCCGTACGTCGCCGCCACGATCCCGGAGCGCGCGTTCGGGCTCTTCGCGGACGAGACGATCCAGCGGTGGGCCTCGGCGGAGCGGTCCGCGCGGAGCCCGGAGATCGTCGCGGTCGTCGACGGCGACGAGTGGCTCTGCGCCGCCCTCGTCTCCGCCCGCACCGGTTCGGCCTACCTGAAGATCGTCGACGCGGCCGGCGACAGGGCCCTCCTGATCGTCGCTCTCATCGAGCTGGCCGGCTCCCGCGGACTCGTGCAGGTGAAATGGGAGGGCTGGACGGTCGATGCCGTGGATGCCGCCGCACTCGGCTTCGCTGCGCTGCGTCCACCGCTGGAGAGCGCGATCGGTACGGACGAGCCTGAGAGCGGATACGTCCGCTGGCTCGTCGACGCAGAGGTCGCGGAGCCGCCGTACTACCGGCAGACCGAGAGCTTCACCTGCGGCGCCGTGGTCTCCCTCATGGCGCGGACCAGGACGGGCGAGGAGACCTTCGACCGTGCCGCGGAACTCGCGTTCTGGCGCACGGCGAACAACTTCCCCGCCTGCGAGCCGGTGGGTCTCGGCGTCGCCGTGCGGCGCAGGTGGCCGGCCGCCCGCGTCCGCATCTCCCTCGACGCCGCGCGTCCGGTGATGGTCGGGCATCTCCCCGAGGCCGAACAGGAGTGGCGTGCGGTGCTGCAGCGCTCCTCCCGCGCGGATGCCGTCGCCCTCGGCCTCCCGATCGAGGAGCGCCGTATGCCGATCTCGGAGATCCGGGAGGCGATCGCCGAGGGGGAGCAGGTGCTGCTCGCGCTGTCGCTGGAGAGGATGCAGGGCTTCGCCGTGCCGCACTGGGTGCTCTGCCATGCCGGTGTGCCAGGAGCGATCCTCGTAGAGGACCCC
This sequence comes from Microbacterium tumbae, assembly GCF_054780175.1. Lineage (NCBI taxonomy): Bacteria > Bacillati > Actinomycetota > Actinomycetes > Micrococcales > Microbacteriaceae > Microbacterium > Microbacterium tumbae. Next base: position 109,955 of record NZ_BAAGWV010000003.1, read on the forward strand.
TGGGCCTCCGCCGCCACGGGCGACACCTGGGTCGATGCGCACCTGCTTCCGATCGCCGACGCGTCGCTCGACGACATGGCGGCGCTGGAGGAGGACGGGTACCGGGGCGTCGTCCGCATCGGCTGAGCGATCGAGGGGCTTTTACCGCAGCATCCGGGATTGGTCAAGGATCCGACTGGACATGTCGCGAAATCGGACGTATAGTAAATAGTTGCGCTCGCTTCTCCGTGCCCTCATATGGTGGTCGGCATCTCGTTGAGCATTCGGGCGCGCACTCCACCTGACGACAAAGGAATCGAGAAGCCCCGCGGGGCTCACGGAGGTTATTCCCTTGGCTGCTGCTCGCAACGCATCCACATCCACCACCACCAAGAACGGACGCGGAGCATCCCGCCTCTCGTTCGCCAAGATCTCCGACACGCTGACGGTCCCCGACCTGCTCGCGCTGCAGACCGAGTCCTTCGACTGGCTCGTCGGCAACGAGGCCTGGAAGGCCCGCGTCGCCGAGGCCCGCGAGGCCGGCCGCAAGGACGTCAACGAGGTCTCAGGGCTCGAGGAGATCTTCGAGGAGATCTCTCCGATCGAAGACCTCAGCGAGACCATGCAGCTGAGCTTCACGAACCCGTACCTGGAGCCGGAGAAGTACTCGATCGACGAGTGCAAGGAGCGCGGCAAGACCTACGCCGCCCCGCTGTACGTCGAGGCCGAGTTCATGAACCACCAGACCGGTGAGATCAAGACCCAGACGGTCTTCATGGGCGACTTCCCGCTCCAGACCGACAAGGGCACGTTCATCATCAACGGCACCGAGCGCGTCGTCGTGTCGCAGCTGGTCCGCTCGCCCGGCGTCTACTTCGACAAGACGCCCGACAAGACCAGCGACAAAGACATCGTCTCCGCCCGCGTCATCCCCAGCCGCGGTGCATGGCTCGAGTTCGAGATCGACAAGCGCGACCAGGTCGGCGTGCGCATCGACCGCAAGCGCAAGCAGTCCGTCACCGTGTTCCTGAAGGCCCTCGGCCTCTCCAGCGAGGACATCCTCGCCGAGTTCGCCGGCTTCGGCTCCATCGAGGAGACCCTGGCGAAGGACACCATCCTCACCAAGGAAGACGCGCTGCGCGACATCTACCGCAAGCTCCGTCCCGGCGAGCAGGTCGCCGCCGAGGCCGCCCGCGCGCTGCTGGACAACTTCTACTTCAACCCGAAGCGCTACGACCTGGCGAAGGTGGGTCGCTACAAGATCAACCAGAAGCTCGGCCTCGACGCCTCGCTGTCCGACTCGGTCCTGACCGTCGACGACATCGTCGCCACGATCAAGTACCTCGTGCGCGTGCACCGCGGCGACGAGACGTTCGAGGGCATCCGCGGAGGGAAGAAGGCGGAGATCCGCCTCTCCGTCGACGACATCGACAACTTCGGCAACCGCCGCATCCGCGCCGTCGGCGAGCTCATCCAGAACCAGGTCCGCACCGGTCTGTCCCGTATGGAGCGCGTCGTCCGCGAGCGCATGACCACGCAGGACATCGAGGCCATCACGCCGCAGACCCTGATCAACGTGCGTCCCGTCGTCGCCGCGATCAAGGAGTTCTTCGGGACCTCGCAGCTGTCGCAGTTCATGGATCAGAACAACCCGCTCGCGGGGCTCACCCACAAGCGCCGCCTGTCGGCGCTCGGCCCCGGCGGCCTCTCGCGCGACCGCGCCGGCGTCGAGGTCCGCGACGTGCACCCCTCGCACTACGGCCGCATGTGCCCGATCGAGACGCCTGAAGGTCCGAACATCGGCCTGATCGGCTCGCTCGCGACCTTCGCGCGCATCAACTCCTTCGGCTTCATCGAGACCCCGTACCGCAAGGTCGTCGACGGTCGCGTCACCGAGGAGATCGTGTACCTCACGGCGTCCGAGGAGGCCGACCACGTCGTCGCCCAGGCGAACGCCGTCCTGAAGAAGGACGGCCACTTCGCGGACGACCGCGTGCTCGCCCGTCGTGGCCGTGACGGCGAGGTGGACATGTTCCACCCCGAGGAGATCGGCTTCATGGACGTCTCGCCGCGCCAGATGGTGTCGGTCGCGACCTCGCTCGTGCCGTTCCTCGAGCACGACGACGCGCAGCGCGCGCTCATGGGCGCCAACATGCAGCGTCAGGCCGTGCCGCTGCTGCGCAGCGACTCCCCGCTGGTCGGAACCGGTATGGAGGGCTTCGCGGCCATCGACGCCGGCGACGTCATCACCGCCGAGAAGGCCGGTGTCGTCAGCGAGGTCTCGGCCGACCGCGTCGTCGTCATGCTCGACGAGGGCGGGACGCAGGAGTACTACCTCCGCAAGTTCGACCGCTCCAACCAGGGCACGTCGTACAACCAGAAGGTCGTCGTCTCGGCTGGCGAGCGCGTCGAGAAGGGCGAGGTCATCGCCGACGGACCCGCCACGGAGAACGGCGAGCTCGCCCTCGGCAAGAACCTCCTCGTCGCCTTCATGACGTGGGAGGGCTACAACTTCGAGGACGCGATCATCCTCAGCCAGGACCTGGTGAAGGACGACACCCTCTCCTCGATCCACATCGAGGAGTACGAGGTCGACGCCCGCGACACGAAGCTCGGCAAGGAGGAGATCACCCGTGACCTCCCCAACGTCAGCCCCGAGCTGCTGAAGGACCTCGACGAGCGCGGCATCATCCGCATCGGCGCCGAGGTCCGTCCCGGTGACATCCTCGTCGGCAAGGTCACGCCCAAGGGCGAGACCGAGCTGAGTGCGGAGGAGCGCCTGCTCCGCGCGATCTTCAACGAGAAGAGCCGCGAGGTCCGCGACACCTCTCTGAAGGTGCCGCACGGCGAGCAGGGCACGATCATCGCCGTCAAGGAGTTCAATGCCGAGGACGGCGACGACGAGCTCGGCTCCGGCGTGAACCGCCGCGTCGTGGTCTACATCGCCCAGAAGCGCAAGATCACCGAGGGCGACAAGCTCGCCGGCCGCCACGGCAACAAGGGCGTCATCGCGAAGATCCTCCCGATCGAGGACATGCCGTTCCTCGCGGACGGCACCCCGGTCGACATCGTCCTGAACCCGCTCGGCATCCCCGGCCGGATGAACTTCGGTCAGGTCCTCGAGACCCACCTCGGGTGGATCGCCAAGCAGGGCTGGAAGGTCGAGGGCAACCCGGAGTGGGCGGTCAAGCTCCCGAAGGACGCCTTCGAGGCCGCCCCGGGCACGAAGGTCGCGACCCCGGTGTTCGACGGTGCGAGCGAGGAGGAGATCTCCGGTCTCCTCGACTCGACGACGCCGACGCGCGACGGCGTGCGGCTGATCGACTCCTCCGGCAAGACGCAGCTGTTCGACGGGCGCTCCGGCGAGCCGTTCCCCGCGCCGATCTCGGTGGGCTACATGTACATCCTGAAGCTCCACCACCTCGTGGACGACAAGATCCACGCGCGTTCGACCGGTCCGTACTCGATGATCACCCAGCAGCCGCTCGGTGGCAAGGCGCAGTTCGGCGGTCAGCGCTTCGGCGAGATGGAGGTGTGGGCCCTCGAGGCCTACGGCGCCGCCTACGCGCTGCAGGAGCTCCTCACGATCAAGTCCGACGACATCCTCGGCCGCGTCAAGGTGTACGAGGCCATCGTCAAGGGCGAGAACATCCAGGAGCCCGGCATCCCGGAGTCGTTCAAGGTGCTCATGAAGGAGATGCAGTCGCTCTGCCTGAACGTCGAGGTCCTCTCGGCCGACGGCACCGCGGTCAACCTCCGGGACACCGACGACGAGGCCTTCCGCGCAGCTGAGGAGCTGGGGATCAACATCTCCAGCCGCTTCGAGTCCGCTTCGATCGACGAGATCTGATCTCGGCGAGATTTCGACAGTTCGGCTCCGCCGACCTGCTCAATCACCGGATTTATTGAGAATTTCGACACAGGAGAACTAGTGCTCGACGCAACAACCTTCGATGAGCTTCGCATCGGCCTCGCCACCGCAGACGACATCCGCGGATGGTCGTACGGTGAGGTCAAGAAGCCCGAGACCATCAACTACCGCACGCTCAAGCCTGAGAAGGACGGCCTCTTCGGCGAGCAGATCTTCGGCCCCAGTCGCGACTGGGAGTGCGCCTGCGGCAAGTACAAGCGTGTCCGCTTCAAGGGCATCGTCTGCGAGCGCTGCGGCGTGGAGGTCACCAAGAGCTCCGTCCGTCGCGAGCGCATGGGCCACATCGAGCTCGCCGCTCCCGTGACCCACATCTGGTACTTCAAGGGCGTTCCCTCGCGCCTCGGGTACCTGCTGGACATGGCGCCGAAGGACCTCGAGAAGGTCATCTACTTCGCCGCCTACATGGTGATCTCGGTCGACGAGGATGCTCGTCACCGCGACCTCGCCACGCAGGAGAACAACATCCGCCTCGAGCTGAAGACGCTCGCGGACCGTCGTGACTCGAAGATCGCCGCGCGCCTCGCCAAGCTGGAGGAGGAGCTCGCCGCTCTCGAGGCCGAGGGCGCCAAGGCCGACGCCAAGAAGAAGGTCAAGGACGCCGCCGAGAAGGAGATGGCTCAGCTCCGCAAGGGCACCGACGAGCAGATCGCCAAGCTCGAGCGGGTGTGGGAGGACTTCCGCACGCTCGAGGTCGGCGCGCTCCGCCCGGAGGACGACGTCTTCCACGAGCTGCAGGACCGGTTCGGCCAGTACTTCGAGGCCTACATGGGCGCGGAGTCGATCCAGCGCCGCCTAGCCGAGTTCGACCTGGCCGCCGAGGCGGAGAACCTGCACCTGCAGATCGCCGAGGGCAAGGGCCAGCGCAAGATCCGTGCGATCAAGCGCCTGAAGGTCGTCAACTCGTTCCTCGAGACCGGCATGAGCCCGGCCGCGATGGTCCTGGACGTCGTCCCGGTCATCCCGCCGGAGCTGCGTCCGATGGTCCAGCTGGACGGTGGCCGCTTCGCGACCAGCGACCTGAACGACCTCTACCGTCGCGTGATCAACCGCAACAACCGTCTTCGTCGCCTGATCGATCTCGGCGCCCCCGAGATCATCGTCAACAACGAGAAGCGGATGCTGCAGGAGGCCGTCGACGCGCTGTTCGACAACGGCCGCCGCGGTCGCCCCGTCACCGGCACCGGCAACCGCGCCCTGAAGTCCCTGAGCGACATGCTCAAGGGAAAGCAGGGTCGTTTCCGCCAGAACCTGCTCGGCAAGCGCGTCGACTACTCGGGCCGTTCGGTCATCGTCGTCGGCCCGCAGCTGAACCTGCACCAGTGCGGCCTCCCCAAGCAGATGGCTCTGGAGCTGTTCAAGCCGTTCGTGATCAAGCGCCTGATCGACCTCGGTCACTCGCAGAACATCAAGGCAGCCAAGCGCGCCGTCGAGCGCACCCGTCCCGAGGTCTGGGACGTGCTCGAGGAGATCATCCGCGAGCGTCCGGTGCTGCTGAACCGTGCACCCACCCTGCACCGCCTGGGCATCCAGGCCTTCGAGCCGCAGCTCGTCGAGGGCAAGGCCATCCAGCTCCACCCGCTCGTCTGCGCCGCCTTCAACGCGGACTTCGACGGCGACCAGATGGCCGTCCACCTGCCGCTGTCGGTCGAGGCCCAGGCCGAGGCCCGCGTGCTGATGCTCGCCTCGAACAACATCCTGAAGCCGTCCGACGGACGCCCGGTGACCCTGCCCTCGCAGGACATGATCATCGGCCTGCACCACCTGACCACGGTCAAGCAGGGCGCAGCCGGTGAGGGGCGTGCGTTCGGCTCCGTCGCCGAGGCCCTGCTCGCCAAGGACGAGGGCACCCTCGACCTGCAGGCGAAGGTCCGCATCCGCATCCCGGGTCTGACCTTCCTCGAGGGCGAGGCCCCGGAGGGCTACGAGCGTCACGGACTCGTGGACGCCTCGCTCGGTCAGGCGATCTTCAACGACGCGCTGCCGAAGGGCTACCCCTTCGTCCGCGAGCAGGCCGACAAGGGCAAGCTGTCGCAGATCGTCAACAAGCTGGCCGAGGAGTACCCCAAGGTCGAGACGGCCGCCACGCTGGACCGCATCAAGAACGCCGGCTTCTACTGGGCGACCCGTTCGGGCGTGACCGTCGCGCTGAGCGACATCCTCACGCCGCCGAACAAGAAGGAGATCGTCGCGGGCTACGAGAAGCAGGCCGCGAAGGTCCAGGCGCAGTTCGAGAAGGGCCTCACGACCGACGCCGAGCGTCGTCAGGAGCTCATCAAGATCTGGACCGAGGCGACCGACGAGGTCCAGGCCGCGATGCGCGCCAACTTCCCGGAGGACAACACCATCAACCGCATGGTGTCGTCCGGCGCTCGTGGCAACTGGCTGCAGATCCGCAACATCGCGGGTATGCGAGGCCTGGTGAACAACCCCAAGGGTGAGATCATCCCGCGTCCGATCATCTCCTCGTACCGCGAGGGACTGTCGGTGGCGGAGTACTTCATCGCCACGCACGGAACCCGCAAGGGGCTCGCCGACACCGCTCTGCGCACCGCCGACTCGGGTTACCTGACCCGTCGTCTGGTGGATGTCTCGCAGGACGTCATCATCCGCGAGGAGGACTGCGGCACGTCGAAGGGCCTGGAGCTGCCGATCGCCGCTCCGAACGCCGCCGGCGAGCTGGTCCGCGACGCGAACGTCGAGAACTCGGTGTTCGCCCGCACGCTGGCCTCCGACGTGGTGGACAGCAAGGGCGAGGTCGTCGCGACCGCCGGTGAGGACGTCGGCGACGTGCTCATCGACAAGCTGGTCGCGCTGGGCGTCGAGACCATCAAGGTCCGTTCGGTCCTGACCTGCGACTCCGCCGTCGGCGTGTGCGCGCAGTGCTACGGCCGTTCGCTGGCCACCGGCAAGACGGTGGACATCGGCGAGGCCGTCGGCATCATCGCCGCCCAGTCGATCGGTGAGCCCGGCACCCAGCTGACGATGCGCACCTTCCACACCGGCGGTTCGGCATCGGCGGATGACATCACCCAGGGTCTGCCTCGCGTCCAGGAGCTGTTCGAGGCGCGCACCCCCAAGGGCGCATCCCCGATCGCCGAGGCCGACGGCCGCATCACGATCGACGAGACCGACAAGTCCAAGAAGGTCATCCTCACGCCGGACAACGGCGACGAGGCTGTGGTGTACCCGGTCCTGAAGCGTGCGACCCTCCTCGTCGAGGACGGCCAGCACGTCACGGTCGGTCAGCCGCTGCAGGTCGGAACGCTCGACCCCAAGGAGGTCATGCGCGTGCAGGGCGCCCGTGAGGTGCAGAAGTACCTCGTCGGCGGCGTGCAGGGCGTGTACCGCTCGCAGGGTGTGCCGATCCACGACAAGCACATCGAGGTCATCGTGCGCCAGATGCTGCGGAAGGTCACCGTGGTCGACCACGGCGACACGACGCTGCTCCCCGGTGAGATGGTGGACCTCAAGCGCTACCAGCAGATCAACCGTGAGGCCGTCGGCGAGGGCAAGCGTCCCGCATCCGGCCGTCCGGAGCTGATGGGCATCACCAAGGCGTCGCTCGCCACGGAGTCCTGGCTGTCGGCCGCGTCCTTCCAGGAGACGACCCGCGTTCTCACGCAGGCCGCCATGGAGGGCAAGCGCGACCCGCTGGTCGGCCTCAAGGAGAACGTCATCATCGGTAAGCTCATCCCGGCCGGAACCGGTCTGTCGAAGTACCGCAACATCACGGTCGAGGCGACCGAGGAGGCCAAGAGCGAGCGCTACCCGAACCGGATCTTCGCATCCGACGGGGCGTACGCGGACGGTGACTTCGGCTACGTCGACTTCGACGCGTTCTCGACGGACGACATCACGCCCGGCACTTATAACTGATCGAGGCGAGAGGTGAGCGAGCTTGCTCGCTCACCCGAGCCGACTGAGGTTGTCGAGCGACGACGTCGCGAACACAGCTGATCGAGGCGAGAGCCGGCGAGCTTGCTCGTCCGCTCTCGGTGAAGGCCCCGGTTCTCCTCGCGGAGAGCCGGGGCCTTCACCGTATCCGCCCCCGCTCTTCTCTGGGAGGTGTCTTGCGTGGTCGTCTCCTCGCCGGGAGGTGCCTCGTATGGTCGTCTCCTCGCCCGGGAGGCGACCATACGAGGCACCTGCGTGCGGGTGAGCGACCGCGGGCAGGGCATCCGCGACGAGTCTCAGCCGAGAAGACTCGCCACGATCGAGGCCGTGTACCCCGACGGTGCGAGGTTCGAGTACCGGGTGTCGATGAGGATGCCGTCGCGCCAGTAGAGCGTGCGGCCGTCCGTGACAGGGTACTGCTCGTTCTGCCAGGTCTTCTCGCAGCGCGTCCCGGCATCCGGGGTGTAGCAGGTGAAGCCCTCGTCGGCGGCCAGGGCGTTGAGCATGTCCAGTGCCGGTCCGCGGCGCATCGCCGAGATCGTCGTGGTCAGACCGGTGGTGTCCGCGGCGGGGTCGCCCCAGATGCAGAGGAGCGAGCCGTCGTCCTGGACGCCGGAGGGACCGAAGGCCGCGTCGTTGAGGGGAACGTCGGCGAGCTGGTCGAGCACGTCCTCCGACAGGATGGCGCGGCAGTCGGTCGGGAGGACCACTGCCTCCGCCGTGGAGTCCGGGGTCGGGGATGCGTCCGGATCGACGGCCGGAACTTCGGATGCCGGGGCGGAGGGGGAGGAGCCGGCGCCGGGTTCCTCCGTGACGCCGCATCCGGCCAGGCCGACGGCGAGCAGGAGCACCGCGGCGGTCGAGACGATGCGTGTCCTCATGCGCACACGGTACCGCTTGCGCGCTGCAGGGTCGCGAATCGCCGCGCGGCGATCAACCGCGGATCTCTCCCGATCCGCGCGCGATGAGCCGTGTCGGAACGCGGATCTCATCGCGCCGCGTCGCTGCACCGCCCAGCTGCTCGAGGAGCTTCTCGGCGGTGCGGCGCCCCACCTCCACAGGGTCCTGGGCGATCACGCTGATCCCTGGTTCGACCAGATCGGCGAGCTCGACGTCGTCGAAGCCGACCAGCGCGCGCGAGTGCTGGGCGCCGGTGAGATGCAGCCCTCGTGCGACCCCGATCGTCGTCGCATCGCGTCCCGTGACGAACGCGGTCGGCGGGTCGGCGAGGTCGAGGAGGGCGCGGGTCGTCCGCACGGCATCCTCCGCGGTCTCGACATCGCAGCGGATGATCCGCTCGTCGGCCGCGATGCCGCACTGCTCCAGCCCCTCCCGGAAGCCCGAGTGCCTGTCCTGCATCGTCAGCGACCGCACATCGGTGACGTAGGCGATCCTGCGGTGTCCATGGCCGGCGAGATGAGTGACGGCGTCGCGTGTTCCCGTGCGCCCGTCCGAGAGGACGTATGGGGCGTCCAGCTCTGCGGCGGGACGGTCCACGATCACGAGCGGCACGCCCTGATGGCGGACCTCGTCGAGGATCGGATGCTCGCCGGGCGGCGGCGCGACGACGAGACCGTCCACCTCGCGCGAGCGGAAGGCGGAGATCGCCGCGGACATCCGCTCGACGTCCTCCTCCGTGCTGGCCGCCAGCACGAAGGATCCGCGTTCGAGCGCGGCGTCCTCGATCTCGCGCTGCAGCTGGGCCTGATAGCCGTTGGCGACGTTCTCCAGGACGAGGCCGATGGTCCAGGTGGGCCTGCCTCGGCCGCGCAGGGCGGCTGCCGCATGATTGCGCGTGTAGCCCAGCTCGTCGACGGCGCGCAGCACGCGCTCACGAGCAGCGGGCTTGACGTTGCCGGTGCCGTTGACGACGCGCGACGCCGTCATCGGGCTCACGCCGGCGAGGCGCGCGACGTCGTTGATGGTCGCCATCGGCCCTCCCTTCATGGTTTAACGTTACCAAACGGAGATTGTGATCCTGGCGAAATTCGTGCAATGATGTGAGTCAAGCCAAAAGGTAGCGTTACCAAAATGGCTCGCGCATCTCGCGGAGATGCGCTCTCCGCATATAGGACAAAGGACTCGCGATGAAGCGCAACCACGTCAGGGGCATTGCTGCGATGGCCGCAGTGGGGATCACGGCGACGGCTCTGGTCGGCTGTTCCCCGGCCGAGGACGACACCTTCACCATCCTCCAGTACGAGACGACCACCACCGCGCAGTACAAGGGCTGGCAGAAGGCCCTGGAGATCTTCCAGGAGGAGCATCCCGAGGTGAAGGTCGAGTTCGCCACGACGAGCTTCGACTCCATCCGCTCCAACGCGAAGATCCTGCTCACCGGCGACGACGTGCCCGACGTGCTCCTCGTGAACACGGGCAACGCGGATGCCGGCCAGCTCGCCGCGCAGGGGCTGCTGGACCCGCTCACCGACGTCGTCGAGGAGAACGGCTGGGACGACGCGGTCACCGGATCGGTCGCAGCCCTGGCGCTCTACGACGAGAACGGGCACGCCGGAGCCGGGGACTGGTACGGCGTGCCGAACACGGCGTCGTACTTCGGCCTCTACTACAACGCCGACATGCTCACCGAGCAGGGCTTCGACGGCCCGCCGGAGACCCTCGCGGAACTCGAGGAGATCTTCCAGTCCTTCGTCGACTCCGGGGTGACGCCGGTCTCCAGCAACGCCGGCGAGCACGCCGTGCTCCAGACCTGGTGGCAGCTGATCTCGAGCTTCGCCGACCGTCAGGAGATCGACGACTTCATCCTCCTGCAGGGGGAACCGGACGTGCAGGCAGGCGCGTTCCGCGAGGGAACCGAGAAGCTGCAGGAGTGGCTCGACGACGGATACCTCGGCAGCCAGCTCGCGGGCATCAAGGCCGATGAGATGGAGCGGGCCTTCCTCGCCGGGGAGTTCCCCTTCATGGCCAACGGCACCTGGTCGTTCAGCCGCATGAAGGACGAGGCGCCGTTCGACTGGGGGCTCATGACCTTCCCGGAGGCTCAGCTCAACGCGGGGGCATCCGGTCATCTCTGGGCCGTGCCGGCGAACTCGCGGCAGAAGGAGCTCGCGTACGACTGGATCGCCACGACGCTGTCGCCGGAGGTCCAGAACGAGATCGCGGCGCAGGGCGGCATCCCCGTCGCCGGTGACACCGAGAGCATCGAGGATCCGCAGATCAAGTCGATGAACGAGCAGTTCGACGCCATCAAGGCGGCCGATGCGCTGTCGTACTACCCGGACTATCCGGTGGCGGGCCTCCTGGACTACCAGATGAGCGGCCTGCAGGGACTCACGAACGGATCGACGACGGTCGACGACTTCCTGACGGGTCTGCAGGACTTCTACGACGCGGGCAAGGACTCCTGATCGGAAGCGGTGCGGGGGCGGACTTCGCCGCTCCCGCACCGCAACGGAGAGCACACTCATGACAGACAGAACGACGACGAGACGCCCGGTCGGCTACTGGGTCTATCTCCTCCCGATGCTGATCGGCTTCGGCCTGATCGTGTTCATCCCCTTCGGGGTGAACGTCTACTACAGCTTCTTCGACTGGAAGGGCGGAGCCGCCCCGCTGTCCTGGACCGGCTTCGACAACTACCTGGAGCTGTTCTCCGATCAGCTCTACTGGTCTTCCTTCCTGAACACCGCGTACCTCATCGGGGCGATCGCGATCGTGCCGACGATCATCGGCCTGATCCTCGCCGCGGTGCTGTTCGACTACATCGGACGACAGTTCGGCGGACGAGCCGCCTCCTTCCTCCGAGCGAGCTACTATCTCCCGCAGATCCTCCCGATCGCCGTGGCGGGCGTGCTGTGGAGCTGGATCCTGGAGACCAGGGCCGGAGCGCTGAACTCGATCCTCGCCGCCCTCGGGGTGACGTCGTTGCCGGACTGGCTCGGAGACCCGGACATCGCGCTGCGCGCCGTCATGCTGATGCTGATCTGGCTGCAGATCGGCTATCCGGTGGTGATCTTCATGTCGGCGCTGCAGCGCGTCGACCCCGAGCTCTATGAGGCCGCGCAGCTGGACGGCGCCGGGTGGTGGCGCCGGTTCTCCGCGATCACGGTGCCGCACATCAGGGCGGACCTCTTCGTCGTCGTGCTCACGGCGACGATCGGCGCGATGAAGCTCTTCGCACCGATCCTGATCCTGACCAAGGGGGGACCGGAGATGTCCACCTATGTGCCGTCCTACTTCTCGTACCGGTACTTCTTCGAGCTGTCCCAGGTGGGATACGGCGCGGCCTCGGCCACCGTGCTCGCCGTGATCACAGGGATCGTCGCCGCCGGACTCATCTGGTGGCAGGCGAGATCGGTGGAGGAACGATGACCGCTGTCCAGGAAACCGCGGCGAGGACGAACGCCGCTCCGCGCCGGAAGACCCCCGCCCGCAGGCAGCGGCCGCGCGTCCAGCGCTGGGTCGTGCTCGCCGCGACGATCGTCGTCGCGATCGGGATGCTGCTGCCGTTCTACCTTCTCATCGTGAACTCCTTCAAGACGGGCGGGGACTACTCCACCAACGGACCACTCGCGCTTCCCGCCGAATGGTCGTTCTCCGCGTTCGAGCGCTACCTGACCACGGTCGACTTCCCTCGGCTGCTCACCAACTCGATCGTCATCTCGGGCGTCGTCGCCGTCCTCGGCGTCGTGCTCTCGCTCTTGGCCGCCTACGCGATCGGCATCGGGCGGATCAAGGGGCGCACGGGCGTCGTCTTCCTCTTCCTGCTCGCGACGATCCTGCCGCAGGAGGCGCTCATCTACCCCCTGTTCACGGGGATGCAGAGGATCGGGCTGCAGAACTCGATCTGGTCGGTGATCATCATCTTCACGGTGCTCCAGGCGGCGTTCGGGATCTACGTGATGAGCTCGGTGATGGGGACGTTCCCGCCGGAGCTGATCGAGGCCGCGCGGATGGACGGAGCGAACCGCTGGGTCATCCTCACGAGGATCGTGGCCCCGGTGATGCGGCCGACCATGTCCGTGCTGCTGGTGTTCTTCTTCGTCTGGACGTGGAACGAGTTCTTCATCCCCATGATCATGCTCATCTCTCCCAGCGCCCAGACGCTGCCCATCGCGCTGGCGGCGCTGAAGGGGCAGAACACCCTGGACGTCACTCAGCTCGCGGCGGCCTCGCTGCTCTCGCTGCTGCCCACGCTCATCTTCTTCTTCATCTTCCAGCGCACGCTGACCCGCGGTGTCACCGCCGGGTCGGTCAAGTGAGCTGACCGACCCGTCATCGAGGAGACACCATGCCATCCGCGCTGCCCGAATTCGCAACCCTGAACGACACCCGGTCCCGCTCCATCTCGGCGGAGAACCCCGATGGCGCGGTCGGCGCCGGCGGGCGGGAGGCCTCCCGCCTCGGCCCTGGTCGCAAGGGGCGTCCCTGCATCACCCTGCCCGCGGGGGAGACCGCCACGATCGCCCGGATCGAGGGGCCGGGCGTGATCCGCCACCTGTGGTTCACCCTGCCCCGCAAGACCGCGGCTGGTCCCTACGTCCTGCGTGATCTCGTGCTGCGGATCACCTGGGACGACGCGGCGAAGCCGGCGATCGAGGTGCCTTTCGGGGACTTCTTCTGCAGCGGTTCGGCGAACGCCCCCGAGGTGTACTCCGCGGCCGTCGTCGTCGCGCCGAACGGCGGGTTCAACTTCTATCTGCCGATGCCCTTCCGCCGGTCGGCGACGATCGAGCTCGTCAACCAGCACGAGGGGCCGATCGACGGCCTCTTCTACACGGTGGACTACACCGTCGGGGACGTCATCGACGAGGCGGCCGGATATCTGCACGCCCAGTGGCGGCGATCGGACCGCTCGGCGCCGCTCGGAACCGACCACACCATCCTCGACGGGGTCAGCGGCCGCGGCGCCTATGTCGGCACCTATATCGGACTCACCGCACTCGAGCGCTTCTGGTGGGGCGAGGGGGAGCTGAAGTTCTTCCTCGACGGCGATGACGAGCTGCCCACCATCTGCGGCACCGGACTGGAGGACTACGTCGGGGGAGCGTGGGCCTTCCAGGATCACCTGGGAGCCGTGCCCGCACCTGCGCCGCGGACCTACTCCTCGGCCTATCTCGGCTATCACCAGTACGTCACGGAGGACGACACGGCCTTCTCGCCCTACGCCACGGGCATGCCGCCGTTCCACGGGATGTACCGCTGGCACCTGCCGGACCCGATCCGCTTCGGCGAGGATCTGCGGGTCACTCTGCAGCAGATCGGAGACCGCGGCGGGCGGCTGTTCGAGCGGGCCGACGACATCGCCACGACGGCGTTCTACTATCTGGACGCGCCGGACGGGAACGCGCCGGCCTTGCCGCCGGCTGCCGCACGCGAGCCCCGATGACGGTGCCGGCCTCATCCGGGCGGTAGGTTCGAAGCGTGACTGCTGAGACAGACCAGAGCATCGTCGTCATCGGAGACGCGCTGATCGACGAGATCCGGGACGACGCGGGCGTCCGCGAGCTCGTCGGAGGCGCCGCGCTGAACGTGGCGGTGGGGCTCCGCCGCCTCGGTGTGCCCACCTCGCTCATCGCGATGGTGGGCGACGACGAGGCGGGTGACCACATCCGCGAGTATCTGTCCGACCACGGCGTCGAGCTCATCGCCACCGAGGCGCCGAACGGCTCCTCGCGTGCGGTCGTCACGCGCACGGATGCCGGTGAGCCGACGTACGTCTTCAACAGGGCGGCGCAGCAGCGCAGCATCCGCTACTCCGAGAGGGCCCGTGCCGTCATCTCGGAGGCGGCGCTCGTCGTGGTCAGCTGCTTCCCCTTCGACGTGCCTGCGGAGGTCGAGGCGCTCGCGGAGGCCGTCCGAGGCCGTCGCGTCGCGATCGATCCGAACCCCAGGACCGGGATGCTCAGCGACCGCGCCGAGTTCGTGCGCGGCTTCGAGGCGCTGGCGGGGTCGACCGAGCTCGTCAAGGTCGGCGCCGACGACGCCGCGCTGCTCTACGACGGCGATCTCGACGCGCTGACCGCACGTCTGCGCGCGCTCGGGGCGTCGGCCGTCGTGGCCACCGCGGGGGCGGAGGGCGCGGCCGTGACCACGGACGTCGGCACCGTGCGCGCGCCGATCACGGCGCTGCCACAGCCGATCGTCGACACGGTGGGGGCGGGGGATGCGACGCTCGCCGCGGTGGCGGCGGGGCTCCTCGAAGGAGCTCCGAGCGGGCCGGAGTCCTGGCAGGAGCTGCTGGACCGGGCGATGGCGGTGGCCGCTGCGACGTGCCGTGCGGAGGGGGGACTGCTGCGCACGCCGGAGTCCCTGGAGCCCGGCGACGGTGCGGGCCTCAGCACCTGAGGCGCCGATTTCCTCCGCCTGTCCCTCGTGGGTATGATGGTCTTTCGTGCCCCCGGTTGGCTGTTCAAGTTGGACGGGTGCGCATTGGCGAGTTACCCAAGCGGCCAAAGGGATCTGACTGTAAATCAGACTGCTCTGCATTCGGGGGTTCGAATCCCTCACTCGCCACTCAAGAAAACCCCTGCTAGCAGGGGTTTTTCCATGCATCCCCGAGGAGTTCATAGACTGGGAGGATGCGAGCGCTCACCGAAGCCGACGTCCGTGCGTCGTTCGTCAACGCGGATGCGGACGAACTGCGCGTGATGGCGATGCCGCACGACTTCATGCTGACGGACTGGGACTACCTCGACTTCTTCGCCTGGAGAGACCCCGGCGTCGGACGCCGGGGATACGTGCTGATCCAGCACGAGGACGACATCGTCGGCGTCGTGCTGCGCGCCTCCGAGCCCGGACGAGGCCGCTCGGGCATGTGCAACATCTGCCACACCATGCAGCCGGGAAACCAGGTCGTGCTGTACTCGGCGCGGCGCGCGGGGGAGGCGGGCGAACGCGGCGACAGCGTCGGGACCTACATCTGTGCCGATCTCTCCTGCCATGAGAACGTGCGCCTCGCGCATCCGCTCGCGCCGAACGAGATCCGCGCCGCAGGACAGGTCGACTTCCGTCTCGACGGCACGCGCCGCCGCATGGAGGGGTTCATCGGCCGTGTCTGGGAGCGCGTCTGATCGCGGTTACGCTGTACGGACCGAACGCCGCGCATCGAAGGAGACGCCATGAGCGAGACCATTGTGCTGTCCGTGTCCGAGGGGCTCGCCCGCCTCACGCTGAACCGGCCGGCGAGACTGAACGCCTTCAACGCGGAGCTCGCCCACGCCTGGCGGGATGCGACGGGCGAGGCCACGAGTCGCGCTGACGTCCGCGCCATCCTCATCGACGCCGCGGGCCCGTCGTTCTGCGCGGGCGGCGATGTCCTCGACATGGCCGCCACGATGGGATCCGGAGCGGAGATCACCGCTCTCGCGGAGGTTATCAATGCCGGCATCCGCTCGCTCGTGGAATCCGCGGTGCCCGTCGTCGCGGCGGCGCACGGGACGACGGCGGGCGGCGGACTCGGCATCCTGCTCAGCAGCGACTACGCCGTCGTCGGCTCCTCGTCGAAGCTCGGCAGCCTCTACGCGAACATCGGCCTGACCCCGGATCTGTCCGTCTCCGCCCAGCTCGCCAAGGCGGTGGGCGAGCGCAGAGCGCTGCAGCTCGTCCTCCAGGACCGGATGCTCTCCGCCGGCGAGGCACGGGACTGGGGTCTCGTCGCGGAGATCGTGGAGGGCGCTGACGCTGCGGACGAGGCGGATCGCGTCCGCGCGCGCGGCGAGGAGACCGCGCGGTTCTGGCTCGCCGGAGCCGCAGGAGCGTACGGACAGGCGAAGCGGCTCGTCCGGTCCCGGCCGTCGCGATCCTTCACCGAGCAGCTCGCCGAGGAGGCCCGTACCATCGGCGCCTCCTTCGACACCCCCGACGCGCAGGCCCGCGTCGCCGGGTTCGCCGCCGCATCGGCGAAGCGCGGAGCCTGAGCGCCTCGCCCCGCATGATCTCCCCGTGATCGACCCCTCGCGTGGCAGGATGAGAGCATCGCTGACGACGAGAGGATCGCCATGTCGCAACCGGAAGGTGTCACCGCTGCGAAGCCGAATGCTTCACTCCTGATCAGGGGGGCGATCTGGATCGCGATCGGAGCGCTCATCGCCGCGGCCCTGGTCTGCGTCGTCTGGGTGCTCATCGGCGATCAGGACGGGTTGATCGCCCGTGCCTTCCTCACCGTGCTCCTGCTGGCCGGCTTCGCGGGCATCGCCCTGCTCGAGGCGGGTCTCGCGCCGAACCGACCGGACTGGCTGGCGCTGGCGAGCATGATCACGTGGATCGTCGCTCTGCTGGTCGGTGCGGTGAAGATCTGGCTCCCGGAGGACTCCGCGTACTTCGGCAGCGGCGCCGAGCGCTTCTTCCAGCTCCTGCTCGTCGTCGGCATCCTCCAGCTGACCCTGCTGCATGTGCGCCTCTTCCTGCCCGCGGCCGAGCGGTACGTCACCGTCTTCACGAGGGTGATCTTCTATCTCACCCTGGTGTTCCTCATCGCCCTGGCAGGCATGCTGATCTTCTTCCTCACCGTGCCCCACACCTTCGACTACCCCGATCTGTACTGGCGGATCGTCGTGGCGCTCGCGATCCTCGCCGCGGTCGGCACGACCCTGATCCCGCTGCTGAACGCGCTGTTCGCACCCAAGAAGCAGGCGCCGGCGGCTGCCGCGGTGCAGCAGTGGCCCACGTATGCGGACGGAGCGACGCCGCTGCCGGCCCTTCCGGACGGCACGCCGGACTGGAACGCCTATTACACCGGGTACCCCAGCGCGGTCGCGCCGGTCGCCTATCAGGCGGCTCCGGGCTATGCCGTGGCGGCGCCGGTCCCCGCCGCTCTTCCCGTGGCCGCTCCCGCCGAACCGGTCTGGCCGGCGCAGGCTCCGCCCGCGGCCGATGTCCCCCCGGTGCCCCCGGCGCCGGATGCGGAGGTCCCGCCGGCGCCCCCGGTGCCGTCGATCCCGGCCCCGTCCGTCGCGACGATCCCGCCGGCGCCTCCCGTGCCGCCGGTGGCTCCGCAGCAGTGATGGGAGGTCTCGACGAGGCGCCGCGCCTTCGGGAGCTCGCCATCGACATCGCGCGCGAGGCCGGCGATCTCGCCAGGGTGCGCCGTGCCGCGGGCGTCGCGCTCGCCGCGACGAAGTCGACCATCGCCGACATCGTCACCGAGGCCGACCGAGAGGTCGAAGACCTCATCAAGGCGCGGCTGCGGGCAGAGAGACCGGGCGACGGCTTCCTCGGTGAGGAGTCCGGCGCGGATGAGAGCACCACCGGCGTGACCTGGGTGGTCGACCCGATCGACGGCACCGTCAACTACGCGTACGGCATCCCCTCGTACAGCGTGAGCATCGCGGCGGTGAGCGGAGGGACCGATCCGGAGTCCTGGCAGGACATCGCCGGTGCGGTCTACGGCCCGGCGCTCGGAGAGCTGTTCTCCGCCGCGGTGGGCGAGGGTGCATGGCTCGACGGCGTCCGCCTGTCGGTGACGCGGGAGATCCCCGCGGGCGCTCTGCTCGCGACGGGCTTCGGATACGATCCCTCGACGCACGACGGCGACCTCGCGACGGTGCGGAGGGTCATGCCGATGGCCAGGGATCTCCGCCGCATCGGATCGGCCGCGCTGGATCTGTCGTATGTGGCGGCCGGACGTCTGGACGGCTTCTTCGAACGCGGCCTGAACGCGTGGGATTTCGCCGCAGGCGCCATCCTGGTCCGCGAAGCAGGCGGAGAGGTGAGCCGATTCGATCTCGGAGCGCGTCGGCCGATGCTCGTCGCCGGCGGCCCTGTCGTGCACGCGCGATTGAGCGAACTCGCGGATCCTCGGGAATGACGTCCCGTTCATGGCATTCCCAGGACGGACGGGGTAGGGTTTATCCGATCGTTACCTTCGTCACCCCGAATGGCGAAGTCGCTGAGCGCCCCCGAGCTTGACCGAGAGACACGTTTTGCCCTTTGACACCCCTGAGGCTGAGCCTGTGCCGACGCGCCGCTCCAGCCGTGCCCGGCTCGCGGGTTCCGCGACCCCGGCCGCGGTGTCGGACGTCTCCGCGCAGGACACGCAGATCAGTGCGACCGTCCCCCTGTCCCGGCGTTCGGCTCGTGCCGACGCCTTGCGCGGCGCGGAGGCGAAGCGCGATGTGGACCTGTCCCCGGTGACCGCCGCGAGCGCTCGCCGAGCGGCTGCCGGCGACCTCCCTGCCATACCGGTGCCGCAGGAGACGGTCGAGCAGATCTTCGCGGAGTCCGTCGTCGTGGTCTCTGCCGACCCGATCGCGGTTCCGGACGCCGAGACGTCCTCGTCGCAGGACGAGGACGTCGTCGAGGAGGACGCCGTCGCTCCTGCGGATCCCTCCGTCGCCGAAGATCCGTTCCTGGTGGCCGCTGCCGCCTTCCATGCGCAGGGGGGAGCGTCGGCGGCATCCGTCGCTGAAGAGCCTGCACGACCGGAGCCCGTGGACGACGCGCCCGCTCCTGTGCATGTCGCCCCCCGTCGTCCACGCGCTCTGCGCAAGGTCGTCGCGGCCGGAGCATCCGTCGGTGTGATGGGCCTCGCCTGCCTGCTCGCGGTCTCGATGACCCTGCCCGCGGAGGCCGTCGCCGCCGCGCAGGGCGGTCAGAGCCTCGCAGCGGCGTCGCTGGTCACGTCCGGGAGCGCGCTCGCTGGAGGCGAGGAGTTCTCCGAGGACGAGATCCAGGCGTTCGTCGCCTCCTCGGACGTCGCGAACGACACGCTCGAGCGCACCGAGGAGTACTCCACGGTCTCGCTCGTCGACCTCGCAGCCGAGCAGGGCATCCGCTACTCCGACTCCCTGTACGTCAACGACCCGAACGCCGCGATCCAGTGGCCGTTCGTCGTCGGGGTCGGCATGAGCTCGGGCTACGGCGAGCGCTGGGGCCGGCTGCACGCCGGCATCGACCTCGTGCCGGGCGAGGGCGCGCCGATCCAGGCGATCGCGGCGGGAACCGTCCGCACCGCGACGGAGTCCGGCGGCGCATACGGCGTGACGGTCTACATCGACCACATCATCGACGGCGAGCTCGTCACGAGCCACTACGCGCACATGCAGTACGGGTCCCTTCGGGTCAAAGCCGGGGACACGGTCGAGGTCGGCGACATCATCGGCCTCGTCGGCAACACGGGTCGTTCCTACGGCGCCCATCTGCACTTCGAGATCATCATCAACGGGTCGACGACAGACCCGCTTCCGTGGATGCGCGCGCATGCCGGGCGCTACGACGGGGTGACTCCTCCGGTTTCGTGACCGGGGTGTGAGGATGGTATTGTTTTCTGGTTGCCTTCACGAGGGTGACACGCCCCGATAGCTCAGTGGCAGAGCACTTCCATGGTAAGGAAGGGGTCGTCAGTTCAATCCTGACTCGGGGCTCGCAGCATTCGCTCCGCGCGGTGGATGCCTTGCGGCAGGGTAGCTCAGTTGGTGAGAGCGCACGACTCATAATCGTGAGGTCGCGGGTTCAAGCCCCGCTCCTGCTACAGATCAGGGCCCCCGGATTTCCGGGGGTTTTGTCGTTCTGTGAGAGCCGCTTGATCGGCGATGACGCGCGTTGTGCCGGCTGCGACGTCGACAACAGCCGCGCTGGTCGGTCACGGGCTCGTCGAGGTACACTTGAAGCACGGCGGGCAGTAGCCCTCGGAGCCTGGCAGTCTTCCGGACGGTATGACGAGCCAGGCTCACGTGTTTCTACAGCCGGGTGACCTGGGATCCGACGATCGCTTCGACGCGACTGACCCAGTTGCCGCCGTTCGAGTAGCACCAGGCGACGGCATCACTCACCCAGAGCAGCGGATGCTCATGTGGCGCGACATGCCGATACTGCATCTCCGAAGACCCAGCGCGGCGGATCGTGTCCGCGATCAGTCGGCGGTCGGCGCGCTCGACGGACTCGTCTCGTTCGATGATCAGCTGCGCCACACCAGCGCGGGCGGCCTCCTCCGTGAGCGCACCGAGGGAAAGCGGCCGCGCTTCCTTGTCTGACCGCTGCTTGACGACCCATACAGACACCCGTACCTCAAGAGCACACATGCGCGAGAGGATCTGGCGGCGTCGACTGTCGCTCTCGCTCTTGAAGTGGATGCGTCGCTGACCTGGCTTGAGGAGATCGCGCAGCGCTCGTTCGGATGCCTGAACGTCGCCGATTGCGGTGGCAGTCGCAACGACGTAGTAACCGCGGGCCTTCGACTCGTCGACGTAGACGCGGTCGTTCCGGCGGAAGGTCACAGGTCGACCGTAGACCTCTGGTCAGACGTAGGACGCACCGCGGAGTCACCCGGCTCCGCTCCGCTGGGGCGTTCGTCTGAGCTCCGGCCTGACGACGTGTCGGTCCCCCGCACAGCGCGTGCACCAGAGACCGTCCTATGAAGGCGTTGTATCCTCGGCTCGCTTCCGCGCTGCCGTGCTCACGTTCCGTACGATGGTCGAGGCCGGAGACCAATACGCGGACGGGGCGGGACGAGATGAATCATGGACACGGGCGGGTCGGCGCGGCAGCAGGAGCGGCGCTCGCGCTCTCGCTGCTGTTGACCGGATGCACGGACGGTGGCCAGACCGGTCCCGGGACGGACGGGCCCACACCCTCTGCGGATCCGGCGGAATCCGTCGAGGGATCCGTCGTGACCGTGGAGGGGCTCTTCGACGGCGTCGCGATCGAGATCGGCGTCGAGCCGGTCGAGGTCGACGGCGACAGGGCGCTCTTGCGCGTCTCCTACCGCACGACCGAGGATGAGCAGCTCCCGACCCTCGCGATGATCCTGAACGGCTCGGCGTCCACAGGAGGCGCGCAGGGGCTGCGTCTGTTCGACGGTGATGCGCGCGTCGTCTTCCCCGTCCTGGTCGATGAGACCGGGAAGCCCCTCGCCACGGGCCTGGCGGAGCTGCGGGACGTGACGACCGAGGCGGAGACGCTGTCCGTCCACGCCGCACCCTCCGGGGACACGGTGGACGTGCTGATCCCGACGTTCGGATGGGTTCACGACGTCCCCGTGCGCGAGGCGGGCGATTCGTTCGACGCCGATGTCGAGGGTCTGGGCGGTACGCCGGAAGCGGCATCCGCGATACCGCTGCGCGTGTACGCCGAGGCGTACGAGACGGATACGTCGGTGACCTCGGAGGGGGAGACGGTCACGGTGACGCTGGCCTCCGACGTCCTGTTCGCCACGGGGGAGTACGCGCTCACCAGCAAGGCGACCGCGGCCGTGGACGCTGCGGCTGCGGAGATCACCGCGGCGGCCGACTCCGGAGAGGTGCAGGTCGTTGGGCACACCGACGACGTCGACACCGCGGCATCGAATCAGCGTCTTTCCGAGCGGCGAGCGGATTCGGTCGCGTCACGATTGGCGCAGGCGCTGGGCGGCGACTTCACCGTCGTGCCTTCGGGCAAGGGCGAGACGGAGCCGGTCGCCGAGGGCACCTCGGACGAGGTCCGCGCGGCGAACCGTCGTGTGGAGATCATCTTCGACGGCGTGCAGCAGCTCGCCCCGACCGAGACGGAGGTCACGATTCCCGAGGCGACAGACCCGGTCGTCACCGGATCAGGCGAGGAAGCCACGTTCTCGGTGGGTGGCGGCGAGTACAGTCTGGCCGTCCGGTCCGTCGAGCGCACCGGCCAGTCGCTCGTCGGGACCTTCGAGCTCGGGCTCGTCTCCGGCTCCGGCGGCATCACCGAGGCGATGGGCGTGCCCGATGTGCCGGCGGTGTCGAAGCGCGGGTTCCTTCCGGCAGCCGCGTACGGCGGCACGCTCGGAATCTCACTGCTGACCGCGGACGCCCGGGTGTTCCCGTACGACTACGAGGTCTCCGGGAGCGGCGACCGGATGGTGCGTCGGACGCTCGGCGACGAGAAGATCAACGACGGGCTCAGCGCTCCGGGACAGAGGATCCTCGTCACCGTGGTGTGGCCCGACACGGGCGAGGACACGGTGACGATAGAAGTCCCCGGGCGTGCGCGCTTCGCCGAGGTCGGCGTCACGAACGACTAGGAACGAGGCGTCAGCGCACGCCCATCGTCCGGGGAAGGCTGGGCGTGGGCTGTCGTCTACGCGCGTTCGTCGGTCGCGTTCAGCCAGGATCCCCGTTTCGGACGGTTCTGCCAGGCGGCGATCGCCTCGGGCGTGAGGTCGTCACGATCCCAGAGGTATCCGGACACGTTGCCGATCGGCAGGGGGAGGACGCCTCCGGTCTGCGGCGCCTCGTCGGCGAGATGGCGGCGGAGGGTCTGGCGGAGCGACGCCGGCGCGACGCCGAGCAGCTCGGCGACCTCGTCGATCGTCGCGTAGCGTGCGGTGAACCGCTCGTCGTCTGTCGCGCTGCGCAGCGCTCGCGGGCGCCCGGGGGCGTCTTCGTCCTTGGATGCCATGAACGGCACTGTACCAAGCGGGCCGGAGCGGTGTCGGTTCTCATCCCGAGAGAACGTCGCTTCTCATTCCGAGAGAACATTGTGACCACCAGGAAACATCCCCGCGCCTGCGCTTTACCCCGCATTCGTCGTGCGTGAGACTGGTGGGGCAACGTAAGCCGTTGCGGGCCCACCGGGCCACAAGATCTCGGTGGAGTGCGAGTGATGTCAGCATTCTCTCGTCTCGGCTCACGGTCGTGCGCGTCGGTGGGCGGGGGCGATGCTGCATCCTCGTTTCCTGTCAATCGGTACTGGAATGAGAAATGATGTCTTTGCGCGTCACGATCGTCGTCGGAAACCCGAAGCCCAAGTCCCGCACCTTGAAGGTGGCCGAGACACTGGTCGAGCAGCTGCTCGAATCAGGGTCCTACGATCTCGAGGTGATCGACCTCGCCGAGCACACGGCCAGGATCTTCGCCTGGCCTTCGGAGGAGATGGCGGCATTGAACGCGCGGGTCGCCGAGAGTGACCTCGCCGTGTTCGCCTCGCCCACCTACAAGGCCACCTACACCGGCCTGCTGAAAGCCTTCCTCGACCGGTATCCGGCGAACGGCCTCAGCGGTGTGACGGCGATCCCGGTGCTTACGGGCGCCGATCAGACCCACTCGATGGGCCCGACGGTGAACCTGGCACCGCTTCTGGTGGAGCTCGGGGCTGTGGTGCCCGGTCGAGGGCTCTACTTCGTCGCGGGTCAGATGGACCAGGTGGAGGACATCGTCGCCGTCGCGGCGGCGGAGTACGCGGCGAACCTCTCGAGGCTCGCCGCGCTCGCTTCACGCACGCGCAACGCCTCTCTTCCGGCACCGGCTGTCTGACCGCATAAGGAGCTGGATAACACATGACCATCGCACCCCCCAGTGCGGCCCTGGAGGCCGCCATCGATCCTCGGGCCTTTCGCGACACCTTGGGCCACTACGCCTCAGGCATCACCATCATCGGCGGGATGGAGGGCGCCGATCCGGTCGGGTTCACCTGCCAGTCGTTCTACTCTGTCTCGACCGAACCACCTCTGGTGTCGTTCAGCGTGATGACCACTTCCACCACCTATCCGCGTATCCGGGAGGCCGGCCGCTTCTCGGTGAACGTGCTCGCGCACGACCAGCACGCCGTGTCCAACCAGTTCGCGCGCAAGGGCACCGACAAGTGGGCTGGCATCGACTGGACGCCCACCGCCGGTGGCAATCCGGTGATCGTCGGCACATTGATGTGGCTGGACTGCGACATCTGGGCCGAGTACGAGGCCGGTGACCACTACATCGTGATCGGCCGGGTGAAGGAGATGAGCCCGGCGGAGTGGCACGGGCACGAGCCGTTGCTCTACTTCAAGGGGCGGTACCGTCACCTCAGCGGACTCGACGGCGTGGAGGGCTGACCCGCGCGGCCTCGCGGGCGATCGGCGCTCACTCGCCCCAGCGGGTGGCGATGTCGGCGTCGATGCCCACGAGGTCGAGCGTGCGCTGCACGGTGTGGTCGATCATCTCGGCCAGCGACGCCGGCCGGCTGTAGAACGCGGGCACCGGCGGCATGATCACCACCCCGGCTTCCGTGGCCTCAGCCATCAGCCGGATATGGCCGCGGTGCAGCGGCGTCTCCCGCAGCATGGCCACCACGGGTCGGCGCTCCTTCAGCGCCACGTCCGCCGCTCGCACCATCAGCGTCTCGTCATAGCTGTTCGCGATGCCGGAGAGGGTCTTGATGCTGCACGGCGCGATGACGACGCCGTCCACCCGGAACGATCCGCTCGCGATGGCCGCGGTCATGTCGGCATTGTCGTACGTGACGTCTGCCAGGGCGAGCACCTCCTTGGTGGTGCGGTCCGTCTCCTGGTGGATGGTGGCACGGCCCGCGCGGCTGATCACGAGGTGCGTCTCGGCGAGCTGCTTCTCACGCAGAACCTCGAGCATCCGGATGCCGTAGATCGCACCAGAGGCTCCGGAGATGCCGATGACCAGCCGTGTCATGTGCGATCCATCGCCACGAGCGTGGCAGCCAGAGCGTGGGCGCCCCGTGCGATGTCATCGAGGTCGGTCCACTCCTCGGGGCAGTGGCTGCGACCGTCGCGCGAGGGCACGAAGATCATGCCGGTGGGGGCGACGGATGCGATGTGCGCGGCGTCGTGCCCCGCACCGCTGGGGAGAGCGCGCCAGGAGTAGCCGAGGGTGCTGCCGGCGTTCGCGATGGTGTCCTGAACGGCGGCGGCGGTCGGCACCGGATCCTGGTCGTTCAGCCACTGCAGGTCGACCGCGATGCCGCGACGCTCCGCCACGGCGACGAACTGCTCCATGATGTTCCTGCGCGCCGTGCCGAGCCAGTCGCCCGAGGGGCTGCGCAGTTCGGTCCAGAGGCGGGCGAGCGACGGCACCACGTTGAGAGCGCCCGGCTCGACGTGGATGGCGCCGACGGTGGCCACGGAGTTCTCGCCGGAGCAGCCGATCTGCTCCACCGCGAGCACGGCCTCGGCGGCGGCCACGAGGGCGTCCTTCCGGTCGGCCATCGCAGCGGTGCCGGCGTGGTCGGCACGGCCGAGGAAGGTGGCGAGCACCCGTTCGATGCCCGCGATCGCGGTCACCACCCCGAGCTGGGCGCCGGTGCGCTCGAGCACAGGCCCCTGCTCGATGTGCAGCTCGACGAATCCGGCCAGGCGGACCGCACTGCGTGATGCGGCGAGCATCGCGTCGGGGGACAGCCCGTCCTTCTCGAGCGCCCGCCCGAGAGTCACGCCGTCGTCCCGCGCGCTGTCGAAGAAGGCGGGCGTGATGAGGCCGGTGAGCGACCGGCTGCCGACGCAGCTCACGCCGTAGTCGTTGGGCTCTTCGCCGAGGAAGTCCACCACGACGAGATCGTGCTGCAATCGGGTTCCCGTCTCCTGCAGACGCCGCGCCGCCTCGATGGCGCCGACGACGCCGACGATGCCGTCGAATCGGCCCCCGCTGGCCACCGTATCGGTGTGCGAGCCGGTGCCCAGCGCGCCGCCGGACGGCGCACCGGTTCCCGGGAGCACGCCGATCGTGTTTCCGGCGGCATCCGTGTGGACCTCCAGCCCCGCGTCGCGCATCTCGCGGGCGACCCAGGACCGCGAATCCCAGTACGGTTCGCTCAGCACCCGGCGCGTCCAGCCGTCATGATCGCTCTCGGTGAAGGCGGACAGGCTGTCGATGGCGACGCGCAGCCGCTCGGGTTCGGGGTGCAGTCGGTCGAGATCGGTCATCAGCTCGCTTCTTCCCGGTTCAGGTGATTTTCGATTGCCGTGGCCGCAGGCAGCGGCTCCGACAGGATGTCGGTGAGTTTCTTTCCCGCCGCACGCACGTGCGACACGATCTCCCGCAAGCGGCGCTCGGACATCCGGGAGCTCGGGCCGATGGCGCTGATGCATGCGGCGATGTCGCCGTCCCAGAACACCGGCACGCCCACGCCGATGGCGCCGGAGTCAAGTTCGGAGACGGTGATCGCGAGGCCTTTCTCGCGCACGTCGGCGAGGTTCTGGGCGGCCGCCTCCGGGTCCTCGCCTTCATCCCAGCCGACCCGGGCTTCCAGGTAGCGGTGGATGAAGCGCTGATCCATGTAGGCCAGCAGAGGCTTGGCTGACGCCCCTTTGTGCAGAGACAGGGAGACTCCGCGGCGGAAGGAGAAGCGCACCGCCCGCCGCGGCTCGGCGAGCTCTATGCAGGTGGCGCTCCAGCCGTCGCGCACGGTGAGGATGACGGTCTCGTCGGTCTGCGCGACCAGCTCGAAGATCACCGGGCTCGCGATGGCCGCGAGGCAGCGGTGCAGCGCCTGAGGCTTGAGCATCCGCAATGTCTTGAGACCGAGATCGAAGTGCCCCTCGTAATCGGCGATGTAGCCTTTGCCGCGCAGAGTGGTGACATAGCGATAGGTGGTGCTGAGCGGCAGCTCGGCGGCGCGCGCGATAGCTTCAGCCGTGGTCGGCCCTGCGGCGGCGATGTAGGAGAGGATGTCGAGCCCGCGATCCAGACTGGTCATACGATCACCCGATCCCCGACGCGCTGCGCGAGCCGCTGCCGCACGCGTTCCATCGCTTCGGCAGGAGGCGCGGCGATCGTGAAGCCTTCCCGCCGATCGGACTCCACGGCGAGCGCGTCGAACCCGATCTTCGTGACCGTTCCGCCCTGCTCGAGCGGCTCGGATCGATCGGTGCGCACGTCTTCGGCCAGTACCAGATCCCGTTCGAGCCGGCATCGGGTGATCCGCGCCCATTCGACCTGTACCGGATCCCACACGTCGATGTCGGCGTCCACCACCGTCACCTGCTTCAGCATGCTGAGCGAGCCCCAGCAGGCGAACATGGCCTGCTTGGCGTGACCTGGACGTGGCGAGTGCAGCTGCACCACAGCCGAGAGGCGCCCCGCCCCCGACTCGACGACGGCGACCTCGCCTACCGAGGGGATGGAGCGTTCCACGGCTGCGCGCAGGCCGGCGGCTATCGGGATCGCACCGAGCAGGATGTGCTCGCGGTGCCAGCCGGGCAGCACGGTCTGCAGGATCGGGTCGGGCCGTCCGGTGATCCGGTGCACCTCCGCTGTCGCCGCGGGACCGTAGGCCTCGTACATGCCGTGGTACTCGGAGACGAGACCCTCCTCAACGGTGCGCCGCACGTCGAGGGTAGCCTCGATCACGAGCTCCGCCTCTGCCGGAACGAGCAGATCGTTGGCTGTGCGCACCACCGTGAGCGGCTGTCCGAGCAGTCGTCCGACATGCCAGAGCTCGTCGTCACCGAGCTCCAGGTAGAGGCAGGCCGCGAGCTGCACCGCAGGGTGGGCGCCGATCGCGATCGCGATCTCGAGTCGCCCGTCCGGCGAGCGCTCGGCCATCTTGTTGAGATGATGATTCGGCGCGATGCCGACCAGCGCGTGATTGCCGCCGAGCGGTCGCACGCGGGCGAAGGAGGCGTTTCCCTCGCCGGTCGACGGATCGCGCGCGATGATGACGCCGGCCGTGATGTACGGCCCGTTCTCGAGCTCGAAGAAGGTCGGTATCGGCAGCTCGTCGAGTTCGAGATCGTAGACGGTCGAGATGCTCGGCCCGGTGACCGCCTCGATCGGAGGGCGGCGATCAGCGATCGCCGCCCTGACGGTGCTCTGGATATCGGCGGTCGCGCATCCGATGGCCTGAGCGATGCGGTCGCGGGTCGCGAGCACATTGCCGGCAGCTCGGAAGCCGCTGCCCAGCAGACGATCGAAGATGATCGCCGGTCCCGGGTCGAGAGCGGCGAGGTAGGCGGCGAGTTCGTGGCGCACGTCGACGGGCTCGTCGATCCGCAGCGTCTCGCCGGGGGCGAGGGACGTGAGGAAGGTGCGAAGGGAAGGCTCTGGAGACGGCACGGCTGGCTCCTGTTCCGGGGGGCGAAGTTGTGGTTGTCAGTTCTAGCACCGATTCTCTGGCGCTGAGAGGCGATGCAGCCGTCGACGGCCTTCCAGAGCCCTTTCAGTGTCCTGGCACGCCCTCATCGAGCCCTGGAAACACAGGGATGTGAGAGCGGGAGCCGCATGATTCCGGGCTTCGGCGGCAGCCTTTCCCGCGCATTGGGAACGACGTTACGGATGTGAAAAAGTCTCGTGACGCGACCGTATCCGCCCGTGCTGCCGGTGCTCTAATGAGTCACCGCAGCACATGCATCCGCTGCTCCCCGCAACCGGGCATCGGCGTCCTGCCGCTACCCGTTCTCAGGGGCCGGGATCATCACCACACTCGAAGGGTCGAATTCAGCATGAGTCAGTTTCATCTCGGATGGTTCAACGGGGCCGGCTTCAGCCTCAATGGCTGGGGAGCGCCCGGGTACGGAACGGGCTATGAGCCGTGGCAGCCCGACATGTTCCAGGACGGCATCCGCATCCTGGAGCGCGGCGGCTTCGACTTCATGATCCTCGAGGACTCCTCGATGGTGCCGGAGACCTTCGGCGGATCACCGGAGTTCTATCTCAACCGCGGCATCATGGCGCCGAAGCTCGACCCGGTGCCGCTCGTGCCCTACCTCGCCATGGCCACCAAGAACATCGGCATCGTGCCGACGCTCACCACCGGGTTCTACCACCCGTGGCTCCTGGCCCGGCTGATGACCACCCTCGACCACCTCACCAAGGGGCGCATCGGCTGGAACATCGTGACGGCCACCACCCAGTTGGCCTGGTCGAACTACGGCCTCACCCAGCCGGAGCACGACGAACGCTACAACCTCGCAGACGAGTTCGTGGATGTCACCAAGAAGCTCTGGGAATCGTTCCCCGCCAGCGCTGAGGTCCTCGACCCCGACACGGGGATCGCCTACACGGCGAAGGACGTGAAGCCCATCGACTTCGAGGGCAAGTACTTCTCCTCGCGCGGCCCGCTGAACGCTCCGCCCGGACCGCAGGGTCAGCCGGTGCTCTTCCAGGCGGGTGGATCGCCGGCCGGCAGGCGCTTCGCGGCCAAGAACGCCGAGGTGATCATCGCCAGCTGCACCTCGGTGGAGGATATGAAGGCCTACTACACCGATGTCAAGAGCTACGCCGAGCAGATCGGTCGTGATCCGAGCACGGTCAAGGTGATGTTCACCACCGGCGTGGTGCTGGGCGACACGGATGCCGAGGCCGAGAGCCACGCGGAACTGCGGCGTGAGCGCAACCGCACGAACTACACGATGCAGATGGCAGGGATCTCGAACATCACGGGCATCGACTTCTCGAAGCTCGACCTCGACGCCCCGATGCCGGAGCTGCAGACCAACGGATCGCAGAGCTCGCTGAAGGAGTTCCTCAGCACGGCGGCGCCCGGAGCATCCCTGCGCGAAGTGCTGGAGTCGAAGTCGAACGTCGGCATCATGGGCTACCCGTTCATCGGCACAGCAGACTCGGTGGCCGGCCAGATGCAGGAGGTCATGGAGGAGGTGGGCGGCGATGGGTTCCTCTTCGGAGCCAGCATCTCACCGGAGTACATGACGAGCGTCGTCGACCGCGTCGTGCCGGCCCTCCGCAAGCGCGGGCTGGTGCGCACGGGCTACGACCACGCCACCTTCCGCGACAACGTGATGGAGTTCTGAGCTCCGTTTCCCACCGCACGGGAATCACGTAAAACCCAGAAGAACAAGGGTCGCCGTGGCCGGTCGCACCGGCCGGTCACGGGTAGATTCTCCACACGCTCTGGCTTCACCCGCACCCGATCGCTCCTCCACTCTCGCAAGGAAACTGGTCATGACGAGCAGTATTGAAGCTGTACGCTCCCGCAGCACCATCCCGCATCGCCTCGGACGCGCTCTTCCCTGGGCGCTGCTCACGATCGTGATCCTCTGCGCCTTCGTGATTCCGTTCGTGGTGCTCGTCGTCACTGCCTTCCGTACCGACATCCCCGGTCTGCCGGGGGAGTGGACGATCGACGGCTTCGTCGAGGCGTTCACGAACGCCGACCTGCTCAAACCCCTCGCCGACTCGCTGGTGTTCGCGATCTCCTGCGCGATGATCGCCACCGCGATGGCGCTGGGCTTCGTCTTCGTCTCCACTCGCACCACCGTGAGGCTGCGCAGCTGGATCACGCCGATGATGGTGATCATCCTCGCCACACCGGTGCTGTTCTTCGCTCTCAGCTGGGGGATGCTCGGCGCCGACAAGGTGGGCCTGATCAACAAGGTCTACGGACTGATCACCGGCGGCGGCGACTCCTTCTTCACCATCAACTCCTGGTTCGGCCTGGTGTTCGTGATGAGCATCAAGCTCAGCTCGTTCTGCTACTTCCTGCTGCTCGGGCCTTCGCTGAAGATGAACCGTTCGCTCGAGGAGGCGGCGCAGGTCGCCGGATCGGGCCGGGCGGGCATCTTCTTCCGCGTGTACATCCCGCTGCTCAGCCCGGCGATCTTCGGCTCGCTGCTCATCGGCTTCATCGGCAGCCTCCAGGCCTTCGACGTGCCGCAGATCATCGGCACCCAGGCCGGTATCCGAGTCTTCTCCACCGAGATCTACCGGTACATCACCCTCTTCCCCGCCAACTACGCGGCGGCCGCCAGCCTCGCGCTCGGCCTCGTGGCCCTGCTCGCGCTGCTGGTCTGGGCGCAGATGGCACTGCTGAAGGGCCGGGACTACACGACGGTCGGCGGCAAGAGCACCCACAGCGCGCGCTGGGAGTTCCCGAAGAGCGGCTGGCTGATGACGACCGCGGTCCTGGTCTTCGGCGTGCTGGCGTTCCTCCTGCCCACCCTGCAACTCGTGCTGAGCTCCTTCAACACCGTCTTCGGCCGCTACGACACCTTCTCCCTGCGCAACTACGAGACCATCTTCAAGAACCCGACCGCGCTCGAGGCAGTCGGAAACACTGTGCAGTTCATGGTGATCGGCGGCTTCGTCACCGTGCTGCTCGGCTCCATCCTCACCTATGCGCTGCGTGCCAGGCCGAGCAGATGGAAGCGTGCGCTCGAGGTTCCCACCTGGATCCCCTGGGCCACGCCCGGCCTCGTCGGCGCGTTGGCCATCCTCGGCACCATCCTCGCCGTGCCTTTCCTGCACGGCATATACGGCACCCCGACCGCGATGTTCATCGCCCTCATCATCGCGACCCTCCCTGTGGCCATGCGCTTCACCGAGAACGCCATCCTGCAGATCGACAACCAGCTCGTCGACGCCGCTCGCATCAGCGGCGCATCGGTTTCCCGCAGCTTCGCCACCGTGGTGGTGCCGCTCATCGCACCCAGCTTCGTCTCGGGCTGGTTCGTGGCTGGCCTGGCCATCG
Source organism: Microbacterium tumbae (assembly GCF_054780175.1). Lineage (NCBI taxonomy): Bacteria > Bacillati > Actinomycetota > Actinomycetes > Micrococcales > Microbacteriaceae > Microbacterium > Microbacterium tumbae. Next base: position 141,816 of record NZ_BAAGWV010000003.1, read on the forward strand.
CGGGGAACCTCGAGATCCCGCTTCTCCTGGGTTCCACGAAGGTCACCACCATCGCGGGACTCGCGTACAAGTTCTACGTCGACAGCGCCAGCCCGCGGGCGGCCGCGGTCTTCTGCCTGCTGCTCCTCACCGTGCTGGCTCTGTTCCTGGTGATGACCCTGCTGCGTCTCCTGGCCGGCCGTGTCGCCGGCTGGAACCGCGCGCGCAACTCGGCCCCGGCGCTCGCCGTGCCGGCGCCGAGGCAGCCCAGCCACGCCCCGGTCCCCGAGACCGTCGCGCTCTAGCCCCTCGCCCCGCCAGAAAGGACCCCCGATGTCCAGCATCACCCTGAAGAACGTGTCGAAGAGCTACGGCGCCGCGACGGTGATCGATGACCTCAGCCTCGACATCGTCGAAGGCGAGTTCCTCACCCTCCTCGGCCCGAGCGGCTGCGGCAAGACCACCACGCTGCGTTCGATCGCAGGGCTCGAGCATCCGGACACCGGCCAGATCAGCATCGGCGACACCATGGTGACCTGCATGACGACCGGCAAGATCGTCGCACCCAACAAGCGCAGGCTCGGCATGGTGTTCCAGAGCTACGCGATCTGGCCGCACCTCACGGTGTTCGAGAACGTGGCCTACCCGCTGCGCAGGCAGCGGATGTCGGGAGCCGACATCCGCACGGCCGTCATGGCGACGCTGGCCACCGTGGGCCTCGACCATGCAGCCGATCGTTCGGCCACCCAGCTCTCGGGCGGCCAGCAGCAGCGCGTCGCTCTGGCACGTGCCATCGTGTCGAACCCCGAGGTGCTGCTCTTCGACGAGCCGCTCTCGAACCTCGACGCCCAGCTCAGGATCACGATGCGCGACGAGATCCAGAAGGTGACCAGCCGCAGCAACGCGACCTCGATCTACGTCACCCACGACCAGTCCGAGGCGTTCTCGCTCTCCGATCGCGTGGCGATCATGCTCGGCGGCAAGATCGTGCAGCTCGACGTCCCCGAAGTCGTGATGAACCGGCCGGCCAGCGTCGACATCGCTCGCTTCCTCGGGGTGGAGAACATCCTCGCTGCCAACGTCGTCTCGACGGCATCGGACTCGGCGGTGCTCGAGGTCCACGACCTCGGCGCACGGATCACGGTGGGGCGCTCGGCCGCCGATGGTCTGCACGCGGGCGATGCCGTACGGGTCGCGTTCCGCTCCGGGGCCGTGTCCTTGGTGGAGACCGACCATCGCGACCCCGCCGTGCTCGACGGCGAGGTGGTGCAGACCACCTTCCTCGGCGAGGGCGCACAGTACCGCATCGCATCGGGCAAGGGGCATCTCCTCGCGCGCAGCCATTCCTCGGTCGCGCCGATCCTGCCTGCGGCGACCCCGGTGAGCTTCCGCATCGCGCCCGAACGGGTCACGGTCTTCCCCGCCTGAGTCGATCCGCTCCCCGCCCCACCGGGTCCCCAGAACTCCGGATGCCCGCATCCGGCCGCCTCGTTCCGCCCCACCTCCCTTCACTGCACCAGAAAACACCCGGAAAAGGAGCTTCAACCGTGCGAACCACACGATATCTCGGGCTGTCCGCCATCGCGGCGACCGCCATCCTCCTCGCCTCGTGCGCCTCCGCCTCACCCGCGGACGAGCACGAGGATATGGACATGAGCACCGATGACGCCAGCGTCGAGACGCTCGGCGGCGCGGAGAACGCCGCCTACCTCGACGACCTCTACCAGCAGGCGGTCGACGCGGGCCAGACCACGATCACGGTCTACGGCATCACCGCCACCAGCTCGGCCTCGCTCTACGAGGCCTTCCAGGAGCGGTATCCGGAGATGTTCGTCGACCACGTCACCATCTTCGGCACCGAGCTCCAGCAGCGCATCGCCAGCGAGCAGGCGACGGGCCAGTACCTCGCCGACAACATCAGCGTCAGCGGCGCGGATGCGGTCTACCTCGCCGAGCAGGACTTCGTGGCCGAGCAGGAGCCGCCGCTCGCGGCCGACCTGCCGGAGGAGTACAAGCCCGCGGGCGACACGCTCTTCGGCGGCAACACCTACGTCTACACGATGGCGTACAACACCGACGAGGTCGAGGCGGATGACGCGCCGAAGACGTTCGATGACCTTCTCGACCCGAAGTGGGCGGGGAAGATCGGATTCCCGGACCCCTCGGCCGGAGTCACCTCCTTCCTGACCTCGGCCATCGAGGCCGGCGTCATCGACGAGAGCTGGGTGACCGAGTTCTTCGCCGAGGCGGAACCGGTGATCTTCCCTTCGGAGCGCGACGTCTTCACGGCCGTCTCGACGGGGCAGATCGAGCTCGGAATCGGGAACTACATTCGCGGGCAGGCCTTCCTCGAGACCGACAGCCTGCCGGTGGGCTTCGTGGCGGACTTCCAGGACGGCGTCGGTGACGGGGTGTTCTACCGTGGCACCGTCAAGAACGCGCCGAACGCCCTGGCGTCGGATCTGCTGACGGCCTGGTGGCTCACCCCCGAGGCTCAGGAGCTCATCGCGGCCCAGGGGCAGCCAGGGCTGATGCCCGATGCCCCTGCTGTGCCGGGTCAACCGCCCCTGTCCGAGATGAAGGTGAACCCGGGTCCCACCTTCGACGAGTACGCCGACTACACCAAGAAGTACATCGACCTGTTCTCCGGGGTCGTGAACGACTAAGACCTCACCAGAGAAGAAACCCCCGGCCGCTTCGGCCGGGGGTTTCTTCTCTGGTGAGGAGGTTTCACACCGCGCAGGCTGGACCGTCGACGGGTACCGCTCCGCCGGACGCCTCCTGCCAGGCGGCGAAGCCGCCGTCGACGTGCGTGACATCCGTGTAGCCCAGCTCGATCAGCTGCGCCGCCACAGGACCGGAGCCGCGCACCGACCCGCACACGACGATGATGGACGTGTCGACGGATGAGACGAGTCCGGAGCGCACGGCGGCGGCGGGGGAGAACTCCTCCTCGACTGTGGTGCGGTCGACCGGCACGGCCCCGGGCAGCTCGCCGTCCCGCATCCGCCCCTCCTCGCCTCGTACGTCGATGACGAGGACGTCCCCGCTCCTGGCTCGTTCGATCGCCTCCTCGGCAGTCAGCAGCGGTGCCAGCGCCGCGGCGTCTTCCATCGTCAATTCAGCCATTTCGGGCCTCCGATCGTTGTAGTGGTGAACATCACGCGCCGACGACTTGGCGCGCCTTCCAGACGGTGCGTGGAAGTGTGAGGGCCGAGCCGATGACGGCGGCGGCGATGCCGATCACCCCGAACGACAGGCCCGTGAAGCCGACGGTCACATAGACGGGGCCCGAGAGGAAGGCGGCGAGGGCCGCGACGCCGTTCATCAGGGTGTCCACCACTCCCTGGGTGGGCACCCTGATCTCCGACGGCACACTGCCGCTCACCATGATCGACCCGGGCACGGTGCCGCACGACCAGCCGAGACCGAGCAGGAACAGGGTGATCATCATGTTCTGGGAATGCTCGCCGATGATCAGTGCCGCGACAGCGCTGCCGACGAAGACGAGCTGACCGGCCACGATCACCCGAGTCGGGCCGAACCGGTCCGTGGCGATCCCCACCAGCGGGGCGAAGGCGAACATCCCGAGCACGTGCACGCTGATGGTGATGCCGATGAAGGAGATCTCCGCGCCGTTGTGCTGCATGTGGACGGGTGTCATGGTCATGAGCGCCACCATCGAGACGTGCGAGAACACCACGGCGGCGAGGGCGAAGCGCGCGGTCGGGATGCTCCACACGGTGCGCAGCACATCGCTGAAGGAGCGCTTCACCGCAGGCATGCGCGCCTCTGGCGCGAGCTGCGCCGCATGATGGGCCTGGGCGGACAGCAGCGGATCCGGGCGCAGGAAGACATAGAGGATGAGCGCACCGATCGCCAGGAGCACAGCCGCGATCACGAATGCCCCCGCCAGCGGCGGGAGGCCGATCGCGTCGGCGAGCCATTCGCCGGGGAGGCCGAGGTTCGGCCCGAGCACCGAGCCGAACATTCCCGCCCACACCACGAAGGAGAGCGTGCGCGCCCTTCGGGCGGGCAGAGCGAGGTCGGTGGAGGCGAATCGAGTCTGCAGGCCGGCCGCGGTGCCGGCGCCGAACAGCAGCATTCCTGCCATGACCAGGGCGGCGCTCGAGAGCACGGCGGCGAAGATGAGCGATACCGCTCCGATCGCACCGAGCCCCCAGCCGGCGGCGAGGGAGACGCGACGGCCGCGGCGGGCGGCGAGATAGGCCAGCGGAATGCCGAGCAGCGCTGCACCGAGGGTGAGGGCCGTGCGGGCGATGCCGGCGAGCGACTCGTCGGCGATCACCGATTCCGTCAGCAGCACGCCCACGGATGCGCTCGCGCCCATGCCGAAGGAGCCGAACACCTGCGCCGTGATCAGCAGGCGCACGCTGCGCTTCTGCTGGGCGAGGATCACTGCATCCTGCTGCCAGGGCAGGGGGGCGATGGGGGCGTCGGAATCGACGTCGCGGCCTGCGCCCTCGGTTGCCGGATCGGAGATCATGTTTCTCACTTTCGTGCGCAGGCGAACAGGGCTTTTCCATGCAATCACCGAGCCTCGTACGCGGGATCCTCGGGGACGCAGGCGTTTCGAGCCGTTAACACGGCTATCACTGCACGAGAAGGCGCAGGCGCTCATTCCCGAAGACAGAGAACACTGTGAAACCTGTGTTTCCGTTGCCCGCTGACGTTGGCCGGCGGCCCGGGCCTCGCATTGAATGAGGGCACCAACTCGACCGGCTGCCCTGGCCGGCCATGATCCTCGAACCTCCTGGAGCATCCATGACCCTCGATTCAGAACTCACCTCCGCTCGGGACCTGGCCGCTCAGTCCGCAGACCCGGGTACCGGTGACGAGAGACTCGAGCTCGGGAGGATCGACACCGCGGTGCGCGGCCTGGTGCAACGGCCCGATCGTCAGTGGGCGCTGGCGGACGTCCTCATCCGCGACGGCATCGTCGCAGGCGTGACCGAGCCGGGTACGGTGCCGGCGTCACGCCTGATCGATGCGGGGACCGCGTACCTTCTGCCGGGGATGGTCGACGCCCATGTGCACAGTCTCAGCCACGACGGTGAAGGGATCGCGGCCGCGACCCGTGCGGCCGCCGCCGGGGGAGTGACCACGATCATCGAGATGCCCTATGACGCCACCGGTCCCATCTCGAACATCGACCGCTTCGCCCGCAAGTCCGATCTCGCCGCCGGGCAGGCTCATATCGACGTCGCGCTGCTGGGCACCGCGCTCCCGAATGGCGGATGGCGTGAGATCGACGCGCTGGTCGACGCGGGTGCGGCCGGGTTCAAGGTGTCGATCTTCCACACCGACGACACCCGGTTCCCCCGCATCCCTGACGGGGAGCTGCTGGACGTGTTCACCGCCGTCGCCGCGACCGGGTCAACGGTCTGCGTGCATGCGGAGAACAACGAGATCATCAAACATCTCATCGAGCGCTACCGGCCCGAGGGCGCGGACCCGCTCGCGCACCTGCGCAGCCGACCCGAGGTCGCGGAGACACTGGGCGTGCTCACTGTGCTCGAGATCGCGCGAGCGGCCGGCGCCCGCGTGCACATGTGTCACACCAGCCTCCCGCGCTCGGTGGACCTGGTCAACGCCTGGGCCGCGGACGGCGCCGACGTGACCATGGAGACCTGCCCGCACTACCTGCTGCTCGATGAGGACGACATGCGCTCCCAGGGCACACGACTGAAGATCAACCCCCCGCTCCGCACCGCCGCCGCGCGCGAAGGACTCTGGGCTCGGCTCGAGCGCGGCGAGATCGACGTGATCAGCTCCGACCATGCGCCGTGGCCGACGCACTTCAAGAACCACCCCAACGTGTTCGACAACCACTCGGGAGCCCCCGGGGTGCAGACCATCTATCCCCTCGTGCTCGCCGAGGCGTTCCGCCGCTCGCCCGCCACGTTCGACGCAGCCGTGCGCGCGATGACCATCAACCCGGCCCGACGCTACGGGCTCGCCGGCGCGAAGGGATCGATCGCACCCGGGTTCGACGCCGACATCGTGGCCTTCGACCCGCAGCGCGAATGGGTGGTCGACGTCGCCGACATGCGGTCGAACGCCGGGTGGACCCCCTACGACGGCTTTGTGGTCCCGGGCCGCATCGACCTCACCCTCTCTCGCGGCAGGGTCGTCTACGACGGCGAGCTGCGCTCCGCCGAGGGCGACGGCCGGGTCCTCTCCACCGTCCGATGACTGCCGACAACGAAGGAATCACTGTGAGCCCCACCGTCTCCCTCTCCTGCCGCGTTCCCCTACGGCTGGACGCCCTGCAGGCCATCGCGCTCGAAGGCGTGCAGGTCTCCCTCTCCGATGACGCGCGCGAGCGCATAGCGCTGGGTCGCGCCGTGCTCACGGACGCGCTCGAGAACGGAACGCGCGTCTACGGACTCAACACCGGACTGGGGCACTCGCGTGATGTGGACATCCCGATAGGAGTACTGGACCAGTACCAGGTCGACATCGTGACGAGCCACGCTTTCGGCATCGGTCCGTCACTGCCTCCGGCGGAAGTCCGCGCCCTGATGGCCGCCCGTCTGTCCGGCGCAGTGCGAGGGTACAGCGGGCTGAGCGTCGACGTCGCCGAGTCGTACGCCGGGATGCTCAACGCCGGAGTCATCCCGAACGTGCCTCGCCACAGCACTGTCGGCGCCTCCGATCTCGGCTCGCTCGCCGCCATCGCCGCCACCATGATCGGCCACGGCACCGCTTTCCTGAACGACGAGAAGGTTCCTTCGGCGGAGGCGCTCCGCCGGGCCGGCCTCGAGCCCGTGATGCTCGGGCTCAAGGAGGGGCTCGCCGCCGTCTCGGAGAACTCCTACTCGATCGGCGTCGGTACCCTCGCCCTCGGCGAGATCGCCCGCGTACTGCGCCTCGCGGACGTCGCCGCCGCGCTGACGATGGAAGCGATGGGATCGAACCTCAGCCCGTTCGATCCCGAAGTCGCTGTAGCCCGCCCCTTCAGCGGCCAGTCTGCGGTGGCGGCGAACGTCCTCATGCTGCTCGAGGGCAGCTACCTCACGGACCCGGACTCCGCCGTCTCCCTCCAGGACCCGCTGTCGATCCGGACGACCGCCCAGGTGCACGGAGCCGCCCGCGCGACGTTCGCGTGGCTCGCCGAAGCCGTGGAGACAGAGCTCAACGCCAGCGACGACAATCCCATGACGAGCCCCGACACCGGGCGCGCCCTGTCGACCGGCAACTTCCACCCGATGGAAATCGCTATCGGATTCGAGGCGATCAAGGTCGCTTTGGCTCATCTCGCGCTGACCTGCGAGCGCCGGATCGGGATCGTCGGCTCGGGGCTGTGGTCTTCGCGCCGTTCGGATGATCCTGCCTCGCTGCCGGAGACCGCCATCCTCACCCCGGGGCTGGGCGGCTACGCCTACGCGGCCCTCAGCGCGCGCATCAAGGCGCTCGCCGTCCCGGTCACGCTGAACGTGCCCGCGCTCGATCAGGGGCAGGAAGACCACGCCACCGGGGCACCGCTCGCCGTCGACACCGCGCGAGAGCTCACAACGAAGCTCGCCGACATGCTCGCCGGCGAGATCATCATGGCGTCGGCGCTTCTCTCTCGCCGCCGGAACACGGTTCTCGGAGCCGGCACCCGCCCCTACTTCGCCGCGGTGCTCGAGGCGGCGCAGGAGGGCGCTTCCGGTGAGCTCGGTGGTGAGCTCGTCGCGCGCGCGGCCCCGAGACTGCTCGCGATGACATCCCGGCGCATCGATCTCGAGATCCCCGACCTTGGCTCCACCGCACTGGCATATGTTCCCCGTTCCCCACGGAAGGCAGACACCGATGACCACCGACACGCCGTCTCCCGCTGAGATGAGAGCCCTCCCCGGCTCTCGACGACGTCGCCTCCTCGCCGCGATCGCGCTCCTTGCCGCAGCACCCGCGATCCTCGTCGCCTGTGCGGGCGGCACGGCAGAGCCGGGCGCGAGCGCCGCCGAGCCGAAGAGCGGCGGCGTCCTGAAGGTCGGCTCGCCGACGCCGAACGCCACGCCCGAGCCCGTGACCATGTACGACCCCGGCTCGATCAACGTCGTCCAGCAGGTGGCGGAGTACCTCATCTGGTCCGAGAACGACGGCAGTCTCACACCGATGCTCGCCGAGAGCTGGGAGGCCTCGGAGGACGCGGCGACGTGGACCGTCACGCTGCGCGATGACGTCTCGTTCAATGACGGCACCGCGCTCACCGCGGACGACGTCGTGGCGTCCATCGACCGTCTCATCGAACCCGACTCCGTCTCGGCCGCCGCGTCGTCCTTCGCCGGAATCCTGAGCGCGGGCCGCACCACGGCGACGGACGAGCACACCTTGAGCTTCGACCTCGAACGCTCCTTCGCCGACTTCCCCTATCTGCTCTCGTCAGCGAACTACAACACGCTCATCCTCCCCGCCGACTACGACGGCGATTTCATCGGCTCCCCGGTCGGCACGGGCCCGTTCACGCTCACGAGCTACGACGCCACCACGGGCGCAGTATTCGGGAAGAATCCCGACTACTGGGCGGCTGACGAGGTCCATCTCGACGGCGTCGAACTGTCGTTCTACACCGACTACACCGCCCTGTCGAGTGCGCTCCTGTCCCGCTCCATCGACGTCGCGGCGATCGTGACCTTTGCGGCCAACCAACCGCTCTATGACAACGAGCAGGTGGTGGTCGACGGAACGACCTCGGCGGGTGGTCAGTTCCTCGCCATGCGTACGGACACCGCGCCATGGGACGACGTGCGGATACGGCAGGCGCTCGCGCTCGCCATCGACCGCGGAGCGCTGCGGGAAGCCACCCAGGGCGGCCAGGGCACCCTCGCCAACGACCACATCTTCGCGGAGATATACGGCGCGGATGTCGAGGTGCCTCAACGTGAGCAGGACATCGACGAAGCACGGTCGCTGCTGGCCGAGGCCGGTCATCCGGACGGCCTCGCGGCCACGCTCTCGGCTCCGCAGTCGTCAGCCGCGAGCGCCCAGCTCATACAGCAGATGGCTGCAGAGGCCGGCTTCGACCTGGAACTCGACCTCCAGGACAACGCGAGCTACTACGACGCCCCCTGGCTCGAGGTGCCGCTCGGCCTCACCGGCTGGGCGTCCCGCCCGACTGCCTCGCAGTTCCTGTCGCTGGCGTTCACGTCCGATGCCATCTGGAACACGGCCCATTGGTCGAACCCGGAGTTCGACGAGCTGGTCGCCGAGTTCGAGGCCACCGTCGCCCCGGATGAGCGAGCCGAGCTGGCGCAGCGCATCGCGACGCTCATGCACGATGAGGTTCCGCAGATCATCGCGACCTGGCCGGAGGCCGCGATGGCGATGCTGCCCGATGTCCACGGCATCACCGCGAACGCGTCGTCGTACGCGCAGCTCTTCCGCGGCTGGCTGGATCGCTGACATGGGGGGTCGCCTTGTCGGACGGATGCTCCTCACCCGGGCAGTCTTCACGGTGCTGACGCTGCTCGCGGTGTCGGCGGGGATCTTCCTGCTCGCACAAGTGCTCCCCGGCGACATCGGACGCACCATGCTCGGACCGTACGCGACCCCGGAGCAGGTCGCCGTGCTGAACGAGGAGCTCGGCCTCAACCGTCCCATGGCCGTGCGCTATCTCGAGTGGGTCGGCGGCTTCGTCAGCGGCCAGTGGGGTGCATCCCCCGTGCTCGGGTCCGATATCGCCCCGGTGCTCGCCGCCGCGCTCGGACGCACCGTCATGCTCGCGATCGTCGCGTTCCTGATCGCGGCGCCGCTCTCCTACGCCGTCGGCAGCTATGCGGGCAGGCACCCGGGCAGTCGAGCAGATCGTGTGCTGAACCTCACGAGCGTGGGTGCGAGCGGCACGCCGGACATCGTGACCGGCGTGGTCCTCATCGCGGTCTTCGCGGTGGCGCTGCGCGCGTTTCCCGCCACCGCCCAGACCACGGATCCCAACCCGATCGTGCAGGTGTATCACCTGATCCTGCCGGGCATCGCGGTGGCTCCCACGATCGTCGGCTATCTCGCCCGGATCGTCAGGGCCAACACCCGGGAGGTCACCGAATCCGACTATGTGCGCACCGCCGTCCTGAAGGGCATCCCCCGCTCATGGGTGCGGCGCCGGCATATCGGGCGCAACGCGATCGTGCCCGGACTGGCCGTCTTCAGCGCCCAACTCGTCTATCTGCTCACCGGGCTCGTCGCAATCGAGAAGCTCTTCAACTATCCGGGACTCGGCTCCCTGCTGCTGAAGGCCACCCAGACGAACGACCTGGTGCTGCTGGCGACCGGCACGCTGCTGGCGGCGACACTGCTCATCGCGGTGAACCTCATCGCAGATGTAGCGATGGTTCTCCTCACCCCACGACTACGGACGGCGGCAAGCAGATGACTGTGACAACCCTGGTCGCCAAGACCTCCGACGAGCGTCCCGGTGCTCTCGTTCCGACGCGCGTGGTCGGCCTGCGAGGACTCGCGCCGGGCCTACGCACCCCATCCGGGATCATCGGCGTCTGCCTCATCTCGGTGTGGGTGCTCGTCGCCCTCACCTGGCCGCTCTGGACCCAGAGTCCCGTGGCGACCGACGCGCTCGCCACCCTGCGGCCGCCGAGCATCGAGCATCTGTTCGGCACGGACTCGCTCGGGCGAGACGTGTTCGCGCGGGTGATGGCCGGATCCTCCACGTCTCTCGTGGTCGGGCCGGCGGCGACGGCGATCGCAATGGCCGGCGGCATCCTCTTCGGCGGGATCGCGGGTTACCTCGGCGGCCTCGCCGACGAGGTGATCATGAGGATCGCGGATGTGCTCCTCGCCTTCCCGTCGCTCATCATCGCGATCATCCTGCTCGGGCTCCTCCAGTCGGATCTCGTGACGCTCGTCCTGCTCCTGGCCCTCTTCTTCATGCCTCTGGTCGCTCGCACCGTCCGCGGCGCCGTGCTCAGCGTGAAATCGCAGGAGTACGTGGAGGCGGCGCGGCTGCGGGGGGAGCGCGCGCCGTACATCCTCTTCGCGGAGATCCTGCCCAACATCTCGGGCGTGCTCGTCGTCGAAGCGACGGTACGGCTCTCGTCGGCGATCGTCACATCGGCATCGCTCTCCTTCATCGGCCTCGGAGTTCAGCCGCCGGCACCCGACTGGGGCCTCACGATCGCCACCGAGGCGCCCTATCTCACGATCGCCTGGTGGTCTGCGCTGTTCCCCTCTCTGGCGCTCGCCTCGCTCGTCGTGGGGGTCGCACTGCTTGCCGAAGGACTCCGCGAAGGGAGCGAGAGATGACCATGGAACTCACTGCGCCGCCGTCCGCGCAGGAGGCGCACCGTGATACGGCCACGCTCGAGATCCAGGAGCTGACGGTGTCGTACCGCCGTCACGGGCAACTCGTGCGCGTGCTCGACGACGTCTCGCTGCGCATACGCCCCGGCGAGGCCTACGGACTCGTGGGCGAGTCCGGCAGCGGGAAATCGACCCTCGCCTTCGGGACTGTACGGCATCTGGCCTCGAACGCCGTGGTGGAGAGCGGACGGATCCTGTTCCGTGGCGAGGACGTGCTCGGCATGCGTGACGGCGAGCTTCGCCGGATCCGCGGCGCGGAGATCGCCATGGTCTATCAGGATCCTTCTTCGTCCTTGAACCCCGCCATGCGCGTCGGTGAGCAGATCGCGGAAGTCTTCCGAGCGCACCGCGACTGCGATCGCCGCCAGGCGGCGGAACGTGCCAGGGAGGCGCTCGCACGCGTGGCCTTCCCCGATCCCGCCGCCATCGCCGATCGCTATCCCCACCAGCTCTCGGGCGGACAGCAGCAACGCGTGGTGATCGCGATGGCGCTGGCGGGCGAGCCCAGCCTGCTCGTGCTCGACGAGCCCACCACAGGACTCGACCTGAGCGTGCAGGCCGAGGTGCTCACGCTCGTGAGAGACCTGCATCGGAGAAACCGGATCGCGTTGCTCTTCATCAGCCATGATCTCGCCACCGTGCGCAAGCTCTGCGATCGTATCGGCGTCATGCGGCGGGGCCGTCTGCTCGAAGAGGGCGAGGCGGAGCAGGTGTTCACTGCGCCCGCGCATCCCTACACCAGGGGGCTCATCGACTGCCTGCCGCAGCCGGGCATGCATAAGAACGGAGTCCGTCTCCGCCCCATGGAGGACGGCGAGGATGCGCCCGTCGATCGCACCGCACCGCTGGTGACCAGCGAGGACCGAGGCTTCGACCGCAGCGGACCGCCTGTGATGGAGGTTCGCGATGTGAGCAAGGCGTTCGGTGCCGTCCGTGCAGTGGAGGGCGTCTCGCTCACGGTGCACCGCGGTGAGATCGTCGGAATCGTGGGCGAGTCCGGTAGCGGCAAGTCCACACTCGGCCGCATGATCGTCGGGCTCGAGTCGTCGGACTCGGGCGAGGTCCTCCTCGACGGGCGCCCGCTCGCAAAGGCCGTCGAGCGCCGTGCGCGCGCCGAGAAGCGCGCGGTGCAGATGGTCTTTCAACGTCCTGACACGACGCTGAACCCCAGACGCACGGCACGGAGCACGCTGGCACGTGCGATCACGAAGCTCGGCGGCGTAACCGGAGTGGCCGAGCTGGCCGCTCGCGTACGGCTGGGCGAGGCGCAGCTCTCCGCCGTGCCTCGACGGCTCTCGGGAGGCATGAAGCAGCGCGTCGCAATCGCGCGGGCGTTCGCCGGTGATCCTGACGTGGTCGTCTGCGACGAGCCGACCTCGGCGCTCGACCCGTCGATCCAGGCGTCGATCCTCAACGAGCTCGCCGACATCGCCGCGACGCGAGGTACGGCGTGCCTGTTCATCTCTCATGATCTCGACGCCGTGCGCTACTTGGCCGATCGTGTCGTGGTCCTCTACCACGGTCAGATCGTCGAGCAGGGGCCCGTCGAGGAGGTCTTGTCCGAGCCGCGGCATCCCTACACGCGTCGTCTCCTCGCAGCGTCGACTTCACGATTCTCCGCGGAGTGACAGCGACGCGTCCGCCTGCCGTGCGGGAGGCGCCTCATGCGGTCGTGTCCCCGCACGGGCGGCGACCGTGCGGGAAGCCCCCCGCGGGGACACGGCGTCGACCCGCGGGAGGCGCCGGACTCAGACGGCGGAGCGAAGCCCCTCGACGAGCGGGGTGGTCGGACGGCCGATGAGGCGGGCCAGGGCGCCGTCGACATCTGCAAGGGCGCCCGTGCGGATGCCGGCGTCCAGCGCCGTGACGAAGCCGATGGTCCCGGCGTCCAGCCCCGCTGCCCCGAGCGCCTTCGCATGCTCCTCGGGCGACAGCGGCGTGTAGGCCACAGGCCGGCCCGTGATCTCGGAGATCGCGCCGGCGAGCTCGTGGTAGTCCCAGGCGACATCGCCGCCCAGCTCGTACACGGCGCCGATGTGCCCGTCCTCGAGCAGCACGACGGCTGCGGCATCCGCGAAGTCCTTGCGGCTGGCGGAGGCGACGCGTCCCTCGCCGACGCTCGCGGCGAGAACGCCGGAGGCTCCGGCCGTGGCGACGTCGCCCGCGTAGTTCTCGGTGTACCAGTTGTTGCGCAGGATCACGGCGGGGATGCCGGACGCTGCGATGAGCTCCTCGGTGGCCTTGTGCTCCGGGGCGAGGACCAGATCGCTCGTGGTCGCCTTCGGCGCGCTCGTGTAGACGAGCCTCGAGACGCCGGCGGCCTGCGCGGCATCCACCACGGCCTTGTGCTGCGCGACGCGTCGTCCGACCTCCGAGCCGGAGATGAGGAGCACGTCGTCGACGCCTTCGAGAGCAGCGGCGACCGTCGACGGATCGTCGTAGTCCAGCGCGGCGACGCGCACACCGCGTGCCGCGAGGTCCGCGGCCTTGGCCGTGTCGCGCGCGCCGGCGACGATCGAGCCGGGCTCCGCGCCGCGCTCCAGCAGGCTGTCGATGACGAGGCGGCCGAGCTGGCCGGTCGCTCCGGTGACGAGAATGGTCATGGGGTGTCCTTTCGTGGATGGCACTGGGCACAACCGTTCCCCTGCTTCGCTGCATTCCACCCTGCAGGTACCCACTTTGAAGTAAGGTACCCACGTGACAGTGAGTTTTGCGCAGATAAAGGCCTCCACGCCGAACGTCTTCGAAGAGGGATGCAGCACGCGCGTGGTGCTCGACCACATCATGAGCAAGTGGGGAGTGCTCGTGCTCGCCGCGCTCTCCGATGGCACCCTGCGCTGGGGCGAGCTGCGTCGCGCGGTCGACGGGATCAGCGAGAAGATGCTCGCCTCGACGCTGCGCGCCCTCGCGGACGACGGCATCGTGCATCGCGAGTCGTTCCCCACGGTGCCGCCCCACGTGGAGTACAGCCTGACCCCGCTCGGCCGCGATCTGATGGACCGGATGCTGCCGCTGGTGGCCTGGGTCGCCGAGCACTCCGACGTCATGATCGGCCGCGGCGAATAGCCTCTTGACCGCGTGACCGGCGCGGCTCTATGTTCGCACCATGTCGACCACGCCGATCCACCTTCAACGCCCAGAGGGCAAAGGACTGGCGACCGGCACACTGGGGCTCTGGGGATCGACCGTCATCGGACTGGCCTCCACCGCACCGGTGTATTCGCTGGTCGCCTCGCTGGGCTGGGTGGTGATCGCCGTCGGCGCCCAGGCGCCGATCGCCTTCATCCTCGCCTTCATCCCGATGCTCCTGATCGCCTTCGCCTATCGCGAGCTGAACAACGCGGTCCCCGACTGCGGCACGACCTTCACCTGGGCGACCAAGGCGTTCGGGCCGTGGGTCGGCTGGATGGGCGGCTGGGGCGTCGCGGTGGCGGGGATGGTGGTGCTCGCCAACCTCGCGCAGATCGCCTCCGTGTACTTCTGGTCGCTGATCGGGCAGGACGTCGAGAACAACGACTGGCGGGTGATCCTGGTCGCGGTGCTCTTCATCGCCGCGATGACCTGGGTGAGCTGGCGCGGCGTCGAGATCGGCGAGCGAATCCAGAACATCCTGCTCGGCATCCAGTACCTCGCCCTCGCCATCTTCGTGATCGCCGCCTTCTGGCAGTTCGCCGCAGGCACGGCGCCGGGCGCGACCGACTTCTCCTGGCAGTGGCTCAACCCCTTCGCCTTCACGGACTGGTCCGGGTTCACCGAGGCGATCCTGCTCGCACTGTTCATCTACTGGGGCTGGGACACCTGCCTCGCCCTGAACGAGGAGACCAAGGATCCGAAGCGCATCCCCGGCCGCGCCGCGGTGCTCACCTGCGTGATCCTGCTCGTGACCTACGTCGCCGTCACGATCTCGGCGATGATGTACGCCGGTCTCGGAGAGAGCGGGACCGGCCTCGGCAACGAGGACCATGCGGACGACTTCTTCCTGGCGATCAAGGACGGGCTCCTCGGCCCCTTCGGCTGGTTCCTCGTCGTGGCGGTCATCATCTCCGCGATCTCCTCGACGCAGACCACGATCCTGCCGACCGCGCGCGGAACGCTCGCGATGGGCGTGTACCGGGCGCTGCCGGCGAAGTTCAAGGACGTGCACCCGCAGTACAAGACGCCCTCCTTCTCCACGATCGTGATGGGCGTGGTCGCCGTGGTCTACTACGTGGCGATGACGCTGATCAGCGACAACATCCTGCAGGACTCCATCCTGTCGCTCGGGCTCGCGATCGCGTTCTACTACGCCATCACCGGGTTCGCGTGCGTCTGGTTCTTCCGCCGCGACGTCACGCGTTCGGTTCGCGACTTCTTCTTCAAGGGCCTGTTCCCCCTGCTGGGCGGCGTGCTGCTCACCGCGGCGTTCGTGCAGTCCGCGATCGACATGTGGGACGTCGACTACGGCTACACCGTGATCTGGGGCATCGGCGGGACCTTCGTCGTCGGCATCGGATCGCTCGCCGTCGGCCTCGTGCTCATGTTCGTCTGGTACCTGTTCCCGCGGTCGAAGCGCTTCTTCGCCGGCGAGAGCCTCAACCGCGACACCGAGGTCATGGTCCCCGACGAGCCGGCCGACTTCATCCGTTCCATCGACGGCGGGATCTGAGGACCCCGTCAGGCGGTGCGCAGGATGCGCGCGGTGGTCCGCGCGCTGAAGCGCAGGCTCTCCACCGGCACGCATTCGTCGGCGGAGTGGAACTGTCCGTAGACGTCGAAGTCGTCCGGGACGCGGAGCGGGACGAAGCCGTAGCCGTGCACGCCCAGCCGCGCGAAGTGCTTGTTGTCGGTCGATGCGGGGAGGAGATAGGGGACGACGACCCCCTCCGGGTCCTCGGCGCGGACGGCGGCGGCGATGGCCTCGATGAAGGGGCCGTCGTTCGGCGCTGCGATCGGCGCCATGGATTCGCTCAGCGTCACCTCCACGCCGGAGCCGGCCAGGCGCCGCAGCTCGGCGAGCAGCTGCTCCTCGTCGTCCGGCAGAGCCCTGATGTCGACGATCGCCTCGGCGCTGCCGGGGATGATGTTGCTCTTGCCCCCGGCGCGCAGCACGGTGGGGGCGGCCGTGCTGCGAACGGCCGCCGCGGCCACCTTCCCGATGAAACCGAGCCCTTCCAGCCGCTCGTCCAGGTCGTCGTCCTCGAACGCCGTTCCCCTCGCCGCGGCGAACGCGGCCAGGAAGCGCTCCAGGGCGGGGGTGCGCACGACGGGGAAGCGGTGCTCCCCGATCCGCGCGACGGCTCCGGCGAGCCGGACGACCGCGTCGTCGGGCTGGGGCCGCGAGGCGTGCCCCGCGGCGCCGCGCGCGCGGAGCCGCACGCCGCCGACGCCCTTCTCCGCGGTGGCCAGCAGATACGCCCGTGACGACGCGTTCAGCGGGACGGAGAATCCGCCCACCTCGCTGAGGGCCTCGCTCGCGCCGCGGAACAGGTCGGGCCGGTTGTCGACCAGCCAGGAGGCGCCCCACGTCCCGCCCGCCTCCTCGTCGGCGACGAAGGCGAGGACGACGTCGCGTCGCGGGCGGACGCCCGTGCGGGCGAAATCCCGAGCGACGGCGAGGAGGACGCCGGCGAAGTCCTTCATGTCGACGGCACCGCGGCCGTAGAGCAGGCCGTCCTCGACCACGGCGCCGAAGGGCGGGTGCACCCAGTCGTCCGGGTCCACGGGCACGACGTCGAGATGCGCGTGCACGATCAGCGCCGGAGCATCCGGATCGGAGCCGGGGATGCGTGCGACGACGCTGCCGCGTCCTGGGGCGGGCTCGACGAGCTCCGTCGCGATGCCGACCTCCTCGAGCCGCTCCTGCACGAAGCGCGCCGCGCGCGTCTCACCGTCGCCGATGGTGGCCGGATCCCCGGTGTTCACGCTCTCGATCCTGATCAGGGCACGGACGAACTCGACGGCCTCGGACTCCAGGATGCTCGTGCTCACCTCACCACCGTAGGGGCAGCCGCGGCGTCTTCCGGCGGCGCGTTACGCGCGGTTACCTCTCGAATCGGTGCGCCGTCGTCCATCGTGTTTCACTCGGGTCGTGAACAACTCTCGTGTGAAGAACAAGCTCCTGTCCGTGGTCGGCGTGCTGGCCGCCGGTGCGATGACCCTGTCGATGGCGGCCTGCGCGGGAGGCGACGACGAGGCCGGTGCCGACGACAGCAAGGTCGTCCTCGTCGCGGACGACGGCACCGAGGCGCACTGGACCGTGCTCAAGGACAAGCTTGCGGAAGAGGGCATCGACCTCGAAGTGCAGACGCTGACCGACGGCGTCCAGCTCAACCAGGCCGTGCAGGACGGCGAGGCGGACATCAACCTCTTCCAGCACCTGATCTTCCTCGCCGACTTCAACGTCAACAGCGGCGGGACCCTCGTGCCGGTCGGCGCGACCGCGGTCTACCCGCTCGCGCTGTACTCCGAGGAGTACTCGGACGTCGCCGACATCCCCGAGGGGACGACCATCGCGATCCCGAACAACCCGACCAACCTCTCTCGCGCGCTCCTGAACCTGCAGAGCGCGGGCCTGCTCGAGCTCAAGGACGGCGGCAACGCCTACTCCTCCGAGGCGGACATCGTCTCCAGCAGCGTGGAGATCCTGCCCGTCGACTCGAACCAGACGGTCACCGCGCTGAAGGACGGCAGCGCGAAGGCCGCCGTCGTCAACAACACGCAGGCGCAGAAGGGCGGCCTCGGAGACGACCTGATCATCTTCAAGGAGGATCTCGACAACCCCGAGCTCGCGCCGTACATCAACGCCTTCGTCGTCAAGGACGAGAACAAGGACGACCCGCGCTGGCAGAAGATCGTCGACGCCTACCACACCACCGAGGTCGAGGCGGCCGTCACGGAGCTGAACCAGGGCAACCTGCAGTTCAAGGGGGAGTGGACCGCGCAGCAGCTGCAGGACGAGCTTGCTACGCTCGAGGACCAGCTGCGGGCCTCCCAGGGGTGATGCCGCACGACGGCGGCCTCTGCAGGCGCGGGAGAAGGAGCAACCATCCGATGAGCATCATCGCCTTCGATCACGTCTCCAAGGCGTTCCCCGGAACGCGCAGAGGCCCCGTCGTCGCCGCGCTCGATGACATCTCGCTCGAGGTGCAGCCCGGATCCATCGTCGGGATCATCGGCTACTCGGGTGCAGGCAAGTCGACGCTCGTCCGGCTCATCAACGGACTGGAGACGCCGTCCAGCGGGTCGGTGAACGTGCTCGGGGTGGACGTCGGCAAGGCGTCCGCGACGGAGCTGCGCGGACTCCGCGGGAGGATCGGCATGATCTTCCAGCAGTTCAACCTCTTCACCTCCCGTACGGTGCGCGGCAACGTCGCCTACCCGCTCAAGGTGGCCGGCTGGAAGAAGGCGGACATCCGGGCGAGGGTGGCGGAGCTCCTCGACTTCGTGGGCATCGGCGACAAGGCGGATCGCTATCCGCGGGCGCTGTCCGGCGGTCAGAAGCAGCGGGTCGGAATCGCCCGGGCGATCGCCGCGAATCCGGAGCTGCTGCTCGCCGACGAGGCGACGAGCGCGCTGGACCCGCAGACCACCGGCGAGGTCCTCGCGCTCCTGAAGGAGATCAACCAGCGCCTCGGCATCACGATCGTCGTGATCACGCATCAGATCTCCGTCGTGCACGAGCTCTGCGATCAGGTCGTCGTCATGGACGGCGGTCGCGTGGTCGACGCCGGCGACACCTATCGCGTGTTCGCGCACCCGCGCGCGGCGCTCACCGAGCGCTTCGTCGCCGCCGTCACGCAGGGGGTGCCGGCCGGCGACACCCTCACCGCGCTCGCCGCAGGCGGAGGGACGCTCGTGAGCGTGGATGTGAACGAGTTCACCAGCGAGGACATCGACGAGGTGTTCGAGCGCCACGGCGTGCGACGCACCGTCGTGTTCGGCGGCGTGACGGACATCCGAGGACGCCAGCTCGGGACGCTCACCTACCGGCTGCACGCGACGGACGCCGTGAGCGACGCCGTCGTCGCCGAGCTGGCGGGGCGCACGCGCGCCGAGGTTCTGCTGCCGACGGTCGAGAGCGGGACGGAGGCCGCCTCGTGAACGTGATCCACACCGCGACGGACTGGACGACGCTCACGCCCGTGCTCCTGCAGTCCATCCAGGAGACGATCTACATGGTCGTCGTCACGCTGCTCGTCGGCGGGGTCGCCGGGCTCCTGATCGGGGCCGTCCTGTATGCGACCCGGCCGGGGAACCTCTACGGGAACCGGGTCGTGTTCACGATCCTGAACGTGCTGATCAACGTGATCAGGCCGATCCCGTTCATCATCTTCCTCACCGCCGTGGGACCGGTGACCAAGATCGTCGCCGGCACGACGCTCGGCACAGAGGCCGCGATCGTCCCGATGACGATCATGGCGGCGGTGGTCATCGGCCGCGTGGTGGAGCAGAACCTCGTCGCGGTCGACCCGGGCGTCGTGGAGGCGGCCCTCGCCATCGGCGCCCGGCGCTTCGCGATCCTGTTCGGCCTCGTCATCCCCGAGGCCCTCGCGCCGCTCATCCTGGGCTACACGTTCATGTTCATCGCCGTGGTCGACATGTCCGCGATGGCCGGATACATCGGCGGCGGAGGGCTCGGCAACTTCGCGATCATCTACGGCTATCAGCAGTTCAACCAGGAGGCCACCTGGGTGACTGTGGCGATCATCATCGTCATCGTGCAGGTCGGCCAGATCTTCGGGAACTGGCTGGCGCAGCGGGTGCTGCGGCGCTGAGCCCGGTTCGAATCGCGCATATGGTCGCATCCGAGTGGAAGATGCGACCATATGCGCGATTCGAACCGGGCCCGCCTAGGCTTGCCTCGTGCGCATCCGTCTCGACATCGCCTACGACGGCACCCACTTCCGCGGGTGGGCCAAGCAGCCCGGCCTGCGCACGGTGCAGGGCACGCTCGAAGCGGCGCTCGCCAGGATCGTGGGGTCCGAGGCGCAGCTCGTCGTCGCAGGGCGGACGGATGCCGGCGTCCACGCGGCGGGTCAGGTGGCGCACGTCGATCTCGACGATGCGCAGTGGGCCCGCATCGAGGCACGGCACGGCCGGGCCGCGCATGATCCTGCCGGATCCATCGCCGGACGCATGCGCGGTGTGCTCGGCGCCTATCCGGACGTCACCGTGACGGCATCCTCGCCCGCGCCGGAAGGGTTCGACGCGCGATTCGCGGCGGTGTGGCGTCGCTATCGGTACCGGCTCGCCGACGAGCGGACCGGCTACGACCCGATGCGCAGGAACGACACGACCACCGTCCGCGGGGTCCTGGACGTCGGGGCGATGGATGCCGCGGCGCGGACGCTGATCGGGCTTCACGACTTCGCGGCGTACTGCAAGGCGCGCGAGGAGGCGACGACCATCCGGACGCTGCTCGACTACCGCTGGAGCAGGGATGCCGAGGGCGTGCTGATCGCGGAGGTGAAGGCGGACGCCTTCTGCCACAGCATGGTCCGCGCGCTCGTCGGCGCCTGCGTCGCGGTGGGGGAGGGTCGGCTCGGGGTGGACGACCTCGTCATCCTCCGGGACGCGCTGGTGCGCACGAGTGAGTTCAAGGTGCTGGCAGCCCGCGGGCTGACGCTGACCGAGGTCGGCTATCCGGCCGATGGCCTGCTCGCCGCGCGGGCGGAGCAGACCAGGGCGCGACGCGACGCGGAGTGAGCGCTCGTCCTCCCGCCCGGCCGCAGCTCCCCAGATGCGACCGGGGCGGGAAGTGCACCGGGCCGCGTCCCCAGTCGCGGTCCGGATCGAGCGGTCCCGTGAGTCTCGGGGGGAGGCTTCGAGAGCTCCGGGGCCGTGCTGCGAATCTACGCGGTGGGCTTTCACAGTCCTGCGGAGACGTGTGACGGACCCTCCGGCCGGGTGGACGGCGCTCGCCTGAGCGGGTCAGCGACGGCTTCGGCGCCGCCGCTGACCCCTGCGCCGATCCCCCCGGATCGGCGCCTGCGACTCGAGAGCGGCCTGCGGGGAGGGAGCAGACCGGGAGTCGTATGCTGAACCTACGGCAGGGCTCTTCACAGGGGGACGGAGACTGTGATGGACGACACGGACGTCGCAGCGGAGGGATTCGCAGCGGAGTTCCGCGCCCAGGTGGCGGAGCGCGGCATGACGTTGAGCGCGCTGCAGCGCCGCCTCGCCGACGAGGGGAATCCCGTCTCCATGGCGACGCTCAGCTACTGGCGCTCCGGCGCGCATCAGCCGGAGGGCGCGCAGTCGCTCGCCGCCGTCGAGGCCATCGAGGACATGTTCGGGCTCGACCGCGGACATCTCGCCGACCGGATCCGCCCTGCGATGCGGGGAGGGCGGATGCCGGAGCCGAGGCCGGCATTCGCGACCGCGGACATCGAGGCGGAGATCCTGGAGACGGCCGCCGCGCTGGGGACCGTTCCGCAGGCGGCGCTTCGCGACCTCTCGGTCTCCATCGTCGCATCCATCGACCGGCACGGGGACCTCGACCGTCAGACGACTCGTGCGCTGCTGCAGGCGACGGAGGGCGTGCTCTCCGAGGTGCCGTTCTACGATCTCGCGATCCCCGGCTCGGATCAGACCAAGACCATCATCGAGACCGTCGGCGGCCGCGTCGACCGGAGCATGCGGCATCCGCGCGGCCGCATCGTATGCGACGTGCTCACTCTCGACGATCCCATCCCCGCGGGCTCGACGGGGCTGATCGAGTACACCGAGACGGTGCCCGCGGAGCATCCGGAGCGGCGCTCCGTCTGGCACGCGGTCGACCGTCCGAATCGGCAGATCATGATCTGGGTCCACTTCGCGGCGGGCGCGGAGCCGGACTGGTGCGAGGAGTACACCGAGGCGGGGGAGCAGGAGATCGTGCGGATGCTCCCGCCCGGCAGGCGGTCGGCGCACACGGCGCGCTTCGGCTTCGGACCCGGCGTGATCGGCATCCGCTGGGGTTACGACCGGGATGAGTGAGTTCGGGCGATGCGCGGCTCTTCGATACCTCTCGCCCAGGCGGACGGGCTAGCGTGAAAGACGATGAAGGTCATCTCCTACAACCTGCGCAAGCACCGCGCCGCCACTGAGCTGGAGGTGCTCGTCGACGAGCACGGCGCCGATGTGCTGTGCCTCCAGGAGTGCGACGTCGAGGCGCTTCCGGAACGCGTCGGCGATCTCGTGCTCGCTCAGGCGACCCAGGGCAACCGGCTGGGGCTGGCGGTGTACTACCGAGAGAACACCTTCCGGCTTCACTCGCTGCGCGCGATCGGGCTGAAGAAGTCGCTGCACGATCGCGTGCTCAAGCCCGCGCACGAACGGGTCCTCGGCGTTCGCCTGCACGACATCGACGATGCCCGCGACCTGATCATCGCCTCCTTCCACGCCGCGCCGCTGACCGCGCTCAACTCTCTGCGCCGGACGCAGATCCGCAGCGCCCTCACGGAACTGGAGAGCCTCGGTCCCGGCATCCCGGTCCTCATGGTGGGGGACTACAACTATCCGGTCTTCAAGGAGAACCTCGGGCAGACGGTCCGTGATCACGGCTACACGCTGACTCTGTCGGACGAGCGCACCTACACGCGCTACCGGGTGTTCAAGGGGCACTACGACTTCGCCACCTCCGAGGGATTCGAGATCGACAGCATCCGGACGCTGCCTCAGCGCGCGAGCGATCACCGGCCGATCCTCATCACCGCGCGGGTGACGGAGCCGGTGCGCTGAGGCCTGGTCGGGAGTGTCTCGTGTGGTCGGCTTCTGGCTGGTCGGCCGTGCGGAGGTGTCTCGTGTGGTCGGCTTCTGGCTGGTCGGCCGTGCGGAGGTGTCTCGTGTGGTCGCTTCATTGGTGGGGAAGCGGCAAGAGGGGATACCTCGTTGAGGTGAAGTGGCCATACGGGATACCTCAGTCGCGGGAGGCGGCTATGCCAGGCGCCCGGGACAAAGGGAGGGCACGGGATGCCGCCGGGTGAGGCGTCGACCGCGTGGTCAGGAACGCCAGCCCCGCGCGCGCAGAGCATCCGCCACGAGAGCGATGTCGTCGCGGGCGCGGCCTTGCACATTGGCGGACGTGAGCCGCACGACCTTCAGTCCGTTCGCCTCGTACGCGCGGTACTTGGCAATGTCGCGGTTCCACTGCGCGCGGGAGGTACGGTGGTGGTCTCCTTCGATCTCTGTCACGACACCGTATTCCCTGTTGACGAACTCCGAGATCCCGAGCAGACGCCCGTTCGCATCGCGAATCTCGACATCGAGCTCCGGCATCGGCAGCCCGGCATCCTGGAGGTTCAGCCGGTGTCTGGTCTCCAGCGGGGAGGAACTCCCGACGGCGATCCTCTCGACGGCGGACCGTAGAAGTCGCGTGCGCGGCGGCCGCGCCCCGGCGAAGGCCGCCGTTCTGAGATCGGCGATGGTCGTGAGCGCGCGCTCCGGATGCCTTCTGCCGAACTCGTCCCTCGGGACGTGCACCATCCAGTCGCCGAGGACGACGAGCGCGCGCTCGTCGAGATCTCGACACAGCATCGCCCAGGTCGACGCGGGGCTGGACAGGGGGAGTCCCTCGTACTCGATCGTGCTCACGAGAGTAGGCGCGATCTTCCGTCCGCTGACGCCTGCGCCGCGCGGGGCTCGTTTCGGGGCGATCGTGGACACCTCGAGTGGGCCCGGATGAGCGATCGGAGCTCCCAGGATCACGGCGGCGCTGCGCCCGCAGATGAAGCTGCCCTGCGGCCGGACTGTCGCATAGGCGCGAGCGTCCTCCAGCACCCGTCGCCGAAGGCGCCGAGTCTCGGGGTAGGGGCGGTGTCGGCAGCATCCTCCTTTTCGCGTGCTTTCCGCACGCTGGTCCGTCGCCGTGCACCTCGGAACGGCGCCTCGAGATCCTTCGCGCGGAGACGTCGACGGGTGGCTCCGGCGGATACAGCGTCGCCGGCGGCGAACTCATCCCCAAGATCTTCGGGGAGCCCGGCGGGCGTGATCGGCATACGGACAGCTTCGTATGCCGGAGAGGTAGGTGGATGGGGATATCCCGTCTCCTGTTGATGATTCAGCCAGCCCGTTTCCTGTGTAGGACGAGTCGCCTCGGAGGCTGTGCCGGAGGTAGGCGCCTCGTCTTGGCGCGTTGGCCTTCTTCAGGTGCCTCATGTGGCCGCGTGCCGGCCCCCGAGGCGGCGAGAAGAGACACCTCGCTCACGGGGTGGGTAGGCGAGGCGGCCACATGAGGCACCTCCTGAGGCAGGCGTGCACCAGAGGAGGCGGTTCGCGAAACGGGTTCGGATGCCGTAAGCTGTTCCTTTGGTGCCCTACTGCGGCATCGCGAACGTGAGCCCTCCACTGGCGTGTTCGATCTCCACCAGCTCTTCGAGCGGAGACGGAACCACCCCGGAGTGGGATTCACGAACCTCTCCGTTCGAACAAGAAAGCAGCACTATCGTGACGCGCACATACACTCCCAAGGCTGGCGAAGTCCAGCGCGACTGGGTCGTCATCGACGCCACCGACGTCGTTCTCGGCCGCCTCGCCTCGCACGCCGCAGCGCTCCTGCGCGGCAAGCACAAGCCGACCTTCGCCAACCACATCGACACCGGTGACTTCGTCATCATCGTGAACGCCGACAAGGTCGCGCTCACCGGTCAGAAGCTCCTGCAGAAGAAGGCCTACCGTCACTCCGGCTACCCCGGCGGGCTGAAGTCCGTCACCTATGCCGAGCTTCTCGAGAAGAACCCGGTCCGCGCCGTCGAGAAGGCGATCCGAGGGATGCTCCCGAAGAACAGCCTCGGACGGGCACAGCTGGGCAAGCTCAAGGTGTACACGGGCGCCGAGCACCCGCACGCCGCGCAGAAGCCCCAGACGTACACCCTCGACCAGGTCGCCCAGTAAGCGCCGCAACGAATAAGGACATACTCGTGGCTGACATCCAGGACACCACCGACCTTCAGAACTACTCGACGTCGACTCCGGAGACCGACGCGGTCGAGGCGGCGCCCCGCCCCGTGCTCAGCGTCCCCGGCGCCGCTGTCGGCCGTCGCAAGCAGGCCATCGCCCGCGTGCGCCTCGTCCCGGGCTCCGGGACGATCACGGTCAACGGCCGCACGATCGAGGACTACTTCCCGAACAAGCTGCACCAGCAGCTGATCAACGACCCGTTCACGGTGCTCAACCTCGCGGGCGCCTACGACGTGATCGCCCGCATCTCCGGCGGCGGCCCCTCGGGCCAGGCCGGTGCGCTCCGCCTCGGCATCGCCAGGGCGCTGAACGGCATCGACGTCGAGAACAACCGCCCGACCCTGAAGAAGGCCGGCTTCCTCTCCCGCGACGCCCGCGTCAAGGAGCGCAAGAAGGCTGGTCTCAAGAAGGCCCGCAAGGCGCCTCAGTACTCGAAGCGTTAAGCCGCACAGTCCTTCATGGCACTGTTCGGCACGGACGGCGTGCGAGGTCTTGCCAACGGCATCCTCACCGCCGACCTGGCGCTCTCCCTGGCCCAGGCGACTGCAGTCGTCCTGGGCCAGGGCCGTTCTGCGGAGGCGCGCAAGGCGCAGGGAAAGCGGCTCACCGCCGTCGTCGCCCGTGATCCTCGCGTCTCCGGGGAGTTTCTGGCCGCCGCCGTCGCGGCCGGTCTGGCCTCCTCCGGCGTCGACGTCCTCGACGCCGGAGTGATCCCGACTCCGGCGCTGGCGTTCCTCGTCGCCGATCATGACGCCGACTTCGGCGTGATGGTCTCCGCCTCGCACAACCCGGCTCCTGACAACGGGATCAAGATCTTCGCCCGCGGCGGAGTGAAGCTGCCGGACGTCGTCGAGGAGCGCATCGAGGCCGCGATGAACGGCGAGAAGCTGCTTCCGACCGGCGGTGACGTCGGACGCATCCGGCGCTTCTCCGACGCGGAGGACCGCTATGTCGTGCACCTCCTCGGCTCTCTTCCGCACCGCCTCGACGGCATCCACGTCGTGCTGGACTGCGCGCACGGCGCCGCGTCCGGCGTGTCTCCCGAGACGTTCCGGGATGCCGGGGCCGAGGTGACCGTGATCGGAGCGGATCCGGACGGCATCAACATCAACGACGGCGTCGGATCCACCCACCTCGGCCAGCTGTCCGAGGCTGTCATCCGGTTGGGCGCCGACGTCGGCATCGCGCACGACGGCGACGCCGATCGCTGCCTCGCCGTCGACGCCGACGGCAATGTCGTGGACGGCGACCAGATCATGGCGATCCTCGCCGTCTCCATGAAGGAGCGCGGCCGCCTCGCCGACGATACTCTCGTCGCGACCGTGATGAGCAATCTCGGACTGCATGTCGCCATGCGCGAGCACGGTATCACCGTGCGCCAGACGGCGGTCGGCGACCGCTACGTCCTCGAGGACATGAACGCCGGCGGCTTCACGCTGGGCGGTGAGCAGTCCGGTCACGTCATCATGAGCGAGTACGCGACGACCGGGGACGGCCTGCTGACGGGCCTGCACCTGGTGGCGGAGATGGCGCGCAAGGGCAGGACGCTCGCCGAGCTCGCGAGTGTCATGACCGTGTACCCGCAGGTGCTCGTCAACGTGCGCGGTGTCGACAAGGACAGCGTGGACGAGGACGAGGGCGTGCAGGATGCCGTCCGAGCGGTGGAGTCGGCACTGGGAGAGACCGGTCGCGTGCTGCTGCGCAAGTCGGGCACGGAGCCTCTCGTGCGCGTCATGGTCGAGGCTGCGGATGCCGAGAGCGCGAACGCGTACGCGGGGCGGCTTGCCGACATCGTACGGGAGCGGCTCTCGGTGTAGCCGCTCTGGGACCGGTCTGTCCCGTCGCAAGTCTCCGGAAGGCGGCCCCGTGTGGCCGCCCGGGGAGGTGGCTTGTGTGGCGGCGCCCGGGGAGGTGGCTCGTATGGTCGTGTAAACACCGGGGAGGCGGCAGGGCGGGGTACCTGGTTCGGCGGGGCCCGGGGTCGCGGAGCGGGGCGCCGGTGGTCGCGAGGCCGAGAGCGAGAACAGGCACGACAAATGAGAGGTGCCCCGACCGAGGACGGTCGGGGCACCTCTCATGAAAGCGGGTTCAGGCTGCGACGTCCTGCTTGCGGTTGCGACGGACAGCCGCGGCGACCGCGATGCCGCCGCCCACGAGGACGAGCGCGCCGCCGCCGATCCACAGCGCCAGGAGCGCCTCGCTGTCGGCGCCGGTCACGGCGAGACCGTCGTCTTCACCGCTGTCTCCGGGAGCTGCGGCCGACACAGAGACGGTGGCGGAGACGCCCACCGGGTTCGAAGCCGAGGTCGCGAGGATCGTGTAGGTGCCCGAGGCGTCAGCCGGCAGGGTGATCTGCACCGGGTCGAGGCCGCCTTCGGCGTTCGCCTCTGCGGTGCCGAGGTTGTTGGTCTCCACCGCGAACTTGATGAAGCCGAGCGAGGCGCCGCTGGCGTTCTCGCCGGTGAGCGAGATGGTCACCGTCTCGCCCGGCAGGAATGCCGATTCGGTGACGGCGAAAGTGAAGGAGCCGCCCGGGGCGACAGTGGAGTCGCTGACGATGCCGCTGACGGGCGGAGTGTAGGCGGATGCCGCGGCCGGGACCGTGAACATCGCCCCAGCGACGATCGCCGCAACGGCTGCCGCTTTGGTGAGTGTGTGCTTCATGAGTCCCCTCCGGACTGTTGAACGGACGGTTCCGGCAGGGTATGTGAGGAACCGGAGATATTCCGGCATGCCAGTTGCGTCCGAGTATGTTCCCTGTCGATTATTCAGGAGAACCACAGGAAGGTGCAAGCTGAGAATCGCTGGAGACGTTAATAGTCGGTGTCGTCCGTGTAACGATCCGCTCCGTCGAGGGAGTCCGGACTCTCAGATCGAGGCTCGCCTCCTCGCCGGGAGACAGCCGCGTGGTCCAGGTGAGCACCTGCCTGCCCGCGTCGGTTCCGCCGCCGAAGCCCGGAAAATCAGCGTTCTCAGAGGCCGACGTCGTCACGACGGCGGCGTCGGCGGGGAGGTAGACGTACGTCACCGTCTCCACCTCGCCGGGCGGGATCCCATGCTTTCCCCCGCCGGTCACATACTGCGGAAGCGAGGCTGCGTCAAGGGGGGCGGCATTACGCAGTGTGACCGTGAGGGCCGCCTCGTCGGAGGCGCACCAGGCCGCGTCCGCGGCGAGCTCCATGTAGTAGTCCATCTTCGAACTCGTGCCGTCGTTCACGAAGACGCCGAAGTCGGTGACCGAGGGGTCGGCGGAGCCGAGGACGCCCTGCAGCGTCGTGCCGTCGAGGATCGCCTGCTCCTCGGGCACGGCGTTCCACAGCAGGAGGCGGTTCTCCGTGCCGGCACGGCTCAGTGCCTCGACGAGGGCGGCCGGGTCGGCGTCGCCGGACGACAGCGCGGTGAAGACCGTCGCGGCCGCGGCCGCGAAGAACGCATCCTGGTCCGCCGGCCTCTCATAGCGCAGATACACCTCGTTGAGCAGCAGCGGCACCGCGTTCTCGGCGGTCAGCTCATCTCCGGTGGGGAGAGTCAGCGGCCCTGTCGTCTCGAGCAGATATGAGAGCGCGACGGGGTCGAGGGCGATGACGCCGTCGATGACGGTGCCCGTCTCGCGCTCCCACATCTGCTGGATGATCGGCGCGTCGCGGGTGAAGTCGGGGATCTGCGTCACGTTCTGCACGAAGGTCGCCGGCTGCGTGCCGAAGAGTCGGATCTCGTCGTCTGTGAGCGGGACAACCGGCGCGTCGTAGTGCGGGAAATCGGAGGAGGAGGCCTGGGTCGACAGGGTGATCCGCCCGCCATCGGTGTGCAGCAGCACCATGGCGCCGACGATGCCGCCCAGCGAACGCCACTCGGCGTTGTTCTGGAAGACGATGAGATAGTCGCGGGGACCGTCCGAGCCGAGCATGGCGGGCAGGAGAGCAGTCGTGCGGCGGAGGGCATCGGCGGCTGCGAAGGTCTCGTCGAGGAGTGCGGCGACCTCGTCGACGGCATCCCGCACCGGTCCGAGAAGCGGGGCGGTGTCGATGCGCGAGATGGCCGCGTCGACGGCGCCGAGTCCGGCGGCTCCCGCGTCGGCGGCCTCGCGCAGGCCGGCGAACGGGGCCAGGTCGATAGTGCCGTCCTGGGGGCGGATGCTGTCGATCGAGAAGGACGCGGCGACGGACGCCAGAGGGGTGAGCGCCGTCGACGCGACGTCGTCGAGCGATGCCGCGACGGTCGACACGGCGGAGAGCTGCGGCCCGATCCACGGCAGGCCCTCTGCGAGCTTCCACACGACATCGCTGGTGAGGTCGTGCGCCGCGGAGGTGTCGGCGGCGATGTCGTCGATGAGCGACGCGGCGGATGCCGGATCGGAGAGGGTCTCGGCGGCGTTCGCGGCACTCGCTCTGGCGCTGTCGAGGTGCTGGTAGGCGAGGAATCCGCGGACGCCGATCCACACCGCACCCAGCACGGCGAGCAGAAGGATCCCGCCCAGGATCCATGCGGCCACTTTTCCTGAGCGGCGTCGTCG
The DNA here is from genome assembly GCF_054780175.1 of Microbacterium tumbae. Lineage (NCBI taxonomy): Bacteria > Bacillati > Actinomycetota > Actinomycetes > Micrococcales > Microbacteriaceae > Microbacterium > Microbacterium tumbae. The sequence goes on from NZ_BAAGWV010000003.1 coordinate 171,544, forward strand.
GGCGCTGGAGGTCACGGTGGTCACCCTGCAACGATAGCCGGGGTCGCGGACGCGTCCGTTTCGAAGAAGGACCTTCGCGATCCGAGGATCAGGGACGGCCCATGCCGAAGTAGGTCCAGCCGGCTGCACGCCAGGCGGCGGCGTCCAGGCAGTTGCGGCCGTCGACGACGATCCGGCCCGCGACGAGCTCGCCCGCGTGCTCAGGGGTGAGGTTGCGGCGGTATTCGTCCCATTCGGTGACGACGACGACGGCATCGGCTCCGTGAAGGGCCTCATCGCGGTCTTCGACGTAGGTCAGCTGAGGATGCTGCCGGCGGGCGTTCTCGATCGCCTCGGGGTCGGTGACGACGACCTCCGCGCCCAGCCCGCGAAGATGAACGGCGACGTCGAGCGCCGGAGAGTCCCGGATGTCGTCGCTGTGAGGCTTGAAGGCGGCGCCCAGCACGGTGACGTGCTTGCCGACGACGGAGCCTCCGAGGGCGTCGGCGACGAGGGCGACGGCTCGTTCGCGACGCCGCAGATTGATGGCGTCGACCTCGCGGAGGAAGCCGACCGACTCGCCGCGTCCGAGCTCTTCGGCGCGGGCGGCGAAGGCCCGGATGTCCTTGGGCAGGCATCCTCCGCCGAAGCCGATGCCGGCGCCGAGGAACTTCCTCCCGATGCGGGCGTCGTGACCGATGGCGTCGGCGAGCTGGGTGACGTCGGCGCCGGTGACCTCGGCGATCTCGGCCATCGCGTTGATGAAGGAGATCTTGGTCGCGAGGAACGCGTTGGCCGCCACTTTGACGAGCTCGGCGGTCGCGAGGTCGGTGACGATGAACGGCGTCCCCTTCGCGATGGCGGGGTGGTACACCTCGCGCAGAACCTCGACGGCGTGCTCGTCCGCCGAGAGGCCGGCGTCCCCTCCGTTCGTTGCGCGAGCGGAGTCCCCCTCGTTCGTTGAGAGACCGGCACCCCCCTCGTTCGTTGAGCGAGCGGAGCGAGTCGAAACGCCCCCACCAGGCACACCGACGACCAACCGATCGGGATCGATGGTGTCCTGCACCGCCCATCCCTCACGCAAGAACTCCGGGTTCCACACGAGGGTGGCGCCGGTGGGTGCGATGCGCTCAGCCAGCGCGGCGGCCGTGCCGACCGGCACCGTCGACTTGCCGGCGACGATGTCGCCAGGGCTCAGGTGGGGGAGCAGTGCATCGATCGCTGCGTTCACATAGGTCAGATCAGCCGCGTAGCCGTCCTTCTGCTGCGGTGTTCCCACCCCGATGAAGTGAACCTTCGCTCCCTTCGCCTCGGACACGTCGGTGGTGAAGCGCAGGTTGCCCGCTTCGACGCCCTGGGTCAGGATCTCCGGCAGTCCGGGTTCGAAGAACGGCGCCTGCCCGGTGGAGAGGGAGGCGATCTTGCGCTCGTCGACATCGATGCCGACGACCTCGTGGCCGATGGAGGCCATAGCTGCTGCGTGGACGGCACCGAGGTATCCGCAACCGATGACGGAGAGTTTCATGGGGCTCCTTCTGGGGATGCTTCATGCATAGCAGAAGCCGATGAATGGCATCTCTCGCGGTGCTTCGGTCGCTTCGGTCGCAGAGCTGTTCTCGGAGACTGTCGGACGCCCGCTATCGGATAGATGCGCTCGTCGCGTCGATGCATGCCGCCTCGAACACCGGCGTGACAGCCTCGACGGAGAAGTGACCCAGCGCTCGTGTTCGAGCCGCGGCCCCCTTCGGCGCGCGTGCTTGAGGAGCCGCCAGCGCCCGGATCGCGGAGGCGAACGCCGAGGGGGTGTACTCATCTGCGACGATTCCGGTACCGTCGAGTGCCCATACGAGGGGAGCCAGGTCCGACACCACGACCGCTCGACCAGCGAGCATCGCGTCAATGATCTTGGCAGGAAGTTGAGCATCCGCGAATGCGCGGCCCGGAATGCTCGGCAACGCGACGATGTCCCCGTTACGCACCAGCTCGAAGCCTGCCTCGAGGGACGTTCTGCCGACCCAGCGTTCCCAAGGACGAGCATCGGCGGGAGGAGTGTCGGTGACAATCAAGCGGACGCCAAGGTCCTGGCACATCGAAACGGCTTCCCGCAGCGTCGATATGCCCTTGTGCACGTGATTGGTTCCTACGAAGACCACTTCCGGGTTGCTCCGGGCATGCGCGACTCCTGCGCCGCTGTCCTCGCGTGCATGCGGAACGATGTCCCCGCCCCATCGCTGTTGAAGTACCGGGTTGCTGACGATCTTGTGTTGTTCATGCTTCGCAGCTCTGTACAGACGGGCAACCGGCCAGAAACTCTTGGGGCGTAGGATCGCCAGTCCGAGGAGCCGGAGTGGATCGCGCAATGGAACGCGGGCTTCGATCGATGGATCATCGATGTCGAGGAGCAGCGGGGTGCCGGTCGCTCTCTGCAACCGCAGAGCCCGATCGTATGCACCGGGCAATGGCTTCACAGCGACGATCAGATCCGCGCCGCCAGCCAGTGAAAGCAGTTCCCCAGCGTCATTCTCCGAGTCCGTCAGAACCCTGCACACGCTCGCGAACTCCGAGTCGGCAACCGGACCCCAGACAGTTTCGCCGCTGGGTGCGACGACATCGGTCGTCCACCCGAGCTTCCTGGCCAGCAGCCATAAAACGTACGTCCTCCCGGTCGCGTTACTCGCCAGGTCAATAGTGAGGAAGAGAATGCGCACGCTGTCCTATCGACCGGAATCGTTGGGGTGGCTTGTGATTCACAGTGTCACACGCGCTGGCCGCCCTGGACAAGTCGACGCCGGTCTTCTGCGTTGGCAGCATCTGCCGCAACGTCTGAGACGATTGTCGAGTGACCTCTTCAGAACCGACCGGCGCGCCGTCCCTGCGGATTCGTGCGGCGCGTGGAGGAGCCGTCACTCTGGTGGCGCAGATCGCCCGCACCGCGATCCTGCTTCTCTCCACTTTTCTCCTGGCACGGTTGATCTCGCCGACGGACTTCGGTCTGTTCGCGATGGTGGTGGCTCTCACGGGTATCGCTGAGATCTTTCGAGATTTCGGACTCTCGATGGCCGCGTTGCAGGCGCGCACGCTCTCGCAGGGGCAGAAGAGCAACCTCTTCTGGATAAACGGCTCCGTGGGTTTCGTGCTGGCCGCGGTCGTGTTCGGGTGTTCATGGTGGATAGCAGGGTTCTACGGCCGTCCGGAGCTCGTTCCCGTGGTCCAGGCGATAGCGCCCGTCTACGTACTGAACGGACTGTCCACACAGTTCCGTGTTGCCATCAACAGAGCGATGCGATTCACCGCGCTCGCTCTGTGCGATGTGGTGCCCGTTTTCATGGGTTTCCTGCTTGCCACGGTATTGGCGTTTCTCGGCGGGGGTGTCGGCGCGCTTGTTGCGCAGCAGGTGCTCACCGCACTCCTAACGCTGCTGATGAGCGTCATGCTCGCTCGTTGGTGGCCGAGCCTGCCCAAGCAGCGAACAGGGATGCGACCGCTATTGTCGTTCGGATTCAGCTTCTTCGTGACCCAGCTTCTCACTTACGCGACTCGAAACGTCGATTCCGTCGCCATCGGCCGGGTGTGGGGTGCTGCGCCACTGGGGCTTTATGATCGCGCCTTCCAGCTTGCGGTGGCGCCTCTCAACCAGATCAATGCGCCGATGTCGAAGGTCGCTCTTCCGGCGCTCGTCAAGGTCGTCGATGATCGTAAGAGGTTCGCAACGGCAATCCGCGAAGCTCAACTCGTCGCGTGTTACGTCACGGCGAGCGCGTTACTCTTGATCGCAGGTGCGAGTGTGCCTCTCGTCGACCTGCTGCTGGGTCATCAGTGGGTCGCGGCCGGACCGATACTCGCGTTCCTCGCCATCGGCAGCATCTTCCGCGCGGCCCAGCAGGTCTCCTACTGGATGTTTATCTCGCATGGCATGGCAGGCTCCCATCTGCGGATGCACCTTGTCGCACAGCCGACGATTATCGCCTGTACGCTCGGCGGACTCCCCTGGGGGGCGGTGGGCGTCGCTATCGGGAACGCTGTGGGATGCGTGCTCTTCTGGATGCTCTCACTCCTTTGGGCGGGGCGGGTAACGAAGAACGATGTCCGTGTCCTGATTGTCGACGCGGCCCGTGCGATCGGCTTGTTCGGAGCACCGGCCGGTGTCATCGCTCTTGCCTGCTCGCTTTTCCTGTCTCTGGACTCGGGTTGGAAGCTACTCATCGCAGTCGGGCTTGCGCTGGGATGGTATTTCTTGGCGATCGTCATGTTTCGGACTGTGCGAAACGACATGCGATCACTGCTTAGATTTGGCAAGCTGGCGTTCGCCCGGTAGGCGAGAGCGCGTCGTTTCGATGTCCCGACTCCGAGGCTTGAGTCGCTTCGGATCGGCAGGGAGGACGGGTCATCGTGCAGAATCGGATAAGAGAAGGGGACAGAGTCCTGCTACTCTCAAAACGCGAACGAGCCGGCCTAGTCTTTCGACACAAAGCGTGAGCAGAGAACTGATGAGATCGGTGCTACCTCTAGTGGATCTGACCGGAGCCCTTCATGACGGATGAAGCCGCTGTATCGCCTCGACCGCGGTGGTCGCTCATCACCGTTGCGTATAACAGTGCTCGGATTCTCGCGAAACACTGGACCACGGATCTTCCCGAGTATGTCGAATGGATCGTCGTTGACAACGCTTCGACGGACGGCTCGTCTGACACGGCCTCAGATCTGGGAGCCACTCAAGTGATCTCGTTGACTCAGAATCTCGGGTTCGGTGCGGCAAACAATATCGGATTCGCGTCCGCGAGGGGGGAATTCGTCGCTTTCGTAAATCCCGATGTGGTCGTCGACTTTGAATCGTTGAGCGCGATCGAGGCTGCCCTTCTCCGAGAGGATGGAATCGTTGCTCCTCAGCTCGTCTATCCGACGGGCGAACATCAACCATCGGGGCGAGGGATGCCGAGCCTGAGCAATAAGATCCTGGCTCGACTAGGGGTTAGGCGAGTTCGGGATCAGTACTACATTTTCGTCGAGCCGGGTCGGGAGACGCTCGTTCCGTGGGTCATCGGCGCAGCGGTTGCGGCTCGACGTGAAATCTTCGCACGGATTAGGTCGGAGGGGCCTTGGGATCCCGCGTTCTTCGTGTACTACGAAGATTCGGATCTGGGGCTTCGCGCATGGCTCAATGGCTATACGACCCGTGTGCTGGGTGATGTCCGTTGGGTTCACAGTTGGGCTCGGGATACAGCACGTTTCCGACTCAAGCCGTGGATACTCGAGATCCGGTCCGCACGGACCTTCTACTTACGGTACCCTCAGTTGATTTTCACGTCGAGCGGCGGTGCGCGATTCAAGGGCATCCGAGAGCAGTTTGGTTGGGACGGAGCTGGAGCGGCATCGGGGGAGATTCTCTTCGTTAAAGAGGGTGAAAAGGGGGAGGAGCGACGATGAAGGCGCTCACATTCCCCGCGCCGACGAGCCGCGTTCGTCGGGCGCGCCCGGTAATTAGGAAAAACCCATTTCCGAGCGTGCTTTTCATTCTGATGCTGGTTTCGATAACCAGCAGGGGTCTGTATCAGTTATTCGTCGGGAAGACGGTGGCGTACGGTATACAGGTAGCAGCGGTAGGTATTTTCGTTATCGTATTAACGATTCGCAACTTTCCGAAGCCAGGAAGGCATCTCGGGGTGCTACTCGCTCTCGGTTGGTTGTTGTTCGTTGTCGCGTTGATTTCTCTTTTTCTGTCGAGCGAGATCTCCGGAGTGGATTACGCTCTCAGCTATGCGGCGGTCATGCTTTTCTTTGCTGGCTTGCTTGTCTTCTTCGCCGGTTATGATTTCAGTTTTTCACGGTCCGGGGCGATCGGGCCTAGTTTTGTCGCGATCGCGTTTGTGATGATGGCTGTTGCTCTCCTTCAACAGTTCGTGGGACTTTCGGTGTTTTCTGGAACGGATCTGGGTACATTCCGAACCGAAGTCCGTCCATCAGCGATGACTGGAAGCTTCCTGCATTATCCAATCGCATTGGCGATCGTCTCTTTTGTTGTCCTCGGCATCTATGAAGCAAAGCGGCACTGGATCTATCTGACCACGGGAATCGCGGGTATGGCTTGTGTAGTGGTGAGCTATTCGCGATCGGGAATGGTTATAGTCATTGCCGGGCTGGCATTCGCTCTCGTTCTGTCTAGAAATCTGCGTTTCTGGGTTAGAGCGATTGTGCTGCTGCCGATCTTAGGCGTCATCCTGCTCCTTATCTTCCCCCTCGGCTCTTACATTGAACGGTTCTTTACCATCTTCCGAGCTGATGGAGCAGGAAACGCTGGTCGGCTTGAAGCGTGGGGGACGATATTGCGGATTTGGGCGGAGTCGCCATTGTGGGTGGGCAGTCATGCCGGTCAGTTCACTAATATTACGTCTAATTTGAGTGAAACTGCAGCGATAGCTTCCCCCGAATCGGGAATACTTCAATTGCTCGTGAGCTTCGGAGTCCTTGGTGTCATTTCGTACTACGGGATAATGCTGACCACCGTGCTGGCAACCCCGAAGACCTCTCCCTGGTTTCGAGCTGGACTTCTCGCGTGCATCGTTCAGAGCTTCGTCTATCAGTCAGTGGAGGTTCTTCCATTTATGGTCCTTTTTGCACTCGTGCCGTTAGTAGCCAAAGCGGTTCCCGTACCGGTCGGCCAACATAAAGATGGTCCGAAGAGGAGGGGGCGTCAGCTAGTGAGGCATCAAATATGACGCGGCCTAGGGGCAGCAGTTCACCGGAAGGCTCGCGGCTCATCTATTCCTACTTGACGGGGCAGTACGACAACCTTGGTGACGCTCTTCTCCGTCGAGCGATGTTTTCCGCTGTGGGCAGACTCGGAATGTGGCATATTTACATTGGTAAGGCACCGCGTGACTATGTCGATATGCTCGAGCTTCCTGAAGATGTGGTTCTTTATCGCTCTCCTTCTAGATGGTTCTTCCGAGCGTTTTCTGGTCTATCTCGCAATGACGGCGGTGCCTTCGTCTCGAACCCTGGCGAGATCTCTTCGACGAGAACCGAATTTATTCTGGGTGCGATGAGCGCAGTGCTCTTGGGAGTCGGGAGGCTCTTCGGCAATCCAGGTTTTCGAGTCGGCATAGGTGCGCGGGATCGTAAGCGTCCGTGGAGCCTTGGTCACGAGATCGCAACGAGACTCGCGGCGCTGAATGTGTGGCGTGATGCTGCCTCTCAAAGAGCCTATGGTCGGGGCGCTTTAGCACCTGATTGGGCCTTCTTTTTGGATCAGTTCACCAACCGAGAGAACCGGGATGCGGTCGCTCTTAGTTATCGCAGCGATAAGGCATTGCCGACTGATAATGACTTGAATATCTTGGTCGAATGGTGCAATGCGCGTGAGCTTGAGCTGATCGTCGTTACACAGGTCTCACGCGATTTTTCTTCTAACGCGAAAATGGCGCGCCGCCTCGGTGTGAGACACATTGCCGTGCCAGACGGATCTTTGGCGGAGGTCGAGGCGTCGGTTCGCGCCGTCTATGCCCGTTCGGTGTTAGTTCTTAGCAATCGGATACATGTGCTGATAATTGCAGCGATCGATGGCGCGTGTCCTGGTGCGATATTGGGCCACGATGATGTCAAGATCGAGAGAACGTTGGCAGCAGGTCACCTTTCGGAACGTGTGCTCGGCCCAGGGAGTACGCCGCTGCAGATGCGGAGATTTCTGGATCGTCTTGCTGGTTCGGCGCAGGAGGTCGCCTTTGCTGTTGAGCAAGCGAGGGCCGACTTGAGAGAAGTCGCTCAGGACGTTCTCGGACGAGCACAGAGGAGACGTGGATAGTGACAGAAATGCCCGTGCCGACGATCTCGATAGTTGTCCCGGTCTTCAACGCTCGGGACTACGTGGAGTTCGCACTGCGGCGGTTGCTTTCACAGGGCGCTGCCCCTTTGGAGGTAATCGTTGTTGATGACTGTTCATCGGACGGTACTGCCGAGAGCGTGCGGAGGGTGGCTGCGTCGGACAATCGTGTCAGGGTGATCGAACTAGCCGAGAACGGCGGAGTTGCTCACGCTCGAAACACTGCTCTTTCCTTTGCCCGCGGAAAATTCGTCTGGTTCGTCGACATTGACGATGAGTGGTCAGATCTCTTCTTGACTGTGATGCTGGAAGCGATCCTCGTTGCTGATGCAGATCTTGCCGTCTGCAGCGCTGTGCATCGATATGGACCCCTGCTCAAAGAAGAGGAATTTGTGATCCGATACAGGCGCAACGAGACGCTTGTGGGAAATGACGCCTTGAAGTGCATACTGTTGGGAACAGGCGCACTCTGGAATAAACTGTTTCGTCGTGAGTGCCTAGGAGAAAGTCCATTTCCCACTCTCCGTTCGAAATCTGACCACGGCGGACTGTTGAGGATCATGCTGTCGCTGAAGCGAGTCGCAACGGTGCCGGACTCGCTTTACACTTATGTACAGCGCGACGGTTCGATAAGCAACGGAGGCGTCCCGCAGCCGCAGAACTTCCTCGCGCTCCTGAGCATCGCGGACGAGAGTCTGTCAGGTAGGGACGGTATTGCTTCGCTTGTTTCGCGATTCCGCTGCATGATAGTCGCTCGGGCTCTGCGAGAGTGCTGGCGGTTCGCGGGGGAGGCGAATGAGCTCATCCTCAAGTTGCGTGGAATGGTCGGTTGGCGCGACATTATCCATGCGGCGGCTGACGGAAGAAGCTTCATTACTTGCGCTGCTGCGAAGATCTCCCCCACGCTCGCGCGCACAGCCTTTCGTCGGTTGGGGCGCGGCCGATGGACTGCTCACGGCGGTGCGCAGATGAGCAGGTTGTAGCTTGATATGCGATCATCTGCGGACCAGCAGGCTGAGTGTTCACTTGGGCGCGCCGATGAAGCGAACTCTCCGTCACCCTACCCGTCTTAAGGACTTTGGATCACGCTCTCAATACGCACTGCTGCCCGGAGCGATGACCGCTTTGAAAGTCTTGAACAGGATCGCTAGATCACCGAGAAGGGACCAGTTCTCGACATAGTAGAGATCCAAGCGAACAGCCTGCTCCCAGTCGATCTCGCTCCGGCCGCTTACTTGCCAGAGCCCCGTGATTCCCGGTCGGGCAAGCAGTCTCCGTCGCGCGACGTCTGAATACAACGCTACTTCCGCCGCTATCTGCGGCCTTGGGCCGACCAGGCTCATCGAGCCACCAAGCACGTTGAAGAACTGCGGCAGCTCGTCGAGCGAATACTTCCGGATGAATCTGCCGACGGGCGTGATCCTCGGGTCATCTTTCACCTTGAACAGCGGTTTCTCACTCGTTCCCTGAGCCTGAAGAAGTGCCTGAAGCTCCTTGTCCGCACCGACGCGCATCGAACGGAACTTGAGCATATGGAACGGCTGTCCGTTCAGCCCGATTCGTTCTTGCCGGTAGAGGAGCGGACCAGAGCTTGTAGCCTTCACAGCGGTCGCCACGATTGCAAGGACGGGGGACGACAGGATGATCAACACGAAGGAGCCGATGATGTCCGTCAGTCGCTTCGTGAAGCGCTGACCCGAGCTGAACCGCGGCGTCTCGACGTGAATAAGGGGAAGACCGGAGACGGGACGCGTGTGGATCCGAGGCCCTGCGATGTCCGTGATGTTCGGCGCGAGCACGAGATGCTGCCGACCGGCTTCCAGCGACCAGGAGAGCTCCTTGACCCCGCCGGGCGGCAGATCGCCGCTGCTCGTGACGACAACGGTGTCCGCGCCGGTAGCGTCGAGGGCATCGTGGATTGCCCTCACGGAGCCTACGACCGGAATGTCTGTCCCAGGGATCGTGCCAGTGCTCGGTCCTGTGGCGGTGCACGCCCCGACGACTCTGTAACCGGCATCCGTGGAGCGCCGGAGTTCGCCGGCGATGTTGGCGATCGACTTCTCGGAGCCGATCAGGAGCACGCGCGCCGAATAGGCGCCCGTTCGACGGTTCGACACCAACCACTGGCGCCACAGCCACCGAACGAAGACCAGCATGACCACTCCGACGGGAAGGCTGATCAGCAGGTAGCCGCGTGCCACTTCGACCTTCGTCAGGAAGGCGACGATCGCGATGGCTCCGAACACGGAGAAGCTGGCCCGGGTCACGCGGACGTACTCGGATGTCCCGGTTCCGATCACGCGATGGCTTCGTGAATCGACGAGCCCCAGAGCCCACATCCACACGAGGATGAGCACTGTGGAGAATGTCCAGTAGGAGACGGCAGGCAGACCCTCGATCGAACCTGTGGCCAGGCGGATCCCGCGAAAGCCGAGCCAGGCGATCTGCGTGCCGTAGACGACCCAGATGAGCACGAGCAGATCGGTCAGCAGGAGGTTGCGCGCATAGCGCCGACGCCAGTCGAACGTCGGCGCGCCGGATGGATTGCTCGATGCATGCCGCGGTTCGGGCACGCCGACCGTCTCCCGTCCTTCTCGCGTCTCCGTCGTCGCGTCGATATGAGTGCTCGACGTCACGTGTTCATCCTTCAAAGATCTGACGATCTCCCCTTGCGCGTACGCTATCAGAATCGGGGGTCACCGATATTCCGGTTGACGCTCTGTGACCGCTGGGGTAAGGGCCGTCGCTGTCAGCCATCGATGCGCGTCCAGCTCTCGTCCGACCACACCAGTACGTCCTCGCCCTCGGCGGCGATCGCGGTCGGGGCGGAGACATCCGCCTCGGCGACGCATCCGGCGTCCTGCGCCGTCGAGGCATCCGCGCCGATGTAACGCGTCAGCGCGATCCCGGCGCACGCCTCGTCGACATGCGCTGCGATTACATCGACGTCATCCACGGCGAGAGCCACGACTCCCGATGCGGGAAGAGCCTGCCAGGAGGCATCCGCGTCGAGCAGGTACGCCGTCCCATCGCAGACGACGGTCACCAGATCTCCTGAGGAACGCAGGTTCCTGGCCTCGGCGCAGGGCGCCGCGATCTCGCCGACGGCGAGCACCACTCTCCCGGCATTCGTCGGATCGAGGTATTCCGAGCTCGTCAGCACCTCGGGATAAGACTCCCAGAACTGCCCCTGCGTGAACGTCCGCAGCGACTGCACCTCGCAGCCGTCGCCCATCGACGCCACGATCTGCGCCTGGTCGCCCGCGAACGCATCCACACGCGAGAGCTGGCCGATCTCGAGATAGTCAGGGGTGACGTCGTCCCACGTCTCGCCGCCGTCGGTCGAACGCTCCAGCAGAGGCGCGACGGTGCCGCAGGCTCCCGCCGTGCCCCGCCAGAGCGCTCCCGAGCCCACAGCGATGAAGCGCTCCTGCGGGCGCTCGATGGGAGCGACGGATACCGCGGTCTCGGATGGCGCTGGCGAGGGGCTCTGCGGCGTGGATTGCGCGAACGTGGGCACCGGGGCGACGTCGCCATCCTCCGGCGGAGTGTTCACGCGATCCAGGGCGAGCAGCGCCAGCACTATGGCGACGATCGCGAGGACGACGACAGCGCCGCCGAGAAGCCATTTCCCGGCAGCGGGACCGACCGAGGTTCTGCGCGCCACGGCTCAGCGGGGCTTGAGCAGATCGTCGAAGGTGGCGTCGCCCTGATTCTTCGTGCGACGGAGCCCGGCCTCAGGGCCGTCGCCCGCTTCGTCCGACCCGCGCCGGGAGGACTTCGGGGGCTTCGCGGCCTTTGTCACCTGATATGCGCCATAGCCGCCGTAGCCATACCCATAGCCGTAGGCATATGCGTCCGCGCCCTTGGTCGGCACCATCGTGAGCACGACGCCGGCGACCTTCGCCCCGACGGTCTCCAGCGCCTCCAGCGCCCCGTCCAGCTGATGCGTGGTGGTGCGGCCGACGGCGACGACCATGATCGCCCCCGATGTCGCGCGGGAGAGGATCGCGGCATCCGTGACGGGCAGCAGCGGAGGTGCGTCGCACAGGACGACATCGAACTCCTTGGCCAGCGCGTCCAGGAGCTTCTGCATCCGCTCCGATCCCAGGAGCTCGCTCGGGTTCGGCGGGATCTTCCCGGCCGGCAGCACGAACAGCGAGCGGCCTCCCCAGGGCAGCAGGACATCGGCGACGCGTGCACGGCCGATCAGGACGTCCGTAAGGCCCGCGCCGCCCTCGACGCCGAGGTACTCGGCGACCTTGGGCTTGCGCAGATCGGCATCGAGCAGGGCGACGCGCTTGCCGCTGTCGGCGAGGGCGATGGCGAGGTTGATCGTCGTCGTCGACTTGCCCTCGGTCGGGATGCTGGAGGTGATGACGAACGTGTGCCCGCCGTCCATCTCGAGGAACTGCAGGTTGGTGCGCAGCGCCCGGAACGCCTCGGAACGCGGGTTCAGCGGGTCTTCCTGCAGGATGAGAGGCCGTTCCTTCGCCTTCGGGTCGTGCGGGATCGCCCCGATCAGCGGACGGTCCGTGAGCGCATCGACATCGCGCGGCGATCGGACCTTGTTGTCGAGCACGGCACGGAGCACCGCGATGCCGATGCCGAGAGCGAGACCGACGAGCACGCCCAGAGCGAGGTTCAGCGGCACATTCGGGCTCACCGGCGAGTAGCTCGCCAGGGCGTCGCGCACCCTGGTCAGCTTGATCGGGCTGGCATCCTGTCCCTCCGGTGTGTCGATGCGCTCGACGGCGGCGGCGAGGCTCGCTCCCAGCGCGTTCGCGATATCGGCTGCCGCGACCGGATCCGCGTCCTGCACCGTGATCTGGATGAGGGTGCTGTTGAGCGGGCTCGACGACGTCACCTTCGCGGCCAGTTCATCTGCGGACAGATCGAGGCCGAGCTCGGTGATGACCGGGTTCATCACGACGGGCTCGCGGACGAGACTGACGTACGTGGTGATCCGCGACTGCGCGAAGGTGGATCCCTGCTGGAGCTCCGCGACCGTGCCCCCTGCCTGCGACTGCACGAACACGACGGCCTGGGCCTCGTACATCGGCGTGCGCGTCAGCGAGTATCCCGCTGCGACGGCGAGACCGATCAGCGTCGTCGCAACGATCACCAGCCAGTTCTTGCGAAGGATGCGGATGTAGTCGCTGAGCTCCATGGCGCCTCTCGTCGGTTCGCGGTACGCGGGTTCATTGTCGCACAGCCGTAGGCTCGGGCCCGGCCGGCCGGTAGCCTTGTCGACGATGCCTGCCGACACCCGAACCCGCGAGCGCTCCCGTTCACGGTCGCACCGACGCCGTCCCTGGTGGCGCGGCGGCTCCTCCGTGCGCCGGTGGAACAGCGAGGTGCTCGGCTGGGCGGCGCTCGGCCTCGGCGCGGGGGTGCTGCTCGGCGCCTGGCTGGGCGGACTCCCGGGCACTGCGCTCCTCTGGGCGGGGATGCTGGTCCCTGTGATCCTCGCCTTCCGCCGAGGCATCCCCCGGGGACTGCTGCATTTCCGCGGTGTCGACCTCCTCTACGCGATCGTGCTCGGCGGCATCCTGCGCCTTGCCCAGGGATGGCTGGAGCTCGCCTTCGGGGGATCAGGGGCGCTGCCGTCGTATGCGACGCTCGGCGGCGCGCTGCCTTCGCTGTGGTGGGCGGAGGATCTGCTCGGAGGAGTGTTCGTCGCACCGGTGGTGGAGGAGCTCTTCTTCCGCGGACTGCTGCTCGTCGGGATCTTCACCGTCGTGCGCCGTTTCGCCGGGCGCGACGGCTCAGGCATCGGCATCGCGGGGTTCGTCGCCGTCGTCGCGTCGACGGGACTGTTCGTCCTCACGCATCTGCTCGTCTCGTCCGTGACGTCCGCCGACCTGGTGAGCCTGGTGCTGGTCGGACTCGCCTGCGGGATGCTCGTCGTCTTCACGGGGCGGATCTGGCCCGCCGTCCTTGTACATCTCGTGTACAACGGCACCGGGGTGCTCCTCACCGTCGCGGGCACACTGCTCGGCTAGCTGTGATGTCCAGGGAGGTTGTTGAGTCTGCTGATGGGTGGGGCTCCGATTGCGGAGTGGTGCCTGTGGTGATTGTAGAAGTGTAGCCAGTGGGGTAGTGCGGCTCGGCGTTCGGATTCAGTTTCGTAGAAGCGGGCGTAGGCCCAGCCGTCGGCGAGGGTGCGGTGGAAACGCTCGATCTTGCCATTGGTCTGTGGCCGATAGGGGCGGGTTCGTTTGTGCCGGATTCCGAGTGTCGCGCAGGTATCGCGCCAGGCGTGCGAGCGGTAGGCGGAGCCGTTGTCTGAAAGGACGCGCTCAACGCTGACGCCATGCTCTGCGAACCAGGCGATCGCGCGTTCGAGCACTCCGATCGCGGTGGCGGCCTTCTCGTCGGTGCAGATCTCGATATAGGCAACGCGGGAGTGGTCGTCGATGACGGTGTGGAGGAAGGCTGTGCCCAGCAGCGGGCCGCGCCATTTCGAGCGGGGTGCGCCAGTGCGCTCCACTGTCGCGGACCGGTTCCTGTCGCCCTGCTGCTTGCCCACGTAGCGCCACCCGCCGCCGTCGGGGACGTTGCCGAACTTGGTGACGTCGACGTGGATCAGCGAGCCGGGATGGTCGTGCTCGTAGCGGCGGATGGGCTCGCCGGTGACCCGGTCGATATGGCTGAGCCTGTTGATCCGAGCGCGAACCAACACGGCGTGCACGGTCGAAGCAGGGATACCGAGTTCACCGCCGATCTGCACCGGCCCGAGCCGTCTGCGCCACCGCGCCTTCACGATCTGTTTCACGACCGTGAGCGGCGTTTTGGTCGGCGTGGAGCGTGGCCGGCTGGACCGGTCGGCCATGCCCGCGGGCCCTTCAGACCGGAACCGGTCTGCCCATTTACGGGCAGTGGGCGGTGAGGTCATGAACATCTTCGCCGCGACAGCGACCGGCCAGTTCTCCTCGACGATGAGCTTGGCCAGCCGCAATCGAGCGCGTGGGGTGAGAGCAGCGCTAGCGTGGGACACGAAGGCCTCCTGTGATGCGTGAGCGGTTCCTAGACAGCTCCACTCTCGCAACGGGAGGCCTTCACCCGTCAGCAGATCACGCGCGATTCACGCAACAACGTCCCTGGACATCACAGCTAGCCCAACGCCGTCCGGCGACACCATCGACGGACAACGCCCGGCTCAGCGCATCAGCGCCGCACGCAGAACCCTGCTGAACTCGCCGACAGCGGGTACCAGCTGCGCGGCGGAAGCCTCATAGACGGAAGAATCTCGGCGGTAGGGGTCGAGCACATCCTCCTCCTGCGGTGGCACTGGGGCGACGCGTCCGCGCTGCAGGGTCACCAGCGCCAGCACGGCCGACAGACGTGCGCGCGGATCGGTCCCGGCAGCTTCCGCTGCGGTGCGCACGTCCTCGTCGGTCAACGAAGCGGACAGGCGGGCGAACTCGCGTGCAGTGAAAGTACGGCGCAGCAGCTGGGGCGCCCGCTCGACTGCAGCAGTGCGATGCTCTCTGCTCATCGCGAGGATCAGATCGGCGTCCGCTGCCACGGACTCGGTCAGCAGGCGTGCGCGATGCGCTGCGGCATCCTCAGCGGAGGCGCCGTGCGCGATCGCGAGCCGCTGAGCCGGCTCGGGCATCTCGCGACCAACGAGTGCGCGCGATCCTGCGCTGTGCACGTCGACGCCGAGGCCTTCGAGACGTGCGCGCAGTAGTACCTCGGCCATAGGGGAGCGGCAGACATTGCCGGTGCAGATCGTGAGGATTCGCAGCGGTGCACCCCCGGGTTCCGCCGCGTCATCTCCGCCGGCGTTCTCCTCGCGCAGGCGCCGCCATTCCCTGCGGCTCATGGCGGCCGGGGGAGGCTCGAAGCGCATCATGGCTTCACCCTACGGCCTGGCGCGGTCGCCTCTCCGTTTCGCGCGGGCTATCGCCCGGTCTCGTCCCGTTGGGAGGTGCCCCGTGTGGTCGGGTGGTTGGGAGAGAGGTGTCTCGTGTGGTCGCGTTCTGGGGTGGGAGGCGGCCATTCGGGGCACCGCTTCAGGTCAAACGGCGTGGAGCCCGAAAGGTGAAACGTGGGTCCGCCGCGCGGACCGCCCCAGCTCAGCGACTCGATATACCGCAGCAGCACGCCCTCGCGCAGCGCCCAGGGCGACACCTCGAGCTCGGCGATGTCCAGCATCCGCATGGCCGAGTGCAGCGACACCGCTGCGGCGACGATCTGGAACGTGCGGTCGGGCGTGATACCGGGCAGCTCCTGACGCGCGGATGCCGGCAGGCGCGCAAGCCGAGGGATCCAGGAGCCGAGCGCTTCGCGGGGCAGCACCATGCGGTCGATCCCCGACCAGCCCGGCACCGGATAGCCGACGAGGCGCGCGAGGGAGCGGATCGCCTTCGAGGAGCCGACCACATGATCGGGCCGGGGGAGCGCGGTGAACTTCGGCGTCACGTGCGAGAGGACCCGGGTGGCGTGCGCCCTGAGCCTTTCGACGGGAAGCTCGCCCGGCGGATCGTCCGGGAGGAACTCCACGGTCATCCGTCCCGCCCCGAGAGGAACCGACGCCGCAGCGTCAGGGATCTCGTCGCCGCCGGCGGCGATCTCGAGCGACCCGCCGCCGATGTCGAGCAGCAGCAGCTGTCCGGCGGACCAGCCGAACCAGCGCCGCACGGCCAGGAACGTCAGCTCCGCCTCGGTCTCGCCGTCGAGCACCTGCAGGCTCTGACCGAGGGCGGCCTCGATGCGCGCGATGACCTCCGGTCCGTTGCGGGCCTCGCGCACCGCGCTGGTGGCGGTCGCCAGCAGCGCATCCACGTTCTCGGTCTCTGCGACCGTGCGAGCCCTCGTGACGGCGGATTCGAGGGCGCGCACGCCTTCCTCGGCGATGGATCCGTCCTCGGCGAGGTAGCGCATCAGCCGGAGCACGGTGCGATCGCTCGTCGCCGCCTGTGGGCGACCGCCGGGGCGCACGTCCGCGGCCAGCAGGTGGACGGTGTTCGAACCGATGTCGATGACTCCCAGGCGCACGGGAAGAGACTACTCCGCCCATGTGCGGTGCTCGGACGTCATCCACGACAGGGGTCACAGGGTGAATGCCGGGGTGAAATCGATCGGATCCGCCGAGCGCGCCGTCCTGAGGCCGCCAGGATTGCGAGGACCCCTGACATCCTCGCGCCCGATTCCCGACGGCGCGATGGTCGTGCAGCCGTGCCACGCGGCCTGGGGCCCTCGCGTGCGCGAACGCCACGCGGAAACAGCCTGGGGAGGCAGCCTTGAGATTCCGTGTTGCGCGCGTGCACCGCCTGACATCCGAGCATCCACGATCGCCCGGCCGCGATCGCTGGCGCCGCGGCCTGAAACGGCTCGCCGGCGGATCCGCGAGCATCGCCGTCGTCGCGTCCTCACTCGTCGTCGCAGGCCTCGTCACCGCCGCGCCGGCATCGGCGGCCGATCCGTTCCTGTGCACGCCGGGCGCCGTCTACGTGCAGAGCACATCGCAGGTCCGCGAGTTCGCCGTCAACGTGCAGGGCGGCCCTGCGGGCGACGGCGGCACCCTGGTGACCGAAAGCCTCGGCGCGAACCACTCGGACAACGGGCTCGGGATGTCGGCGGGCGGGCGCTATGCCTACACCGTGACGAACGGAGGCTCCAGCAAGACCCTCGCGAAGCACGATCGCGTCACGAACGAGACGACGCGCACGGCGTTCACGCTCAACGCCTCGATCCTGCGCGGCGCGGTGCACCCCTCCACCGGCGTGTACTACTTCGCGAGCAGCACGACGAACAACGCGATCAGCCTCTACGCGTGGAACGAGAGCGCCACCCCGCAGACCTACGTGCAGGTGGGCACCCTCCGGCCCACGGCGGGAAGCGACGGCTTCGGAGCGAACGGCGACATGGCGTTCAGCGCCTCGGGCCAGCTGGTCCTCGTCGCGGACCGTTACATCTACGCGGCAGACATCCCCACGACGCTCACCTCGAGCACCGCCACGATCGACGCCAAGCAGGTGCACGACATGGGCGCCGGCGTCGAGGGCAACGGCATCGCCTTCGGGAACCGGGGGCACATCTTCGTCTCCGTCGCGAACGGCGGCAGCCGCATCATCGAGGTGGACCTCGCGCGCGGCGAGACGATCAACACGACCCCGCTCAGCGGGTTCTCGCCCACGGACATGGCCAGCTGCACGTTCCCGAACACCCTCACCGTGAAGAAGGACCTGCCGAACGGCCGTCAGGCCGCGACCGATCAGTTCGGCCTCCGCATCGATTCGCCCGCGGACTACCAGGTCCCGCAGACGACGGCCGTGACCACCGGCGACGCCACCGGGGTGCAGCCCGACTACGCGGGTCCCGTCTTCACCAACCAGGGCGATGTCTTCGACCTCTCCGAGATCGCCCAGGGAACGACGGATCTCGATCGGTACGACGCCTCGCTGAGCTGCGAGCAGCAGAACCCGGACGGCACGACCACGCCCGTCCCCGTGAACGCCGCCGATCAGGTGACCCAGCCCGCCGGCGATCTCGGCACCGAGGTGGTCTGCACCTTCGTCAACACGCGTCTGATCCCCGGGCTGGAGCTGCGCAAGACGTCCGACCCCGCGGACGGCGCCGCCGTCGTCGCGGGGCAGACCATCGCCTACACGGTCGAGGCGGAGAACACGGGCAACACGACGCTCGACCCCGTCGACATCGCCGACGACCTCTCGGGCGTCCTCGACCACGCCGAGTATCAGGACGACGTCGCGACGGCGATCGACGGCATTCCGGTCGCCTCCGGCCCCGCTACGATCACCGGCGACGACCTCGTCTGGACGGGTGTCCTCGAGCCGGGGGAGACCGTCACGATCACCTACTCGGTGGTCGTCGACGAGGACGTCGAGGGTGAGAGCATCGTCAACCGGGTGACCGCGTCCGGCACGCCGCCGGGACCGTTCGACCCGCTCGTCCCGCCCGCGGTCACCACCGAGCATCCGATCGCCGGCTTCGAGATCGCCAAGAGCGCCGACCCGGCATCGGGATCCGTCGTGGAGCCCGGCCAGACGATCTCCTACACCGTCACGGGGACCAACACCGGCGCCACCGTGCTCAACCCGGCGTCCATCGCCGACGATCTCTCCGCCGTCCTCGCCGCCGCTGAATACAACGACGACATCGTCACCGCGATCGACGGCACCCCCGTGACCGCCGGGGCGGCCGCCATCACCGGCGACGACCTCGCCTGGAGCGGCACGCTGCAGCCGGGCCAGACGGTGACCATCACCTATTCGGCGACCGTCGCCGAGGACGCGTCGGGCGAGATCCTCCGCAACACGGTCTCGGGCACGGCGACGCCGACCACCCCGGATCCCGCGGACCCGGACGGTCCGCAGATCCCCGGCGAGCCGATCGATCCGCCGGACGTCACGACGCAGCATCCGGTGATCGGCTCCGGCTTCACGATCGGCAAGTCGGCCGATCCCGCCTCGGGAACCGCCGTGCGCGCCGGAGACACGATCGAGTACACGATCGTCGGGACGAACACCGGCGACACCGCGCTCGATCCGGCCGAGATCATCGACGACCTCTCCGGAGTCCTGGCGAACGCCGGCTACAACGGCGACGTCGCGGCCACCCGCGGCACGGCCCAGGTCGCCGGCGAGACCCTCGCCTGGACGGGGGCCATCCCGCAGGGGCAGTCCGTCACGATCACCTACTCGGTGACGGTGGACGAGGGCGTCGAGAGCGCGCTCCTGCGCAACACCGCAACCGGCGAGGCGACGCCGCAGATCCCCGAGGATCCCTCCGACCCTGACAGCCCGACGGTCCCGGGCACGCCGATCGTCCCGCCGCCCGCGGAGACGACGCATCCCGTCGTGGACCCCGGCTTCGAGGTCGCCAAGACGGCGGATCCGGCATCGGGCACCGCCGTGCGGGCGGGCGACACGATCGAGTACACCGTCACGGGCACGAACACGGGCAACACGGTCCTCGACCCCGCCTCGATCGCCGACGACCTGTCTGCGGTGCTCTCGCACGCGGGGTACAACGGCGATGTCGCAGCGACGACGGGCTCGGCGACGGTGACGGGCACGGACCTGAGCTGGACCGGGACGCTCGCGCCGGGCGACGAGGTCGTCATCACGTACTCGGTGACGGTGGACGAGGACGCCACCGGCGTCCTGCTGCGCAACACCGCCGAGGGGGAGGCCACGCCGCTGATCCCCGAGGACCCCACGGATCCCGAGAGCCCGACGGCGCCGGGAGAGCCCGTCACGCCGCCCCCGGCCACGACGGAGCACCCGGTCGCCAACCCCGCCTTCGAGGTGACCAAGACGGCGGATCCGGCCACCGGCACGCGCGTGGATCCGGGCAGCGTGATCGAGTACACCGTCACCGGCACGAACTCCGGCGACACCGTGCTCGATCCGGCCGAGATCGTCGACGACCTCTCCGGGGCGCTCTCCCACGCCGAGTACAACGGCGATGTCTCCGCCTCGCGCGGGACGGCGACGGTGACGGGGGACACCCTCGCCTGGGAAGGCGCTCTGGCCCCGGGGCAGGACATCGTCATCACCTACTCGGTGACCGTCGCCGCGGACGCCGGCGGGGAGATCATCCGCAACTCCGTCACGGGCGAGGCGACCCCGCTCCTGCCGGAGGACCCGAGCGACCCCGACAGCCCGACGACGCCCGGCACGCCGCTGGTGCCGCCGCCCGTCACCACCGAGCACCCGGTCAACGAGCCCGGCTTCACCTTCTCGAAGTCCGTGGACCCGGCATCCGGCACCGCCGTCGATCCCGGACAGGTGCTCACCTACACGCTGATCGGGACCAACACCGGTGAGACGGTGCTGGATCCGGTGACGATCGCGGACGACCTCTCGGGTGTGCTCGCGCATGCGGTCTACAACGGCGACGCCGTCGCGACGATCGACGGGGAGGCGGCCGCCGTTCCGTCGATCGTGGACGACGCGTTGAGCTGGGAGGGGCCGCTCGCGGTCGGCGAGGCCGTCACGATCACCTACTCGGTCACCGTCGGCCCGGACGCCGTGGGCGAGGTTCTGGCGAACTCGGCGACGGGCACCGCCACGCCTCCGGGCGGGGAGGAGCTCACGCCTCCGCCCGGGACCACGGAGAACCCCGTCAACGTGCCCGGCTTCTCGGTGTCCAAGTCCGCGGACCCCGCCTCGGGCTCCAGTGTCGATCCCGGCAGCGTCATCACCTACACGGTGACGGGCGTCAACACCGGTGAGACGGTGCTGGATCCGGTGACGATCGCGGACGACCTCTCGGGTGTGCTCGCGCACGCGGCCTACAATGGCGACGCCGTCGCGACGATCGACGGTGACGCGGTCGAGGCCCCGTCGATCGCCGGCGACGTGCTGTCGTGGAGCGGTTCGCTCGCGATCGGCGAGACCGTCACGATCGTCTACTCGGTGACCGTGGACGGCGACGCCGGAGGCGAGACCATCGCGAACTCCGTCGAGGGGGCGGCGACGCCTCCGGGCGGCGTCCCCCCGATCGAGACCCCGCCGGCCACGGTCGAGCATCCGGTCAACGAGCCCGGCTTCTCGGTCCTGAAGACCGCGGATCCCGCCTCGGGCTCCCGTGTCGATCCCGGCAGCGTCATCACCTACACGGTGACCGGTGTCAACACGGGGGAGACGGCGCTGGATCCGGTCACGATCGCGGACGACCTGTCGGGCGTGCTCGCGCATGCCGCATACAACGACGACGCCGTCGCCGTCGTCGAGGGCGCGGATGCCGCGGCGCCGGAGATCGTCGGTGACGAGCTCTCCTGGAAGGGAGCGCTCGCGGTAGGCGAGCGCGTCACGATCACCTACTCGGTGACCGTGGACGGCGACGCCGGCGGAGAGAGCATCCTGAACACCGTCGCCGGGACCGCGGTGCCCCCGGGCGGCGCCGAGCTCACGCCGCCGCCCTCGACGACCGAGCACCCTGTGGGCGCACCGGGCTACACGTTCCAGAAGAGCGCCGATCCGGCATCCGGCACCTCCGTCACCGCGGGCAGCGTCGTGACGTACACGCTCACCGGCGTCAACACCGGCGAGACGGCGCTGAACGAGGTCACCATCACCGATGACCTCAGCGACGTGCTGCGCCACGCGACCTACAACGACGACGTCGTGGCACAGGTCGGGGACCGTTCCGCGGCCGCTCCGGCGCTGGACGGCACGGAGCTGCGGTGGGCCGGCAGCCTCGCCGAGGGCGAGACCGTCACGATCACCTATTCGGTGACCGTGGACGAGGATGCTGCGGGGCAGACGCTGAGGAACGTGGCCGTGTCCTCCGCGACGCCGCCGGGCGGGACGACCCTCACGCCGCCGCCGAGCGGGACCGAGCACCCCGTGCTCACGCCCCTGGCGGTCACCGGCGGACAGCTCGCGCTGGGGATCCTCGGGCTCAGTCTGCTGCTCGTGCTCGTCGGTGCGGCCCTGGTGCTGCGCCGCCGCGCCGAGGGCGCCTGACCCGCGGAGGGTCGGGACGGCCTCGGCCGCCCCGACCCTCCGCGTGCAATCGATAGGATCACCAGCAGGAGGTTTGATCATCAGCGCCACTGGGGAAGTAGCTGAGCGAGCCACGGTCAACATCGCAGCGACGCTGCGCGATCTCAGGGACGTCGGTCCTCGGGAACGGATTCCCGAGCTGTTCGAAGCGCACTACGTCCGCGCATGGTTCGGGCTCGGGCAGAGCGAGCTGCGGTCGGTCCTCGAGGCCGCGCCGGAGCCGTCCATCCGGAGCAGGCCGCTGGCCCGCTACACCCTGGCGCTGCTCCGCGGCGAGCAGATGCCGCCGCTCGAGGACATGACGCAGGCCGGTCGGAAGACGATGGATCCGGCCAGTCGCGGCATGGCGGCGGCCATGGGTGTCCTCGAGGCGCGCCTGCGGGGCGAGCTCAGCACGGCGATCTCCCTGATCGAACGCGTCAGGGCGGAGCCTCCTGTGCGCAACGCGCTCGTGGACGGGTCTCAGGGCGGCAGCTCCTTCATCGCCGTGCAGGTCGGGATCACGTGCATGCTGGCCGGAGACTTCCGAGGCGCGCTCGCCGAGTTCGAGCGCGTCAAATGGACGGATCCCCCCGCAGATCTCGCCTTCCTCCTACGGGATGCTCACGCCAAGACGGCGCTCATCCACGCGCTCGTCGGCGATCCCGACCTCGCGCGTCGCGAGATAGACGACGCGTCCCGGATCCCGCGCACGGCGAGCTGGGCCGATCCTCTCGTCGAGATGAGTCTCCGGCTCGCCGAGGCTCTCATCGAAGAGCCGGACACCTCGGACGCCCTCCAGCGCCTCCTTCCCGTGAACCGCCGCGAACTCGGCGAGATCTGGCCGTACTACGTCCTCGCCCTCGGCCCCGCCGCCCTCGCGGGAGTCAAGGAGGTCGAGAATCTGCTCACGGTCCTCGAGGACGCCCGTCTTCCGGGAAGCGACAGCGGCCAGGGGCTGCCGGGCAGTGCGATCCCGCTCACCCGTGCGGCGATGGCCGTGAGCGCTCGTCGATGGGCGCTCGCGCGCACGGGCCTGGCGGCCTCGGATGCGGGGATGTCTCTCACCGCGCTCCTCTCGGCCGGAGTCGCGCTGGAGGCGGGCAACCCGATGCAGGCGCTCGCGACGGTCAGCGGCGTCGCCTCGCAGACCTCCGGACTGCGTCAGCTGGAGATCTGGCGGCTGAGCCTCGTGTCCCTCGCCCACCATGCGTTGAACGAGACGGCTGCCGCCGAGGCGGCGCGCGGCCAGATCGAGCAGCTCGCCGAAGGCCTGTCCCGCTTCAATCTCGCCGTCGGCGGACGCGTGGGGGAGTACGTCCGATCCGTCCTCCGCGGTGAATCCCCGGAATGGGGACCGAAGGGACCGCTGCTGACGCCCCGTGAGGTCGAGGTTCTGGCGTGCCTCGGCGAGGGGCTGAGCCGTCGGGAGATCGCCGAGCGCCTCTTCGTCTCGATGAACACGATCAAGACGCAGGTCGCCGGTCTCTACCGCAAGTTCGGCGTCTCCAGTCGCGATGCCCTCCTCGGCGAGGCGTACGGGCGAGGTCTGCTCTGACAGACGGCGTGCCCCGGAGGCGTCGTCCCCGTCCGTGGAGCGCACCCGTGACGGGCGGGACCGCCGGCGCCGATACGATGTTGTGCGTGACCACCGATCCGCTGCTGCCGCTGTCCCCGTATCGGGAGATCGATCGCGGCGAGTGGGCGCGGCTGGCCCTGGGTTTGGATCAGCCCCTCACCGAGACCGAGGTCGTCGCCCTGCGCGGACTCGGCGACCGGCTCGAGCTCGACGAGGTCCGCGAGGTCTACCTTCCGCTGAGCCGGCTCCTCAGCCTCTACGCCAGCGCCACCAGGCAGCTCGGGGCGGCGACGAGCGCCTTCCTGCAGGAGGACGACACCACGACGCCGTTCGTGGTCGGGGTCGCCGGATCCGTCGCGGTCGGCAAGTCCACCATCGCGCGCCTGCTGCGCGAGCTCATGAGCCGCTGGCCCGGCACTCCGCGCGTCGAGCTCGTGACGACGGACGGCTTCCTCTATCCGAACGCCGAGCTGGAGCGTCGAGGACTCATGGATCGCAAGGGCTTCCCCGAGTCCTACGACCGCCGGGCGCTGATCTCGTTCCTCACCGAGGTGAAATCCGGCGCGGACGAGGTGCGGGCGCCGTTCTACTCCCACATGCGCTACGACATCGTCCCCGATGCGCATGTGGTCGTGCGCCGTCCGGACGTGGTGATCGTGGAGGGGTTGAACGTGCTGCAGCCGCCGCCGGCTCCCAACGACGTCGCGGTGAGCGACCTCTTCGACTTCTCGATCTTCGTCGACGCCGACACCGCGCACATCGAGCGGTGGTACGTCGATCGCTTCCTCGCGCTGCGCCAGGGCGCCTTCAGCAATCCCTCCTCGTACTTCAACGTGTTCGCGCACCTCACGGACGAGGAGGCGGTGCAGACCGCGCTCGGCTACTGGAACGACATCAACATGCCGAACCTCGTCGAGAATGTCATGCCCACCAGGCACCGGGCGACGCTCGTGCTGAACAAGGGCGCCGACCACGCCGTGGAGAGCGTGCTGCTGCGCAAGGTGTGACGGGCTGCGCGGTTTCGAGGCGTGCTGTCGTTTCCGGGGCGTGCTGTCGTTTCCCGAGGTGCGCTGTCGTTTCCCGACTCGTGCTGCTGTTTCCCGACTCGTGCTGTCGTTTCCCGAGTCGCGCTGCTGTTCTCGGCGGGCGCTACAGGGATTCTCGCAGCGCGGGTGGAGAAGAGCCGCGCATTTCAGGAATGAGCAGCGCGGGTGGAGAAGAGCCGCGCTCTAGGAATGAGCAGCGTGACCTCGGCGGCTCGCGTACGACCTCAAGGTCCCGTGTGGCGGGCCCTTCGTCGGCGAGGTCGCTCGTGTTGCGGCCTCGTCGCCGGGGAGGCGGCAACACGGAGCGCTTGACGCGCCGACGGGCTCTCTGATTGTTCGGGACCCTCCCAAAAGTCGCGACTTACCCTGAGAGCATGTGCGGAATCGTCGGATACGTGGGTCCTCGCTCCAGCCAGGACGTCCTGCTCGCCGGGCTCGCCCGCCTCGAGTATCGCGGCTACGACTCCGCCGGAGTCGCGGTCATCGCCGAGGACGGCACGCTGGGCATGCGCAAGAAGGCTGGAAAGCTGAGCATCCTGCGCGACTCGCTCGCGGAGAACCCCCTCGCGGACGGCTCGACCGGCATCGGGCACACCCGCTGGGCGACGCACGGCGGCCCGACCGATCTCAACGCGCATCCGCACCTTGCCGACGACGACAGGCTCGCCGTCATCCACAACGGCATCATCGAGAACTTCGCCGCGCTCCGCGATGAGCTGGCAGCCTCGGGCGTCGTCTTCCGCAGCGAGACCGACACCGAGGTCGCCGCCGCCCTGCTGGGGCGCGAGTACGCCGCGAACGGGGGCGATCTGGCGCTCGCCTTCCGCAGCGTCGTGAACCGCCTCGAGGGCGCGTTCACCCTCCTCGCCATGCATCAGGACCACCCCGGACTCGTCGTCGGCGCCCGCCGCAACTCCCCGCTGGTGATCGGCCTGGGCGAGGGGGAGAACTTCCTCGGCTCCGACGTCGCCGCGTTCGTCGAGCACACCCGCAATGCGCTCGCGATCGGCCAGGACCAGATCGTCTCCATCACGCCGTCGGAGGTCACCGTCACGGACTTCGCCGGCACCCCGGTCGCGGCCGAGCCCTTCGAGGTGTCCTGGGATGCCGCGGCCGCCGAGAAGGGCGGCTGGTCCAGCTTCATGGCCAAGGAGGTCGCCGAGCAGCCGGAGGCCGTCGCGAACACCATCCGAGGACGCCTTCGCGACGGCGAGGTCGTCATCCCGGAGCTCGAAGGACTCGACGAGCTCTTCACCGGCATCAACCGGATCATCATCACGGCGTGCGGCACGGCGTCCTACGCGGCCTTGGTCGGCAAGTACGCGATCGAGCAGTGGGCCCGCGTGCCCGTCGACGTCGAGCTCGCGCACGAGTTCCGCTACCGTGATCCGGTGATCGGCCAGGACACGCTCGTCGTCTCGATCAGCCAGTCCGGCGAGACCATGGACACGCTCATGGCTGTCAAGTACGCCCGTGAGCGCGGAGCGCGGACGCTGTCGATCTGCAACACCCAGGGCGCGACCATCCCCCGCGAATCGGATGCCGTCGTCTACACCCACGCCGGCCCGGAGGTCGCCGTCGCGTCGACCAAGGCCTTCTCCGCGCAGATCACCGCGCTGCTGCTGCTCGGCCTGCACATGGGACGCGTCAGGGGCACGGTCGCGGACGCCTCTGCGGACGTCGCCGAGCTCCAGGCGCTCCCGGACAAGATCGCGAAAGTGCTCGCCGGCGAGCACGATCACGTCTCGCAGCTCGCGAGCTGGATGGCGGACACCCGCTCCGTGCTGTTCCTCGGCCGCCACGCCGGCTATCCGATCGCCCTCGAGGGCGCGCTGAAGCTCAAGGAGATCTCCTACATCCACGCCGAGGGCTTCGCCGCCGGCGAGCTCAAGCACGGTCCGATCGCGCTCATCGAGCCCGGTCAGCCGGTGTTCGTGCTCGTCCCCTCGCCTCGGCACTCCGCGCTCGTGCACTCCAAGGTCGTCTCGAACATCCAGGAGATCCGGGCGCGTGGCGCACGTGTGATCGTCGTCGCCGAGGAGGGGGACGCCGCGGTGCTCCCGTTCGCGGACGAGGTCATCCGCATCCCGCTCGCCGGTGCGCTGTTCGAGCCGCTTCTCGCCGTCGTCCCGCTGCAGATCTTCGCCATGGCGCTCGCCACGGCGAAGGGACTGGACGTCGACCAGCCCCGCAACCTGGCGAAGTCCGTCACCGTCGAGTAGCCGGGAGCTCGGGGCCGGATGGCGGGAGTCTTCTCGGATGGAGGGCGATCCGGGCGGGATCCGGCCTGCAGACGGGGGAGCTTCATGCATCCGTCCTCGGCGTCTCAGGTCGAGGATGCTGCGAGGTCATGCGCGAGCACGGGCCAAGGCGGCGAGGATCGCCGCGATGACGGTGCCCCAGTCATGGATGATGAGCGCGTAGTCGAAACGCAGGGTCTCGTACCCCAGACGTGAAGAGATCGCGTCCCGTCGAAGATCACGGTGCCGCTGGGACGGCGCTCCGTGGTTCTGAGCGCCGTCGGCTTCGAGGATGATCCTCTCCTCGATGACGAAGTCGACTCGTCCGACGCCGTCGATCACGACCTGCGTGCGTACGCGTATGCCGAGCAGGTGCAGTCTCAGTCGTACGAGAGACTCGAGCCCGCTCTCCGCGTCGTCGCGGGCGAAGTCCACGAGCCAGCGGGCGGAGGCGGGAAGCTGTGCGCGGATGCGCATCCGTGCGAGCCGTCCGATCAGGCGCTGGTGCCACGCGGACTCGAAGGCGGCGAAGAAGAACTCGTCTCCGTGGCAGTGATAGGCGTGGATCAGCGCGTGCTCGACATCCGCGATGCCGAGACGCATGGGGCCGGGGCGGTAGTGGCTCTCGCACGTGCACCCCTCATGCGGATGCCGACGTCCGCCTGGCCCGAGCCAGACATGGGGATTCTCATCGTCCGTGAGCACCCACACCCCGTGGAGTCGGAGCGCACGCGCGCAGGTGAGCGCGCCGCCGTGGGCGGCCGCCGTGACGGCATCCCCGTGCGCGGACGTCGTCGCGAACACGCCGGGACGGATGCGGGAGATCTCGCCATTCCGCACTGCCGCGGACAGGTGCTTGCGCGTGCATCCGAACGCGTTCAGCTGCGAACCGCGTGCGATCCCGCCGCAGGCGTCGATGAGGGTCTTCGGGGTCATCGTCCGATTCTGCGGGATGCCGCATCGCCGTGATCCCGGGATCCCCATGTCTGGTGGACAACCCGTTTCTTCCTCTGCTGTGCAGGAGAAGTGCCGAGGAACGGATGGTTGGCGGGATCCCGGGCGGCGGGAGTCTCCGGCGGGTCCGGCCCTGCAACCGGGGGATTTCCCTGCATCCGTGCCGGCCGACGGATCACCCCCCGGGGGACGGGGAGGGGCGGCGAGTAGGCTGGACGGGTGATCATCGGGACCGGCATCGACATCGTCGACATCCCGCGGTTCGAGCGCACCATGTCCCGGACGCCGCGGCTGATGGAGCGTCTGTTCGCCCCGGCGGAGCGCACGCTCCGGCTCGCATCCCTCGCCGCCCGCTACGCCGCGAAGGAGGCGCTCATCAAGGCGCTGGGCGGATCGGACGGCGTGCACTGGACGGAGATCGAGGTCGCCTCGGAGGCCTCGGGACGTCCACGTTTCCAGCTGTCCGGATCCACGGCGGAGACCGTCGCCGATCGCGGCATCCTCACGCTGCACCTGTCGATGAGCCACGACGCCGGCCTCGCCACCGCGTTCGTCGTGGCGGAGGGGGTTCCGCTGTGAACGCCCCCTTCCGAGAGGCGAGGATCGACATCGACGCGATCGCCGACAACACCCGGCATCTGCGCGCTCTCACCGGCGCCGAGGTCATCGCCGTCGTCAAGGCGGACGCCTACGGGCACGGCGCGGCGACCTCCGCCGTCGCCGCGCTCGCCGGGGGAGCGACGCGCCTCGGCGTCGCGGAGATCGCCGAGGCGCTGGACCTGCGGCGCCAGGGCATCCATGCTCCGATCCTCGCCTGGCTGCACCGCCCGGGCGAGCGCTTCGAACAGGCGGCGGCAGCGGACGTCGAGGTCGGGATCTCCTCGTTCGACCAGCTCGAGGCGGCCGCCGCAGCGGCATCCGTCGACCGCCCCGTCGGGGTCCATCTGAAGCTGGAGACCGGCCTCAGCCGCAACGGGATCGCGCCGGGCGACTGGCGGCGCGTGTTCGCGGAGGCCGCGCGTCTCGAGCGCATCGGGCGCCTGCGCATCGTCGGGCTCTTCAGCCATCTCTCCAACACCTCCGTCGCCGACGACCGGTTCGCGCTCGCCCGCTTCGAGGAGGGCGTGGCGCAGGCGGCCGCATCCGGCATCCGCCCCGAGATCCGCCACATCGCCGCGACGGCCGCTGCCATCGACCTGCCGGAGGCCCGCCTGGACGCCGTGCGGATCGGCCTCGGGCTCTACGGCCTCTCCCCGTTCGACGACCGCTCGTCGGCGCAGCTCGGACTGCGTCCGGCGATGACGCTGCGCGGAGCGGTCTCCGCCGTGCGGCGCGTGCCCGCCGGCACCGGCGTCTCCTACGGATACGCGCACCGCACGGAGCACGAGACGACCCTCGCGCTCGTGCCGCTGGGCTACGCGGACGGCGTGCCGCGGCAGGCATCCGGTCGCGGGCCGGTGTCGATCGCGGGTCGCCGCTTCACCGTCGCGGGCCGCATCGCCATGGACCAGTTCGTCGTGGACGTCGGGGACGCGCCCGTCGCGGTCGGCGACGAGGTCGTGCTGTTCGGGGACCCGACCCTCGGAGTCCCCTCGGCCACCGAGTGGGCGAACGCCGCGAGCACCATCAACTACGAGATCGTGACCCGCATCGGGGCACGCGTGCCCAGGACGGGCGCATGAGCGTCGACGCGACCCTGCTCGGGCGCCATGAGATCGCGACGGCCGAGGAGATGGAGCGGCTCGGACACCGCATCGGCACCCGACTGGAGGCGGGCGACCTCGTCGTCCTCACCGGCCCGCTCGGCGCGGGCAAGACCACCTTCACCCGGGGGCTCGCCGAAGGACTGGGCGTGCGCGGTCCCGTGCAGAGCCCCACCTTCGTCATCGCCCGCACGCATCCCTCGCTCGTCGGCCGCGCGCCTCTCGTGCACGTCGACGCCTACCGACTCGGATCCGCTGCGGAGCTGGACGACCTCGACATCGACTTCGCACGCTCCGTGGTCGTCATCGAGTGGGGGAGGGGGATGGCGGATGCGGTCGCGGACGCCTGGTGGGACATCGAGCTGGAGCGTCCCACCGGTGCGGGCGCGGATCTCCCGGACGAGGATCTCGACGCCGATGCCCCCCGGATCCTGACCCTCTCGCGCGTGGAGCGCTGAGGAGGGGACGCTATACTGCCCAGGACTGGGGAGTACGCACGGCCCCGATGCGCGTCGCCTTCGGCGATACGAGCCTGAGGGGGCACACATGAGCGTCAGTTCTGCGCGGCCGATGACCGCCGTCGTCATCGAGGACGACCCCGATGTGCAGACCCTCCTCGACGAGGTCTTCCGCTCCGCCGGGTTCGAGACCGTGCTCGTCCGCTCCGGCCTGGAGGGCGTGGCCGCCGTCAAGGAGCACCAGCCGGTGGTGACCACCCTCGACATCAACCTTCCCGGCATCGACGGCTTCGAGGTCGCGCGTCGCATCCGCAAGGACAGCTCGACCTTCATCGTCATGCTCTCCGCGCTCGCGGAGGAGTCCGACATCGTCCTGGGGCTCAGCTCCGGGGCGGACGAGTACATCGTCAAGCCGTTCCGTCCGCGTGAGCTGAGAGCGCGGATCGAGGCGCTGCTGCGCCGTCCGCGCGTCACCCCCGTCGAGGCGCCGCTGTCGACCCCGGCCGTGCCTGCGCGCAATCCCGCGGTGACGCGTTCCATCCCCGTCGTCGGCGCGAACGACGACTGGCAGTCCCATCGCGACCTGAGCCTGGACCTGGCGACCCACACCGTCCTCGTGGGGCAGAAGGAGGTCGAGCTGACGCCGACGGAGTTCGACCTGCTCGCGACGCTCCTGGAGTCCAAGCGGCGGGTGCGCAGCAAGTCCGACCTCGCCCTGGTGCTGCACGGCGACGCCTTCGGGGCGACGTTCTACGTCGGCGAGCCCGACAAGCGGGCCATCGAGGCGCATATGGCCAACCTGCGGCGCAAGATCGGCGACAGCCCGGCCGAGCCGCGCTACATCGAGACCGTCCGCGGCGTCGGCTATCGGCTCACCCCGCAGCTCGACGGCCAGGGCGCTCCTGTCTGAGCGGACCGCTCAGCCCTCCGCATCCTCGACGACGCTCCAGGGCGAGCGGTCGTGGTCGGTGATGCCCGCCGCCGGGTCGTCGCCCTGCGTCCACCATTTCGCCTCATAGGGCACCCCGTCGACGACGACGCGATCCCCCTTCCGATAGACCTCGTCGGCGACCCACTCCGGGTAGGCGCCCGCCGGCGCCGTCGGCAGCGCGTACGGCTCGTCGTCCGGCACGACGGCGCCGACGAGCACCCAGGAGGTCTGATCGGCGGTCTGGGTGGGGTCGTCGGGCTCGGGAGCGCCGGTGACCCACCACTTCGCGACGTAGACGTATCCGTGCCAGACCACGCGGACCCCGGCCGAGTAGGCGGCGTCCGCCGACCAGATCGGGTAGGGGCTGGTCTCGGGATCGTCGGGGACGGGGGTCGTCTGCGGGGCGGGGGACGCCGTGTCCGCCGGCGCCTCGTCGAAACCGGCCGACAGCACCTCGGCGAACGTCCTCCCGCCCTGGTCCACGCCGCTGCAGGCATCCGAGACCACGGTGACGTCGGGATAGTTGGGTCCGCAGGTCCGGTCGCGGTTGACCGACCACATCGAGATCCGGGCGAGCTCGCGCTCCGCGGCGAAGTCGTTGAGGAGGCGCGCGTCGGCGAGCGTGAAGACCTCGTCCGCGACGTCGTTCTGCCCGATCATCGGCGTCGCTCCCATGATCCTCCAGGCGCTTCCGGACGGCAGCGCGATCCGCATCCCCGAGTACAGCGAGGTCAGCTGCTCGTTCACGGCCTCGAGGGCGCCGATGGAGACGTCCGCCATGCTCCGCCCGCCGAGATCCGCGCCGTAGTCCATGGTCATCGCGTTCACCCCGGCCAGATCGACGCCCGTCTCCAGCAGCTGACGGACGGCGGCAAGGCCTTCCTCGGTGAGCCCCGTGGCCGCCGTGGGCAGGGTGAGCCACACGTCCAGCTCGCCCCCGGCGTCCTCGGTCTTCCGCTGGAGCCGTGCGATCGCCTCGGCACGTCGCTGTCCTGCCGCCGTGTCGGAGAGGTTCGGTCCCTCCAGGTCCAGGTCGATCGTGGAGACCTCGTAGCGGTCGACGACGCTCCGGTAGGCGTTCTCGAGGTCGTCCGCAGTAGCGCAGGCGGCAGCCAGCTCGGTGTTCAGCGCTCCGCCGAAAGAGACCGCCACGTGCGCTCCGTCGCGTCGCATGCTGTCGACGCGACGATCGAGATCCAGCTCGCTGCCGGCCTCCGTGAGGGTGTACGACGCTCCCCAGCTCGGCTCGCACGACGTCGAGGAGGCCGCGACGACGAAGGCGAGGACGACGGTGTCGTCCGAGCCATCGCCGGCGGTCGCGGTGGTCGACACGGATGCCGCGGTGACGTCGAAGTATCCCCCGAACCACCGCGGGCCAGCGGTGTTCGTGGAAAGCGGCGCACGTTCGCCGAGGTACCAGGGCACGACGATGACGCCGGCCACGACGGCGACCGCGATGAGAGCCCCCGCGAGGACGCGCCACGGGGAGAGCCGTCGCCCTGCGTGCCTGCCGGAGACCGGCGGAGTCGTCGTCATGCTGCGGTCTCCATCTGCGCTCGTCTGCTCCGTCGGGTCCGCGTCTCGTCGGGCCGCCCGAGAGGATGCCCCGCCTCGGGGGAGTCCGCGGATCCGGACGGCTCAGGAGCCGGGATCCTCTCATCCGCGGCGGGATCCGCGGGCGGGGCGATGGCCGGCACGCTCCTGAGCGCTGTCGGCCGCGGGTCCCCGGGGGCGGAGCCGCCCTCGAACAGCATCGTCCGCCAGTCCAGCTCCGGGGCATCGTGATCCTCGGCGCGGTCCTCGGCCCTGTCGACCTCCACCCACATCCAGTCGGTCAGGCCGATCCAGGTGTCGACGATCGCCCCGCGCACGCCGATGTAGGCCAGGAAGGCCCATGCCGCGCAGACCGCGTTGAACGCGGAGAAGGCCAGCGTCCACCAGGATCCGTCGTGCGCGCTGCGCCACGCGACCAGCACGGAGAAGGCGATGATCGCCAAGGGCGAGACGATGTACAGCAGCGGCGAGCCGGTGCGGTCCTTGATCTTCGGCGTGCGGGCGAAGGGGATCTTGCGGCCGGTGAGCCCCTGCTGCAGCGACTTCAGGACGCCGGCGAGGTTCACCGGCAGCAGGATGAGGTTGAAGCCGTAGATGCGGAAGATGTCGGTGCGCTTGTATCCGCTGTACTTCAGGTCGCTCGCCATAGCCAGGAAATAGGGCAGTGCGCCGATGAGGATGAAGGGGCTCACCAGCCTGCTGTCATAGGGATAGGCGAGCAGGAAGATCAGGCCGAAGCTCGCCCAGGCGATCGAGGCCATGTAGTTCATCCGCAACGAGACCTGCGCCGTCGACAGGGGCCTGTGCGCCCGTCGCGCCTCGCGCATCTGCCGCCACAGCTTCGGCAGGATCAGGAGCCCGCCGTTCGCCCAGCGGCGGCGCTGCACGATGAGCGAGCCCCAGTCGGGCGGAGTGGCGCTGTAGCTGAGGCGCTCGGGGTAGTTCACGAGCCTCCAGCCGTGCACGGTCAGGTCGACGCTGGACTCGGTGTCCTCGATCACGGTGCGATCCTGGACGTAGCGGCGCACCTCGAAGCCGTCGACGTTCTCCACTTCGAGGATGTCGTCGAGCGCCTCCATGCGGATGACGGCGTTCGCCCCCACCCAGAAGGTGGCGTCGTATGCGGTCATCCCCTGGTGGAGGATGTGCTGCACATCGGTGGTCGCTCCGGCGAGACGCTCGATCCGGGTCGGAGCGCCGCGGAAGGACGAGTACGGCGTCTGCGTGACGGCGACGTCGGCGTTCTCCGGCTGCTCGAGGAAGTGCACCAGGCGCAGACAGTAGTCCCGCAGCAGCAGGGAATCCGCATCCAGGGTCAGCACGAAGTCGGAGTAGGCGATCTCGAGGTCGGCGGGGACGCCGCCGGGCGCGGGCAGGAGCAGGACGCCCTCCGGGGTCCGG
This sequence comes from Microbacterium tumbae, assembly GCF_054780175.1. Taxonomy (NCBI): domain Bacteria; kingdom Bacillati; phylum Actinomycetota; class Actinomycetes; order Micrococcales; family Microbacteriaceae; genus Microbacterium; species Microbacterium tumbae. The sequence goes on from NZ_BAAGWV010000003.1 coordinate 205,670, forward strand.
CGCTCGATGAACCTGCCCCCGAGCAGCCCGATGTAGGAGTTCAGGTTCATCGCCTTGTTCGCCTCGTGCGAGAGCGACGCGTAGCGCTTGCGCTCGAAGAACGTCAGCTCCGCCGAGAAGATCCACACGAGGCGACGGAGCATCTCCCGCATGCGCTCGACGGGGATCTTCGCTCCCTCGGCCTCGGCGGCTTCCAGCGCCCCGGCCTTCGACGACAGATCCTCGGCGAGGCCGATCAGCACCTCGTCGACGAAGAAGTCGTCCACATGGTCTTCGCGGGGCTCGGCGGCGGCGGCGCTCTCCAGGAGGGCGGCGGCCCAGCGGTACTCCTCGACGAGATCGGTCAGCGCGGCGGCGGCGGGATCGGCGTCGAAGGCGCGCAGGGCGGCGGCGAAGCGCTCCCGGGGTCGACGCAGCGCCTCGGCGATCTCCCCGGGGATGGCCCGTGTCGCATCCAGGCGTGCGAGGTTCTCGGGGGCCGCGGGGTGCGGGTCGTCATCGATCAGCAGGACCACGCGCAGCTCCGGGTACTCCTGCAGCGCCGCGGACCACAGGGTCTTGCGGATCACGGCCGGCTCCTCGGCGTAGCTCGGCACGAGCACGGTGAGCGGGCGGTTCGTGTGGCTGAAGTGCCGGTCGAGCTCCGCTCTCGGCGTTCGCCGGTGAGCACGGAATCTGCGGAAGGCGCCGGAGCGCGCCAGCAGGTACATCAGCGCCGAGAAGGTGAGGAAGGACACCACGACGATGTACGAGACGCCCTCGATGATGCGCCAGGTGGTGTCGAAGGCTCCGGAGAGGAACAGCGTCACGGTGACGCTGAGCACGTACAGCGCCCACATCGCGACCGTCACCCAGATCGCCACCCTGCCCGCGATGAGCTTGCGCGTGGACGGTCGCGCGTGCACCGCCGTCAGCGGAGGGCGCGGCCTCTCGGTGCCCCATTCGCGCCGACGGCGTCTCGCGGGCGCCGTCGCGTTCCGCTGCACGTCATCCGGCTGCAGGTCGTCCTGCTGCACGACGCCACCCTCCGGCGCCTTCATCATCCGGCCCATGGACGATCCTCTCCCCACCGCATCCGCGGTCCCCAGCGCCGCGGACGCGGCCCCCACTCGCGATGCTAGGAGACGCCATCACCGCGACTGAGCGTCTGGGGCGGATCTTTGAGTAGTCTTGCGGCAGGGTTGAGGAATCGGCGAGAAACGGGACGAGTGCATGGTCGGCAGGTCCTCGGTCTGGCGCTGGCAGCTGATCTTCGCAGGCACCGTCGTCACGATCGCCGTCGTGATCGCGGCTCTGAGCCCGCACATCTACGCATCGCCGTTGTTCGTGGCAGGACTCGTGCTGATCGTCACGACGACGATCGCCGTGCTCGCGCTGCCGTGGCACCGGATCCCGTCGCGCGCGGTCGTGGCCGTGCCGCTGCTGGACGCCGTGGGCATCGGCCTGACGCTGAACGCCCCGGATGTGCGCCTCGGCTTCCTCTTCGTGCTGCCCGTGACATGGATCGCCACCTACTATTCGATGACCTACGTGTTCACGGCGATCGGCCTCATCGCCTGCTGCGTCGTCGTCTTCGGCCAGAGCAGCGGCGTTCCCAGCGACATCCTGCTGCGCGTGATCGTGCTCGTCCTCACGCTGAGCTTCCTCGGGGCGACCGTCCGGATCGGGACGCAGCGCTCGCGCGCGGCCCGGCGGCTGCTGCGCCGGCAATCGGAGCAGGTCAACAGGGCGGCGGCGAGGGCGGAGACCCACCAGCGGCGGGTGACGCAGATCATCGACGCGCTGGACATGGCCCTCGTCGCGGTCGCCGAGGATGGGACGATCCTGAACATGAACGACGCCTATCGTCGGATCTACGGCCGGGACAGGTTCGGTGCGCGGCTGCCCTCGCCCGCCGTCGAGTACGACGATCGCCAGGGCGAGCCGCTGCCGCCGGAGCGGACCGCCCTGGCCAGGGCCGCGAGCGGCGAGCGTCTCGAGGCGGAGCGGATCTGGCTGTTCGACACGGAAGGACGCTGGCGTGCGCTGGAGGCCACGACGGAGCGGATCGCGAGCGTCGCGGATGCGAAGTGCACGACCCTCCTGATCATCGACGACGTCACCGCTCGGCTGGAGGCGGCGCAGGAGCGGCGGACGATGACGGCCGTCGTCTCGCATGAGCTGCGCAACCCGCTCACGGCGATCCTCGGCCATGTCGATCTCCTGCTCGAGCGCGACGATCTGCCCGCGCATGTCGTCCAGCAGCTCAGGATCGTCGAGAGCGCAGGCGAGCGGATGCAGCGGCTGGTGGCGTCCGTCCTCGACGAGGGCCAGCCGCAGGGCGACCCGCTCTCCGAGCCGGTCGATCTGCGCCAGCTCGTCGACGCGTCGGTGGCCTCCTTCCTGCCCACGGCCGAGTCGGGGGATCTGGCCGTCCGGGCAGAGGGCGCCGACACTCTCCTCATCTACGGGGACGCCTTCCGGCTGCGGCAGGCGATCGACAACCTCCTCGGCAACGCCGTGAAGTACACGCCGCCGGATGGGACCATCTCCGTCACGCTCGGCGGGGCCGCCGGGGGGCTGGCCGAGCTGGTCATCTCCGACACGGGCACCGGGATGAGCGCCGCGGATGTCGAGCGGGTGTTCCAGCCGTATTTCCGAGCTGACGACGCCGTGCTCAGCGGCATTCCGGGGACGGGGCTGGGCATGGGCATCGTCCGAGACATCGTCGAGGCGCATCGGGGGACGATCGAGGTGGTCAGCGCGGTCGGCGTCGGCACCCGCGTCACGCTCCGGTTCCCCCGGCGCCCGATCAGGAAGGAGGCGGCATGATCCCCTTCGCGGTCACCGCCGACATCACCGTGGACGTCTCCGCGAGCCTCGTGGCGATCGTCACGCTCACCACGGTGCTCGTCATCGGGCTCGCGACGCTGCCGCGCCCCAGCGCCGCCACGATCACGTGGGGCGCGGCCTTCAGCCTCGGGATGCTGGGAACCTATCTCTGGGTCGCTGCCCAGCAGGTCGGCGCGCCGGTCCTGCAGGCGGTGTCCTCCGCATTCATGGTCTGCTTCGAGGCGCTCCTCTGGCTCGGGCTGCGCTTCCACGCCGGGCGCAGGACGATCTGGTGGCCGGTGGCGGCGTTCCTCGTGCTCGCGCCCGTCTCGCTCGGCATCGGGGCGACGACCGCCTACTTCGCGGAGATCTTCCGCGTGGTCTTCCTCGCCGGAGGCGCGTTCGCGGGGCTGGTGGCCTTCGAGCTGTTCCGGATGCGCCGGTCGTCGCGCGACGTGATCCTCCCTCTCGCCCTGGCCTCGTGCGCTTTCGTCGCGGTGTCGGCCGTGGGGTTCATCGCGGGCTTCCTGGGAACCAGGACCCTCAGCAGTGCGGAGCAGCTCGTCGTGCTGCGCGACATCAATGGCGTCGGCACGCTGGTCACCTGCGTCTGCGCGGCGATCACCCTCGTGCTGCTCGTCCGCGCCGACATCGTCCCTGAGCACGACGGCGAGGGGGCGGCAGAGCGTGCGCGCCGCCGGCTGCTGAAGGCGAAGGCGCAGCGCGACCCCGCGTGGTCGGTGCTCGACATCCGCCTGGACGATCCCTCGGACCTTCGCGAGGCCTGGACGGCGGCGACGTTCGCGCGGATCGCGGACGGCTTCCACGATCGGATCGTCGACGCGCTGCCCGCGTCGGCCGATGCCGAGCGCGTCGCGGCCGGGCACACGGTCGTGGTGATCCACGGCAGCGACGAGGCGGTCCAGCATCATCTGAGGACCGTGCTCTCGCGGGTGTCGGCCATCGACGAGGACGGCCCGCTCGCGAGCATGCGGGTGTCCGCCAGCGTCGGCTGGGCGAGCGCTGCGGCGGGCGGGTACGACTACGACGTCCTCGCGAAGATGGCGGCGGAGGGCGCCGTCATCGCCCGCGCCGACGGCGGCGACCGATGGCAGCGGGTCCGCAGGGGATCCCTGAGCGAGGCGCCTCCTCCGACTACCCTGGAGGGGTGATCCTCGCTGTCGACACCTCCCTGGGCACCGCCGTCGCCGTCGTGGACGACGAGGGGGCTCCGCTCGCCGACGCCTCCCGTCCCGATCCGCTGGGCCACGCCGAGGTGATCGGCGACCTGCTCGTGCAGGCTCTCGCCGAAGCGGGAGACGGCGCGGTCGACCACGTCGTCGCGGGCATGGGCCCGGGTCCCTTCACCGGTCTGCGGATCGGGATCGCCGCGGCGCGAGCCTTCGCCCTCGGCCGCGGCGCCGACGTGATCGCCGTGCCCAGCCACTTCGCCGCCGCCCTCGTCGAACTCGAGAGCGGCGGCTCCGTCCCCTTCGCGATCGTCACGGACGCCCGTCGCCGCGAGGTCGCGATCACGGTCTTCGACGGGACGGATGCCGACGGCATCCCGCGCGTCGCGGACGAGACCGTCCTCGTTCCCCGCGTCGATGCCGGGAGTCATCTCTCCGGCGTCCGCTCGATCGAGGCGGATGCGATCGACGCTGCCGCGCTCGCACGGGTGGGGATCAGGGCGGCGCGCGCCGGCCGCGTGCTCACCGGCGCAGAGCCGCTGTACCTCCGCCAGCCGGACGTCACGCTGCCCGGGGCGCCGAAGCGGGTGGGGTCATGACGATCCGCGTCGCGACGTCCGCCGATCTCGGCGCCATCATGGCGATCGAGCGGGATTCCTTCCCCACCGACGCCTGGAGCGCCGAGACCATGGCGGCCGAGCTGGCGGGGGAGCACAGCCACTACCTCGTCGACATCGGCGGGCAGGACGAGGTGATCGGCTATGCGGGGCTGCGCGCGGTGCGCGGAGCGACGGATGCCGACGTGCAGTCGATCGCGCTGCGGGAGGGGCATCGCGGTGCGGGCCGGGGGAGGGCGCTGCTGCGGGCGCTGCTCGCCGAGGCCTCCGCACGCGGAGCACGGGAGGTGTTCCTCGAGGTCCGCGCGGACAACCCCGGCGCCGAGGGACTGTACCGGTCGGAGGGATTCGCCGAGCTGGGGCGCAGGCCCCGCTACTATCAGCCGGACGATGTGGATGCGATCGTGATGCGGCTCGACCTCCGGGCGTGGATAGCCGCGTGCGATCGGGAGGAGAACACGCGAAGCGGAGGAGCCGTGGAGGGGATCGATCCTCCGGATCGCGCGATCTCCTCCGGATCGGTCGTAGACGGGGGAACGGCATGACAGGACCGCTGGTGCTCGGCATCGAGACGAGCTGCGACGAGACCGGGATCGGCATCGTGCGCGGCCGTACGCTGCTGTCGAACACGATCGCCTCCAGCATGGACGAGCACGCCCGCTACGGCGGCGTCGTCCCCGAGGTCGCCGCCCGAGCGCACCTGGAGGCGCTGCAGCCCTCGATCGAGAGGGCGCTCGCCGAGGCGCAGGTGGAGCTGTCGGACCTGGACGCCGTCGCCGTGACGAGCGGCCCCGGGCTCGCCGGCGCGCTCATGGTGGGCGTCGGGGCGGCGAAGGGGCTCGCCGTCTCGCTCGGCAAGCCGCTGTACGCCGTGAACCATCTCGTCGGGCACATCGCGGCGGACATCCTCACGGCGGACTCCGCGCCGCTGGAGTACCCGACGATCGCGCTGCTCGTCTCGGGAGGGCACACCTCCCTGCTGCACGTGCGCGACCTCACCACGGACGTCGAGCTGCTCGGCGAGACCGTCGACGATGCGGCGGGCGAGGCTTTCGACAAGGTCGCCCGCCTGCTGTCGCTGCCGTACCCCGGCGGCCCGGAGATCGACAGGGCGGCGCTCGACGGCGATCCGGATGCGATCCGCTTCCCGCGCGGGCTGTCCAGAGCATCCGACAGGGCGAAGCACCGCTACGACTTCTCCTTCTCCGGCCTGAAGACGGCCGTCGCCCGCTGGGTCGAGCGCTGTGAGGCCGAGGGCAGACCCGTGCCGGTCGGCGACGTGGCCGCGAGCTTCCGCGAGGCCGTCGTCGATGTGCTCGTCACCAAGGCGCTGGACGCCTGCCGGGAGCGCGGCGTGCCGCGCCTCCTCCTCGGCGGGGGAGTCATCGCCAACCGTCGTCTGCGCGAGGTGACGATGGAGCGCGCCGGGGCCGCTGGGGTCACCGTGCGCATCCCCGAGCTGAGCCTGTGCACCGACAACGGCGCGATGATCGCGGCGCTCGCCGCGGAGCTGATCGCCTCCGGGCGCCGGCCGTCGACCCTCGCCTTCGGGGCGGACTCCACGCTCCCCGTGACCGAGATCCAGGTCGCCGAACGCAGCGAGGTCGCGGCATGAGCGACGATGCGCGCCCTCCCCGGCTGGACGAGCCGAGCCCCGAGGTCGAACGCCCGGCAGGCGCCGCCAGACTCCCGGGCGCGCGGCGTGACGGCTACACGAGGATGCCCACCGGCCCGGTCGGCATCGAGCCGGTGGTGACGAGCGGCCCTGACGCCGATGCCGTCGGCGGATGGGCGCCCGATCCGGGAGAGCTCCCCGAGGAGGATCCGACCAGGCTCGCCCCATGGGCGCTGCTGGCCGCCGTGGTCGCGCTGGTCGCCTCGTTCTTCGTCGGCTGGGGGATCCCGGTGGCCGTCGTCGCCGTCATCGCGGCGATCATGTCGTTGCGCAGGCCGCTGGAGAGCAGGGCGGTCGCGGTCTGGGCGCTCGTGCTGGGAGTCATCGCGACCCTCTACAGCGCGGGGTGGCTGCTGTGGGCTGCGATCCAGCTCGAGGTCATCGGGTAGACGATGCTGACACCGGAGGAGTCGGCCGAGCTTCGGTCGCTGCAGACCAGGGCGTATGCGCCCGGCGGGGGGCTCTCGGATGAGGATGCTGCGCGCCTCGGCGAGCTGGAGCGCCGGCGCGTCGCGAAGAGCGGCCCGGCCGGTGCGCCCGCTTCCTCGCCCGGACTCCGTCAGCGCGCGCGGCTCGATCGCAGTGCGTCCCGCGAGGGAGGGCGTCCCGTCGACGCGGACGGCGCCGACGATCTCGCCGAGCTGTTCGGACTCGTCGAGCCCGTCGCGTCGTCGGAGCCTTCCGCCGCCGGGCACGGGTCAGCTCAGTCGTCCGTCGGGCCAGCTCCGGATGACGGTTCCTCCCCTTCGTCCGTCGGGTCTGCCTTGCGTGATGGTTCCTCCTCTTCGTTCGTCGGGTCTGCCTTGCGTGATGGTTCCTCCTCTTCGTTCGTCGGGTCTGCCTTGCGCGACGGTTCCTCCTCCTCGTTCGTTGAGCGAGCCCCGCGCGATGGTTCCTTCTCTTCGTTCGTTGAGCGAGCCCCGCGCGATGGTTCCTCCTCCTCGTTCGTTGAGCGAGCCCCGCGCAGCGGAGCGAGTCGAAACGCACCGGCGTCCGAGGCCGTCGAGGACCAGGACACGGCACCCGCAGATCGCCCGCCTCGCGGCATCCGCGCCCTTCTTCGCCGTCGCTGGGTGCCGTATGCGGCATCCGCTCTCGCCCTCCTGCTCGGCTTCGGCGTCGGCTGGCTCGTCTTCGCGCGTGGCGTCGAGCAGATCGCCTTCACGGCGGCCAACGCGGCGAAGCAGGCGGAGCTGAACGCCGACGGGCAGTTCGATCCGGGGTCGGTCGTCCCCGTCGGCGAGAAGTACGGCGTCACGGTGTGGCGCGCGACGAGCGGCGAGGGGGAGTCCGAATGCCTCATCCTCACCCACGGCGATCTGGACGGCAGAGCATGCGTGCCCCGAGAGGATTTCGAGCTGAACGGCGTGTACGCCTACATCGACGTGCCGCGAGAGGACGAGGAGACCACGGACCAGATCTCCGCCGGCGTCGTCCACGGGCTCGACGACCAGCCGGTCATCGTCGTGCAGTCCTGGATGTCGTACGCGACGAACGACTGGCGCTCGCAGTACACCGAGGACGAGCTCGTCGTCGCCGACCGCCTGGTGGCGGGGGGCTATCAGGGGGAGTCGCTGCAGATCCTCGGCTACGACGGAGAGACCCCGGTATGGATGGACTGGTCGGGGGCGGAGCTGTGCGTGATCGTCGCGCTGCCCGACCGGATCCAGGATGCCTGCGGCGACCTCGATGCCGATGCGGTCGCGCTGCCGGTCGACGCGGGCGACGGAACCGTCACCACCTATCTCGTCACCCAGAGCGAGACGCGCGGACCGATGCTGACGATCGAGCGGGACCGCACGGCCTCGCTCGACGACAAGACGGGCAGGCCGGAGGGGGACTGAACGGATGCAGGACGAGCGGGAGCTGCGCGAACTCCGCGCGAAGGCCTACGGACCGGACGGGACGCTGACGGATGCCGAGGCGGCGCGCCTGCGCGAGCTGCAGTCGCGTGCCGTCGGCGGGTCCGCGCACGTCCCGCGGGTCGAGGGCGATCGGCTCGGGGCCGCGCCTCCTGTCGGGGAAGAAGCCCCGAACAGTGCGGACCCGGCACCGGGGCCCGCCCGGCTGGGCGGTGCGAGAAGGGCACTCCGTCACTGGCGGCTCCCCGTGATCGTGGGCGCGATCGCTGTCGCGATCGGCGGAGGCGCCGGATGGGGGATCGCCCAGGCGGTCTCGAGCGGACCCTCGATCGAGCTGAGCGCGCAGCAGCGGGCATGGGAGGAGTCGATCGCCGCGGCGGGCGACTACGACCCCGGCTCGCTGCGGGTGGCGGGTCTCCAGGACACCATCCCCGTCGACGGGCTCGATCCGGAGGGCTTCGTGGCCTGGACGGCGACCGAGGACGGCGGAGAGCAGACCTGCCTGATCATCGCCGGACCGAGCGGGTCCGCGGAGACCTGCGACGAGACCTATGTCGCCCAGACGCGCTCGTTGACGGTCTCTCAGCGCGAGGATTGGGGCGCAGGGCGCGCGTGGGTCACCGCCGCGACCGGCTTCCTCACCGCGGACGGCGATCTCGCTGCGCGGTTCTACAACTATCAGCTGTCGGCCCCTTCCTCGGCCAGTGCCGACGCCGAGGCCGAGACGATGGCGGCGGAGGCGATCGCCGCCGAGCTCTTCCCCGAGGAGCTCGACCTCGTGGGCTATGACGAGGACCACTCGATCTGGCTTGCGACGACCCGCGCGGGGGAGACCTGTCTGGTCGTTGTCGGGATGCCGGACTGCATGTCGACCGAGGACGCGGAGCGGGACGGCTTGAGCGTCGGATCGGTGACGTCCGCCGCACCCGACGCGGAAGAGATGCAGATCACCTACAGGGTGACGTTCCTGCCGGACGGCTCCCCGTTCCTCACGATCATCAGGGAGCCCTTCGTCTCGGACACGGTCGAGGTCGGCGACCCGGGCGACGAATGAGCGACCCCCGACGGATTCTGAGCCCGGTCCGCGCTCAGACCCGGTCCGTGAGAAGCGCGAGCCGCCGCTCGCCGATCCGGGTGAGGATCAGCGTCGCCGTCTCGCTGCCCGCGAGCTTCAGCTTCCTGCGGAACGCGGCGGGGTCGATGTCGACGCCGCGCTTCTTGATCTCGACCGCGCCGATCCCGTTCGCGCGCAACGCGGCGCTGATCGCCTTCGGGTTCAGCGGAAGGGTCTCGCGTACGCGGAACGACTGCACGAAGGGACTCGTCACGGCCTCATCGCCGCTGAGATAGGCGATGTGCTCGTCCAGCATCCCGGCGTCCAGGCTCCTGGCGACGTCCCCGATCAGCCGGGCGCGGATCACCGCCCCGTCCGGCTCGTGCACGAAGGCGCCGAGCGGGCGCACGCCGGCGTCCGGAGCATCCGCTCCCGCCGTCAGCTCGTGCGGGCGCTCGCCGCGGATCACCAGCGCGGCCCGGCGCACCCCTTCGCGGGCCAGCGCCCCCGACCACAGCACGAGCTCGACGACGCTCCCGTCGACGCTCACCCACTGCGCCTCCGCATCGGCGGGGAGCGCATCGCGGTCGTGCCCCGGCCCCAGCTTGATCCCGGTCGGCATACGGCTCGCGAGATCGAACGCCCAGTCCAGGGAGGGGGAGTAGTCGGATGCCGTCACACGCCGGGTCTCGCCGTGACCCGCGGTGCGGCGGGCCGGATCGAGCCAGACCGCCGTGTCGCTTTGTCGGAGATGTGCGGCATCTTCGGATGCTTCCGCAGATTCCCTCCGAGCCTGATGCACATCTCCGGGGGGTGCGTCGGCGGGGGCTGCGCCGGCGAGGGATGCCGGGGTCGGCCCTGCGGCATCGAGGATCGTGTCCGCGGCATCCTCGGCCGTGCGGTGCAGCACCGTCGCGTCCGCGCCGAAGGGAGCCAGGTTGTAGGCCGCGATCGCGGCGGTGACCTCGTCCGCATCCACGGCGGTGACGCGAAGCCCGGCCCCGGCGAAGGCGAGCGCGTCGCCGCCGATACCGCAGCCGAGATCCGCGACGTGGGCGATGCCTGCCGCCCGCATCCGCCCGGCGTGACGAGCCGCCACGCCGAGCCTGGTCGCCTGTTCGAGTCCGGCCTGCGTGAACAGCATCCGCTCGGCGAACCCGCCGAACTTCGCCGCCGCCCTCGTGCGCAGGCGCGCCTGGCCGACGACGGCCGAGACGAGTTCAGGGGAATGCCCAGCCGCGCGCAACCGGGACACGGCGCGTGCGACATCCGCGGTGGAGTCGATGCGCCCCGTCTCGTCGAGGAGGCGCAGCCCCTCGGGGGTGAGCAGTTCGGCGAGCTCGGTCATCTGCACCGTTTCAGCCTAGGGAGTGTTTCCGCCGAGCGCTTACGACTGGCACTCGCATTGCGTGAGTGCCAGCGGTGCGCCTACACTGGGATTAGCACTCTCGGGTTGAGAGTGCGAACGAGTCTTTCGTGTCAGCGTCAAGAAAGAAGAGGTAGACCGTGTCGGTTTCCATCAAGCCGCTCGAGGACCGCATCGTCATCAAGCAGGTCGAGGCCGAGCAGACCACCGCGAGTGGCCTGGTCATCCCTGACACCGCCAAGGAGAAGCCCCAGGAGGGCGAGGTCGTGGCCGTCGGCCCCGGCCGCATCGATGACAACGGCAACCGCGTCCCGCTCGACGTCGCCGTCGGCGACCGCGTCCTGTACAGCAAGTACGGCGGCACCGAGGTGAAGTTCGGCGCCGATGAGTTCCTCGTGCTCTCGGCGCGCGACGTCCTCGCGGTCGTCGTCCGCTGAGTCCAGCGCCACGGCAGGGCCCGGATGCTTCGGCATCCGGGCCCTCGTGCATTCCGGCGGACCCCGCTCTCCGCGGAATCCGCTGACACTCGTCGGTCGAGAGCACGGATGTCGGCCGGGAACGGCCGGATCGACCGACATCCGTACTCTCGACCGACATCCGTCGCCCCGGCCGACGGGTGCCTCCGACGGCACGGACCGACGCTCGGCAGAGCGGGGTGCGGAACCGGGAATAGAGTTGTCCGGTGAGCCCCGATCCGAGACAGCGCGACGAGAGGAGCGCCGGTCTCCTCTACGCCGTCGGCGCCTATCTGATCTGGGGTGTCCTCCCGCTCTACTTCCTGCTGCTCGCCCCCACCGGCGCCTGGGAGGTCGTGGCGTGGCGGGTGCTGTTCTCCCTCGCGTTCTGCGTGATCCTGCTCGCCGTCGTCCGCGGATGGCGCGCGCTCTGGGCGATCGCGCGACAGCCGCGACTGCTCGGCCTCACCGCGCTCGCCGGGCTCCTCATCTACGTGAACTGGCAGGCGTTCCTCATCGGCACGCTCGGGGACCGCGTCGTCGAGACCTCGCTCGGATACTTCATCAACCCCATCATGACGGTGCTGCTCGGCGTCTTCGTCCTCCACGAGCGCATCAGGACGCTGCAGTGGGCGGCGATCGGCATCGCGGCGATCGCCGTCGTCGTGATCATCGCCGTATACGGCGAGTTCCCCTGGATCGCGCTCACCCTCGCGCTCTCCTTCGGCTTCTACGGGCTCATCAAGAAGCAGATCGGCCCCGCGGTGGACGCCGTCAGCGGGCTCGCGCTGGAGTCGCTCTGGCTCGTCCCCATCGCGGTGGTGCAGCTCATCGTCGTCGGCACGAGCACCGGCATCACGTTCGCAGCCGAGGGGACGTGGCACGCTGTGCTCCTGTGCTTCGTCGGGATCGCCACCGCAGTGCCGCTGCTGCTGTTCGCCGCGGGAACGCGCCGGATCAACCTCACCGTCATCGGGATGATCCAGTTCGTCACCCCGATCATGCAGTTCCTCACCGGCGTGCTCGTGCTGCACGAGCCGATGCCGGCCGAGCGCTGGATCGGGTTCATCCTGGTCTGGATCGCGGTGTCCGTGTTCGTCGCAGACCTGCTCCTGGCCGCGAGGCGCCGCCGCAGGACGAACGTCGCGGAGCCGGTGCGAGCGGCGTCATCGGCGTGAAACAAGATCGTTAGCGCACCGATACCCGCGGCTGCGCGGCCCGCCCATAGGGTTAGAACACCCGGACGCGGTGTCCCCACGTCCGCTGTTTCAAAGGAGCAATATGAACGTTCTGCAGGGTTCGCGCCCCAAGCTGCTGGCAGGAATCGCGCTGCTGGGAGCCACGGCGCTCGTCATCGCTGGGTGCAGCACCACCTCCGCACCGGAGTCGTCGGAGGAGCCGTCGAACGACCGTCCCGCCGACGTCGACCTGACGCTCCAGCTCGGCTCGCTCCTGCCCTCGACCGGATCGCTGGCGTTCCTCGGCGCTCCCATGGAGGCCGGCGTGCAGCTCGCCGTCGCGCAGATCAATGAGGCGGATGCCGGCATCACCGTCGAGCTCACCAGCGAGGACGAGGGCGACCTGGACAACAAGGCCTACGAGACCTCGATCACCAACCTCCAGAACGCGGGCATCACCGCGATGGTGGGCGCGGCATCCTCCAGCGTCACGAAGCTGATCCTCGACGGCAACGCCGGTGCGGGCATCCTCACCGTGTCGCCGTCGAACACCTCCGCAGAGTTCACGGGCATCAACGACCTGTACTTCCGGACGGCTCCGAGCGACAACCTCCAGGGCGAGGTCCTCGGAAACCAGATCGCCGAGGACGGCCACAAGACGCTCGGCATCATCTACCAGAACGACCCCTACGGCACGGGACTGTTCGAGGCGATCAAGTCGACCTTCGAAGGCACCGGCGGCGAGGTCGTCGCCGACGCTTCGTTCAACCAGGGCGACGGGCAGTTCAACGCGCAGGTGGAGACGATCGCGGCGGAGAACCCGGATGCGGTCGCCGTCGTCTCGTACGACCAGTTCGCGACCATCGCCCCGCTGCTGGGCAACGCGGGCATCGACACGGGCGCGCTGTACCTCGTCGACGGAAACCTGAAGGACTGGCCGGACCTCCCCGTCAGCCTCGAGGGCTCCAAGGGAACCCGCGCCGGTGCCGAGCTGCCCGATGACTTCATCGACCAGCTGAACGAGGTCTGGACGGCCGAGGGCAACGACCCGATCGACGCTCTGACCTACTCGGCAGAGGCCTATGACGCGGCCACGCTCATCGCGCTGGCGGCGCTGAAGGCCGTCTCCGTCGAGGGCGCGGACATCGCGGCGGCCATGCAGGAGGTCTCCGGCGGCAGCGGCGACGGCGAGAAGTGCACGAGCTTCGCCGAGTGCGCGGAGATCATCAACTCCGGCGGCACGGCCGACTACGACGGCTACTCCGGCGAGGTCACGTTCGACGACGGCAACGACCCGGCCGGCGCCGCGATCGGCGTCTACGAGTTCGACGCGGACAACGTGCAGACCCGCATCAAGTAACCATATGAGGAAGGCCCCGGATGCTCGGCATCCGGGGCCTTCCTCGCGCCCGGGCCCTTCCTCGCCTCTGGGGGTCCCGTGCGGTTGCCTCTCCCGCCCGGGAGGCGTCTCGTGTGATCGGTTCCCGCCCGGGAGGTGTCCCGCACGGCCGCTTCCTCGCCTCGGAGGCGGCCGCACGGGGCACCTGCCTGGCGCAGGGGATAGGGCGCAGGAGCTCGGGCGAGGGGTCAGGCCGCGTCGGCGCCGAGCGTGCCGAGGTACAGCCCGATGACCTTCGGGTCGTTCAGCAGCTCCCTGCCGCTTCCCTCGTAGGCGTCCCGGCCCTGGTCGAGGACGTAGCCTCGATCGCAGATCTGCAGGCAGCGCCGAGCGTTCTGCTCGACCATGATCGTGGTGACGCCGGCCTTGTTGATGTCCGAGACCCGGATGAACGCGTCATCCTGGCGGACGGGCGAGAGACCGGCGGACGGCTCGTCCAGCAGCAGGACGGACGGGTCCATCATGAGTGCGCGCGACATCGCCACCATCTGGCGCTCCCCGCCGGAGAGGGAGCCGGCGCGCTGCTTCAGACGCTTGCCGATCTCAGCGAAGATCCCGGAGACGAACTCCAGCCGCTCCGCGAAGATCTTCGGGTTCTGATACAGGCCCATCTGCAGGTTCTCCTCGATCGTCAGCGAGGGGAACACGTTGTTGGTCTGCGGCACGAAGGCCACGCCGCGCGCGACGAGCTTGTCGGCCTTCAGGCCGACGATGCTCTCGTCGTTCACGGTGATGTCGCCCTGGCGGACGTTCACCATCCCGAAGATCGACTTCAGCAGCGTCGACTTGCCTGCGCCGTTCGGACCGATGATCCCGATCAGCTCGCCCTTGCGCGCGATCAGGTTCGCTCCGTTGAGGATGTTCACCCCCGGCAGATACCCGGCGTGGACGTCCGTCAGCTCGACGACGACGTCATCCGAGGCTGACGCTCTCTGCTCTGTCACGACTTCTGCTCCTCTTCGGAGATCTCGGCTTCGATCTCGGCCTCCGCCTCGCTCTCGATCTGCTCGCGGAGGCGGGTCGCCGCGGCATCCGAGGCGACGGGGATGCGGCCGGTGACCGCTCCGAGATCGACATCCTGGTGGGCGCCCAGGTAGGCGTCGACCACGGCTGGATCCTCCATCACCGTCTCCGGCGGGCCTTCGGCGACGACCCGGCCCTCGGCCATCACCACCACCCAGTCGGCGATGTGACGCACCATGTGCATGTCGTGCTCGACGAACAGGACGGTCATCCCGAGGTCTTTGAGACCGAGGATGTGGTCGAGCAGGGACTGGGTGAGCGCGGGGTTCACCCCCGCCATCGGCTCGTCCAGCATGACCAGGGAAGGATCGCTCATGAGCGCGCGGGCCATCTCGAGGAGCTTGCGCTGCCCGCCGGAGAGCGAGGCGGCGAAGTCCTTCTCCTTGGCGTCCAGCTTGAAGCGCCGCAGGAGCTCGCGGGCGCGCTCCTCGATCTCGGCGTCCTGCGCGCGCCACAGGACGGGGAACAGGCCGGCCCAGAAGCCCTCGCCGCGCTGGTTCGGCGCGCCGAGCTTCATGTTCTCGAGCACGGTGAGCAGCGAGAGGGACTTGGTCAGCTGGAATGTGCGCACCTGGCCCATCCGCGCGACCTTGAAGGAGGGGACGCCGGAGAGCGCCTTGCCGTCGAACGACCAGGAGCCGGTGTTGGGTCTGTCGAAGCCGCAGAGGAGGTTGAAGAGGGTGGTCTTCCCCGCGCCGTTGGGGCCGATCAGCGCTGTGATCGCGCCGCGCGGGATCTCCAGGTGGTCGACGTCGACGGCGGCGACACCGCCGAACCGGCGCTGCACGCGGTCCGCGATCAGGATCGGATCGACCTTCGCCACGCCTGGCGCCGCCGGCCCCTTGGCGAGGCCGGTGCTCTTCTGCCGCGGCATCGCCGGTGCGATCCGGGTCTCGTCGTCACTGGACAAAGGTCATCTCCCTCTTGTTGCCGAGGATGCCCTGCGGACGGAACACGACGATCAGCATCAGCACGAGGCCGATCACGATGTAGCGGACGACGTCCGCCTGCGCCGCGGAGATCGGAAGGACGCCCGCGTTCGCCATCTCGGGCAGGAGCGAGCCGAGGAAGGCGAACACGACCCAGAAGAGCACGGCGCCCAGCGTCGGGCCGAGCACCGTCGCCGCTCCGCCGAGAAGGAGGATCGTCCAGAGGAAGAAGGTGAGCGAGGTCGAGTAGCTGCCGGGGATCACCGCGGAGGGGAGCACGAACACGATCCCGCCCAGGGCGCCGATCATGCCGCCGACGACGAGCGCCTGCATCTTGTACGCGAAGACGTTCTTGCCGAGCGAGCGGACGGCGTCCTCGTCCTCGCGGATGCCTTTCAGCACGCGGCCCCACGGGCTGCGCATGAGCGCCCACACCAGCAGGACGGCGAGGATCAGGCAGACCAGGCCGAACACGCGCACCCAGAGCTGGGTCTCGCTGTACACCCATGGGCCGAAGCCGTAGCTTCCGGGCGGGAACGGGTTCATCGCCTGGAAGCTCTCGTGATATCCGGACAGGCCGCCCGCGGAGTTGGTCCAGTCCTTGAAGAGCTCGGTCACGAACAGCAGGCGGACGACCTCCGCTGCCGCGATCGTCGCGATGGCGAGGTAGTCGGCCCGCAGGCGGAGGGTCGGGATGCCGAGGACGAGGGCGAACGCCGCCCCGCCCAGGAGACCTGTGAGCATCCCCGCCCACCACGGGAAGCCGAAGGTGAGGATGGAGATGGCGTAGCCGTAGCCGCCGATCGCCATGAACGCCGCCATGCCGAAGTTGAGCAGGCCGGTGTAGCCGAAGTGCACTGCGAGCCCGGTGGCCGCGAGCGCGTAGGCGAGGGTCGTCGGGCTGAACAGATAGGCGGCCGTGTTGCCGAAGATGCTTCCGAAGTCCATGCGTCAGCCCAGCCTTTCCCTGCGACCGAGGATGCCCTGCGGCCGGACGAGCAGGATCACGATGAGCGCGACCAGGGCGCTCGCGTACTTGAGGTCGGATGGGACTCCGAGGAGCGTCGACACCTCGACGGCGAGTCCGACGATGATCGAGCCGATGAGGGCGCCGAGCGTGGAGCCGAGTCCGCCGAGGGTGATCGCGCAGAACATGAGCAGCAGCATCTGCATGCCCATGTCCCATTTGACGCCCGGCCGGAAGTAGGCCCACAGGATGCCGGAGACGGCGGCGAGCGTGCCGGCCAGGATCCACACCATGCGGACCACCCTGTCGACGTCGATCCCCGATGCGGCCGCCAGCTGCGGGTTGTCGGAGATCGCCCTGGTCGCCTTGCCGACGCGGGTCCTCGTGAGGAAGTACCCGACGGCGGCGATCACGACGATGCTGGTGCCCATGCCGATCATGTCGATGTACGACAGCGAGATCGGTCCGAGCTCGATGGGGGCGGGGCTCGCCCCGGGCAGCTGGTAGGTGCCGCCGCCGATGACGAACTGCAGCACGTACCGCAGCGCGAGCGAGAGTCCGATGCTGACGATCATCAGCTGGACCACGCCGAGCCCCTTGCGCCGGAGCGGGCGCCACAGTCCCGCGTCGAGCGCCCAGCCCAGCAGCGCCCCCGCGGCGACGGCCGCCAGGATGCCGAGCCAGATCGGCAGCTGCCAGAAGGAGGTGACGATGAGCGCGACCACCGCGCCCCAGCTCACCATCTCGCCGTGCGCGAAGTTCGACAGCCGGGTCGTGCCGTAGATGAGCGCGGCGCCCATCGAGGCGAGGCCCAGGAGCAGGCCGAAGTTCAGGCCGCCCACGACGCGGGACAGCAGCTGGTCGATGAAGGACGTCGTCTCCCGCACGCCCTCGCCGAGGAAGAGATTGACGATCTTGGTCCCGGTGAGCCCGAACTCGATCTCGAAGGAGGCCGTGGTCCCCGAGACGGGCTGCATGCCCTCCGGGAGCTGCGATGCATCGACGATGACGCCGTCGGGGAGGGTCTCCTCGTCGACGGTGAGCGTGTACGCCTCCTTCTCCGGGACGTACAGGCGCCACCGGCCGTCGGCATCCGTCTCCGTGTCCGCCTCGAAGCCGTTCCCCTCGACGCTCATGGTGACGCCGGGGACGGGCTCGTCGTCGAAGGTGATGACGCCGGCGAGGTAGAAGTCCGTGACCTCCTGGCCGTCGTCGCTCTCCTCGGCCGATGCGGGCGGCGATTGCAGGAACAGGAAGCCGAAGGCGAGGAGCGTGCCGAGAAGGGCGATGGCCCATCGGGATCCGCTCCGCCTGGCCGAGATCGTCGGACTCACAGAACCTCCTGTCCAGCACACAGGCCGAGACGGGGTGTCGATCGGCCTTGATGTACGACGGTACGAGCGTAGTGTGTCGCGGCTGTTTCGGCCAACGCACGGTTCGGTCACGGCGTGCGGACGGCGGGGAATTATCCGGCCGCCCGCGGCGCTTAGAATTGGTACACCGTCGCCACAGATCTCGCCTGCAGGAGGGCCATCCATGGACCAGCACGACCCCTTCGGATTCGTCGGACTCACCTACGACGACGTGCTGCTGCTGCCGGGTCACACCGATGTGATCCCGAGCGAGGCCGACACGTCCTCCCGGATCACGCGACGCATCTCGGTCGCGACGCCGTTGCTCTCCAGCGCGATGGACACCGTCACGGAGTCGCGCATGGCCATCGCGATGGCGCGCGAGGGAGGTCTCGGCATCCTGCACCGCAACCTCTCGATCGCCGACCAGGCCGCGCACGTCGACCGCGTCAAGCGCAGCGAGTCCGGCATGATCACGGACCCGATCACGACCACCCCCGAGGCGACGGTCGAGGAGGTCGACGCGCTGTGCGCGAAGTACCGCATCTCGGGGCTGCCGGTCGTGGACCCCGACGGCAAGCTCGTCGGCATCGTGACCAACCGCGACATGCGCTTCGTGTCCGGCTTCGAGCGTCAGACCACCTTCGTCAAGGACGTCATGACCAGCGAGGGCCTCGTGACCGCTCCGGTCGGCGTGGCCGCCGGAGAGGTCATCGCCCTGTTCGCCCGTCATCGCGTCGAGAAGCTGCCGCTCATCGATGAGAACGGCAATCTCGCGGGCCTCATCACCATCAAGGACTTCGACAAGAGCGAGAAGTACCCGCTGGCCACCAAGGACGAGCAGGGACGCCTCCGCGTCGGCGCGGCGATCGGCTTCTTCGGCGACGCCTGGGAGCGGGCCGAGGCGCTGCGCGACGCGGGCGTCGACGTGATCGTCGTCGACACCGCGAACGGCCAGTCCCAGGGCGTGATCGACATCGTGAGGCGCCTGAAGGCCGACGAGTCCTTCGCGCACATCGACGTCATCGGCGGCAACGTCGCGACCCGTGAGGGCGCGCAGGCGCTCATCGACGCGGGCGTGGACGCCGTGAAGGTCGGCGTGGGCCCAGGCTCGATCTGCACGACGCGCGTCGTCGCCGGCGTCGGCGTCCCGCAGGTGACCGCCGTGTACGAGGCGTCTCTCGCCGCCCGCCCCGCCGGCATCCCCGTGATCGCCGACGGCGGTCTGCAGTACTCCGGCGACATCGCCAAGGCGCTCGTCGCGGGAGCGGACGCCGTCATGCTCGGCTCGCTCCTGGCCGGCACCGACGAGTCGCCGGGCGAGATCGTCTTCCAGTCCGGGAAGCAGTTCAAGCAGTACCGAGGCATGGGCTCGCTCGGCGCGATGCAGACGCGGGGAAAGCAGACGTCCTACTCCAAGGATCGCTATTTCCAGGCCGACGTCCCCAGCGACGACAAGCTCATTCCCGAGGGCATCGAGGGTCAGGTGCCGTACCGCGGCCCGGTCTCGGCGGTGGCCTACCAGCTCGTCGGCGGTCTGCGTCAGTCGATGTTCTACGTCGGCGCGCGCACCATCGAGGAGCTGAAGACCCGCGGCAGGTTCGTCCGCATCACGGCTGCGGGGCTCAAGGAGTCCCACCCGCACGACGTGCAGATCGTCGTCGAGGCGCCCAACTACAAGAAGTGACGTTCACGACGAGGGGCGGATGCCGTGAGGCATCCGCCCCTCGTCGTCCCCGGCCCGCGCCGAGAGCGGACGGATGCCTGACCGGAAGACGGCCGTCGGTCAGGATCACCCATCGTGATCGACGACTGCGATCCCGACCGGCGACGGTCCCGACTGGCGACCGTCCCGGTCGGGCACTACGGGCTCAGCTGCAGGTGTACGTGACGCCGTTGACGTCCCAGACCCCAGGGCCGAGCTGGTCGCACATGGCGAAGAGCGACCCGAAGAGCGCGACCAGTCCGATGATGCCGACGATCCACAGCAGGGTGATGACCGCGCCGACGATGATGCCGGCGATCGCGAGCCCCTTGGGCGCGCCCGCCTTGCCGAGCTTCACCGCGGCCACGATGCTGATGATCAGGCCCACCGGCGCGACGAGGAAAGCGAGGACGAGTCCGGCGATGGCGAGGCCGCGCCCCGGCACGGGAGCAGGGGCGGACCCGCCCACCGGATACGGCTGGGGCGCCGCCGGGTAGCCGGGAGCGGCCGGCGGCGTCGGGTCGGCAGGGTACCCGGATGCCGGCGGCGCGGCCGGCGGCTGATACGGGGAGGGGTCCTGCGGGGCGTTCGACGGTTCGGGATACGGAGGATTCGTCATGGTTCTCTCTCCTGTCTCTGCGTGGCGGTCGTGCTCTTCTCGTAGCCAGAGCGTAGCGACCGTGCGCCGTACGGCACCATCCCCTCGCCCACAGTGAGGCGCTTCGACCAGCCGTCTCACGGGGCCGAGTCGAGGACGACAGCTGTGCTAGCCTGGTCGGCTCGGTGAACGGGCGGAAGGACGGCTCGCACCGTGGGCTACATAGACGTGTCGGCGATCTCACTGACCCTGCCGGACGGCAGGCCGCTGCTCGATGAGGTGACCTTCCGCGTCGGCGCCGGATCCACCAGCGCCCTGATCGGACCGAACGGTGCAGGCAAGACGACGCTCCTGCGCATCATCCGCGGGGAGCAGCGGGCGGATGCGGGAGCGGTGGCGATCGACGGCGGGCTCGGCGTCATGGACCAGTTCGTCGGCCACGGTGCGAAGGGCCAGACGGTGCATGACCTGCTGGTGAGCGTGGCGCCCCGACGCATCCGCGCCGCGGCCGAGGCGCTGGAGGCGTCCGAGAACGCCCTCATCGAACGCGACGAGAACGACACCCAGATGGCATACGCGTCGGCGATCGCCGAGTACGCGGACGCCGGCGGGTACGAGCACGAGACGATGTGGGATCGGTGCACGATCGCCGCGCTCGGCGTGCCCTACGAGCGCGCGAGGTTCCGGGAGCTGACCACGCTGTCCGGCGGAGAGCAGAAGCGCCTCGCCCTGGAGGCGCTGCTGCGCGGTCCCGATGGGGTGCTGCTGCTGGATGAGCCGGACAACTATCTGGACGTGCCGGCCAAGCGCTGGCTCGAGGAGCAGCTGCGGCAGACGCCGAAGATCGTGCTGCTCGTCTCGCACGATCGTGAGCTCCTCGCCCGCGCGGCCGATCGCATCATCACGCTGGAGCCCGGGGGCGCAGGGGCGGTCGCCTGGGTGCACGGCGGCGGCTTCGCCACTTATCACAGGGCGCGCGAGGATCGGATGGACCGGCTCGACGAACTGCGCCGGCGCTGGGACGAGCAGCACGAGAAGCTGCTGGCGCTCGTCGCGACGCTCAAGGCCAAGGCCGAGGCGAACGACGGCTTCGCCTCGCGATACCGCGCCGCTCAGACGCGGCTGCGGAGGTTCGAGGAGGCGGGCCCTCCCGAGGAGCGCCCGCCTGCGCAGGACTTCGACATGCGTCTGCGCGGTGCGCGCACGGGCAAGCGGTCGGTGGTCGCGGAGCGCCTCGAGCTGACCGGGCTCATGAGGCCCTTCGACGCGGAGATCTGGTTCGGCGACCGCATCGGAGTGCTCGGCTCCAACGGATCGGGGAAGTCGCACTTCCTCCGGCTGCTCGCCCGGGGCGGGAGCGATCCCGATCCGGCGCTCGGACATGCGACGTCGGCAGGGGAGCGGATCGCCCCGGTGCCGCACACCGGCAGAGTCGCACTGGGGGCCAGGGTCGTGCCCGGCCTGTTCGCGCAGACTCATGCGCATCCGGAGCTCCGCGGGCGCACGCTGCTGGAGATCCTGCACCGCGGCGACGAGCGGCGCGCGGGGATGCCGAGGGACGCCGCGAGCAGCGCCCTGGACCGCTATGGCCTCGTGCGGCAGGCGCAGCAGAGCTTCGACTCCCTCTCCGGCGGTCAGCAGGCGCGCTTCCAGGTGCTCCTGCTCGAGCTCGCGGGATCCACCCTGCTGCTGCTCGACGAGCCGACGGACAACCTCGACCTGGAGTCCGCCGAGGCGCTCGAGGACGCCTTGACGCGCTTCGACGGCACCGTGCTCGCGGTGACGCATGATCGGTGGTTCGCGCGATCGTTCGACCGGTACCTCGTCTTCGGGGCCGATGGCGAGGTGTACGCCTCCGACGAGCCGGTCTGGGACGAGCGGCGCGTCGCGCGGTCCCGCTGACCGGGCGGGCTCGCGGGGCGCGGGTCCGTCTCCTGGCCATGGCGGCCCCGGGTAGTCTGGGAGGGTGACCATGGATATCGAGCTCGGCCGAGGAAAGCGCGCGCGTCGCGCGTACACGTTCGACGACATCGCGGTCGTGCCCTCCCGGCGCACGCGCAACCCCGAGGACGTCTCGACCGCGTGGACGATCGACGCCTACGGCTTCGACATCCCCGTGCTCGGCGCCCCGATGGACTCGGTCGTGAGTCCGGCGACGGCCATCCGTCTCGGGCAGCTCGGCGGTCTCGGCGTCCTCGATCTGGAAGGGCTGTGGACGCGCTATGAGGACCCCCGGCCGCTGCTCGAGGAGATCGCCGGCCTCGCACCGGAGCAGGCGACGGCGCGGATGCAGCGACTGTACTCGGAGCCGATCAAACCCGAGCTCATCAAGGCGCGCCTGGCCGAGGTCCGCGCCGCGGGCGTCACCGTCGCCGGCTCCCTCACTCCGCAGCGCACGCAGGAGCTCTACGAGACCGTCGTCGCCGCGGGCGTCGACCTGTTCGTCATCCGCGGCACGACCGTCTCGGCGGAGCACGTCTCCAGCGCCGCCGAGCCGTTGAACCTCAAGAAGTTCATCTACGACCTCGATGTCCCCGTCATCGTCGGCGGGGCGGCCACGTACACCGCGGCCCTGCACCTCATGCGCACCGGCGCCGCGGGCGTGCTCGTCGGATTCGGCGGGGGAGCGGCGTCGACGACCCGTGCCACGCTCGGCATCCACGCGCCGATGGCGACCGCCGTCTCCGATGTGGCGGCGGCGCGCCGCGACTACCTCGACGAGTCCGGCGGGCGCTACGTGCACGTGATCGCCGACGGCGGCGTCGGCACCTCCGGCGACATCGTCAAGGCGCTCGCGATGGGTGCGGATGCCGTGATGCTCGGCGTCGCGCTCGCCCGCGCCACGGACGCGCCCGGCCTCGGCTTCCACTGGGGACCGGAGGCGCACCACCCGCAGCTTCCCCGCGGACGCCGGGTCGCGGTCGACCGCATCGCGCCGCTGGAGGAGATCCTGTACGGCCCCGCTCCGGTCGCCGACGGCACCGCCAACCTCATCGGCGCGCTGCGCAAGTCGATGGCGACCACCGGATACTCCGATCTCAAGGAGTTCCAGCGCGTCGAGGTCGTGCTCGCCCCGTACCTGCAGAGCTGAGCCGCGCCGAACCGTGACCACACCCGAGGCGTTCCCGCCGACCCTGCGCGAGGTCCTGCTGCGTCCTCGCTGGATCGGGGTGCTGCTGCTGTGCCTCGTGGTCGCCGGCGTCTTCGCGTTCCTCGGGCAGTGGCAGCTCGGCCGCGCGATCGACACGGATCCGGCTCCGGCCGGCGTGACCGAGGAGCAGCGTCCGCTGGAGGACGTCGTCGTCCCGGGGGAGTACCTGTCGGAGCCCTATGTCGGGCAGCGCGTCCAGACCACCGGGACCTGGGTCGCCGGCGACTTCCTCATCGTCTCCTCGCGCTACAACGACGACGTGGAGGGGTACTGGGTCACCGGCCAGCTGCGCGTGGCGGACGGCGTCTCGATCGCCGTGGCGCTCGGCTGGGCGTCCGACAGGGAGAGCGCGGAGGCCGCCGCGGCGGCGCTGGAGCAGGACGCGGCAGGCGCGGAGGCCGTGATCAGCGGCCGGATCATCTCCGACGAGGGCGTGCAGGCGCCGCCGGCCGCCGACCCGCTCCGGCTGGACCGGATGTCGCCCGCGGCGCTGCTCAGCAGGTGGCACGACACGGAACGGCTCGCCGTCTACCGTCCGTATCTGGCCTCGGCCGACGCCCCGGACGGACTGATCGACATCTCGTCCCCTGCGCCGGAGGAGTCCTCGCCGGTCAACTGGCTGAACGTCTTCTACGCGGCCGAGTGGGCGATCTTCGCCTGCTTCGCGTTCTACATCTGGTACCGGCTCGCCAAGGACGCCTGGGAGCGCGAGGTCGAGGCTGTCGAGGAGACCTCGGACTCCTCGACAGCCTGATCCTCTGCGCACCTGCGCATCAGCTCCTGCGCATCTGAGCAGGTGTTTGTGCGCTCTCTCCGAACGCTTTTGGCGATCGTGTGAGCACTGGGTTACCAATCGGAGAACACCGTTGATCCCGTCCTCGGCCGTCCGTATGCTCACCAGCATGTGTGTGGGCTGAGAGCGTCCACCGCGGCGGTCTCCCCTGGACCGGCGCGCGATCTAACGAGGAGACAGCACCGATGAAGCCAGTCCCCGACGGAGGGAACCGCGTGGTTCCCTCGTCCTTCCGCAGCAACAGGGGGCGCATCGGCGTCCTCGCCGTGACCTGCGTCGCCGCCCTGGGCGGAGGCGCTCTGATGGCGCCTCCGGCCTTCGCCGACACGACCGGGACGGGCGTTGTCATCAACGAGGCCTACCTCTCCGGAGGCAGCGCGGGCGCCGCGTACACGAACAAGTTCGTCGAGCTGTACAACCCGACGTCGGAGGACGTCTCGCTCGACGGATTCTCGCTGCAGTACCGCGCGGCGACCGGAACGGGCCCCTCCAACGGCGTCGCCGTGCTCGAGGGGGAGATCCCCGCCGGCGGCTACTACCTCGTCCAGGGCGGCAGCAACGGGGGGAACGGTCAGGCTCTGCCCGCGGCGGATGCCGTCGGCAACCTGAACACCAGCGGCACGACCGGCACGCTCGCTCTCGTCGAGGGCACCGCAGCGGTCACGCTCACCCCGGGATCGACCGTCGGTGCCGACGGCGTCATCGATGCGCTCGGCTACGGCACATCGAACACCTTCGAGACGGCGGTGGCGACGGCACCCACCGGCAACACCGACGTCAGGTCGCTGAACCGCACGAACGGCGTCGACACCGACGACAACAGCGCCGACTTCACGCTCTCCGCGACGATCACTCCGCAGAACTCCGGCGGTACCCAGCCCGAAGAGCCTGAGGAGCCGGAAGAGCCGACCGTCGTATCGATCGCCGACGTGCAGGGCACGGGCGACGTGTCCCCCCTGAGCGGTCAGACCGTCCAGGTCGAGGGCGTCGTCACCGCCGACTTCCGCACCGGCGGCTACAAGGGCATCGTCATCCAGACCGAGGGATCCGGTGGAGCGGAGGACGCGACGCCCGGAGCATCCGACGGCGTGTTCGTCTTCCTGAACGCCCTCGCCCCGACGCTCGAGATCGGCGATCTCGTCTCGGTCACGGGCTCGGTCAGCGAGTACTTCGGCCAGACGCAGATCACTCCGGCCTCGCTCAGCGGCGTCGAGGTGGTCGAGGCCGGCGTCGGCGTGCCCGAGGTCACTCCGCTGCCGGACAGCGTCGTCGGAGCCGACCGGGAGCAGTACGAGAACATGCTCGTCGCTCCCACCGGCGCCTACCGTGTCGCCTCCAGCCACCAGCTGTACAACTACGGCACGCTGTGGCTGAACGCCGGTGAGGACCTCGCGGTCAAGAGCACCGAGATCGCCCGTCCCGGCGACGAGGCGGCGGCGATCGCCGCCGCGAATCGCGCGAACCGCATCCTGCTCGACGACGGCTACTCGATCCAGGTCACCAACAGCGGCCATGCGAACGACCAGCCGTACTTCACGGAGGACGTCGTCGTCCGCAACGGCGACACCGTCGACTTCAGCGACACCGGCTACGTTCTGCAGTGGGGCTTCGACGACTGGCGCCTGCAGCCCGTCGTCCCCATCGACGACACCTCCTCGGCCGATCTGAAGGCGACGTTCACCTCGAGCAATCCGCGTCCGGAGGCCGCGCCGACCGTGGGCGGCGACGTGCAGGTCGCGTCCTTCAACGTCTACAACTACTTCACGACCCTCACCAGCGAGAACTCCGACGCCCGCGGCGCCGAGACCTCCGAGGAGTTCGAGGTCCAGAAGTCGAAGATCGTCGCGGCGATCAACGGCCTGGACGCGGAGATCGTCTCGCTCATGGAGATCGAGAACTCGGTCAAGCTCGGCGAGCCGGTCGACTCCGCGCTGGCGGATCTGGTCGACGGGCTCAACGCGGACGCCGGCGACGAGGTGTGGGCCTACGTGCACACCCCCGATGAGCTGGACGACGCGTCGACCACCGACTACATCACGAACGCGATCATCTACAAGAAGGACGAGGTGACTCCCGTCGGCGACAGCCTGACGGTCGTGGACGAGACGGTCTGGGGCAATGCCCGAGAGCCGATCGCCCAGGCGTTCGACATCGACGGCCGTACGGTCACCGTCGTCGCGAACCATCTGAAGTCGAAGTCGGCGCCCTCGGGCGGAGGCGCGGAGCCCGCCGACGGCCAGGGCTTCTTCAACGCGGACCGCGTGGCGCAGGCGGAGTCGATCCTCGACTTCACCGAGACGATCGAGGAGACCACCGGCAGCAGCGACATCCTGCTGATCGGCGACTTCAACGCCTATGCGAAGGAGGACCCGATCGAGGTCTTCACCAGCGCGGGCTGGAGCGACGTGGCCCGGGAGCAGGCTCCCGACGAGCACACCTACACCTTCGACGGCGAGCTCGGCTCGCTCGACCACGTGCTGGCATCGCCGTCGCTGGCCGCATCCATCACGGGCGCGGGCGTGTGGAGCATCAACTCGCCGGAGTGGAGCGACCGCGGCTACGCGTTCGGAGCCGCGGAGGCGGGCACGCCGTTCCGGTCGAGCGACCACGATCCGATCATCGTCGGCGTCTCCAGCGAGATCCCGCCGGTGTCGATCGACGTCGTCACGATCAACGACTTCCACGGCCGGATCGAGGCGGACAACGCCTCGGCCGGGGCGGCGGTCCTCGCCGGCGCGGTTCAGCAGGTGCGCGATGCGAACCCGAACACGATCTTCGCCGCCGCAGGCGACCTGATCGGAGCCTCCACGTTCACGTCGTTCATCCAGGACGACAACCCGACGATCGATGCGCTCAACGCGGCCGGTCTCGACGTGAGCGCGGCGGGCAACCACGAGTTCGATCAGGGCTGGGCGGACCTCCGCGACCGCGTGCAGGACCGCGCGGACTGGGAGTACATCTCGTCGAACGTGTTCCTGACCGAGACCGGTGAGCCCGCTCTCGCACCCGCCTGGGTGAAGGAGCTCGACGGTGTGAAGGTCGGATTCATCGGCGCGGTGACGGAGGAGCTCGACTCGCTCGTCTCGCCGGACGGCATCGCGGATCTCGAGGTGCGCAGCATCGTCGACTCGGTCAACGACGTCGCGGCCGATCTCACCGACGGCGACGAGTCCAACGGCGAGGCCGACGTGCTCATCCTGCTCGTGCACGAAGGCGCGACGGGCACCGACGTCGCCAGCATCACCCCCGAATCGGCGCTCGGCGAGGTCGTCGAGGGCGTGGACGACAGCGTCAGCGCGATCGTGTCGGCGCACACCCACCTGGCCTACAACCACGTCATCGACGGCCGGCCCGTCATCTCGGCGGGGCAGTACGGCGAGAACTTCGGTCTGATGAACCTGCAGGTCGACGCGGAGACCAAGGAGCTGATCTCGATCAGCAACGAGATCAAGCCGCTGACCCAGGGCGGCCAGCCGCTGTATCCGGCCGTCGAAGAGGTGCAGTCGATCGTCGACGACGCCAAGGCCGAGGCGGACATCCTCGGTGCGGAGAAGGTCGGCGAGATCACGGCGGACTTCAACCGGGCGCGTCAGACGGACGGCGCGGAGAACCGCGGCGGCGAGTCGACGGTCGGCAACTTCGTCGCCGACGTCCAGAAGTGGGCGACGGATGCTGATCTCGCGCTGATGAACCCGGGCGGGATCCGTGCCAACCTCGCCTATGCGGGGACGGGGGCCGGCGACCCGGACGGCAACGTCACGTTCCGCGAGGCGGCGACGGTCCAGCCGTTCGCCAACACGCTCGTGACGCTGGATCTCACGGGCGCCCAGCTGAAGTCCGTGCTGGAGGAGCAGTGGCAGCCGGACGGATCGAGCCGACCGTTCCTGAAGCTCGGCGTCTCCGAGGGACTGGTCTACACCTACGATCCCGACGCCGCGCGCGGCGAGCGGATCACCTCGATCACGCTGAACGGCACGCCGGTCGATCCGTCCGCGACCTACCTGGTGGCGGCGAACTCGTTCCTCGCCGCGGGCGGGGACAACTTCACCACGCTCGCGTCCGGCACGAACAAGAAGGACACCGGCAAGGTCGACCTCGCATCGATGGTGGACTGGTTCGACGCCAACGGCACGGCGACGCCCGATCTCGCGCAGCGCGCGGTCGGCGTGACGCTGAGCGCCGCGGACGCCGACGGCTACAGCGCCGGCGACGAGGTCGCGATCGACCTCTCCTCGCTGGCGTTCAGCGCGGGCGAGGAGAACGGCGCCGAGGTGTCCGTGTCGCTCGGCGACACGGAGCTCGCCGCGGGTCCGATCGACACCGCGATCGTGGACGCGACCGACGAGGTCGGCCGGGCCAGCCTGAGCTTCACGGTCCCCGAGGGCGTGTACGGCGAGCAGTCGCTCACCGTCGCGGTCGAGGAGACCGGGACGAGCGTGCAGGTGCCGGTCGAGTTCGCCGCCGCTCCCACCGCCTCGGGGAGCATCTCGCTGAGCGTCGGCACCGTCGCCGCCGGCGGCTCGGTGACGATCACGGGCGAAGGATTCGAGGCGGGCCTCGACCTGGTGGTGGAGCTGCGATCCACCCCGGTGCGGGTCGGATCGGTCACGGTCGCGGACGACGGCACGTTCCGTCTCACCGTGATCGTCCCGGCGGACACCCCCGCGGGAGAGCACACGCTCGCGGTGATCCTGCCCGACGGCTCGGAGGTCACGGCCGCGCTGACGGTCCTGGCGGCGTCCGGCGGCGAGGGGCAGCTGCCCAGCACCGGAGCCGACTCGACTGCGGCGCTGACGCTGGCCGCTCTGCTGCTCCTGCTCGGCGCCGCCCTCGTCGTGGTGCGTCGTCGACGCATCCGCGCGGGGCTGTGAGAGCGCAGCGCTGACCGGCACCGCTGATCGCGCCGCTGCCCGGGACGAGAACGTCGTCCCGGGCAGCGGCGCGTCGGAGTGAGCGCACATGACCCGGGTAGACTGGATCCCATGCCAGAACCGAAAGCCGCCTCCTTTCCGAAGATCCGCGGGGCGCTGAAGTTCTATCAGGTCGCATCCATCATCACGGGCGTCATGCTGCTGCTGCTCGTCGCGGAGATGGTCCTGAAGTACACCCCGCTCCGGCTCGAGCTGTTCGGCGGCGGCTCCGGCGGCTTCCTGTGGTTCGCCCAGATGATCGAGGGGCCGGACGGGGAACTCGTCTCCACGGGTGACGGGGCGAACCTCTCGACCGGCATCCTCATCGCGCACGGCTGGTTCTACGTCGTGTACCTGTTCGCCTGCTTCCGGATGTGGAGCCTGATGCGCTGGCCGTTCCTGCGCTTCATCATGCTCGCCCTCGGCGGCGTCGTACCCCTGCTCTCGTTCTTCATGGAGGCGATCGTCGCGCGCGAGGTGAAGACGTACCTCGCCTCCCGTGAAGCGGCGCTCGCCGCCGAATCCGACCCCCAGACCCAGGAGGCCGCGCGATGAGCGCCGACACCGCCCAGCGTCCCGTCCTCGTCGTCGACTTCGGCGCCCAGTACGCGCAGCTCATCGCACGCCGCGTGCGCGAGGCCGGCGTCTACAGCGAGATCGTGCCGCACACGGTCACCGCGGACGAGATCTCCGAGCGCGACCCCGTCGCGCTGATCCTCTCCGGCGGGCCCTCGTCCGTGTACGAGGAGGGCGCCCCGGATCTCGACGGCGGGATCTTCGACCTCGGCATCCCGACGCTCGGCATCTGCTACGGCTTCCAGGTCATGGCGCGCGCCCTCGGCGGAGAGGTCGCCAACACCGGTCTGCGCGAGTACGGCGCGACGGACGCGGCGCTGTCCGGCGACGGCGGCGTGCTGCTGGGCGGCCAGCCTTCCGAGCAGAACGTCTGGATGAGCCACGGCGATCAGGTCTCGCGCGCGCCGGAGGGCTTCGCGGTGCTGGCGTCGACCTCGGCGACGCCGGTGGCCGCCTTCGGGAGCGAGGAGAAGTGCTTCTACGGCGTGCAGTGGCACCCCGAGGTGAAGCACTCCGACCACGGCCAGGAGGTCATCGAGAACTTCCTGCACAAGGCTGCGGGCCTCGCCGCCGACTGGAACAGCGGCAACGTCATCGAGGAACAGGTCGCCCGCATCCGCGAGCAGGTCGGCTCCGCTCGCGTCATCTCCGCGCTCTCCGGCGGCGTCGACTCCGCCGTCTCCACCGCGCTCGTGCACCGCGCCATCGGCGATCAGCTCACCGCGGTCTTCGTCGATCACGGCCTGCTCCGCAAGGGCGAGCGCGAGCAGGTCGAGCAGGACTACGTCGCCTCCACGGGCGTGCGGCTCATCACGGTGGATGCCGCCGAGACCTTCCTCGGCTTCCTCGCCGGGGTCACCGACCCCGAGGAGAAGCGCAAGATCATCGGGCGCGAGTTCATCCGCGCCTTCGAGAAGGTGCAGCGCGAGCTGGTCGACGAGGCCAAGGCTTCCGGTGAGCCGGTGAGGTTCCTCGTGCAGGGCACGCTCTACCCGGACGTGGTGGAGTCCGGCGGCGGCACGGGGACGGCGAACATCAAGTCGCACCACAACGTGGGCGGCCTTCCCGATGACCTCGACTTCGAGCTCATCGAGCCGCTGCGCACCCTGTTCAAGGACGAGGTGCGCGCGATCGGCCGCGAGCTCGGGCTGCCGGAGGCGATCGTCGGGCGACAGCCCTTTCCTGGACCTGGCCTCGGCATCCGCATCGTGGGCGAGGTCACCGCTGACCGTCTCGCGCTTCTGCGTGAGGCCGACGCCATCGCCCGCGAGGAGCTGACCAAGGCGGGGCTCGACCAGCAGATCTGGCAGTGTCCGGTCGTGCTGCTGGCCGACGTGCGGTCCGTGGGCGTGCAGGGCGACGGCCGCACCTACGGGCATCCGATCGTGCTGCGTCCGGTCTCCAGCGAGGACGCCATGACGGCGGACTGGACGCGTCTGCCCTATGACGTGCTCTCCCGGATCTCCAACCGCATCACCAACGAGGTGCGCGATGTGAACCGTGTCGTGCTCGACGTGACCTCGAAGCCCCCGGGGACGATCGAGTGGGAGTGACACGAAGAAGGGCGCGGGCTTCGGCCCGCGCCCTTCTTCGTGTCCGGCCTCGTTCTCCGGAGAAGCGTGCGCGATCTTCGGCAGGACTCCGCGAAGACATCCGAGGATGCCGCACATCTCCTGCGCCGTGCACCGTGGGAGGGGCGTCCTAGAAGCGTCGGCCGCCGGAACGGCCGGAGGACCTGCTCCCGCCGGAGGACCTGCTCCCGGACGATCCCGAGGAGCGGCTGCCGGAGGAGCGCGAGGAGCCGCCCCAGGAGGACGAGCGCGAGGAGCCGCCCCAGGAGGACGAGCGCGAGGAGCCGCCCCAGGAGGACGAGCGCGAGGAGCCGCCCCATCCGGAGGAGCTGCCTCCGCCTCCGCCCTCTCCTCCGAAGGCGCCGGAGAGGGCGCCGAGCACCACTCCGCCGATGACGAAGAGCACGATGAGCCCCGGTTGCTGATCGGCGACGCCGAGGCCGCCGAAGAACCCGACGGCGCCCCCGCCGATCCCACCCCACACGGCCTTGCCGCCGGTGCCCTCGTTCTCTTCGTAGACATATGAGCGCCGCCCCTCGGAGCGTGCTCCCGCGTCCGACGAAGGCGGGTCGTACATGACGGCGCCGCTCTCGGCGGGTGGTGCGGACCTGCTGAACCGGCGGCTCACCGACGACGCCGGCGTGCCGATGAGGCTCTGCACCTGCTCGGCACTGGCGAGCGCCGCCGACGCCTGCCGCTCGGCGTCCTCCTCGGACGCCTCCGCGGCCTGGGCCAGCTCTCGCTGAGCGGCATGCAGCCTGCTCAGTGCGAAGGCGCTCACCTGACCGGCTCTGGCCTGCACGGAGGCCTCGGCCGCGCGTACGGCGGCCGTGGCGCGATCGAGCAGAGGGGCGGCCTCCGCGGCGCCGTCCGCGGCTGGTGGCGTCGCAGAGCGCGCGGCGAGCGCGTCCGCCTGCGCGCCGACGGCGTGGTGCAGATCCTTCGTCTCGGCGAGCAGCCGCTCGATCTCATGGACGGCCTTCGTGATGGCCCGCGGCCTGCGCGCCTGCACCGCCTTCTGCAGCGCCGCGAGCTGCTCGTCCGCCGCGCTCAGCCGGCGGCCGATCTCCTCGGCGTTGCCGGACACCCCGATGAGATCGGCGGGGGCGAAGGCTGCGGTGAGGGAAGCAAGGCGATCCGCGGTCTCCTTCTGCAGCCCGTCCGCGTCCGCGCGCGCCGACCGCAGTCGGGTCAGGGTCTCCGCCGCGCTGTCCGCCAGAGCCCGAAGCGAAGCCAGCTCGCGCCTGCGCCCTTCCAGATCGCCGTCGACCTGTCCGCAGAGGCGGATGATCGTGTCGGTCCACGATCGGGTCTCCTGAGGCGTGTCCTCCTCGGCATCCTGGAGCTTCTCGAGGAGCTGGAACGCCTCCTGCAGACGGGATCGGCACTCGGCGAGCACGGCGGCGAACTCGGCGGTGGTCTCCTCGCCGAACTCGGCGGTGACGAAGCCGAGCTCCTGCTCGCTCGTGCGCACCGCCTCATCGGTCTGCACCAGCAGCCGTGCGGCG
Organism: Microbacterium tumbae; assembly: GCF_054780175.1. Lineage (NCBI taxonomy): Bacteria > Bacillati > Actinomycetota > Actinomycetes > Micrococcales > Microbacteriaceae > Microbacterium > Microbacterium tumbae. Next base: position 238,360 of record NZ_BAAGWV010000003.1, read on the forward strand.
CGCTTCTTCTGGCCCTCCAGAGTCCGGAGCTCCGTGGCCAGCGCGACGCGGCGCCGGACGAAGAGCACGAGCTGGACGATGAGGAAGACGAGCAGCGCGAGCCCGACGATGCCGAGCACCCATACCCACCACGGCCATGGCGTCGTCGAGAACTCGTCGGCGACGTACTCGATCCCGCCGGCCCAGTCGTCATCGGCGAGGTAGTCCGCTCCCAGTGCGTCCTCGATCTCGAGGATCCGCTCCTCGGAGAGCGGACCGGCGGCGACGCCGCCGTCGCCGTACTCCGCCGAGATGGCGAGGCTGCGGCCCACGGTGGCGATCGCGAGGAGATATTGGTCCGGTGCGAGATTGCTGCGCTGCGCGGTCTCGTCCGCCCAGGCGAGCGCGTTGGCGGGGTCCTCGAAGTCGGGGACCAGGACGACGAACAGCTCCGGCAGCCCGTCCGCGGACGCGAGTTCGCCGAGACGCTGCTCGAGACTCGCCTCCTCCGCCGCGCTCAGCACGCCGGAGAGGTCGCTGACGTAGCCGGACTCGAGGTCGTCCGGAGTCTCGGCGTTCGCGACGATCCCGGGGCCGCCGAGGAGTCCGCCGAGCAGCGCCGCCCCTCCTGCGGCAGCCGCACGTCGTGTCCAGTTCCTCATATCGTGCCCCCCTGTGGTTCCCGCCCATCATGGCATGCGAGCTCGCGGCGCTCGGCTGTCATCGCCTTCCGCGGAGGGGCGCCATCCTCGGAGTCGTCCGTCGTTCGTCGCGCCGATGAGAGAATCCGGAAGAATCTCGCACGCCGTGTCGATTCGCGCCCTTTCCGTTCGACGTCTTCAGTGAGAGGGTCGAAGGACGGCCCGGAACAAGGAGACGAATCGATGAAGTACATGCTGATCATGCGCACCACGGATGAGGCTCTCGCGGCATCCGCCGACCTCGACTTCGCCGAGATCATCGAGGCCATGGGGAAGTACAACGAGTCGCTCATCAAGGCCGGCGTGCTGGCAGGAGGCGACGGCCTGGCGCCCGCCGAGGAGGGCGTGGTGGTCGACTTCTCCAGCGAGACCCCGCTGGTCACGGACGGCCCCTACGGCGAGACCAAGGAGCTGTTCAACGGCTTCTGGATCCTCGACGTCGCGTCTCAGGAGGAGGCGGTCGAGTGGGCCAAGCGTGCTCCGCTGGGCGCCGGGGACAAGCTGGAGGTCCGCCGGATCCCGGGGATCGAGGACTTCCCGCAGGACAACGAGTGGATCCAGAAGGAGAAGCAGTGGCGCGAGGACGCCGCGTGGACCGGCGAGGCCTGACATGACGGATGCGGCGAGGGTGCGCGCAGGATCCGAGACGGACCCTGCGCGCACCCTCGCCGCCGTCTGGCGGATGGAGTCGGCGAAGATCATCGCGACGCTCACCCGCCTGGTCGGCGACTTCCCCCTCGCCGAGGACCTGGCGCAGGAGGCGCTCGTGGACGCGCTCCGACAATGGCCGCAGGAGGGCGTTCCCCGCAATCCCGCCGCATGGCTCACCGCCGTCGCCAGGCGCAGGGCGATCGACGGCTGGCGGCGGAGGGAGCGTCTCGGCGAGCGCGTGGCGGCGATCACCCACGATCTGGAACGGGAGCAGGCGGATGCCTCCGCCGATCCCTGGGACCCGGACGCCGTCGGCGACGACGTCCTCCGGCTGATCTTCATCTCCTGTCACCCTGTTCTCTCCCGGGAGGGTCAGGTCGCGCTCACGCTCCGCGTCGTCGGGGGCCTGTCCACCGAGCAGATCGCCAGGGCGTTCATGATCCCGGTCGCGACCGTGCAGCAGCGCATCGTGCGCGCGAAGAGGACGCTGGCCGCGGCGAACGCGCCTTTCGAGGTCCCGCCCAGGCAGGAGCGGCCGCAGCGGCTGGGAGCCGTCCTCGGCGTGCTCTACCTGATCTTCAACGAGGGGCACGCGGCGTCCAGCGGGCCCGACTGGATGCGGCCGGAGCTCGGCTTCGAGGCGATCCGGCTCGCCAGGGTGCTCGCCGCGCTCCTTCCTCGTGCGCGGGAGCCGCTGAGCCTCGTCGCGCTGATGGAGCTCACCGCGGCCCGCTTCCCGGCGCGCACGGACGCGAACGGCGATCCCGTGCTCCTCGCCGACCAGGACCGGCGTCGGTGGGACCGCGACCGGATCGCGGCGGGACGCGCCGCCCTGGCCCGCGCGGACGCGCTCGGGGGAGGACGTACCGCGTACGGGCTGCAGGCGGCCATCGCGGAGTGCCATGCCGTGGCGTCGTCCGTGGAGGACACCGACTGGGAGCGCATCGTGCTGCTCTACGAGGCGCTCGGCCGGATCGCCCCTTCGCCCGTCGTCGATCTCAACCGCGCTGCCGCGATCGCGATGGCCACAGGGCCGGCATCCGCGCTCCGAGAGGTCGACCGGATCGCGGCATCCGGTGCGCTGAAGGGCTACCACCTGCTGCCGGCGACGCGCGGTGAGCTCCTCGTGCGCCTGGGACGATCGGACGAGGCGCAAGACGAGTTCGCGGCCGCTGCCCGGCTGGCGGGCAACGACCGCGAACGATCCCTGCTGGAGGCGAAGGCCGCCGAGGCTAGTCGTCGACCTTCTGGCCCCGGCCCACGATGAGGCCGTAGATCAGCAGCACGATGATCGCACCGCCGATCGCGAGCAGCCAGCTGCTGAGCTCGAAGAACCCGTCGATGCCCACGCCGAAGATGACCGATCCCAGCCAGCCGCCCAGGAGCGCGCCGACCACGCCGAGGAGCAGGGTCACGAACCAGCCGCCGCCCTGGCGCCCGGGCAGAATCAGCTTCGCGATCGCACCGGCGATCAGTCCGAGGAGGAGGAATCCGAGGAAGCTCATAGGGGGCTCCGTTTCTGTTGACGATGTCCCATCATGCGCGGAACGGCATGAACGCGGACAGCCCCTTGACAAAGCGAACGGCCCGCCTCCGAGGAGACGGGCCGTTCGCCGGAGCGCCGGAGTCAGTCGTTGCCGCGCAGGATCGCGAGGATGCGCAGGATCTCGACGTAGAGCCAGACGACCGTGACCATGATGCCGAAGGCGCCGACCCATCCGTATTTGCGCGGGGCGCCGTTGCGGACGCCCTGCTGGATCTGGTCGAAGTCCATCACGAGCGAGTAGGCGGCCATGAAGACGACGAGAATGCCGATGATGAGACCGAGCGGGATTCCCGCGATCTCGGCGCTGTAGAGGCCGAAGGCCTGACCGGCGGGAAGGACGCCCGTCCACATCAGGATGAGATTGAGCACCGAGAAGGCCAGGTAGCCGAACATCGCGATCATGACGATCTTGGTCATCTTCGCGGAGGCGCGGATCTTGCCGCTCGCGAAGAGCGCGAGCGTCACGCCGACGACGGCCACGGTCGCGAGCGTGGCCTGCATGACGACGCCGGGCCAGATGGTCTCGAAGAAGGCCGAGATCCCGCCGACGAACAGGCCCTCGAAGGCCGCGTAGGCGAAGATGAGCGCGGGGCGGACCTTCTTGCGGGACGTGAAGGTGACGACCATGGCGAGGACGAAGCCGCCGAGCGCGCCGAGCATCCAGGGGACGAGCGAGGCGTCGGTGTACGGCGTGGCGCGCAGACCGCCGAGGGTCCACACCCAGCCGATGGCGGCGGTCACGAGGAGGATGCCGAACAGGCCGGCCGTCTTCCAGACCGTGTCCTCGACGCTCATGCGGTCGGTCTCGATGGCGCCGGCGGCGGGCGCGGCGTACATGCCCTCCAGCTGGGCGTTGGCTGCGGCGTCCATGCTCGCGTGCTGGAAGGACGCTGCCTGCGCGCCCTGGGCGGCCTGCGGTGCGCCAGGATACGTCGCAACGTTCCGCGGATCCTGCTGCTGGAACGCCGGATTGTTGAATGCGAAGTTGCTCATCGTGGCCTCACTCCAAAGGGGGTCTCGTATCGCTTGTGTCCACGATACCGGGCCCGTTCGCAGGATGTGCTGTTCTACGCTGAGAGCATGCCCAGGAAGTCGCCGCTCATCATCGGACACCGCGGCGCCTGCGGCTATCGCCCTGAGCACAGCCGCTCGGCGTACGAGCTCGCGCTCGCGATGGGCGTGGACGCGGTCGAGCCGGATGTGGTGGCGACGAAGGACGGCGTGCTGGTGGTCCGGCACGAGAACGAGATCTCCGGCACGACGGACGTCGCCGAGCATCCGGAGTTCGCGGACCGGCGCACCACCAAGCGCGTGGACGGGCAGGAGCTCACCGGATGGTTCACCGAGGACTTCACCTGGGCGGAGCTGTCCGTCCTGCGCGTGCGGGAGCGCCTGCCGCAGCTGCGACCCTCCAGCGCCAGCTTCGATGACACCCAGCCGATCCTGCGCCTCATCGACGTCCTCGACATCGTCCGCAACGGGTCCGCCGACCACGGCCGCGAGATCGGCGTGGTGCTCGAGATCAAGCACGCGACCTATTTCGCGGATGCCGGTCTCGATCTCGTGCCGCTGATCGAACGCGATCTGCGGCTGGCCGGATGGGCGAAGGGGGAGCTGCCGCTCACGATCGAGTCCTTCGAGTCCACGGTCCTCGCACAGCTGCGCACTGCGAGGATCCCGGCCCTGTACGTCTATCTCATCGAGTCGTCCGGTCGTCCCTATGATCTGCGACGGGCGCAGGGCAAGGCGGCGCTGACGTACAAGGCGACCGTCGCACCGCGCGGGCTGGACGGTCTGGTCGGCTCCGTCGACGGGGTGAGCGTGAGCAAGAAGCTGCTGCTGGACAGGGGCAGCACGATCGTCGCCGACGCCCATGCGCGAGGTCTCGCCGTCTTCACCTGGACGTGCCGTCCCGAGAACGGCTTCCTCGCGCCGGAGTATCGCGGCGAGGGCGGGAAGGCGGCCTTCGGCGACTTCGAGTCCGAGTGGGACGTGATCGCGCGCACCGGCGTCGACGGCGTCTTCGTCGACCACCCGGATCTCGGGGTCGCCTTCTTCCGCGGATGATCCGTCCGGGTGCCGCGGTGTCTCGCTCCCGCGACGGTCAGCGGGTCCGCGTCGACGGCGGTGCGTAGCCGGATCCGGGAGGCTCGGCCGCACTGCCCCCGAGGATCGCAGACGCTCCGTGCGCGATGACGCTCGCGTCGGTGGCGACGGCGACCGTGCGGAAGCCGAGCTCGGCGAGCCTGTCGCCCCGGATCGGGTCGCCTGCGAAGGCTCCCGCGCGGACACCGGAACCGCGCGCGGCCGCGGCGATCCGGGGCAGGGGGTCGCCCGGATCGGCGGCGGCGAGAAGATCGGCCAGGGTCGTGCCGAGCGCGAGCGACAGGTCGAGCGGGCCCACGAGCACCCCCGACACGCCGCGCACCGCGAGGATGTCCTCGGCCGCGTCGAGCCCGGCGCGCGTCTCGAGCATGACCCACAGCTCGGCGTCGGCGTCATCCGCCGACGGCGGCTCCTCGCCCCAGAGCCCGGAGAGCGGCCCCCAGCTGCGACGGCCCAGCGGCGGGTAGTGCGCAGCGCGCACCGCCGACTCGGCCTGCTCGACCGTCTCGATCATCGGCACGATGACGATGTCGGCACCGGCGTCGAGTGCCCTCCCGATCATCGCGTCGGAGAGCGCGGCCACTCGGACGGCGATGAGGGGCCGCGCGGGCAGCAGGGCGAGCGCGCGCATCGTCGCCACCACCGCGGCGTCGTCGAACGCGCCGTGCTGGGCGTCGAGGCACAGCCAATCGAAGCCCGAGAGCGCCAGCTGAACCGTCGTCAGCGACTCCCCGAGCATGCACCAGGCGCCGTCCGTCCGCATCATCGTCTTCCTTCCGGTCAACTGCTCAGCTGCGTCGCAGCAGGCGGACGAGCACGTCCTCGCCGAACTCCAGCGCCTCGAGCGGCACCCGTTCGTCGACGCCGTGGAACATGCGGGGGAACGCGAAGTCGGCGGGCAGGCGCAGCGGGATGAACCCGTAGCCGTCGATGCCGATCCGGCGCAGGGGCTTCGCATCTGTGCCACCGGGGATCAGGTGCGGCAGCACGATCGCGCCCGGATCGGCCTCGGCGATGATCTGCTGCAGCTGGTCGACGACCCGGCCGGAGAAGGGGGCCTCGAAGGCGGGCAGCTCGAGGAGCATACGGATCTCGATCTCCGGCCCGACGACCTCCCGCACATGCGCGATCGCCGCCTCGGCGCGTCCGGGGATGTAGCGCAGGTCGACCGTGGCCGTCGCGCTCTCCGGGACGACGTTCTCCTTGTAGCCGGCCTGGATCCTCGTGACGTTCGACACCTCGCGAAGTCCTGCGCGGATGCGCGTGGCGCTCGGGCCGACGAGGTCGGCGAGCTCCTCCGGAGGCACGTCCGGGCCGGCGCCGCCGAGCTCGCGCAGCCGCTCCAGGAGCGCCGCGGTCGTGTCGCTCATGACGAGCGGCCATTCGATCTCGCCGACCCTGCGCACCGCCTCGGCGATCTTCAGAGCGGGATTGTCGACGGCGGGCAGCGAACCGTGCCCGGATTGGCCGCGGGCGAGCAGCTCGAGCCAGAGCACGCCTTTCTCGCCGGTGTTCATGAGGTACGCGCGCTGGCCTTCGACGGAGACGCTGTATCCGCCGCCTTCCCCGATGGCGGTCTCGACGCCGGCGAAGACCTCGGGGTGGGCGTCGACCATCCAGTCGGACCCGTTGTCGGTGCCGCCCTCCTCGTCGGCGAAGAACACGAGCACCACGTCGCGCGCCGGTCGGTATCCCTCCTCGACGAGGCGGGAGACGGAGGCGAGGATCATCGCCGCGAAGTTCTTCATGTCGACGGCGCCGCGGCCCCAGAGCATGCCGTCGGCGATGACGCCGGCGAACGGCGGGTATGTCCAGGTCGCGGGATCGGCGGGCACGACGTCGAGGTGCGCGTGCAGCATGAGAGCCGGCAGCGTGCGATCCACGCCGGCCCAGCGGGCGACGAGGTTGGTGCGTCCCGGAATCCGCTCGTACCGCGTCGAGGCGATGCCGATCCGGTCGAGGAACGCCTCGACATAGTCGGCCGCGACCGACTCCGGCTCGAAGCGGCCGCCTCCGTAGTTGGACGTGTCGATGCGGATGAGGTCGCGCGCGATCCGCACGACGGCGCTGAGGTGCTCGTCGGCCGGCTGCGGCTCCAGGGGCGCGGCCATCACGGCAGCAGGTTCCGAACGCTTTCGAGGGCTCCGGTGAATGCGAGCCGCAGCGCGGTGAACTCCTGCAGCACGCCGATGGTGTGGGCCCCTTCCTCGATCGCGAGCCGCTGCTCGGTCTCGCTCCACGCGGGCATCATCCACGGCTTGCCCGCTTCACGCGCCGCTCGGGCGATGCGGCGTATCGACCGGTCGCTGAAGTCGTCGAAGACGTAGCCGCCGCCTCCTCGTCGCGCGAACAGGTCGCCCGGGCCGATGAAGACGCCGTCGACGGTGTCGAGTGCGAGGATCGCCTCGATGTCGTCGAGCGCCGCCGGATCCTCGATCATCGGCAGGCAGAGGGTCTCGCGGTTGTGCCTCGGCGCCCATTCGGCGTCGAAGCCGACGTAGTCCATCGTGCGGCCGCCGGCGAGGCTGCGGTCGCCGAGTGGGGGCAGCTTCGCGAGCGAGCAGACCTCGGCGGCCTGGGCGACGTCGAGGATGTGCGGGATGATCACGCCGTCGGCGCCGAAGTCGAGCGCCTGCTGGATCGGCGCCCGTTCGGGCGCCCCGACCTTGACGAGCATCCTCATCCCGAGGGCCTTCACGAACGGGATCGTGCGGTTGAGGTCGGCGAGGTCGAAGTTGCCGTGCTCGACGTCGAAGATGACGGTGTCGTATCCGGCGCGGCTGACGATCTCGATCCCGGCCACGTGAGGGGTGCTGAACCAGGCAGCGAATTCGACGGCGGTCACTCGGCCGCGCTCCTTCCGGCGCTCGCGAGCGCATCGAGGGCCTCGAGATCCTCCGCGGGGAGGATCAGCTCGGCCAGGGTGGTCTCTCCGGCGCGTACCCGCGCCATGGCCGGGGGCTCCCAGGCCATCATGCCGCGCACGCGGTCGACGAGTCGCTCGAGCACGACGGGCTCGGCGAAGAGCACTCCGTTCTCGTCGGCCATGGCGATCATGCCGGGACGCACGCTCGCGCCGCCGATCGTGACGGGCACGTTGATGCCGCCCTGCACGGGACGATCCGGCTGGGTGCGCGTCGTGAGCGGGGCGAGCCCGGCGGCGAACACCGCCATGCCGCTCTCGCGCAGCTCGACGACGTCCGTCACGGTGCCCTGCACGGCCACGCCCACCGCGCCGCGCGCCGAGAAGGCGCCGGCGACGCCGCCGCCCACGCTCGCGTGCGTGGTGTTGTGGCCGTTGTCGATGACGACGAAGTCCCCGGGCTCGATGAGCATGGACATGTAGTGGACGAGGCGCGAGTCGGTGACGACGAGCTTCACCGTGACCACTCGGCCGACGGTGAGGCGCTCGGCTCCGGAGATGCGATGGATCCCCCGGGCGAATCCCTCCTCGAGGATGTGGCCGAAGGTCGGCAGATCGAGCCCGCGGAGGATCGCGATCAGATCGGCGTCGACGGCGGGCGCCGGGAGGACGCGCACCTCGGAGGCGACGCTCATGCCTTCGCCCCCACGCTCGAGAGGAAGGCGCGCAGTCGCGGATTGTCGCTGCCGTCGAACACCTCGTCGGGGGTGCCGACGACGCGGATCGCCCCTTCGGTCATGAAGACGACCCGGTCCGCGACGTCACGGGCGAATCCCATCTCATGGGTGACGATGATCATCGTCTGCCCCTGGGCGCTGAGCTCGCGCATGACGGCGAGCACGTCCTCGACGAGCTCGGGGTCCAGTGCGCTCGTCGGCTCGTCGAAGAGCAGGATCTCGGGGGCGCCGGCGAGCGCCCGAGCGATGGCGACGCGCTGCTGCTGGCCGCCGGAGAGCTCGAAGGGGTAGTGACCGGCGCGGTCGGCGAGGCCGACCCGCTCGAGGAGCGCGGTCGCCGCGGCGCGCGCCTCCTTCGGCCTGACGCCGCGCACGTGGATTGGCGCGTGCGCCACGTTCTCCAGGGCCGTCATGTGCGGGAAGAGGTTGAACTGCTGGAAGACCATGCCCAGCCGGGCTCGCTGGCGGGTGATCTCCCTGGGCGGCAGGTGCAGGATGCGGCCGTCGCGCACCTCGTAGCCCATGAGCTCGTCGCCGAGGTAGATCGAGCCGCTGTCGATGGACTCGAGCATGTTGAGGGTGCGCAGGAACGTCGACTTCCCCGCGCCGGAGGGGCCGATGAGGACGACGGTCTCGCCGTGGTCGACGTCGAGGGAGACGTCGTCGAGCACGAGGTTGTGCCCGAAGTGCTTGCTGACCCGGTGGGCCCGCAGGAGGGGGGCGTTCGCGGTCATCGTACGGTGCCTTCCGTGTCGGTCTCGGAGGGGGTGAGCGCTGCGGCCGCTGCGGGCGTGGGCGAGGCGGCGCCCGTCATGACGCGCCGGTTGAAGCCGCGGCCGAAGCGCTGCTCGAGGCGGCCCTGGAGGAAGTAGAGGACGGTCGTGCACACGAGGTACCAGATGCTGGCGACGATGAGCAGCGGGATGACCTTGCCGGTCGTCACGTAGATGCCCTGCGCCGTGTAGAAGAGGTCGGCGACGGCCATCACGGAGACGAGCGAGGTTCCCTTGAGCATGATGATGATCTGGTTGCCGGTGGGCGGCACGATCGCGCGCATGGCCTGCGGCAGCACGATCTGCAGGAAGCTCTTGCGGTTCGAGAGGCCGACGGACTGGGCGGCCTCGATCTGGCCGTGCGGCACGGCGAGGAGGCCGCCGCGCACGACCTCGCCCATGTATGCGGCCTCGTTGAGGCCGAGGCCCAGCAGGGCCGCCATGATCGGGCTGATGAGGTCGTTGGTGCTGGCGGTGAAGAACGGCTCCGAGCCCGGGAGCCCGATCTCGATCACCGGCAGGAAGATCGCGATGTTGTACCAGAAGATCAGCTGCACGAGCGTCGGGGTGCCGCGGAAGAACCAGACGTAGACGTTGCTCACACTGCTCACGAGCCTGTTGCTCGACATGCGGCCGGCCGCGAGCAGTATCCCGAGCACGATGCCGATGGCCATCGCGCCGACGGTCAGATAGATCGTGACCCACAGGCCCTGCATGATCGCCGGGAAGAAGAGGTACCCCGCGATGACCGGCCATTCGACGGTCGGGTTGCTGCCGAAGATCCACAGCACGGCGGCGGCGAGCAGGCCGACGGCGATCGTGGCCAGCCACTGCCCCGGCCGCTGTCGTCGTCGGGCGGTCGACACATCGACCGGTGCGGATGATGCGCTCATCTGGGTATACCTCCTCTTCTCGGGCGGGTGCTCGGTCAGTCCGTCAGGACATGTCCGCCATGTTGATGCCGAACTCGTCCATCGCGTTGCCCTCGATGCCGTACTTGGCGAGGAGCGCGTCGTACGTGCCGGCTTCGCGCAGGTAGTCGAAGACGGCCAGCATCGGGTCGATCAGGTCGCTGCCCTTGGGCGCCGACGCGCCGACCCAGAAGGGAGGGAAGCCGTTGTCGGTGCTGTTCGCCCCGGAGAGGACGAGGGTGTCGTCTCGCTGCGTGTAGTAGGTCAGTGGGATCTGCGAGGAGAACGCGGCGTCGGCACGGCCCGACTGAACCGCCAGGATGGCGCTGTCCTGGTCGGCGAAGAGCGCGATGTCGATCGGCTCGTCGCAGTCGGCCTGGGCCTCCTCGAGCACGGTCTGCGCGGTGCCGCCCTGAAGGGTCGCGATGGTGTGGCCGCAGGCCGTGATGAGCGAGTCGACGGTGTCCTCCGCCGTCTTCGGCTGGATGAACACCACGTACTCGGCGATCCAGTTGGCGAAGTCGTAGTTCTCCTGCGTCGCCGGGATGTCCGACAGCGGCGAGAGATTGAGATCGAAGCGGTCGCTCTCGAAGCCGGTGAAGACGTCGGAGATCGTGGGCACGAGCTCCACGTCGAAGTCGAGGCCGGTCGCCGTCTCGAATGCGTCTATGGCGTCCCAGATGAGGCCGGTGTCGGTGGTGCCGTCGGTGTCCTTGTAGGAATAGGGCGGCAGGGTGATGGTCGCGGCGCGCACGACGCCCGACTCGATGACGTCGGCAGGGAACAGATCCTGCAGTTCCTGGCTGAACTCGGGCATGGGGATGTCCGAGGCGGGCCCGGACTCCTCCGCGCTCGGCTCGGCGGTGCTCGGGGAGCAGGCGGCGAGGGTGAGCAGCGAGAGGGTGGCGACGCCGGCGACGGCGGTGCGGACGAGAGTGGTGCGAGTGGCCATGCGGCCTCCTCCTTCAGGGCTGTGGAGCTCGGGTGGTTGGGGATGATGCAACCCTCACTGTAGACAGGTTCATGTTTCCTTCGTGTAACATAAACGTACCTGAAACCTAACTTTACTAAACAATCCGTTTCAAAAACCTTACTTCGAGAGAGGTGTCCTGTGTCTGAACAGCGCTACGAGGGTCCGATCATCGACGCCCACACCCACCTCTGGGACCTGTCCATGGGCAAGCACCCCTGGCTGCAGCCGTCCGGGGGCTTCGGCCCTCCCGGGCGACTCGACCGGCTGAAGGGCAAGGACTACCTGCTCGAGCACTATCGCTCCGACATCGCGGGCACCGGCGTCATCGGCTCTGTGCACGTCGAGGCGCTCTGGGATGCCGCGGCGAGCCCCGTCGAGGAGACTCGCTGGCTGGAGACCCTCGACGGAGGGGACTTCGCCTCCCGCTATGTCGGCGGCATCGTCTTCGGTCGTGAGGACACGACGGAGATCCTGCGGGAGCAGGCGTCGTTCGAGCGCATGCGCGGCGTGCGGCAGGTGATCGCGTGGACGCCGAACCCCGACCGCCGGATGGCTGCCGAGGCCGACATCACCCGTGGCGAGGCCTGGCGGGCGGCGATCGCCACGCTGCTCGAGCACGATCTGCACCTCGAGCTGCTGCTCTACCCGCAGCAGGCCGAGAACGTCGCCGAGCTCGCCCGCGACTTCCCCGCCCTGACGATCGTGGTGAACCACATCGGCAGCCCCATCGAGCAGGACGCCGCCGGCCTCGCGCGCTGGCGCGCCGCGATCGGCACCATGGCGGCATCGCCCAACGTCATGATGAAGCTCTCCGCCGCGGCCGCCTACCCCGAGGAGAAGTCGGTCGAGGCGATGCGCCCCTTCGTGCTGCCGATCGTCGAGGAGTTCGGCGCCGAGCGCGTCCTGTGGGGCAGCGACTTCCCGGTCGGCGCGCTCGTCGGATGGAGCTACGCCGACTACCTCGAAGCGTACCGGGCCCTGCTCGACGAGCGGTCTGCCGAGGAGCAGCGTGCCATCCTGTTCGACACCGCGAACCGGCTCTACCGCTTCGGGTTCTGACGCGCAGCCGCCGCTTCGCGATCGGCGGACGACCTCGTCCGCCGCGTCCTCGAGGCGACGCCGATGCCGGACCTCCGCCCGGAGGGCCTAGTGCTCTCCGGCGCCGGCGAGCGCCGCCAGCATCCGCTCGGCGACTCCCTCGGGCTCCTCGCGGACGATGACGATCGAGGTCTCGGTCTGCTGCACGCCGGGGATCGCCCAGATCTCCCCGGTGAGGATGCGACGCAGGTCGTCGAATCCGTGTGCGCGTATCTTCACCACCATGTCCGATCCGCCCGTGATGACGCTGATCTCCTCGACCCCGCGCACTCCGAGCAGCGCATCGAAGACGGCGCCCTGGTCCTGTTCCACGGCCCGGTCGATCGAGAGGTAGGCGACGGTGGAGTAGCCGAGCACCTCCCAGTCGATGTCGACGCTGAAGCCCCGGATGACGCCCTTCGCCTTGAGTCGTGCGATGCGGTCGGCGACGGCGGGGGAGGACATGCCGAGCACCTCGGCGAGATGCCGCTGCGCGACGCGCGCGTCGCGCGAGAGCTCGATGAGCAGCTGCGCGTCGATGGCATCGAGCTCGACCTCCGGCTCCGAGGGGCGGATGCGATCGACGATGCTCTTGAGCGGTGACGTGGCATCTTCGGTCATCAGTGCATCCCCTCGGATGTGGCGGCTCGGCTCGAACGACCCTCTCGCCTTCGAATGGAAGGCCGGGCGAGAGTGAAACCTACCACAATCGTGTTTCCGACCCCCGTCGGACTGCGCGAGCGGTGTGATCGACGGTGTCCCGCAGCCGCGGCGCCCAGAGCAGCGTCGCAAGGGCCAGGACTCCGGTGAGGGCGAGGGCGCCGAGCGCCGCCGGGACGACGCCGGTCGCGTTGCCGACCCAGCCGACCGACAGCACGACGAGTGCGGCGGCCGCATAGGTGACGGCCGCGTAGAGCGAGGAGAGCGCGCCGTGCCGGGCGGGCGCCGCGCCGCGGGTCAGCGTGACGAGCCCCGCCCGGTAGGAGAGTCCGATGCCGACGCCGAGCAGTGCGAAGCCGGGCAGAGCCAGGGCGTCGATGCGCAGCGCGGCGCCGCCGATCACGCCGGCCGCTCCGACCGCCATGGCGAGCAGGCCGCTGGCCCAGGGGGCGATGCGGGCGATCCCCGGGCTCATCAGCTGGGCGACGGCGCTGGCGCCGAGCAGCAGGGCGGGGCCTGCGGCGCGCACGATCGGCTGGTCGAGATCGGCGAAGATCGTGGCGCCGAAGACGATCGCCACGCTCACGCCGACCCAGCCGACGCAGCCGGTGGCGAGCATCCGCACCGCGTGCGCATCGATCCGGACGGAGGCGACGTCGTCCACGACGCGGTCGAGCGCCGACCGGTTGATCGCGCGCCGCAGCCATAGCACTATGGCCGTCGCGAGGAGCAGGGCCGTGACGATCGTCGCATGGCCGAGGGCGACGGCCTGAGGGGAGGCGTCCGCAAGACGGGTGACGATGAATTGAGAGGCGGCCGTGCCGAGGACGGCGCCGACGAGGTTTCCCGTGGCTGCGAGGGCCCGGCCCTGGGCGCCGATCGCGGCGACGACGAGAGCGGCCGCTGCGCCGGTGGCCAGGCCGCCGGCGACGCCGGCGACGGCACGGCCGAGCAGGAGGGACCATTCCGCGGCGTGGGCGAGCAGCAGATCGGAGCCGATCGCGATCGCCATGCCCGTGAGCAGCAGCGGCGCAGCGCGGCGTGCGAAGCGCGGCCGGGCGAGCAGCAGCAGTACGAAGACCAGCACCGTCACATAGCTGACGAAGGTCAGCGAGAGCAGGATCGGCTCGAGATCGAGCAGATCGCGGTAGACGGGCAGCAGCGGATTGACCGCGTTGGTACCGGCGAGCAGTGCGGCGAAGGAGACGGCGACGAGCGCCGCCTGCGTCGACGCGGCAGTGCGTCCGAGCGTGGAATTCGGGTCCGGTGCCATGAGTTCCTCACTAGGAAAGCAGAATCGTGCTATTTTTCTCATATTCTAAACTAGTCGAGAGCTTGAGCCGAACTTCGAAAGGTCTCCGTTTCTATGCCCATGTCCTTCGCCCGTCGGATGGAGCGAGTGCGTCCCTCCGCCATCCGCGAGCTGCTCAAGCACGGCGCCGATCCCGGGCTCATCTCGTTCGGCGGCGGCTATCCCGATCAGCGGATGTTCCCGGTCGACGATCTGCGCGCGGCGCTCGACGGCCTCCTGCGCCCCGGACGCGCCGACAGCCTGCAGTACACGGCGTCCGACGGGCTTCCCCGGCTGCGTACGCAGATCGCCGAGCGGATGAGCGCAGCCGGGACCCCCACGGGAGCCGATGACGTGCTCGTGCTCAGCGGCGGCCAGCAGGGACTCGACCTCGTCGCCAAACTGCTCATCGATGCGGGCGACACGGTCATCGTGGAGAATCCCACGTTCCTCGGGGCGCTCATCGCGTTCGCGCCCTTCGAGCCCGATCACGCCGCCGTGCGCATCGACGGCGAGGGCATGGACACCGAGCACCTCGAACAGGTGCTACGAGACAATCCGCGCGCGAAGCTCATCTACACGGTGCCCGACTTCCACAACCCGACGGGCGTGACGATGAGTCTCGAGCGCCGCCGCCGACTCATCGACCTCGCCAACGAGTACGACGTGCTCGTGCTCGAGGACAGCCCCTACCGCGAGCTCCGCTTCGAGGGCGAGCAGCCGCCCACTCTGCGCAGTCTCGACACCGAGGGCCGTGTCGTACATCTCAGCAGCTTCTCGAAGATCCTCGCCCCCGGGCTGAGGCTCGGCTGGCTGACCGCCTCGTCGACCGTGCGCGAGAAGCTCGGCCTGCTCAAGCTCGCCGCCGACACCCAGTCGGGCACGCTGGCGATGGCGGCGGCCGCCGCCTATCTGGAGGACCACGATCTCGACGCGCACGTCGAGCGGCTGCGCGACGCGTACCGGGTCAAGCGCGACCTCATGATCCGGACGATCGACGAGACGTTCCCCGAGACCGTCGAACGCACCTATCCGTCCGGCGGTCTCTTCACCTGGCTGACGTTCCCCGACGGCTTCGACTCGGCACGGTTCATGGCCGAGGTCGCCGTGCCGATCGCGAAGGTCGCCTACGTGCCGGGGGCGACCTTCTTCGCCACGGATCCGCGACCGAACCACGCCAGGGTCAACTTCTCCAGTGCCACCGAGGAGCAGATCGTCGAGGGCATCTCACGGCTCGGCCTCGAACTGCACCGCGTCCTCGACACCCCCCAGGAGCTCAGCGCATGACCGTCCTCCCCGAACTCGCCGCCGCCATCGACGCCCTGCCGCTCGTCGACCATCACGTGCACAGCGTGCTGCGCGCCCCGCTCGCCGAAGCCGACCTGCTCGGCGCGCTCACCGAGGCCGACCATCCGATCGGCCGTCAGGGCACGTTCGACACCCAGATCGGCTTCGCCGTGCGCCGCTACTGCGCGCCCCTGCTCGGCCTCGAGCCCTTCGCGACGGCCGACGACTACCTCCGAGAGCGCGAGTCCCTCGGCTTCGAGGAGGCCACCCGTCGTCTGCTGCAGGACTCCGGCATCACCACGTACCTCATTGACGGCGGTTTCAACCCCGAAGCGCTCCTGCCGGTCGAGCGGATGATGGAGCTCGCGGGCGGCGCGCGCGCGGAGGCGATCATCCGTCTCGAGACGACGGCCGAGGCGGTCATGGCCGCATCGTCGTCGGGCGCGGATTTCCTCGAGCGCCTGCATCCGGCGCTCGAGATGGCTGGCGAGGGCGCGGTGGGCTGGAAGACCGTCGCCGCCTATCGCACGGGTCTCGACCTCGAGGCGGCGAAGCCGACCGATGCAGAGGTCGCCGCCGCGGCGGACGCGTGGTTCGCCCTGGGCGAGCCCGGCCGGCCCGCCCGGCTGGCGGACGCGGTGATCGTGCGCCACCTCGTCTGGTGGGCGCTCGAACGCGGCGACGTGCTGCAGGTGCACGCGGGCTTCGGGAACACCAATCTGCGCCTCGAGACGGCCAACCCCGCCGTGATGCAGCCGCTCGTCGCGGCTACGCAGCGCACGGGGGGCCGCATCGTCTTCCTGCACTGCTACCCCTATCTGCGCGAGGCCGGCTTCCTCGCGCAGATCTATCCGCATGTCTTCCTCGACGCGGGGCTGTCGATCAACTACCTGGGCGCCAACGCCGACAGCGTCGTGCGGGAGACCCTCGACCTGGCGCCGTTCGGCAAGGTGCTCTTCTCGAGCGATGCGTGGGGCCTCCCCGAGCTCGTGCAGCTCGGGGCGAGGCTCTGGCGCGACGCCACCGCCCGGGTGCTCTCCGACTACATGACCGTGCACGGCTGGCCGCTCGCCGAGGCTGTGCGCGTCGGGGAGCTCGTCGCCTGGCGCAACGCCGAGACCCTCTATGGCAGGGCCTTCCCGACGGCGCGCTGAACCGGACCGATCGCGCCTCCTGCGGCCTCTGGGCCCTCCTCCGCGAGCGGTGCAGGGCCGATCCGTTCAGCTTCTCGTTCCCCCCACGTCACCTGCTGTTCGCACAGCGCGGCCAAGGTGGCAGACGTGCTGACCAACGCCTCCCGCCCCCTCGCCCTCACCGCCGGCTCGGCCATCGTGCTCGCCGGCCTGCTCGCCCCCTCCGCTGCGACAGCCGCGGAGAGCACGGGCCAGATCAGGATCACGGAGTGGGAGTACAACGGCTCGGAGTTCGTGGAGTTCACGAACCTCGACACCGTCTCCGTCGACCTCGCCGGCTGGTCCTTCTCCGACAGCGGCGCCGCGGCCGGAGATGTGGACCTCAGCGCCGCGGGCGTCGTCGCCCCCGGCGAGTCCTTCCTCCTCAGCGAGGAGTCCGCTGCGGCCTTCCGCGCGGAATGGGATCTCCCCGACAGCATCGCGGTGGTCGGCGGCAACGGGACGAACCTCGGTCGCAGCGATGCGATCAACCTCTACGACGCCGCGGACGCGCTGGTCGACACCTTGACCTACGGCGATCAGGACGGCAGGGGCCCGCGCACGGACACCGCCAGTGCCTGGCCGTCCGAGGAGGGCCTCATCGGCGCGGACGACGCCGCCGGCTGGACCCGCTCCACCGTCGGCGACGCGGAGGGCAGCTGGACCTCGGCATCCGGATACGTCGCCTCGCCGGGCGTGAGCCGCTTCGGCACCGCGCTGCGCTGGCTGAAGATCAACGAGATCGAGACCGACGGCAGCCCGGACTGGGCGGAGCTCGTCAACCTGAGCACGCAGCCTCTCGACGTCTCGGGCTACGTGCTGACCGCGCGGGAGAACGACGTCACCCTGACGCTGCCGAGCGGCACCGTCATCGAGCCGGGCGGAGTGCTCGTCGCCGAGGACGCGGACTTCAAGTTCAAGAAGAACGACCTGCTGAGCCTGTTCGCGCCGGACGGCGAGACGCTGCTCGACTCCTACGAGTGGGGCGACTTCCACCTCGACACCTACGGCCGCGTCCCGAACGGCACGGGCGACTTCGTGCCGCAGGAGACGCCCTCCAAGGGCGTGCTCAACCCCGAGACGACCGAACCCGAAGAGCCGACCGACCCCGACGACACCACATGGCAGTCGATCAAGCTCAACGAGGTCACGTCCGCGAACGACGACCCCACCCACGACGCCTACGAGCTCGTGAACACGAGCGATGAAGACATCGACGTGGCCGGCTGGAAGCAGGCGGACAGCGGCAGCAACCCGGCAGCGCTGGACGCCCCCCACGGCACGATCGTGCCTGCACATGGCTTCCTCGTGCTCCTGTCGAACCAGGGGCTCAGCTCCGACGGCGACTCGGTGAAGCTCTACCTCCCGGACGGCTCGACCATCGTCGACACGGTCGGCTGGGGTCCGAACGACGCGCAGCCCGGGTCGTGGTCGCGCTGCGGCGACGCCACGGGCGCCTGGGTCCACACCGCCGCTGCGAGCTGGGGCGAGTCCAACGCCACGGCCTGCGCCGGCGAGATCATCCCGCCGAGCGATCCGGGCAGCGGCGAGGAGGTGCCCTGCCAGACCGAGGCCGCCTCGGGCAGCGGACCCGCCATCGCCGGAGGCCTCCCGTGGCCGGGCAGCCAGGACTGGACCGTCTCCGACGCCGAGTGCCAGTTCGTCACGCCGATCTCCGGGCAGGACCTCTCCGGCCTGGACATCGATCCGAGCGACCCCGATGTGATGTGGGGCGTGAAGAACAAGAGCCAGGTCTACCGTCTCATCAAGAGCGGCGACCTCTGGGTGCCGGACACGGCGAACGGCTGGGCCACCGGCAAGACCGTCGTCTTCCCCGGCGGCGGAGGGCAGCCGGACTCCGAGGGCATCACGGTCGGCCCCGACGGCTTCCTCTACGTCACCACCGAGCGCGACAACACCGCGAGCGGGGTGCCGCTGGAGAGCGTGCTGCGCTACGACCCGAACGCCTCGGGGACGACCCTGCAGCCGACGGATCAGTGGGTCCTGACCGCCGACCTCGCCGACGTGATCAGCACGGTGGGCAGCGCGGACTCCAACCTCGGCTTCGAGGGCATCACCTGGGTCCCGGACTCCTACCTCACGGAGAACGGCTTCGTGGACCAGAGCACGAGCGAGGCCTACGACCCCGCGGACTATCCGAATCACGGCACGGGCCTGTTCTTCACCGCGCTGGAGAAGGACGGACGTCTCTACGCCTATGCGTTGAGCAGCGACGGCGGGTTCGACCGGATCGCCGCGATCGACACCGGCCTGCCGATGATCCAGGAGACGCAGTGGGATCCGGATGCCGAGCGCGTCTGGGCCGTCGCCGACAACACCTCGGCCGGCTCGACGACCCTGCTGGGGATCGGCGACGACGGCGCCTTCGCGGTCGACCGCGTCTACGACCGCCCCACAGGTCTGCCGGACTACAACCTCGAGGGCTTCGCCATTGCGCCGAACTCCACCTGCGTGGACGGCGTCAAGGAGGTCATCCGCTCCGACGACGGCAACAACGGCGGTCACTCGCTCTGGTCGGGCACGATCGCCTGCGACCTCGGGCTGACCCCGCCGGCGGAGCCGAGCCCGACCCTGACCGCGACGTCGTCGACGGTGCGGGCGGGAGACGCGATCACGATCGCGGGCGCCGGACTCGAGGCGGACACGGAGTACACCGTCGTCCTGCACTCCGATCCCGTGACGCTCGGCACAGCGACGGCTGACGCCGACGGCGAGCTGACGCTGACGGCGCGGATCCCGGCGGCCACGGAGGCGGGAGCGCACACGCTCACCCTCGCCGCGGCATCCGATCCCGGCACGGTGCTCGCCAGCCTGGCGATCACGGTGACGTCGGCCTCGGGATCGGCGCCTGCGGGCGACGGCGACCCGGAGCCGGGCGCGCTGGCCTCCACGGGTGCGGATCCGCTGCCCCTGGCGGTGCTCGGCGCGCTGCTCCTGCTCCTCGGCGGCGGCGCGGTCATCGGACGCCGTGCCCTGCGCAGGAACGCCTGACGCTCACCCGCGCCGGCCGGTGCGCCTCATCCCGGGGGAGGGAGGCGCACCGGCCGGCGTCGCGCGGGTGCGAAGGGTGCGGGCGTGACGGGATGCGGGAGCGGACCTGCGAATCCGCCGACCGTTCCCGGGTTCTGCGTCCGGCGCCCATAGGGTGAACCCATGACAGGGATCATCGCGGAGTCCGTCGACCGGTCGTTCGGCGCGGTGCACGCGGTCAGGGGAGCGACCTTCGAGGCGAGACCGGGACGCGTCACCGGTCTCGTGGGGCCGAACGGATCGGGCAAGACCACGCTGCTTCTCATGCTGGCGTCGCTGCTGGCTCCGGACGCCGGCCGGCTGAGCGTCGGCGGCGTCGATCCCGTCGCGGACCCGCAGCAGGCGCGGCGGATGCTGGGGTGGATGCCGGATGCGCTCGGCGCCTGGCCCGCGCTGACGGCACGCGAGACGCTCGTCACGACCGGACGCCTCTACGATCTGCCGGCGGATGCCTCGGCTGCACGCGCTGCGCAGCTCCTCGCGCTCGTGGGACTCGATGCGCTCGCCGACTCGCCCGCCCGCGTGCTGTCCCGCGGACAGAAGCAGAAGCTCGGCCTGGCGAGGGCCCTCGTGCACGAACCAGCGATCCTGCTGCTGGACGAGCCGGCGTCCGGACTGGACCCGCACGCCCGCGTCCAGCTGCGCGAGCTGCTGCGGCGCTTCGCGGGCGAGGGACGGACGGTGCTCCTCTCCAGCCACATCCTCTCCGAGCTGGAGGAGGTCGTCGACGACGTCCTCTTCCTCGTGGAGGGCCGCGTCGTCGAGGCGATCCCCGGTGCGGAATCGGCCCGGGAGTGGCGCATCCGGCTTCTGGAGGCCGAGCCGGACACGAGCGGCCTCGCCGCCGCGCTCGGTCTCGCGCCCGCGGCCGTCCGGCTGGACCGCGGAGCCGCGCACACGGTCTTCGCCACCGAGACGGATGCGGTGAACGGCCTGCGCGCGCTCGTGGCGGCCGGCGTCCCCGTGGTGGAGTTCGGTCCCGCGCGGAGCGCGCTGGAGAGCGCCTTCCTCACGCTGGACGGCACGCCCCCTGCGCCTGTCGCTCCGCCGCGGCCCCCGGCGCCGGGATCCGAGGAGGGGAGTGCATCGTGAACGCGACCCGCATCGGCGTCATCGCGCGACTGGAGCTGACCCAGCGCGTCCGCAGCGTCGCCTGGTACGTGCTCCTCGGCGTCTTCGTCCTCGTCATGCTCGGCGTCACCGCCTTCGCCTACATGGCGTACTCCTGGATCGACTCGACCGGCGCCGGGGTCTACTCGATCGTGGTGAACTTCGTGCTCCTGCTCGTGGTGCTCGTCTCGCCGACGCTGAGCGGCAACGCCATCAACGGCGATCGCGACAGCGCGACGCTCGCCCCGGTGCAGATCACGATGGCCACGACCGGCGACATCCTGATCGGCAAGCTGATCGCGGCGGTCGCGACGGGCCTCGCCTTCGTCGTGGTGTCGATCCCGTTCCTCCTGCTCGCGACGCTCGCCGGAGGCGTGCCGCCCGAGACGATGGCCGTCTCGCTGCTCGTCCTCGTCGCCGAGATCGTCGTCATCGCCGCGATCGGCGTCGGCCTCAGCGGCCTGCTCGCCAGACCGCTGTTCTCGGTCGCCTCGACCTATCTCGTCGTCGCGGCGCTCGTGATCGGCACCCTCATCGTCTTCGGGCTCGCGGGCTCGGCCATCCGCTCGGAGCAGACGGTGCACACCAGGACCATCATCTGGACCGACGAGTCCGGCGAGGAGGGCGCCTGCGGGGAGTGGGAGACGTACACCTCCGAGATCCCGAGATTCGACCTCGTCTGGGGCGTCCTGGCGGCGAACCCCTTCGTCGTGCTCGCGGACGCGACGCCGGTGCGCTTCGACGCGGAGGGCTATCCGATCGATCTGTTCGGCCAGCTCAAGTTCGGCCTCCGCTCCGCGCAGCAGGCGCCGGACCTGGAGACGAGGTGGGACGACTGCGCGCCATACCAGGGGGAGTCGTACCCGACGCCGGAGGAGGTCATCGCGAACAGCGTGCCGAGCTGGTTCGTCGGACTCGCCGTCCAGGTCGTGATCGCCGGCGGACTGCTGGCCGGGGCCTGGTCCCGGACGAGGACGCCCGCGAAGCGCCTCCCGCCGGGGACCAGGATCGCCTAGGGGGGACCGGAGGACGCCGCGACCGGGGCGCCGGTCAACGGCGATCGCGCTGGACGCTCCGACCGGTGATGCTCTCGATCGTGAAGCGCAGCGGGACCCAGCGGTCGGCGCCGGCCCAGGGGGAGACGCGCGCCGCGAGAGCGTCGGCCTCCTCCTCCGCCACGCGGGTCAGCGGTCCGTGCAGGAGCACGCTCCAGGCGGATCCCGCGATGTCGGTGTGATGGTCGACCTCGAAGGCGACGTCGGCGGCCGCCTCCGCGAGGGGGAGGAGAGGGCTGTCCGGCGCCGTGCGCAGGATGAGGTCGCGGTCGGAGAGGACGTAGTTCACGGGGTGGATCTCCACGCGTCCTTCGGCGAGGAATCCGATGCGCCCCACGGTCGTCGAGGTCAGGAGCTCGTAGCTCTGCTGCTCGCTCAGGATGCCGATCATGTCACCCTCCTTGCCTTCTGCTCCCAGACTACTCCGGCGGCGCTCGGCCGGAAGGGCGCGTCCTCGGCCCGCCGACCTCGACGGCTCACGACGTCGGTGCGGCGGCCTAGACTCGTAGGGCCATGACCGACGCACCCCTCATCGTCCCCGGAACCAGCGGTCCGCAGCAGACGGACGACCTCCTCGCGGGCCTGAATCCGCAGCAGCTCGAAGCCGTGACGTACCGCGGACCCGCGCTGCTCATCGTGGCGGGCGCCGGTTCAGGCAAGACCAGCGTCCTCACGCGCCGGATCGCCTCGCTGCTGCGCGGTCGGGAGGCCTGGCCGAGCCAGATCCTCGCCATCACGTTCACGAACAAGGCGGCGGGCGAGATGCGCGAGCGGGTCGCCGGACTCGTCGGAGACGCATCCAGGGGGATGTGGATCTCGACGTTCCACTCCGCCTGCGTGCGGATCCTCCGCCGCGAGGCCGAGCAGTTCGGCTTCACGAAGACGTTCACGATCTACGACTCCGGCGACTCGCGCGCCCTCATCAAGCGGCTCGTGAAAGAGCACGAGGCCGACGCATACGGGCTGACGCCCGCCGCTGTGCAGTCCCGCATCTCGAAGCTCAAGAACGAGCTGTCGGATGCCGAGGCCCACGCGCGCCAGGCGAACATGTCCGATCCGGCCGAGCGGCTGTTCGTGGAGATCTTCGCGGACTACCAGCGCCAGCTGCGGAGGGCGAACGCCTTCGACTTCGACGACCTCATCGGCCAGACGGTGTTCCTGTTCCGGGCCTTCCCGCACATCGCCGACACCTACCGGCGCCGGTTCCGTCACATCCTCGTCGACGAGTACCAGGACACCAACCACGCCCAGTACGCCCTCATCCACGAGCTGACCCGGCCGGTGCCGGCCGAGGCCTCCGACCCGTATGCCGCGAACGGCATGCGCGTCTCGACTCGCCCTTCGGGCTCGCTCAACGAGCGGGACTCCGGAACGATGATGATCTTCGAAGCCCCGTCCGACGATCCTCTGCCGGGCGCATCGCTCACGGTGGTCGGCGACTCCGATCAGTCCATCTACGCGTTCCGCGGAGCGGACATCCGCAACATCAGCGAGTTCGAACGCGACTTCCCCGGCGCGAAGGTCGTGCTGCTCGAGCAGAACTACCGGTCGACGCAGAACATCCTCTCCGCCGCGAACGCCGTCATCGGGAACAACTTCGACCGCAAGGACAAGAAGCTGTGGACCGACCGCGGCGACGGCGACAAGATCGTCGGATTCACCGGCTACTCGCAGCACGACGAGGCGCAGTTCGTCGCCGACGAGGTGGAGTCCCTGCGCCGCGCCGGATACCCCTACTCCGAGATGGCGGTGTTCTACCGCACGAACTCGCAGTCCCGCGCGCTGGAGGAGATCTTCATCCGCGCGGCCGTGCCCTACAAGATCATGGGCGGCACGAAGTTCTACGAGCGCGCGGAGATCAAGGACGCGCTGGCCTACCTGATCTCGGTCGCCAACCCCGCCGACGAGATGTCGCTGCGACGGATCCTCAACAAGCCCCGGCGAGGTATCGGCGATGTCACGGAGACGGCCATCGCGCGGTTCGCGGAAGATCACGGCATCACGTTCCGCGAGGCTCTGACGCGTCCGGCCGAGCTCGGGGTCGGTCCCAAGATCCAGGCGGCCATCGGCCAGCTGGACGCCGTCCTCGCCGAAGCGGCGGAGATCGTGCTTCCCTCTTCGGGGGAGGTGCCGCCGCCGACCTCGGTCGCCGAGGGGCTCATGGTGCTCCTCGGCAAGAGCGGCTACCTCGATGCGCTGCGCGCCAGCCGCGACCCGCAGGACGAGGCCCGCGTGGAGAACCTCGACGAGCTCGTCGCGGTGACGCGCGACTTCGCCCGCAACAATCCCGAGGGGACGATCGTCGACTTCCTCACCGAGGTGGCCCTTGTCGCCGACGCGGATGATCTGGACGACGAGTCCGGGGCGGTCTCGATGATGACGATGCACACCGCCAAGGGGCTGGAGTACGATGCCGTGTTCGTCACCGGCGTCGAGGAGGATCTCATCCCGCACCGCATCTCCGCGGGGGAGCCCGGTGGTCCGCAGGAGGAGCGCCGGCTGTTCTACGTCGGCATCACCCGGGCGCGCAAGCGCCTGCACCTCTCGCTGGCGATGACCCGCGCGCAGTTCGGCGAGGTGTCCGTGGCCATGCCGAGCCGCTTCCTGCAGGAGATACCGGCCGACCTCGTCGACTGGCGTCAGTCGCCGGGGGATGTCAACTCCCGCGGCGGCACGCAGTCACGCGCGCTGAACGCGCGCCGTCCCGGCGGCGGATTCGGGTCGACAGGCGATCGCTTCGGGGTCAGGCCGCTGGCGCCTCGCGAAGGTCTGAAGCCGCTGTCGACGGCGATGGATCGCTTCCCCAACAAGGTCACCGCGAAGGTCCGAGACAACGGCGACCTCGACCTCGCCGCCGGCGATCGGATCCGTCACGCAGACTTCGGCGAGGGACGGGTGGATGCCGTCACCGGCGAGGGCGCCAAGCGCATCGCCCATGTGCGATTCGACGCGGCAGGCCTCAAGAAGCTGCTGATCAAGATCGCCCCGATCGAGAAGCTGTAGCCCGCGACGATTAGGCTGACAGGCATGGCCCTGTTCTCCCGCCGCAAGAAGTCCGCCGACGAGTCCGTTCCGGTCAGCGAGCCGGCGTCGGTCGAGGCAGAGGAGAGCGGGTCGTCCGAGGAGATCGTCGGCGAGCCCGCGGCTCCGGCGCCGTCGGTCAGGATCTCGGTGCAGGCGTTCCGCGGCGTGGGCGCCGAGGCGGGGCCGGAGGTCTCCCTCCCGAACGAGGAGGCGCCCGTACGGCCCCGGACCCCGGTGTCGTCGTCCTCCCCGTCCGCGCAGGCTGCGACCGCGCCGCAGGCGCCGAGGAGGCTTCCCCTGGCAGCCGCCCTTCCTCCGGAGCAGACCGAGACCGTGCCGGGGATGAAGGACAACGTCCTGCTGCGTGAAGCGCTCGCCGAACTCGAGGAGGGCGCGAGCAACGAGCAGCTCATCGGCGTGCTCCGTCAGGCGCTCCAGGGCCATCTGTACCTCCGGGTGCACGGCGACGCGCGCACGCAGATCAGCGAGGGCGCGCAGCTCTCCATCGCCGTGGTGCGCGACGGGGAGCGCTCGTTCATGCTCGCCTTCAGCAATGCGGCATCCGTGCGGGAGTCGGTGCAGCGCGAGACGGACCCGACGGCGACGTCCGCCGTCGCGCAGCCGGTCGTCTCCGTGCTCCAGCAGGTGGTCGCGGGCGGTTTCACCGGGCTCATCCTCGACAACGCCTCCGGCGTGCACAGGGCCGTCTTCCCCGTCGAGATCCTGAAGCAGGCGCTCGAGCAGGCGGATGCCGACCTCACGCTCAAGACCCTGATCGCCGCTCCTCGGCAGCCCGACTCCGCGGCGAAGGTCGGCGAGGCGCTCGCGAAGACGAAGGCCTGGGTGGCCGTGAACCAGGGCGGCAACGGCCGAGAGGTCGGCATCGCGGAGGCGCAGACGACGGACGGGAAGCGGTTCCTGCAGCTCTTCTCCCACCCGCTCGAGGTGGTGGCGCTCGGACGAGGCGACCGTCCTCTGCCGTTCACTCCCGAACAGCTCGCCAAGGTCCTGTCCACGCATCCCGAGATGGCGGGCGTCCTGGTGGACGCCGCCGGTCCCTCGATCATCGTCGAGCGCGACGCCCTGGCGCCCGTGCTCGTGCTGGCCGTGAACCTGGAGGACTGACTCCGGGATCAGCCGATCCAGAGGACGACGCCCGTCATGCCGCTGAGCACGGCGGCGGAGCCGGCGCGGATCGCGGCGCCGGCCCGCTCCGGCGTGAACGTGCTCTCGTCGTAGGGGGTGGCCGCGTCGAGGCCTGCGCCGCGGAACGAGGCGCCGGACCACTCCACCGCGGTCACGTTCGCGGTCGGCTCGGCGACCTCTGCGCCCACGACCAGGAACTGCTTGTCGAGGTGGTTGGCGGAGACGGTCGTGAGGGGATCGATCAGGTCGTTGCCCGCGCTGACGATGAGATCCGCGTTCATGTCCATCGCCGAGACGATCCCGGCGATGAGATCGTCATCCGCGGCGACCTCGCGCAGATCCACGTCCTCGTCCCGAGCCCAGGAGCGCACCGCTTCCGCGAGCGTCCTGGCGGCCGCATCCTCGCCGGCGGTGAGAAGGACCACACGGTATCCGGAGGGAGGATGCACGTCGCTCCAGGAGCCGTCCACGGGGGTCACGGTCGCCTCGGGGCTGGGCGTCGGCGTCGGGATGAAGCCGGCGGCCGGCGTTCCGACCGCGGCGGGAGCCTCACGGGGCTCGGCCCAGCCCCCGGCGGACGAGCATCCGGCCAGCAGCAGAGCCGTGCCCGCGAGGAGCAGGGCCGGGACTCGGACGTCTCGGCGCACGGGAGATCCTCCGGGAGAGCAGGGGCAGGTTCTTCTCACCCTTCCACACCGGGCGGAGAGCTCTCCGGCGGTTCGCCCGGTGTTCGCCTGCCGGGCCCCAACCGTTCACCTCGACCGGCGAACGTGGTCGCGATGAACGCCGCCGCCCCCCGAAACCGCCCGCCCCTCCTCCGAGCGATCACGCCCCGTGCGCTCCTGATCGGTGGACTCGCCCTCCTCGCGCTCGGCGCGAGCGCGCTCTCCGCCTCGGCCCACGGATTCAGCTCGGTCGTCTTCGCCGACATCGCGGAGGGCTCGCAGCCAGGGCACGTCGCCGTGGAGCTGCAGCTCGAGTACGACCTGCTCGCCGTGTCCGCGGCGGATGCTCAGCAGGATGACGGGCTCTTCGACGAGGGCACCTACGCGTTCGAGCTCGGCGACGACGAGACGAGGGCGATGGTCCTCCAGGACCATGAGGACGCCGTTCTCGGGTACATCGCCGATCGCTTCACTCTGGGCGCGGAGGGAGCGCCGTGCACGCCGGCGCCGGCCGGCGACATCACGATGACCGTCCAGGAGGATGCGCCCTACGCCGTCATCCCGCTGGACTTCGCCTGCGACGAGGAATCCGAGGGCCACCTGGTCACGAGCACGCTGTTCGCGGACGCCGAGGGGTATGTCACCGGCACGACCACGATCCTCACCTACGAGGTCGACGGTCACTCCGGCAGCGCCGCCCTCGATCAGGACCAGACCTCGTTCTCCACCGCGCAGAGCCTCGGCGAGCGCTTCGGCGAGTTCTTCCTCCTCGGCGCCGAGCACCTGCTGTTCGGCATCGACCACATCCTGTTCCTGCTCGCGCTCATCGCCGGATCGCGCCGGCTGCGCGAGATCGTCCTCGCCGCCACCGCGTTCACGGTGGCGCACTCCATCACGTTCATCCTCGCCGCGGTGGGCGTGGTCAGCGTTCCCGCCGCGGTGATCGAGCCGATCATCGCCATCTCGATCTCGATCGTCGCCGCCTGGTACCTGTTCCGTCTCGCGACGGACCGCAATGACATCGACAGGCTGGAGAAGACCGCCGGGCCGCTCGGCCTCGACAGGGCGGGCTGGATCAGACTGGCCGTCGTCTTCGTGTTCGGCCTCGTGCACGGCCTCGGCTTCGCCTCGGCCCTCGGCATCGACGAGCCGTGGTCGTGGACGCTGCTGTGGTCGCTGCTCGTCTTCAACGTGGGCATCGAGGCCGTGCAGATCGGGATCATCGTCGTGGTGTTCCCGCTGCTCGTGCTGCTGCGCAGGCACTGGCCGCGGCTGGGCATGTGGATCACGGGAATCCTCGCCGCGGCCGTCACCGTCGTCGGTCTGGTGTGGTTCGTCGAGCGACTGCTCGGCGCCTGACCGGCCTCCGTCCGCCCCGCGACCAGAACTTCGGGGCAGGGCCACCGGCCGTGCCCCTGCTGTTCACCGCGATTTCATCGCACGGGTCGATCGTGGACGACGTCCCTCCCCTCGGGACGAACATCGCTCCGACCCGGAGCTGAGAGAAACGGAACCCCCATGCCCTCTGTCAGCATCCCTGACAACAGACGGCTCCCGCGCCGCAGCACTGCCGCGTGGATCACCGCCGCCGTTCTCGGTGCGACCCTCGCCCTCTCGGGCGTCGTCGTCGCCCCGGCCACCGCCGCGGAGACGTCCGACTACACCGGCATCGTCCTCGGCGTCGGTGCGGACGAATCGCAGCGCATCGTCACCTGGTACTCCTCGGAGGACACCACCCAGACGGTCCAGGTCGCCCCGACCTCTCAGATCGCGAACGGCGAGTTCCCGGCTTCCGTGCTGAGCTTCTCGGCGACCGGAACGGCGAACATCGCCTCCAGCGGCGGCTACAACCGCCACGCGACCCTCACCGGCCTGTCCGCCGACACCGCGTACTCGTACCGGGTGGGCAGCGAGGGCGACTGGTCTTCCGCGTACGAGTTCACCACGCAGTCGTTCGAGGGCGACTTCGACTTCCTGTTCTTCGGCGACCCGCAGATCGGCGCCTCCGGCAGCATCGCGAACGACGCCGCGGGCTGGGCAGACACGCTCGACGTGGCGCTGGGGGCCAACCCGGACACCGAGCTGCTCGTCTCGGGCGGCGACCAGGTCGAGAACGCGAACACGGAGTCCCAGTGGGACGCGTTCCTCGCCTCCGACAAGCTCCGCCAGTACCCGTGGGTCGCGACCATCGGAAACCACGACGTCGGCGGCAAAGCCTACGAGCAGCATCTGTACACCCCGAACACCGACCGCTCCGGCGCGTACTACTCGAACGGCGATCCCGCATCGAACACGTCCGGCGGCGACTACTGGTTCATCTACAAGGATGTGCTCTTCGTCGACCTGAACAGCAACAGCTACTCCACCTCGCAGGGCGGCGGAGGCGATGCGGCGCACGTGCAGTACGTCACGGACGTGGTCAACGCGCACGGCTCCGAGGCGAAGTACACCGTGCTCGTCTACCACCACTCGATCTACTCCGGCGCGTCTCACGCCCAGGACGGCGACAACGCGATCCGCCGCACCGACTTCCCCGAGACGTTCTCGGAGCTCGGCGTCGACCTCGTCCTGCAGGGGCACGACCACGTCTACACCCGCAGCTATGAGCTCAACAGCGGCCAGAAGGCCAATCCTGAGGAGCAGCCGGGTGCCGAAGAGGTCTTCACCGGCCCCGGCGGGGTCATCTACGTGACGGCGAACTCGGCCTCCGGCTCGAAGTACTACAACATCACGACGCCGAACCCGAACTCGCCCTCGAGCGGCTCCGGCGTCGGCCCCGACCCGCTCAACCCCTCGAACTACTGGGGCAACTCGGTGCAGAGCCAGGAGAAGACCCGCTCCTACATCAAGGTGCAGGTCCAGAAGGACCAGCTCGTCGTCCAGGACGTCCGCAGCCAGACCGGCCCGAAGTCCGAAGCGGTCGGCACGATCGTCGACGAGGTGACCATCCACCAGGATCACGGCGACGGCCAGGAGATCCAGGTCGACGTGGCCGAGGCTCCGCCAGGGGAGTTCGGCTGGACGATCGACGGACACAACGGCCTCGTCGACCTCGGCACCGCCGAGGAGGTCGAGGGCTCGTACCTCGAGGCGACCGGCGAGATCAATCCGATCACCGTGTCGGACACGCGCCGCTCGCTCGCTCCGTGGTCGCTCACGGCATCGGTCGGGGATTTCCAGGACGGCGACAAGACGTTCTCCGGCAAGTACCTCGGCTGGACGCCGAAGCTCGTCGAGGCAGGAGCCGGCGCCGTCGCCGGCGCCGCGGTCTCGTCCGGCATCACCTCCGGTGAGGGCCTCGCCGTGTCGCGTGCGCTCGGTGGCGCGGCTCAGGGCCACGAGCGCGGGGACTCCACGCTCGGTGCGGCTCTCGATCTGAAGCTCCCGACCGGCATCGATCCCGGCAGCTACCGCACCACCCTCACGATCACGGCGCTCGCCGGCTGATCGGTCCATCCCACCCGTCGCGGGGCAGGCATTCGTGCCGGCCCCGCGACGGCATTCGAGGAACAGCATGATCATTCGCTCCACCACCCGGCTTCTCGCCGCCTTCGCCCTGGCGGCGGCATCGGTCCTCGTCCCCGCGGTCACCGCATCCGCGGCCGGTGCGGACGACGTGACCTGGACGGTCCGCACCGCGTCGAACGATCTCGGCGACGATCGCACGAGCTACTCGTACGCGATCAATCCCGGAGCCGAGGTGGCGGACGCCCTCGTCGTCGCCAACCACGGCGACGAGGACCTCACCCTCGCGGTCTACGCCGCGGATGGCTACACCACCGATGGCGGCCAGTTCGATGTCGACACCCTCGACGAGGAGGCGACCGGGATCGGCGACTGGGTGGGCGTCGACGAGGCGACCGTGACGATCGCGGCCGGTGAGACGGCGTCCATCCCGTTCACCGTCGCCGTCCCGGCGAACGCGATGCCCGGCGACTACGCCGGCGGCATCGTCACCTCGCTCGCCGAGGACTCCGGTACGGCCGGCGTCAGCGTCGACCGGCGCCTCGGCATCCGCATGCAGGTCCGCGTCAGCGGCGACCTGGTGCCCTCGATGAGCGTCGAGGACGTCCGGATCGGGTGGGACGGCGGCCTCAACCCCTTCGCGGGCGGAGACGCCACGTTGACCTGGACGATCCGCAACACCGGCAACGCGATCGTCTCCGCGAACCAGGGCGCGACGATCGCAGGACCCTTCGGATGGTTCGCCGCGGATGCCCCGGACGTCGCCTCCCCGCCCGGCCTCCTGCCCGGTGAGAGCTGGGAGCAGTCCGTCATCGTGCCGGACGTGGCCGCGCTCGTGATGCTCACCGGCACGGCGACCGTCATCCCGCTCGTGACGGATGCCTCGGGCAGCACGACCGCCCTCGAGCCGGTCGCGGCGACGGGTCTGGGATGGGCGGTGCCCTGGACGCTCCTGGTGGTGCTCGTCCTCGTCGTCCTCGTCCTCGTGCTCCTGCCCCGGTACCTGCGTCGTCGGCGCATACGACGGGAGGCCGTCGAGGAGGCCCGCGTCGAAGAGGCGGTCGCCCGGGCTCTGGAGGAGGCGGCGGTCGGCGCCGGGCGCTGACCCCGGCGCGCGCCGTCGCCGCCGCGACGGATCACGGGCGCCGTGACGGTTCGCGGACCGATCATCCGGGATCAGACTGCGAACCGTCACGACGTCCGTGAATCGCCGTCTCCGACCCCTTCCCGGGACGGCGCACCGGGCCTGTCGCCGGACGCCCGATCGGCATAGGGTCGAGCCATGGCCTCCGAACGCGTGACGCTGAACGTCAGAGACCCCGAGGGCGAGCGCTCCATCGAGCTGTCCAGCCCGAACCGGGTCGTCTGGCCGGAGGCGGGCATCACCAAGGCGGAGCTGGCCGAATACGTGCAGCTCGCGTCGGAGCCGTTCCTGAGCGCCAACGGTCACCGGCCGGTGTCGCTGGAGCGCTTCCGGGACGGCATCGGCGGGGAGGGCTTCTTCTCGAAGAACCCGCCCAAGGGCACCCCGGACTACGTGGACGCGGTCACCGTGACCTATAACAGCGGCAGGCGGCATCCGCAGATCGTGCTGAACCGGCCGAGCGCCATCGTGTGGGCCGTGCAGATGAACACGATCGTCTTCCACCCCTGGGCGTCGCTCGCCTCCGACACCGACGACCCGATCGAGCTGCGCATCGATCTGGATCCCCAGCCGGGGACCGGCTTCCCCGATGCGGTGCGGGCCGCCCACGGGCTCCGCGAGGTCCTTCGCGAGGCGGAGCTCGAGCCGTTCGTCAAGACCAGCGGCAACCGCGGGCTGCACGTGTTCTGCCCGATCGAGCCGGTCCACGAGTTCCTCGACGTGCGGCATGCCGTCATCGCCGCGGGGCGTGAGCTGGAGCGGCGGATGCCCGAGCTCGTCACGATGAGCTGGTGGAAGGAGGAGCGCGGGGAGCGCGTCTTCATCGACTTCAACCAGGCCAACCGCGACCGCACGATGGCGGGCGCATACAGCCCGAGGGCGCTGCCGGCCGCCACGGTGTCGACGCCGGTGCACTGGGAGGAGCTCGACGACGTCGATCCCGCGCGGTTCACGGTGCGCAGCATCCCGAAGCGCCTCGCGGAGACCGGCGACCCGTGGGCGGATCTGCAGAAGGCGCCCGGCCGCATCGACGCCCTGCTCGGCTGGTGGGAGCGGGACGTCGAGAACGGGCTCGGAGAGCTGTCGTTCCCGCCGGAGTTCCCCAAGATGCCGGGGGAGCCGCCGCGCGTCCAGCCCAGCAAGAAGGTCGCGGGCAACTGGGACGAGCGCGGGGGGCGCGTGGAGGACTGAATCAGTCCAGGACGTCCGACAGCGCGTAGCGGGCCACGACCTCCAGTTGCTCGTACGTGCAGGAGGCCGCCTCCCGATCAGGGCGCCAGCGCTCGAACTGCACGGTGTGACGGAAGCGCGCGCCCTCCAGCTGGTCGTAGCGGACCTCGAGGACCCGTTCGGGACGCAGCCGGACGAAGGAGACGTCCTTCGCCCCCGTGAAGCGCGAGCGCTCGCCCTCGCCGGTCACCGCCCTTCCCTCCTCATCCCGCTCGACGAAAGGGGCGAGCTCGTCGACGAGCTCCTGCCGTCGGGCGTTGCTCCACGCGGCGACGCCGCCGACCTGGCGCAGCACGCCGTCCGGACCGTACAGGCCCACCAGGAGCGATCCGACACCGGAGCCGGAGGCATGGACGCGATAGCCGAGCGCCACGACATCGGCCGTCCGCGCGTGCTTCACCTTGACGAGCGCGCGCTTCCCCGGAGCGTACGGCTGGTCGAGCGGCTTCGCGACGACGCCGTCCAGCCCGGCGCCCTCGAACTCGGCCAGCCATCGCGTGGCCAGTCCGGGATCGCGGGTCGTGCGGGTGAGGTGGAAGGGATGGGGGACGCCGCCGAGCAGGCGCTCGAGCCGTTCGCGGCGCTCGACGAACGGACTCTCCTGGAGCCGCTCGGCGCCGTCGGCGAGCAGGTCGAAGGCGATGAACATCGCGGGGGTCTCGGCGGCCAGGCGCGCGACGCGGGATGCCGCGGGATGGATGCGCTGGCTGAGCGCCTCCCAGTCCAGCCGCTGGTCGTCGTCCCCGGTGGCGACGACGATCTCGCCGTCGAGCAGGCACGGGCGGGGGAGCAGGGACGCCGCGGCCTCGACGAGCTCGGGGAAGTACCGGGTCAGCGGCTTCGCGCCGCGCGAGCCGATCTCCGCCGACTCGCCGTCCCAGGCGAGGATTCCGCGGAAGCCGTCCCATTTCGGCTCATACAGCAGACCGCCAGGGTGCTTCGAGGGATCCGGTATGGTCGGGGCGGCCTTCGCCAGCATCGGCGCGGGGATCTCGTACGGCATGAGGCCATCCTGCCGCGCGGCCTCCCGCCCGTCCATAAGGCGCCGCGGACCCCTCCATGACGTTTTCTCTGACATCGACGAGTCACGTGTCAGGGAAGCTGCGGGTATACCTCTGTGCAACCCCTCTTCTCCGACACGCACTGAGCGGGTGTCCGGGAATCAGCGGGTGTCCGGGAACCGGCGGGTGCAGGTTCGCGCAACCCGCCGGTTTCCCGAGGCGTTCACCCGCGCCAGACAGACGGGTTTCGGAGCTAGCGGAACAGCTCCTCGAGCGTCGTCGGCGTGCCGGCATCCTTCAGCGCCGTGCGTGCGGCGTGCCAGCCGGCCATCGCGTTCACGCCGGGGCCGGGGGGAGTGGACGCCGAGGCGAGGTACACCCCGCGCATCGGGGTGCGCCATGGCGCGGTCGACAGCACGGGGCGCCGCACGGCCTGGCGGATCGTGAAGGCGCCGGCCAGGATGTCTCCGCCGATGTCGGAGGGGTTGATCGCCTCTCTGGACGAGGCGGGCACGGCGGCGTGCGCGAGGATCAGATCCCGGAATCCGGGCGCGAACCGCTCCACCTGGCGGGTGATGAGCTCGGTTGGGTCTAGCGTCGATCCCGATGGCACGTGGATGTACGCCCACAGGACGCCCTTGCCCGCGGGTGCCCTGGTGTCGTCGAAGATCGACGGCTGCACGGCGAGGACGTACGGCCGGTCGCCGACGCGGCCCCGCGCAACGGCGTTCTCGCTCGCCCAGACCTCCTCGCGGGCGCCGCCGAGGTGCACGGTCGGCGACTGCGCGACGTCGGGGTTCGCCCACGGGATCGGGCCGTCCAGCGCGAAGTCCACCTTGGCGGCCGCCGGTCCGTAGCGATATCCGCGGATCGCCCTGGCGTACCCGGCCGGGATCTCCGGGTGCGTCAGGACGAGCCGCGGCGAGGTGTTCAGCAGCAGGAGATCGCCCCGGGCGGGATCGCCCCAGTCCAGATCCGCGAGGTCGGCGACGTGCGCGCCGGTCTCCACGGCGCCGCCGTGCGCCTCGAGGTCCGCGACCATGGCATCGGGGATCCGCTGCGCGCCGCCGCGGGGATACATCCATCCGCCGGTATGCGCCTGGGCGGCGAGCAGAAGGCCGGCGGCCGCTCCGGCGAGCGAGGGGAGCGGCGTGTTCGCATGCGCGAGCACGCCGGCGAGGAGCGCAGCGGCCTCCTCGGTGCGGAACGCGCTTCGGGCGAGGGGCGTGCCCGCATCCAGCATCCGCAGCGCGAAGCGCACAGCCGTGACCGGGTCTTTCGGGATGCGGATCATCTGATTGCCGGTGAAATCGACCACGCCGTCGATGTGGGAGCTGAGCGGGCGCAGACGGGAGAGCCAGGCGCGCCCGTCCGTGCCGAGTCCTGACGCCGTACGTTCGATGTCGCGCCAGGCGATACCTGCGCGGCCGTCGTCGAGGGGGTGGGCGTAGGAGATCTCCGGAGTGATCCAGTCGACCCGCTCGGACAGCCCGAAGGCGCGGAAGAACGGCGAGGCGAGGGCGGCCGGATGCGAGGCGGAGCCGACATCGTGCCGGAAGCCCGTGAGCGTGGACTCCGCGGTGCGGGTGCTGCCGCCGACGGTGGCCGACGCCTCGAGCACACGCGTCTCGTACCCGGCCCTGGCGAGGGACACGGCTGCCGCCAGTCCGTTCGTCCCGCTGCCGATGATCGTCGCACGCGCCATGCCGTCAGTCTCGCACGGCCTGGACGAGGTGTGTCCCCGGCGCTCGGGCGGACGTGAGAAGCTGGAGTCAAATGAACGAAGCACAGGGGCCGACCCCCGCAGGCACCTCCCGTCCCTATCGGAATCTTCCCGAAGCGCTTCGCGCGCATCGGATCGATCCCGCGAACCACGCCTTCATCAAGGCGATCACGGATGCCGTCGGCATCTCGAGCTTCATCGACCGAGGCCGCTACATCGAGGCGATCCGTCTCGGGCAGGGCGCGGCTCTGCACATCGGCAGGACCTACACCAACGGCTTCACCGAGGACGAGACGATCGTCGTCGGCTCGGCCGTGCTGCGGCTGCAGCCCAGCGACGGCCGCGCACCGTACTTCTTCGTCACGCATCCCAGCGAGTTCCCCGCCGTGCCGGGGCGCGTCTCAGCTCCTCGGGCGCCGCGGGCCTCGGCGCCCAGGAAAGCGACGCCCGCTTCGGGCGCGCCGCGGGCGACCAAGCTCGAGGAGCGCGACTACGGGGTGTGCGACGTCTGCTTCATGACGCGCACGCCGTCTGGGACGTGCGGCTGCAGCTGAGTCGTCTCACGCGAAGGCGCTCATCCCGGTGATGTCCCGGCCGAGGAGAAGCGCCTGCACGCTCTCCGTGCCCTCGTAGGTGTGGATCGCCTCGATGTCGGCCATGTGCTGGATGACGCCGTTCTCGAGCAGGATGCCGTTGCCGCCGAGCAGATCGCGCGCCGTCGCCGCGATGCGCCGCGCCGCGCGGGTGTTGTGGAACTTGGCCAGGGACGCCTGTGTCGGCCGAAGCTCGCCGGCCGTCTCCAGATCGGCGAGGCGACGGCAGTACAGCTGCATGGCGGTGAGGTCCTCCAGCATGTGCGTGAGGCGCTCCTGCACCATCTGGAACCTCGCCAGCGGCCTGCCGAACTGCACGCGCTCGAGCGCATAGGACAATGCGGCCTCGTAGCAGGCGGTCGCGTGGCCGAGCGCCGACCATGCGACGCCGGAGCGGGTGGCGTACAGCACCACGGAGGCGTCCTTGAAGCTGCGGGTGCCGGGGAGGACCGCCTCCAGCGGCACGCGGACGTCGTCGAACACGATGTGCGCCTGGTGTATCGCGCGCAGCGAGCCCTTGCCTGGAATCACCGTGCCGGTGTATCCGGGCGCGGTCTGCTCGACGAGGAAGCACCGCACGGCGCCGTGCTCGGCGGCGTTGGGGTCGTCGACACGCGCCCAGACGAACGTGATGCCTCCCGATGCGCCGTTGCCGATCCACTTCTTCGCGCCGCGGATCACCCATTCCTCGCCGTCCCGACGGGCGGTGGTCTCCAGTGAGACCGAGTCGGATCCGTGATCGGGCTCGGTGAGCGCGAAGGACCCGAGGACGGAGCCGTCGGAGAGCGGGACGAGCCATCTCTCCTGCTGCTCCTGGCTCCCGAACAGCGCGAGCGTGCGCAGAGCGAGCCCGCCCTGCACGGCGAGGACGGTGCCGAGGGAGCCGTCCCCGCGGGAGATCTCCATGTTCACGAGTCCCGCGGCCAGCGGGGACATCGGGGTGAGCGAGGGATGCCGGATGCCGTCCGCGACGAGGTCCATCTCGCCCATCCGACGGGCGGCTGCGAGGGGGTACTCGCCCTTGTCCCAGGCCTCGGCCATCTGCGGG
Source organism: Microbacterium tumbae (assembly GCF_054780175.1). Classification (NCBI taxonomy): domain Bacteria; kingdom Bacillati; phylum Actinomycetota; class Actinomycetes; order Micrococcales; family Microbacteriaceae; genus Microbacterium; species Microbacterium tumbae. The sequence goes on from NZ_BAAGWV010000003.1 coordinate 275,342, forward strand.
CCGACCTCGTCGATGTATGCTTTGGCGCGATCCCAGGCCTCGCGGTCGGCGTCAGGGATGCCGTCGAAGACCGCGTAGTAGTCCGTGTCCCTCCGCGACGTGGTGTCGTAGCCCGAGACGCGCTCGCCGGGGAAGGAGGGGGCTTCATCGCTCATGACGTCACTCTACCCCCGCGCGGAACTCGGTTTCTCTGTCCTGAAACTCAGTCCCACCCCATCGAGACTGCGACACCACGCCGAGACCGCAGCGATACGCATGCGGCTCGGCGTGGTGTCGCAGTCTCGATGGGTCAGGCGAGCTCGGCGCCGAGACGGCGGGTGAGCTCGGCGACCGGCATCGACCGGGGGAACACCGCCACGACGAGGTCGTCCGTCGACGGTGCGGCGGGATCCGCTCCCACCCCGTACCGGCGGCGGACGTCCGCGAGCGCGGTCTGCAGCGTCGACACCGGCACCTTCTTGACGTCGCGCAGCAGCCGCCTGAGCACATGGTTGTGCACGGCGGTGACGAGTGCGGCGAAGCCGACGGCATCCAGCGGGTCGATGCCGGGCAGCGCCCGCCGCAGATAGTCGTCGAAGAGCCGCTCGTAGCGGAAGACCGTGATGATCTCCCTCTCGCGAAGCGCGGGGATCTGCCGGACGACCTGATAGCGCTGCCGCGCCATCTCCGGATCGCGTGCGAAGTGCGAGAAGACGTGCTCGGACGCCTCGCACACCGCCGTCCACGGGTCGTCATGCCCCTCGGCGAGGAAGTCGCGCAGCTCGTCGAGCAGGACCTCGTGGTCGGCGAAGACGACATCCTCCTTGCCGCCGAACTGACGGAAGAACGTCGAGCGGCTCACGCCGGCCGCCTTCGCGATCTGCTCCACGGAGGTCTGATCGTACCCCTGGGCCCGGAACAGCTCGAGCGCTGCGGCGACGACGGCGGAGCGCGGTTCTGCGGATTCGTGCATGGGCAGAAGCCTAGACCGCGGCGAAAGCATGATGACAGACGGTAGTAGGCTGGGGGATCGGGCCGATTCAACGATCGGCAACCGACATTCTGTCGCGTCCCACCCGCCGCAACCAGCGAAGGACTGCACGTGGATCTCTACGAGTACCAGGCACGAGACCTTTTCGAGAAGTACGGGGTGCCGGTTCTCGCCGGTATCGTCGCGGACACTCCCGAGGAGGTGAAAGCGGCGGCTGAGAAGATCGGCGGTGTCGTCGTCGTCAAGGCGCAGGTGAAGACCGGCGGACGAGGCAAGGCCGGCGGCGTGAAGGTCGCCAAGACCCCCGAAGAGGCGTACGAGGCGGCCAAGGCGATCCTGGGCCTGGACATCAAGGGCCACGTCGTCAAGCGCGTCATGGTCGCGCAGGGCGCGGCGATCGCCGAGGAGTTCTACTTCTCCGTGCTGCTGGACCGTGCCAACCGGTCGTACCTGTCGCTGTGCTCCGTCGAGGGCGGCATGGAGATCGAGCAGCTCGCCGTCGAGAAGCCCGAGGCCCTGGCCAGAGTCGAGGTCGACCCGATCGTCGGCATCGACAAGGCGAAGGCCGTCGAGATCGCGAAGGCCGCGAACTTCCCCGAGGACCTCGTCGAGAAGGTCTCCGACGTCTTCGTGAAGCTCTTCGAGGTCTACAAGGGCGAGGACGCCACGCTCGTCGAGGTCAACCCGCTGGTGCGCACCGAGGACGGCTCGATCATCGCCCTCGACGGCAAGGTCACGCTCGACGACAACGCCAGTGAGATCCGCCACCCCGAGCACGAAGCGCTCGAGGACAAGGATGCCGCGGATCCGCTCGAGGCCAAGGCCAAGAAGAGCGGCCTGAACTACGTCAAGCTCGACGGCGAGGTCGGCATCATCGGCAACGGCGCAGGACTCGTCATGTCCACGCTCGACGTCGTCGCCTACGCCGGCGAGAACCACGGCGGAGTGAAGCCGGCGAACTTCCTCGACATCGGCGGCGGCGCCTCGGCCGAGGTCATGGCGAACGGCCTGGACGTCATCCTCGGCGACCCGCAGGTCAAGAGCGTGTTCGTCAACGTCTTCGGCGGCATCACCGCCTGCGACGCGGTCGCCAACGGCATCAAGGGCGCCCTGGAGACGCTCGGCGCCACGGCGTCCAAGCCGCTCGTCGTCCGCCTGGACGGCAACCGCGTCGACGAGGGCCGTGCGATCCTCGCCGAGTACGCCCATCCGCTCGTGACCCTCGCTGCCACCATGGACGAGGGCGCCGACAAGGCCGCCGAGCTGGCGAACGCCTGAGTTAGGACCAGGACAAGGAAATGTCGATCTACCTCAACAAGGACTCCAAGGTCATCGTCCAGGGCATCACGGGCGGTGAGGGAACCAAGCACACCGCGCTCATGCTCAAGGCCGGCACGCAGGTCGTCGGCGGCGTGAACGCCCGCAAGGCCGGCACCGCCGTCTCGCACACGGACAAGGACGGCAACCCGGTCGAGCTGCCGGTGTTCGCCTCCGTCGCCGAGGCCATGAAGGAGACCGGCGCCGACGTGTCGATCGCCTTCGTCCCCGGCGCGTTCACGAAGGACGCGATGATCGAGGCCATCGACGCCGAGATCCCGCTCCTCGTGGTCATCACGGAGGGCGTGCCGGTGGGCGACTCGGCCGAGGCATGGGCCTACGCGAAGAGCAAGGGCAACAAGACCCGCATCATCGGCCCGAACTGCCCCGGCATCATCACCCCCGGCGAGGCGCTCGTCGGCATCACGCCGGCGAACATCACCGGCAAGGGACCGATCGGGCTCGTCTCGAAGTCGGGCACGCTGACCTACCAGATGATGTTCGAGCTGCGCGACCTGGGCTTCTCCACCGCCATCGGCATCGGCGGCGACCCGGTCATCGGCACGACGCACATCGACGCGCTCGCCGCCTTCGAGGCCGATCCCGAGACGAAGGCGATCGTCATGATCGGCGAGATCGGCGGCGACGCGGAGGAGCGCGCCGCGGACTACATCAAGGCGAACGTGACGAAGCCGGTCGTCGGCTACGTCGCCGGTTTCACCGCGCCCGAGGGCAAGACCATGGGCCATGCCGGCGCCATCGTCTCCGGCTCGGCGGGCACCGCGCAGGCGAAGAAGGAGGCCCTCGAGGCCGCCGGCGTCAAGGTCGGGAAGACCCCGTCCGAGACCGCCGACCTCATGCGCGCCATCATCGAGGCGCTCTAGGCGCTAGACTCGTCGCGAAGGCCCCGGGCTCCACCCCGGGGCCTTTCTCGTGCCCGGGGCACGGCGCGCAGTTCGCGGGCGAGGCGCACACGATGGGGGCCGACACGCCAGATGTCGGACCCGTTCGCCCGTTCGGTCCGATATCTGGCGTGTCGGCCGCCGGGTGGTGACGCCGTGCGGGCGCGGAAACGGCAAGGGGACGGATGCCGGAGCATCCGTCCCCTTGCCGTTTCGTCAAGCGCCGAACAGGGCCTCGACCGGACCGCGGGCGAAGAACAGGATGAAGCCGACGCCAACGACCCACAGGAGCGGATGGATGGAGCGGGCCCTGCCGGAGAAGGCGTGCACGAGCACCCAGCTCACGAAGCCCGCGCCGATGCCGTTCGCGATCGAGTAGGTCAGCGGCATCACGGTGACCGTGAGGAACACCGGCAGCAGCACGCGGAAGTCCGCGAAGTCGATGTTCTTGATCTGGGCCATCATCATCGCCCCGACGATGACGAGCGCCGCGGCGGCGATCTCGGTCGGCACGATCGAGGTGAGCGGAGTCAGGAACATCGCCAGGAGGAACATCGCCCCCGTGACGATGTTCGCGAAGCCCGTGCGGGCGCCCTCGCCTATCCCGGCGCCGGACTCGATGAACACGGTGCTGGAGGAGGAGGAGGTCGCGCCGCCGGCGATCGCGCCGACGCCCTCGACGATCAGCGCGGACTTGATGCGCGGGAAGTCGCCCTTCTCGTCGGCGAGTCCCGCCTCCTTCGCCAGCCCCGTCATCGTCCCCATCGCGTCGAAGAAGTTCGAGAACACGAGCGTGAACACGATCATGACCAGGGCGACGGCGCTGACGCGCTGGAGGTCGAACGCGAAGTCCACGTCGCCGATCAGGCTGAGGTCGGGGATGCTGAGCGGCGAGCCGCTGAGGGCCGGGACCGTGAGGCTCCAGCCGCCGGCGTTGCCGTCCGCGGCCGCACCGAGATGCCAGACGGCCTCCACGATCACCGCGAGCACGGTCCCGGAGACGAGGCCGATGAGCAGGCCGCCCTTGACGCGCAGCGCGACGAGGGCGCCGGTCAGCAGCAGCGTCACCACGAAGAGCAGAGTCGGGACGGTGGCGACGGATCCGCCGACGCCCAGGCCCACCGGGGGAGAGGCGTTCCCCGTCGCCGTCACGAAGCCGGAGTTCACGAAGCCGATGAAGGCGATGAACAGCCCGATCCCCACGGTGATCGCCAGCTTGAGCTGGATCGGCACGGCATCGAAGATCGCCTTGCGCAGTCCCGTCGCGGCGAGCAGCACGATGATGACGCCGTTGATCATGACCAGCGCCATCGCCTCGGCCCAGGACACCTGGCCGACGACGGAGAATGCGACGAAGGCGTTGATCCCGAGGCCGGCGGCGAAGCCGAACGGCAGCCGGGTGACCACGCCGAACAGGATCGTCATGACGCCGGCCGTGAGCGCGGTCGCGGCTCCCACGGCGGGGAACTCCAGTGCGCGTCCGTCGACGTCCGTCGTGGTCGTCAGGATGATCGGGTTCAGGATCACGATGTAGGCCATCGTGACGAAGGTCACCAGACCTCCGCGCACCTCGGTGCCGATGGTGGAGCCGCGCTTCGAGATCTCGAAGAAGCGATCGAAGGCGCTCTTCGGCTCGCGCACGTCGTTCGGGGTGGACGCAGGGGCAGTTGTCATAGGGAACCTCCAGGAAAGACGATAGACCGTGCGGGCTCCCGCGCGCGCCCCCGAAAAGTCGTCCGCAACTCGTCGTAGTCTCGTTGAGTCATGCAACGCCTCCTCGTCGTGCTCCTCGCCGCCCTCGACGCCGCCATCGCGGCCGCCGTCGGGGTGACCGTGCTGCTCGCGCCGCTCACGCTGCTGTGGACGATCGCGTTCGGCAGCGCCGCCGACTGGGGCGCCCTCTGGCCGGTGGCGGGAACGCTCTGGCAGTTCGGCCAGGGTGTTCCGCTCGACATCGTGATCTCCCCGGAGATCCTCGTCGCGGTCGGCGTCTCGCAGGAGGCCGCGGAGTTCGCGCTCTCCCTCACGCCGCTCGCCTTCGCGATCTTCACGCTGTTCTTCGCCGCCCGCTCCGGCGCGAGGGCGGCGCGCTCGGGATCCTGGCTGCTCGGCGTGCTGAGCGGGACGGTCGTCTTCGCGGTCATCACGGCGCTCGTCGCGGTCACGGCGCAGGTTGCCGCAGCCCGGACGTCCGCGATCCTCGGGATCGCCGTCCCGGTCGGCGTCTACTTCGCCGGTGCGCTCGCCGGCGCGGTGCAGCACGCGTGGCGCGAGGGGGATGAGGGAGTCGTGGACCGCGTGCACGACGTCGTCGACTCCTGGGGCGACTTCAGCGCGGTGCCCGCCGAGATCGTACGGGGCGCCGCGATCGCGCTCGTGCTGCTGACCGGCGTCGGCGCGCTCGCGGTGACCGCGATGGTGCTGCTGCGCGGGGGAGAGGTCATCGCGCTGTTCGAGCGCGCGCACGTCGATGTGCTCGGCGCGAGCATGATCGCGCTCGCCCAGCTCGCCTATCTGCCGACCCTCGTCGTCTGGGCCGTGTCCTGGCTCGCAGGGCCGGGATTCGCCGTCGGAGCCGGAACCGCCGTCTCGCCGGTCGGGACGCAGCTCGGAGTCGTCCCCGGCATCCCCCTGTTCGGCCTGCTGCCGGACGGCGGCTCGATCTGGATGCTCATCGTCGTGCTCCTGCCCGTGGCCGCCGGCGCCGTGGCCGGATGGATGGTCCGCTCCCGCCTGGTCTGGGAGGACACCGCCCGCGACTGGCGTCCGCGTGCGGCGATCGCACTCGGCATTCCGCTCCTGGTCGCCGCTGCGGCGGCGATCGCCGGAGTGGCGGCGTCGGGGTCGATCGGCCCCGGCCGTCTCGCCGAGGTCGGACCGGATGCGGGGATGCTCGCCCTCGCCCTGGGCGGCGAGGTCCTGGTCGGGGCCGCCATCCTCCTGCTCTCGCCCCGGCATCGCGACGAGCTCGCGGAGGAGCGCATCGATCGATGGACCGCGGTGATGGGAGCATCCCCTGTGGCCGTGGACGAGCCGATCCGTGCTCCGCATGCCGCGACCTCGCCCTTCGACGACGAGACGGCGCCGATCGAGGAGTCCGGCTTCCTCGGCCGACCCGGCGGGGACAACGGCGCCTGATCCCCCCGCTAGACTGACCGGGTGCTCACGGTCGCCGTTCTCATCTCGGGCACAGGCTCGAATCTCCGGGCCCTCCTCGAGGCCGCTCGCCATCCCGACTTCCCCGCCCGGATCGTCGTGGTCGGCGCCGATCGCGACGCCGAGGGCATCGCGCATGCGGAGGAGTTCGGCATCCCGAGCTTCGCCGTGCCGTTCCGGTCCTTCGAGAGCCGAGAGGCGTGGGGCGAGGAGCTGGGGCGCCAGCTCGACGTGTGGCAGCCCGATCTGATCGTGCTCTCCGGACTCATGCGGCTGCTGCCCGCATCCCTCGTCGGACGCTACGCGCCGCGCATCATCAACACGCATCCCGCGTACCTGCCCGAGTTCCCCGGAGCGCACGGCGTGCGCGACGCCCTCGCCGCCGGTGTCACGGAGACCGGCGCGAGCGTCATCGTCGTGGACGACGGCGTGGACTCGGGGCCGATCCTGGCGCAGGAGCGCGTACCCGTGGAGCCCGGCGACACCGAGCACACCCTGCACGAGCGCATCAAGCCCGTCGAGCGCCGGCTGCTCATCGACGTCGTCCGCCGGATCGCCGCGGGCTCCCTCGATCTCACCGCCGTTTCCTGATCCATCCCCGTACGAAGGAGCATTCCATGGCCGGTCCTCGCCACGATCCCTCTCTCTACCGCGACCGCGATGTGGTGCCGATCCGGCGCGCGCTGGTGTCGGTGAGCGACAAGACCGATCTGCTGACCCTGGCCGAGGCCCTCGTCGGCGCGGGGGTCGAGATCGTCTCGACCGGGTCGACGGCGTCGACGATCCGCGACGCGGGCTTCGAGGTCACGGACGTCGCCTCGGTGACCGGTGTCGCGGAGATGCTCGACGGTCGCGTGAAGACCCTGCACCCCCGCATCCACGGCGGCCTGCTCGCCGATCTCCGCCTCGCGGACCACGAGCGCCAGCTCGCCGAGCTGGAGATCTCGCCGTTCGAGCTCGTCGTCGTGAACCTGTACCCCTTCGTCGAGACGGTCGCCGCAGGCGCGCTCGGCGACGACGTCGTCGAGCAGATCGACATCGGGGGACCGGCGATGGTCCGCGCCTCGGCGAAGAACCACGCGAACGTCGCGATCGTCGTCTCGCCGGAGTCGTATCCGGCGATCATCGACGCCGTCGCCGGCGGCGGCACCACGCATTCCCAGCGCCGCGAGCTCGCGGCCCGCGCCTTCGCCCACACCGCCGCCTACGACACGGCCGTTGCGGCCTGGTTCGCCGAGGGGACGCTGAGCGACGGGGGCGAGCTGCCGGCCCATCTCACCATCAAGGCCGAGCGCCTGGCCACGCTGCGCTATGGCGAGAACGCGCACCAGCGCGGTGCGATCTACACTCGCGCCGGCGGGCATGGCATCGCCCAGGCGGTGCAGCTGCAGGGCAAGGAGATGTCGTACAACAACTACGTCGACGCGGATGCCGCGCTGCGGGCCGCCTTCGACATGGTGATGCCGGCCGTCGCGATCGTGAAGCACGCGAACCCGTGCGGCATCGCGACGACGGCGCCCAACGCCCTCGACCCGATCGCCAGCGCCCACCTGCGTGCGCACGAGTGCGATCCGGTGTCGGCGTACGGCGGCGTGATCGCCACGAACGGCACCGTGACGCTGAAGATGGCCGAGAACCTGAAGGACATCTTCACCGAGGTCATCGTCGCCCCCGCCTTCGAGCCGGCCGCCCTGGAGGTCTTCAAGGCGAAGAAGAACCTGCGGCTGCTTCAGCTGCCGGCCGACTGGCGCCAGGAGCAGATGGACGTGCGACTGGTGTCGGGCGGCCTCCTGCTGCAGGACGCCGACCGCTTCCCCGCGGACATCGAGTCCGTGGCCACGAACTGGAAGCTGATCACGGGCGAACGTCCCGGCGACCAGGAGATGCGCAACCTCATCTTCGCCTGGAAGGCCTGCCGCGCCGTGAAGTCGAACGCGATCGTGCTCGCGAAGGCGAACGCCACGGTCGGCATCGGCATGGGGCAGGTCAACCGGGTCGACTCGTGCCGGCTCGCGGTCGAGCGCGCGGGAGACCGCGCGGCCGGCTCCGTCGCGGCATCCGACGCCTTCTTCCCTTTCGCCGACGGGCCTCAGGTGCTCATCGACGCGGGGATCACGACGATCATCCAGCCCGGCGGCTCGGTGCGCGACGACGAGGTCATCGCGGCGGCGGAGGCCGCGGGGGTGACGATGTTCTTCACCGGGGAGCGGCACTTCTTCCACTGATCCCGGCGCACCGCGGACGACGTCAGGAGAGCACGACGGCGCCCATCGCGACGGTGGATCCCGCCATGGCGACATGATGCAGTCGATGATGCCAGGCGCGGTCCGTGCGCAGCGCTGAGGCCGTGAACGCCACCGAGCCGAGCACCAGTCCCGCGCACAGGACCGCCGGCATCGCGCTGATGCCGCCGTGGTGTCCCGAGGCCGCAGCGGTCGCGGGGGCGGACCCTGTCGGCATCAAGAGGATCAGGGCGGCGGTGACGATCAATCCGAGCGCCAGATGGGTCGACACGGCGGCGGACCCCCGCCCGCCCGTCCCCGCGGTCCCGGAGGGCATGCACCTGCGCCACGCGGCCAGCCCGATCCCGGCGGGGACCATGACCGCGAACCATGCCACCGGGGTCAGGATCGTCGAGGTCATGGCATCGGCCATGCCGAGGAGCATCAGGATCGCGGCCAGCCGTTCCGGCGCACCGCTGCCGTGCTTCACCCCGCACAGCGCGCCCGCACCGAGGGCTGCGGGGACGACGGCGCACAGATGCAGCAGGTCGCTCACCGCTCCGCCGCGATGCTCTCGGACACCCCGATCCTCCGCCACGGGGCCGCGGCGACGTCCGCGGGCGCTCCGGCGGCGAAGGCCACACCCGGGTCCGCGACGTCCAGTGCGATGGTGAGCTTCGTCTCCCACCTCAGGTGCGCCGGTTGATCCTGCCGCGCGCGCACCGAGATCGGCGCGTCCGGGATCGCGCCGAAGGCGAGGGCGCGCTGCCGATCGTCGGCGATGCGCGCGAGATCCCCGGCGTCGACCAGGCATCGGTAGCGCGGCACGCTGGTGGTCTCGTACGGCGAGTACTCGCCGGCGGCGAGCCTCTCGTCGAGGAAGTGGTTGGTGTGCGCGAGCACTCCCCCGGCCGGCGCGCGCAGCACGGCCACCCCCGCGGGGGAGACCTCGATCGCCGCGGACTCCGCGGTGCGTCCGTCGAAGGCGACCACGGTGAGCACGCTCGACGCCGCGAGCGGCACGCCCCTCGCGATCTCGGCGGCCTCATCGATCGTCCGCGCGCGCTCGAGGACCATCCGGACGAGCACGTGCACGGGCACACCGGGCCGGGAGCCGTCCGAGCGGTGGTGGAGGATGTTGAAATGCACCCCCAGTCCGCGGTCGTTCACGCCGATCTTGGCGGGCTGGCCGAACTCGCAGAAGGTCACGATGCCGGTGCCGGCGGAGCTGCGCAGGCGCCGCACGACGGTCTCGTTCGAGAGCGTCTCGTGCCAGTCCCACGTCTGCAGGGTCCGCGGCGGGGCGCCGTCGTCCGGGACGTGCACGACCGTGGAGCACTCCATCGACGCGGTCATGCGGGCGAGGACCTCCGTGCGCGCGGCGAGCAGATACACGTCGGAGAGCGAGAGCCCGCTGCCCTCCGCCATTCCGGCGAACTCCTCGGCCGTCTCCGGTGCATGCACCTCGGTCGCGACGCGGCACCCGTCGGCGATCCGCCGCGCGAGGTCCTCGGTGATTCCGGACTGGGCGAACAGCTCGAGGTAGGAGTCCCGCGCCCCGCTGAGCTGAGCGGCCCAATGCGCGCCGAACCGGGCCCCCTCGGCGCGCGCTCCGCGGTCGTGGGCAGACCATTCGTGGATGATCACTCGTCCCCTCCGATCCGCTCGACCAGGGCGGCGACATCGCCGTACGGGCATCCCCCGGCGCGAGACGCGGCGGCGACGCGGCGGCGCACCTCCCGCGGCTTGTCCTGGCTGACCTTGAAGACCGCACGCTGCTCGACGACGGCGAAGCGGAAGGAGACGATGCCGCCGACGATCCGCTCGAACGTGGGCAGCGAACCCGTCATGTCCCACGCGGTCGGCTCCAGCTGCTCGAGCTCGGCGACGGTGCGGGTGACGACGTGCATCCCGTCCGAGGGATCCTCGAGCACTGTCGCATGCGCGGTGAGATGCACGGCCGCGTAGTCCCAGGTCGGCACGTTCGGATCATCGGCGTACGTCGTGGGGGAGACGTAGCCGTGCGGGCCGGAGAACACCAGGAGCACGCTCTCGCCGTCGGCGATCTGCCGCCAGTGCGGATTGCGGCGGGCGATGTGCCCCAGGAGCTCGCCGCCGACCAGACCGCCGTCGCCGGCCATCCGCTCGACGATCACCGGCGTGTGGGTGACCGTCGGGGCGCCGTCGGCGCCGCCGCCGTTCGAGACGATCAGCGCGAAGGGATGCCGGCGCACCAGCTCGTTCACCTCGTCCTGGGACGGGGCACGGTACTTCTCGAACTCGTACACGGCTCAGCCCGCCGCGCACAGGATGGCGTCCCAGGCGGCCTCGCCCGCCAGGGTCGCCACGGCGGTGGAGTTCAGCGACAGTCGTCCCCGAGAGGTGGCCGGATCGGCCGGGAGGGCGATCTCATCGGTCGTGAGCGCGAACAGGGTGTCCCCGTCGAGCGGCGTGTGGAACGGCTGGATCCCGCGATGCATGGAGCTGTGCACCTGGAGCCCGAACTGCTTGAGCTCCACGTCCGAGAGACGGACGTTCGTGACGACCGCGGTGATGGTCGTGTTCCCCGACATCGAGTCCACCAGGCGTGATTCGCCGAGGGCGTCCTCGTGGTCCAGCGCGGGGTGCCGGCGCTCGCCGGTGGCCGCGTCGTAGTTGCCCCGGACGATGCGCCCGTCGCGGTCGAGGATCACCCCGTAGGGGTTGAGAACGGTGACGACGAGGACCTTCACGTCGCCCACCTGGCGGAACGCCGCGCCCTGACCGGTGAACTCCACGCGCGACGGGTCGACCTTGCCGGACGACGCCGAAGCCCCGCCTCCCACCCGGCCCACCTCGACGACCCCCTCGCGCGCGGCGTGCAGAGCCGCCTTCCCCAGTGCGGTATCCGGGAACACCGAGTTGTCGCGCACGGAGTAGTCGTAGATGATCGCCCCGGAGACGAGCTGGAGCTGATCGAAGCCGGAACGGTGATCGACGCGGTCGAACAGCGCTTCGGAGACGCCCGCCACGGCGGAGAGGCCGTAGACCGACCCGCCGGCGAGGCAGATCGCATGGTTGTAGCCGTACAGTCCGCTGGCCCCGACCGCCCCGCCGCGTCGATCCGTGAAGGTCCTCGCGCCGGCGGGGATGGCGACGACGGTGGCGCCGGTGGGCCCCTCCGCGTACTCCGCCGTTCCCAGCAGCACACCGGGGAAGTCGTACTCCACCTGGCCGCGGTCCGTGCCGTGCACGGGCGAGAGCGACGCGTAGCCTCCGTTCGATCGGCGGGGTCCGGCAGGCAGGACGGGCGCGAGGCGCGGGGCGTGGGTCACGATGAGAGCTCCTGGAACAGTTGACGTGAATAGGGATGGCTGGGCAGGTCATAGAACACCGCGGTCGGCGCGTGCTCGACGATCTCGCCGGCGCGCATGACGGCGACGTGGTGCGAGATGTAGCGCACCGCGGCGAGATCGTGGGAGATGAACAGGGCGGCGAAGGAGTGCTCCTGCTGCAGGTCCCGGATGAGATTGAGGATCTGCGCCTGGACGGAGACGTCGAGAGCGCTCACGGCTTCATCGAACACGATGAAGGCCGGGTGCGTGACCAGCGCTCTGGCGACGCTGACGCGCTGGAGCTGGCCGCCCGAGAGCTGATGCGGACGCCGCTGGGCGAATGCCGACGACAGACCCACCTGCTCCAGCATCGCGAGCGCGCGCTGCTCGGTCGCCGCCGTGCGCCGTTCGTGCACGAGCAGAGGCTCCAGCACGGAGGAGAGCACCGTCGATCGCGGATCGAGCGCCCAGCGCGGATGCTGGAGCACGGCCTGCATCCGCCCGGCGCGCGAGCGCAGGCTCCGCGCCAGCGCGGCTCCCTGGAAACGGACCCCGCCGGCGTCCGGGCGCTGGAGTCCGAGCACGATCGCGCCCGTGGTGGACTTGCCCGATCCGGACTCGCCGACGAGGCCGAGGGTCTCACCCGGTGCGACGGAGAACGAGACGTGGGACATCGCCCTCACCTCGCGCCGATTCGCGCCCCATCCGGAGGCGAACGTGACGTCGACGTCGTCGACCTCGACGACGGGGACCGGGAGCACGGTCATGCGGACACCTCCTTCCGAGCGTTTCGGCCCTTCGGGGCGGTCGAGGCCCGCAGATCCTCCGTGCGCAGGCACAGGCTGTGCCGTGCGGAGGCCGGTTCCGGGCGGGTGTCGTCGCACGCGTCGATCCGGTACGGGCACCGCGGCGCGAAGGCGCAGCCGTGCGACTCCTCGTGCAGCACGGGCGGAGAGCCGGGGATGCTCGCCAGCCGCTCGCCCTGCTTCGCCCGCGACGGATCGGTGGCCGCGAGCGCGCGGGAGTAAGGATGCAGCGGACTGCCGAGCACCGCGGCCGCCGGCCCGCGCTCGACGACGCGCCCGGCGTACATCACCGCCACGTCGTCGCACCAGCGGGCGACGGCCGGAAGGTCGTGGCTCAGCCAGAGGATCGTCGTCCCCTGGGACCGTGCCTGCTCGAAGAGCAGCCGGATGACCTCCTCACGCACCTGGCTGTCCAGCGCCGCGGTGGGCTCGTCCGCGATGAGCAGCCTCGGCCGCCGGCACATCGCCATCGCGATCGCCACCCGCTGCGCCATGCCGCCCGAGATCTGGTGCGGGAAGAGCCGGATCACGCGCTCGGGGTTGGCGATGCGCATCGCGTCGAGCAGGGCGATCTGGCGACCCCGCGAAGCGTCGTCGCCGACCGCGCGCAGCACGAGCCCGAGCTGCCGGCCGATCCGCATCGTCGGGTCGAGAGAGCCGATCGGGTCCTGCGCGATGTACGCGAGGGTGTCGCGGCGATAGATCCGCAACGCGGTGTCGTCGAGCGCGAGGACGTCCCTGCCGTCGACCTCCAGCTCGCCGCGCACGATCCGCGCCGACCTCGGCTGCAGGCGCCCGATCACCGAGGCGAGGGTGGACTTGCCCGACCCCGATTCCCCGACGATCGCCATCGAGCTGCCCTCGGCGACCTCCAGATCCACCCCGTCCAGGGCGCGCACCGTGCTGGCGCCGGTGAAGTCGAGGGCGATGTCTTTGATGCGCACGGCGGTCATCGGAGGGACCTCGTCTCTCGTGGTTCGAAGCGGTCGCGCAGTCCGTCGCCGATGATGTTGATGCACAGGATCGAGACGACCAGGACGACGCCGGGGATGATCAGCAGCTGCGGAGCCTGCGTCATGTACAGCATCCCCTGCTGGATGAGCAGCCCCAGGGACGCCTCCGGCACCTGCACGCCGAAGCCGAGGAAGCTGAGCCCGCCCTCCACGAGGATCGCGACGGACAGCGCGTAGCTCGCCTGCACGGCGATCGTGCCCGCGATGTTCGGCAGCAGGCGACGGGCGAAGATCGCCGGGGTGCGCACCCCGCTGATCCGGGCCGAGACGATGAAGTCCCGTTCGGCGACGGCCCGCGTCGCGAGGCGCACCACGCGCGTCATGAGAGGGATCGTGATCACGACGATGCTGACGATCGCGGCGGGGCGGCCAGGGCCGAGCACGGCGGAGACGAGGATGGCGAGCACCAGCGCGGGGAAGGCGTAGAGCACGTCGGCCGCTCGCATGACGACTTCGTTCACGGCGCCGCCGTAGTAGCCCGCGAGCATGCCGAGCACGGTGCTGACGATCGCGGAGCAGGCGACGGCGGCGATCGAGATGACGAGCGTGGTCGTGATGCCCTGGAAGAGCCGGGGCATCAGGGAGCGACCGAGGTTGTCCGTGCCCAGCGGGGCGAGCGCCGACGGTCCCTCCAGCCGTCCGCCGATCGTCGCGCTCGTCGAACCGGACGCTCCGGTGAGCACGGCCACGAGGGTGACGGCGACGATCAGGGTCAGCAGGATGATCGCCGTGCGCAGCACGGCGTCGCTGCGGCGCCAGGCTCCGCGGGTCGCCTGGGTCGCGGCGCGCACGCGAAGGGCGGCGGTGGGGGTGACGGTCATCGACTGTTCCCTCCGGTGAGGCGCAGGCGGGGATCCAGCGCGTTGGCGATCAGATCGACGAGCAGGCTCGCGGTGATGAACACGATCGCGGCGAGCAGCACCGCGCTCTGCACGATCGCGTAGTCGCGCCGGCCGAGCGCGGTCTGCAGGTAGGAGCCCATCCCGGGGATGTCGAAGACGAACTCGACGATGACGGTGCCGCCGAGCAGGACGGCGACGAGCGTCCCGACGACGGTGAGGATGGGTGCGGCGGCGTTGCGCAGGATGTGATGACGGACGATGAACCCCGGTGACTCGCCCCGTGCGACGGCCGCCTGCACGTGCGGCTCCACGAGCACGTTCATGACGGCATCCCTGGTGTTGCGGGCGACCACGGCGACGCAGCCGATCGACAGGACCGCGACCGGGAGCACCAACGCGCCGAAGAAGCGCGCCGGATCGACGGAGAGCGCGGCGAACCGGCCGACCGACAGCCCCAGTCCCAGGGTGGAGAAGGCGAAGACGGCGAGGCCGGCGAGGAGGAACTCCGGGATGCTGATCCCGAGGGCGCTGACGACGCGGCCGACCGCTCCCGCGGAGCCCTCGGTCCGCAGCGCCGCGACGAAGCCCAGCGGGATGCCGACGAGCAGCGTGATCACCACCGTGAGCAGGGCGATCGTCGCGGTGACCGGCAGCCGGGCGCCGAACTCCTCCGAGACCGAGACGTTCGAGACGAAGGAGTATCCGAGGTCGCCGGTGAGGACCCCCGCGACCCAGCGGAGGTACTGCTCCACCACGGGGGCGTCGAGGCCGGACGCGGCGACCGCCTGGGCCCGCTGCGCCTCGGTGGCGAGCGGACCCAGGACGAGGTCGATGTAGTCGCCCGGCATGAGCCGCACGGAGGCGAAGATCAGCACGGAGACGGTGAGGAGCGTCACCAGCGCGGCGCCGATGCGCCGGATCGACCACAGAGCGACGGACATGTCAGTTCGCGCGGAACTCGGTGATGTAGCGGAGGAAGTTCCCGTAGCCCTCGTCGGCGCCGAGGGTCGGGGACAGCGATCCCGTGTTCCAGCCGAGGGTCGACGGGCGCAGCACCAGCGGCACCATCTCGCTCTGCTCGTCGGCGATGCGGCACAGGCTCCCGAACTCCTCGGCGCGATCGGCGCCCGGCTCGGTCTCATAGCCGTCCGCGATCAAGCCGTCGAGCTCGTCCGAGCCCTTCATGAACACCGAGGAGAAGCCGGCGACCTCCGGGTTCCACCACGTCGTCACCATGGCGGGGTCCGCATACCCGGCGAACCAGCTCAGCGCGAGGTCGAAGTCTGCGGGGCTGCCGTAGACGCGGTCGGAGTATGTCGCGTAGTCCAGCTGCTCGATCTGCACCGTCACCCCGATCTCGGCGAGGTTCTGCTGCATCACCTGCGCGATCTGCGCGAGCACGGGCTCGTCCGTGTAGACGAGGAGGTTCAGCTCCAGCCCGCGGATGCCGTCGATCACGGACTTCGCGGCGGCGACGTCGTGCGTCGCGGAGGGCAGATCGGCCGGGATGCAGGCGTCGGGCAGGCCCGCGGGGGTGACTCCGGTTGCGGCGGTGGAGCCGCCGAACGCGAGTTCGTCGATCGCCTCCCGGTCGATGGCGCTGTTGAGGGCGAAGCGCACGTCCTGGTCCTGCAGCGCCTCGTCGCCGGTGAGGGAGTTGATCATCAGATAGTGGAAGTCGGTGTTCCGCTGGCCGACGACCGTCACCTGCGCCGCGTTGGAGAGCAGCTCGGCGGAGTCGATGGAGTTGAGCACCGCGAAGTCGGCGGAGCCGTCGCGCAGCGCGGCGGCTCTGGTCGCCTCGTCCCCGACGATGTCGAGCCTCAGGGTCGAGAAGCCGAGCGCATCCGCGTCGGGGTGATGCTCGTTGGGAGCGAACGTCCACTGCTCGTCCTGGCGATGGGCCGTCGCGACGAGCGGCCCGGTTCCGAGCATCTCGGCGGTGATGTCGACCTCCCCCGACGCCATCTCCGCGATCGGGAGCACGGCGGCCGGTGTGTTGGCCAGGGCGGCGAGGAACGGGGCGTAGGGCTCGGACAGGGTGATCGTGACCTCCAGATCGCCCGTCGCCAGCACCGACGACACCGGCCCGAGCTGTCCGGTCCAGGTCGTCGGCGTGTCGAGGAGGCGCTGGATGCTGCCGACGACGTCGTCCGCCGTCATCGCGCGGCCGTTGGAGAACACCGCGTCATCGGCGAGCGTGAACACGTACTCGGTGTCGCTCGGGGCCTCCCAGCTCGTGGCGAGTCCCGGGGCGACGTCGAGGTTCTCATCGATGGTCGTCAGCGTCTCGTAGACGAGGCCCTCGATCATCCAGGATCGCGCCGTCGCCGCGCCCTGCGGGTCGAGTCCGCTCGCTTCCGCGGTGTCGTAGTCGACCTGGACGACGAGGTCGCCGCCACCTTGGAAGGAGTCGTCGGCGACGGCGAGGAAGCCGGGGGCGGCCTCGTCCTGCGTCGGAGTGGCTTCCGGCGTTGCGCCGGCGGTGCATCCGGTGAGGGCGAGGATCGCGACGGCCGCGATCACCGCCCCGGTTCGAGCTGCGGTGTGCATTTCGGTGTTCCCTTCGGGATGCCGGACGACGCGTGGATCAGTCGTGGTCCGACGACGGGCGGACGGAGAGGTGATGCAGATGGTGCTCGGAGCGGGCAGCGCCTGGGTCCTCGTGAGCGCAGGCGCATGCGGTGGGGGAGGCCGGAACGTCGAGGGTCGGGTTCCGGTCGAAGAAGTCGTGCGGCTTGAGGGTGAACCCGCACGAGTCGACGGGCATGATCGGCCAGTCCTCGGTGCGCGGGAAGTGGGTGAGCCCGAACGTGTGCCAGAGCACCAGGTCGGCGCCGTCGAGCGATGCATTGTCGGCGACGAAGGCCGGCAGCCCCTGCTCGGGTGCGCTCTGGTTGACGACGTCGCCGGCGGGGTAGCGTTCCTCTGGGTCGTAGGCGGTGACCCACAGATCGGCGGTCGCGAAGCGCGCTCGGGAGGCGATGACGGAGTCCGGCCGGGCGAGCAGCACCGGCTTGCCCTCCGGGGCGAGCACGTAGGAGACCGGTCGGCCGAGGCGATTCCTGGCATTCGCGCTGCTGACCCGCCAGGTGCGGTCGACGGAGCTGTCCGCCCTGCGGCGCGCTTCCCGCTCGCTGCGCAGCCGCGTCGCCGTGAAGCCGATCGCGGTGCCGTACGGGTTGTCCTCGTCGACGGCGACTGTGCGCGCATCGACCTCGTCGACGACGGCGCCGCCCTCGTCGACGGCCATGTCCAGCCGCGCGCAGAACAGGTGCTGGTGATACGGCGCGGCGAGACCGGGAGCGAGCTCGCTGGCGAATCGGGCGGTGCGCTCGTCGTACGCCGCGGTGAACACGAGGCCGGTGGCCTTGGCCTCGAACTCGATCTTCCCGTCGAGATAGAGATACCAGTAGAAGCCGTAGTCGTAGTTGCCCACGGTGACGAAGAACGACACGACGAGACGTCGCTGGCGGCGCACGTCGCTCGATCCGGTGAACTGCTCCGTGTGCTTCCACAGGACGCCGGCGTCCTCTTCGTGGATGCAGATGGCGTTCGGCAGCACCTTCACGTCCCCTCTCGCATCGGCGATCGGCACGTCCACGTAGGTGATGTCGCCGACGCAGTCGCAGCCGAGCTCGAGCGAGTTCACGAGACGGCCCAGCAGGTACTCTCCCGTGTCGAAGTAGTTCTGCCAGAACCGCACCGGGCCGGGGTCGCCGTAGGGGACCAGCATCTCGGCGATCGATGCGCGATGCACGATCGGACGGATGCGACCGTCGTCCTCGAAGCCGACGGCGTGCAGGATCAGACCCTCGCGCATGTCGTATCCGATGCGCAGCGACCACTTCTCCCACGAGACGACGTCGCCCTCGAAGGAGAAGCTCGGACCCTCCGGCTGCCGGATCTCGATCGGCTTCTGCGTCGTGCGCTCCGGTCCGAAGGCGCCGGGGACGTGGTAGTCGGCGCTCTCCTGCGGGATCGGCATCACGCCGGTGTCGATGACGTCGACGACAGCGCGGGCGCCGAGGTCGACGTAGGCGACGAGACCGTCGATGGGGTGGGCCCATGGCACGGTCTGCGGGGTGGGCTGGTGGTGTCCGAGGACGCGTGCGAGTCGGCGACCGCTCTCGCCCTCGATCGGATAGCGGCCGGCGGAGAGGCCGGCGAGCGCCACGGTGCTCGGATCGTCGATGCCGCGTTCGGCGAGCGCCGCCGCCCAGCGCGGGTCCGCGACGAGGAGCTCGCGGATGATCCCGTGCTCCTCCTGCAGCAGAGGCACCTGCCCCTCGGTCTCGGGATCGATCTCCTCGTCGCGGGAGATCGTCCCGTCGTCGATGTCGACCGAGATCGCACGGGCGCAAGAGCTGTCGACGTCGAGCAGCTGGACCCTGGCGCGGCGGGGGACCGGATGCCCCGCCGTGACGAGGCGCCGGTCGGGCTCGTCGAGCCCGATGTAGGCGATGCGGTGCGAGGCCGAGAGCGCGCCGTGCGCGCGGAGGATCTCGGCGACGCGCTCCAGCTCCGCAGCGGACAGCGTCGCGTACGGCGCCCCCGAGCCGTCGCCCAGCTGGAAGGAGCGCTGTACGTGGGCGGAAGGGGAACAGCTGCAGTTCATGAGATCTCCGTAGAAGTCTGATCCGGGACGTCACAATGCCGGAACGTTCCGGCAAAGGTATGCGAAAAGCGTGTTTCGCCGCAAGACCCGGATTGTTTCCGTGTCGTTACGAGTGTCTGTGTGTGGTTAGAATCGGCCGCATGCAAGAGCCCAGACGTGCCCGATTGGTCGATGTCGCTCGGCGCGCCGGCGTGGGGAAGACGACCGCGTCGGATGCGCTCAGCG
This sequence comes from Microbacterium tumbae, assembly GCF_054780175.1. Lineage (NCBI taxonomy): Bacteria > Bacillati > Actinomycetota > Actinomycetes > Micrococcales > Microbacteriaceae > Microbacterium > Microbacterium tumbae. The sequence goes on from NZ_BAAGWV010000003.1 coordinate 294,727, forward strand.
GCACGGGGCGGGTGTCCACCGCCACCAGGGAGGCGGTCCTCGCCGCCGCGGCGGAGCTCGGATACTCGGCGAACCCCGCGGCGCGTCATCTGCGCGGCGGCTCCGTCGGCACGATCGGGATCGTGCTCCCCGAGGTCGTCTCCCGGTCGTCGTACTACATGGCCTTCACGTTCGGGATCGTCACGAGCGCGGCCTCCCACGACATCGACGTGACGATCGTCAGCCCCTCGATCTCCTCCGGCCGGTCGCGTCCGATCCGCGCGGACGGGCTCATCATCGGCGACCCGCTCTCCGGGGACCCCGGCCTGCCCGCCCTGCTGGAGTCCGGCATCCCGATCGTGACTCAGGAGCACCTGCCCGAGGACGTCTCGGGAGCGGCGGACGGGGTGGTGTGGTCGTCGCACGAGACCGGCATGCTGCGGCTGCTCGACGAGATCGACGTCACCGAGGCCCGGCATCCCGCCCTGCTCGTCGCCCCGGACGCGACGGACTGGTCCCGGCAGCTCGTCGCCGGCTATCGCACCGGGTGCGCCGTACGAGGCCTCGCACCGGTCATCGCGCCGATCGCGTTCGAGGCGCCCTGGCGTGCGGTGCGGGAGGCGACGGAGCGGCTGCTCGTCGAGCATCCGGAGACCGACGTGATCATCTGCGCCCCGGACTCCAGCGCCATCGAGGTCGCCGCAGTGCTGGGCCGGCATGGCCGGGTCGTCGGCGAGGACATCACCGTGGTGTCGTGCGTCGACCACCCGTCGCTGCCGTTCCTGACACCGTCGATCACCTCGATCGATCTGCGCCCGCGGGAGTCCGGCGTCGCGTGCTCCGAGCTCCTCATCGACCTCATCGAGGGGCGCGCGGAGCACGGCACCGACGTGGAGTTCCCCATCGCCGTCGTCGCTCGCGAGTCGACCGCGCACGCACTGCGGGTGGCGGCGCCGTGACCGCTCCGCTGGACGGCGTCGTCGTCGCCGATTTCTCCCGCGTGCTCGCGGGTCCGCTGGCCACCATGACGCTCGCCGACCTCGGAGCCAGGGTGATCAAGATCGAGCGGCCGGGCAGCGGCGACGACACGCGCGCCTGGGGGCCGCCGTATGCCGAATCCGGCATGACGACGTACTTCGAGTCGGCGAACCGCGGGAAGGAGTCCGTGGCGCTCGACCTCACGGATCCGTCGGACAGAGCGCGCGCGCACGCGATCATCGCCCGCAGCGATGTGGTGATCGAGAACTTCCGCCCCGGTCTCTTCGCCCGGATGGGCTTCGACTGGGACACGCTCTCGGCACGTCATCCCGGGCTGGTGTACGCGTCGGTGAGCGGGTTCGGGCTCGGCGACGGCGCGTCGCTGCCCGGATACGACTTCGTCGCGCAGGCCGTGGGCGGGCTCATGCACATCACGGGGGAGCGCGATGGCGAGGCGGTCAAGGCCGGAGTCGCGCTGGTGGACGTGCTCACCGGGAAGGACGCCGTGATCGGCATACTCGCGGCGCTTCGCCGGAGAGAGAGCTCAGGGCGGGGCTCGCGCATCGACGTGAACCTGCTCTCCAGCCTGCAGGCGGCGCTGGTCAATCAGATGTCCGCGCACCTCGGTGCCGGCGTCGAGCCCGGGCGTCTGGGCAACCGGCATCCGTCGATTGCGCCCTATGAGGTGCTGCACTGCGCCGACGGCCCCCTCGCCGTGGCATGCGGCAACGACGCGCAGTTCGTGAAGATGGCCGCCGAGCTGGGGAGCCCTGAGGTCGCGGAGGATCCACGCTTCCGGCGCAACTCCGATCGCGTCGCGCACCGGGAGGAGCTGGTGCGCGTGCTCGAGAGCGCGCTCGCGGCGGATACCGCCGGGGCCTGGTCGGCGCGCCTGAACCGCGCGGGCGTCGCGGCCGGCGAGGTCAACACGATCGGCGACGGGATCGCACTCGCCGAGCGGCTGGGACTGGAGCCGGTGCGGGAGGCCGTCGGCGCGGACGGGCGCCGGTCCCGCCAGATCCGTCCGCCGATCTCGTGGACTCCTGCCATTCCCGAGCCCGCCGGCGCCCCGCCGCGGCTCGGCGAGCACGACGAGACCGTCCGTGCATGGCTGGACGGATCAGCCGGCTAGGACTCCAGCCGCCGCAGCGCGAGCCACAGCTCCGCCGATACGTCCGGATCCTCGAGGGACACGCTCAGCAGGCTCTCCGCTGCGGCGATCCGCGGTCGCACGGTGTTGCGGTGCACGCCGAGCTCGCGCGCCGCGCGCTCGGCGTGGTGGTGATGCCGGAGATACGCACGGACCGTCGCCAGGATCCCGGGCCCGCCCGCGGCCAGCCTCCGTATCCAGGCCTCGGCGCGGACCGGCTGCTCGATCGCCGACCCGGCGACGCCGTTCGCACGCCACAGTGCGAGGACACGACCCGCGGCGGCGGGGACGGCGTCGAGGGGCGTCGGGATGCCGACGACGCCCCGCGCGAGCACGGGCTCCGCGGACGCGGCGACCAGCCGCAGGCGCACGCCGTCCCGTTCGGCGACGAGCGCGGAAGCGGAGCGGGCGGCATCGTCGGGATCCACCAGCACGCGAACGGTGTCGGGCACCGGCATCCCCGCCGTGCGGCCGAGGGCGCGGGCGGCATCGGGCTGACCATCCAGCGCGAGCTCGGTCACCCATCGCGCCGGCTCGCCATCGGAATCCGGTCTCCCGAGGACGAGACGCAGCAGCGTCACGGCGGTGAGCGCGAGCTGACGGTCGGCGCGGGCGAACGGACGCGCAGCGCCCAGGGCGAGGGCGCCGCGCGTGACGACGCCGTCCGACACGGCGTGCGCGATCACGGTCGACCCCTGAGAGACGAACGAGGCTGCCGCCACGCCGGATCGGCCGAGGGAACGCTCGACGTCCTCTGCGACGCTGCCGAGCAGGCCGCCCGCCGACGGAGGGTGCAGCAGGGCGGCGGGCGCGGAGGTCTCCAACGGCACCCATGCGGCCCAGCCGCCGATGGCCTGCGCCATGAGCCGCGTGACGGCCGCGAGGGGTTCCGGGCCGGCGGCGGCCTGCGCGAGCCGGGTGTGCGCGTGGGCGGTGCGCAGCGCGGCGTCCTGCTCGTCGCGGCCGGAGATCGCCCAGAAGGCTCGGGACACATCGAGGAAGGGCGCGCCGTCCGGTACGACGAACAGCGGGAGCCCGGCGTGCCGGCAGTGCTCGACGAGACCGGCGGGCACGTCGTCCCAGCCCTCGCCGAGACCGATGCCGAGCGCCCCGGCGCCATGCGCCGCGATCCGCGCGACGTAGCCGGCGTCCTCGGCTCGGCCGGTGAGCGGGATGCCGGTGGTGAGGAGCAGCTCTCCGCCGTCCAGGTAGCGTCCGGGGTCCCGCAGCTCCGACACGTGGACCGCGCTGATCTCCCGCGCCGCGTCGAACGGGACGAGCGGTCGCAGGGCCGTGCGCGCGGAGCGGACGATCTCGCCGAGGGACACCATCGCTCCAGTGTGCGATATGCACAGCAGAGGATGCAACGTTAGGCAGGACGGCCAGGGCCTGCGGGACGCGACCCGTCTAGCCTCGTGCTCATGACCTACGCACCCCGCCTCGTCACCGAGATCCCCGGCCCGCGCTCCCGCGAGCTGCACGCTCAGCGATCGCAGGCCGTGGCCGCCGGCTTCGGCGTCACCTTGCCGGTGTTCATCGCGCGCGCCGGGGAGTCGACCCTGGAGGACGTCGACGGCAACACGCTCATCGACTTCGCCTCCGGCATCGCGGTGACGAGCGTGGGCGCCGCCAACGCGCGCGTCAGGGAGAACGTGGCCGCGCAGCTGGAGCTGTTCACCCACACCTGCTTCATGGTCACGGAGTACGAGGGCTTCGTGCGCGTGGCGGAATGGCTCAACGCCCGCACGCCCGGCGACTTCGAGAAGCGCACCGGGCTGTTCAGCACCGGAGCCGAGGCCGTCGAGAACGCGGTGAAGATCGCCAGGGCGTACACCGGCCGGCCCGGCGTGCTCGTGATCGACGAGGCGTACCACGGCCGGTCCCTGCTGACCATGGCGATGACCGCCAAGGAGCACCCCTACAGGACCTCGTTCGGACCGTTCCCTGCCGATGTCGTCCGCGCCCCGAACGCGAACCCGCTCCGCGGTGCGGGGGCGGACGAGGCTCTCCTCGAGATCGAGCGACTCATCGCCCGGCACGGAGGGGATGTCTTCGCCGCTCTCGTCGTCGAGCCCATCCAGGGCGAGGGCGGCTTCGTCGTGCCGGCGCCCGGATTCCTCGCCGGGCTCCGCCGCATCGCCGACGCGTACGGCATCGTCCTCATCGTCGACGAGATCCAGACGGGCCTCGGACGCACGGGTCGGCTGTTCGCGAGCGAGCACGAGGGCATCGCCGCAGACATCACGCTGACGGCGAAGGCGCTCGGGGGCGGTCTGCCGCTGAGCGCGGTGACCGGCCGGGCCGACATCATGGACGCCGCCCATGCCGGCGGACTCGGCGGCACGTACGCCGGCAACCCGCTGGCGTGCGCCGCGGCGCTGGCGGTCTTCGACGTCCTCGACGATCCCGGGCTGCTGCCGCGCGTCGCCGGGATCGAGGCCACGATCCGACGCCACCTCGAACCGGTGCTGGCCGAGATCGAGACCGTCGTCGACGTCCGCGGACGCGGGGCGATGATGGCGATCGAGTTCGCCGAGCCGGGGACGCTCGTCCCTCGTCCCGATCTCGCACAGCGCATCTCGGCCGCCTGCCATGCCGCCGGCGTCCTGACGCTGACGTGCGGCACCCACGGCAACGTCATCCGCCTGCTTCCCCCGCTGGTGATCGACCCGGACGCGCTGAGCGCGGGGCTCGAGATCCTCACCGCGGCCATCCGCGCCGCCGCCGCCGAGGAGGCCGCCGCATGACCGCCGTTCCCGATCTGCTCGACTTCGACGATCTCCTCACCGCCGAGGAGCGCGCGACGCGCGACCGGGTGCGTGCTTTCGTCGACGCCCGCATCCGCCCCAACATCGCCGACTGGTACGACCGCGCGGTGTTCCCGATCGATCTCGTGCCCGACCTCGCCGACCTCGGAGTCCTCGGCATGCACCTCTCCGGGTACGGCTGCGCCGGACGCAGCGCCGTGGAGTACGGCCTCGCGGCGCTCGAGCTGGAAGCAGGCGACTCGGGGCTGCGCACGTTCGTCTCGGTGCAGGGATCGCTCGCCATGAGCGCGATCCACAAGCACGGCAGCGAGGAGCAGAAGCAGACGTGGCTCCCGAGGATGGCGCGCGGCGAGGTGATCGGATGCTTCGGTCTCACCGAGCCCAACTCCGGCTCCGACCCGTCCAGCATGACGACCTTCGCCCGGCGAGACGGCGACGGATGGGTGCTGAACGGCGCCAAGCGCTGGATCGGGCTCGCGTCCATCGCGCAGATCGCGATCATCTGGGCGCAGACCGATGAAGGGGTGCGCGGATTCATCGTGCCGACCGACGCCGAGGGGTTCGTCGCGACGCCGATCGCCCCCAAGCTGTCGATGCGCGCGTCGATCCAATGCGACATCGCACTCACGGATGTGCGTCTGCCCGCGAGTGCGAGCCTTCCGCAGGCGCGAGGGCTGCGCGCGCCGTTCTCGTGCCTGAACGAGGCGCGCTACGGCATCGGCTGGGGCGTGATCGGAGCGGCGCGGGACAGCTATGCGACCGCGCTGTCGTACTCGAAGAGCCGGCTGCAGTTCAACCAGCCGATCGCCGGATTCCAGCTGACGCAGCAGAAGCTCGTCGACATGGCCGTCGAGATCGAGAAGGCCCAGCTGCTCGCACTGCGCCTCGGTCGTCTGAAGGACGCCGGGAGGCTGCAGCCTCATCAGATCTCGGTCGCCAAGCTCAGCAACACCAGGGCGGCGATCGCGATCGCACGCGAGGCGCGCACCATCCTGGGCGGCAACGGCGTCTCCGGCGAGTACTCGCCCCTCCGGCACGCCGCGAATCTCGAGTCCGTGCGCACCTATGAGGGCACCGACGAGGTCCACACCCTCGTGCTCGGCGCGCACATCACCGGCATTCCCGCCTTCCGCACCACCACCGAAGGAGCATCATGACCGTCACCGCACTGCGCCACTTCATCGACGGCGCCTGGGTGCCCGGCTCCGGCACCGCGCTGGTGGACGTCAATCCCAGCCGCCCCGACGATGTCGTCGCCGAGGGGCGCGGTGCGTCCCCCGATGACGTCGATCGCGCCTACGCCGCCGCTCGAGCCGCCTTCGACGGATGGCGGCGGACCCCGGCGCGCTCGCGCGCGGCCGTCCTGCTGCGGGCGGCCGACGTCATCGACGCCCATCGTGAGGAGTGGGGACGAGAGCTGGCGCGCGAGGAGGGCAAGACGATCGCCGAGGCCGTCGCCGAGACCGGGCACTCCGCGAGCATCCTCCGCTTCCACGCCCAGGAGGTGGAGCGCGCGAGCGGCGGCGTCTTCGAATCGCCCACGCCGGGGGAGCGCATCCTCGTGGTGCGCCGTCCGGTCGGCGTGATCGGCGCCCTCACGCCGTTCAACTTCCCGATCTCGATCCCGGCGTGGAAGCTCGCGCCGGCGCTCGTCTGGGGCAACACCGTGGTCTGGAAGGCGGCGGCGCCCGTCCCCGTGCTGGCGATGCGGTTCGCGCAGGCGCTCGAGGAGGCGGGGCTGCCCCGCGGCGTCCTGAATCTCGTCAACGGCGCCGCCGAGGTGGGAGAGGCCGTCGTCGCCCATCCGGACGTGGATGCGGTCACGTTCACCGGCTCCACCAGGGTCGGTCGGATCGTCGCCGCGCAGCTCGCCGCGCGGGGCGTGCCGTTCCAGGGGGAGATGGGCGGGAAGAACGCCGCGCTCGTGCTCGACGACGCCGATCTCGACGTGGCCGTCGAGCAGGTGGCCGTCGGCGCCTTCCGCGCCGCCGGCCAGAAGTGCACGGCGACATCGCGCGTGATCGTGCACGAGGCCGTCGCCGACGACTTCCTGCGGCTCCTGGCCGCACGGACGCGGGCGATCCCGGTCGGCGATGCGCAGGATCCGCACGTCGAGCTCGGGCCGGTCGTCGACGGGAACGCCCGGGATCGCGTCGTCGCGGCGCTGGGCCGGGCGCACTCCTACGCCCGACCGGTCGTCGCACCGGAGCCGTACGGCGCTGGGCCGCTCGCCGAGGGCTACTTCGTGCCCCCGTCGGTCTTCGAGCTCTCCGACGCCGCTCCCGGGGAACTGTGGAACGAGGAGCTGTTCGGCCCCGTGGTCGGCGTGCGCCGCGTGTCGTCGGCAGCGGAGGGGATCGCGCTCGTCAACGACAGTGAGTACGGGCTCTCCACGGCCGTGTTCACCACCGATCTCGGAAAGGCGCTGAGCGCGATCGAGGACATCCGCGTCGGCGTCGTGCATATCAACTCTGCCTCCGCCGGGGCCGATCTGCATGTACCGTTCGGCGGCAGCGGAGCGAGCGCGCTCGGCCCGAAGGAGCAGGGCGCGGTCGCCAGGGAGTTCTTCACCGAGACCGCGACGGTGTACCTCAAGGGCTGACATCGCGCGACGCGCGGCGCGCTCCACCGCCGTGTCCGATTTCCGCGTGCCAGGTGCGTGCGAGCGTGTCAGAGTGGAGGCATGGTCCTCCCCGCGATGAGCTTCGACGAGCGGTACCGCGCGATCGATGCGCGGGACACGCGCTTCGACGGGCAGTTCGTGACCGCGGTCCGCTCCACAGGGATCTACTGCCGCCCGAGCTGCCCGGCGCGCACGCCGAAGCCCGAGAACGTCACGTTCTACCCGACCAGCGCCGCCGCTCACGAGGCCGGCTACCGCGCCTGCAAGCGCTGCCTGCCGGAGGCGGCTCCCGGGTCCCCGCACTGGGATCTGCGCGGGGACACGGCCGCCAGGGCCATGCGCCTCATCGCGGACGGCGTCGTCGAGCGCGAGGGCGTTCCCGGCCTCGCCCGGCGGCTCGGCTACTCCCGCAGGCATCTGACCCGGCTGCTGACCGAGGAGCTCGGCGCCGGGCCGCTCGCTCTCGCCCGCGCCCACCGGGCGCACACGGCCCGGATGCTCCTCGTCGGCACGGACCTCCCGGTCGCCGACGTCGCGTTCTCGGCCGGGTTCGCCAGCATCCGACAGGCCGGCGAGACGATCCGCGAGGTCTTCGGGATGTCGCCGACCGAGCTGCGCGGCCGGCGGCACAGGGACGGGACCGTCGTCCCCGGGGAGATCGACCTGCTGCTGCCGCACCGCGAGCCGCTGGATGCCGCCGGTCTTCTGGCCTGGATGGCCGCTCGCGCGCTTCCCGGCGTCGAGCGCATCACCGCGACGTCCTTCTCCCGGTATCTGCGCATGCCGGGAGGACCGGTCTGGTTCGAGATCCGCCTCGAGTCCGGGCGACTGCGCCTGCGCGCCAGGGTGACCAGGCTCGGCGACCTGGCCCCGCTGGTGACGACGGCGCGCCGGCTGTTCGACCTGGACGCGGACCCGGTCGCGGTGGATGCCGCTCTCGGATCCCATGCCGAGCTCGCCGCCGCCGTCGCGACCACGCCGGGCATCCGCATGCCGGGAGCGGCCGACCCGCACGAGATGCTCATCCGCGCGATGGTGGGTCAGCAGATCACGGTCTCCTCGGCGCGCACGGCGCTCACGGCGCTCGCCGTCGCCCTGGGGGAGCGGCCGTTCGAAGGACTCGGCGCCCCTGAGGACGAGACCGCTCTGCTCTTCCCCACGATGGCGGCGATCGCGGAACGCGGGAACGAGGTGCTCCGAGGGCCCGCAGCGCGCATCCGCGCGATCACGGGAGCCGCCGCGGCGCTCGCCGACGGGTCGCTGCCGCTCACGGTCGGCGACGACTCGGCGTCCCAGCGCGAGGCGCTGCTCGCCATGCCGGGCATCGGGCCGTGGACGGCGGACTACGTGCGGATGCGCGTGCTCGGCGATCCCGATGTCCTCCTTCCCGGCGACGTCGCCGTCCGCACCGGCGCGGCGGCTCTCGGAATCCCGGCAGACGCTGTTCCGCTCGCCGCCTGGGCAGGGCGCGCCGCTCCCTGGCGCAGCTATCTGAGCGCCCATCTCTGGCGTGCGTCCGCCGTCCGCGCGAGCACGCGAACGCTCTCGAAGAAACCCGCGACCACGACATCTGCACGTTCTCACGAACGGAAGGGAACATCGGCATGAGCATCATCCAGACCATCGACACCCCGGACGGGGCGTTCACGATCCTCGTGGACGACGCGCAGCGCGTGCTGTCGTCCGGCTGGACAGCCGACAGGGAGGCGATCCTCGGCCGGCTCGCCGGGAGGCACCGACCCGCCGACCTGCGCGAGGGGGAGACGGATGCCGCGGCGGCCGTCACCGCCTACTATGCCGGCGATGTGACGGCCATCGACGATGTTCCCGTCGTGCAGTTCGGCACGCCCCTGCAGCAGCGCGGCTGGGCGGCGCTGCGGGGCATCGTGCCGGGGCGGCCGCTGACGTACACCGCCTTCGCCGCGGCGCTGGGCGAGCCCAGGGCCGTGCGGGCGGCGGCGTCCATCTGCGCGCGCAACGCGCCGGCGCTGTTCGTGCCCTGCCACCGCGTGCTGCGCACCGACGGTACGCTCGGCGGCTTCGCCTGGGGACTCGACGTGAAGGAGTCCCTCCTGGCGCGCGAGTCCGCGCGCTGATCCCCGCTCCGCCCTCACCCCCTCGCGCCGGGGAGGTTCCTCGTGTGGGCGCCTCGCGGCCCGAAAGACGACCATACAGGGAACCGGCTCGAGATCGGTGCGGCCACAGGAGGAACAAGTCCGGTCGCGGCAGGAAGAAGATCTTGCACTCCACCGGCGAGAAGAAATAGGCTGGAGGGCTGTCGCGCCGACCGGCCGGCGCCGCCGATCCCGAGGAGGACACCATGATCTCGATCACCGTCGCACAGGTCTCCGCTCCGGGCATCCGCGTGGCGACCTCCCGCGGGTAGTCCCCTTCCCCGCATCCGTCTCTCGCCGCCGCGGCTCCGCCGTCGGCCATCGCCTCGTCATCGTCCTCGCCTCGCACCCCCTGAGAGTCATGTCTGCCACGCCCTCCTCGTCCCTGTCCACCCCCGCCGCCCTCTGGCGGCTCAAGCCCTTCGTCAAGCCGGTCGCCTGGCGTCTCGTCGGCGGTGCGATGAGCGCCCTCGCCGCCGCGCTCATCGCGCTGACGATCCCCATCGTCCTGGAGCAGCTCCTCGCGGCGAACGGGCCCATCGACTCCGGCGTGATCTCCGCGATCGTCTGGGGCGCCCTCGGCGTGCTGGGGCTCGCCCTCGGCGAGGCCCTCATGGTGTGGCTGCGCCGCCAGTTCGTGCTCAACCCCGCCACCGAGGTCGAATACCGCATGCGCGCCGACCTGTACGCGCGCCTGCAGACCCTGCCGGTCGCCTTCCACGACCGCTGGCAGTCGGGGCAGCTGCTGAGCCGCATGATGCAGGACATCAACCTCATCCGCCGGTGGCTCGCCTTCGGCATGATCCTGCTCGTCGTGAACATCCTCACGATCATCATCGGCTCCGTGCTGCTGTTCCGCTGGCACTGGCTCCTCGGCACGATCTTCCTCGTGACGGCGATCCCGCTGTGGATCCGCGGCTACCTCTTCGAGAAGCGCTACGGCGCCCTGACCCGGCGCAGCCAGGATCAGGCCGGCGATCTCGCCACGAGTGTCGAGGAGAGCGTGCACGGCATCCGCGTGCTCAAGGCCTTCGGCCGCGGCAAGCACGCCCTCAGCCGCTTCAGCCGGCAGGCAGAGACGCTCCGTGAGACCGAGATGAGCAAGGCCGGCGCGGTCGCGTCGATCTGGTTCTGGCTCGACCTCATGCCGCAGATCGCCTTCGGCCTGAGCCTGATGACAGGGATCTGGCTGATCTCGCAGGGCGCGATCACCCTGCCGGAGCTGTTCGCCTTCTTCGCCATGGCGACCGTCCTGCGCTGGCCGATCGAGTCGATCGGCTTCCTGTTCTCCTTCCTGCTCGATGCGCGAACGGCCACGGACCGCGTCTTCGAGATCTTCTCCGAGACGAACACCATCACCGATCCCGAGAACCCCGTGCACATCGCGGAGCCTCGGGGAGAGCTCGCGTTCGAGAGCGCGCACTTCCGGTACCAGGACGCCGGCGCCGCGGAGCGCGACCTCCTGGACGGCATCGACCTCGTCCTGCGGCCGGGGGAGACCATGGCCCTGGTCGGCCTCACCGGCTCCGGCAAGACGACGCTCACGACACTCCCCGCCCGACTGTACGACGTCACGGGCGGCAGGGTGACGCTGGACGGCGTCGATGTGCGCGACCTGCCGCTCGCGGAGCTGCGCCAGCACGTCGCCATGGCGTTCGAGGACGCCACGCTCTTCTCGGCATCCGTGCGGGAGAACGTGCTGCTCGGTCGTGCGGATCTGGACATCCACAGCCCCGAGGCGGAGCGTGTCCTGCGCGAGGCGCTCGACGTCGCACAGGCCGGATTCGTCGACTCCCTGCCGGACGGCGTCGAGACGGTGATCGGTGAGGAGGGGCTGAGCCTGTCCGGCGGCCAGCGCCAGCGCCTCGCCCTGGCCCGCTCCGTCGCGGCGAACCCGAAGGTGCTCGTGCTGGACGACCCGCTGTCGGCCCTCGACGTCGACACCGAGGCGCTCGTCGAGGAGGCGCTGCGCCATGTGCTCGCCGAGACGACGGCCCTGATCGTCGCGCACCGTCCATCGACGGTCGCGCTCGCCGACCGCGTCGCGCTCCTCGAGGCCGGCCGCGTCACGGCGGTCGGGACGCACTCCGAGCTGCTGCGCACCAGCGCGCACTACCGCCACGTCATCTCCAGCCTCGAGGCGGAGGAGGCCGCGCGCACCGGTGCGATCCCCATCATCGTGGATGCATCCGCGGGGAGGAGCGCATCCGCAGACCGTGCGGATGCCGTCGAGGACGAGGAGGTGCAGGCATGAGCTCCACCGTCGCAGGGACCCGTGACGAGGACCGCTCGAACCTGACGCGCGAGGAGAGCCGCGCGATCCGCAGGCGATCGCTGAGACTGCTCGGCTCTCTCGTGCGCCCGCTGCGCCGGCAGATCGTCGTCGCCGCGGTCGTGCTGGTGATCTCGACGGCGCTGCAGGTCGCCGGTCCGATCCTCATCAGCATCGGCCTCGACACCGCGCTGCCCGCGGTGCTGGAGCGCGCCGACTGGATGCCGACGTTCGCGATCGGCCTGATCTACCTCGTCGCCGGCGCCGTGGCATCGGTGCTGATCGCCTGGTACGTCCTCATCGCGGCCAGGATCACCCAGGCCGTGCTGCTCGATCTGCGCAAGCGCATCTTCCTGCACACGCAGCGCCTGAGCCTGGAGTTCCACGAGTCGTACACGTCCGGTCGCATCATCTCGCGTCAGACGAGCGACCTGGACTCGATCCGCGAGCTCCTCGACGGCGGGCTGAACAACCTCGTGTCCGGCGTGCTGTACGGCGCGTTCACGTTCATCGCCCTCGTCGTGTGGGACTGGCAGTCCGGCATCATCCTGGTCGTCGCCCTCGTGCCGCTGTTCCTGCTGATGCGCTGGTTCTACGCGCGCTCCCAGGTCGTGTTCCGCGAGTCGCGGGTCATCAGCGCGAAGGTGATCGTGCAGTTCGTCGAGACGATGACCGGCATCCGCGCCGTGAAGTCGTTCCGCAAGGAGCCGCGCAACGACGCGACCTTCCAGCGCCTCGCCGGCGACTACCGCGACATCAACCGCCGCTCGATGCTGCTCTTCGGCACCTTCGAGCCCGGGCTCATGGGGGTCGCCGCGCTCACGCTCGGCGCGGTCGTGCTCTGGGGAGGCATCCGCGTCTCCGACGGCGCGCTGACGGTCGGCGTGCTGCTGTCGGCCGTGCTGTACGTGCGCAACTTCTTCGCGCCCATGCAGGAGATCGCGATGTTCCTGAACTCCTACCAGTCGGCCACGGCCGCCCTGGAGAAGGTGTCCGGCGTCCTGGAGGAGATCCCGACGGTGCCGGACCCCGAGAAGCCGGTCGACCTATGGGAGTCGCGCGGGCACATCTCCTTCGACGAGGTCACCTTCGGGTACTCGGACGAGAAGACGATCCTGCCCAACTTCTCGCTCGACATCCCGGCCGGTCAGACGATCGCGCTGGTCGGCACGACGGGGGCGGGCAAGTCGACGCTCGCGAAGCTCATCTCGCGGTTCTACGACCCTTCGAAGGGGACGGTGACGCTGGACGGCATCGATCTGCGCTCGCTGCACCCCAAGGATCTGCGCCGTGCGATCGTGATGGTCACCCAGGAGGCGTACCTGTTCAGCGGGACCGTCGCGGACAACATCGCGCTCGGCCGTCCGGATGCGACGCTCGAGGAGATCCGCGCAGCCGCCGTGGCCGTCGGGGCCGACGGGTTCATCGAGTCGCTGCCCGACGGGTACAGCACGGACGTGAACAAGCGCGGGGGGAGGGTGTCGGCGGGGCAGCGCCAGCTGATCTCCTTCGCCAGGGCCTTCCTCGCGGACCCCGCGGTCCTCATCCTCGACGAGGCGACGGCGTCGCTGGACATCCCCAGCGAGCGACTCATCCAGGATGCGCTGCAGACGCTCCTCGCCGATCGCACGGCGATCATCATCGCGCACCGCCTGTCGACGGTCGCGATCGCCGACCGGGTGCTCGTCATGGAGCACGGCCGCATCATCGAGGACGACACCCCCGCCGCCCTCATCGGCGGCACGGGCAAGTTCGCGCAGCTGCACGCGGCCTGGCAGGAGACGCTGGTCTGAGTCCGAGCCGACCGGGGGGCGGATGCCGTGGCATCCGCCCCCGGTTAGCATGAGGGGCATGGATCCGGTGCTGCTCGATTTCTGGTGGGTCGTCCCCGCCGCGGCGGGCGCCGGTGCGGCGGGGGTGTGGGCGGTGAGACGGAGAGGAGCCGAGCGACGCCTCGGTTACGACGCGGCGAATCTCGAGCTGCGGGATGCCGTCTCGGAGGCGACCGCGAAGCAGCAGCTCGTCCGCGTCGCGCGCACCGAGGCGGCCAGGCTCGCGGCGGAGCGCGCTGCATCCCGCGCCGGCGCCGAGGAGGTGAGCAGGGCCAGGCGCGCCCTGCAGGCGGCGCAGCGGGAGGCGAAGGCGGCCGCTGCGACCGTTCGGCATCTCCGCGCCCGCGTGGCGGCGGAGCGCGCGGCGATCCCGTCGCGCTCCGAGTCGACGCCGCTGGCGCGCCTGCGCGCCGAGCACGACACCGTGCTGGTCCGCTGGATGCAGTACGAGACGGATCCGGCGAAGCAGATCGCCTATCCGACGATGAGCGATGCGCACGTCCCTTCGACCGCCGCCTTCCTCACCGCCCTCGAAGGCGCGCAGGGCTCCCGTCCTTCCGCGGACGGCGCGACCCCGCAGGAGTACACCGCGTACCGCCACGCCGTCGAGCGGCTGCAGGGCGCCTTCGCCGATGCCGAGCGCGCCGCCAGAATCGCCGCAGGGGAGAAGGCGGACCCTGCGCCATGGCAGGACGCCGCACAGCAGGTCATCGCCCTGTCCGCGGACGTCATCGACCGGGCGGCCGCCGCCGCGGCGTCCGCCATCGCAGCCTGGAGGGACCGCACCCAGCGCTGACAGGGCCGGATGGGAAGGCGACGGGGTCTCGGTGGGGGAGGGAATCCGAGGCCCCGCCGCCGGTCTAGGAGGGGATCCGGATCTCGGCGATGACCTCGCCGTACTCCGTCTCACCGACAGGTGAGAAGCCGACGCGGTTGAAGAAGGCCTCAGGACCCCCCTCACCGGCCTCATAGATCACGTCCACGTGGTCGAAGCCGCGCGAACGGGCTTCATCCACCAGCGCCTCCACGGCGAACCGGCCGACGCCGCGGCCCTGATCGTCGGCGTCGACGTTGATGCGCCACAGGATGGAGCGGAAGTGCTCTTCGGGCGCCTCGACATCGAAGTTGGCGCTGACGAAGCCGACGACCTCGTTGCGATCGAGGACGACGCGCTGCCAGGAGGTCTGCGGATTGATCACCGTGGCGGCGATCCCGTAGGAGACGGGCGCGAGGAACTGCTCCTGCCCCGGTTTGAGGGACAGGGTGTTCACGGCGACGATCGTCGCGGCGGAGAGTTCGACCACGCGCAGTTCGGACATATGCCCAGGGTAACGGTTCCCGCTGTCCGCGGCATCAGCCGAACGTCGTGATTCTCCCGGATGAACGGCGCGCCGGGCGCTCAGGTATCTTGGTATCGAGACAAATGCCCTCGTGAACGGAGAATCTCGCGGTGACCGACGACGCCATCATCTACACCTACACCGACGAGGCGCCGGCTCTCGCCACCGCCTCCTTCCTCCCGATCGTCCAGGCCTACACGGGGAAGGCGGGTATCGACGTCGAGACCCGCGACATCTCGCTGGCCGGCCGCATCCTGGCCGCGTTCCCGCAGAAGCTCTCCCCGGAGCAGCAGGTGGGCGACGCTCTGGCCGAGCTCGGCGGGCTCGCGACGCTCCCGGAGGCGAACATCATCAAGCTGCCGAACATCTCGGCATCCATCCCGCAGCTGAAGGCCGCCGTCGCCGAGCTGCAGCAGAAGGGCTTCGACGTGCCCGACTTCCCGGACGAGCCCGGCTCGCTCGAGGAGAAGGACATCCGCGCCCGCTACGACCGCATCAAGGGATCCGCCGTGAACCCGGTGCTGCGCGAGGGCAACAGCGACCGCCGAGCGCCGCTCGCGGTGAAGAACTACGCGCGAAAGCACCCGCACCGCAACAAGCCGTTCGCCGAGGGATCCCAGACGCGCGTCGCGACCCTCGGCCACGACGACTTCAAGCACAACGAGCGGTCCTGGGTCGCCGCCCATGACGACGTGCTGAGCTTCCGCCACATCGCAGCGGACGGCACGGTCACCGTGCTCAAGGAGGGGCTGAAGGTCCTCCCGCGCGAGATCATCGAT
The DNA here is from genome assembly GCF_054780175.1 of Microbacterium tumbae. Taxonomy (NCBI): domain Bacteria; kingdom Bacillati; phylum Actinomycetota; class Actinomycetes; order Micrococcales; family Microbacteriaceae; genus Microbacterium; species Microbacterium tumbae. Next base: position 310,562 of record NZ_BAAGWV010000003.1, read on the forward strand.
GCGACCTTCCTGTCGGCCTCGGCGCTGGACGCGTTCCTCGCGGAGACTCTGGAGACGGCCAAGGCGGACGACGTCCTGTACTCCGTGCACCTCAAGGCCACGATGATGAAGGTCAGCGACCCGATCATCTTCGGCCACGTCGTGAAGGCGTTCTTCGCCGACGTCTTCGCACAGTACGGCGAGCAGCTCGCCGAGGCGGGGCTCAGCGCGAACGACGGGCTCGGCTCGATCCTCGCCGGCCTCTCCGGCGTCGCCGGCGGCGAGGAGATCGCCGCCGTCTTCCAGCGTGCGATCGACGAGGGTCCGAAGCTCTCCTACGTCAACTCGGACAAGGGCATCACCAACCTGCACGTGCCCAGCGACGTCATCGTCGACGCCTCGATGCCGGCGCTGGTGCGCAACGGCGGAAAGCTCTGGGGCAAGGACGGCGGAGAGGGCGACACCCTCGCGGTCATCCCCGACTCCTCGTACGCGGGCGTCTACCAGGCCGTCATCGAGGACGTGATCGCGAACGGCCCGCTCGACCCCGCGACGATCGGCACCGTGCCGAACGTGGGGCTGATGGCCCAGGCCGCCGAGGAGTACGGCAGCCACGACAAGACCTTCGAGATCCCCTCGGCGGGCACCGTGCAGGTGGTCGACAGCGAGGGGACCGTGCTCATCGAGCACGAGGTCGGCGCCGGCGACATCTGGCGCGCCACGCAGACCAAGCACATCCCGGTGATGGACTGGGTCCGCCTCGCCGTCTCCCGCGCCCGTGCGACCGGGGTCCCTGCCGTGTTCTGGCTCGACGCCAACCGCGCGCACGATGCGCAGATCATCGCCAAGGTCCACCAGGGCCTCGCGACGCTGGACGTCAAGGGCCTCACGATCACGATCCTCGCGCCGGAGGAGGCGACGCGGTACACGCTCGCCCGCCTGCGCCACGGGCTGGACACGATCTCCGTGACGGGCAACGTGCTGCGCGACTACCTCACGGATCTCTTCCCGATCCTCGAGGTGGGCACCTCGGCGAAGATGCTCTCGATCGTCCCGCTGCTCGCCGGCGGCGGCCTGTTCGAGACCGGTGCCGGGGGCTCTGCGCCCAAGCACGTGCAGCAGCTCGTGGAGGAGAACTACCTGCGCTGGGACTCGCTGGGCGAGTTCTTCGCCCTGGCGGCATCGCTCGAGCACTTCGCCGACCGCACGGGCAACGAGAAGGCGCGCGTGCTGGCCGAGACGCTGGACGCGGCGACCGGGACGTTCCTCGAGCAGGACCGCTCGCCGGGCCGCGCGCTCGGCACGATCGACAACCGCGGCAGCCACTTCTACCTCGGTCTGTACTGGGCGGAGGAGCTGGCCGCGCAGACGAAGGATGCCGATCTCGCGGCGACCTTCGCGCCGATCGCCGCAGAGCTGGCCTCGAAGGAGACCGAGATCGTCGCGGAGCTGAACGCGGCGCAGGGCTCTCCCGCCGACATCGGCGGCTACTACCGCCCCGACGCGGCCAAGGTCGCCCGGGTCATGCGTCCCTCGGCCACCCTGAACACGGTGATCGACGCGATCGCCTGAGACGCGGGAGCACGACACGAGGGCCGGATGCCTCGCGCATCCGGCCCTCGTCGTCCGTACCGGCACGGCCGGAGGCCGAGAGGACGGATGTCGGCCCGATTCGGCCGGATCGACCGACATCCGTCCTTTCTCCCGACATCTGTCCCGCGCACGGAACGATGGCGGGAGACGGACGAGGGGACTCCCGCCCCTCAATCAGTTGTGTTCGCGGGGCTCGACAAACTTTCCATCGGCTCGGCGGAGCGAGCACACTCCGCTCTCGCCTCAATCAGTTGTGCACCCAGACCTCGACGCCCTGCGGCGCCCACTCGTAGATCTGCTGGGCGCGGTAGTTCGGCATGCCGACGCAGCCGTGGCTCATGCGGTTGCCCCAGTTGCTGTGCCAGTAGACGCCGTGCAGCGCCTGGTCGCCGTTGAAGTACATCACCCAGCGCACATTGGGCTGGTAGTAGAACGGCTTGACCGTGGTGTCCTCGCGGCCCATGTTCTGGCTCTCGAGCTTCCACTTGATGGCGTAGGTGCCCGTCTCGGTGTCGTTGCCGCGCCTGCCGCTGGAGATCAGCCAGGTGTCGATCACCTTGCCGTTCTCGAGCAGATAGAGCCGCTGCTCGCTGAGGTTCACCTCGACCTTGCGCACGACGTCCGTCGTCTGGAAGGGCACTTCCTCGACGGGGAGCGCGTAGGCGGCGTCGCCGCCGCTGAGCTGCGCGGCGAAGTCAGAGGCCGCCGTGCTCACGTCGCCGAGCTCGCGCCCGTTGACGCCGGCCGTGATCTCGCGCAGAACCTCGCCGGAGGAGTTCACGACGGTCTTGGCGTTCACCGCGGCGCGGTTGACCGACTTCGCAAGGGTGTCGACTGCGGTCTGGATGGCGGTCTCATCCGCCTTGATGACCAGTTCGCCGTCCTCGGGGACGACCGTGATCCACTCGGCGGCGACGGCGGGCTCGACGGGGACGGTGCGCTCCTCGCCGACGTAGAAGCCGATGCCGGCCAGCATGCCGTTGAGCTCCTCTGCCGTGGCAGAGGCCTCTTCATCGGAGATGGCCGGCGGCGCCTCGGTCGGGTCTCCGGAGAACTCCAGCTCGCTCCTGCCCTCGGCGACCGCCGAGACGAAGGCCGCGGTGAGGTCCTCGACGTCGATGCCCGTGCCGGACTCGGCCGCCGTGGTCACGTAGGCTCCGGATGCCGCGTCGAAGGCGACGGTCGCGTCGGTCGCGTCGGTGAAGGACGAGGGCACGGCGCTGCGCAGGGCGCTCTGCGCGGCATCCTGGTCGATGGCGATCGGGGCGGCGATCGGATCCGCCATCCAGGTGGCGATGTTCCACATCGGACGCTCGGAGAAGGCCTGGTTCGCAAGGGACTCGGCGTCGAGGGACGCGCCGAGGTCGGCACCGGTGATGACGGTGTCGCCGCCTGCGCCGGTCAGCGTGATCTCGGTGTCGGCCAGGCGGCCGGCGATGGTCTCCGCGGCCATGCCCGGGGTCTGCCAGCCGATCTGGATGCCCGCGACGCTGGTGCCCGGAGCGATGAGCACGAGCGATGCGGCCGCCGCGCCCAGCACGGCGACGCCCGCGGCGATGCCCACCCACAGCCCGATGCGCCTCTTCTTGGGCGTCGGCTCGATCGGAGCCCACTCCAGGGGCGGGTTCTCCCCGGCTCCGGAGGCACCGGAAGGAACGGCTTCGGAGACCACCTCTGTCGCGGCGGTGTCAGAGCCAGGTGCGGCAACGAGATCGGTCACGATCTCACCCCCCGTGGTCGGCGTGACGCTTACGTGCCCATGGTACGGGATCAGTGTCACGGAACGGCAACGGTTCACTGTGACACGGCGCACAGCACGGCCCCCGGACCGAAGGGTCGCGGGGGCCGTGCCGAGGGGCTGTCAGCCGGCGCAGAGCGTGCTGAGCGCCGTCGCGGACTCGGTCACGTCGGTCGAGATCGTGCTCAGCTCGGATGCGACCGAGGTGTCGCCGTCGATCAGGACCTTGGACAGCAGGTCGCGCAGCTCGCCGAAGTCCTCGTAGATGGCCGTCGCCGCGGTCTTGACCTCTTCGTTGGACACGGAGTCGGCCGCGGCGCCGATGGCGTCGACGGTCGCGGTGAAGTCGTCGACGAATCCCTGCGGGTCGGAGGACGCCGCGGAGATGTCGAGCGTCGACAGGTCGCTGGTCGCGTCCGTGACCTGCTGGGTCACGAGCGCGCAGGCGTCCGCCACCGACTGGTCTGTCGTGGTCTCCTCGGTCGTGGTCTCCTCCGACGTGGTGTCGTCGGAGGCGGTGTCATCGGACGCGCTGGGCGTTCCGGAGCAGGCCGTCAGGCCGAGTACGGCGACGGCCGCGATCGTCCAGGCTGCGATGGTGCGATTCATGATGCTTCCCCTCCGGTGGCGCGCCGCGGGGCGACGCGGGACGTTCGAACGGGTATGAGTCAAGCACACCGCAGCGGCGACCCACGATGGGGAGGAATGCCCATGCGCGGGATGCGCGGCGCGGATGCGGGCGGAACTCGGGGTGCGGATCAGCCTTCGACCACGGCGATGCCGTCGATCTCGACGAGCATCTCCTCACGGGGGAGGCCGGTGAACACCGTGGTGCGCGAGGGCAGCACCCCGCTGGGCGTGTGCGCGGTGACGAAGGCTCCGTACGCCTCGTTCATGAGGGCGAAGTCCTCGCGCTTGGTGAGGTAGACGCGCAGCATCACGACATCGTCGAACGAGGCGCCGGACGCCTCGACGATCGCCTTGACGTTCTCCAGCGTCCGCGTGGTCTGCGCCGCGACGTCCCCGGGGTGCAGGTACTCGTTCGTGACGGGATCGACGGGTCCCTGGCCGGACACCTGCACGAAGGGCCCCTTGCGGACGCCCTGGGAGAAGGTGTGCGCGGGAGCGGGGGCTGCATCGGTGGAGATACGGGTCTTCGAGCTCATGCCTCCACCCTAGTAGCCTTGTTAGGTGCCCCTACAAAATCCGGATCCCGTTCTCGGCCCCTGGGCCAAGGCGTTCCCCGGGCGCGCGCACGGGCTGCGCGTGTCCGAGGTGGCCTCCGCGGGCCTGCGCCTCTCCGACTTCTCGACGCCCGTGCTGACCGTGCACGAGGCCGCGCTCGCGCACAACGAGCGGACGGTGTTCTCCTGGGCGGCGGAGTCGGGCGTCCTGCTGGCGCCGCACGGCAAGACCACGATGTCCCCGGCCCTCTGGGAGCGGCTGCTCGACGCCGGAGCCTGGGGGATCTCGGTCGCGACCCCGTGGCAGGCGGGCGTCGCCGTGGATGCCGGGGTGATGACGGTGCTGATCGCGAACTCCGTCACCGACGCCGCCGCGGCGGCGCACCTCGCGGAGCTGCTCGTCGAGAGGCCGGGACTGCGCATCCTCTGCTGGGCGGATGCGGTCGCGACGGTCGAGCTGCTCGCCGCAGCGGCGACGGACGCGCGGCATCCGCTCGAGGTGCTCGTCGAACTCGGGGGCATGGGCGGCCGCACCGGGGCGCGCACCGTGGCCGAGGGCGAGGCGATCGCCGCGGCGATCTCCTCGGCCCCGGGACTGCGGCTCGCCGGCGTCGCCGGATACGAGGGGCCCTTCGGGGCGGATCGCGGCCCGGCGTCCCTCGCCGCCGTCGACGCGTACCTCGAGACGCTCGTGGACCTGCACGAGAGGCTGAGCTATCCGGAGGACGTCCGGCCGGTGCTGACGGCCGGCGGCAGCTCGTTCCCCGATCGGGCGGCCGCGGTGCTGAGCGCCCAGCGCGACGATGCGGACATCGTGCTCCGCTCCGGGGCGTTCCAGATCCACGACGACGGCTTCTACACGAGGATGTCGCCCTTCGGCGCCGCCCTGGACACCCCGCCGCTGCGCTCCGCGATGCACGGCTGGGGGCGGGTCGTCTCGCAGCCGGAGGACGGGCTGGCGATCCTCGACATCGGGCGGCGCGACGTGCCCTTCGACATCGATCTGCCGTCGCCGCAGAGCGTCTCGGGCGAGGTCATCGCGCTGAACGACCAGCACGCCTTCCTCCGGCTCTCCGCGGATGCCGCGGTCGCCGTCGGCGACGTCGTCCGCATGGGACTCTCGCACCCCTGCACGGCCTTCGACAAGTGGCGGGTGGTCCCCGTCATCGACGACCCGGACGCGGCGGATCCGTTCGTGATCGGAGCGGTGGCGACATGCTTCTGAGCGCGCAGCAGGCGGCGGCCGGACGGGTGCGCGTCTACCGGGGCGCGACGGTTGTCGACGGCACGGGCGCCGAGCGGTTCGTGGCCGACGTCGCCGTCGAGGGGGCGAGGATCGTCGCCGTGGCCGAACGCGCCGAGCTCGAGCTGCCGGCAGGATCGCAGGAGATCGATGCACGGGGGCTCGTGCTGGCTCCCGGCTTCATCGACATGCACGCCCACAGCGATCTCGCCGTCCTCGAAGGGGCTGCGCACACGGCGAAGATCCTCCAGGGCGTGACCTGCGAGGTCATCGGCCAGGACGGCCTCGGCTACGCTCCGCTCGACGAGCGCAGCGCCGTGGCCGTGCCCGCGCAGATCGCCGGCTGGAACGGTCCCGCCGGCGCCGTCGGGTGGCGGAGCATGGACGGATTCCTCGCCGCGATCGACCGGTCGACGGCCGGGAACGTCGCCGTCCTCGTCCCGCAGGGGAACCTTCGCATGATCGTCGTCGGACACGAGGGGCGGGCGGTGACGGAGGAGGAGATCGCCGCGATGGCCGACCTCCTCGGCGAGGCGATGGACGCCGGGGCCTTCGGGATGTCCAGCGGCCTGACCTACACCCCCGGGATGCACGCATCGACTGCGGAGCTCGAGGCGCTGTGCCTGGTCGTCGCCGAACGCGGCGGGTACTGGGCGCCGCACACCCGCAGCTACGGGGCCGCAGCGCTCGACGCCTACCGGGAGGCGCTGGACATCGGCCGCCGTACCGGCTGCCCCATCCACCTCACCCACGCCACCATGAACTTCGCGCCGAACCGGGGGAGGGCGTCCGAGCTGCTCGCCCTCATCGACGAGGCTCTCGCGGACGGCGTGGACGTCACGCTCGACACCTATCCGTATCTGCCCGGCGCGACGACGCTCGCCGCGCTGCTGCCGAGCAGGCTGTCCACCTCCGGCGATCTCCTCGGAACGCTCAGGGGACTGGACGCGGCGGGGCGGGAGCAGGTGCGCGTCGAGCTCGACGAGATCGGGAGCGACGGCTTCCACGGCGAGCCCGCGGACTGGTCGACGATCGAGATCTCCGGCGTGGCGAATCCCGCGCTGTCCGGCCTCGTCGGACGCCGCGTCGACGAGATCGCCCGTTCCACGGGGCGGGCCGCCGTGGACGTCGTGTTGGACACGATCGTCCAGGACGACGGGGCGACCGGCATCCTCATGCACATCGGCGACGAGGCGAACGTCCGCGAGATCATGCGGCACCCGCGGCACACGGCGGGCAGCGACGGCATCCTCATCGGGGCCAAACCCCACCCGCGCGGCTTCGGCGCCTTCCCCCGGTACCTCGGGCACTACGTGCGCGAGCTCGGCGTGCTGAGCCTCGAGGAGGCGGTCCGTCACCTCGCGGGGACGCCGGCGCGGCGTCTGGGCCTGGACAGGGGCGATGCCCCCCGTGGCGTCATCCGCGCGGGCGCCACCGCCGACCTCGTCCTGTTCGACCCGGAGCGCATCGCCGCGGGGGCGACCTTCGAGGACCCGCGGAGGGCGCCGACCGGCATCGTGGAGGTCCTCGTCTCCGGCATCGTCGTGGTGGCCGGCTCCCGTGTCACGGGGGCGGAGCCAGGCTCCGCCCTGCGCATGCCGCCGCCGCCGCACCGCGCGACCGTCCCCGAAGCGGCCGCGCGGATCGACTCGCAGGCGAGGGGATTCCGACTGCGTCGGGGCGCGCGGGTCGAGGCGTCTGCAGAGCTCGCCGGCGTCGCGGAGCGGCTGAGGGATTCGCTGGGACTCGGCGCCGCCGATCCCGATGCCCCGACGATAGCCCTGCTCGTCGACGAGGGACTCGTGGGCGATGAGGCCTTCAGGATCGTGGTGGCCTCCGAGCGGATCGAGCTGCGCGGTGGTGCGCCGGTCGGCGTGTTCCGCGCCGTCACGACGCTGCGCCAGCTCTGCTCGCCCGAGGATCCGCTCGGCTCCGTCCTGCCCGCGGGCGTCTGGCGATCCAGCCCCGCCTTCGGATGGCGCGGGGCGATGCTCGACGTCGCGCGCCATTTCCGCCCCGCCGAGGACGTCCGCCGCCTGATCGATCTCCTCGCCGCGCACCATCTCAACGTGCTGCATCTGCATCTCAGCGACGATCAGGGATGGCGCTTCGAGGTGCCCGGCTTCCCCCTGCTCACGACGATCGGCGCGCGCCGGGAGGAGACCCAGCAGGGGCACGGTCCGCATGCCGTCGTGCAGCGCGGGGTGCACGAAGGCCATTACACGGCCGAGGAGCTGCGCGGTCTCGTCCGCTATGCGGCGGAGCGCTTCGTGACGCTGATCCCGGAGGTCGAGCTGCCGGGACACGTGCAGGCTGCGCTGGCGGCCTATCCCGAGCTGGGGAATCCGGACGTCGGCGAGCCCGTCGCCGCGCCCTGGGAGCGTTTCGGGGTCAACGAACGCACTCTCGCGCCGACGGCGCAGGCGCTCGCCTTCGGCCGGGCGGCCATCGATGCGCTCTGCGACGTCTTCGACGCGGAGTGGATCGGCATCGGCGGGGACGAGGTCCCCGTCGCCGAGTGGGAGCGCAGCCCCGCCGCGGCCGCCTTCATGGCGGAGCATGGGATGACGTCGGTCCACGAGATCCAGCCGTGGTTCACCGCCCACTTCGTCGCCCACGTGCGGTCTCGAGGGCGCACGGCGCTCGCCTGGGACGAGGTGCTCGAGGGCGAGGCGCCCGACGGCGTGGGGATCCTCGCCTGGCGAGGACCCGTCGCCCTGCAGGATGCGCTGCGCCGTGGCATCCCGGCCGTCGCCTGCCCCGATCTCGAGGTGTACCTGGACTACCGGCAGTCGACCTCCGAGGACGAGCCTGCTCCGGTCGGCCCTCCGCTCACGGTGGAGGACGCCTATCGCCTCACGATCGACGAGCGTGCGCTCGGAGGGCAGGCGAACACCTGGACGGAGCATCTGGCGACGCGCGACAGAGTCGACTATGCGATGTTCCCCCGGCTCTCCGCGATCGCGGAGCGGCTGTGGGCCGGATCCGAGCCCGCACCGTTCGAGGGCTTCGCGCGGAGGCTGCCCGTGCAGCTGCGTCGGCTGGCGGCCGCCGGTGTGCGGTATCGTCCTCTCGACGGCCCTGCGCCCGAGCAGCGTCGTCCTGGGGTGGCGGGGAAGCCGATGACGGTCGAGGCGAGGCAGGAGATCGTCGCCGGCCTGGTGGCGGGGATCATCGCCAGGGAAGCATCCCAGGATGCTTCGAAAGTAAAGTAACGTTTCGGTAACCCTCCCGGCGGCGTGCCGGGCAGAGGTTGCGCAATTTTTGTTCGTAAGGTCTACTAACAAACATGTCCGAATCGGATGGGATGGGCGTCGCGGCGTCGATCGACTACGCCGGCGCGAACGCGCACGGCTTCGGACCCGCGCGTCATCTGCGCTCGCGCACGAAGGTGCTCCCCGAGCAGGCTCGAGGGCACAATCGCGCTCTCGTCCTGCAGACGCTCTATCACGCGGGGGCGATGAGCCGCGCCGACCTGTCCAGGGAGACCGGGCTCACCCGCGTGACCATCTCCGACCTCGTCGCGGAGTTCATCGCCGACGGCATCGTCGTGGAGAAGGGGATCCGCGAGACGGCGGGTCCTGGCAAGCCCCCGATCCTCATCGACATCGATCGCGACGGACACCAGATCATCGGTCTCGACCTCTCCGGTCCCCTCGCCTTCGAAGGCGCGGTGCTGAGCCTGGACGGCGCCGTGCTGAGCCGTCACGAGGTGGAGCGGCCCGCTGAGGCGGACGGCTCTGCGATGTACGCGGCGGCGCTCGATCTCGCGCGCCGGCTGGTCGATGCGTCCACCGCGCCGCTGCTCGGCGTCGGCGTGGGCACCCCGGGCATCGTCCGCCCGGACGGCATGGTCATGAGCTCGCCCAACCTCGCCTGGACGGACTTCCCCCTCGAGGCGCGCCTCGGCGTCGATCTGGATCTTCCCGTCCTGGCGCGCAACGACGCGAACGCCGCCGTCCTGGCGGAGTACACCTTCGGCGAGGCCAGAGCCGACTTCATGCTGATCAAGGTCGGCCGAGGCGTCGGCGCCGGGCTCATCACGGGCAGCCAGCCGCTGCTGGGCAGCCGATTCGCCGCCGGCGAGATCGGCCATGTCGTCGTCGGGACCGATGGCGGCCCGCGCTGCGCGTGCGGCAAGGAAGGCTGCCTCGAGGCATGGCTGAGCGTCGGAAGGCTCACCACGGCGATCGCCGCGGACCCGGCCTCGCGCGAAGAGCTGCTGCGGGACGCCGGAACGCGCATGGGCATCGCGATCGCCCCCATCGTCGCCGCCCTGGATCTCGGTGAGGTGGTGATCTCAGGACCCGCCGACCTCATGGACGGCACGCTGATCGACGCCGCCACCGAGACGCTGCGCGCACGGACCCTCGAGGGCGTGTTCGAGGACGTCGTGATCCGTCTCACCCGCCAGGAGGACATCGTCCTGCGAGGTGCAGCGGTGATGGTGCTGTCCAGCCAGCTGGGCGTCTCATGACGCCGGAGCACGCGCGCTGATGGCGCAGCTGGCATCCGCCGACCCGCGGGATCGGCGCGTACGAGTGGGCCTGGACGTGGGCGGGACGAAGACCGATGCCGTCGCCGTCGCCCCGGACGGCACGATCGTCGCCCGTGTGCGACGGCCGACGGGGTGGGGCGACGATGCGGTCGTCGGGAGCATCGTCGCCGGCGTGCACGCGCTCCGCGAGGAGAGCGGCCTCGACCGGAGCGGGATCTCCTCCGTCGGCGTCGGCGTGCCGGGACTGGTCGAGCCGGGAAGCGGCCGCGTGCTCCACGCCGTGAACCTCGGCGTGGAGTCCCTCGACATCGCGGCGCGGGCCGGCGCCGTCCTGAGCCTGCCCATCGCCGTGGAGAACGATGTGAAGGCGGCCGCCCTGGGCGCGGCGGCGCTGCGCGGCGACGAGACGTCGATGGCCTACCTGAACCTGGGCACCGGCGTGGCTGCGGGCATCGTCTCGGAAGGGCGGATCTGGCGCGGAGCGCGCGGCACGGCCGGTGAGGTCGGCCATATCGGCGTCGACCCGAACGGGCGCGTGTGCGGCTGCGGTCAGCGCGGCTGCATCGAGACCCTGTGCGGCGGGGGAGCGCTCGCCAAGGCATGGCAGCGTCCCGGAGCGCTGCCGATCCGCGACATCTTCGACGCCGCGGAGGAGGGCGATCCGCTCGCGCGGGAGCTGCGCGCGGATCTCGCCAGGGGCGCCGCCGCCGCGGTCCGCGTGCTCGTCCTCTCCGTCGACGTCGAGACCGTGGTGATCGGAGGCGGCATCACGGCGCTCGGAGATCGGCTGCGCGCACAGATCGTCGCCGCCCTTCATCGTGAGGCGGAGGGCTCGCGGTTCCTGCGCTCGCTCCGCCTGCACGAGAGAATCGAACTGCTGCCGGCGGGATCGCCGGCAGCGGCACTCGGCGCCGCGCTCGTCGGCGCATCCGCAGCAATCGCACCGAAGAAGGAGACCGCATCCCGTGGCTGAAGTCATCATCGTCCAGGACAGGGCCCAGGCGGGCGAACTCGTCGCCGCGGAGATCGCCGCGCTGATCCGTCGACGGCCGGAGGCCGTGCTGGGGCTCGCCACGGGGTCGACCCCGCTGCCGGTGTACGAGGCGCTGCGACCTGCACTGTCCGGCATCGACGTCTCGCGGGTGCGCGGCTTCGCCCTCGACGAGTACGTCGGCATCGATCCCTCGCATCCGGAGAGCTACCGCTCGGTCATCAGCCGCGAGGTGGTCGAACCCCTCGGCCTGAACGCCGAGCTGATCCGCGTGCCCAACGGCGCCCTCGACGGCATCGAGCACGCAGGAGCGGACTACGAGGCGGCGATCGAAGCCGCCGGCGGCGTCGATCTGCAGGTGCTCGGGATCGGCACGGACGGCCACATCGGCTTCAACGAGCCGGGGTCGTCGTTCGCCTCCCGCACGCGCGTCAAGACCCTGACGGAGCAGACCAGGCAGGACAATGCGCGCTTCTTCGACACGATCGACGAGGTTCCCATGCACTGCATCACCCAGGGGCTCGGCACGATCCTGCGGGCCAGGCACCTCGTGCTCCTCGCGTTCGGCTCCGGGAAGGCGAAGGCCGTCGCCGACGCTGTCGAGGGACCGCTCTCCGCCTTCCTGCCCGGCTCGGCGATCCAGCTGCACCCGCACGCCACGGTCGTCGTCGACGAGGAGGCGGCGTCCGAGCTCGCCCTCGCGGACTACTACCGCTACACCTACGCCAACAAGCCGGCCTGGCAGGGGATCTGACCTCCGAACCGGTCGGATGCAAGAGCCTCGGGCTCGGGTGAGCCGCTCGCTCAGCGGGCGGGGAAGGCCTCCGGCCAGGCCAGCGGGAGCAGATGCTCGAGGCTGAGCGGCGCGAGGGGCAGCGTCGCGACGTCGGCCGGGGTGATCCAGCGCAGCTCAGCGAGCTCCGCCCGCACGGAGACGTCGCCGGGGCGGGCCGTCATCCGGAACGCGTCCGCCACCACCCGATGACCCGGCTCGTTCGCCGCGGCCGAGGTGAACGAGCCCAGTGGGGCGAGGTCGTCCTCGGCCACCCGCAGCCCGAGCTCCTCCTCGAGCTCGCGCGCGAGCGTCTGCGCCGCGGTCTCGCCGGGCTCCGGCTTGCCGCCCGGCTGCATGAAGCTCGTGGTGCCCTGCTTGCGCACCACGAGCACGCGACGGTCGTCGTCCAGGATGATCGCGGCGCTCACATGGATGTCAGGCATGCTCTGAGAACACCTTCCCCGGGTTCAGGATGCCGAGCGGATCGAACACCCTCGTGATATCGCGCTGCAGCCGCCACTGGTCGTCGCCGAGCTCGGCGGCGAGCCATCGGGCCTTGAGCGTCCCGATGCCGTGCTCGCCGGTGAGGGTCCCGCCCAGTCGGATCGCGGCGCGGAAGAGGTCGCCGGCGGCATCCCAGATCCGGTCGGGGATCCCGGGACCGTCGACGATGAAGTTCGGGTGCAGGTTGCCGTCCCCGGCATGCACGACGGTGGGGATCGTGATGCCGTAGGCCTGCTCGATGGCCGCGATCTCGTCGAACATCGCCGGCAGTGCGCTGCGCGGCACGGAGACGTCCTCGATGAGCGTGGTGCCGAGCGCGGCCATCGCCGCGTGCATGGAGCGCCGCACGCTGAGCAGGCGCTCGCCCTCCGCAGGGTCCTCGGAGAGCGCGACCGATCCGCCGTGGCGCGAGAGGACCTCCGAGATCCGCTGCGCCTCCTCCCGGGCGGCGGGGCCGTCGGTCTGGATCGTCAGCTGGGCGGTGCCGGGCGGGGGAGGGGCGAGAGCGAGCAGATCGTGCACGGCGGCCAGCGCCGCCGCATCCATCAGCTCCATGATCGCAGGCTGCAGGCCAGCGGCGGTCACCGCGGCGGATGCGGTCGCCGCCGCCCGCGCGGACGGGAACGACGCCGCGATCGCGCACGTGCCCCCGGGGACGAGCCGGCGCAGCTTCAGGGTCGCGCCCACGATGACGCCGAGGGTGCCCTCGGAGCCGATGACGAGCGAGGTGAGATCCAGGCCGGTCACGCCCTTGACGGTGCGATGCCCGAGATGGAGCAGCCGTCCGTCCGCGAGCACCAGGTCGACGCCGAGGACGGCATCCCTGACCACGCCGTACTTGGCGCAGAGCAGGCCGCCCGCACCCGTGGCGATGTTCCCGCCCACCGTGGAGATGTCGCGGCTCGCGGGGTCGGGGGCCCACCACACGCCGTGTGCGGCGAGGGCGGTGTTGAGCTCCGCGTTCAGGATGCCCGGCTCGACGACGGCCATCAGATCGTCGGGACGGATCTCGAGGATGCCGGTCATCCGCCGCGTCGACAGGACGATCTCGCCCTCCCCGGCGTTCGCGGCGCCGGCGAGACCGGTGCCGGCGCCGCGGACGACGACGGGCGTGCGGGTCTCGGTCGCGATGCGCATGGTCCGTTGCACATCCTCGACGGTCTCGGCGTGGACGACGGCGAACGGCCGGCCCGGCGCCGCATGTCCGGACCTGTCGGCGCGAGCGGCCTCGAGGGACGCCTCGGTCGTGTCGACGATGCCGCCGAGAGCATCGCGCAGGAGCGTCGCGACGCTCATGCCAGTGCTCTGCGCCCGGCGATCAGCCCCGCGACGATCGCGACGATCGCGAATCCGATCCCGATCCAGGGCTGATCCATCGACCACCAGGCGATCGTGACGCCGACGTAGACGAGGAGCTCCACCGCGGCGCGCAGGAACGGATGCAGTCTCAGCACCGGCCGCGGGGACAGGAACAGCGCCCACACCAGGAGCACGACGAGCGGCGCGCCGACGCCGACGACGATGCTCCACGGGAGCGGCCACGTGCCCAGGCCCCACAGGGCCAGGGTGGCCATCGCGACGAGGAGGACGACGACCCGGACGATGGCGAGCGGAGTGATCTGCGGGCGGCTCACGCCCGGCTCGGCCGGAGTCTGGGAGGTCATGATCCCAGTCTATTCGGCGAGAGCGGCGTCCTCTTCGGGCAGAGGGAGGCCATCGGCGCTCGCGACGATCTCGTCAGCGGCCGCGGGGACCTCGTCGGCGGCCTTCGGCGCGGGAGCCTCCTCGGATGCCGGCGGCTCGGTCTCCTCGACCGCGGCCGATTCCTCTGCGGGCGTCGACTCCTCGGCCGAGGCGGTCTCCTCGGCGAGCGGGGCGTCTTCGACGGGAGCCGTCTCCTCGACCGGCGCATCCTCTCCGGCCGGGGCCTGCTCATCGGCGAGAGCCTCGTCCTGGACGGAAGTCCTCTCGTCCGATGGAGCCTCCCCGGCAGGAGCTTCGCAGCCGGGGGCCAGGAGCACCGAAAGCGGCGTCACCCCGAGGTCCGAAAGCGTCGTCGTGAACGGGAAAGCGGGGCCGTCATCGGTGACGTAGTGCAGTTCCACGTCCGCATCCCGGACGATCTGGCGCAGGGTCGGCCGCAGGCTGACCACGGCCGTGCCGTCCTCGCCGAGGACCTGATCGTCCGCGCCGCCGGCGCTGCCGTCCAGCAACGCCTGGAGCTCGGCGCCCGGGGTGCCGAGGACGTCGAGCGATACGTAGGTGATGAGGTCGTCGTCCAGGCATATGCTCGTCGCCTGGAGCTCGACGGGCGCTGTGGGCACGGGGTCCGTCGGGTCCGTGGGATCGGTGGGGTCCGTGGGATCGGTCGGGTCCGTGGGGTCCGTGGGATCGGTCGGGTCCGTGGGGTCTGTCGGATCTGTGGGATCAGTCGGATCGGTGGGGTCTGTCGGGCCGGTGGGGTCGGTCGGGTCCGTGGGGTCTGTCGGGTCCGTCGGGCCGGTGGGATCGGTCGGGTCCGTCCCGCCGCCTCCCGGCTCCTCGTCGTCGCCGGGGCCGCTGCCCTCGGACGGAGGCGTCTGCTCCTCGGGGGGCGACGCGATCGGAGGATTCTGCGTGAGAGGCTCTTCGATGACGGGGGCCTCATCCTCTACCGGCTCGTCGATGACGAGCACCGGGTCCTCGATGAGATCGAGCGTCTCGTCAGGGCCTACCTCGGCGGGGATGGAGGGGGAGTCCGCGACCTCGCCGGCGCTGGGCAGGGAGGTCATCGCGGGCGCGGCGACCAGGCCGGGAACGATCGCGGCCGCGGCCACCACTCCCGCGACGACGAGCGCCGCGGAGCCCGCGCCGACGAGGGCGCCGATCCCCGTCACCGCTCCGCCGGCCCCGGCCGACCCGCCCGCCGAGCCGCCCGCGGTCGCGCCCGACCCGGCGCCCGCACCGACGCCCGCGCCCACGGCGCCGACGGTGTGACCCGCTCCGCCCGCCGTCATGACGCCGGACGGCATCGCGAGGGCGACGATCGGGACGCCGCCGCCCTGAAGGGTGGCGAGGTATCCCGCGGAGCCGGCCACGCCGAGCACGAGGGGCAGCAGGACCAGGGCGAGGCGGTCGGAGACGTCCTTGGCCTCGGCGGCCACGATCATGCATCGCGCGCACTCCGAGAGATGCTGATCCAGCCTCTTGCGATCGCGATTGCTGAGATTGCCCCGCGAGTACGCGCCGAGATGCTCGATCGTCCACTGGCATTCCGAGCCCGGCTCTGCGCTGCGCAGGTGCGCCTGGATCCACGCCTCGCGCAGGCCCTCGCGCGCACGGAAGGCGAGCTGCGCGACCGCGCCCGCCTTCATGCCCAGCAGCGGTGCGACCTCCGCGGGCTTCATCTGCTCGATCTCGGTGTACCAGAGCACCTCCTGCCAGCGGGAGGGAAGGCTGCGGAACGCCTGAGCGGTGAGACTGCGGTCGAGGGCCTCCTCCGAGGCCTGCTCGGAGCTGTCCGGATCGGCGACCGTCTCCATCTCGTCGATCGCGGTCTCGCGCCGCGCCCTGCCCCACGCTGCGGCCGTGTTGCGGATGCTGGTGAAGAGATAGGCGCGGAAGGAGCCGTTCGGCCCTCCGCCTTTGAGGATGGCGTTGTAGATGCGGGTGTAGGACTCCTGGACGAGGTCGTCCGGGTCCAGGCTCGACGTGATCGAGCGCGCGACCGCAAGCCCCGACGGGTAGTGGCGTCGCCAGAGCTCGCCGAAGGCGCCCCGGTCGCCGGAGCGGGTGCGCAGCACGAGGTCGTGGTCGGCAGCGGTCTCGTCGATGTTGTTCTGATCAGGCACGGTCATCCAGGTCTCGTGAAGCTCTCGTCGGCTTCACATGAGGAGACGCGTGAATCGGATCCTCATCACGCGCCTTCCCCATTCTCCCTCCGAATTCCCAGCCTGACCAGCCCCAGGCGCAAGTCGGAGGGAAATCCCGGGGAGGTCGGAGAGAGAACTCAGGAAAAAAGTTCTGGGATTCGCGTAATGAATCCCCGGGCGGCTCGTCCCTTACATCGGAGAACACTGTTCGACACCACCGGGGGGCGGCGTCCGAACGGTTCCGGCGCGGGGGGCAACTGCGCCGGCTCAGGCGGGTCCGGGATCCTCGGGGGAGGAGTTCCCGGGCCCCCTGCTCTGTGCAAAGGGGGAACGAGGCCGCCGCCGCTGGGGAGCGCGGCGGCCTCCCGCCCCGGCCGCGACGCTGCGGGTGCATCGCGCCGATGCCGGTCAGGACGAGAGCCGGCCCCCCGCCCAGACGCGCTGCACCTGCAGGTCCGCGTTCAGCAGGACCGCGTCGGCGATGCGCCCGGCCTTCAGCCGCCCGTACGACGCTTCCACTCCGATGGCGCGCGCCGGCGTCTCGGTGAGCGCGCGGACGGCGTCCGCCACGGGCACGCCCGCCCGGACGGCGCGCTGCAGGGCGACGTCCTGCGTGAGGGTGGAGCCGGCGATGTCTCCGGTCGCATCCGTGCGGGCGACGCCGTCGCGGACGGTGACCTTGACCGCCCCGAGGTCGTAGTGCCCGTCGGCGCTCCCCGCGGCGGCCATCGCGTCCGTCACGAGCGCGACCCTCCCCGGGGCGGAGTCGAACAGCAGCTTGATGACGAACGGATGCAGGTGCACGTTGTCCGCGATCGCCTCGAGGATCACACGGTGATCGGCGGCCGCCGCCAGGACGGGGCCCGGCGTGCGGTGGTGGATGCCCGGCATGGCGTTGAAGGCGTGGGTGAGGATCGACGCCCCCGCCTCGAAGGCGCGCTCGGCCATCGCGGCGTCGGCGTCGGTGTGCCCGACGGCCGCGGCGGCGCCGTGCGCGACGATCAGCCGGATCGCCTCGATGCCGCCGGGGAGCTCGGGCGCGATCGTGACCTGGCGCACGGTGCCGCGTCCCGCATCCAGCAGGCGCCGGACGTCGTCGGCGACCGGTGCGCGCAGCAGCGTCGGCTCGTGCGCTCCCTTGTGGCCCGGATCCAGGAACGGGCCCTCCAGGTGGGAACCGAGGATCTCCGGGTCCGACGACATCAGGTCGGCGACCTCTGCGGCGCGTCGCATCAGATCCTCCACGGGTGCGGTGACGAAGGAGATCACCGCTCGCGTCGTGCCGTGGGAGCGGTGCAGCGCGCGAGCCGTGCGGATCGCGTCAGGGCCGTCGTCGAAGGCGGCGCCGGCGCCGCCGTGGCCGTGGATGTCGATGAAGCCGGGAGCGAGGATCGCGCCAGGCCCCGCGACCTCGGCGGCGTCGATGACCGTCGCGGCGGCCGGCCGCTCGTCGCCGCTGCCGGTCGCCGTGACGCGGCCCTCCTCGAAGCGGACCCAGGCGTCTGCGATGTCGTCGCCGGCGGAGATCAGGCGCGCGGAGTGGATCAGCGTGGAGGTCATCGGGAGCTCCCATCGATCTCCGCCGGGCGGCGTCCGCCCCATCCTGAGGCATCCCATACCGCGCCGAGAGCGCCGACGCGGGAGCGGAAGTCCTCCCAGTCCTTCGCCGCTGCCGGCGACCAGCCGATCTCCGCGAGGGCGGCGGCCCTCGGGAAGAAGAGCTGATCGATGTCGGCGAGCGATTCCAGCGTCTCCGCCCAGAGCGGTCCCTCGATGCCGAGGATCGCCTCGTCGGCGAGTCCGGGGACGAGGCCGGAGGGCTCCCAGGAATACGCGGTCTCCAGGTCGATGAATCCTGCCCAGCTGATGCCGAGGGGGAAGTCGGCGTCGTATTTCTGGTCGAGATACGCCTTGTCCGAGGGAGAGAGCACGACCGCGCCTCCGCGTTCCGCGAACCGGCGGGCGTGCTCGGCATGGGCGTCCGAGGGGGTCGCGCTGCCCCAGAACTGGCCGATCGTGCCCTCGGCGACGGCGGCGGACCCGGCCTCGTGCCAGGCCATCGGCGTCTTGCCGAGCCCCGCGATCAGGGCGGTGACCCGCTCGATGAAGGCGTCGAAGTCCGCGGGGTCCGTGCCGAGCGCCTCGTCGCCGCCGATGTGCAGATACGGCCCGGGGGCGAGCTCGGCGAGCTCGCCCAGAACGACGCCGAGGAAGTCCCACGTCGGCTCGTGATGGATCCGGACCGAGGAGTGGCCGACGCCCCAGCCGAGATAGGGTTCGCCCTTCACCGGCAGCGGCTGCCCGAGCTGCTCGGACTGCGCCACGAGCCCCTCGTTCAGCACCGGCTCCTCGACGAGGTCGGGGTGGGCGAGGCCGATCGCATGGGTGTGACCCGGGAGGTCGATCTCCGGGACGACGACCATGCGCCTGGTCTCCGCATAGGCGACGATCTCGCGGAAGTCGTCCTGCGTGTAGAAGCCGCCCGGCCGGCCGAGCGCCGCGGTCGAGGAGCCGCGCTCGGTCAGCAGCGGCCGACCGGCGATCTCGAGGCGCCAGCCCTGATCGTCCGTGAGGTGCAGATGCAGGCGGTTGAACTTCAGGGAGGAGGCACGGTCGATGAAGGCCTTCACCGTGGCGACGTCGAAGAAGCTGCGGACCACGTCCAGCATCACTCCGCGGTACGCGAAGCGCGGCGCGTCCTCGATCACGAGGCGGGGGAGCATGCCCTGAGGTGTGAGCAGTTGGCGCAGGGTCTGGATGCCGTAGAAGAGACCGGCGTCCGCGCCGGCGATCTCCGCATGGGCGCCGACGCTCAGGCGATACCCCTCGCCGTCGCCCGCTGTGCGGCGGAGCACGATGTCGGCCTCGGCGGCTGGACCTTCCGCGACGTCGAGGCGCAGGCCGGTGCGCTCCTCGATCGCCGCGGCGAGGAGGGCCGCCGCAGCGTCCGCGCCCCCGTCGATGCGGATGCGGCTGGCCGGGCTGAGGGACAGCTCTCCGGCGTCGGCGGAGACGGACGAGGGGCGGGGGACAAGGGGCAGGACCATGAACAAAACCTACCTGCCTGGGCTGTCCCGGCCAAGAGCGGCAGGGGGGAAGTTCGGCTATGCTCGAACCGTCGCGACTGGCGTCTGGGTGGGTCACCACCGGGGAGCGACCGTTACGGAATTCGACCGCGCGCCTGGGCCGATGCGTTTCGACACGTCCGCCACGCGGAGGTGATCATCGACCGATTTCGAACGAAAGAGAACGCCATGACCGATCCGTACTTCAACGCGCCGCTGTCCGAGGTCGATCCGGAGATCGCCGAGGTCCTCGAGCGGGAGCTGAACCGCCAGCGCGGCTACCTCGAGATGATCGCGTCCGAGAACTTCGTGCCCGTCTCGGTGCTGCAGTCGCAGGGGTCCGTGCTCACGAACAAGTATGCGGAGGGCTACCCCGGCCGTCGCTACTACGGCGGCTGCGAGGAGGTCGATGTCGCCGAGGAGCTGGCCATCCAGCGCGCGAAGGACCTGTTCGGCGCCGAGTTCGCCAACGTCCAGCCGCACTCCGGGGCCACGGCGAACGCGGCCGTGCTCCACGCGATCGCCCGCCCCGGCGACACCCTGCTCGGTCTCTCGCTCGACCACGGCGGCCACCTCACGCACGGCATGAAGATCAACTTCTCCGGCCGTCTCTACGACATCGTCGCCTACGGCGTGAATGCGGAGACCTCGCTCGTCGACATGGACGAGGTGCGGCGCCTCGCCCTCGAGCACAAGCCGAAGGTCATCATCGCCGGCTGGTCCGCCTACCCGCGTCAGCTCGACTTCGCAGCCTTCCGCGCGATCGCCGACGAGGTCGGCGCCCTCCTGTGGGTCGACATGGCGCACTTCGCCGGCCTCGTCGCCGCGGGCATCCATCCGAGCCCGGTCCCGCACGCGCACGTCGTGTCCTCCACCGTGCACAAGACGATCGGCGGCCCGCGGTCGGGCTTCATCCTTACCAATGACGCCGACCTCGCCAAGAAGATCAACTCCGCGGTCTTCCCCGGGCAGCAGGGCGGCCCGCTCATGCACGTCATCGCCGCGAAGGCGACCGCCTTCAAGATCGCCGGGACGCCCGAGTTCCGCGAGCGTCAGGAGCGCACGGTCCGCGGCGCGGCGATCCTCGCCGAACGCCTCGGTCGCGAGGATGTCGCGGCGGCGGGCATCAAGGTCCGCTCCGGCGGCACCGACGTGCACCTCGTGCTCGTCGACCTGCGCGACGCCGAGATCGACGGCAGGCAGGCCGAGGACCTCCTGCACGACATCCACATCACGGTGAACCGCAACGCGGTTCCGAACGACCCGCGTCCGCCGATGGTGACCTCGGGCCTGCGCATCGGCACGCCCGCCCTCGCGACCCGCGGCTTCGGCGACGCCGAGTTCACCGAGGTCGCCGACGTGATCGCGCTCGCGCTGCTGCCCGGCGCCGACGTGGCGCCTCTCAAGGCGCGCGTCGACGCGCTCGCCGCCGCGTTCCCGCTCTATTCCGGGCTGTCCCAGTAACCCTCGAATCAACACCACCACGCCGAGACGGCGTCGTGTCGACGCCGTCTCGGCGTGGTGTCGCAGGTTCGATGAAAGGAATGTGAGATGACCGCGAAGGTTCTGGACGGCAGGGCTGCGGCCGCCGAGATCAAGGCGGAGCTGACCGAGCGGGTCGCCGCGCTCCGCGCGAAGGGAATCATCCCCGGCATCGCGACGGTGCTCGTGGGAGCCGACCCCGCCTCCCAGCTGTACGTGGGGATGAAGCACAGGCAGTCCGAGGCGATCGGGATGAACTCCATCCAGCGCGAGCTGCCGGCCGATGCCACGCAGGAGCAGGTCGAGGCGCTGATCGACGAGCTCAACGCCGACCCCGCATGTCACGGCTACATCGTGCAGCTGCCGCTGCCGAGGCACCTGGACACCGACGCGATCCTGGAGCGCATCGATCCGGCCAAGGACGCCGACGGCCTGCACCCGACCAACCTCGGCCGGCTCGTGCTGAACGTCAACGCCCCCATCCGCACGCCCTTGCCGTGCACGCCGCGCGGCGTGATCGAGCTACTGCTGCGCAACGACTACGACCTGGCGGGCAAGCACGTCGTCGTCGTCGGACGCGGCGTCACGATCGGCCGTTCGATCGGCCTGCTGCTGACCCGCCGCGAGCTCAATGCCACGGTCACCCTCACGCACACCGGCACGGTCGATCTGCCCCGCCACCTGCGCGAGGCCGACGTCATCGTCGCCGCCGCGGGCGTGAAGCACGTCATCCGGCCGGAGGACGTCAAGCCGGGTGCGGCGGTGCTCGACGTGGGCGTGACGCGCGAGGACGACCCGGAGACGGGGAAGTCCCGCGTCCACGGGGATGTGCACCCGGACGTGGCTGAGGTCGCCGGCCATCTCTCGCCGAACCCCGGAGGGGTGGGCCCGATGACCGTCGCGCTGCTCATGACGAACGTCGTCGAGGCGGCCGAGCGGCTGGCCTGACTACAGCTCGTCCAGCATCCGTCGCTGCTCGGGGGTGAGCCCGTCATCGAGCTCCTCCCGGGCGGTCCCGGTCGCCTCGGCCCGTGCGGCGGCCCCGGTGTCATGGCTCCCGTCCGCCGAGGGCCTCGGAGTTCGGGAGTCTGCGGCCTTCGACCGCACCGCGTCGTACAGCCCCCCCCGGCCGCGGCCTCCACACGATCGTCGATCACGTCGTAGACCACCCAGGCGATCAGCAGCGCCAGGGGAGGGATCACGTACCCCCAGAACCAGCCCCCGACGCGGACGCTGCTCAGCCAGACGGTCAGGACCCAGACGATCAGCTCGACGACGAAAACGAGCACGTACTGCACGGTCTTCTCGCCGATCCTCGTCCGGGACGGCGCCGATCTCGCGGCCGCGCCGCGGAACACGCGCAGCAGCAGCGGCTTGAGGGCGAGCGCGGCCGCCGTCAGGACGATCGACGCCCACAGCGCCGCCCAGCCGACGCTGACGTTCGGCATGAGCATCCCGATGAGCAGCAGCACCACGACGTTGAACGCGTAGAGCGAGACGACGCGGACGATCCACTTCTTCATGACCTCAGGGTGGCACAAGACGTGCGCGGGCACATCCGGCGTCCGCACATCGGGCGAGGTCCCGGCGTCAGGCGGGAGCGCCGAAGGATCCCTCGACGCCGGTGATCCGAGCCTGCTCGTCGAAGCGGAAGGTCGCGGAGCCGGAGGCGTCGCTCACCACGGCGCCGGTGTAGGCCTCGTCCGTCCACTGCAGGTTCCAGCCGGCCAGCCGCGCGGCATCCCACACCGAGGAGCGGGCGTCGTTCAGCGCGAGGCCGGCGAGGACGCGGGGAAGCACGGTCGTCGCGTCGCCCACCGTCAGCGGTGCGAGCGGCGCGTCCAGGAGGAAGACCGCTCTCGTGCCGCCGCCGACGGGGGCCGAGTAGTACGGCGAGCGGCCGGTGATCTCGACGGCGACCGTCCCGATCTGATGGGCCGTCTCCGCGATCCACGCATCGACGTCGGCGCCGGTGTCCGCGGGGAACGGCAGCTCCGCCTGAGCGAGCTCGGCGATGCCGTACTGCTGACCGTAGTCGCGCAGCTGGGCGGCGACGCCCTGCGCGTCTCCCTGCGGGTGCGCCCACGCCCAGAGCAGCGACCGCGGGCCCGGTGCGATCGTGGCGATGAGGTGCGGACGCGCGACGATCTGCCGCGTGCTGTCCGCGTTCGCGGTGAACGTCAGGGTGCCCGCGTTCATATCGGCATCCCAGTGGTTCTCGCCGAGCGCGTCGGTGGCCGCTGCGAGGGCGTCCTGGCGCAGGGCGGTGAAGAGTGCGGCGCGATCGGCGAGAGGCTGGAGTGCGGCGAAGGTCATGCGTCCAGTCTGGCCGGAGATCCTATGATTCCGCCACCTGCGATGCGGACGCGGCCGCGCGGGGCATCCGCCGGACGCTCGGCACCGCGAGCGTCGCGAGCGCGCACAGCGCGTAGACGAGCGCCGAGGTCACGAGCACGGTCGGCACGTCCGCATGGGTGATCAGCCATCCGTAGACCAGCGTGCCGATCGGCATCACGACGAAGCTGCCCAGCATGTCGTAGCTGGACACCCTGGAGAGCTTCTCGCCGGGGATGTTCTCCATCATCGCGACGTTCCAGCCGGTGTGGAAGACCTCCATGCCCGCCCCGGCGACGAACGCGGCGATCGCGAGCAGCACGACGGCGGGATGGAGTCCGAGCATCGTCAGCGGGATCGCGAACGTCGCCATGCCGATCATCCCCCACCGCAGGGGGCGCCGCAGCGGCACCCACATGAGCAGCAGGGTCATCACCAGCACGCCCACGCCCTCCGCGCTCACAACCCAGCCCCAGCCCTGGATGCCGAGGAGGGCGTCGTTCTTCGCGACGTAGGGCCCCGCCACGCCCCACGCGCCGACGTGGATCGCGTTCATCACCATGAAGGCGATGACGACGGTCCACAGCCAGGAGCGGCTCCAGAACTCGCTCCATCCGACGCGGAGGTCGTGGAGCATGGTCGTCCCTCCCGAGGCGGCCGGCGGCGGAAGCCGGACGAGTGCGAGGACGGGGATCGCGATGATCCAGCCGAGCGCCTGCACCACCATGGCCCATGCGGGGCCGACCGAGGCGACCAGGACCCCGGCGATGACGGGGCCGCCGATCGTGACCGCGGAGCGCACGAAGGAGAGCATGGCGTTCGCCTGCTGGAGGTGCTCCGGCGTCGTCAGCTGAGGGATGATGCCCTGCATCGCTGGCATCACGAAGGCGGAGGACGCGCCGTTCACGACCGCGAGGATCGCGAGCAGCGGCACGGTCGCCGTCCCGCTGAACAGCAGGGCGGCCATGGTCCCGATCGAGAGGATGTCGATCACGTAGCAGCTCTGGATGATCAGGGCGCGGGGGAGACGGTCGGCGACGACGCCGCCGAACAGGAGGAAGACGACGTTGCTCACCGTGAAGGCGGCGAGCACGTACGACAGCGAGCGCGCGTCGTTGTCGATCTCCAGCACCGCGAACGCGAGCGCGATCGATGACATGGACCCTGCGATCATCGTGATCGCGCGGGCGATGAAGAACCGGCGGAAGCCCGGATCCTGCATCGCGGCGAGCCCTCGGGTCATCGGAGGCGTTTCGTCGGCGGCATCCGTCGATCCTGTCACAGCCGGCGGCGACGGACGGTCAACGGCGGTGACGTTTCGCGGAGGTCATGACGGACGTCGTGCGCCGACTCATCCGTGATCCGTCACCGGGACCGTGATCCGTCCGCGCTCCGTCCGTGATTCGTCACCGATCCGGGAGCGGATCCCTGATCACCAGGCCGGTCGGGCTCCGGTCAGGGCCCATGCCGCCTGGACGGCCGCGCCGAGGGCGACGTACTCGCCCTGCTCCGGCACCACGACCGGCGCGTCGAAGACCTCGGTCGCGATCGTCCTGACCGCCCGGCTCTGCGCCGCACCGCCGATCAGCAGGATGCGCTGCACCCGGACTCCCTGGTCGCGGATCGCGTCGAGCCCGAACGCGAGACCGCCGAGGACTCCCTCGATCGCCGCACGCGCCAGGTTCTCGCGCGTCGTGGAGGCGAGGGTCATCCCGGAGAGCGTCGCGGTGGCGTCCGGACGGTTCGGCGTGCGCTCGCCCTCGAACCAGGGCTGCAGCCGAAGCCCTCCGCTTCCGGCATCCGCCGACAGGGCGAGCCGGGAGAACTCATCGAGATCGACGCCGAGCAGGGCGGCCGTGACGTCGAACACGCGTGCGGCGTTGAGCGTCGTCACGATCGGCAGGCGTCCTCCGGCCGCATCCGCGAAACCGGCCACGGTCCCGGTGGGGTCGGCGATCGCCGCGTCGGTGACCGCGAACACGGTGCCGCTGGTTCCGATGGACACGCCGACGTCTCCGTCGCGCGCACCCATGCCGAGGGCGGCGGCCGCGTTGTCGCCCGCGCCCGCGGAGACGAGGATGCCGTCCAGCCCCGGGACGTGCTCCGCGGGACCGAGCACCCGGGGGAGGACCACATCCGAGGCGTTCCTGCGGAGGGCGAGATCCAGCAGCTCGCGGTCGTACGCGTTCCGCATCGGATCGAAGTATCCCGTCCCGCTGGCGTCGGAGCGGTCGGTGACGAGCTCCGTCAGGACCGGGCCGAGCGGCGCCTCCTCCGCAGGGCCGTATCCGCGCAGACGCCACGTCAGCCAGTCGTGCGGGAGCGCGACGGCCGCGATCCGTGCCGCGTTCTCCGGCTCGGCGTCCGCGAGCCAGCGCAGCTTCGTCACGGTGAAGGAGGCCACCGGTACGAGGCCGGCGCGGCCGGCGTACGCCTCGGCGCCGACCTCGGCGACGAGGGCGGCGGCGGCGTCCGCCGAGCGGGCGTCGTTCCACAGCAGCGCGGGGCGGATCACGCGGCCCTCGACGTCGAGGGCGACCAAGCCGTGCTGCTGGCCGCCGATCCCGACCGCCGCGACATCGGCGAGACCGCCCGCCTCCGCGAGCGCGGACCGCAGCGCGTCCCACCATGCGGACGGGTCGACTTCCGTCCCGTCCGGGTGCGAGGCGCGTCCGGTGCGCACCACGGACCCGGTGTCGAGGTCGCGGACGACGACCTTGCAGCTCTGCGTCGAGGAGTCGACCCCCGCGACCAGCGTCATCGGCGCGCGCCGAGCAGGTGCTCGGTGGCGAGCTGCTGCAGACGGACGAAGCCGGAGCCGCGGTCGCCGAAGTAGGCGTTCGCGTCGAAGTCCTCGTAGGCGCTGTGGTCGGCGAGGAAGTCGTCGTAGCTCTCACCCGGGTTCAGCGTCGGCGTCGAGAGCTCCGGCACCTTCGCGGCGGCCAGCGCCTCCTGCACCTCGGGGTCGGCGCGGAAGGCCGCTGCCCGCTCCTTGAGAAGCAGGTAGGTGCGCATGTTGGCCGCGGCGGAGTCCCACACGCCCGTCTCGTCCTCGGTGCGGCTGGGCTTGTAGTCGAAGTGGCGCGGGCCGTCGTAGGCGGGCACTCCGCCGGGGCCGCCGTTCTCGAGCAGGTCGACGAGGGAGAACGCGTTGTGCAGATCGCCGTGGCCGAACACGAGGTCCTGGTCGTACTTGATGCCGCGCTGACCGTTGAGGTCGATGTGGAAGAGCTTGCCGTGGTACAGCGCCTGGGCGATGCCTGCGGTGAAGTTGAGTCCTGCCATCTGCTCGTGCCCGACCTCGGGGTTCACCCCGAAGAGCTCCGGGCGCTCCAGGGAGTCGATGAAGGCGATGGCGTGGCCGAGGGTCGGCAGCAGGATGTCGCCGCGCGGCTCGTTCGGCTTCGGCTCGATCGCGAAGCGGATGTCGTAGCCCTTGTCGGTGACGTAGCCGGCGAGCAGGTTCACCGCTTCGCGGTAGCGCTCGAGCGCGGCGCGCACGTCCTTGGCGGAGTCGTACTCCGCGCCCTCGCGGCCGCCCCACATGACGAAGGTCTTCGCTCCGAGCTCTGCTCCGAGGTCGAGCTGACGGAAGACCTTGCGCAGGGCGTAGCGGCGCACGTCGCGGTCGTTGGAGGTGAACCCGCCGTCCTTGAAGACGGGAGCGCTGAACAGGTTCGTGGTCACCATCGGGACGACGAGGCCGGTGTCGGCGAGCGCGCCCTTGAGGCGATCGATCTGGGTCCGGCGCTCGGCATCCGTCGAGCCGAACGCGAACAGATCGTCGTCGTGGAAGGTCAGGCCGTACGCGCCGAGCTCGGCGAGTCTCTCCACCGCGTGCACGACGTCCAGCGCAGGACGGGTGGGTCCTCCGAAGGGATCGGTGCCGTTGTAGCCGATCGTCCAGAGTCCGAAGGAGAACTTGTCGTCGCGGGTGGGGGTGAGAGACATGGCGGGCCGCTTTCAACATCGATGGTGAATTGTTGTGATCAGAAACATATCAGCGCGCGAGGACCCGCGCAATGCGCGGCGCCCCTCGGGGAGCTCAGAGCGCCGGCGGGGCGGTCGAGCCGCGCGCGATGAGCGCGGCGGGCATCCGGATGTGCTCCGGCTCTCCGCCGCGGAGCATCCCGAGCAGGATGCCGACGGCGGCGGCGCCCATCTCGGGGAGCGGCTGGCGCACCGTGGTCAGCTGCGGCACGCTCGACGCGGCCTCGGGGATGTCGTCGAACCCCGCCACGGAGAGGTCCTCCGGCACGCGCAGTCCTCGTTCGGCGGCGACGCGGATCATCTCGATGGCGGACAGGTCGTTGGCCGCGAAGACGGCGGTCGGGCGGTCGGCGAGGTCGAGCAGCGCATGGGCGCCGGTCGTCGCGCTCGCCGCGCGGTAGCCGCCCTCGGCCACGAGCGCGGGGTCGAACGGGATGCCGGCGCCGTCCAGGGCGTCGCGGTATCCCCGCTCGCGCTGGTGGGCGGATTCCAGATCGGTGCGGCCGCGGAGATGGCCGATCCGGCGGTGGCCGAGGGCGATGAGATGCTCGGTCGCCGCGCGGGCGCCGTCGACATTGTGCACGGCGACGGTCGCGGGCCCGTCCGGCCCGGTGTGCGGATCGACGGCCACGATGGGGACGGCGCTCTGCGCCGGCGTCGTGGTCGGGGTCACGAGGATGGCGCCGTCGATGAGGGTCCCGCCCAGGCGGGACAGCGAGCGGCGCTCCCATCCGAGGTGGTCGCCGGCCGATACCGTCCCCGCGTAGGCGAGCACGTCGTACGGGGTGTCCTCGAGGGCGGTGGACACGCCGCGCAGGAGCTGCAGGGCGAAGGGCTCGAACTCCGCGACCAGCACCCCGATGACGCCGGTCCTGCCTCGTCGCATCGACGTCGCGACCAGCGAGCTCTCGTAGCCGAGGTCGGCGACGACGCTGAGCACGTGTGCGTGGGTCGCGGCGGAGACGCCGTCGCGTCCGTTGATGGCCTTGGAGACGGTCGCCACCGACACTCCGGCTGCGCGGGCGACGTCGGTGATGGTGGGGCGGGCGTTCATGATGTCAGCCTAGCGAAGAGAAAACGTTATCGATATCGTTTGACACGACCGTGCGGGCGGTGTCAGAGTGTCACACAACACATTGGTGTGGCTGGCAACAAATACGGAATGCCGTGCTGCACGAGGACTCGATGAAGAGGAGACACAGCATGAACATGCGCAAGGCATGGACCGCGGGAGCGGTCGTCGCGGCGGTGGGGATGCTCGGACTGACCGGTTGCACCAGTGGGGGAGACGGATCGGACGAGGGCGGGGCGACCACGCTGACGATGTGGCACAACTCCACCACCGGCGACGGCAAGCAGTACTGGGACGATGCGGTCGCGGCGTTCCACGAGGCGAATCCGGATGTGACGATCGATGTGGTGTCGATCCAGAACGAGGACATGGACGGCAAGCTGCAGACCGCGGCCAACTCCGGCGACATGCCGGACATCTTCATGGCGCGCGGCGGCGGGAAGCTCGCCGACATCGTCAGCGCCGGCCAGGTCAAGGACCTCACGGACCTCATCGACGACGATGTGAAGACCGCCTTCGGAGACGCGCCGTTCAGCGCCTTCACGGTCGACGGCAAGATCTACGGGGTGCCGAGCTCGGTGCTCCCCGGCGGCATCTTCTACAGCAAGGACCTCTTCGCCGAGGCGGGCATAGCCCAGGAGCCGACGACGATCGCCGAGCTCGAGGACGCCATCGAGAAGCTGAAGGACGCCGGCATCGCGCCGATCGCGCTCGGCGCGAAGGACGCCTGGCCCGCTGCGCACTGGTACTACTTCTTCGCCGTGCGCGCATGCGGCCAGGACGTCGTGCAGAACCTGGCGACCGATCCGGACTTCTCGGACGGATGCTGGCTGGATGCCGCGGAGAACCTCGCCGACTTCGCCGCGACCGAGCCGTTCAACGACGGCTTCCTCACCACCTCCGCCCAGCAGGGCGCGAACTCCTCCGCCGGACTCGTCGCCAACCACAAGGCGGCGATGGAGCTCATGGGCGCCTGGGACGTGGGCGTCATCGCGAGCCTCACCCCCGATCAGAAGCCGCTGCCCGACCTCGGCTGGTTCCCCTTCCCCGAGGTGGACGGCGGCGACGGAGCGCCGGGCGCCATGATGGGCGGCGTCGACGGCTACTCCTGCTCCGCGGATTCGCCGGCGGCGTGCGAGGACTTCCTCAACTTCGTCTCCTCGCAGGAATGGCAGGAGAAGTACGCCACCGCGTTCCAGACGATCCCGGCCAACCAGGACGCGACGGGGGCGGTCACCGACCCCTCGCTTCTGCCGCTGATGGAGGCCTACGGTCAGGCGCCCTACGTCTCGCTGTGGCTGGACACGGCCCTGGGGCAGAACGTCGGCAACGCGCTGAACACCGGCGTCGTCGAGATGCTCGCCGGTCAGGGCGACCCGCAGAAGCTCGTCGACACCATCGCGAACGCCGCGGCAAGGGGCTGACGCGAACCATGTCCGGATCCCAGGCGCTGAGGGAACCCGCAGCCCCTGAGAGCGGCACCCGCGCCGGGACCGAGCCCCCCTCGGTCCCGGCGCGGCGATCACCGCGGGCGGATTGGCGCAAGCGCGGCGAGATCGCGCTGCTCACGGGACCTGCGCTGCTGGTCTTCGTCGGCTTCGTCATCCTGCCGGTGGGGATGGCCGCCTTCTACGGCTTCTTCAAATGGAACGGCTTCGGCTGGCCCACCGAGTTCGTCGGCATCGACAACTACGTGCTCATGCTGCAGGACGAGACGTTCAGGGCGGCGGTGACGCACAACTTCGTCATCGTCGTGCTGTCGCTGATCATGCAGGGCCCGATCGCGATCCTGTTCGCCCTGCTGCTGAACCAGAAGATCCGCGGCCGCTCCGTCATCCGGGTGCTGATCTTCATGCCCTATGTGATCGCTGAGGTCGTCGTCGGCACGGGCTGGAGCCTGATGCTGCAGGACGCGGGAGCCGTGAACTCCCTGCTCGAGAAGTGGGGGCTGGGCGCCCTCGCGCAGTCCTGGATCGCCGATCCCGCGATCGCGATGTGGTCCCTGATGATCATCATCACGTGGAAGTACATCGGCTTCGCCGTCATCCTCATGCTCGCCGGCATGCAGTCGATCCCCGGGGAGCTGTACGAAGCCGCTGCCATCGACGGCGCCGGCTTCTGGAAGGCGCAGTGGAGCATCACGCTGCCCCTGCTCGGACCCACCATCCGGATCTGGGCATTCCTGTCGATCATCGGCTCGCTGCAGCTCTTCGACCTCGTCAACATCATCTGGGGCCAGTACATCGCCGCGACGGCCGGCACCTCGACGATGGCGACCTACATGTACCAGAACGGCCATCTGGCCGGGAACTACGGCTTCGGCAACGCGGTCGCCGTGATGCTGTTCCTCATCTCCCTCACGGTCGCCCTCCTGTACCAGCGGTTCGTGCTCCGCCGTGACACGGAAGGCGCCCTGACCGGCGGCGGAAAGGCGCGGAAGCGATGACCGACTCACCGAGGACCTCCGTCGCGATCCAGGCGGTCGGCCCGGACGGACGCCTGGGCGCGCGAGGGCGGCGGTCGGCGTCCGGCGTGCGCTGGGGCAGCCCCGGCGTCTACCTGCTGGCGCTGGTGCTCATCACGATCTGCGTCACGCCGGTGCTGTACATCGTCATCGGCGGCTTCCGCACGAACTCGCAGATCACCACGGATCCGTCCGGCTGGCCGGCGCCCTGGCAGATCGCCAACTACACCGACGTGCTGGGCAGCAGAGAGTTCTGGACCGCGATGCGCAACTCCACCGTCTCGGCGGTGGGCACCACGCTCGGAGCGGTCGGGCTCGGGGTCATGGCGAGCTACGTCATCGCCCGCTACGAGTTCTCCGGCAAGGCCGTGATGTACTCGCTGTTCGCGGCCGGGCTCATGTTCCCCGCGACGGTGGCCATCACGCCGCTCTACCTGCTGATCCGCAACCTCGGCCTCGTGAACAACCTCGCCGGCATCGTCCTGCCGCAGATCGCCTTCGCCCTGCCGACCACGATCATCATCCTCGTGCCGTTCCTGAAGGCGATCCCGAAGGAGCTCGAGGAGGCGGCGTCGATAGACGGAGCCTCGCGGCTGGGGTTCTTCTGGCGGATGGTGGTCCCGCTCAGCCTGCCCGGCGTCATCACCGTCGGCATCCTGGCCTTCATCGGGGCGTGGAACGGCTACATGCTGCCGCTGTTCCTGCTCAACGATCCGAACCTGTTCACCCTGCCGCTCGGCGTGCAGAGCTTCGCCTCGCAGTACTCGGTCGACACCGCGCGGGTGCTCGCGTACACCTCGCTGTCGATGCTGCCGGCGCTGATCTTCTTCAGCCTGTTCGAGCGCCGCATCGTCGGCGGCCTGACCGGTGCGGTCAAGGGCTGATCGAGCGTCGAGACCGAAAGATCGATGGAGAACCACATGACAGCGGACATCCCCGCGTACCCGAACCCATCCGCGCGCGTGCAGGCGCTCCTGGAGCGGATGACGCTCGAGGAGAAGCTCGCGCAGCTCGTCGGCTACTGGCTCGATCAGGGCGGTGAGGTCGTCGCGCCCATGGCGGACGAGATGGCGGGCTCGGCGGCATCCGGAGCCCTCGCCGACATCACCCGCGATGGCATCGGGCACTACACCAGGGTGTACGGCACCCGGCCGGTGGACCCCGCCGAACGCGCTGCGTGGCTGTGGGGCGAGCAGCGTCGGCTGAAGCGGGAGACCCGTCTCGGCATCCCGGCGCTGGTGCACGAGGAGTGCCTCACCGGTCTCGCCGCGTGGAAGGCCGCGACCTTCCCGACGCCGCTGGCCTGGGGCGCCTCGTTCGACCCGGGGCTCGTCGAGGAGATGGCCGCCTCGATCGGCGACTCCATGCGGGAGCTCGGCATCCATCAGGGGCTCGCCCCCGTGCTGGACGTGATCCGCGACCCGCGCTGGGGGCGCGTGGACGAGTGCATCGCCGAGGACCCCTACGTGGTGGGCGTGATCGGCACGTCCTATGTGCGCGGGCTGCAGTCCGCCGGGGTGCACGCGACGCTCAAGCACTTCGTCGGATACGCGGGGTCCACGGCGGGCCGCAACCACGCTCCGGTCGCGGCCGGTCCTCGCGAGGTGGCCGACGTCTTCCTCCCGCCGTTCGAGATGGCGGTGATCGAGGGCGGAGTCCGCTCCGTCATGAACTCCTACGCCGAGATCGACGGCGTGCCGCTCGGGTCCAGCGCCGAGCACCTCACCGGGCTGCTGCGCGAGGCCTGGGGATTCGACGGCGTGGTCGTCGCGGACTACTTCGCCGTCGCGTTCCTCGAGATGATGCACCGGATCGCCGAGGACCGAGGGGCTGCGGCGCAGGCCGCGCTGACCGCGGGGGTCGATGTCGAGCTGCCGACGGGCGACGCCTATCTCGCGCCGCTCGCGAGGCGGATCAGGGGCGGGCTCCTCGACGAGGCGTTCGTCGATCGTGCGGTGCTTCGCGCGCTCTCCCAGAAGGAGGAGCTGGGACTGCTCGAGCCGGGCGCCTTCGAGGACGAGCCGCCCGCCGAGATCGACCTGGACTCGCCGCGCCATCGCGACATCGCCCGGCGCCTCGCGGAGGAGTCGGTCGTGCTCCTCTCCAACGACGGCATCCTTCCGCTGCGGCTCGGCGACCGGAACACGCCGGCCATCGCCGTGATCGGACCCAACGCCGACCGGGCGGAAGCCCTGATGGGGTGCTACTCCTTCGCCAACCACGTTCTCGCGCACCATCCCGACCACCCCATCGGCTTCGAGATCCCCAGCGTGCGAGAGGCGCTCGCGTCCGAGCTGCCCGGCGTCCGCCTCCTCACCGCCCCCGGCTGCGCGGTCGAGGGCGAGGACCGGAGCGGCATCGAAGCGGCGACCGACGCGGCCCGCGCCGCGGACGTCGCGATCGTCGTCGTCGGCGATCAGGCCGGCCTCTTCGGGCGGGGCACCGTCGGCGAAGGCAACGACTCTGAGAGCCTCGAGCTTCCCGGTGTGCAGCGCGAGCTCGTCGAAGCGCTGGTCGCCACCGGCACCCCGGTCGTGATGGTCGCGCTCACCGGACGCCCCTACGCGATCGGCTGGGCCCTGGACGGCGGGGCGGATCGTCCCGCGGCGGTGCTCCAGGCGTTCTTCCCCGGTGAGGAGGGCGGATCTGCGCTCGCCGGGATCATCTCCGGCCGCGTGACCCCTTCCGGCCGTCTGCCCGTCACCCTGCCGCGGTCCGCGGGGGCGCAGCCGTACTCGTATCTGCATCCGCGGCTCGGCGGTCCCTCCGATGTCACGGCGACGGACCCCACCCCGGTGCGGCCGTTCGGCTTCGGCCTCTCCTACTCGGCGTTCGCCTATGACGAGCTGCTCGCCGACGACGAAGCCGTCGCGGGGCAGGCCTTCGAGGTCAGCGTGACCGCGTCCAACACCGGTGAGCGGGCGTCGGACGACGTCGTGCAGCTCTACGGTCGCGATCCGGTCGCCTCCGTCACCCGGCCGGTCGCGCAGCTGCTCGGGTTCCGCCGGATCTCCCTCGAGGCGGGCGAGTCGGCGACGGTCGTCTTCACCGTCCCCACCCAGCGATTCGCCTTCAGCGACCGCTCCCTGACGCGCATCGTCGAGCCGGGGGACGTGCAGGTATGGGTCGGGGCGGATGCGGCGGCCACGGAGGCCGACGGCAGGGCGACACCGCCCGCGACCGTCCGCATCATCGGCGACGTCCATCCCGTCACGCCGGCCGACCCCCGCGTGGTGACGTCCACGGTGCACGTCGCCGAAGCCGTGCGGTGAGGCCGGCCCGGAGCGCGATCCCCGCGGCTTCGTCCGTCCTCCGCGCCTCGGCTGCGCGCCGCACGGGTCGTCTGCCCCGTACTGAGCCGTCCCGACGGCGCCCTGCGGATATCGTGTCAGGAGCAACAAACTTTTCGACGGAGGCGTGATGGCGGAACGAGCGTCAGGGATCGAGGGCGTGCGCCGTGCGAATCTCGGCGAGGTGCTGCGCCTCGTGCACCATCACGGCCCGCGGTCGCGCGCCGTCCTCACCGCCGACACCGGGCTGAACCGCTCCACGGTCGCGGATCTCGTCGCCGACCTGGTCACGCGGGGTCTCGTCGTGGAGCAGGAGCCTGATGCGACGCGCAGGGTGGGCAGGCCCTCGCCGATCGTCGCGCCGAGCGAGGATGTCGTCGCGATCGCCGTCAACCCCGAAGTGGACGCGATAGAGATCGGCGCGATCTCGCTGGGCGGCGTCGTCCGTGAGCGCCGGCGGATCGAGTGCGCGACCCCGCCGAGCGTTGCCGAGGTGGTGGACGCCGTCGTCGATTTCGTGCGCGAGCGCCGCACCGCGGCATCCGCGCCGGCGATCATCGCCGGAATCGGTCTCGCCGTCCCGGGCCTGGTGCGTGCCGAGGACGGCATCGTCCGGCTCGCGCCTCATCTCGGCTGGCGGGACGCCCCGATCGCCGATGCGCTGTCCGCGGCTCTGGGGCTCGCGGTCTTCGTCGACAACGACGCCTCGCTGGGCGCGCGCGCCGAGCGGCTGTTCGGCGCGGCGCGGGAGCATCGGGACGTCGTCTATCTCAACGGCGGCTCCAGCGGCATCGGCGGAGGTCTGATCCTGGACGGACGCCTCATCGCCGGAGCGGGGGGCTATGCGGGGGAGTGGGGCCAGACGCGTCCTGGCATCCTCTCCGACGACGACAGGCGCAGCGACGGCGGCGTCCTGGAGGACGAGGTGAACCGCGCCAGGCTGCTGCAGGCGGCCCGGCTCGGCGCCGTGGACGACGCGGCGCTCGCCGCCGTCCTCGCCGCCACCAGCGACGCGGAGGTGATCGCCGAGATCGAACGGCAGCGCCGGGTGCTCGCAGCGTCCCTCGCGAACGCGGTGAACGTCCTCAATCCCTCGATCGTGGTGCTCGGCGGTTTCCTCGCCATGCTGCGCGACCGGGACCCCGTGGGATTCGACGCGGAGGTGCGCTCTCGTTCCCTCGAGGCCCCCGCCGAGCAGGTCTCGGTGACGGCCGCAGCGCTCGGCGCCGACCGGCTGCTCATCGGCGCGGCTGAGGCCGCCTTCGCCCCGCTGTTCCTCGATCCGCTCCGCTGACCGCGGCTCGAATCGCGCAAATGGTTCCATCCGCGCGGCGGATGCGACCATTTGCGCGATTCGAGCGCCTCAGCGACGGGCGAACCGGGCCGTGAGCGCCTCGGAGGCGCGGGCGAGCATCGCCACGTCGGCGCCGACGGCGACGAAATCGGCACCGTCGGCGAGGTAGGCATCCGCGGTGGCGGGGTCGAACGCGTTCACGCCCACCGGCTTGCCCGCGGCCTGCACGGCGGCGAAGGTCCGGTGCACGGCGTCCAGGACGTCCGGATGGCCCTGCTGCCCGAGGCGCCCGAGCGAGGCGGCGAGGTCGGACGGCCCGACGAAGACGGCGTCCACCCCCTCGACGGCGGCGATGTCCGCGGCGTTCTCGACCCCGGCGGCGGTCTCTATCTGCACCGTCAGGGAGACGTGCGTCCCCGCGCCCTGCAGGTAGTCGTCGACCCTGTTCCAGCGTGCGCTGCGCGAGAGCGCGCTGCCGACGCCGCGGATGCCGTGCGGGGGATAGCGGGTCGCCGCGACCGCCGCCTCGGCCGCCGCCGCCGACGACACCATCGGGACGATGAGGTCCTGCGCGCCGAGATCCAGCACCTGCTTGATGATCACGGGATCGTTCCACGGCACGCGCACGAGCGGGGCGACCGGATAGGCGGCGACGGCCTGCAGCTGGTGCAGCACGGAGTCGAGGGAGTTCGCGGAGTGCTCCATGTCGATGAGCAGCCAGTCGACCCCTGAGCCCGCTGCGATCTCCGCGACGAGCGGGCTGCCGGAGCACACCCACATGCCGATCTGCGGCGTGGACGAGCCGGCGAGGCGCTCGCGGAACGAGGGCGCTAGACGAAGCGGCATTCGATCGTTCCCATCTCTCGGTAGTCGCAGCGGACGACATCCCCCCTGGACACCCACATCGGACGGGTGAAGGATCCGGCCAGGATGATCTCCCCGGCCTCCAGGCGTGCACCGTGCTGGTGGAGCTTGTTCGCCAGCCATGCGACGCCGGTGGCGGGGTGGCCGAGGACGCCCGCAGCGACGCCGGTCTCCTCGATCTCGCCGTTGCGGGAGAGGACCCCCGGAACCCAGCGCAGGTCGATCTCGTCCGGGCGTCTGCGCGCCTCGCCGAGGATCATCGCCCCGTAGGCGGCATTGTCGCTGATGGTGTCGACGATCGTGCGGCCGTCGAGCTCGATATGCGAGTTCAGGACCTCCAGCGCCGGCACGACATGGTCGGTCGCGGCGAGTGCGTCTTCGAGCGTGCGGTCCGGACCTTCGAGCGGATGCTTCAGCACGAACGCCAGCTCGACCTCGATCCGCACGTTCGAGAAGTCCTCGTACCGCAGCGTCGCGCCGGAGGGGTGCACGGTGTCGTCGAACATCACCCCGTAGTCGGGCTCCGCGATCCCGGTCGCCTGCTGCATGGCCTTCGACGTGAGGCCGATCTTGCGGCCCACGAGCGTCCGCCCTGCGGCGACCTGCGCATCCCGCCAGACGCCTTGGATCGCGTAGGAGTCGTCGATCCCGGCAGCCGGGTGCCGCGCGGTGATGCGCGGGATGACGGAGTGCGTGCGATCGGCCTCGGCGAGCTCGGCGGCGAGCTGTGCGATGGTGTCGGGGGAGAGCGTCACAGCTGGTGCCCCAGCTTGTACTCGCCCTGCTTGTACTCCGGCAGCTCGTCGCCTGGGCGCGTGTAGGAGAAGCCGTCTGCGCCGATCGTGACGGCCATCTCGCTGTCGTCGGTGCGGGCGGCGACGGGCTGCGGGACGCCGTCGAGGTCCAGGACGAGGGACGCCTCGGTGTACCAGCTCGGCACGACGGGGTTGCCCCACCAGTCGCGGCGCTGGTTGTCGTGCACGTCCCAGGTGACGACGGGGTTGTCCGGATCGCCGGTGTAGTAGTCCTGCGTGTAGACCTCGACGCGGTGTCCGTCCGGATCGCGCAGGTACAGGTAGAAGGCATTCGACACGCCGTGTCTGCCTGGGCCGCGCTCGATCGCGTCGGAACGGCGGAGGGCCCCCAGCTTGTCGCAGATCGCGAGGATGTTGTGCTTCTCGTGGGTCGCGAAGCAGACGTGGTGCATGCGGGGTCCGTCTCCGCCGGTCATGGCGGTGTCGTGCACGGTGGGCTTGCGGCGCATCCACGCCGCGTACACGGTCCCCTCGTCGTCTTGGATGTCCTCCGTGACGCGGAAGCCGAGATCCTGCATGTAGGCGACCGCGCGGGGGACGTCGGGGGTGACCTGGTTGAAGTGATCCAGCCGCACGAGCTCGCCGGGGGTGTGCAGGTCGTAGCGCCACGACATCCGCTCGACGTGGTCGGCCTGGTGGAAGAACTCGTAGGGGAAGCCGAGCGGGTCGACCACGCGCACCGAGTCGCCGACGCCCTTCACGAAGCCTGCGGGGGCGCGGCGGACGTCGCAGCCCAGCTCGGTGTAGAAGGCGACGGCGCGGTCGAGATCCTCCGGGGTGCGCACGCGGTAGCTGAACGCGGCGACGGCGGCGATCGGGCCCTTGCGCAGCACGAGGTTGTGGTGGATGAACTCCTCGGTCGAGCGCAGGTAGATGGCCTCCTCGTCCTCCTCCGTGACATAGAGCCCGAGGATGTCGACGTAGAACTGCCGGGAGGCGGCGAGGTCCGTCACGACGAGCTCCATGTAGGCGCAGCGCAGCACGTCGGGCGGAGTGCTCTCCGGCGTCGGGATCGGATCGTCGGCGATGATGGGCGCCTCCTGGGACACGTAGTATCCGGAGGACGTCAGCGTCCTGTGCGTCTTGTCTGTCATGGCAGCGTCCTCGCTGATCGGGTCAGTTCTTGCCGAACGTGGGGTTGTGGACCTCGCCGAGCGTGACGTGCACGGCCTGCTGGTCGGTGTAGAAGTCGATGGAGCGATAGCCGCCCTCGTGTCCGAGCCCCGATGCCTTCACCCCGCCGAACGGCGTGCGCAGATCCCGAACGTTGTTGGAGTTCAGCCAGACCATTCCGGCCTCGACGGCGCCGGCGAAGTTGTGCGCGCGCTTGAGGTCGTTCGTCCAGATGTAGGCGGCGAGTCCGTACTTCGTGCCGTTCGCCAGCGCGAGCGCCTCCTCATCGGAGTCGAACGGTGTGAGGGCGACGACGGGGCCGAAGATCTCCTCCTGGAAGATGCGGGCTTCGGGGGAGACGTCGGCGAACACCGTGGGGGCGACGAAGTTCCCGGTCTCGAAGCCCTCCGGGCGTCCGCCCCCTGCGACAAGGCGCGCCTCGCTCTTGCCGATCTCGACGTAGCTCATGACCTTCGCGTGGTGCTCCGGATGCACGAGCGCGCCGACCTCGGTCGCGGGGTCGTGCGGATGGCCGACCTTCACGCGCTTCGCCTGCGCGGCATAGCGCTCGACGAACTCCTCGTAGACGGAGCGCTCCACGAGGATGCGCGAGCCGGCGGTGCAGCGCTCGCCGTTGAGGGAGAACACGCCGAAGATCGTCGCATCGATCGCGGCGTCCAGATCGGCGTCCGCGAAGACGACCGCGGGCGACTTGCCGCCCAGCTCCATCGACAGGCCCTTCAGGTGGGGTGCGGCGTTGCCGAAGATCAGCTGACCGGTGGAGCTTTCACCGGTGAAGGAGATGAGCGGGACGTCCGGATGCTTCACCAGCGCATCGCCGGCCTCCTCGCCCAGGCCGTTCACGAGGTTGAAGACGCCCTGCGGGAGACCTGCCTCTTCGAAGATGCCGGCCCACAGCGACGCCGACAGCGGCGTGAACTCGGCGGGCTTGAGGACCACGGTGTTGCCGGTCGCCAGAGCGGGGCCGAGCTTCCAGGATTCC
Organism: Microbacterium tumbae; assembly: GCF_054780175.1. Classification (NCBI taxonomy): domain Bacteria; kingdom Bacillati; phylum Actinomycetota; class Actinomycetes; order Micrococcales; family Microbacteriaceae; genus Microbacterium; species Microbacterium tumbae. The sequence goes on from NZ_BAAGWV010000003.1 coordinate 349,704, forward strand.
AGCATGAAGGGCGTGTTCCACGGGGTGATGAGCCCCGCGACGCCGATCGGCTTGCGGTTGACGTAGTTGATCTGACGTCCTGGGACCTTGAAGGTGTCGTCGGCCTGCGCCACGACGAGGTCCGCGAAGAAGCGGAAGTTCTCCGCCGCGCGCCGCGCCTGGCCGAGGGCCTGGGTGATCGGCAGGCCGGAGTCGTAGGACTCCATCTCGGCGAGCCGCTGGTCGCGGGACTCCACGATGTCCGCGATGCGGTGCAGCACGCGGCTGCGCTCGCGCGGCAGCATCCTCGGCCACGGCCCTTCGGTGAACGCCCGTCGCGCGGCGGCGACGGCGAGGTCGACGTCCGCCTTCTTGCCGGCGGCGGCCGTCGTGTAGGTGTCGTTCGTGACGGGGTCGAGCACGTCGAACACGTCCCCGTCGACGGAGTCGACGAAGGCGCCGTCGATGTAGTGGCGGATCCGGTCGGGGAGGTCTGCGGGAATGCGCGGATCGGTCATGTGCGTCTCCATGTCAGAGGGAGCTCCCGACGGCCTCGTCGGGATGCTCGTGGATGAGGTAGGCGTCGAGGGTGGCGGTGTGGTGCCGGCGTGCCGCGTCCTCGATCTCGCCGAGGGGCGCTCCGCGCTCGATGAGGGCGACGATCTGCTCGTGCTCCCGCACCGACTCCCGCGCGCGGCCGGGGACGAAGCTGAACGTCGAGTCGCGCAGCCTGCTCAGGCGCGCCCACTCGGCGAGCACGAGGTCGTGCAGGCGCGGGTTCGGGCAGGGTGCGATGAGCGTCTCGTGGAACCGCTTGTTCAAGGCGGTGAACGCCGAGGGATCGAAGTGATCGAGCGTCTCGATCATCTCAGCGTTGAGGGTGCGCGCGGTGCGGAGGTCGTCGGCCGTCAGGCTGCGGGCCGCGAGCGCTGTCGCGCTGCCCTCCAGGATGCCGAGCGCCGCCATGCTGTGCCGGTACTGGGTGTCGTCGACCATCGCGACGCGCGCGCCGACGTTGTGCTCGAACTCGACGAGGCCCTCGGCCTCGAGCTGGCGGATCGCCTCGCGCACGGGGACGACGCTCATGCCGAGCTCGTTCGCGATCGCGCCGAGCACGAGACGGTAGCCCGGTGTATAGGTCTGCGCGGCGATGCGCTCCTTGAGCCAGTGGTAGGCGCGCTGCGATTTGCTGAGGACGGGGGCGGTCACGTGACGGTCCCCTTCTCATGGGAGGCCCGGTCGTGTTCCTCGTGGGAGGCCCGGTCGTGGTCGTGCGAGGCGTCTTCGCGGGAGGCGTCGTAGCGGGCCCGCCATTCGGCGTTCATCGGGAAGAGACCGTCCACGGGATGCCCGGCGGCGACCTGCTCGGCGATCCAGGCGTCCTCGTCCTCTTGGGCGAGGGCGGCGTCGGCGATGTCTTCGGCGAGGGACGGGGGGATGACGATCACGCCGTCCCCGTCGCCGACGATGATGTCGCCGGGCTGCACCGTCGCGCCGCCGCAGGCGATCGTGATGTCCGAGTCCCACGGCACGTGCCTGCGGCCGAGGACGGCGGGATGGGCGCCGTTCGAGAAGACGGGCAGGCCGATCTCGGCGACCGCGTCGAAGTCGCGCACGCCGCCGTCGGTCACCACTCCCGCGGCCCCGCGGGCTTTGGCGCGGAGTGCGAGGATGTCGCCGAGTGTTCCGGAGCCGCGCTCGCCGCGGGCCTCGATCACGACGACCTCTCCGGACCAGACCTCGTCGAAGACGCGCTTCTGCGCGTTGTAGCCGCCGCCGTGGCTCGCGAAGAGGTCCTCGCGGGCCGGGACGAAGCGCAGGGTCTTGGCGGTGCCGACGATCTTCACGCCCGGTCTGTTCGCGGTGACGCCCTCGATGACGCAGGCGTTCATGCCGCGCCTCCGCAGCTGGGCGGAGAGGCCGGCGGTGGGGGCGGCGAGGAGCTTGGCCCGCAGGGCCTGGGTGAGGGTCCCCTCATGGCGGGCGCCCTCTTCCCCGTTCGTTGATCGGGCGCCCTCTTCCCCGTTCGTTGATCGGGCGTCCCCTTCCCCGTTCGTTGATCGGGCGCCCTCTTCCCCGTCCGTTGATCGGGTGTCCCCTTCCCCGTCCGTTGAGCGAGCCGCAGGCGAGTCGAAACGGGTTTCGGTGCGGGGGCGTTTCGACTCGTCGCTGCGCTCCTCGCTCAACGAGCGGGCGGGGGCGATCGAGCGGGCGGTGTCTTCCCCGTCCGTTGATCGGGCGTCCCCTTCCCCGTTCGTCGAGCGAGCCGCGGGCGAGTCGACCGGCGTTCCCCAAGCCTCGGCGCGCTGCGGCTCGTCCGCAGCCGGAAGCGACCCGAGGGCGGCGTCGAACGGGGCATCGCCCTGCACGACCGTGGTGACGAGGCGGCCGCTGCTGGCGCCGCCGGCATCCACCTCGACCTCCACGACGTCGCCGGGGACGATGACGGACGATCCGGCGGGCGTCCCGGTGAGGATCGCATCGCCGGTCTCGAGCGTGAAGTGCTGCGAGAGGTCCGCGACGATCTGCGCGAGCGGGAAGATCAGCCCGGCGGTGGTGTCTTCCTGACGCAGCTCGCCGTTAACCCACGTCCGGACCCGCACGGCGGAGGGATCGACGGATGCGGCGGCGATGAGTCCCGGCCCGAGCGGCGTGTATCCGTCGCCGCCCTTGGAGCGCACGTTCGACCCCTTGTCGGCGGCGCGCAGGTCGTAGAGGCCGAGGTCGTTCGCGGCGGTGATCCAGGCGACGTGGGCCCAGGCATCCGAGACGCTCACCCGGCGCGCCGGCGCGCCGATGATCAGCGCGATCTCGCCCTCGAAGGCGAGCAGCTCGGTCCCGGACGGGCGTTCGACCCTGCCTCCGGAGGCCGCCACCGAGGAGGACGGCTTGAGGAAGTACGAGGGATGCGCTGGGCGCCGGCCGCGCTGGTCGGCACGTGAGGCGTAGCTCAGGTGCACCGCGATGACCTTGCCGGGACGGGCGATGTCCTCCGTCACGATTGGCGCCTCCTTGCGTCGTCTCCGCTGCTCTCGTCTGCCCTTGTGCGGAATATTCGAAATCGTATATCATCGCTGCACCGGGTGGCAAGCATCGCGATACCACCCTCGACAGAGACGTCGGACAAGGAGCAATCAATGATCGATCAGCCCGGCTTCACGCCGACCGGCACCATCGCCGCCCCCGCCGATCGCAAGCGGGTCGTGTTCGCCACGGTCGTGGGCACGACCGTCGAATGGTACGACTTCTTCACCTATGCGGCGATGGCGGGTCTCGCCTTCGGCGCACTGTTCTTCGAGCCGGCCGGCGAGGGCTTCGGCACGATCCTCGCCTTCCTCACGGTCGGGCTGAGCTTCCTGTTCCGCCCGCTCGGGGCCTTCCTCGCCGGGCACTTCGGCGACCGGATCGGCCGGCGGAGGGTGCTGGTGATCACCCTGTTCGGCATGGGGGTGGCCACGGCGCTCATCGGCCTGCTGCCGACGTACTCCGCGATCGGCGTCGCCGCGCCGCTGCTGCTGGTCCTCCTGCGCATCCTCCAGGGTGTCTCCGCCGGTGGCGAGTGGGGCGGCGCTGTGCTCATGGCGGTCGAGCACGCGCCCAAGAAGCGGCGTGGCGCCTACGGCGCCTCACCGCAGGTCGGTGTTCCGCTCGGCCTGCTGCTCTCCAGCGCCGTGATCGCGCTGACCTCGATGATCGCGCCCGGCGAGGCGTTCCTCGAGTGGGGCTGGCGGGTGCCGTTCCTGCTCTCCGTGGTCCTCATCGGCATCGGATACTGGATCCGCCGCACGGTCGAGGAGAGCCCGGTGTTCACCGAGATCGCCGAGCGGTCCGCGCAGACCAAGACGCCGATCGTGAAGCTGTTCCGCTCCTACGGGCTCGTCGTCGTGATCGCGGCCCTGGTCTTCGCGGGCAACAACGCCGTCGGGTACATGACCACGGGAGGCTGGATCCAGGGGTACGCGACGAACGGGCTCGGGCTGTCGCGACCGGAGGTGCTCTGGGCGGTCGCGTTCGGCGCCGTCGTGTGGCTGGCGACCACCTGGTTCGCCGGCACGATCTCGGACCGATGGGGGCGGCGCAGCACCTATCTCGTCGGGTGGGCGCTCCAGCTCGTCGGCGTTCTGACGCTGTTCCCGCTGGTGAACACCGGCGACGTGATCCTCTTCGCGCTGGGGCTCATGATCCTCTCCCTCGGACTCGGGTTCACCTACGGGCCGCAGGCGGCCTTCTACGCGGAGATCTTCCCGGCATCCGTCCGCTTCTCCGGCGTCTCGATCGCCTACGCCCTCGGCGCCATCCTCGGCGGCGCCTTCGCCCCGACCGTGGCCGAATGGCTCGTCCTCGCCACCGGCGGGACGGATGCGGTCACCGTGTACCTCGCCGTCATGACCGTGATCGGATGCCTGGCGACGCTCGCGTTCCGGGATCGCTCCGGGCTCCCGCTCGGCATCGATCACGAGGCCGAGCAGGCGAGGACTCCGCTCCTCGGCGTCGGCGCGACGGACTGACCGGCAGTCCCGCCGCAGAGGAGAGTCATCATGCAGTTCCATCACCACGGCTACGTCTCGCAGGACCCGCGGGTGCAGCCGGCATCCGGCTCCGGGGCCGACCGCCCCGGCGAGCTGCCCGAGGAGGTCGACGTGCTCATCGTCGGCTCGGGCCCGGCAGGCATGCTCCTGGCCGCGCAGCTGTCGCAGTATCCGGACGTGGTGACCCGCATCATCGAGAAGCGCGAAGGCCGGCTGGAGCTCGGGCAGGCCGACGGCATCCAGCCGCGCAGTGTGGAGACCTTCCAGGCCTTCGGGTTCGCGGAGCGGATCATCGCGGAGGCGTACAACATCGGCTGGATGAACTTCTGGGGTCCCGATCCCGACGACCGGAGCAGGATCCGGCGGGTCTCCCGCACGGCCGACTACGCCTACGACATCTGCGAGTTCCCGCATCTCATCGTCAATCAGGCGCGGGTGCTGGACTACTTCGCCGAGGCGGCGCTGCACGGCCCTGGGCGGATCGTCCCGGACTACGGGGTCGAGTTCCTCGGGCTCACGGTGCACGAGGACGGCGAGCATCCGGTCGAGGTGCGGGTGCGGGACGCCTCGGGCGAGCGCCTCGTGCGGGCGAAGTACGTCGCGGGCTGCGACGGCGCCCGCAGCAGGGTGCGCGAGGCGATCGGGAGACGGCACGTGGGCGGCACGTCCGCGCATGCCTGGGGCGTCATGGACGTCCTGGTGAACACCGACTTCCCCGATTGGCGGACCAAGTGCGCGATCAACTCCGAGGCGGGGAACATCCTGCTCATCCCGCGCGAGGGCGGGTACCTCGGCAGGGTGTACGTCGACCTCGGCGAGGTCGCGGCCGACGACGACCATCGCGTGCGCTCCACGCCGGTCGAGGAGATCGTCCGCAGGGCGAACGCGATCCTCCATCCCTACGCGCTGGACGTGCGCGACATCGCCTGGCACAGCGTCTACGAGGTGGGGCATCGCGTCACGGACGGCTTCGACGACGTGATCGACGGATCCGGACGCACGCCCCGCGTCTTCCTCACCGGCGATGCGTGCCATACGCACAGCGCCAAGGCGGGGCAGGGCATGAACGTCTCCCTGCAGGACGGCTTCAACCTCGGCTGGAAGCTCGGGTCCGTGCTCACCGGCCGCTCGCCGGAGGTCCTGCTGGCGACCTATGCGGCCGAGCGGCGTCCCGTGGCGCAGCAGCTCATCGACTTCGATCGCGAGTGGTCGAGCCTCATGGCCCGCAAGCCGGAGGAGATCTCGGATCCGAACGACCTCGCCGCCTACTACCTCGCGACCGCGGAGTTCCCCTCCGGTTTCATGACGCAGTACGCGGCGTCGATGATCGTCGGCGGTGACGCGCATCAGGAGCTCGCCGCCGGCTTCCCGCTGGGCAAGCGGTTCCACTCCGCGGAGGTCGTGCGGGCGGCCGACGGCAACGTCGTCCACCTCGGGCATCACGCGAGGGCGGACGGGCGGTGGCGGGTCTACGCCTTCGGCGACCGGGACGGCAGCCGGCTGGCGGCGTGGGCAGATGCGGCCGCAGCCGTGTTCGCCCGGTTCACCCCGGCGGATGCCGATGTCGATGCGGTCTTCGACGTCAAGGCCGTCTTCGCGCAGCCGTTCGAGGAGATCGAGGTCCCGTCCGTGCCGGCGCTGTTCCGGCCGGCGTCCGGCCCGCTCGGGCTCACGGACTGGGAGAAGGCGTACGCGGCCGGCCCCTCGACCTGGACCGAGACGGACGTCTTCGAGGCGCGCGGGCTCTCGCGCGACGGCGTCGTGGTCGTGGTGCGGCCCGATCAGTATGTGGCCGCCGTGCTGCCGCTGGATGCCGTGGACGAGCTGGAGGCGTTCCTGGCGGGGGCGCTGCTGCCGGCATCCTGAATCCGTTGCTCTTTCGCGGGGTGGGATGCTCTTTCGTGGGTGCGCTGCACTTTCCCCGGGGTCGCGTTGCTCCTTCCCGGGGTTGCGTTGCTCCTTCCCGGGGTCGCGCTGCACTTTCCCCGGGGTCGCGCTGCTCCTTCCCGGGGTCGCGCTGCACTTTCCCCGGGGGTCGCGTTGCTCCTTCCCGGGGTTGCGTTGCTCTTTCCTGAGGCGCGCTGCCCTTCCCGGGCGCGCTGTACTTTCCCCGGGGTCGAGCGGCTCCTTCTCGGGGTCGCGCTGCCCGTTCCTGAGGCGCGCTGCTCTTTCCCGCTCACGCGGCGATTGTTCCCGCAGCGTGGGCGATATTCGACAGCGCGAGACGGAAATCGACCGCGTGAGCGTGAGTGGGTTGCGTGGGAATTGGGAGAGCTGACCGGGAGAGCGGGAGAGAAGGATCGGGAGCGGGGGAGAGCTGACCGGGAGCGTGGGAGAGGAGGACCGGGAGCGGGAAGGGCGGGGCGCCGGCGCGGGATCCGAGACCGATGTTGGCGGCCAGGCCTAGCCTGTCTCCCAGGCGGGCGCCGATGCCCGCGAGGAGGAGTGCGTCATGACCTGGAAGATCGAGCTCATCTTCGTCCCCGTGTCGGATGTCGACAGGGCGAAGGACTTCTACGTGAAGATCGGCTTCAACGCCGATCATGATCAGTCGCCGTACGAGGGGCTGCGCTTCGTGCAGATGACGCCGCCCGGCTCCGCCTGCTCGATCGCGTTCGGCACAGGCCTCGACATCCCGCTCGAGCCGGGGCAGCAGAAGACGATCCAGGTGGTCGTGCCGAACGCCGACGAGGCCAAGGCGCAGCTCGAGGCGGTCGGCGTTCCCGCCAGGGGCGTGGAGGATCTCGGCTGGGGCCGGTTCGTGTGGTTCGACGATCCGGACGGCAACACCTGGACGCTGCAGGAGCTTCCGGACTACGCGGCGGTCGGCCAGAGCTGAGAGAGGCGAGCCAGAGACGAGCGCGGTGCCGGGTCGATGCCGGTGCCGGATCAGCGCCGGTGCCGCGGGTTCCGCGCCGGTGCCGGATCGGGGCGTGCGCCTGCGTCGGCGCCTGATCCGAGTGCGAGCGCCTGTGCCTGCTCCGGGAGCCGGATGGGTCGGCCTCGGCTCAGCACCCGCGCCTGCCAGCCCGCGGCTCACCCGCGCCCTGGCCGATCCGCGCCCCGGCGGCGCATGGGCACAGCGGATCGCATGACATGTGTCACGCGATTCCGATGACAGCGCCCTCCTGATCCGAGCATCCGCCGCCGGGAGAGTGGGGACATGAGCACCGCGACGGAGACCAGGGTCTCTCCTCTCCCCACGCCCACGGACGCCGTCATCGTCCTCGACGGCCTGCACCGGCGCTTCGGCTCCGGTGAGCGCATCGTGCACGCGGTGGAGGGCATCGACCTCCGCATCCGCCGTGGTGAGGTCGTCGCCCTGCTCGGCCCGAACGGGGCCGGCAAGACGACGACGCTGGACATGCTGCTTGGGCTCACCGATCCGAGCTCCGGCAGCGTTCAGGTGCTCGGGGAGAGGGCCTCGCTCGCCGCCGCCTCCGGCCGCATCGCCGCCGTGCTGCAGACCGGCGGCCTGCTGTCGGACCTCACCGTGCGCGAGACCGTCGAGGTCATCGCCTCCCTGCACGGTCGCGCAGCCCTCGGCCGCGTGCCGGAGGTGCTGGCCCGCACCGACCTGACCAGGCTCGCCCGCCGCCGCATCTCCAAGTGCTCCGGCGGCGAGCAGCAGCGGGTGAGGTTCGCGCTCGCGCTCGTCGCGGATCCGGACATCCTCGTCCTCGACGAGCCGACCGCCGGCATGGACGTCACCGCCCGTCGCCGGTTCTGGGACGTCATGCGCGCCGATGCGGACGCCGGACGCACGATCCTCTTCGCGACCCACTACCTCGAGGAGGCGGAGCAGTTCGCCCGCCGCACGGTCGTGATGCACCGGGGCCGGATCGTCGCCGACGCCCCGACCGCGCAGCTGCGGGCGGGTCTCGGCGCCCGCGTCCTCGCAGCGACCCTGCCAGCGGAAGGAGCCGATGAGCTCCTCGCGCGGCTGCGGGCCGCCGAAGGCGTCACGGATCTCCGGGTGGATGCGGGGCGCGTCAGCCTGCGGGCCACGGACTCCGACGCCGCGGCATCCGCTCTCCTGGCCGGCGGCGCCCGCGACCTGGAGATCGCCGCCCCCACGCTCGAGACCGCCTTCACGGCACTCACGGAGGACTGACCCATGTCGAACCAGATCACGATCTCGCCGACGATGCTGCGCGTGGAGGCCCTGCGCCAGATCCGGAATCCGTACACCCTCGCCTTCACGCTCGCGATGCCGGTGGCGATGTACCTGCTGTTCGGCGCGAGCATGGGCTACGGCTCGCTCTCGGCCGGCCACGGCAACGTCGCCTTCTCCGTGATGGTGTCGATGGCCGCATACGGCACCGCCGTCGCGATGAGCTCGCTCACCTCGCTCGCCGCCACCGAGGCCAAGCAGGGCTGGGGGCGCCAGCTCGCCATGACGCCGCTGCGGACGACGGGCTACGCGGCGACGAAGCTCCTCACCGCGCTGTCCTTCGCCGCGCTCGCCGTCCTCGCGGTCTTCGCGGCCGGCCTGGTGACCGGCTCCGAGGCGAGCGACGCCTGGCGCTGGTTCGCCTGCGCGGGCATCATGCTCGGGCTCGGCCTCATGTTCGGGCTGTACGGGCTCGGGGTGGGACTGTTCTTCACCTCGGACACCGCGGCGGCGCTCGCCTCGATCTCGCTGACGTTCTTCGCCTTCTTCGGCAACGTCTTCATCCCGCTGGACGGGACGATGCTCGCCATCGCCCGGTTCACCCCGATGTACGGCTATGTCGCCCTCGCGCGCTGGCCCCTCACCGAAGGCACTCTCACCACAGGACAGACCGATCCGCTCTGGATGCTGCTGCTGAACATCGCCGCATGGACGGTCGTCTTCAGCGCCCTCGTCGCCGCAGGCGCGAAGCGTTCGCGCTCCCGCCGATAGGGTCGGGGCATGGCGAAGGACGCGGCGGGCGGCCCCGAGGACGCGAGGATCGTCTCGGCCGTCGGCGCGCCCCCGTCCGAGGGGGCGGACGCCGACGGCCGGAGCCGCGGCTCCGGCTCCGCGTGGGAGAAGTACGGCTGGGTGATGGCCGCCATCTGGATGGTGTTCCTCGCCTATCCGCTCCTGGGACTGCTGCGCTCCACGGCCGAGACCGGCTGGATCGTCGCCGGCTGGATCGCGCTGGCGACGTTCGTCGTCGTCTACATCGCCGGCTTCGTCAACGGGATGAGCGGCAGGGGAGGGGGACTGGTCACCCGGCCGAAGCCGATCCAGTGGTGCGCCTTCGCCGTGCTGATCGTGTGCGCCGTCTCGACGGTCCCGGCCGTCGGCGGGAACGCGCTGAGCTTCGTCCCCTTCATCATGTCCTTCGCCTCGTACGGCCTCACCCGGCTCGCGCACTGGCTGACCCTCGCCTTCGGGATCGCGATCACCGCGGCCGCCGTGCTCCTCGTCCCGGAGTGGATCTCCTACATCTCCGTCCTCGCGATCGTCGTGCTGCTCGCGGTCGTGAACACGGTCTCCACCTCGTTGATCATCCGCTCCGCCGAGGCGGAGCGTCTCGGACTCGAGCTCGCGACGAGCGAGGGTCGGGAGGCCGTGGCGCGCGACGTGCACGATCTGATCGGGCACTCCCTCACCGTCGTGCGGATGAAGGCGCAGCTCGCGCACAGGCTCATCGACGCCGATCCGGAGCGGGCCAAGGCCGAGCTCGCCGACATCGAGGCGCTCACCGCCGAGGCGATCTCCGGGGTGCGCGAGACGGTCGCCGGCGTCCGCAGCGCCGCACTCGCGGAGCAGCTCGCCTCGTGCAGGGACGTGCTGGCGGACGCCGGCGTCGCGCTGCGCGTCGAGGGCGAGGTCGAGGCGCTGTCGCCCGCGCAGTCCCTCACGGCAGGATGGATCCTGCGGGAGGCGACGACGAACGTGCTCCGTCATGCGTCAGCGCGGACCGTCGTCGCACGGGTCTCGCCAGGGCGGCTCTCGATCGCCGACGACGGCATCGGATTCGCCGGCCAGGAGGGCAACGGGCTGCGGGGCATGCGCGAGCGCGCCGCCATGAGCGGAGCGACGCTGGCCGTGACGGCGGGAGAGTCCGGGGGGACGATCGTGGAGGTGACGTGGTGAGCGGCGAGGAGCAGCCGATCCGCCTCGTCGTCGTCGACGACCAGGCGATGCTGCGCGGCGCGCTGTCCGCGCTGCTCGATCTCGAGCCGGACATGCGGGTGGTCGGCTCGGCCGGCGATGGCGAGGAGGCGCTGCGCGTCGTCGCGGCGACGAGGCCGGATGTGTGCCTCATGGACATCCAGATGCCGGGTGCGGACGGCATCGAGGCGACCCGCGCGGTGCGGGCGGCGAACCCCGCCACCAGGGTGCTGATCGTCACGACCTTCGCGCGCCCCGGCTATCTGCGCTCCGCGCTGGACGCCGGCGCGAGCGGATTCGTCGTGAAGGACGCCCCGGCGGAGCAGCTGGCCGACGCCGTCCGGCGCGTGCACGCGGGCCTTCGCGTGGTCGACCCCGCACTCGCCGAGGCGAGCCTGTTCGACGGCGCCAATCCGCTCAGCGAGCGGGAGAGGCAGATCCTCCGGCTGGCGGCCGACGGACGCAGCGCCCAGGCGATCGCGGGCGAGGTCTATCTCTCGGCCGGGACGGTGCGCAACAACCTCTCCGCCGCGATCGGCAAGGTGGGAGCCGAGAACCGCGCCCAGGCCGTGCGGATCGCGCAGGACAAGGGCTGGATCTAGGCCGCTGCGCCTCTTCGAGGAGCGCGAACGGTTCCATCGGGGCAGCGGATGCAGCCGTGTGCGCGATTCGAGCGGGTCAGCTGTTCACGCGGATGATCTCGCGCTGGTACGGGGCGATGACGTCGCCGGAGATGCGGAGGTCCAGCAGGAGGAAGCGCCGTGTCGCAGCATCCTCCGCCGTCCAGGTTCGGAGGCGGTCGAGGTCGCCGAGGCTGCGCACCACCACCCCTTCGGCGCCGACGGCGGCGGCGAAGGCGGCGAAGTCCACCTCGGGAATGCGCATCGGCTCCTGGGCGAGACCCTTCAGGCCGTACAGGTTCACCTCGGCGCCGTAGGCGGCGTCGTTCCAGATCACCGCGCATCCCCTGCCCCGTGCCGCGCGGACGGCGGACTCCAGGTCGGCGATGGCCATGAGACCTCCGCCGTCGCCGGAGGTGAGGATGACGGTGGATTCCGGGCATGCGACCGCCGCTCCCACGACGCTCGGCCAGCCGAGTCCGATCGACTGGAACGCGGTGCCGACCATCAGCATCCGATCGGGCGAGGCGACCGGCCAGTACATGTTCGCCCATCCGATGAAGTGGCCGCCGTCCGAGACGACGACGCGGTCCTCAGGGAGCAGCTCGCCGATCAGGCGCGCCGCGGATCGGGGGTCGAGTCGTCCGTCGGGGGCGAGCTCCTCGCCCGGCTCCTGCGTCCTGGCGGCCGTCACCTCGGCGGATCCGCGCCAGGGGGCGCGCCGAACTCCTGCAGATCCCTCGTCCGCGGCCACAGCGACCGGCGTGTCGCCGGCTCCGCGCGCACTAATGCCGGAGTTCGGCACGCCACCACCGGAGTTCGGCACGCCACCGGAGGTCGGCACGCCACCACCGGAGCCCGGCACACGACGGAGCCGTTCCAGGAGAGCCTCGGCCACCGCCCGCGCGTCGCCGCGCACGTAGCCGCCGACATGGGCATGCGTCGCCGCCGGGGCGACGTCCACCTGGTAGACGCGCGTCCCCGGGGCGAACAGAGCGCCGAAGCGCATCGTGAAGGGGTTCAGGGACGCCCCGAAGACGACGGCGACGTCGGCCTCCCGCACGAGCGCCATCGCTCCTTCGGCTCCGAAGCCGCCCGTCACGCCCAGATCGTGCTCGGCGTCGGGGAAGATCCCCCGGCCGAGGGCGGTGGACGCCGTCAGCGCCCCGGTCGCGTCGGCCAGCGCCCCCAGCGCCTCTCCGGCGCCGGAGAGCCACGCGCCGCGTCCGGCGAGCAGGAACGGGCGCTCCGCGGCGGCGAGGGTCGCGGCGATCTCGTCCAGCGTCCCCTCGGCGAACTCGCCGGCAGGAGTCAGGGGCGCGGGCAGGCGCAGGGGCGGCGGTGCGGTGTCCGCGGGAGAGGCGTCCTCCTCCGCCGCGACGTCGTAGGGGATGGCCAGCACGACGGGCACCCGGTAGGTCAGCGCATGCTCGATCGCGATGACGGTCGTGGCCGCAGCGTCCGTGCGCCCGACGGTGTATGTGCGGGCGCCGACGGCGGAGGCGAGCGCGATCTGATCGACGTCCCAGGGGCGAGGGCCCGAGGTCGGCTCGTCGCCGACGACGAGCACGAGCGGGATGCGGGCCTGCACCGACTCGGCCAGAGCCGTGATCGTGTTCGTGAAGCCCGCGCCGTACGTGGCCGTGCCGGCGGCGATGCGCCCTGATGCGCGGTAGTGCGCGTCTGCCGCGACGACGGCGCCGGCCTCGTGACGGACGGCGGTGAAGACGGCGTCCGTCCGCTTCTGGAGAGCGTCGAGGAAGTGGGCGTTCCCGTTGCCCATCAGGCCGAAGACGGCGTCGATGTGCTGTGCGAGAGCGAGGGCGACGTGCGCGGACACGGTGGGCATGCGTGAGCCTTTCGAGACAGACGGAGGAGGGGATTTCCGTATGTGTCTCGCGCGGGCGCCGCCGCCGCGGGCTTCGTGCCCCTTTTTCGGGCACCGGCACGGATGCCGGACAGGGCGATCATATCCCGTCTCCGTCCCGTCGCGACCCCGTAACATCCGCGAAACGGTGGCGCGGAAGCATGCCTTCATGGAGTCGCTGTTCAACGGATACGCCGCGGGGCGGATCCGCAGGGGAGCCGCCCCGTGGGACGAGATGTTCCCGGCCGGCGCGGTCCCTGGTGGTGCCGAGGTGCGCGGTCCGTATCGGGAGATGTATCCGGCCCTCGCGGGCATGGACGACGCGGAGCTGCGCGCGAGGACGGAGGCGCTGGCGAGCTCCTACCTCGCCCAGGGCGTCACGTTCGACTTCGCCGGCGAGGAGCGCCCCTTCCCCCTCGACGTCGTCCCGCGGGTGATCGCGGCCGACGACTGGTCGTACGTGCAGTCCGGCGTGGCGCAGCGGGTGAGGGCGCTGGAGGCGTTCCTCACCGATGTCTACGGTCCGCGGCGCGCGGTGCACGACGGCGTCATCCCCGCCGCGCTGATCAGCTCGTCCACGCATTTCCACCGGGCGGCAGCCGGCATCGTCGGGGCGAACGGCGTGCGCATCCACGTCGCGGGCATCGACGTCATCAGGGACGAGGCCGGCGCCTGGCGGGTTCTCGAGGACAACGTGCGCGTGCCGAGCGGCGTCAGCTATGTGCTCGCCAACCGTCAGGTGATGGCGCAGACCCTGCCCGAGCTCTTCACGAGCCTGCGGGTCCGGCCGGTGGTCGACTATCCTGGGCGTCTCCTCCAGGCGCTCCGCGCCGCTGCGCCCGCCGGGATCGAGGATCCGAACGTCGTGGTCCTCACACCGGGCGTCTACAACTCGGCCTACTACGAGCACACCCTGCTCGCGCGGATGATGGGCGTCGAGCTCGTCGAAGGGCGCGACCTGTTCTGCTCCGGAGGCCGGGTCTGGATGCGCACCACGGCCGGCCCGACCCGTGTCGATGTCATCTACCGGCGGGTGGACGACGAGTTCCTCGATCCGCAGCACTTCCGTCCCGACTCGGTGCTCGGCGCTCCAGGGCTCATGCTCGCCGCGCGGCTGGGCAACGTCACGATCGCGAACGCGGTCGGCAACGGCGTCGCAGACGACAAGCTCGTGTACACCTACGTGCCCGACCTCATCCGGTACTACCTGGGCGAGGAGCCGATCCTCCCGAACGTGGACACCTGGCGGCTGGAGGAGCCCGCGGCGCTGGAGGAGGTGCTCGACCGGCTGGACGAGCTCGTCGTGAAGCCCGTGGACGGCTCCGGCGGCAAAGGGCTCGTCGTCGGCCCCGACGCGTCGAAGAAGACGCTCGCAGAGCTCCGCCGCTCCCTGCTCGCCGACCCGCGCGGCTGGATCGCGCAGCCGGTCGTGCAGCTGTCCACGATCCCGACCCTCGTGGACGACGGCTTCCGGCCGCGGCACGCGGATCTGCGCCCCTTCGCGGTGAACAACGGCAACGACGTCTGGGTCCTTCCCGGCGGGCTGACGAGGGTGGCGCTGCCCGAGGGGCAGCTCGTCGTGAACTCCAGCCAGGGCGGCGGATCGAAGGACACCTGGGTGATCGACTCCTCGATCCCCGTGACGAGGCCGAATCAGGTGGTCGCGGGCGCGGATCCCGCATCCGACGAGGTCTCGCTCGCCACCGGCGCCATCACGACGATCGCCCCTGCGCGCGGGGAGCCGCACACGCCGTTCCTCTCCTCGCCGCAGGACGAGGACGTCGAGGTCCGTCATCACCAGCAACAGCAGCAGCAGCAACAGCAGCAGGGGGTGGCGCCGTGCTGAGCCGCATCGCCGAGGCGCTGTTCTGGATCGGCCGCTACGTGGAGCGCGGCGACGGCACGGCGCGCATCCTGGATGTGCACCTGCAGCTCCTCCTCGAGGATCCATGGGTCGACGAGGACACCGCGTGCCGTGCGCTGCTGAGCGTCATGGGGACGTCGGTCGAGGACGGCAGGGAGCTCGGGCGCGACGACGTCGTGGGGATGCTGGCGCTGGACCGCGAGCACGCGGCATCCATCGCCCATTCGATCGCCTCGGCCAGGGAGAACGCCCGCCGCGCGCGGGAGATCATCTCCACCGATCTCTGGGAGACCCTGAACGAGACGAACGCGCGGATGCCGCGGCGCATCGCCTCCGATCGCACCCATTCCTTCTTCCGCTGGGTCCGTGACCGCTCGGCGCTCGCCTTCGGGGTGGTCGACTCGTCCACCAGCCGCGACGAGGCATGGCACTTCTTCTCGCTGGGCAGGGCGATCGAGCGGGCGGACATGACGGCGCGGCTGCTCGCCACGCGTTCGCTGACGGAGGCGGGCGGCCCGAGCTGGACGACCCTGCTGCGCAGCTGCGGCGCCTATGAGGCGCACCTGCGCAGCCATCGCGCGGTCCCCACCGCGGCGTCCGCGGTGGAGTTCCTGCTCGTCGACCGGCTCTTCCCCCGATCGGTGCTCTCCAGCATCCTGCGCGCCGAGGAGTGCCTGCGCGGCATCGATCCCGCCGTCGCGTTCGGAACCGTCGACCGTGCGCAGCGCGTGCTCGGCCGGCTCCGCTCGGAGCTGGAGTACCGGCCGATCGGCGACATCGTGCGCAATCTGTCGGAGAGCATGGAGGAGGTCCAGGTGGGCGTCTCGATGGCGAGCGATGCGATCAGGGAGCGATACTTCCCGTCGATCTCGATGCCGGTGTGGATCGGGGAGGCGCTGTGACGAGGCTCAGGATCGTGCACCGCACGGGATTCAGCTACGACGCGCCGGCGACCGCGTCGTACAACGAGGCGCGGATGCTCCCGCACTCCCGGGACGGGCAGTTCGTCCTGCAGGCGTCCCTGGAGATCTCGCCCACCGCCGCACAGCACTCCTATGCCGACTACTGGGACACGAGGGTGTCCACCTTCGAGGTGCTGACCCCGCATCAGGAGCTCGTCGTGACGGCGACGAGCGTCGTGGACGTGCGTCCGGCGGCTCCCCGTGAGCTCGACTACGGCTGGGACGAGCTCGCGGCGAGCATCCCCACCTCCCTGGAGCTCGCCGAGTGCCTCGAGCAGACGCCGGCGACCGAGCCGGACGACGACATGCTCCGCATGGCGGGGCGGATGCGCCAGGCCTGCGCCTCCGTCGACATCACCGCACGGGAGATCTGCCGCACGATCGGGAAGGACATGGAGTACCGCCCCGGCGCCACCGGCGTGAACTCCACGGCCCGCGATGCCTGGCCGACGAAGTCCGGTGTCTGCCAGGACATCGCGCACATCGCGCTCGGCGTGCTGAGGGCGGCGGGCATCCCCGCCCGGTATGTGTCCGGCTACCTGCATCCCGACCCCTCTGCGGCCGTCGGACAGGCGGTGGTCGGGGAGTCGCACGCGTGGGTGGAGTGGTACGCCGGCCAGTGGCGCGGCTACGATCCGACGAACCTCGTCGAGATCGGCGAGTCGCACGTGTACATCGGACACGGCCGCGACTACGGCGACGTGGCGCCGCTGCGCGGCGTGTACGCGGGGCCGAGCGGCTCCGAGCTCTTCGTATCGGTGGAGCTCACGCGGCTAGAGTGAGTCCTCTGAGCACGAGGGAGACTGCTGTGACCGAAGAACGCGAGACGCTGACCTGGGAGGGCTTCGGCGCGGCGACGAGGGACCTCGCGCGCAGCATCCTGGCCGGCGGCTTCGAGCCCGAGGTCGTCGTCGCGATCGCCCGTGGCGGCCTGCTGCCCGCCGGAGCCATCGCCTACGGCCTCGGCGCCAAGAACTGCGGAGCGATCAACGTGGAGTTCTACACCGGCATCGGCACGGTGCTCGACGCGCCGGAGGTGCTGCCTCCCGAGCTCGACATGGCCTACCTCGACGGTCGCCGTGTGCTGCTCGTCGACGACGTCGCCGACTCCGGCCGCACGCTCGCCCTCGCGGTGCAGCTGCTGGAGGACAAGGGCGCCGACGTCCGCTCCGTCACGATCTACACGAAGCCCTCGACGATCATCCGGCCCGACTACGCCTGGAAGGACACCGATCTGTGGATCGACTTCCCGTGGTCCTTCCGGGGCACGGTCCTGGAGGAGGACCGGAGCCTGCCGGCCTCGGCGTGAGCGCAGGGCGGGGGCGCATGCGGGCTTTGAGCGGCCGGGTGAGGCGCGTGCTGCGACAGCTGAGGGGCCCGGACGCCTCGGATGCCGTGTTCGAGGCCACCGCGCTTCTCGTGGGCGCGCTGTTCCTCGTCGTGGGCTTCGTGATCGCGCTCCCGGTGTTCTGGGGCCATGAGCTCGCCATCAGCGGGTCGGGCTCGATCGGCGTGTTCGCCGCCTACGGCGGCGCGGTCGCGGCCGCGCTGTCGTTCGGGATGGGACGGTACGCGGCGCGCCCTGCGGAGGTCTCGGAGGACGGCGTCCGCGACGGCTTCAGCGTCCCCGGAGATCGGCTGCGCTGGTACGACCTCACCGCGATCGCCTTCGCGCACGCCGCGATCGCCTGCCTCGGGTGGATCGGCATCGCCGAGCTCCTGGAGCGGAGCTTCATCGGCGCGCCCGTCTTCGCCTTTCCCGGCGCGGTCCTGGTCAGTGTCGCCTTCGCGCTCACGGCCTACGTCTGCTTCCTCAGCGCCGTCGCCCTCACCCCGCTCGTGCTGTCCCTCGTGCTCGCCGTGTTCCTCGTGGTCGGCGCGTTCGCCGCCATGCTCGCCTCGAGCGATCCGAGCTGGTGGAAGGACAACCTCTCCGCGCTGGGCATGAGCACGAATCACTCCTCGTTCGCCTTCAACATCACGCTCATCATCGCGGGTGTCATGGTGACGACGATCTCGCGGTACGCGACGGCGGGGCTCCCCGTCGCGGACCCCGCCGCGCGCCGCGGTCGCGCCGTCGTGCGCAGCGGGCTGATCCTGATGGGGATCTTCCTGGCCCTGGTCGGCGTCTTCCCCGTGGACGAGTTCTTCCTCGTGCACAACACGGTCGCCACAGGGATGGCCGTCGTCTTCGCCGTCGTCGTGGTCGGACTGCCCTGGTTCCTGGCCGGTATCCCTCGTGTCTTCGTCGTGTTCGGCTGGGCGTACGTGCTCGTGATCGCGCTGCTCGCGGTGCTCTTCGCCGTCGGCTACTACAACCTCACGGCCGTCGAGCTGATCGCCGCGATCCTGATCTTCAGCTGGATCATCGTGTTCCTGCGCACCGCCGGCTCGGCGGCGGGATCCTCGCGGGAGGCGGAAGGGGCCGGCGCCTCGCCCGCGGTCGATCGCTCCGTGGCATCCTGAACGACGGCGACAGCGATCAGTCCCTCAGGACGCGCGTGGCCTCGCGGGTGACGCGCAGCGCTTCCACCGTCTCGGCGTAACGGCGTTTCGCGGCGCCGACGAACAGGCAGTCCACGAGGGCGAGCTGCGCGATCCTGCTGACCATCGCCCCGGCGCGGAAGGTGGACTCGCGCACCTGGGTGAACAGCGCGTAGTCGGCGGCCAGCGCCAGCGGGGAGTCCTTGGCCGACGTCACGGCGATGGTGGCGGCGCCGTTCTGCGCCGCGCTGCGGAGGAATCGCACGGTCTCGGCCGTGGAGCCGGCATGGGAGAAGCCGATGGCCACGGTCGGGGCCGGTCGCAGCACGGTGGCGGCCATGGCCTCGTGCGAGTCGGCGGGGACATGGGCGTTCCTGCCCACCCTGAGAAGCTTGTGCGCGAGGTCCTCCGCGACGAACTGGCTCGCGCCGATGCCGAAGAGCAGGATGCGGTCGGCGGCGTCGATCGCATCGATGGCCGCCTCGAGCACGGTCAGGTCGATCTGCGCCACGGTCTCCTCGATCGCGAGCAGCTCGAGGGCCGCGAGCTTCGACACGGCCTCGGCGAGCGTGTCCTCGTCGGAGATCTCGGAGCCGAAGGCGCCGCGTCCGGAGAACTGCGCGGCCTCCTTGCCGAGCTCGGTGGCCAGCGACATCCGCAGCGCGGCATAGCCGTTGAATCCGATGGCGCGGCAGAACCGCACCACGGATGCGACCGAGGTGCGGCATTCGTCGGCGAGCTCGTTGATCGTCTTGTCGACGACGATCGACGGGTTCTCGCGGACCACGGCGGCGATCCGGGCGAGCGAAGGGGGAAGGCCGGACGCCGCCGCTTCGATGGTCGCCTGAATGCTCATCGGGTCTCCTCCGTGTCTGGGAATCTCAGTATGTCGCGCAACGGCGATCCGATGCTGGTAAATTCTTTTTATCAGTATGACGCTCCCTGCATACTCTTTTCGTAAAACGAGGTGATGATGTCGACCGGACAGCGGATCGCCGGTGTCGATCTCGGCAAGACGCAGTGCCGTCTCGTGATCACGGACGGCACGGATCGGCGCCGTGCGGACGGTGCCGGATCCCCTGGCCTGGCGACATCCGACGGCGTCGAGACGGCGCTCGCCGCCGTTCTCCCCCTTCTCCGGGAGGCGGGAGGCGCGGTCGAGGGGATCGCCGTCGGCGCCGCAGGGGCATGGGCCGCTCCCGCCGCCGCGGAGCGCCTGGCGAGGGAGCTCGCCGTGCAGGTCGGAGCGCCGGCCGTGGTCGCCTCGGACGTCGTCACAGCCCACGCAGGAGCCCTCGTCGGAGCGCCGGGCGTGCTGCTCATCGCCGGCACGGGCGCTGCGGCGCTCGGCATCGACGCGCGCGGCGCGCGTCTCGTCGACGGGTGGGGGCCCGAGCTCGGCGATCTGGGAAGCGGATCGTGGCTGGGACGCGAAGGCATGCGCGCGACGCTGCGCCAGCGCTCGGGACTCGGCCCGGCCACCGTGCTGACCGAGACCGCGCTCCGCAGGATCGGCCCGGCCGATGACGTGCACGCGTGGCTCGCAGGCGACGAGCCGATCGCCCGCCGGCTCGCGGCGTTCGCCCCGGACGTCCTCGATGCCGCGGCAGGCGGCGACGCGGTCGCCGCGGAGATCGCGGCGGACGCCGTCCGGCTGCTGACGGCGACCGCGGTCGCCGCGGCGGACGGAGCGTCGGACGTCGTGCTGCACGGCGGCCTCACGAACCACCCCTGGTTCCGCGCGCTCCTGGCGGACGAGCTCCTCGCGCGCGGATGCACCGTGGCGACCGCAGGCGGCGATGCCGTCGCCGGTGCGCTGCTCCTGGCGACAAGGACCGACCTTCCCCACGAAAGGTATCTGCACCGTGCTGGATGACTCCCGTCTGACCGAGCTGCTCTCGGAGCTCGCCGAGCTGACCACCGAGGCTCAGACCTCCGAGCGCGGCGATCTCGACCTGCTGAGCACGATAGAGCTGGTGCGCGACATGAACGCCGAGGACCGCACCGTCCCCGATGCCATCGCCGGCCGGGCGGAGCAGATCGCCTCGGCCGTCGACGGCATCACGGAGCGTTTCCGCCGCGGCGGGCGGCTCATCTACATGGGGGCCGGGACCGCGGGGCGTGTCGGCGTGCTGGACGCGAGCGAGTGCCCGCCGACCTTCGGCACCGATCCGTCCATGGTCGTCGGCGTGATCGCGGGGGGCGAGCAGGCGATCCGCTCGGCGGTCGAGAACGCCGAGGACGACGAGGACGCCGCGATCGCCGACCTCGAAGCGCTCTCCCTCTCCCCGGACGACACGGTCGTCGGGATCTCCGCGTCCGGGCGCACGCCGTACGTCGTCAGCGGGCTCCTGCATGCGGGGGAGATCGGCGCGCTCACGGTCGCGATCGCCTCCAACAGCGGCTCCGCCACCGGTGCGGCCGCGGACATCGCCATCGAGGTCGTCACCGGCCCGGAGTTCATCTCGGGATCCACCCGGCTGAAGTCGGGCACGGCGCAGAAGCTCATCGTCAACATGCTCACCACGCTGTCGATGATCAAGCTGGGCAAGACCTATCGCGGGGTGATGGTGGACCTGCTCGCGACGAATGAGAAGCTCAGGGCGCGCAGCGTCCGCACCGTGTCGCAGCTCGCCGGTGCGAGCGCGGCGGAGGCGTCGGCCGCGCTCGCCGCCGCGGGCGGGTCCGTGAAGCTCGCGCTGCTCATGCTGTCCACCGGGGCGGATGCCGCGGTCGCCGCGCGTGCGCTCGAGGACGCAGGCGGACTCCTCCGGGAGGCGATCGCCGCGCTCGCCTCCCGCTGAGACCGGCGCCGGCCGTGTCGGCGCCGCACGGCATGATGGTCGCATGACACCCGACGCGCTCCGCGCCGAACGGCTCCGCTCGCATCGCCTGACCGCACCGGCGGCGACGATCGCGGAGGCCGCCTCCCACATGCTCGCAGTGCAGAGCCAGGAGTTCTGGGGCGGCAGATGGGCGCTCGCCTCGCGGACGCGGCGCGAGCCGACGATCCGCCAGGCGGATGCGCTGTTCGACAGCGGAGAGCTGGTGCGCGCCTGGACCCAGCGCGGAACGCTGCACATCGTCCCCGCACGAGATCTCGCATGGATGCTGCGTGTCACAGGAGAGAGACAGCTCCGCGCGGCGGCCCCGCGCTACCGTGAGCTCGGCCTGGACGGCGAGGTCCTGGCGCTCGTCGAACGCAGCATCCGCGCCGCCCTGCGCGGGGGGAACGGGCTCTCCAGGGCGGAGCTCTTCGCCGTCCTGCTCGGCGCCGGCATCGATCCCGCCGGCCAGCGCGGCGTGCACGCGATCCAGAACCTGGCGCTGCGCGGGATCGTCTGCCAGGGGCCGGTGGTCGTGCGACAGGGCGGGGTGAGTCGCGAGCAGCTCTTCGTGCTCGTCGAGGAGCACGTCGAGGAGTCCGCCGATCCCGCCGATCCCGCCGCGGAGCTCTTCGTGCGGTACATCGAGGGGCACGGCCCTGCGAGCGTCGTGGACTTCGCCTGGTGGTCGGGACTGACCCTCTCGACGTGCAGGGAGGCGGCGGAGCGCGCCACAGCGCGCGTCACGGAGATCGCGGACGGGCTGTTCCGGGCGGTGCGGGGACCGCGGCGCTCGCCGGTGCCGCAGGTGCTCGCACTGGCGTCCTTCGAGGAGTACTACATCTCCTACGTCGATCGCTCCGTCGCCGGCGCACCGGAGCGCCTCGCCGTCATCGGCCCCGGCAGGAACGGCATGGTGCGGCCGATCCTGCTCGCCGGAGGGCAGGTCGTCGGCGCGTGGCGGACGTCCACGGCGCTCGGGCGTCACACCGAGCATCCGGACGTCGAGCTCTTCGACGACGTCGCCGAGGAGCACGTCTCAGCCGCACTCGCGCGCTACGCCGCCTTCGTCGCGGGGTGATCAGCCGAACGCGACCGTGAATCCCTCGTCCGCGCCGGAGATCCGCACGGCGGTGAGGTCGTCGACGTGGTGGGTGGGGGCGAACCCGGGGGCGTGGGCGCCGACGCCGATCACCGTCATCCCGGCGTCGAGACCGGCGCGGATGCCTGCGGCCGAGTCCTCGAACACGATGCATGCGGCCGGATCGACGCCGAGCTCGGCGGCGGCGAGGAGGAAGCCCTCCGGGTCGGGCTTGCTGCGGCTCACGCTCTCGGCCGTCACCGTGATCGTCGGGAGCCCGAGGCCGGCGGCGCCCATCCTCGCGGTCATCAGCCGGACGTCCGCGGACGTGACGATCGCATGCGGGAACGGCGCGAGAGCGCGCAGGAAGGCGCCGGCGCCGGGCACCTCGACGACGCCGCCGACGTCCTCGCTCTCCCGCCGGAGCATCTCCTCGTTCTCGAGGAGGTTGACGGCGTGGTCGCGGTCGGGCAGCAGGAGGGCCATGCTCTGATGCCCCTGCCTGCCGTGGATCGTGCGCAGCACCCTCGAGGGGTCGAGTCCGTGCGGCTGCGCCCACTGCAGCCACAGCCTCTCCACGACGGCGGTGGAGTCGACGAGGGTGCCGTCCATGTCGAGCAGGGCGGCGCGGGCGTGCAGAGTGACGGTCACCCTGCCAGCCTAGAGCCGATCGCCCGCCTCGCTCCGCGCGTGCCTGGCCAGGAAGTCGTACACCTCGTTGTCGTCGACCCCGGGGAAGGCGCCGCGCGGCAGCGGGGAGAACATGTGCGTGTGCACCCTGGCGCTCGGCCACGCCTTGCCGCTCCAGCGCTCCGCGACATCCGCCGGCGCGCGGCGGCAGCAGGCCTCGTCCGGGCAGGTGGACACCGCGCGGTCCGGGGTCTCGCGCCCTCGCCACCAACGGGCGTCGTCGAACGGGACCCCGACGGTGATGGAGAACTCGCCGTCCGACGACGTGCCCGTCTGCGTCGAGCACCAGAACGTTCCGGAAGGCGTGTCGGTGTACTGATGGCGCTCGGTCGTGCGGTTCTGCTCGCCGAACGCCGCGCGCGCCTGGAACTTCCGGCACACCCGCTGACCCTCCACGCTGCCCGTGACGTCCATGGGCAGCGGCAGGTCGTCGTTCTCGTACACTCGGGTCACGGCTCCGGTCTCGTCCACGCGCAGGAAGTGCAGCCGCATCCCGAGATGCTCGGTCATGAGGTTCGTCATCCGCATCCCCGCCGCCTCGTGGGTGACGCCGAAGGCGTCGCGGAAGTCCTCCACCGCGAGGTTGCGATCCTTCTTGGCCTGCTGGAGGAAGGCGACGCCCGCGGTCTCGGGGACCAGGCAGCAGGCCGCGAAGTAGTTGATCTCCAGGCGCTGCTGCAGGAAGTCGGCGTAGTCGGTCGGGGGAGCGTGCCCCAGCAGCCGGTGGGCCATCGCCTGCAGCGCCATGGATCGCAGCCCGTGTCCGCCGGGGATCGAGGCGGGGGGCAGGTAGATCCGGCTGTTCTCGAGGTCCGTCACCGAGCGGGTCGAGTGCGGCAGGTCGTTGACGTAGATGAGCTCGAAGCCCAGCTTCTCGGCCATGATGCTCACCGTGCGGTGCGTGAGGGCGCCGGCGACGTGCCCCGCGGCCTTGAGCTGCTTCTCGGCGAGCTTCTCGATGTCGCCGATGTAGTTGTTCTGCGCGCGCATGCGCAGGCGCAGCTCCGTGTTCGCACGACGGGCCTCCTCGGGGGTGGCGATGGCCTCGCGCTCCCGGCGCTGGAGCTCGCGATGCAGTCCCAGGATCGACTCGATCGTCTCGTCGGACATCCCCTTGGTCACGCGCACGGGATCGACGCCGAGCTGACGGAAGACCGGACTCTCCTGCGCCCTCTCCAGCTCGATCTCCAGTGCCGCCCTCCGGTTCGGCGGCTCGCCGGAGATGAGATCGGCGACCTGGGTGCCGGTCGCCTGCGCGATCGCCTGCAGCAGCGACAGCTTCGGCTCGCGCTTGCCGTTCTCGATGAGGCTCAGCTGGGAGCCTGCGACTCCGACCTGCGCCCCGAGCTCGTCGAGCGTGAGCCCGTGCGCGGTCCGATGGTGGCGGATGCGGTGGCCGAGGGTCGTCAGATGGATTCCGGAGCCGCTCATTCCTTGAATATATCGAAAGAACCCACATTTTTAAAGAAGAATGCGACGGAAAGGAGGGCGCTTTGCTGCTGAGAATGGTCATATCAATCCACTTCTTCGAAGGAGCAGTCATGGCCATGGCAGAGATCCTCACACCTCGATCCGCTTCCGCGGCGCCGGTGCGGACCCCGGGCGCGGCTCCGGACCATGACACGCCTGCGATGGCGGACCTGCGCGCCTGGGTGGACGAGGTCGCCCAGCTGACCCGGCCCGACGCCGTGCACTGGGTGGACGGCTCGCGTGCGGAGAACGACGCGCTGCTTCGCGGGCTGGTCGCCGAGGGCAAGCTCATCAAGCTCAATCCCGAATGGCGGCCCGGCTCCTACCTCGCCCGTTCGCACCCGAGCGACGTCGCCCGCACCGAGGGGCGCACCTTCATCGCCTCCGAGGAGGAGTCCGACGCGGGGCCGACGAACAACTGGGCCGAACCCGGTGCCATGCGCACCAAGCTGGATGTCCTCTTCGCCGGATCCATGCGAGGGCGGACGATGTACGTCGTGCCCTTCTCGATGGGCGCCGTCGGCGGGCCGCTCTCGCACATCGGCGTGCAGATCACGGACAGCGCCTACGCCGTGGCATCCATCGGGATCATGACCCGCGTCGGCGACGCCGTCACGCGGCTGATCGCCGAAGGCGCCCCGTGGGTCAGGACGGTGCACTCCGTCGGCGCTCCGCTCGCGGAGGGGGAGCAGGACGTCGCGTGGCCGTGCAACGACGACAAGTACATCGTGCACTTCCCCGACACGCTCGAGGTCTACTCCTACGGGTCGGGCTACGGCGGCAACGCGATCCTCGCGAAGAAGTGCTTCGCGCTGCGCATCGCCTCCGTGATCGCCCGTGACGAGGGCTGGCTCGCCGAGCACATGCTCCTCATCAAGGTGATCGACCCGGCGGGATGCGCCTACCATGTGGCCGCGGCCTTCCCCTCCGCCTGCGGGAAGACGAACCTCGCGATGCTGCGTCCGACGATCCCCGGCTGGCGGGTCGAGACCCTGGGCGACGACATCGCCTGGATCCGCCCCGGCGAGGACGGCCGTCTCTGGGCGATCAACCCCGAGGCCGGGTTCTTCGGCGTCGCCCCGGGCACCGGCGAGTCGACCAACGTCACCGCCGTCGAGACGATGTGGGGCAACACGATCTTCACCAATGTGGCGCTCCGTCCGGACGGCGACGTCTGGTGGGAGGGTCTCACCGACACGCCGCCGGCGAACCTCCTCGACTGGGAGGGCAACGCGTGGACGCCGGACTCCGGCCGCCCCGCCGCGCATCCCAACTCCCGCTTCACGGTCGCGGCGGCGCAGTGCCCGCAGATCGCGGACGACTGGGAGGAGGCGGTTCCGCTCGACGTCATCCTGTTCGGCGGGCGTCGTGCGACGAACGTGCCCCTGGTCGTCGAGGCCACGGACTGGGCGCACGGCGTGTTCCTCGGTGCGACGATCTCCTCGGAGCGCACGGCAGCCGCGGAGGGGACGGTCGGGGAGCTCCGCCGAGACCCCTTCGCGATGCTCCCGTTCTGCGGCTACAACATGGGCGACTACTTCGCGCACTGGCTCGACGTCGGGCGCAGACTGCGCTTCGATCGCGCCCCGCGCATCTTCCAGGTGAACTGGTTCCGCCGTGGCGAGGACGGGCGCTTCCTGTGGCCCGGCTTCGGAGACAACTCGCGGGTCGTGGACTGGATCATCCGTCGCATCGGCGGTGAGGTCGCGGCCGCCGACAGCCCGATCGGCCGCCTGCCGCTGGTGGAGGATCTCGACCTCGACGGCGTGGACGTCACGGAGGCGGATCTCGAGGAGCTGTTCCGGGTGGACGCCGAGGCCTGGAGAGCCGAAGCGGACGGCGTCGAGGAGTTCTTCGACATCTTCGAGGACAGGCTCCCCGCCGCGCTGCGCTCCGAGCTGGCGTCGCTCCGCTACCGCCTCGGCGGCAAGTAGCCCCCGAGACTGCGACACCACGCCGAGCGTGCGGCGTATCGCCCGCGTCTCGGCGTGGTGTCGCAGTCTCGTGAGAAAGACCCGCGAGGGTGGGATGCCGGGGACGAACCCATGGCTGAGTGGTCCCCGGCATCCCGCCTTCGTGTTCGAAGAGGCGTCCCCGGTGGGGCCGCGGAGGCATGAGCCGGCTGCCGGCGCCTGCCGCGCGCAGACCGCCGGCGTCCCGCTCAGGCCAGCAGCTGGTGACGCGCGAGGTCCCGGTACAGCGGCGTGGACTCGACGAGCTCGGCGTGCGTGCCGAGCCCTGCGACCACGCCGTCCTGCAGCACCACGATGAGATCGCTGTCGACGACGGTGGAGAGGCGATGCGCGATCACCACGAGGGTGCGGTCGGTCGCGACCGCGTCGATCGCCTCGCGCATCCGCTGCTCGTTCACGCCGTCCAGCGACGAGGTCGACTCGTCCAGCAGCAGGATCGGCGCCTCGGTGAGCAGGGCTCTCGCGATCGCGAGCCTCTGACGCTCGCCGCCGGACAGCATCACGCCGTCCTCGCCGACCGGGGTCCGAAGCCCCAGCGGGCCGCGATCCAGCACGTCGCCGAGGTTCACGGCGCGCAGCACGCGCTCGCACTCGTCATCGGATGCCGTGGGCGACGCCAGACGGAGGTTGTCGGCCAGAGTTCCCGCGAGTGTCGGCGCGTCCTGCTCGACGTAGCCGAACCGCCCGCGCAGCTCCGTGCGCGGGTAGGTGCGGATGTCGTGTCCGTCGAGGCGGATCGACCCGCCGGTCGGGTCGTAGAACCGCTCGATCAGCGCCAGGATCGTGCTCTTGCCCGCGCCGCTGGGACCGACCAGGGCGACGCGCGCCCCGCGCGGCACATCGAAGGAGACGCCGCGGAGGACGTCCTCCGACCCGGCGGCCACGGGAGCCTCGCCGCGCTCCAGATGCGCGTCGACGAGCACGCCCCGTGCTTCGGTGGCCGCCGCCTCCCGCGCCGCGACGACCGCATCGGGGTAGCGGAAGCGCACATCGCGGAACGACAGCGCGGGGGAGTCGGCTGTGGCGGGCTCCTCGTCGATCGACGCCGACGTCTCGGCATCCGCATCCTCCTCCTGCGGCAGGTCGAGCACCTCCTGGATGCGTCCGAGCGCGCCGAGCGCCTGGTTCACCGAGGTGATCGCCCCGAAGGTCGAGGCCAGCGGCATCACGAGCATGAAGAGGAACATGACGAAGGTGATCAGGGCGGCGATCGGGATCGCCCCTGCGGCGACGCGGAAGCCGCCGACGCCCAGCACGACGAGCAGCGAGAGCTGCAGGGCGATGCCGGCGATCGGCACGACGAGGGCGGACACCTTCGCGATCCTCACTCCGAGCCCGTACGCCTCGGTCGCGATCTCGGAGACCGCCGCCGTCTCGCGCTCGGTCGCGCCGGAGGCGCGCACCGTGCGGATCGATCCGACGGCCCGCTCGACGCCGGAGGCGAGCTCGCCGACCTTCACCTGCTGGGCGGCCGACGCCGTGCGGATGCGACCGCTCAGCAGCACGACCACCACGACGGAGACGCCGATCACGAGCACGATGAGGAGCAGGAGCACGGGATCGATGACGAGCATCGCGATCAGCGCGCCGAGGAACAGGATCGCGTTGCCGACGGCGTCGGCGAGGCCCTGGGTGAGCACGGCGTACAGGAGCGTCGTGTCCGTGCCGACCCGGGAGACGAGGTCGCCGGTGCGGCGCGCGTCGAACTCGCTGATCGGCAGGTGCAGGATGCGCGCGATGAGCTTGCGGCGGCTGGAGTGCACGACCGCGGTGCCGGTGCGCTGCAGCAGGTAGTGCTGGTAGCCGGAGATGACCGATGAGACGATCACGAAGCCGACCAGCAGCCCCACGAGGGTCCCCAGCGACTGCTCGGTCTGCACCGCCGTGATCACCTGGCCGACCAGGAGCGGCTGGACGAGCGAGGTGGCGGCGCCGAGGACGCTCAGCACGGCGACGATGATCAGCGTGCGCTTGTGCTCGAAGAGGAAGGGGAGGAGCTGGCGGAACGTGGCGCGCGGACCATCCTGCGGCGCGCCGCGTCCGCGGCGGCGTTCCTGCGCCGTGCGGGACATGCGGGACCTCGTTCTGAGAAAAGGGGTTACCTACGACCGTACTTCCTGTGGGCGGCCTGCTTCGTCACGCCGAGTGCGCTGGCGATGGCCTGCCAGGAGTGGCCGGCGATGCGCGCGCGGCGCACCTGGGCCTCCTCGGCGCGCGCGATCTGGACCCGGATGCCGGCGAGCCGGTGCAGCTCGGCGATCGGCTCGCCCTCGGGATCGGTGGCGATGGCGGTGCGGATGCTCATGGATACCTCCCTGGCTTGTCAATCTATGTTGACTGACTTGTCAATCTATGTTGACGGAGAGCAGGCGTCAAGCTTTGTTGACGATCGTTCGCCGCTGGCAGACTGGACGGATGCCGTCCACGCCCCCGCTCGTCCCCGGCGACCACGTCGCGATCCTCTCGCCCGCCTTCGCCGCGCCCGCCGTCGCTCCCGAGCTGCACGAGCAGGCGCTGCGCCGCCTCACCCAGGCGACCGGGCTCATCCCTGTGGAGTACCCGACCACGCGGATGCTGGGCGCGAGTCCCGCGGCGAGGGCCGCCGATGTGAACGCCGCCTTCGCCGACCCCTCGATCCGCGGGATCCTCGCGACGATCGGCGGCGACGATCAGCTGCTCGTCGTGCCGCACCTCGATGCGGCCGCGGCGCTCGCCGATCCGAAGCCCTTCCTGGGATACAGCGACAACACCCACATCCTCAACTGGCTGTGGAGCCTCGGCATCCCCGGCTACTACGGCGGGTCGACCGCTGTGCATCTCGGTCCGGGACCGGGCATCGACGGCATCCATCTGGCGTCCCTGCGGGCGGCACTGATCGAGCGCGGAAGCCTCGAGCTGACGGAGCCGGGGGAGTCGGAGGACGTCGGTCGACGCTGGACGGACCCCCATGCCCTGACCGAGAACGGCGACAGGGTGCCGACCGGGCCGTGGAGCTGGGCGGGGCCTGCGAAGCGGGTCGAGGGGCGGACCTGGGGCGGCTGCCTCGAAGTCCTGGACGGCCTCGCCTGGGTCGATCGGCTGCCCGACGCTGCGGCGCTGGACGGCGCGATCCTCCTGCTCGAGACGAGCGAGGAGCGGCCGTCTGCAGGCTGGGTCGCCCGGTGGCTGCGCGGGCTGGGGGAGCGCGGCATCCTGGGCGCCGTCGCCGGCGTGCTCGTCGCCCGTCCTCCGGTGAGCGACTTCGCCTTCCACCCCTCGCCGGACGAGGCGCAGGCGCTGCGGGACGCGCAGCGCGATGCCGTGCTCGACGCGGTGAGACGGTACAACCCTGATGCCGTCGTCTGCATCGGCGTGCCCTTCGGGCACACCCGCCCGCAGTGGATCGTCCCCTACGGAGGCCGCATCGTCGTGGACGGCGCGACGAGGACCGTCACCGCGTTCTACGGATGATCTGCCTAGGGTGGACCGCATGGCGACGAAGAAGTGGATCCTGTTCGACATCGGGGGTGTGCTGGAGATCGTCGACGACGACACCTGGCAGGAGCTGTGGTGGGATCGTTGGAGCGCGAACGCCGGGCTGGGGCGGGCCGAGTTCGAGGCGCGCGTCGCGGCCGCGGATCTCCCGGCGATCGACGTCACCAGCGGCACCGGGCCGGAGTTCTGGCGCCGCCTCGGCGAGGCCGTCGGGTTCGACGCCGCGCAGCGGGCGGAGATGCAGACCGACTTCTGGCATGCGTACTGCGGAACCGCGAACACGGAGCTTCTCGACTACGCGCGATCGCTGCGGGGAAGGGCCGGGCTGGCCATCCTGTCGAACTCGGCGGACGGCGCCCGCGAGGAGGAGGAGCGCCGGTTCGGCTTCTCCGCGGTGTTCGATCCGATCTGCTACAGCCATGAGCAGGGGGTGAACAAGCCGGATCCGCTGTCCTATCTGCGGGCGCTGGAGCGGATGGGAGCGGCCCCCGCGGACGTGCTCTTCGTCGACGACCATCAGGGTGCGGTGGACGGCGCGGCCGCCGTCGGCATCCGCGGCATCCTGCAGGGCGACAACGCGAGGACGATCGCCGCGATCGAGGAGTTCCTCGCCGGCTGAGCCGCAGGCGTGTACCGGACTCCTGCACTTTCGTCGCCCGGCTCGACGGCGACCGCGGAAACACGCCGCGGCGCATGCCGCGGAAGCCGAGACCGCCGGAGTTCGACACACCGACGGCCCTGACTCCTCGGGCGGCCTAGGGCTGAGCGGCGACGCCCAGGTCGTCCTCGTAGGCGTGGTCCTTCGTCTCCGGCGTGAGGATCAGCGCGATGAAGGTCAGCACGCCCATGGCGGAGAGGTAGACGCCGACGAGCCAGGGCTGGCCGTCCACCGCCGCCCACAGCGCGACGGCGATGAACGGCGCGACCGCGGCGCCGAGGATCGAGGACACGTTATAGGAGATCGCCGAACCCGAGTAGCGCACGTTGGTCGGGAAGAGCTCTGGCAGCAGCGCGCCCATCGGGCCGAACGTCGTCCCCATCAGCACGAACCCGAAGATGAGGAACGCCTGTGTGAGCGCACCGGTGAACTTCGGATCCCCCTGAGGCAGGAGGAAGACGTTGAACAGCAGGCCGAAGACGATGATCGCACCGGTCGTCCACAGGAGCAGCTTGCGGCGGCCGATCGCGTCGGCGACCGGCCCCGAGAGCAGCGTGAAGATGCCGAAGAACACCACGCCGACGATCTGCATGAGCACGAAGTCGATGTACCCGAAGCCGAGCCCCGGATAGAACTGCGCGGCGAAGGCCGTGGCGTCGAACGCCTTGCCCGTCGTCTCCGCGGCGGCCTGTGCGGCGGCGGACGCGGTCTCGAGATCCGCTGCCTTGGTGCCGTAGGTGAGCGTGAAGTTCGTCATGAGGTAGAACAGCACATAGGTCGCGAGCATGATGAACGTGCCGAGGATCAGCTGCTTCCAATGGTGACGGAACACCGTGGCGAGCGGGAGCCTGCGGATCGTGCCCTTCTGCTCCGCCTTCTTGAAGGTGTCGGACTCGACGAGCCTCAGGCGCACCCACAGGCCGATGACGACCATCACGGCGGAGAACAGGAACGGCACGCGCCAGCCCCAGGCGAGGAAGGCCTCCGAGCGCAGCGCGGGATTCTCCGCGTGCGGCTGCGCCCAGTTGATGATGAGGAAGAGCGCGTTGGCGATGATGAAGCCGATCGGGGCGCCCAGCTGCGGGAACGAGCCGTACCAGGCGCGCTTGCCCTTCGGCGCGTTCTCGGTCGCGACCAGCGCGGCCCCCGACCATTCGCCGCCGAGCGCGAAGCCCTGCGCGAGGCGGAGGACGAGCAGCAGCAGCGCGGCCCACCATCCGATCGCCTGGTACGTCGGCAGCAGGCCGATCGCGAACGTCGCGATCCCCATCGTGAGCAGGGAGGCCACGAGCGTCGCCTTGCGCCCGAACCGGTCCCCGAAATGCCCGAAGACGACGGCGCCGATCGGACGCGCGACCATGGCGGCGCCGAACACGGCGAAGGACGCCAGCAGGGATGCGGTGTCGTTGTCGCTCGGGAAGAACAGGGTGGGGAAGACGAGGACCGCCGCGGTCGCATACGCGTAGAAGTCGTAGAACTCGATGGTGGTGCCCACCAGGCTCGCGGTGATGACGCGCGAACGCGGGTTCGCGGGTTTCGTGACGGTGCTCATGATCTCCTTGCCTTCATGCCCTTCCGGGAGAAGAGCACACCGGAGTTTACGCCTTCCTGTGCGTTTCCTGGGACGCGCCGCGGTCACTCCTCGCGATCGCCGAGCGACGGCGCGGCGCGGAAGCGGGCGACCGGATCGACGACGTGCTCCAGCTCCAGGACGACGAGACGGTTCCCCCCGGCCAGGGTCACGGGCTCCGGAACATACAGCGTCCGACTGGGGCCGTTGCGCCAATACCGCCCGAGGAGGAAGCCGTTCAGGAACGCGTAGCCCTTGCTCCACGTGCCGGTGTCGAGGAAGAGATCGGCGGTCTCGTCGAGATCGAAGACGGCGGTCCACGACCCCGGCAGCGTTCCGGCATCCGCCTCGGCGTCGCGTTCGGCGACGTCGGCGGCGATCGCCGCGACGTCCAGGGCGGCGGCGCGCCAGCCGGGCAGGGGCGCGCCGTCGAGCGTCGGCGCGCCGATCATGCCCTTGTCCTCGCCGAGGAGACGGCCGTAGTTCACGCGGCCCTGGTCCTCGACGAGGATGCTGAGGACGCGGCCGGCCGGGATCCGAAGCGCCCTGTCGTGACGGGTGCGCGCGAGAGTGCCGATCGTGCGCCCGTCGACGCTCACCCAGGCCAGGTCTCGGATCTCCTCCTCGACCTGCAGGACCCCGCCGGCGAAGCCCTCCGGCAGGTCGGCGTCGTAGCGGACCAGCGCGCTGAGGTGATCGAGCTCCTCGAAGGTCGGCGGGACGTCGGATGCCTCGCCGACCGGCGCATCCGTCCATGGGCCGGCCGGTGCGAGCGCGGCCTCGAAGACGGGCGCGGGTGCTGCGGCCTCCGGGACCTCGTCCGGGACGGGAGCATACTTCGCGATCACGTCCCGCAGCGCGAAGAACTTCGGCGTCGGGTTCCCCGCTTCGTCGAGAGGGGCGTCGTAGTCGTAGCTGGTGACCAGCGGCAGATACCGGCCCTTGTGGTTGGCGCCGTTCGTGAGGCCGAAGTTCGTGCCGCCGTGGAACATGTAGATGTTCACCGAGGCGCCGGAGGCGAGCAGCGCGTCGAGGTCGGATGCCGCGGCCGCAGCATCCGTCGTGTGGTGCACGCCGCCCCACCAGTCGAACCAGCCGTCCCAGAACTCCGAGCACATCAGCGGCCCGGTCCTCTGGTGCCGGCGCAGGGTCTCCAGACGCTCGGGGACGCGGGATCCGAAGGAGCCGGTGCGATGCAGCTCGGGCAGGCTCCCGTCGGCGAGCATCCGATCGGTCGGCTGGTCGACCGTCGTGAGCGGGACATCGATGCCCGCGGCGCGCGTGACGCGCACGAGCTCCTTCAGGTAGGCCTTGTCGGAGCCGTAGGCGCCGTACTCGTTCTCGATCTGCACGAGGACGACGGAGCCGTCCCGGTGGATCTGACGCGGTGCGACGATCTCGTAGACGCGCTCGAGGAACCCGGTGACGTCTGCGAGGTAGGCCGGATCGGAGGATCGCAGCGTGCGCACGTCGGCGTCGACCCAGGTCGGCAGACCGCCGTTGTGCCACTCCGCGCAGATGTAGGGGCCGGGGCGCACGATGGCGTCCATGCCCTCGGCGGCGATCAGATCGAGGAATCGCCCGAGGTCGTTCCAGCCGGTGGCGTCCCATTCGCCGCGGCGGGGTTCGTGCGCGTTCCAGGCGACATAGGTCTCGATCGTGTTGAGCCCCATCAGGCGGGCCTTGCGGATGCGGTCCTGCCACTGGTCCGGGTGGACGCGGAAGTAGTGGATCGCGCCGGCGAGGACGCGGTGCGGCCTTCCGTCGCGGAGGAAGTCGGTCTCGCCGATGGAGAAGGTGCTCACGGGGCTGCGCTTTCGGGGAGGAAGGGGGCGGGATGCTCCGCAGCGTTCGCCTCGCCGAGCCTGTCGCTCGTGCTGAGCGAGCGAGGCGAGTCGAACTGAAGCGTGCGGAGCATCCCGCCCGGGATGACTACTTGTTGACGGAGAAGCCCTGCTCGTCGCCGTACTGCACGAGCGCGTCCTGCCAGGCCACGAGGCCCTCGTTCAGGTCGGTCCCGTTCTGGTACGACTGGCCGACGGTGTCGCCGAAGATGCTGTTCGCGTACACCTGATAGGGCAGGTAGCTCCAGCCCTCGACCACGTCGTCCGCCGCCTGCGCGAGGACCTCGTTGATCTTCTGGCCTCCGAAGTACTCCGGTGCGTCGGCGAGGAACTCCTCGTCCGCCAGGTCGGC
Source organism: Microbacterium tumbae (assembly GCF_054780175.1). Taxonomy (NCBI): domain Bacteria; kingdom Bacillati; phylum Actinomycetota; class Actinomycetes; order Micrococcales; family Microbacteriaceae; genus Microbacterium; species Microbacterium tumbae. The sequence continues at coordinate 384,034 of NZ_BAAGWV010000003.1, forward strand.
CGTGGTGGACGGGAAGCCGCCGGACTCCAGGAAGATCTCGACGCTCTCCTCGGAGTTGTTCAGCCACCACAGGAAGCCGGCGGCGAGCTCGGGGTTCGCGCTCTGCGTGGTCACGGCCTGGCCGCCTCCGCCGTTCTCGGCGCTGGCGGGGGTGCCGTCATAGGTCGGCATGGGGGCGACGCGCCAGTCGCCCGAGCCGTCCGGGGCGCCCGAGATCAGGTTGCCCGGCATCCAGGCGCCGATGACGAGCGTCGCGATGCTGCCGTCGCCGAGGCCGCGGAACCACTCGTCGCTCCAGCTGGACGTCGGTGCGAGCAGGTCCTCCTCGACGAGGCGGTTCCAGTTCTCGGTCCACTTCTGTGCGCCCTCGTCCTGCAGGTCGAGCGTGACATCGGTGCCGGAGGTCTGGAACGGCTGGCCGCCGGCCTGCCAGATCATGCTGGTCGCGAAGCCCGCGTCGCCGAGGTCGTTGGCGATGTAGGCGTCGGGGTCGGCGGCGTGGATCGCCTTGGCCGCCTCGTAGTACTCGTCCCAGGTGGTGGGCACGGCGAGGCCGAGCTCGTCGAAGACGGCCTTGTTGTAGAACAGCGCCATGGGGCCGGAGTCCTGCGGCAGGCCGTAGATCGCGTCGCCGTCGGTGACGGAGTTCCAGGTGGATGCCGTGTAGTCGCCCTCGAAGTCGGAGAAGCCGTACTGCGAGAGGTCGACGAAGGAGTCGGTGAGGGAGAACTGCGGGAAGGCGTAGTACTCGATCTGGACGACGTCCGGTGCGCCGGAACCCGCCTTGATCGCGTTCTGGAGCTTGGTGTACTCGTCGTTGTTCGTGCCCGCGTTGACGAGGTTGACGGTCACGTTCGGGTAGGCGTCCTCGAAGGCGGCGACCTGGGCCTCGGCGGAGGGGGTCCACGACCAGTACGTGATCTCGCCGCCGGCCGCGAGGGCCGCCTCGACGGAGTCGAAGGAGCCGTCTCCGCCGCCGGAGGAGGAGTCGTCGCCGCTCGGCGCGCAGCCGGCGAGGGCGAGGGCGGCCAGGCCGCCGGCCGCGAGCGCGGCGAGAGCGCGCCGCGCGACGGGGGAGGGAAGGTGCTTCATTGCGGTGTCCTTTCGGGATGGTGGTGCGAGGTGCGGATCACTGCTTGACGCTTCCGGCGGTCAGACCGGACTGCCAGAAGCGCTGCAGCAGCAGGAAGGCGATGACGATCGGGATGATCGTGAGGAGGGATCCCATGATCACGAGGTTGTAGATCGGCTGGGAGCCGGCGCCGATGGCCTGCGCGCTCCATTGGTTCAGGCCGACGGTCAGCGGGTACCAGTCGGGGTCGGAGAGCATGATCAGCGGCAGGAAGTAGTTGTTCCAGGTCGCGACGACCGTGAACAGCGCCACCGTCACGATGCCGGGCGCGAGCAGGCGGATCGAGATCGTGAAGAAGGTGCGGAACTCGCCGGCGCCGTCGATGCGGGCGGCCTCGAGCAGCTCGGTCGGCACGGACTCCGAGGCGAACACCCAGATGAGGTACAGGCCGAAGGGGCTGATGAGCGAGGGGATGATGACCGCCCACGGCGTGTTCGTCAGGCCCAGCTCGCTGAACAGCAGGAAGGTCGGAACCGCGAGCGCCGTGCCGGGCACGGCGACGGCTCCGAGGACGACGGCGAACACCGCAGGGCGGCCGGGGAAGCGGAACTTGGCCAGGCCGTAGCCCGCCATGGTGGCCAGCAGCGTCGCGCCCCCTGCGCCGACGACGACGTACAGCAGGGTGTTGCCGAGCCAGCGCAGGAAGATCCCGTCGCGGTACGTGAAGGTCGCGACGAGGTTGTCGAAGAACGCGAAGTCGTCGGAGAACCACAGGCCGAACGAGCTGAACAGACCGGACTGCGTCTTGGTCGAGGCGAAGAGCAGCCAGATCAGCGGCACGAGCGTGTACAGCGCGTACGCGATCATGACGATCAGCAGCGTCTTGGACGACCGCGGGTTCAGGTGCGCGTTCTTGGGAGCGGAGCGATCCAGGGCGAGCGCCATCTCAGCGCACCTCCGACTTCGAGCCGCGCAGCTGCACGACGTAGGCGATCACGGCGGTGATGACGCCCATGATGATCGCGATGGTGGCCGAGTAGTTGAACTGCTGCCCCGCGAAGGACAGGTTGTAGGCATACATGTTCGGTGTGAAGTACGTGGTGATCACGTTGGGGGCGAGCGGACGCAGGATGTTCGGCTCGTTGAACAGCTGGAAGCTCCCGATGATCGAGAAGATCGTCGCGATGACGAGCGCTCCGCGCACGGAGGGGATCTTGATCGAGAAGACGATCCGCCAGGCGCCGGCGCCGTCCAGCGATGCGGCCTCGTACATGTCGGCGGGGATGGTCTTCAGCGAGGAGTAGAAGATCAGCATGTTGTAGCCGACGAACTCCCACGTCACGATGTTGCCGATCGAGAGCAGCATCCACTCCTTCGCGAACGGGGTGATCGCGTCGATGCCGAGGAGGTCGTTGATGTTGCCGGCGAGGCCGAACTGGTCTCCGTAGATGTAGCCCCACATGAGGACGGCGACGACGGCGGGGACGGCGTATGGCAGGAAGATGAGGATGCGGAAGAACGACGCGCCCTTCAGGCGTGCGCTGTCCAATGCGAGAGCCGCGCCGAGGGCGAGGGCGAGCATGATCGGCACCTGCACGACGAGGAACAGCAGCACGCGGCCGAAGGCCTCCCAGAACTGCGGGTCGGTGAGGGCGCGCATGTAGTTGTCGAAGCCGACGAAGGCGGTGCCTCCGACGAGCCTGTCCTGGAAGAAGCTCAGGTACAGCGCGTAGATCAGCGGGGTGAGGAACACCAGCGCGAACACGAGCATGAACGGGCCGACGAAGGCCCAGCCCTTCCAATCGCGCCGCTCGCGCCGGATGCCTGCGGCGACCGCCGGCGCTGCGGTGATGTGTGTCGTCATCGACGAGACCTTCTTACGTTCCGGGCGCGACCTGCGCCGTATGTCAACGTCAACATATGTCATCCGGTGCTAGTGTGTCAACGTCAACACATCGAGGGGAACAGCACGCGTGTCTCAGGAATCCCCGGCGGAGCTGTCGGGACGGCGGCGGGAGCCCTCCATGGAGGACGTCGCCCGCGAGGCCGGCGTCTCGGGTCAGACGGTGTCGCGCGTGGTGAACAACCGCGGCTATGTCGGCCAGGCGACACGCGAGCGGGTGAACGCCGCCATGCAGCGTCTCGGATACCGGCCCAACAGCGCCGCGCGCGCACTGCGGTCGGGGCGGTTCCGCGCCATCGGCGTGATCATGTTCTCCTTCAGCTCCTACGGCAACCAGCGCACACTCGACGCCATCGCGGTCCGTGCGGCGCAGGCGGGCTATGCACTCACCCTGATCCCCGTCGAGTCCAGCGCGAGGGACACCGTGGACGGGGCCTTCCGCCGGCTGGAGGAGCACGCCGTCGACGGCATCGTGATCGTCATCGAGGCGCATCAGCTCGATGAGGCCGACGTCGAGATCCCCGCGGGGCTCCCGGTCGTCTTCGTCGACTCCAGTCGATCCACCTCGCGTCCCTTCGTCGACACCGACCAGGCCCAGGGCGCGCGGCTCGCCACCGAGCACCTGCTGGAGCTCGGGCATGAGACCGTCTGGCATGTGACCGGTCCGGCGAGGTCTTACTCCGCGGAGCGGCGCCGGCAGGCGTGGCAGGACACCCTCCAGGCGCGCGGACGCTCTGTTCCCGATGCGATCGCGGGGGACTGGAGCGCGGCATCCGGATACCGCGCCGGGGTGGTGCTGGCCGCGGATCCTGCGGTGACCGCGGTCTTCGCAGCGAACGACCAGATGGCCATCGGCCTCGTGCGGGCGTTCCGCGAGGCGGGGATGGACGTACCGGGCGACGTCAGCGTGGTCGGTTTCGACGGTCTGCCGGAGGCGGCGCAGCTGTGGCCGCCGCTGACGACGGTGCAGCAGCATCCGGAGCGCGTCGGCGCGCTCGCCGTGGACACCCTGCTCGCCGAGCTCGACGGCGAGGGGCACGCGCAGGCGCCGCTCGTCGCGACGGAGCTCGTGGTGCGGGAGAGCACGGCGCCGCCGCGCTCCCGCTGACGCGCCGAGGGGCGATTCCTCGCCCGGCTCGTCGTCTGGAGGGGCGTTCTCCCTGCTGCTCGCTGCGGCGCGGGATCTGCGCCGGTTCGTCGTGCGTGGGCCTCCCCTGACCCGTTCGTTGAGCGAGGACGCGGAGCGACCGAGTCGAAACGCCCTGGCATCCTGAACCGCTCCTCGGCGCGCGGCGCGAAACGGATCCCGCGATTCTGCCCGCCGCGCCCCCTCTACGGCCCTACGCGGCCACTGGCCCTGCACAGTCGGCTTCTTCTCGTGAGCCTCCACAGAAACCCAGTTCAGATCGGGTATCTCCTCACTCGATGTCGGAGCCCCCGCGTTCAATGGAAGCATGACGAACCGCACCGCCGAACTCCTCGACCAGGCCATCCGCTGCCTGCGCGAGGTGCTGTCCGGCGAGGCGATCGCCGGTCTGTCCGATGCGGCACGGGCCGAGGTCCTCGACGCGGCCGGACGGATGCTGAGGCTGTCCGAGGCGGTGGCGGTCGAGCTGGTGGCCGCATCGGAGCCGGGCTTCGAGCACGCGTACGGATGTCGGAGCCAGAACGAGCTGCTCCGCAGGGTGCTGCGAGTGGATGCCGGGCAGGCGACGCGATTCGGCCGGGCGGTGCAGGCCGTGCGACGGACGATGAGCATGACGAGTGGAGAGCGGATGCCTGCGCGGTGGCCGCTGCTGCGCGAGGCTCTGCTCGACGGCGTGGTCGGGGTGAGCGGCCTGCTGGCTGCGACCGGGCCGTTGGAAGAGGTGCATCACCGTGTCGGGACCGCCGAGCGGCTGCAGGCGGATGCCGATCTCGCCGCCTACGCGCGGGGGGAGACCGCAGCGCCCGAGGGGGCATCGGAGCCCGCCGCGACGCCGGAGGAACTGAAGCAGGCGGCGTACGAATGGGCGATGGCGCTCGATCCCGATGGGGCCGAGCCTTCGGACCGGCGCGCGCAGGTGAGACGCTCCTTCTCGATCGGGCCGCTGCACGACGGCTTCCACCGCGCGCAGGGCGCGCTGTTGCCGGAGGTGGCCGCCCAGCTGCAGCTGATCTTCGATGCGTACGGCAATCCGAAAGCGGCCGGAGCACCGCAATCCGGGACGGTGGCCTTCCTCCCGGATGGAGGCGACGCCTGCGACCCATCCGCGGGAGAAGACGATCCGTTCAACGGCGACCCGCGCGGCGTGATCGACGGTCGCACCGCCGCGCAGAGGCGTCACGACGCCCTCGCGGCTGCGCTCGGAATCGCCGCGAGGCACGAGGAGATGCCGAAGCTGGGCGGCGCTGCGCCGACGCTCGTCGTGCACGTGGACGCCGCGGACTACGCTGCGGGAACCGGATGGGCGAGCATCCCCGGAACCCTCGCACCGGTTCCCGTGTCCGTCGCCGCGCACACGGCCTGCGCAGGCGGTGTGCAACGGGTCCTGTTCGACGAAGGTCGCATCGTCGGGATCAGCGTCACAGATCGGATCTTCACGGCCCACCAGCGCCGGGCGATCATCCTCCGAGACAAGGAGTGCTTGATCCCTGGCTGTCATGTCCCGGCGTCGTGGTGCGAGATCCACCACGTGATCGAGCATCAGGACGGCGGGCCCACTCACACGGACAACGGAGTGCCCTTGTGCTGGTGGCACCACCGCAACCTCGACCCGCGCGTTTGGGAGATCCGCACGCTCGAGGGTGTGCCCCAGATCCGCGGGCCGGCCTGGTGGGACGCCGATCGGCTCTGGCGCACTCCGCGACACAGTCTTCCCGAGCACGCGCTTCCCGAGCACGCGCTGAGCGGAGTGCCCTGATTCGGACGCCGCGGTCGGGGCTCGGATGCCCTGACCGCGGCCGGTGACGGGGGCTCGGGTGACTTGACGTATACCTGTGGCCGGGGGTGGGTGACTTGACGTATACCTGTGGCCGGAGGTGGATGACCTGACGCATGCCGGCGACCGGCGACCGGATGACCAGCGAACGCCGTATACCTCGTGAAGGCCGAGCCGCGACTCAGCGCCAGATGGCGGCGATACCCGCGTTGACGAGCGTCAGGACGCCGACGAGCCAGAACATGGCGGGAGGCACGGATCCGGTCTTGCGCTGGCGACCAGCGCCGATGCCGAGCAGCGCCCCGATCACGATCAGAACGGCGAACTTCACGCCGATCTTCGCGTAGTTCATCTCCGCCCCCTCCGGCAGTCCCCATGGAGCCGCGAGTGCGAGACCGGCGACCGCGGCGATGGTCATGCCGATCGACATCAGCCGGGTGAACTCGCGCTTCCCGCCGAAGGCCTGCACCGCCCAGGCGCCGAAGAGCGTCGCGAAGCCGATGAGATGGATGAACAGGACGATGTGGCGCAGGGTCTCCATGGGCGACACGCTACGCGCGCGAGCACGCGCCCGCCAGGTAGGTTCGCCTGACCTCAGTCCCGCAGGAGCCGCGGATTCGGAGCCGCGCAGGTGTTGCCGGATCGGTCACGGCCGCGGCAGACTCAGCCGCGCAGCTGCCGCAGGAGCAGTGCGGTGCGGATCGCGGCATCGGCCGCTTCGGCGCCCTTGTCCTCCTTCGAGCCCTCCAGCCCCGCGCGGTCCAGGCCCTGCTGCTCGTCGTCCAGCGTCAGCACGCCGAAGCCGACCGGCTTCCCGGCATCCAGAGACACCCGCGTCAGGCCATCCGTCGTCGCCGACGACACGTACTCGAAGTGCGGAGTGCCGCCGCGGATGATCGCTCCTAGCGCGACGACCGCATCCGCACCGCCCTCGAAAGCGGCCTGCGCCGCGAGCGCGAGCTCGAAGGATCCAGGCACTCGCACCAGGCGATGGGTGGCGTGGGCGGCGCTGAGGGCTCGCTCCGCTCCGGCGATCAGCCCGTCGGTGATCACGTCGTGCCAGGTGCCGGCGATGACGACGACGTTCAGACCCGTCGCGTCGACCGGGCTCTGGGCGGTGGGGGCTCCTGCGCCGCTCATGCGTTGTCCTTTCCTTCGGCGAGAGCCTCGGCGAGCTCCGCCTCTCCGATGATGTGACCCATGCGATCACGCTTGGTCTCGAGGTACTGGTGGTTGTTGGGCCCGACGCCGACGATCAGCGGAACCTGTTCGATCACGTCGAGTCCGAGCTCCTGCAGCTGCTTCACCTTGTCGGTGTTGTTGGTCAGCAGCCGCACCCTGGAGATCCCCAGGTCGCCGAGGATGCCGGCGGCCGCCGCATAGTCGCGCGCATCCGCAGGAAGGCCGAGCGCGAGGTTGGCGTCGACCGTGTCGAGTCCCTCCTCCTGCAGACGGTAGGCGCGCAGCTTGTTGATCAGGCCGATGCCGCGGCCCTCGTGCCCGCGCATGTAGATGACGACGCCGCCCTCCTGCTCGATCGCGTCCAGCGCGGCGTCCAGCTGCGGGCCGCACTCGCACTTGAGCGATCCGAACGCCTCGCCGGTGAGGCACTCCGAGTGCACCCGGACGAGTGCGGTCTCGCCCGGCTCGCCCGAGACGACCGCGATGTGGTCTGTGCCGGTGACCCGGTCCTTGTAGGCGAGGAAGCGGAACACGCCGTGCTCGGTGGGGACGGTGGCGTCGGCGCGCAGGCTGACCCTGCGGCGGCCGTCCTTCGCCGCGTGCACCGGCTCGTCCAGCGGATCGACCTCGTCGAGGTGGGCGATCAGCTGCTCGATCGTGATGACGGGGATGCCGTCCCGCTCGCCGAGCTCCAGGAGCCCGGGCAGGCGCATCATGCTGCCGTCCTCGGCGACGATCTCGGCGATCGCCCCTACCGGGCGCAGGCCTGCGAGTCTCATCAGCTCCACCGCGGCCTCGGTATGTCCGCTGCGCTCTCGGACACCGCCGTCGACGGCGCGCAGGGGCAGGACGTGGCCAGGCCGGATGACGCTCGTCGGCGTCGAGGAAGGGTCCGCGAGGACGTTCAGGGTGTGCGCCCGGTCATGCGCGCTGATGCCGGTGGTGACGCCCTCCGCCGCATCCACGCTGACGGTGTAGGCGGTCGAACGGGCGTCCTCGTTCGCCTCCACCATCGGGGGGAGGTTCAGCCGGTCGGCGAGGTCGGCGGGCATCGGCGCGCAGATGAACCCGGACGACCAGCGCACCGTCCACGCCACCCACTCCGGCGTGGCGAGCTCTGCGGAGAGGATGACGTCGCCCTCGTTCTCGCGGTTCTCGTCGTCGGCGACGATGACGGGGCGTCCGGCGCGCAGGGCGTCCAGAGCCACGGGGATGCTGGCAAGGCTCATCGTGAGCCTCCTTCCTTCGCGTCCGTGCGGAACGCGAGAAGTCGCTCGACATGGCGGGCGAGGACATCGGTCTCGAGGTTGACGAGGTCGTCGACGACACGGGAGCCGAGGGTGGTCGCGGCGAGCGTCTCAGGGATGAGGGAGACCTCGAGGAAGGACTCTGCGGCGCCGGGCTCGCTGACGGCGCTCACCGTGAGCGAGGTGCCGTCGATCGAGATCGAGCCCTTGTCGACCACGAGGGCAGCGAGGTCGGCGGGCAGGCCGACGCGCAGCACGCTCCACTGGTCGCCGGGGCGCACCTCGACGATGCGGCCGATGCCGTCCACGTGTCCCTGCACGATGTGACCGCCCAGGCGAGCGCCCACCGGCATGGCCTTCTCGATGTTGACGCGGGTGCCGACGACGGCCGAGGCCAGCGCCGAGACGTCCAGGGTCTGCTTCATGACGTCGGCGTCGAACGAGTCGGCCGTGGAGCCGACGACGGTCAGGCAGACGCCGGAGACGGCGATCGACTCGCCGTGCACCGCGTCTGACGCTGCGCCCGGCGCGCGGACGGTGAGACGCCAGCCGTCGCCGGACGGTGCGATGGCGGTGATCTCGCCGATCTCGGTGATGATTCCGGTGAACATCAGGGTGCTCCTTCGGTCGAAGCGGTCGAAGCGGTCGGGTGTGCGATCGCGAGGAGGTCGGCGCCGAGGGGCAGCCACTCGTCGATGGCGAGTCGGCGCGCGGCGGCGATCGTCGCGACGCCGACGTCGGTCACCGCCAGGCGGCGTCCGCCCAGCAGCACCGGGGCGATGTAGGCGAGGATCTCGTCGGCGAGGCCCGCGGCGAGGAAGGCGCTGGCGAGCGTCGGTCCGCCCTCGACGAACACCCGCTGGACGCCGCGCGAGCCGAGGTCGGCGACGACGGCCTCCAGGTCGCGGGTGTCGTAGTGGAGCAGCTCGCGGGGGTGACGGCGCAGCGCGGCATCCACGGGGACGCCGCGCGATCCGATCACCACGGGGATCGGCTGGCGGGGGAGCAGCTCATCGCCCGCACGGGCGGTGAGGGCCGGATCGTCGGCGAGCACGGTTCCGGTGCCGACGACGACGGCATCGGATGCCGCGCGCCGGCGGTGCACGTCCGCCCGCGCTGCGGGGCCGGTGATCCACTGGCTGGTGCCGTCGTCCGCGGCCGCGCGGCCGTCCAGGCTCTGCGCCCACTTGACCGTGACGTGCGGACGCCCGAGACGCTGCACGGCGAGCCAGTCGGCGATGACGCCGCGCGCGGACTCCGCCTGCTCGCCGGACTCGACGCTCACACCGGCCGCGCGGAGGCGATCCCCTCCGCCGCCATGGCTCGCGACGGGATCGTCGAGCGCGTAGACGACGCGGGAGACGCCCGCCTCGATGAGGGCGACGGCGCACGGTCCGGTGCGCCCGGTGTGGTTGCAGGGCTCCAGAGTGACGACCGCCGTCGCGCCGAGCGCGCCGTCGTGCGGAAGCTTCGACAGCGCATCGACCTCGGCGTGGGGCGTGCCCGAGCCTCGATGCCACCCCTCGGCGATGATCTCGCCGGCGGGGGAGAGGATCACGGCCCCGACCTGCGGATTCACTCCGCGTGGGCCGCGCGTCGCCAGCTCGATGGCACGGCTCATCGCCCGGCTCTCCGCCTCGGTCACTGCCATCCTTCGTCCTTCGTCGAGGCTCCGGGGATGGCTGAATGCGCGCGTACGCGCACCGTGCTGCCTCCCTTCCGGACTAGCGAGGTCACCCTCGCATCACCGTCGGTTCCGGAGTTCCACCGGATCGGCACCCCGGATGAACCGAGACGCTCGCGGACTGTCACCGCCGGTTCGGATTCTCACCGACCCCGGAGCACGTGTGCTGTTCTGAGTGTAGTCAACGCGGATGCGCGGATTTCATTCCGTGACGGGAGATCAGACGCGTGCAACACTTCCGGATTGTCCGGCCATGTCCCCCATGAAGGGCCAGAACCGACCGAAAGGGCAGATCATGACCGAGCAGCGGATCGAGGAGATCCTCACCAGCGGCAACCCGTGGCGGACGCCGGAGGACAGCGCGATGAGCATCGCGATCGCGGAGACGGCGACGCTGGCGCGCCGGGCCTCGAGGCGTCGGCCGAGGCGCCGTCTCACCTGGATCGCTCCGGTGGCCGCCGTCGGAGCCCTCGCGCTCACGGCCGGCGCCGTCGTCGTCTCCGACAGCCTCGTCAGGGAAGAGCTCCTCATCCCGATCAGCTACACGACCCAGTCGGGCGACACGGTCGACTGCGTGGCACAGATCACCGGAGGGTCCCTCTTCACGCCGTTCCGCGAGGAGGTGATCGACTACTACCGCACGCACGACTTCGACGGCGTCGGACAGCGGATCTACGACTACGCGCTCGTGCTGACCGGCGACCGGAAGGCTGCGCCAGGCGTTCTTCCGGAGTCCTCGGAGTGGATCCCCGCCGAAGGGGAGCGGTACGCCGATGCGCAGGCCTTCTCGTTCTCTCTGACGTCGTTCCTGCTGACCGACACCGGGATCGCGCTCGGTCTCTCGGGAAGCGGGGGCGCCGAGCTCACGTCCGATTGCACGGGGCGGCTCCGATGAGCGCCGCATCGCTTCCCGCGGGTCGCGCGCTGACCCGGACGCGACGGGAGGCGGACGCTGCGGACATCACGGCTCTCGTCGAACGCGAGGCTCCCGGCCTGCTCGCCTATTTCGTCCGCCGCGTGGCCGTTCGAGAGGACGCCGCCGATCTGCTGGGAGAGACGCTCATGGTGCTCTGGCGTCGGAAGGACAGCATCCCCGTCGATGAAACGGGTGCGCGGATGTGGGCGTACGGTGTCGCGCGCAGGGTGCTCTCGGGCCACCGCCGTGGCGTGCGACGCCGAGATGCGCTGGGGGAGAGGCTCAGGCATGAACTCGCGGCGCGGCCCGCGCAGGATCAGGATGAAGGGATCGTCGCGGCGCAGGCGCTCCTCGAACAGCTGCCGGGCATCGATCAGGAGATCCTGAGACTCTCGCTGTGGGAGGGGTTCTCGCTGGCCGAGGTGGCGAGGATCCTCGCCATGCGCCCGACGACCGTGCGCAGCCGTCATGCCCGTGCCCTCGCGAAGCTGCGGGCATCGGCCGCTCCGTGAGCCCGACGGCGGGCAAGGATCTTCGAGAGGCTCCTCTCGCCCTGAGGCATCGCGGTCAGGGAGCCGATTCGTCCGCGCGGACGCCGAGCGCCGCCCGCGAGATGCGTCCGGCCGTCAGCCGGGCCTCGCGGCCCATCTCGCCGATGCGGTCCTGGATGCGGTACTTCGGCCCGTAGATGGAGACGGAGGCCAGGGCGGATCCGTTGCGGTCGCGGACGACGGCCGCGACGCGCTCCACATCGTCCGTGCGCGGGATCCAGACGAAGCCGCGGCTCTGCGCGAGCTCGTACTCGCGCGCCCAGGTGGTGTGGTCCAGGCGGACCTCCGGGTGCTCGACCGGAGCGTCGGCGAGCTCGTCGATGATGCGGTGCTGCTCGCTGGTCGGCAGGGTGAACATGATGGCCCGTCCTGCCGCGGTGCCGTACAACGGCGCCGCGTTGCCGACGTGCGGGACCATCCGGAACGGATGCTCCGGGTCCAGCTGCTCGATGCTGACCGAGTTCGAGCCCTGGCGCACGGTGAGGATGACCGTCTCGTTGACGCGATCCCGGAGGTCCGTCAGGTGCGGGCGGGCGATCTCGCTGAGGTCGTACTGCTGACGGAAGCCCTTCGCGAGGTTCAGCACCCGCCCGGTGAGCACGATGCGGCGGCTCTCCAGCCGGGCCAGGAACCCGAGCTCGACGAGGCTGCCGACCAGGCGTGAGGTCGAGCTCTTGTCGATGCCGGTCAGGACGGAGAGCTCGGTGACGCTCAGTCCGCTGCGCGACTCGGCCACGGCCTCCAGGATGCTCATCCCGCGGGACAGCGCCCGATGGCGTCCGGCGTCCGCGGTCATCTCCGCGCCTCCCCGATGCGCGCGAGGTCTTCTCGGAAACCGGACTCGAAGGCCTTGTCGGCGAGATCCGCCGTCGCGTCCAGCGCGTGCGAGAAGGAGGGCGACAGCCGGAACGAATCGGTCCGTGAGCGATAGCCGAGCTCCGTCGCGGCCTTGTCGACGGGCAGTCGCGCGAAGCGGTTCGCGCTCACCGCGTTGAAGATCTCGAAGACGACGTCCGCCGCGATGGACCTCTCGATGAGATCGTGGAGATCCTCCGGTGCGCAGTAGTCCCGCAGCATCCAGCCGTTCTCGTCGTCGGCGAGCGCCTCCGGATCGTCGAAGGCACCGATCCGCAGCGCGATGAACGACAGCCCCTGCTGGGCGGCGTGCGCGCCGAGCGCCTCTCCGAAGCACTTGGTGACCCCGTACAGATCGCCGGGCCTGACCGGATCGTCCTCCCGCACCTGCTGCCATGGCGCGTATCCGGAGACGGCGTGCACTGACGACGCGTAGACCATCCGGCGGCATCCGGCGGCGAGGGCGGCGGCGACGACGTTGTACGCGCCGACGATGTTCGCCGGAAGGAGGGCGGACCAGGGGGCGCCTGGGCGGCGCTCCCCGCCCAGGTGGACGACGGTGTCGATCCCCTCGAAGGCTGCGGCGATGGCGTCGATGTCGCTGAGATCGGCTTCCACGAGCCGTCCCAGCTCGGCGTGGCGAGCGGTGAAGCGCCCTGGGAGGTCGAGAAGCGTGAGGTCGTGACGCGACGATGCCGCTTCCGCGAAGCTCGTGGCGATCCGGCCCGCGCCACCGGTCAGGAGGACGCTGCGCTTCGTGCTCTCGTCGTTGTGATGCATGCCCGAGATCCTGCCAGCCGGTTGTCTGTACAGCAACGGAGTTGCGAATATGGCAACGATGAGGGACGTGTTGCCGTATCGACAACATTTTTGCGGGTGGCGATTTTGTTTCCTAGCGTTGCCGCACGTCGCCGCCGAGCCCGGAACAGGTCCGGGACGACGTCGTCGCTCAGGCACTTTTCGCACGCATCGCTTTACAAAGGAGTTGGAGATGTCTCATTCTTCCCTGCGGACCCGCCGGTCCCTCGCCGGCGGCCTCGCCCTGACGATCGGCGCGGCCACGGTTCTCACCGGCTGCACCGGCGCGGGGGCGCCGGACGACGACAGCGTCACGCTGACCATGTGGACATGGAGCAACGAGGCTCGTGAAGCACTTGAGGACGGCCTGCTGGAGACGTTCGAGGCCGAGCATCCGGGTATCGAGGTCGAGATCCTCGTTCAGCCCGATCAGGACTATCAGACGCTGCTCACCACGGGGCTCGCCGGCTCCGGAGGCCCGGACGTGGCGGCGATCCGGTCCTACGGGGTGATCTCCAGCTTCGCCGAGAGCGGCGATCTCGTGCCCATCGACGACCTCGTCGAGGACTGGAGCGGATTCTCCGAGATCGCTCTCGACGGAGTGAAGGCGCGAGGAGACGGGCTCGTCTACGCGGTGCCCCAGGGGATCCAGACCGCGCAGGTCTTCTACAACAAGGGGATCTTCGACGACCTCGGGCTCGAGGTCCCGACCACCTGGGACGAGTTCCTGCAGGTCTCCGAGACGATCAAGGACTCCGGGACCGCGCCGATCGTGATTCCAGGAGCCGCCGCGGCGCAGATCGCCCTGGCCGGCGAGGTCCTCGGAAACGCACGCCGAGGCGGGAACGCGTTCACCGACGCCTTCGTCGCAGGGGATGAGAGCCTCACCTCGCCGGACGGCGTCGCGTCCATCGCGCTCATGCAGGAGATCGAGCCGTACCTGATCGACAACGTCACCTCGGTGACGCTCGACGAGGCGGTCACGATCTTCGCGACGGGGATGGCCGCCATGTTCCCGTCCGGCACGTGGCAGGTGTCCAGCTTCGAGAACCTCGGAGCGACCGACCTGGAGTACGGGACGTTCGACGTCCCCGCGGGGCCCGGTTGGCCCGCGGAGCCCGCGACCGTCGCCTATGCGGACGGCGGATGGGCGCTGTCCGCGCGCAGCGAGCATCCCGAGGAGGCGGCCGAGCTGCTGAACTGGCTGGCGTCGGCGGAGTACTTCCAGGCCTACTCCAACACGATGAGCACCATCCCGCCGCGCGACGGCGTCGAACTGGACGACGAGCACGTCTCCGAGATGTACGAGCGCTTCCTGGACTCCTCGGCCACCTATCTGGGCGCGGCCTACCTGCGCTACGGCACGCCGTGGGGCACCGACGTCTACGGGGAGCAGGTGCAGCGGCTCTGGCTCGGAGACCAGACGCCGGAAGGCGTCGCCGATGCCGTCCAGTCGGGCATCGACGCCTGGTTCGACCCCGCCGACTTCGCCGGCTGACCGCGATGCCCGAGACGAGGAGAACGATCAGATGAGCAGCACCGCGAAGAGCACGTACGACGCGAGGAGACCACCGAGAACGATCATCGCCCTGTTCATCCTTCCGGCCTTCGTGCTCTTCGCGGTGATCCTGCTGTATCCGCTCGCGGCGGCGCTGGGATTCTCGCTGTTCGAGTTCCGGGGCGGGATGAACCTGGTGGGATTCAACGGGTTCCAGAACTTCGTGACCCTGTTCACGCAGGAGCCGTACATCACGCAGCTGCCCAGGGCCTTCGCGCACAACATCGCGATCCTCGGGGGAACGCTCGTCCTGCAGAACTCCATCGGGCTGTTCCTCGCCGTGCAGCTGCAGCGGTTCACCGCCCTGCGGCGGGTGTTCCAGGTGCTCTACACGACCCCGTACCTGGTCAGCCCGCTGGTGGTGGGGTATCTGTGGACGCTGCTGCTGTCGCCCACCTTCGGTCCGGTGAACGCCGCGCTGCGGGCGATCGGCCTCGACGCGCTCGCCCTCCCGTGGCTCGGGGATCCGAAGCTCGCCCTGCCCGTCCTCATCCTGGTGTCGGTGTGGCAGTGGATCGGGTTCCCCGTGCTGCTGTACGGCGCGGCCCTGGCCGGTCAGCCGCGCGAGCTCCTGGAGGCCGCGTCGATCGACGGGGCGAACGGCTGGAAGCGCTTCCGGCACATCACGCTCCCGCTGCTCGCCCCCGTCGTCGGAACCGTCTCGATCCTGACCTTCATCGGAGCCATGGAGAGCTTCACCCTTCCGTACGCGTTCGGCGGAGCCACCGGCTCTCCCGCCGGCTCGACGGACGTGCTGTCGCTGCTGTTCTTCCGCGAGTCGTTCCATTCCGGTGCGAGCAACGCCCTCGGCATGTCCTCGGCGGTCGCGACCGTGCTGTTCCTCTTCATCCTCGGCGGCGCCGTCGTCGCCAGGAGGATGCTCGCCCGCTACGAGGAGACGCTCTCATGACCCTCACCGCAGATGTCACCGCGGGACCGGCGCCCGCACCGCGGACCGGCCGCCGCAGGCGGCCGGTGACCCCGCAGGCCGTGGCGATCCACATCGTCCTCTGGCTCTACGCGGCCCTCTCGATCGTCCCGCTGCTGACGATGGTGGGCAACTCGTTCCGGACGCACTTCGAGATCGCGAGCGATCCGTGGCCGATCCCCACCCAGCCCACGGTGGAGAACTACGTCAACGCCTGGACGCAGGCGAGCTTCGGCACCTATGCGCTCAACTCCGTCCTGGTGACGGTGTCGTCCGTCCTGCTGTCGACGGTCGTCGCCCTTCCCGCGGCGTACGCCCTCGCCCGCTGGCGCTTCCGCGGACGCAGCGTGCTGGAGAGCCTTTTCATCTCGGGACTGCTGATCCCGTTCATGCTGGCGATCCTGCCGATGTTCTACCTGATGGACGCCCTGGGGCTCGTGGACTCGCCGCTCAGCCTCGTGCTGATCTACGGTGCCAACGGCATCCCGTTCACCATCTTCATCCTGATGGCGTTCTTCCGACAGCTGCCGGCGGAGCTGGAGGAGGCGGCGCTGATCGACGGAGCCGGGCATCTGACCGTGTTCTGGCGGGTCATGCTGCCGCTCGTCCGTCCGGCCGTCGCGACGGTCATGATCTTCCGCTTCGTCCCGATCTGGAACGACTTCCTCATGCCGCTGGTCATGCTGCGCTCGCGAGAGAACTACACGCTCGGCGTGGGTCTGACCACGTTCTTCGGGGAGTACCAGACGGATTGGGCCTCGCTGTTCGCGGGGCTCGTCATCGCGACCGTCCCGCTCCTGCTCCTCTTCATCATCGCGACCAGACAGATCATCGACGGCCTCACCGCCGGCATCGGCAAATGACACGCACGAAGGACACCATGGGAACTCTCGACTCGATCACCGCACCGCTGTCCATCACGATGTGGGACTCGTCCTGGCTCCGCCGGCGCTATCGCGGAGGCGGCTTCGAGGACTGGGACCGCGCGCTCGCAGAGCTCCGCGAGCGCGGCTACGACGCCGTGCGGCTCGACGTGTTCCCGCATCTCGTCGCCGCCGGCCCCGACGGGCGCATCGTGGAGCGGTTCAAGGACGTCCCCAACCAGTTCCCGCAGTTCTACGGGTTCGGGATGTGGGGGAATCCGTGGACCATGTACATCGAGCCGCGCCGCTCGCTCATCGAGTTCCTCGCCAAGTGCCGGGAGCATGGGGTGAAGGTGGCGCTGTCGACGTGGTTCAAGCCGACGGACGATCATCGCAACGAGCAGATCGAGGGGCTGGACGAGTTCGTGCGCGTCTGGCAGGAGACGCTCGAGTTCATCGACGCGCACGGGCTGATGGACACGGTGGTCTACCTGGACGTGCTGAACGAGTACCCGGACGGCCATGTCTTCACCTGGCTCCATCGGAATGTCCAGACCATGGCATACCCGCCGGGGCCCGACGGCGGGTACAACGACCGGCAGAGGGACTTCCTCTGGGACTTCCTGACCTCGGCGATCGATCGGCTGCGGGCGAACTGGCCTGAGCTCACGATCTCGGCGAGCTTCACGATGGACGGCTTCTCCCGCTACTGGGAGCACAAGGATCTGGCGCAGCTCGACTTCCTCGACGTGCACATCTGGCTCAACTATCTGCCGGGCTTCGACGAGCTCACCGACTACGCCGCGACCATCGAGAAGCACGGCAACCCGCACGAGCTGTTCCGCATCGAACGCGGCGGGAACGCGTACGCCTCGCAGGCGAGGATGATCCCGCAGGACTACGACTACGACCTCATCTACGCCGCGATCGCCGACACATGGCGGTCGCAGCGGGAACGCTGGATCGGCGAGTACGAGTCCGCCATCGATCGCGTGGTCGCCGCCGCGGCTCCCCATGGGCTGCACGTCGGTCAGACCGAGGGATGGGGGCTCGTCAACTGGGCGGATCATCCGCTGCTCCGCTGGGACGTGCACCGCGAGACGGCGGAGGCGGCGACCGCGATCGCGGCCCGGCGAGGCTATTCGTTCGACTGCAGCGCCAACTTCTGCCATCCGCACTTCCTCGGCTTCTGGGACGACGCGGACTGGCATCGGTCCGTCACGGACGTCATCCGCTCCGGCGTGCCGCGCGTCGACGGCGGCCGGAGGCGCGCATGAGACTCCGGGAGCTGTCGGTCCACATCTGCGACGCCTACCGGACGAACTGGGTGTTCGTCCGGATCGAGACCGAGGAGGGCGTCCGGGGCTGGGGCGAGGCGACTCTCGAGTACCGGGAGCAGGCTGTGGAGGCGGCCGTCCTCGCGCTCGAGGCCGGCCTGCGCGATCGCGACCTGTCGGACATCCAGGGCTGGTGGCAGGACGCGTACCGGGATGCCTACTGGCGCGGCGGAGCGGTGCTGACCAGCGCGCTGTCCGCGGTGGAGATGGCGCTGTGGGACCTCAAGGGGAAGGCGCTCGGCGTCCCCGTCCATCAGCTGCTCGGCGGCGCCGTGCGCTCCGAGGTCGACTGCTACGCCAACGCGTGGTTCGCCGGCGCGCGTGCCCCCGAGGAGTTCGCCGACAAGGCCGTGGAGGCCGTGGAGCACGGCTACCGGGCGTTGAAATGGGACCCCTTCGGCTCGGCGTTCCGCACGCTCGGCGCCTCCGAGCTGCGTGCGTCGATGCGCGTCGTCGAGGCGGTGGCGGCAGCGATCGGCGACCGGGCGGAGGTCATCATCGAGGCGCACGGCAGGTTCGAGCTCCCGGCGGCCCGGCGCATCGCGGCGGCGCTCGAGCCGATCGATCCGCTCTGGCTGGAGGAGCCGCTGATCCCGGGCAACCTGGCGAACGCCGCGCGTCTGCGCGAGGCGACGAGCACTCCGCTCTCGCTGGGCGAGCGCCTGTACACGCGGTGGGACTTCCGCGAGGTGTTCGGGGCCGGCGCCGCGGACGTCGTCCAGCCGGACGTCTCCCACGCGGGCGGCATCTGGGAGACGCGGACGATCGCGGCCCTGGCAGAGCTCTGGCAGGTCTCCTTCGCACCGCACAACCCCTCGGGTCCCATCGCCAATGCCGCGACGCTGCAGCTTGCCGCCTGCACACCGAACTTCACCCTGCTGGAGACCATGGCCACGGACGTTCCGTGGCGGAAGGAGATCGTCGTCGAGGAGCCCGAGATCCGTCATGGGCGCGCCGAGATCCCCCAGCGCCCGGGGCTCGGGGTCGAGCTCGACCTCGAAGCGCTCGAGCGGTTCCCGTATGTGCGCCACGATCTGCGGCACTACTCGGGCGCGCTGACCGATATCCGGCCGGCGGATGCCGATCGGAGAGGAGCGTGAGGGCACGATGAGCATGACGGGGCGCACCGTGCTCGTGACGGGAGCGGCGCACAATCTCGGACGATCCATCGCGACGCATCTCGCCCGTGAGCGCGCGGTCGTCATCGCCCATGCCAGGACGGAGGCCGATGCCGAACGTGCGGCGAGAGAGATCGGCGCGGACACCGGGGCCGTCGTCGTGCCGGTCGCGTTCGACCTCGGGGACCCTGCGGCGATCGACAGCGGCTTCGATCTGCTCGAAGACGGCGGCCTTCTCGTCGACGGCCTCGTCCTGAACGCCGCCCACCTGGGGCTTCGGGACCAGCCGACGCTCGAACAGCCCCTCGAGTTCCTCGACGAGGTGCTGGCGGTGAACGTGTCCGGCGTCTATCGATGCTGCATGCAGGTCGCGCGCAGGCTCGTCGCCGCCGACCGTGCCGGCGACTTCGTCGTCGTGTCCTCCCTCGCCGGAGAGCAGGCGATCCACGGGCGCCTCGCGTACAACACCAGCAAGGCGGCCGTCGACGGGCTGGTCCGCTCTCTCGCCATCGACCTCGCACCCCATCGGATCCGCGTCAACGGGATCGCACCGGGCTTCGTCTGGAGCGACCGCTGGGAGAGCATCGGCGAGGAGGAGGCGCGGAGCCGCAGGGCGCTGATCCCGATCGGACGGGAGACGGCCCAGGCGGAGATCGCACGCCTCGCGGCGTTCCTCGTGTCCGATGCGACGCCGTCGCTGACGGGGGAGCGGATCGTCATCGACGGCGGTCTCGCCGCGCAGCAGGCACCGCCCCCGGCGGCTACTTGAGCAGCCGCGACAGCCTCCGGTCGGCGAGGGGCCTGCCGCCGGTCTGACACGTCGGGCAGTACTCCAGCGAACGATCCGCGAAGAACACGCTGCGGATGGCGTCCCCGCACACCGGGCACGCTTCTCCGCGCCGGGCGTGCACCTGGAAGCCGCCTCTCTTGGCGTCCTTGAGATCGGCGGGCGGCTTGCCGGACGCGGTGCGGACGGCGTCCCGGAGCGTCGCCTGCATCGCCGCGTACAGCCGGTCGACCTCCTCGTCGCCGAGCTTTCCCGAGATCGCGCACGGCGACATCCGCGCCGCGTGCAGGATCTCGTCGCTGTAGGCGTTGCCGATCCCGGCGATCACGTTCTGATCGCGCAGCAGGCCCTTGATCTGCATCCTGCGGCCTTCGAGCAGGGCGGCGAAGGCGTCACGCGTGAAGGCGGCGTCGAGAGGGTCCGGGCCCAGCCGCGCGATGCCCGGCACATCGGCCGGATCGCGGACCACATACACGGCGAGGGACTTCTTCGTGCCGGCCTCGGTGAGATCGAACCCGCTGCCGTCGTCGAGCGCGACGCGCAGGGCGATGGGAGACTTCCCGGGCCGGATCAGCGTCGAGGGCAGCGTCTCGTACCAGCGGAGCCACCCCGCCTTGGCGAGGTGGAAGATCAGATGCAGGTCGTCGCCGCAGATCACGTCGACGAACTTGCCGTGACGGGCCGTTCCCGTGACGGTAGCGCCGAGGAGGGCGGTGTACGGCGGATCGAAGGTCCGCAGCGCTGCGATCGCACCGACGGTCGTCCGATCGATCGCCCGCCCGGCGGCGCGCTCGCCGAGGAAATCGACGAGCCCCTGGACCTCCGGCATCTCGGGCATGGGTTCATCCTCGCACCGGCATCCGACGTTGTCACCCCACGTGTTCCCCCTACACATGTCGCGCAGATCGTGGGTCCGGCGGTGCTGGATCCGCATCTTCTCGGACAGTTCCGCGGAGGGTGCCCGGGAGGATGCGCTCCGGCGCTCCGGCGGCACGGCGCGGGGGAGAGGTCAGTCCAGAACGGGCCAGTCCACCGGGGTCCTGTCATCGGTCGCGAGCAGGCCCGCCATCCAGCCGTCGTCACGACCGCGGGGGCTGATGAGCGCCTGGCGCTGCATCCCCTCGTACCGGAACCCGAGGGATCGGGCGGCGCGAGCGGAGGGGACGTTCCCGACGACGGCCCGCCAGTTCAGCCGGACGACGCCCCGTTCGGCGAAGGCCCAGTCGATGACCGGCTTCGCGGCCTCGACGAGGTATCCCCTTCCTCGAGCGGCGGCGGCCATCCAGTACCCGAGCTCCGCATGCGCGCCTCCGGCGCTCGGCGTGATGTGGTGCAGCCCGACGACGCCGATCAGGCCGCCGCCCGCGTGGACGCCCCAGACGGCCTGACTGTCGTCCGCCCACCAGCTCGCCACGAGCTCCACGAAGCCGACGGCGTGCTCGCGCGTGTACGGACTCGGCACGGTGGTCCAGCGCGGGATCTCCGGATCCTGGCACGCCGCGGCGATCGCGTCGACGTCCGTCTCGTCGGGCGCGCGCAGCTCGAGACGTTCGGTGGTGAGCACGACGGGTTCCATCCCGGCATCCTATGGGGCGGCCCGCTCTTGCCGCGGGAACGCTCGCGCTCCTGTCGCTGGAAAACGGAGACGAGCCGTGTCGCGCATCGGCGTGCCGGGGCGCGACACGGCGACACGGCGCCCGTTGATCTCCGTTCTCCGGCGGCCGCGACGGCGTAATGACCGGGTGCCGAGACGGGGCGCCGGCCAGACTCCGCAGGACCCGGGTGTCGGGTGCCGCGACTAGGCTTGTCCGGTGACTGTTCCGGGGATCCTGCGCGCCTTGGAAGAGGCGTCTCTGTATCGCGACGCCCTCGCCTGGGCGCAGACCGATGCCGATCTCGGCCTCGTCGACGGCCTCGACGCCCCGGCCATCGCCGGCCTCCTCGGCCGCAGGGCCGCGACGGGGCATCCGGCGTCCCTGCTCGTCATCGCCCCGACCGGCCGACGCGCAGAGTCGCTCGCCCTGGCGCTGGGCTCCTACCTCCCCGACGCAGAGATCCTGAGCTTCCCGGCCTGGGAGACGCTCCCGCACGAACGGCTCAGCCCGAGCGCCGACACGGTCGGACGCCGTCTCGAGACGCTGCGCCGGATCACGACCTGGACGCGAGAGCATCCGCTCGTCGTCGTCGCCTCGGTGCGCGCCGCCCTGCAGCCGATCGCCGGGAACCTCGGCGACACGGCCCCTCTGGAACTGGTCGTCGGCGGTCGCGGCATCGAGCTGGAGCGTGCCGTCGAACAGCTCGTCGAGCGCGCCTACACGCGTGTCGACATGGTGTCCCGGCGGGGCGAGTTCGCCGTCCGCGGCGGGATCCTCGACGTCTTCCCCGCGATCAGCGAGCATCCCTACCGAGTGGAGTTCTTCGGCGACGAGGTCGATCAGATCCGTGCCTTCTCGGTCGCCGACCAGCGCTCGCTGCCGGGCGATGTCGATCGCGTGAGCCTGCCCGCCGGTCGTGAGCTGCTGCTGACCGCAGAGGTCAGGGACAGGGCGCGTGCGCTGGTCGGCGGGTTCCCCGCGATCGCAGGGATGCTGGAGAAGATGGCCGAGGGCATCCCGGTCGAGGGCATGGAGTCGCTGCTGCCCGCCGTCGCCGGTCCCCTCAAGTCCCTCGTCGAATACCTGCCGGAGGGCTCGGCGACCGCGCTCGTCGATCCCGAGCGGTCGACCGCCCGCGCGATCACGCTGGGCGAGACCAACCGCGAGTTCCTGGACGCCGCGTGGAGCGCGGCGACGAGCGGGGCCTCGGCGCCGATCGACCTCGGCGCCGGGGACTTCCGCACCGTCGCGCAGCTGCGCGAGACCGTCCGAGCCCGAGACGGCGTGTGGTGGCGGCTGAGCCCGTTCGCGAGCGACGACGCGGATGCGGAGAACATCGACGCGTCGATCATCCCGTCGTTCCACGGCAACGTCGACGGCGCGATCGAGTTCGTCGATGCCAGGGCGGCCGACGGGTGGAGCGTCGTCGTGATCGCCTCCGGCGCCGGACTGGTCGATCGCGCCCGCGACGTGCTCTCCGATCGAGGCGTCGCCGCCAGGGTCGTCGAGTCGCTCGTCGACGCTCCCGAACCGGGGGTGGCGACCCTCGTCACGGGCTCGGTGGAATCCGGCTTCCAGGTGCCGGAGGCGAAGCTGGCCGTCCTCACCGACAACGAGTTCTACGGTCGCACGATCGGAGGCGACCAGCGGGTGGTGCGCAAGCTCGCCTCCCGCCGCCGGAACGTCGTCGACCCGCTCCAGCTGAAGCCGGGCGACCACGTCGTGCACGCCACGCACGGCATCGCCCGCTTCGTGGAGATGACGCAGCGCGAGGTGTCGACGGGCGGTCGCAACGCGGCCAGGACCACGCGCGACTACCTCGTGCTGGAGTACGCCCCGTCCAAGCGCGGCTATCCGGGCGACAAGCTGTACGTGCCCACGGACCAGCTCGACCTGCTGTCGAAATACGTCGGCGGCGAGGCGCCCACGCTCTCGAAGATGGGCGGCAGCGACTGGTCCGCCGCGAAGGGCAAGGCGCGCAAGGCCGTGCGCGACATCGCGGTCGAGCTCGTCAAGCTCTACTCCGCGCGAATGGCGGCCAAGGGGCACGCCTTCGGTCCGGACACCCCGTGGCAGCGCGAGCTCGAGGAGGCGTTCCCCTTCGCCGAGACCCAGGACCAGCTGCAGACGATCGACGAGATCAAGGCCGACATGGAGCGGCCCATCCCGATGGACCGGCTGCTCTCGGGGGATGTGGGCTTCGGCAAGACCGAGGTCGCCGTCCGCGCCGCGTTCAAGGCGATCCAGGACGGCAAGCAGGTCGCGATGCTGGTCCCGACCACCCTCCTCGTCAAGCAGCATCTCGAGACGTTCACCGAGCGCTTCGCCGGCTTCCCGGTCAAGGTGCGTCCGCTGTCGCGCTTCCAGTCCGACAAGGAGGCGCGGCTCACCCTGCAGGGGCTTCTGGACGGTTCGGTCGACATGGTGATCGGCACCCACCGCATCCTCACCGATCAGGTGATCTTCAAGGACCTCGGGCTCATGATCATCGACGAGGAGCAGCGCTTCGGCGTCGAGCACAAGGATGCTCTGAAGAAGATGAAGACGAACGTCGACATCCTCGCGATGAGCGCGACGCCGATCCCGCGCACTCTGGAGATGGCCGTCACGGGGATCCGCGAGATGTCGACGCTGGCGACTCCGCCGGAGGACAGGCATCCGATCCTGTCCTTCGTCGGCCCCCGCAGCGACAAGCAGATGGCGGCGGCGATCCGGCGCGAGGTACTGCGCGAGGGCCAGGTGTTCTTCGTCCACAACCGGGTGCAGTCGATCCAGCGGGTGGCGAGCGAGCTCGCCGAGCTCGTGCCCGAGGCGCGCATCGCCGTCGCGCACGGCCAGATGGGGGAGCACCAGCTGGAGCAGGTCGTCGACGACTTCTGGGAGCGCAAGTTCGATGTGCTCGTCTCGACGACCATCATCGAGACCGGCCTGGACATCTCCAACGCGAACACCATCATCATCGACAGGGCGGACAAGTACGGGCTCTCGCAGCTGCACCAGCTCCGCGGGCGTGTGGGCCGCGGCCGCGAACGCGCCTACGCCTACTTCCTCTACGACGACTCGAAGCCCCTCAGCGAGACGGCGGCGGACCGCCTGCAGACGATCGCCGTCAACAACGACCTCGGCAGCGGCATGCAGGTCGCGCTGAAGGACCTCGAGCTGCGCGGAGCGGGCAATCTGCTCGGAGCCGAGCAGGCCGGGCACATCGCCGGCGTCGGGTTCGACCTGTACCTCCGGATGATCGGCGAGGCGGTCGCGACCTTCCGCGGCGAGGACGTCGAGACCGGGGCGGAGCTGCGCATGGAGCTCCCCGTCGACGCCCGCATCCCCGAGACCTACATCGACAGCGAAAGGCTGCGACTGGAGGCCTACCAGAAGCTGTCGGCGGCATCCACGGCGACCGCGGACGACGACGCGATCGACCTCGTCCGCGAGGAGCTCGTCGATCGGTACGGCGCTCCGCCGGAGGAGGTCGAGGGCCTGTTCTCGATCGCGCGCCTGCGGCGGCGTGCGGCGAAGGCCGGCCTGCAGGACGTCGTCGTGATGGGATCGAACCTGCGGATCGCCCCCGCGCGTCTGGAGGACTCGATCAAGGTCCGCCTGCAGCGTCTCTACCCGAAGGCGAAGCTCGTCGCGGGCGGCGAGGCGCTGGTGGTCCCGCTGCCGGCCGTGCCTGCGGCGGTCGGAGTGGGCCTGGAGGCCCTGACCGACACCGCGCTGCTGGACTGGGTCGCGCAGCTGTTCACGGCGATCTTCCCCGAGCCGGCTCCCGCCTGAGCCGGTCTTGGCTCCGGGCAGGTCTTCGTCCCGAGTCGGTCTTCGTCCCGAGGAGGTCTTGGCTCTGAGGAGGTCTTGGCTCTGAGTCGTTCTTGGCTCCGCGCGGGGTCTCGTCCTCGAGTCGGATTTCGCCGGACGTGCCGCGGACGCGCCTGCATCGGGAGATGCCGCGCGGACGGGAGTACAGTGACGGCATGCTGTACGAGCACCTCGGGGCTCGGCCCCGGATCCATGACACCGCCGTCATCGCGCCCACCGCGGTCGTCTCCGGCGACGTGGAGATCGGTCCGGACTGCCAGGTGCTGCACGGCGCCGTGATCACGGCGGAGGGCGGCCCGATCACCCTCGGCGAGAACGTCATCGTGATGGAGAACGCGGTCGTGCGGGCGAGCTCCGCGAATCCGGTGCACATCGGGGGTCACGTGCTGATCGGCCCCGGCGCGACCGTGTCGGGGGCGACGGTGGGCGACGAGGTGTTCCTCGCCACCGGGACCCGCGTGTTCAACGGCGCGAGGATCGGCGCGCGGGCCGAGGTCCGCATCAACGCGGTCGTGCACCTGCGCACCGTCGTCCCGGAGGATGTCGTCGTGCCGATCGGCTGGGTCGCGGTCGGCGATCCCGTGCTCGTCCTGCCGCCGAACCGTCACGAGGAGATCGCGGCCGCGCAGCGCGAGCTCGATTTCCCCGGCTACGTCTTCGGCGTCGACAGGGGCACCCCGGACCTGATGGTGCAGCTGACCGAGCGCTACGGCCGCTCGCTCGCCAGGCACGCCGACGACGCCCCCGCCTGAGCCGCGCTGCGAGGTCCCTTGCCGCGCTGCTTGATCTTGTGCCGCGCTGCTTGATCCTGCGCCGCGCTGCTTGATCCTGTGTCGCGCTGTTCGATCCTGCGCCGCGCTGATTGATCTTGTGTCGCGCTGCTTGATCCTGTGTTGCGCTGCGCGATGGCGCGCTGCGCTGCTCATCCCCGGGTCGCGCTCCTCATACTCGCTCGCGCGCCATCGTTATCAGGAGCGCGAGGGGAGTACAGCAGCGCATGCTCGGATCTCGCAGCCCGAGTGGAAGTCAGCAGCGCGTCGTAGGGTTCGAAGGCAGCTGGCGTGGATGGCGCGCAGCTCCCAGGCGGCCAGACCGCCGGGACGCTCGCAGGGCATCCAGGGGCGACGGAGCGATCGCACACGTCCACATCGATGTCCAGGTGGATGCGGGCGCCGGCCTCCGCTCCGGCGACCTCGAGCGCTTCGGCCACGAGGTCGGCGACGCCACGGCGGCGGAGCTCGTCGAGGGTGATCACGCGGATGCCCCACTCCGCCGCGCGCCGCGCATAGGCCGGGGAGCTCGCGAAGTCGGCGATGCCGATCTGCACGATCCTGCGGGGGCGATGCGCTCGCCGTCCGGAGCGTCCTCGACGAGCCGGCGGACAGGCGAGCCGTTGGAGACGCCGTCGCGGAGGTCGAGGTGCGCGTCGGCCGTGATGAGTCCCGTGGCCCCCGCGCCGCGCGCGACCGGGTAGGTGAGCGAATCGTCTCCGCCGAGCGCGATCGTGAAGGCCGGTTGCAGACCGCGGACCCGGCGGGCGACGGCGTCGACGTCGCCGTCCGGGTCCGCGACGTCCCGGCATCCGCGATCCGCAGCACCGTGAGATCGACGGGCGGATCCATCAGCGCGGTGCTGTACCGCGGCAGTGCCTCCCGGATCGCCGATGGCATCGCGTGCGCGCCCGTCGGGGAGAGCGAGGTGCGCCATATCGGGACGCCGAGGAGGACGGCATCCGCCTGACCGCCGTGCGCCCCGCCGTCGACGGCCGGCCATCCTCCGGCGCGGGGCCAGAGCGGATCGTGGGGGAGGGTCAGGTCAGACCCCGGGGATCAGGGCGTGGGCGACGGTGAAGATGGCGAGGCCTGCGAGGGCGCCGACGACCGTGCCGTTCAGGCGGATGTACTGCAGGTCGCGGCCGACCATGAGCTCGATCTTCTCGGTCGTCTCCGCCGGGTCCCATCGTTCGACGGTGTCGGTGATGATCGAGGCGATGTCGTGCCGGTAGCGGTCGACGAGGAAGACTGCGGCGTCGGTGATCCAGGAGTCCACCCTGGCCTGGAGCGGGGCCTCCGTGGTCAGCCGCTGCCCGATCTCCCTGATCGCGCTCGCCGCGCGGATCCGCAGTCCGCTCTGCGGATCGGCCAGGGACGCCAGCAGGCCGTTCTTCGCGGTCTGCCAGGCCTCGGCCGCGAGGGCGGCGACACGGGGACTGTCGAACAGCGCGTCCTTGGCGTTCTCCAGCCGGGCGCGCGTGGCGTCGTCGTGCTGCAGGCCGTCCGCGAGGCGGGCGAGGTAGCCGTCGATCGCGATTCGGGCGGGATGGCGCGGATCGGCCTGCACCGCGTTCACGAACTTCACGGCCTCGTTGTAGGCGGTGTCGTCCACGAACCGGTGCGCGAGCTTGGGGACCCAGCCGGGAAGGCGACGCGAGAGGAGCCCGTGGAAGGCCTCGGCATTGTTCGCCAGCCAGGTCGCGATGCTGTCGACGGCGAGGTCGACGGCGCCGTGGTGCGCGTCGGTCTCGACGATCCGCTGCAGCCAGACGCCCGCGGGCGTCCCCCAATCCGGATCGATGAGGTGCTCGCGCGCGAGATCGCCGATGAGGTCGCGAACGTCGTCGTCGCTGAGCGCGTTCAGCACCGCGGCGGCGATCGTCGCCCCTTCGGCGGCGACGCGCTCGGCATGCGGCCCCTCCCTGAGCCATTCGCCGGCGCGCTGGGCGATCCGTGTGCTGGCGAGCTTGGTGCGCACGACGTCCGCTGCGAGGAAGTTCGTCTCGACGAACTCGCCCAGCGTGCGCCCGATCTCGTCCTTGCGGCTCGGGATGATCGCGGTGTGCGGGATCGGGATGCCGAGCGGATGCCGGAACAGGGCGGTCACGGCGAACCAGTCGGCGAGGGCGCCGACCATGCCGCCCTCCGCCGCGGCGCGCACGTAGGCGAGCCACGTGAGTCGCTCTTGGAGCGCGAAGGCGAAGACGAATGCCACAGCCATGAGGATCAGCGCGCCGAGCGCCACCGCCTTCATCCGCCGGAGAGCCCTGGCACGCGCCTGATCAGCCGGGGAGAGCAGGGCGAACGGTGTGCGGGACATGTCGTCATCATGCCATGGGCCGGCCCTGCCTCCGCCTGTGGGCGACTCGGTATGGCCGCGGCAGGATCATGGTGCGAAGGCCGGTGCGAGCCTGAGCCGCAAGGATCGAGCCTGAGCCGCAAGGATGTCGGGTTCGTCGACAAGCCGGCAGCGGGTCATGCGTACCTGACTTCCCGCTTCTGATGAGCTCCGCGCACCCATCTTGCGATGTGAGCACCCGAAGCATCCCGTGCGGGCGGACTACGCTCGATTCCGTGATCGAAGACATCAAGAAGCGCGCTCTGCACCGGACCAGCATCCTCGAGGGCCAGCTGCGCGGCGTCGCGCGGATGATCGAGAACGAGGAGTACTGCATGGACATCATCACGCAGTCCCGCGCGATCCAGCGCTCGCTCGAGTCGCTGAACCGCCTGCTCCTCGAGAATCACCTGCGCACGCACGTCACGCACATGTTCGAGCACGGCGGCGAGGATCGCGAGCAGGCCGTCGCCGAGCTCCTCAAGGCGTTCGCCTTCGACTCGAAGTGACCCCGCCCCTCGAAACTGCGACACCACGCCGAGACGCATGCGTATCGCTGTCGTCTCGGCGTGGTGTCGCAGGTTCGCGGGTCACTTCGCGTCGAAGACCTCGCCCTCCATCGCGTCGTACCCCTCGGCCTGCGGATCGCCGTGGGCACCGCCGGAGAGCGCGTACTCCTCCTCAGGGGAGAGCACGAGACGGTGGCGGAAGAAGAGGGCGAAGCCGAGCAGGATGATCGCGTAGACGATCGCGATCGCGATGATCGCCGGCCCGAAGGTGGGGTTGAGCAGGAATCCGACGAAGATGAGCGCCGCGATCACGAGCGCGACGACGGCGCCCGGAATGCCCCACGGGCTGCGGTAGGGCCGCTCCACGTTCGGGTACCTGAAGCGCAGGATGATGAAGGAGATCAGCTGCAGCCCGTAGGCGAGCACGGCACCCCACACCGCGATGTTCAGCACGATCGCGCCGGCGACGGATCCGGCGCCGGTCGAGTCGACCGCCGTCAGCAGGTCGAGGATCACGAGGGCGACGAAGCCGATCACCGCGCCGACGAGGAGGGCGACCCACGGCGTCTTGCGCGTGCCCGTGAGCGAGAGGAAGCGCGGGTAGTAGCCGGCCCGTGAGAGGGAGTACATGTTGCGTCCGTAGGCGAACATGATGCCCTGCAGCGAGGCGAGCAGGCCGATGAGGGCGAAGAGGGCCAGCACCGCGGCCCACTGATCGCCGACGATCGCGCGGAAGCCGTCCAGCAGCGGCTCGCCCGCGTCCCGCGTGGCCTCGGCGCCGATGACGCCGGTGTTCAGGAAGAGCACGAGCAGGCCCGTGACGATGAGGGTGCCGCGCGCCCAGAAGCCGGCCCGCGGGATGTCCCTGGTCGGGTTGTGCGACTCCTCCGCGGCGAGGGGCAGCTCCTCGATGCCGAGGAAGAACCACATCGCGAAGGGGAGCGCGAACAGGATCGGCAGCACGCCGTGCGGGAGGAACGCCGACTGGCCGGGATCGGGGACGATGTCCCACAGGGCATCCCAGCTGAACGCGCCGGAGAACAGCGCCATGGCGGAGAAGACGAGGATGATGCCGATCGAGATCACCGAGACGACGATCGCGAAGCGGAACGAGATCGCCGCCCCCGCGGAGTTCAGGGCGATGAAGACGACGTAGAGGATGATGTACAGCAGCCACCCCGGCAGCGTGATCCCCAGGAGCGGTTCGAGGATGCCGTTGACGTAGCTCGCGGAGAAGTAGACGATCACCGCGGTGGTGGCGACGTACTCGATCGTCTCGGCAGCCCCCGTGACGAGACCGCCCCACGGGCCCATCGCCGAGCGGGCGAAGGAATAGGCGCCGCCGGTGTGCGGCATGGCCGCCGCCATCTCCCCGATCGCGAAGATCATGCCGTAGTACATCGCGACGAGGATGACGAAGGCGATCAGCATCCCGCCGAAGCCGGCGAAGTCGATGCCGAAGTTCCACCCGGAGAAGTCGCCCGAGATGACGGCGGCGACGGCGAGCCCCCACAGGCCCCAGACACCGGCGCTGCGCTGGAGGGTTCGCCTCTCGAAGTACTCGCTGCCGGCTCGTGTATAGGTCGCTCCAGCGACCTTGCGGGACCCACTGTGTTGCTCAGACATCCGAACTCCGTTCGCACCTGGACAGACGCGGGCTGCGCCTTGACCGCGATTGTGGCACTTAATGGTGGGTTGCGTCTACCTTTAGATTCAGAAGTGATCTAGGGTGCGAAGAGCGCGGCTGACCGTCGGGCGATCGATCGGATGGGAGCAGGACATGCCGGGCAACCTCAGCGTCGAGCAGCTGGATGCCGCGATCGCGGCGGGCGACATCGACACGGTCGTCGTCGCCTTCGCGGATGCGCAGGGGCGTCTCGTCGGCAAGCGCGTCTCCGCGCGGCTGTTCCAGGAGGAGGTGCTCTCCCACGGCGCCGAGGCCTGCGACTACCTGCTGTCCGTCGACGTCGACATGAACACCGTGGACGGCTACGCCATGTCGGGCTGGGACAAGGGCTACGGCGACATGGTGCTGCGTCCGGATCCTGCGACGCTGCGCCGCATCCCCTGGCTCGCCGGCACCGCTCTCGTGATGAGCGACCTCGTCTGGGAGAGCGGCGACCCGGTTGCGCCGTCGCCGCGGGCGATCCTCGACCGGCAGCGGGAACGGCTCGCCGCGCGCGGCTGGACGGCGTACTCCGGCACGGAGCTGGAGTTCATCGTCTTCGACGACACCTATCGCGAGGCCTGGGCGAAGGGCTACCAGGGGCTGAGGCCGGCGACCGACTACAACGTGGACTACGATCTGCTGGCGTCCAGCCGACTGGAGCCGCTGCTGCGCGACATCCGCAACGGGATGGACGGCGCGGGCCTCTACTGTGAGGGCGTCAAGGGCGAGTGCAACCTCGGACAGCAGGAGATCGCCTTCCGCTATGCCGAGGTCCGCGAGACCGCCGACCAGCACGCGATCTACAAGAACGGCGCGAAGACGATCGCCGAGCAGCACGGCCAGGCGCTGACCTTCATGGCGAAGTTCGACGAGCGCGAGGGGAACAGCTGCCACATCCACCTCTCGCTCCGGGATGCCGACGGCAGCCCGGTCATGGCGGGCGACGGCGAGCACGGCTTCAGCCCCCTCATGGAGCACTGGATCGCGGGCATCCTCGCCACGCTCGAGGAGTTCACGCTGCTCTATGCGCCGAACATCAACTCCTACAAGCGCTTCGCCAAGGGCAGCTTCGCCCCCACCGGCATCGCCTGGGGCGTGGACAACCGCACCTGCGCGCTGCGCGTGGTCGGGCACGGCTCCTCCCTGCGCGTGGAGAACCGCGTGCCGGGCGGCGACGTGAACCCGTACCTCGGCATCTCGGCGATCATCGCGGGCGGCCTGCACGGCATCGAGAACGAGCTGACGCTGCCGCCGCGTCTGACGGGCTCCGCCTACGACGCCGACGTCGCGCGCCTTCCGACGACGCTGCGCGAGGCCGCGCGGCTGTTCAGCGCCTCGACGATCGCCCGCGCCGCCTTCGGCGACGACGTCGTCGACCACTACCTCAACCAGGCGCGCATCGAGATCGAGGCCTACGATGCGGCCGTGACGGACTGGGAGCGCATCCGTGGTTTCGAGCGTCTCTGAGCATCCGCCGATCGTCGGCGTCACCACCTACCTCGAGAGGGCGCAGCAGGGCGTCTGGGATGTCCGCGCCGCATTCCTGCCGGAGCAGTACCTCACCGGGGTGACGACCGCGGGAGGCGTGGCCGTCCTCCTCCCTCCGCAGGACGACGCGGTCGCCGATGCCGCGATCGACGGCCTCGACGGCCTCATCCTGACCGGCGGAGCCGACGTCGCGCCCGAGCTCTACGGCGCCGAGCGGCATCCGCTCACCGACCCCGCCCGCGTCGACCGCGACGCCTGGGAGCTCGCGCTCTTCCGCGCCGCCGAGCGCAGGAGGATGCCGGTGCTCGCGATCTGCCGCGGACTCCAGCTCGTGAACGTCGCGCGCGGCGGTTCGCTCCAGCAGCACCTGCCCGACTCGCTCGGAACGGAGCGCTACCGCATCGGCGGGGGCGTGTTCGCGGAGAACGACGTCGAGGTCGCCCCCGGCACCGCGCTCTCCGGCATCCTCGGCGCCGGCGACGTCCGCGTGCACAGCTATCACCACCAGGGCATCGACCGGCTCGGCGACGGCCTCGTCGCCGCCGCGCGTTCGGACGACGGGCTGGTGCAGGCGTTCGAGGACACCGGCCCCGGCTACGTCGTGGGCGTGCAGTGGCATCCGGAGGAGAACGCCGAGGACAGGCGCCTGTTCGCAGATCTCGTCGCACAGGCGCGCGCCTTCGCGGTCTCGCGTCATCAGGAGGAAGGAGCGCGATGAGCGCTTTCACCGTCGTCAACCCGGCCACCGGCGAGCCGATCAGGGACATCCAGCGGGCGAGCGTCGAGGAGGTCGATGAGGCCGTGGCGCGCGCGGTCGTCGCCCAGCGGGCATGGGCGTCGCTCGCGCCCGTCGCGCGCGCCGACGGCCTCCGGGCCTTCGCTCGCGCGGTGCAGGACGCCGCCGAGGAGCTCGCGCAGCTGGAGGTGCGCAACTCCGGGCATCCGATCGGCTCCGCCCGCTGGGAGGCCGGGCACGTGGCCCAGGTGCTGAACTACTATGCGGCGGACCCCGAGCGGCTCTCGGGTCGGCAGATCCCCGTCGCCGGTGGCCTGGACGTCACCTTCCACGACCCCTACGGCGTGGTCGGGGTGATCGTGCCGTGGAACTTCCCGATGACGATCGCGTCGTGGGCGTTCGCTCCGGCGCTCGCCGCGGGCAACGCCGTCGTGCTCAAGCCGGCGGAGCTGACGCCGCTGACCGCCGTCCGCCTCGGAGAGCTGGCGCTCGAGGCGGGGCTCCCCGAGGGCCTGTTCCAGGTGATCACGGGATCGGGATCGCTGGTCGGACAGCGCTTCGTCTCGCATCCCGACGTCCGCAAGGTCGTCTTCACCGGCTCCACGGAGGTCGGCGTCGAGGTGGCCGCCGGATGCGCGCGGATGCTGAAGCCGGTGACACTGGAACTCGGCGGGAAGTCGGCCAACATCGTCTTCGAGGACGCCGATCTCGAACGGGCCGCCGCAGCGGTGCCAGGGTCGGTGTTCGACAACGCCGGCCAGGACTGCTGCGCCCGCAGCCGCCTGCTCGTGCAGCGCAGTGTGTACGACCGCTTCCTCGAGCTTCTGGAGCCGGCCGTCGCCGCCTGGCGCGTCGGCGATCCGACGCAGGAGGGCACGGAGATGGGGCCGCTCATCTCGGCATCCCATCGCGACACCGTCGCCTCCTTCCTGGAGGGCGCGGACATCGCCTTCCGGGGGAGCGCGCCGGAAGGGGCGGGCTTCTGGTTCGCACCGGCGGTCGTGCTCGCGCAGCCTGGAGATCGGATCGCGCAGGAGGAGGTCTTCGGCCCTGTCGTCTCCGTCCTCCCCTTCGAGGACGAGGCCGATGCCATCCGCCTGGCGAACGACACGATCTACGGCCTCGCCGGCTCGCTGTGGACGCAGAGCCTGGGCAGAGCCGTCCGGGTCGCCCGGGGGGTTCGCAGCGGCGTGCTCTCCGTGAACTCGCACTCCTCGGTGCGCTATGCGACGCCGTTCGGAGGCATGAAGGCCTCTGGACTCGGGCGTGAGCTCGGCCCCGATGCTGCGGAGCGCTTCACCGAGACGAAGAACGTCTTCTTCGCCGCCGACGCCCTGTGACCCCGCATCGAGCCCATCCCTCGAACTCGCCTATCGAGCCCACCCATCCGGAGGAATCCATGACCATCGATCTCACCCAGCGACTGAAGGACCGCGTCGCGATCATCACCGGCGGCGCGAGCGGCATCGGGCTCGCCACCGCCCGCCGCTTCGCCGCGGAGGGAGCCTTCGTCGTGATCGCCGACGTCGACCCCGCCACGGGAGAGGCCGCGGCCCACGAGGTCGGCGGAGCCTTCCGTCCCGTCGACGTCGCCGACGAGGACAGGGTGAACGCGCTCTTCGACGGCGTCGCCGCGGAGTTCGGACGCCTGGACATCGCCTTCAACAACGCGGGGATCTCGCCCGCCGACGACGACTCGATCGAGACCACCGAGCTGCCGGCCTGGGATCGCGTGCAGGACGTCAACCTGAAGAGCGTGTACCTGTGCAGCCGCGCGGCGCTTCGGCACATGGTGCCGGCCGGGCGCGGGTCGATCATCAACACGGCGTCCTTCGTCGCCCTGCTGGGCTCCGCCACCTCGCAGATCAGCTACACGGCGTCCAAGGGCGGGGTGCTGGCGATGTCCCGCGAACTGGGCGTCCAGTTCGCCCGCCAGGGCGTGCGCGTGAACGCGCTGTGTCCAGGACCGGTGAACACCCCGCTGCTGCAGGAGCTGTTCGCCAAGGACCCCGAGCGGGCGCAGCGCCGTCTCGTGCACGTGCCGATGGGGCGCTTCGCGGAGCCGGAGGAGCTGGCGGCGGCAGTGGCC
Organism: Microbacterium tumbae; assembly: GCF_054780175.1. Classification (NCBI taxonomy): domain Bacteria; kingdom Bacillati; phylum Actinomycetota; class Actinomycetes; order Micrococcales; family Microbacteriaceae; genus Microbacterium; species Microbacterium tumbae. The sequence continues at coordinate 418,767 of NZ_BAAGWV010000003.1, forward strand.
TTCCTCGCCTCCGACGACTCCTCCTTCATCACCGCCAGCACCTTCGTCGTCGACGGCGGCATCACGAACGCGTACGTCACCCCGCTCTGATCGGCGAGACTGGGACCATGACGATTCCTCTGCCGGAGAATGACCTCGAGGGGGTCCGCAGGGCGGTGTACCGACCGATCCGGCAGGGGAACGCCCTGGAGGACACCGTCGCGCGGCTCGTGCAGACGATCCGGCTCGGGGTCGTGGCCCCCGGCGATTCGCTGCCGCCGGAGCGCGAGCTCGCCGCGTCGTACGGCGTCAGTCGCGACACGGTCCGCGAGGCGATCAGGGAGCTGGCCGACGCCGGATACCTCGTGCCGCGGCGCGGCAGGTACGGCGGGACGTTCGTCGCAGATCCGCTGCCCTCGCCCCGGGATGCCGGGCGCGCCGATCCCGCCGAGCTCGACGACGTGCTGGGGATGCGCCGCGTGCTGGAGAGCGGATCCGCCCGAGCGGCGGCGGCCCGTCCGCTGGACGCCGCGATCCGCGCGGATCTGTGGGCGCGCCACGAGGCGGCGCTGCCGGCGGGACCGGACGAGTACCGGCGGCTGGACACGCTGCTGCATCTCGCGATCGCGGAAGCCGCAGGAATTCCCTCCCTCGTCGCCCTCGTGGCCGAGAACCGCGCCCAGGTCAACGTCTGGCTGGACACCTTTCCTCTCCTGCCCCGCAACATCGAGCACTCGGGCGAGCAGCACGGGCGCATCGTGAGCGCGATCCTCGCCGGGCGGCCGGACGCTGCCGAGACCGCGATGCGCGACCACCTGGCCGGGTCAGAGGCGCTGCTGCGCGGCTTCCTCGCCTGACTCGAGACTGCGACACCACGCCGAGACGTCAGCGATACGCATGCGCCTCGGCGTGGTGTCGCAGTCTCGCGGAGGGAGGACTCAGGCTTCGAGAGGGCCGAGCCAGGCGCTCGCCGTGGTGGCGTGCGCGGATTCCGGATCGCTCGGATGGAACGCTCCGGCCAGAACGTCCCGGTACAGCCGCGACAGCTCGTTCGAAGAGAAGTACGCGCCGCCGCCCGCGGTGAGGATCGCCTCGTCCACGACCCGCTTCGCCGTCGTCACAGCGCGGTGCTTCAGCCCGGACAGCAGAGTGAACCAGCGGGGGCCATGGTCAGCGAGGGCGTCGACGTCGCGGGCGAGGGCGGCGATCTGCGGCGGAAGCGCGTCGTAGGCGAGCGCCATGTCCGCGATGCGCCAGCGGATGTCCGGATCCTGGCCGTAGGTCGTCCCGGTCTTCTTCGAACGGCGCTCCCGGACGGTCTCGACCGCGAGATCGAGCGCACGCCGCGCGATGCCCGTGTAGACGGAGGCCAGCAGGATCTCGAAGGCGCTGAAGATGCCGAACACGATCGGATCGGCGCCGGGGCCAGGATCGATCCTGCGCACGACGTGCTCAGCGGGAGCGATCGCGCCGTTCAGCCGCGTCGTCCTGCTCTGCGTCGCGCGCATGCCCAGCGTGTCCCAGTCGTCGCTCGTCTCGACGGCATCCGTGCGGTCCACGAAGGCGAACACGAGCTTCGGCGCGTCGGGCGAGGTGGTGTCGAGGCCGTGGAGCCCGAGCCGCGTCCAGACCGGAGCGAGGGAGGTGAAGATCTTCGTCCCGGTGAACGCGTAGCCGCCGTCACCGGTCGGGACGGCCGCGGTGTCGCTGCCGAACAGCACGAGGTCGTTGCCGCCCTCGCTGATCCCGAAGGCGAAAACCTCCCCTGCGACGGCGCCGTCCTGCAGGAACTCGAGGCCGGGGACGCCGCGATCCCCGAACACCTTCGCCACTCCCGTCCACACGAGGTGCATGTTGATCGCGAGCGCTGTGGCCGGCGCGGCCGTCGCGAGGCGCTGCTGCAGGAGCGCGGCCTGCTCGAGTCCGAGGCCCGCCCCGCCGCGTTCGGCGGGGACGAGGATGCGCAGGTAGCCGGCATCCCGCAGCTCATCGAGATCCTGCTGAGGGAACGTGTTCTCCCTGTCGTGGATCGGAGCCCTCACGCGGATGCGCTCCAGCAGATCGTCGGGGAGGAAAGCGGTCTCATCGAACGTCATGTCTGCTCCTTCTGGTCGCCCGGCGCGTCTACGACAGCGCCTCGAGCAGCCGGCGGGCGGTCTCCTCCGGCCTGTCCCGGTGCGGCGAGTGCCCCGCACCCGCGACGATCGACATGGAGATGAGCGGATTCGCGGCGAGCACCTCCTCGGCGACGGCGCCGGTGAAGAGGCTGTACACCTCGGGGTCCGCGCCGAGCACATGGGTCGGGACGGTGAGTCGGGCAGCCTCCGCGCGCACGTCCCACGGTTGATTCTGCGTGCTCGTCTGAGCGATCGCCCAGGCGCTCGCGCGCGCCACGGCGTCGATCTTCAGCTCGAGATCCTGCTCGTGCCAGTGCGGATGCTCCTCCCGCACGACCTCGATGCGGTTGTCGGCGAAGGCGCGCTCCTGGCTCTTGCGCACGATCGCCGCGTCGCGGTCGGCGACCAGGATCGCCGGATCGATGAGGATGAGCCGCTTCGTCCAGGAGGGCACGGATGCCGCGGCCACCGTGCTCGCCGCCCCGCCCAGCGAGTGGCCGATTACGGCATCCCAGGGGTCGCCGCGATCGGGGACGGTCGCCTCGAGGTCGTCCGCGTAGGCGCTGACGCTGTAGTCCAGCGCGCGCGGGGCGTCGCCGTGCCCGCGCAGGTCGACGGCGACGGCGTGCCATCCGGCGTCGGCCAGCGTCTCGCCGAGACGCCACATCAACGCGCCGGAGGAGCCGAGGCCGTGCACGAGCAGGGCCGTCTTCGGGGAATCGGATGCACCCCAGGAGAGCCGGGGCAGGGTCACAGCAGCCACGGGATCAGCCTACGACCATGCCGGGCGGTCGTTCTGCAGGAGCATGCGGTCGTTCTGCAGGAGCAGATGCAGAAAGGGGGCCGAGAACGGGGCGGATCCGGGCGGATCGGCCCGCCGATCCTGCAGAACACGGCGGGCATCCTGCAGAACGGACGTCCGCTCAGTCGATCGGGGGCATGTCCGCGGCGATCGCGAGCACCCTGGCGGCCGCCGCATGCCCTGCCGACAGGCGCTCGGCCAGCGGGAGGCCCCGGAGCGTCGCGGAGAGGAAGCCCGAGGCGTAGGCGTCTCCTGCACCCACCGGCTCCACGACGTCGACGACGGGAGCGGGCACGAACATCGGCTCCGCATCGCCCTCGAAGGCCGTCGCGCCGACGGCGCCGTCCTTCACGACGAGCAGAGGGCAGCGGGGGAGGAGGGCGCGGATCTCCTCAGGGGTGACGGTGCCCCAGATCCGCTCCGCTTCGTCGCGTCCGACGAAGGCGATGTCCGCCGCGTCGGCCAGCCGGGCGAGCGTCGCCGCGGCATCCTCGATGGACCACAGAGCGCGCCGGTCGTTGACGTCGAAGGACACCAGCGCCCCGGCAGCCCGCGCGTCGGAGAACAGCCGGTCGACCATATCCCCCGCGCTGGACGACAGCGCAGGGGTGATGCCGGTGGTGTGCACGATCCGCACGCCGGCGAGGCGCTCGGCGGGCAGGAATCCGGGGGCCATGCGGGAGGCCGCCGAGCCGCGCCGGTAGTAGAAGACCGAGGAGCCGTCCGCGCCCGGGTCCTTGAACATGACGCCGGTGGGGGCGTCCGCGTCGCGTTCCACCCACAGCTCGACCTTGCGGCGTTCGAGCTCTTCGGCGATCCGAGTGCCCAGCGGATCATCGCCGAGCCGGGAGGCCCAGACGGCTCGATGCCCCGCTGCGGCGAGGCCGGCGGCGACGTTGGACTCCGCGCCGGCGAGGCCGAGGGAGGCGGCGGACGCCGCGGACAGGGCTGCGTCCGTCGGGGTGACGAGGATCATGGTCTCGCCGATGCAGACGATCTCTGGGGTGCTGCTCATGAGGGGGTGACCGCCACGGGTTCGGTATCGGGGAAGGGACTGGGGTCGCGATGGCGGAGATCCGGGAAGGCCCGGACGAACACCACGGAGACGACCACTCCGACGATAGCGAACAGGGTGGCGGCGAGGTACGCGCCCTGGGCTCCGCCGGTGCTGTCGACGAGGAATCCGGCGATCGCGGAGCCGGCGGCCGCTCCGATGAGCTGGCCGGTGCCCGCCCAGCCGAAGGCCTCGGCCGTCTCGCTGAACTTCACGCTCGCGGTGGTGATGGCAAAGAGCACGGCCAGCGCGGGGGCGATGCCGATGCCGGCGAGGAACAGCGTCCCGCCCAGCCAGTACGCGTTCAGCATCACCATCGTCAGGGAGAGCCCCACCGTGACGATGAGCAGGCGGCGCGCCATCGCCCAGGGGCCGATCGGGATGTGCCCGAAGGAGAGCCCGCCGAGGAGGCTCCCGACCGAGAAGACCGCCAGCACGAGGCCGGCCTCCAGGCTGCCGTGCTCGAAGGTCGCGACGACGCCGACCTCGACGGCCGAGCACGCCCCGATGAGGAGGAACCCGATGACGGTGGCCAGCAGCACCGGGGGCTTGAGGACGACGCGCCCGAAGGCGCGGCGGCTGCGCGGGATGCGCACACGGCCGACCTCGGGGGAGAGGATGAACCACCCGCATCCCAGCACGAGGACGATCGCGACGAGGAGGAGCCCCTGCGTGGTCCCCACCTGCGTCGAGACGAGCGTGATGACGACGGGCGCCAGGATCCAGATGATCTCCTGCAGCGAGGCGTCCAGGGAGAACAACGGCGTCAGCTGCGAGGAGTTGACGAGCTTGGGGTAGATGGTGCGGACCGCGGACTGGACCGGCGGCGTCGACAGGCCGGCCAGCATGCCGAGCGCCATGTAGCCGGGCAGGCTCAGGGGGAGCAGCGCGAGTCCCAGCACGGCGAGGACGCAGGCGGATGCCGTGAGCGCGAGCACGCGCCGCATGCCCCACGCGCCCATCCACCGGCTCGTGACGGGGCCGGCCACGGCCTGGCCGATCGAGGTCGCGGCCAGTACGAGACCGGCGGCGCCGTACGATCCGGTCTGCTGCTCGACGTGCAGCAGGATCGCGAGCGAGGCCATGCCGCCGGGGAAGCGGGCGGTGAGCTGCGCCGCGATCATCCGCCCCACGCCGGGGGTGCGAAGAAGGTCCCGATATCCCGCCACCAGACAACGGTACCCGGGCGCTGCGCGTCGCCGGCATCCGGACGATTCGCGACACGCCGCGACACGCCGAGAAGCGGATTCCACAGGAAACCCGATGTCCGTGGGCGGGCGTAGCGTCCGAGCTGTGGATGGATCCGGCGACGGGGTACGCGAGCCGCGATTTCCCGCGCTTCGCAGGGTCGGGAATCCGTTCGCGAACTGTGGATGAAACGGTGGAGAACCTGTGTTGTATCAGTGGAGAGCGGTGGAAAACTACACGGATGTAACTACTAGCCCTTGTGGTCAGTCCGAATGTCCGTCCCTATATGTAGTATTGAAGTCCCGGCGGAGGTTTGCCGGAGAAATCAGGATTTGAGGGGAACAGAAATGTCGATCACGGTCTACACCAAGCCTTCGTGCGTGCAGTGCAACGCGACCTACCGCGCGCTGGACGCCAAGGGCATCGAGTACGAGATCCACGACCTCTCCGAGGATGCCGCGGCGCTCGAGCAGGTCAAGGCGCTGGGCTACCTGCAGGCGCCGGTCGTCGTCACCGACGAGGACCACTGGTCGGGCTTCCGTCCCGACAAGATCGACGAGCTCGCGTCTCGTCTGGCGTAAGGAGAGGGCCCGATCATGAGCGCCGTCGCCACCGCCGCGCCGCTCCTGGTCTACTTCTCCAGCACCTCGGGCAACACGGCCAGGTTCATCGAGAAGCTGGGCCTTCCCGCGCGGAGGATCCCGTTGCTCCGCAACGAGGAGCCTCTCTCGGTGGATGAGCCCTTCGTCCTCGTCACCCCCACATACGGCGGAGGCCAGGGTCGTGGCGAGGAGCAGGGCGCAGTGCCCAAGCAGGTGATCCGATTCCTCAACGACGAGGGCAATCGGCGCCACCTGCGCGGAGTGATCTCCGCAGGGAACACCAACTTCGGCGAGTCCTTCTGCCTCGCCGGTGACATCATCAGCCGCAAGTGCCACGTGCCTCACTTGTACCGGCTAGAGATCTTCGGCACACAGGACGATGTCGATCGCGTGACCGACGGATTGGAACGACGGTGGGTACTGCAGTGACGGAAACGGTGGCGTTCAAGGCGAACCCCGCATACGAGGGGCTCGACTACCACGCTCTCAATGCGATGCTGAACCTCTACGACGCGAACGGGAAGATCCAGTTCGACGCCGACAAGCGCGCCGCGCGGGAGTACTTCCTGCAGCACGTGAACCAGAACACGGTGTTCTTCCACTCCCTCAAGGAGCGCCTGGACTACCTCGTGGAGAAGGAGTACTACGAGGGCGCCGTCATCGAGAAGTACTCGTTCGACTTCGTCCAGCGCCTGAACGACCTCGCCTACTCGAAGAAGTTCCGCTTCGAGACGTTCCTCGGCGCGTTCAAGTACTACACCAGCTACACGCTGAAGACGTTCGACGGCAAGCGCTATCTGGAGCGCTTCGAGGATCGCGTCGTGATGACGGCCCTCGCCCTGGCAGACGGCGACGAGCAGGTCGCGATCGACCTCGTCGAGGAGATCATCTCCGGTCGCTTCCAGCCGGCCACCCCGACCTTCCTCAACGCCGGCAAGGCGCAGCGCGGCGAGCTCGTCAGCTGCTTCCTCCTGCGCATCGAGGACAACATGGAGTCGATCGCCCGCGGCATCAACTCCGCCCTGCAGCTGAGCAAGCGCGGGGGCGGCGTCGCACTGCTGCTGTCGAACATCCGCGAGTCCGGCGCCCCGATCAAGCAGATCGAGAACCAGTCGTCCGGCATCATCCCCGTCATGAAGCTCCTGGAAGACAGCTTCAGCTACGCCAACCAGCTGGGAGCCCGCCAGGGCGCCGGCGCGGTGTACCTCAACGCCCACCACCCGGACATCATGCGCTTCCTCGACACCAAGCGCGAGAACGCCGACGAGAAGATCCGCATCAAGACCCTCTCGCTGGGCGTCGTCGTGCCGGACATCACGTTCGAGCTCGCGAAGAACGACGAGGACATGTACCTGTTCTCGCCCTACGACGTCGAGAAGGTCTACGGCGTGCCCTTCGGCGACATCTCGGTGTCCGAGAAGTACCGCGAGATGGTCGACGACCCGCGGATCAAGAAGACCAAGATCAACGCGCGCGAGTTCTTCCAGACCATCGCCGAGATCCAGTTCGAGTCGGGCTACCCGTACATCATGTTCGAGGACACGGTGAACAAGGCCAACCCGATCAAGGGCCGGATCAACATGTCCAACCTCTGCAGCGAGATCCTGCAGGTGAACACGCCGACCACGTACAACGAGGACCTCTCGTACGACCAGATCGGCAAGGACATCTCCTGCAACCTCGGCTCGATGAACATCGCCCTGGCGATGGACGGCGGCGACCTGGGCGCGACGGTGGAGACCGCGATCCGCGGTCTGACCGCGGTGAGCAACCAGAGCCACATCGCATCGGTCCGCTCGATCGAGGACGGCAACGACCGCTCCCACGCGATCGGCCTCGGACAGATGAACCTGCATGGCTACCTCGCCCGCGAGCACGTGTACTACGGCTCGGAGGAGGGCGTCGACTTCACGAACATCTACTTCTACACGGTGCTGTTCCACGCGCTGCGCGCCTCGAACAGGCTCGCGATCGAGCGCGGCGCGGCCTTCGACGGCTTCGAGGACTCCACTTACGCCTCCGGCACGTTCTTCGACAAGTACATCGAGCAGGCCTGGGTCCCCGCGACCGAGAAGGTCAAGGAGCTCTTCGCCGGTCACTTCGTGCCGACGCAGGCCGACTGGGTCCAGCTGAGGGAGTCCATCCAGAAGCACGGCATCTACAACCAGAACCTCCAGGCGGTGCCGCCGACCGGCTCCATCTCGTACATCAACAACTCGACGAGCTCGATCCACCCGATCGCGTCGAAGATCGAGATCCGCAAGGAGGGCAAGCTCGGCCGCGTCTACTACCCGGCGGCGTTCATGACGAACGACAACCTGGAGTACTACCAGGACGCCTACGAGATCGGCTACGAGAAGGTCATCGACACCTACGCCGCGGCCACTCAGCACGTCGACCAGGGCCTGTCGCTGACGCTGTTCTTCAAGGACACCGCCACCACGCGCGACATCAACAAGGCGCAGATCTACGCATGGCGCAAGGGGATCAAGACGATCTACTACATCCGCCTGCGCCAGCTGGCGCTCGAGGGCACCGACATGACCGAGTGCGTCTCCTGCATGCTGTAGCGATTCGGATCGATGCGACGAAGTCGTGTTGATGCGAGTCGGTGCAAGGTTGAGCGAGGCGCGCAGCGCCGAGTCGAAGCCCCGCGACGTTCCGACCACGATCTAGGAAAGAAATGACCCCTCCCGAACCGCTCAAGCTCGTCGACCACGTGCAGGCGATCAACTGGAACCGCATCCAGGACGACAAGGACCTCGAGGTCTGGAACCGCCTGGTGAACAACTTCTGGCTGCCCGAGAAGGTGCCGCTGTCCAACGACATCCAGTCGTGGAACACGCTCACCCCCGAGGAGCAGACGCTCACGATGCGGGTGTTCACCGGCCTGACGCTCCTGGACACGATCCAGGGCACGGTCGGCGCCGTCTCGCTCATCCCCGATGCGATCACCCCGCACGAGGAGGCCGTCTACACGAACATCGCGTTCATGGAGTCGGTGCACGCGAAGAGCTACTCCTCGATCTTCTCGACGCTCTGCTCGACCAAGGAGATCGACGAGGCGTTCCGCTGGTCGGTGGAGAACCCGAACCTTCAGAAGAAGGCCCAGATCGTCATGGACTACTACCGTGGCGACGAGCCGCTCAAGCGCAAGGTCGCCTCGACCCTGCTGGAGAGCTTCCTCTTCTACTCGGGGTTCTACCTGCCGATGCACTGGTCGTCGCGGGCGAAGCTCACGAACACGGCCGATCTCATCCGCCTCATCATCCGCGACGAGGCCGTGCACGGCTACTACATCGGCTACAAGTACCAGCGCGGGCTCGAGACGCTCGACCAGGCGAAGAAGGACGAGCTGAAGGACTACACGTTTTCGCTGCTGTACGAGCTCTACGACAACGAGGTGCAGTACACGCAGGACCTCTACGACGGCGTCGGCCTCACCGAGGACGTCAAGAAGTTCCTGCACTACAACGCCAACAAGGCGCTGATGAACCTCGGCTATGAGGCGATGTTCCCGTCCACGGTGACGAACGTGAACCCGGCGATCCTGTCGGCGCTCTCCCCGAACGCGGACGAGAACCACGACTTCTTCTCGGGTTCGGGCTCGAGCTACGTCATCGGCAAGGCCGAGGCCACCGAGGACGACGACTGGGACTTCTAGAAGTTCAAGATCTGGCCCGGCCCTGAAAAGGGCTGACGGGAGGCCCGGACCTGCAGGTTTCTGCAGGTCCGGGCCTCTTTTCGTGCCACATCGAATGGACAGAAGGGGACAGAAGTGTACTTTTCGCAGGTTCTTGCTCGGTGCCGGGCTATCGAGGACAGAGGGGCGGCCCGAAGACGAGTACTTTCTCCAGGTCCGAAGCAATTTTGGCGGGATCCTCAATGGACAGAAGCTGCCAGAGATGGACGTTTAGCGACACTCAGAGGGGCACAGGAGTGGCACGTCCGCATCCTCCGAGCGGCGGCGGAGCGGTCACCGACCGCGACCGTCGTGCCACTACGGGCCGAAGGGACCGAACTCGACACAGTCAGAGTTCCCGGAATCTGCGCTTCGAGACGTCGGGAGCGTTGCGTGCATGAGGCGGTGCTGCATGCCACTCGAGTCCCTGGGTGACTACAGGAGGAGAAGATGAGAGACGCGACGAAGAGGGGAGGCGCGGGATCTCGACGAGAGGCATGGGGCAGTTTGCGAAAGCTGCCGTCGGGGCGCTGGCAGGCCCGGTACGTGGGCCCAGACAGAAGGGAGTACACAGCTCGGACGGAGGATGACAAGTCGCTGACGTTCTTGACGAAGACCGACGCTCGCACCTGGCTCGCCGGTGTTCACACGAGGATCGCTCGCGGTGACTGGGAGCCGCCTGCGACACTCGCGGCACGGCTTCGGGCTGAGGCTGCTGCCGAGAAGGCGAGGTCGATCGGATTCGCCGAGTATGCAGAACGGTGGCTTGAGGCGGTGCGCACCGAGCCCAACCGCAGCGGCAAGATGCGGACCGACGGCACTGTCCGGTCCTACCAAAGCAAAGTCACCGGATATCTGGTTCCCGAGTTCGGGGACCTTCCGATCCGAGAGATCGATCAGGCCCGGATTCGGGCGATGGCCGAGCGACTGGACAGGATTCCGTCGACGTTGAACCCGAAGTCCGAGTTCAACGGGATCACGCGGCCCGTGCTGATCGTGCTCAAGATGATCTTGCGGCGTGCGGCCAGGGATCAGATCATCCCGGCGGTGCCGGACATCTCCGTACCCCGGCAGAAGGCAGTGCGTCACGATGCCGACCATGACCCCGACGAGGATCTGGCGACTCCCGCCCAGATCGAGGCGATGTACGAGGCGACTCCGGACCTTTGGGCCATCATGGTCCTCCTCGCTGCTTGGTGCCAGCTGCGGCGCGGGGAGTGCCTGGGGTTGCAGCGCCGTGACATCGAATGGCGCGACGACGGTAGCGCCACGCTGCATGTGCGTCGGCAGCTCAACGCGAGCACGGGTGACTACACGGATCTGAAGAGCGATGCGGGGAAGCGGTCGCTCAGCGTTCCGCGTCTCATGCGCGACCGGCTTGAAGAGCATCTCCGTATCAACGTGGCGCCCGAAGGCGCGGCGCCACTGGTGCCGGCTGTCGTCCGCGGAAGCCTACCGCTGTCCAACACGCGATGGGGCTTTATCTGGGCTGACAGTCGGGCTGCCGTCCACGGTTTGCCCTGCAGGTTCCGATTCCATGACCTGCGGCACACAGGACTGACGATGTTCGCCCAGGAAGGCGCGACGCTGGCAGAACTTATGCGCCGTGGAGGGCACGCAGACATCAGCGTCGTGCTTCGCTACCAGCACGCCACGATGACCCGCGACCGCGAACTCGCCGATCGATGAGCGAACATGTCGCGGCCCGTCTCGCGGCCGCGAAGAAGGAGGCGCACAAGTCGTGACGGGGAGAGGCCATGCACGGGTGGGCGTGGGGCGCCTTACTTTGTTGTGGCTAGTGCGAGTGCGAAAAGTAGGCCATTTGTGGCATACTTTTCGCATCAGGGATGAGAGGGAATCATGCTTCGCAAGGACCTCTGGGATGTCGCCCTCGACCAGTACGGATTTGTTACGGAACGGGACGCTCGGAACTTAGGAGCTGCACCTGGGGAGCTCGCTCGCCTTGCACGTCGGGACAAGCTCGAACGGGTGGGCCACGGCATCTACCGATTCCCAGAACTCCCCGCCACCGAGCGCGATGAGTACATGCTGGCCGTCCTGTGGGCGAATACCCCGGACGCCGCGCTCAGCCATGACACCGCGTTGGCTGTGTACGAGCTCTGCGATATCAACCCGGACCGAATCCACGTCACCATCCCCAAAGGTCATCGAATCAACAAGCGTGGCGGAGGCGCCTACATCCTTCATCACGCACGCCTCACCGAAGCGGACCTCTCCTGGTGGCAGGGCATCCGCACCGTCACAGAGAAGACGGCCATCCAGCAGGGAATCGACACCGGCGTCCCGGTGCATCTGCTTCGAGCGGCCATCGACACCGCTCGCGAACGGGGCCGGATCACCGTCGCTGAGGTGACAGACCTGACAACGCAGATCGAATCAAAGTATGTCTGACGACCCTTTCGCCGCGCTCCCTGAGAAGGATCGCACTCCTGCAAGCGCCCGGGTGCTGGAACAGTGGGTGCATCAGGCATCAGCGACGCTCGACACGAACGCTGCCCGTACAGGGTGGATTCTGGCGTCCACGATCGTCGTCGCTGCGCTCCAGCGAGCGTTGGGTCACGATCGGCAGCCGCTCTTCCTGCTCAAGGGCGGGGTTTACCTCGAACGACGACTCGGTGCGTCGGCACGGGCGACGCGCGATGTTGACACTCTCTTCCGTGGCTCAGTGGAGGAGTTCGTTCTCGCCCTGGACGAGGCGCTGGCTCAGCCATGGGGTCCCGTCGCCCTTTCCCGCTCGACGATCCAGACGATCGACGCTCCTCGAATCGTGAAGCCGCGCCGCTTCGACGTGCTGCTGTCGCTTCGCGGTGTCACATGGCGACGCGTCCAAGTCGAAGTGGCCTTCGACGACGGGCACGTCCGCGAGATCTCGGACCGGGTCGCAGCGCCCTCCACCGGTTTCTTCGGCATTCAGACTCCTGACGCGCTCGTGGGGATCGCGATGGCCTACCAGGTCGCACAGAAGCTTCACGCATGCACAGACCCCCACGAGCCGCCCACATTCGTGAACGACCGGGTTCGCGATCTCGTTGACCTCCTTTTGATCAAGCATGCGTACTATCCGACGTCGGGATCGCTCGATGGGGTGCGGGAGGCCGCGCTTGACGTCTTCCAAGTACGAGCCGCGGAAGCAGCCCAGATCGGGATGCACCTGCGCTCGTGGCCGCCCACAATCGTCACGAACCCCCTCTGGGCGCGCACCTTCGCGATACCGGCGGAGCAAGCCGGCGTCTCATCGACACTCGATGAGCTCATCGCGGAACTCAACGAATGGATCACCGCGATCGACAACGTGTGACCGCACAACTGACCCGATGCCGCGTTCTGCCGTCGTCGTGACGAGGGTCATCGGGTGGCGCGACCGCTCCTCCCATTCCCGGCGGGCACGGAGTTTGAGATGGTGGATCCTCAGCAACGACCTGCTTCCGGGGATTGTCACGGCCAGTCGAGCGTTTGGCGATCCATATCCGGGCAATGCGCGCAACGGGAACGTGCGCGGGCATCGGCTCACAGGACCGGAGCGTGAGGAGTGTAACCGTCGACGTTCGGTGGCGGCGTGATTGAGCCTGCCTAAGTCCGACCTTCGCGATGCTCCCCGACTCTGCGGATTTCCGTCTTCGCCGAGTTGCGCTAGTGCTCCGACGACCTGTCCGAGGCGAGCCACGCCATCGATCAAGCGCCCGACATCGGGCATGAGTCTCGTCCACGTAAAACTCTGGCGATCATTTTCGACTCGAGCATGGCGCTGGCCGGGCGGGTCCGCGCGAGTGGGAAGCATCCTCACGCTAACGTCAACTGCAGTCGCACGTGTGCTCATTGCGCGCGCACAACGTGATGACGCAGGGCGTTCGAACCGCGATCGCCGCTGCTGGCCCGCGCGCATCGTGGAGGAACTAGATGGCTGACCCGACCCAGTTCGATCATGACCGAATCAGTCATCTTCTCGCCGATCGGTGGCTCGAGGTACCTGCGTTCCAGCGCAGCTATTCGTGGGACGAGGGCAACGTCATCGATTTCCTTCGCGATATGGAAACGGCGCGCAAGAAGAAGGCTGCCTACTTTCTTGGCACGGTCGTGTTTGCGAACGACAAGGAGTCAGACCGGCAGAAGATCGTGGATGGGCAGCAACGTCTCACCACAACAGCGGTACTGCTAGTCGCTATTCGTGACCGATTGAGGGACTTCAAGAAGGAGAAGTCAGCTACGCACATCGATGAGACCTACCTTCGTGGGTTCGACCTCGCCACCGAGGAGTACGTCGAGCGATTGATATTGAACCCGGAGGATCAGCCCGTCTACGACATTCTCCTCGCACGTGGAGCGCTCCCTGAAGTCGGAGCGTCCAAGCTCGCGGACGCGTACCGTCACGTCGTCAAGTACCTGCAGACGTTAGCACCAAGCGAGTCGGATCATTCCAAGCTGATTGAACTCACCAATCAGCTCGAGGAGTCTGTACAAGTGTTGGTCGCGGTGGCTTCCGACCTCCCCGAGGCATACGTCATCTTTGAGACGCTCAACGATCGCGGTGCGGACCTCACTACAGCCGATCTCCTAAAGAATTACCTGTTCAGCCAGGCGAAGCACAACTTCTCGTTTGTTCAGGCCTCTTGGATCAAGATCAGTGGCGAGTTCGACAAGTCTGAGGACTTCGTCAAGTTCATCCGCTACGACTACATGTCGCGGAATGGGCACGTCACGGCGCGAGGACTTTACAAGGCGATGCAGAGCGACATCGGAGTCGGCCCCGCAAAAGCCAAGGCGTACATCAACCGGCTCGACGAGGCACGAAAGGTGTATCTGGCTTTGCGGGACGTCGACAGCGCGCTATGGGACTCGCTCGACTTCGACACGCGCGACTACGTTCTTGCGCTACGCCGTTTTGGGCTGGAGAGCAGCTATCCGCTAATTCTTGCTGCCTTCGCGAAGTGGAAGGATCAGCGTAAGGCGACCAAGTTGTTCATCAAGGTAACGAACTGGTCAGTTCGTGCGCTGTTTGCAGGAAAACTCGGCGGAAGTGTTGCCGAGAAAGCGTTCAGTGTCGCTGCCAAACAGGTCAGCGAAGGAAAGGCGAATAACCAAGAGGACGTCAAGAGGGTCCTGTCGAGCCTCATGGTCGAGGATGCTGAGTTCATCTCAGACTTCCGACGGTATGGCAACGTGACGCTGCCGCGGGCAAGGTACCTTCTTGCGATGATCGAGCGCGCCCAGCGGGCGAAGGACGGAGAGTCGCTGGAAGGCCTCCCGGATTGGTCGAGCAGAAGCGTGACACTTGAGCACTTGATGCCGCGCGCCGAGGCCAAAAACAGCGAGGCCAAACTCGGCTACGTCGAGACGCTCGGCAACATGGCACTTCTCGAGAAGGCCCTCAATAAGGGGCTTGAAGACAAACCCTTTGAGAACAAGAAGAGTGAGTACGCGAAATCGGTCTTCAAGGTGACGTCCGCGTTGGCCAAGGAACCGTCATGGGAGAAGGCGGACGTTGATCGGCGCATGGAGAATCTTGCAAAGCTGGCCGCGCGCGCCTGGCCAGCCTGAGTGAGGCCGTGCAAGCAGCCATCGCCGCTTCCGACGTCCGGCCGGAGGATCGTCGAGCAAGTTGTCTGCCGTCGGGTCGGTCGGTTGTGCGATAGTCGGTCCCTGACCGAGCGTTGGTTTCCGGTACCAGCCCTTGGTGTGTGATTGTCGGCGCGGCCGCGGACAACTCGACATTCAGCCTCGCCCGGCTGTCGCGTCGGAGGCTCGTGTAAAGATTCCACCATGGGACGGATGTATCAGCTCGCCAGTGACGCGGGTGCCGAGCGGCTGGCACGGGAATGGTACGACTCCATTGATCGCAAGGGCCAGGTGGGCACGCGGCACCACATTGTGCCCCGTACCATCCTGCGCCGCTTCGCCAACTCGGGACAGATCCGCGTTCGCGATCGGTTTACGGGCAAGCTGCGACTCGTTTCAGTCGGTGATCTCTCGGTCAAGAACTTCTATACCTTCGTCGATCTCGACATGCTGCCAAACGGTGCGATGGAGGTCTGGCTCAGCGAGGTGGAGGCTGAGTTCGCGCGCGTTGTCCGCCCATTCTTTTCGACGACGGCCTTCGGCCAGGCGCGCCCGCCCACGGGGATGGACCGTTTCGCCCTTGATACGTTCGTGGCTGTGCAGGCGTTGCGCGGAATGCGGACCCGTCGCGCGATGGAGATCGTCGCCGACTACGGCATGAAGCTGGTCAACCAGGACAAGCTCGACGTCACCGAAATCCACGGGTTGGAGATCGTGCCGCACCAGAACGAGCACATTCGGTTCATCCAACGTGCGAGCGAGCAGTTGGCAGATCACTTGGCGGGGAGGCCGGTCTCAGTGGTGCGCTTCGACGAGACGCTGTTGGTGGTCAGCGATGAACCAGTTGTGCTCACGCCGCGAGACGGAACCCCGAAGGGCGATCTGCGCAAGCGGCTTCAGATCAACGGAGAACGTGTGTCGCCCCGGGACCTCGTGCAGATATCCAATGGTCGAGACGTGGGTTTCTTCGACGCCGAAGAGGTTGTGCTCCCTCTCAGCCCGCGCCACGCCCTCGTGTACGGAGATTTCCAGTCACCAACGCAGATGCCCGCGACTTGGACCATCCATGGTCAGGAAGGCACTCGAGTCGCTCGCGAGTTGAATCGCCTCCAAGCACGTGGCGCGTTCGGCTGGGTCGCAGCGCACCCCGATGGACCACACCTCGCACAGATTCCGTGGCCGCCGCCCGCGCCCGCCGCCACGATCTACGACGACCACAGCGTTCCGGCAGCAGTCGCGAACGGCCGTCCTCACGCCCGGCCGCACCGGTTCAACTAAGTCGCTGAGCCCAAAGTCGAGGGTTCAGGGGCCGACGGGGTTGCCAACCTTGCACTCCACGTCCGCTTAACGGTCTGGAGTGCAAACGTCCCGGTGCTCTCAGACGCAAGTTGATGGCTAAGCAATTGCGGAATCTCAGGGCTGCAGTCGTGGTGCGCGGCGGCGCGGAGGCGTGAGGCGCTACTCTGCGCTTGATGGATACGACGACTCTCAACACGATTGTGACAATTGTAGGAATCGGCGTGACAGTCGTCGCAATCGTCCTTGGCGTCATGGGCTTTCGCCGCCGTCGAGTGAAGCCGCACTGGACAACACCAGCGTGGAAGATGGTGCGCGTCAAGGTACGCACAACGGTGGTGCCTGTGCTCAGGGTGGACTGGGGCGTTCGGGGCCACGCTGACATCCATGACGTTCTGTGCACGGTCTCGGGTCCCCAGGGCAACACAAGGGACCTGACGTGGCCGAACGGGACCGTTCAGATGGGCAAGGACTTCTTCACATACGTGAGCCTCATAGATGGCGCGCCATTCAACACGTTGATCTCATCGCCGGTAGATATCGGCAAGCCGGTGACGTCGATGCTCGACCGGGCAGTGACGGGTCGATACACGTTGAGGGTCCGGTGGTCTGAGGAGATTCGGCCCTCAAAGCTTCGTGAAAGGACCTTCTCTCACACCGTCGAGTAGTCCAGCAGCGGCTCTTCGCGCCTGCCAAAAGAGGTTGCGCCTCCGCTTGCGGGCCGGTTGTCCGCATCCCGGTAGCTGAGCGTGGATAACTCGCACGAACCGGCTCTCCGGCTGTAGCCCATTTGGACGACAAGAGAGGGTTGCTTCGGCTGCGCGTATACGCCGCCCGATGCTCTGCACGATCATCGCGCCCTATGGGTGCGAGGACCGGCGGTTCAACGCTCGAGGTTTCGCGAGCGCGGAGCAGTCTGCGGACGCCGCCTTGAAAGATGTCGCAGCAGAAGCGTCGGCGACAAGAAGGACGTGGAAGCAGTCCGTGACGGCGACCACTTTGGTAAGCAGAAACCCTACGGATGTCTGTCATCAGCCGGTGCTCCTCCGTAGACTGAACCCGATGAGAACCGCGTAAACATGCGGATTCTCAGCGATTCGCCATCCCGCCCGGATCCAGCTCGAGCCCGTCAGCTGTTCTTGATTCAAGTCCCCGATCACATCTGCCAGGCGAGTATGCTTCGTTGCGTACAGCGTGGCCTGCGTCGGCGGGATCAGTTCCGCGAACCAGTGGCACGTAAAGGGCACGAGCAGTCGGCAGAGCCGAAGAAACCGCAGGATTCCGCGCCTCGAGAGCACATGGGTCAGACCTGGGACTTCTGAGGTCTTGATCTGATCCGGGCCTCACCGGTCTGCAGGCCGGAGCCTCAGGGGCAGAGGAGGCCGGAGGGCGGCATTACGCATCAGTCCGATGCGACGGGGAATGCACCTCCGCGTCGCCGGGCGCAGGGGCGACGGACCCGCGTTCGACCAGGGTGCTGCGCAGCTCGAGGGATTCCTGGCGGTGCGTGTCATCCTGCACCGTCTGCAGCAGCAGTTCGACCGCCGCGCGGCCGAGGTCGGCGATCGGGCGCCGGATGACCGAGAGCGGCGGCTGGAAGACCGGCGCCCAGGGCGTGTCGTCGAAGCTGATCAGGGACAGATCCTCTCCGATGCGCACGCCGAGCCGGTTCGCCGCATCCATGACCGCGAGCGCCGCGTCCGAGTTCGTGGTCAGGACGGCAGTGGGCGGACGCGGTCCGGAGAGCAGCGCGAGCACCGCGGTCGTCGCGGTCTCGTGCACGGGAGACACATAGACGGGCGGGTGCGTCGCAGGGTCGATGCCGTGGCCGCGCAGTGCTGCCCAGGCGCCGGTGACGCGTTTGAAGATCGTCGAGACGGTGGAGCCCGGATCGTCGGGCCGGACGACGCGCCGGTCGGAGGTGTTCACGACGATCCCGATGTCGCGATGCCCCTGTGCGATCAGGAGGCTGACCGCCTCGTAGGCGCTGCGGTCGTCGTCGGTGGTCACCGAGGGCGCGTCCAGGCCCTGCACCGTGCGGTCGAGCAGCACGATCGGCGGCACCGACCCCGCTCCGCGCTGCAGATGGGAGACGTCTTCGGGGGATGAGGGCACCAGGATGATGCCGTCTACGCGCTTCTCCCAGAGCACGCGGATCGCATCGCGCTCCACGGACAGGCTCTCACCGGTGTTCAGCACGAGAACCTGGTACCCGTGCTCCGCGGCGGTGTCGACGATCGCGCGCGTGGCCTGGTCGAAGAAGGTGTTGCTGATGTCGGCGATCACGAGACCCAGCGTCTGGGAGGAGCCCGCCGACATGGCGCGCGCGAGAGCGTTGACACGGTAGTCGAGCTCGCTGGCCGCCTGCCGGATGCGCGCCTTGGTCTCCTCCGTCACGAGGGGGGAGTCGCGGAGCGCGCGCGCCGCCGTCGACTTCGATACGCCCACCATCCGCGCGACGTCCTCCAGCCTCGGCGGCTTGCGCGCGTGCGGCTGCTCGTGTTCCTGGGGCACGTGATCTCGCTTCTCTGAACGTCCTCCCGGGATTCTACTTGACACCGGTCTCATTGTCTCGCATACTCAATCGTGCAAGGAATGACACCGGTTGTATCGCCCGAAATGATACCGGTGTCATCGTCAGGAGACATCCCACGCGCCCCGGCGCGTCCTCAAAGGAGAGTCAGATGAAGAAGATGTTCAGAGGCGTCGCGCTCCTCGCGGCCTTCGGCGCGATGACGACGGCGGTGGCAGGATGCTCGGCATCCGGCCCCGAGCCGACCGGCGCGGACGCCGCTGCGTCGTATGACGTGGCCTTCGTGGTGGGAGCGGCGTCCGATCCGTTCTTCCAGGCCATGAAGGTCGGCGCGGACGAGGCGGCCGCGGAGCTCGGCGTGACCCTGCAGTTCCAGGGCGACGCGACGACCTATTCCTCGGCCACGCAGATCCCGGTGGTGAACCAGGCGCTGGCGACCTCGCCCGACGCCCTCATCATCGGACCGACCGACCCGGTCGCGTTGCAGCAGGTCGTCGACCGTGCGGCGGCCACGATGCCGGTGGTCAACGTCGACACGAGCGTGGAGGACCTCGACGACGTCCTCACCTTCATCACCGGCGACAACGAGGACGGCGGCGCGAAGGCGGCGGATGCGATCGCACAGGGCATCGGCTACCAGGAAGGCGAGACGTATCAGGTGGCCGTCGGCCTGAGCTCGGCGACGTCGACCACGAACGTCGCCCGTCTGAAGGGGTTCACCGATCAGCTCGAGAAGGAGTATCCGGGGATCGAGGTCGTCACGACCGCCTACTCCGAATCCAACCCCACCAAGGCCAACACCAACGTCAACAACTGGCTCACCGCGTACCCCGACCTGGACGGCATCTTCGCGATCGACGGAACCAACGGGACCGGCGCCGCCGCGGCGCTGCAGGCCAAAGGCCTCGTCGGCGAGGTCGCTCTGGTCGGCTACGACGCCTACAAGGCCAACGTGGATCTGCTCGAACAGGGCGTCTTCACCGCGCTGATCGCCCAGGACCCGGCGGAGATGGGGCGCCTCGCCGTGCAGGCCGTCGTGGCGCAGCTGAGCGACGAGGGCGTGGACGGCATCGATCCGCTGCAGACCCTGCCGAACATCATCCTCGACGCGGACACCAGCGCAGACGACCTCGCGACGTACACCTACGTCGAGTCCGCGGACTGACCCCGTCATCCCACCCCGATCAGGAGCGAACATGAGCACCGAGACGAGCGTGATCCGATCACGCGACGAGGACGCCGCACGAGACGGCACGAGAAGAAGGCCGTTCGGGCCCTTCGCGACGAACCAGGCGTTCATCCTGGCCGTCATGGTCGCGTTCTTCAGCATCGTGAACCCGAGGTTCTTCTCGATCGGGGTCTTCGGCAACATCCTGGTCGACTGGGCGCCCATCGCGCTCATCGCCGTGGGACAGCTGTTCGTGATCGTCAGCGGCGGCATCGACCTCTCCGTCGGGTCGACGCTGACGATCTCGGGCGTCGTGGCGGCGTTCGCGATGCAGGGGGCGGTCGGCGGCGGTATCGCCGACCCGTTCGCGATCCTGATCGGGGTCTCCGTCGCCGTCGCGACGGGCGCTGTCGTCGGCCTCGTGAACGCGGCGCTCATCAACCTGGCCGGTCTCGTGCCGTTCATCGCCACGCTCGTCACCCTGGGAGCAGGGGCGGGCATGGCCCTCGTGCTCACCAAGGGCGCGCCGATCGCGGGCGGCCCATCCGGGGCGATCGCGCTCAGCGTGCCGTGGCTCGGCCCGCTCTCCTGGCCCGGCATCGCGACCATCGTGATCATCGTGATCGCGGGGCTGTTCCTGCATCAGGCGCGTTTCGGTCGTTACGTCTTCGCCATCGGCGGCAACGCCTTCGCCGCGACGGCAGTGGGCATCGGCGTCCGTCGCCAGCTCACCTACGTCTACACCCTGTCGGGCGTCCTCGCCGGGCTCGCAGGCATGGTCGTGTATCTCACGCTGGGCGCGGGCTCGCCGAGCTCCGGCGCGGGACGAGAACTGCTCGCGATCGCGGCGGTCGTGATCGGCGGGGCCAGCCTCGCCGGCGGCACCGGCACCATGAGCGGCACCGTGCTGGGCTCGCTCATCCTCACGACCGTGACGAGCGGACTCATCGTGATCAACATCGACCCGAACTGGAACCAGGTGGTGGTGGCGCTCATCATCGCGATCGCTGTGGCGCTGCAGATGCTGCGCACGTCGAACCGGAGGAAGGCATGAACGCATCGGAGCCGGCGCTCTACGAGGCCCGCGGCGTCTCGAAGAGGTACGGGAACGTCGTCGCGCTCGACGACGTCGACTTCTCGCTCCGCGCGGGCGAGGTCGTAGGACTGGTCGGCGACAACGGCGCCGGCAAGTCCACTTTCGTGAAGGTGCTCTCCGGAGCGCACCTGCCCGACGGCGGCGAACTGCTGCTCGACGGTGAGGTGCGGCGCTGGAAGTCGCCGCACGATGCGCTCCTCGCCGGCATCGAGACCCTCTACCAGGACTCGGGGCTGGCGCCCAACCTCAGCATCAGCGCGAACATGTTCCTCGGTCGTGAGACCGTGCGTCGCGGATTGCTCGGAAAGCTCGGGTTCCTGGCCAACCGGCGCATGGACGCCGCGGCGCACGCCGAGCTCGAGAAGGTCGGGATCGGCGTCCCCGCCTCCGACCGCACGGTTGCCGAGCTGTCGGGCGGACAGCGTCAGGCGGTGGCGATCGGACGCGCCGTGACCTGGGCCCGCAAGGTCATCATCCTCGACGAGCCGACCAACCATCTCGGTGCACGGCAGTCCAACGAGGTGCTCGATGTGATCCGGGAGGCGAAGGCGCGCGGTCTCGGCGTCATCTTCATCTCGCACACGCTCCCGCATGTGCTCGAGGTGACCGACCGCGTGGTGGTGTTCCGACTCGGACGCATCGTCCGCGACGCGCCGACCTCCGAGTTCGACGCCGAGAGCCTGCTGGGCACGATCACCGGTCTCCTCCGGACGGATCCGGCATGAGCCCGCGCACGCTCGCGCGCGCGGCCCTGCCCGCGCTGCCCGCGCAGGTGGGGCGCCCCGGCTACGCTCCCGAAGACCTCCGCACCGGCATCGTGCACATCGGCGTGGGCGGGTTCCACCGCGCTCATCAGGCCGCGTACGTCGACCGCCTCCTGGAGCATCAGGACCAGCGGAGCTGGGGCATCGCCGGGCTCGGCCTGCTCGAGGGCGACCGTGCGATGGACCGGGCGCTGCGCGATCAGGACAACCTGTACACCCTGGTGACCCGGGCGCCCGGGGGCGAGAGCGAGGCCAGGGTGATCGGTGCGCTCACGCGGTACGTCCTCGCGCTCGAGCACCCCGAGGAGGCGCTCGCCCTGCTGACGAGCCCCGAGACGCGGATCGTCTCCCTCACGATCACGGAAGGCGGCTACCCCGTCGACCAGCGCACAGGGGAGTTCGATCCCGCTGTGCCGGCGGTCGCGGCCGACCTCGTCCACGATGACGGGGCGCCGCATACCGTGTTCGGCCTGATCGTCGAGGCGCTCCGCGCGCGGCGCTCGCGCGGCGTCGACGCCTTCACGGTCATGTCGTGCGACAACATCCAGGGCAACGGCGACATCGCCCGCCGCGTCGTCGTGGGCTTCGCGCGCCGGAGAGACCCGGCACTGGCCGCTTGGATCGAGGAGCACGGCGCGTTCCCCAACTCGATGGTGGATCGCATCACGCCCGCCACGACGGACGACGGACGCCGTCTGGTCGCCGAGCGCTTCGGCATCGCGGATGCCTGGCCGGTGATCTCGGAGTCGTTCACGCAGTGGGTGCTGGAGGATCGCTTCGCCGCCGGCCGACCCGCGTTCGAGCGCGTCGGCGTCACGATCGTGGACGATGTCAAGCCGTACGAGGCGATGAAGCTGCGGCTGCTGAACGCCTCGCATCAGGCCGTGGGCCACCTCGGCCTGCTCTCGGGGTACCGCTACGTCCACGAGGCCGTCGACGACCCGGTGATCGCGGACTTCCTGCGCGGGTACATGACCGACGAGGCCTCCCCGACGCTTCCTCCGCTTCCCGGCGTGGATCTGGAGCGCTATCGGAGCGAGCTGCTGGAGCGCTTCGCGAACCCGGCGATCGCGGACACGCTCTCCCGGCTCGTGACCGACGGCACAGACAGGATCAGCACGTTCCTCGTGCCCGTCCTCGCCGACCGGCTCGCCTCCGGAGCCTCGATCGATCACATCGCCCTGATCCTGGCCGCGTGGTCCGAGCAGGTGCGCACGACCGTCGCCGCCGGCGGCCCGGCGGCGCTCGACGACTCCCGGCGCGAAGAGGTGTCGGCCGTCGTGCGCGCGGAGACTCCGGGCGGTGCCGAGCTGCTGCAGCTGTCGATCTTCGGGCCTCTCCGTGAGGACCCGCGTCTCGTCAACGCCTATCGCCGCGCGCGGCAGGACCTCGGCGCCCTCGGCCCCGGGGTCGCGATGCGCGCCCTGTCGACCCGAACCGAATGAGGAGCAGCACCCCCGCATGACCATCCTGAACGCCGCCCTGCTCGCCCGCCCGCCGCACGACCTCCCCGTGCCGTCGTACCCGCGCGACTCTCTGACCTGCGGCATCGTCCACATCGGGGTGGGGCACTTCCACCGCGCGCATCAGGCGATGTTCCTCGACCGCCTGCTGCGCGCGGGCGATGCCTCCGAGTGGGCGATCCGAGGCATCAGCATGCGCGCAGACGCGGCGACCGCCGGGTTCGCCGCGCAGGACCACCTGTACACCCTGACGGAGAAGCATCCGGACGGCCGCAGGACGACAGCGGTGATCGGCTCGATCATCGGCTTCGACAGCGCCGCGGACGGCACGTCGACGGCGGTGGAGCTGATCGCCGATCCTGCGACTCGGATCGTGACGCTCACGGTCACGGAGGGCGGCTACGGCATCGATCCCGCGACGGGGCGCTTCGGCGGAGACGGCGATGCCGCGATCGCGCACGATCTGGAGCATCCCGGCTCCACCCGCTCGTGGCTCGGCCTGCTCGTGTCGGCGCTGCGGCTGCGGCGCGACAGGGACGCCGGCGCGCTCACCGTGCTGTCGTGCGACAACGTCCAGGACAACGGGGCGGTCACGCGCGATGCCGTGCTCTCGTTCGCGAGCCGAGTCGACCCGGAGCTGCGCGGATGGATCGAGGCTCATACCGCGTTCCCCGGCTCGATGGTCGACCGCGTGGTCCCCGCCACCACGGCTGCGGATCGCGAAGACCTCGCCGACCGCTTCGGCCTCGTCGACGCGTGGGCGGTGACGGCGGAGCCGTTCGCCCTGTGGGTGGTCGAGGATCGGTTCGCGAACGGACGGCCGTCGCTGGAACGAGCGGGAGTGGAGCTGGTGGACGACGTCGCGCCCTACGAGCGGATGAAGCTCCGGCTCGCGAACGGCGTGCACCAGGGTCTGTGCTTCTTCGGGCGGCTGCTGGGACACGAATACGTGCATCAGGCCGTCGCGGATCCCGACGTGCACCGCTTCCTGCTGCGCTACATCGACGAGCAGGCCGTGCCGTCGCTCGATCCGATCCCCGGCGTCGACTTCCGTGCATGGGGACGCACCGTGCTCGCGCGCTTCGGCAACCCTCAACTGCGGGATCCCCTCGCGCGCATCACGGCGGAGACGTCCGACCGGATCCCGAAGTTCGTGCTCCCCGTCGTGACGGACCTGCTCGATGCGCGGGCCGACACGAGCATCTGCGCCGCGATCGTGGCGAGCTGGGCGAGGTACGCCCAGGGCGTGGACGAGCAGGGCGCAGAGATCGTCGTGGTCGATCCCTGCGGCGCGCAGGTGCGCCAGGCGGCTCTCGACGATCTCGAGCGCCCCGGTGCGTTCCTCGATCTCGACCTGTTCGGCGCGGCGGGGCGGGACCCCGGCTTCAGATCGGCCTTCATCGCCGCGCGTGAGAGGCTCAACCGTGAGGGAGCGCGAGCGGCGCTCCGCGCCTTCGCAGGACGTGCCGAGGAAGGGCAGGACGCCGGATGACGGAGCGGATCACGGTGAGCGAACTCGCGCTCGAGGAGCTCGTGGCGCGGGCCGAAGCGCTCGCGCAGAGCGGAGAGCGGAGGATTCTCGGCATCTGCGGCACGCCGGGGGCCGGTAAATCGACCTTCTGCGCGGCGCTCGCCGCGGCTCTGGGCGACCGGGCCGCGGTCGTCGCGATGGACGGCTTCCATCTCGCCGACGATGAGCTGATCCGGCTCGGACGTCGCGATCGGAAGGGCGCTCCAGACACCTTCGACGTCGACGGCTACGCGGCCCTGCTCCGGCGCCTGCGCGCCGAGGCCGCCCGAACGGTGTATGCGCCGCGCTTCGACCGCGGTCTGGAGGAGTCCATCGGCAGCGCGGTGCCCGTGCCGGCGGCCGCTCCGCTCGTCATCACGGAGGGCAACTATCTGCTCCTGCCCGGGGAGGGGTGGGATGCCGTGCGCGAGAGCCTCGACGAGGTCTGGTATCTGGACGTCGCCCCCGCGGTGCGCGCCGATCGCCTGATCGGCCGTCGTCGTCGTTTCGGCGATGCCCTGGATGCGGCGGCCGCCTGGGTGCACGCGGTCGATGAGCCCAACGCGGCGGTGATCGAGGCCACGCGGATGCACGCGGACCTCGTCCTGCACCTCACGACCGTGCTGGACGGAGCAGAGCGTTCATGATCGCGCCTTCGCCGCGAACGGGCGAAGCCTCGTCCAGTACAGCTCCGTCAGCTTCTCGCGGTTCGAACGGTCGGTGACCTCCGCGCTCGGCGCCACGGGCTCGTCGCCCTCGAGATACGACCCGGACGGCACGGCAGCGGTCGCGGCGTACAGCACATGCGCGGCCCCGTGATCGGGCGATCCGCCGATGCGTCCCATCATGGCCGCGCTGAGCGGTGTGTCGTTGAGCCCGGGACAGAGGGCCACCACCGTCGTCGAGGTGTCCGCCTCCTCCTCGGCGAGCAGCCCCGACCAGGTGACCATGGCGAGCTTGGCCCGTGCATAGGCCGCGACCGGCGAGTAGCCGTGCGCGAGATCGACGTCGGAGAAGTCGAAGCGCTCGACGCGATGGGCGGACGAGCCCACGTTGACGATGCGCGCCTGCGGCGCGAGGCTCGGAACCAGCAGCCGCGTCAGCAGCGCGGGGGCGAGGGCGTCGACCTGCAGCGTACGCTCGAAGCCGTCGTCCGTGAGGATGCGGCTCGGCGGTCCTGGCGCTCCGGCATTGTTGACGAGCAGATCGATGCCCGAAGGGGCGAGGGCGCGGATCTGCGCGGCGAGTCCGACGACCGCATCCAGCCGGGTGAAGTCGGCCGCGACGTAGTGCACCAGAGCGGGGCCGTCGCGGCGCAGCGACCGGAGCAGGCCCGTCATCTCGGCCGGTTCCTGAGGCCCGTGCAGGATGACGGTTCCGCACGTCGCGACGAGCCGCCGGGCGGTGGCCTCGCCGATGCCGCTCGTGGCGCCGGTCAGCACTGCGGTCCCGACCCGCACGGTCACAGCGCGTATCCTCCGGCGACCTGGATGTCCTCACCGGTGATCCAGGCGGCCTCGTCGGAGACGAGGAAGGCGATCACACGGCCGATGTCCTCCGGCTCGCCGAGGCGGCCGAGGGCCGTCTTCGCGGCGATGCCGTGCGCGATGTCGGGGTACTTCTCGAAGGCGTCGTCTCCGATGCGGGTGCGGGTCGGCCCCGGAGCGATGGTGTTCACGCGGATCCCCCGCGGCCCGAGCTCCTGCGCGAGGTACCGGCTCGCGACGATCAGGCCGGCCTTCATCCCGGCGTAGGCGGAGTATCCCTCCTGCGTGTCCCCAGGCCGGGCGGAACTGCTCGAGACGCTGAGGATCGAGCCGCCGTCCGCCAGCAGGGGCAGCAACGCTCGGGCGAGGAGGTACGGTCCGCGCAGGAGGGTGCGGTAGTAGCCGTCGAAGGCCTCCTCGGTCATGTCGGCGAAGGCGCGTCCGCCGCCGAAGCCGCCGTTGTTGACGAGCGCGGTGAGCCGATCGGCTCCCCACTCCTCCCGCAGGACGTCGGCGACCTCGGTCGCGAAGGCCGGGAAAGCGGAGGAATCGGCCAGATCGAGACGGAGCGCGCGCGCCCGTCCGTCGATCCCGCGGATCGCGTCGACAGTGATCTCGGCCTCCTCGGCTCGTGATCGATAGGTCACGACGACGTCGAAGCCGCGGCGGGCGAGCTCTACGGCGGCGCTGCGGCCGATGCCGGCGCTGGCGCCGGTGACGAGGGCGACGGGGGCGGTGGTCTGTGCGATGCTCATGCTTCGAGTCAAGTCGCGTGTGCGCTCCCGGTGGTAGGGGAATCCGCGCGGATCCTTGCCCGATCCTGCCTCTCGCGGCATGATCGGGTGGCCGATGCGTGCCCCCGATGGTTGAATCGCTGCATGTCTCTGCAAGAATTGCGCGCACTCGTCGAGCGTCACGCCCGCCCGGGGATCACTCGTACCGCGATTCCCGGCGTCTCCGTGGCGCGGATGGACTCCCCGGGCCATCAGGACGAGTCGTCCACAGGGACCGTGCTCGCCGTGGTGGCGCAGGGGACCAAGCGCCTCTCGATCGGCAGCGCGGTGCATGACTACGGCCCTGGCGAGTACCTCGTCGCCTCGATCGACCTGCCGGTCACGGGGCAGTTCCTCGACGCGACGCCCGAAAGGCCCGCTCTCGGCTTCGGGCTCGAACTGCATCCGGAGGTCGTCGCCGAGCTCATGCTCAGTCCGGCCGCGGCGGAGTTCGGCCGGCCGGGGCGCGGGGAGTCGTCGCCGTCCGCGATCGCCGTCGGGATCTCTTCCGGCCGTCTGCTCGATGCGGCCGCGCGGATGCTGCGCCTGCTCGATCATCCCCGCGACATCCCTGTGCTCGCGCCCCTGATCGAGCGGGAGATCCTCTGGCTCATCATGTCGGGGGAGCGCGGCGCGACCGTGCGTCAGCTGGGGCTCGCCGACAGCAGCCTCAACCGGGTGCGGCATGTGGTCCGATGGATGCGCGAGCGCTACGCGGAGCCGGTGCGCGTCGAACACCTCGCCCAGCGGGCGCGCATGAGCCCGTCCGCCTTCCACCGTGCCTTCCAGGCCGTCACGGCGATGAGCCCCATCCAGTACCAGAAGAACATCCGGCTGCAGGAGGCGCGACTGCGGCTGCTGCAGAGCCCTGGCGATGTCGCGGCGACCGCCTTCGCGGTGGGCTATGAGAGTGCTTCGCAGTTCAGCCGGGAGTATCGCCGCCAGTTCGGTGCGGCGCCCAGCCGCGACGTCGCGGAGCTGCGGCAGGCGGTCGAGCGCGGGATCCGTGCGCCGGTTCAGGGATGAGGCCCGCGGGTGGTCACGCGCCGGCGGGCTCGCGGGTGCGGCCGAAGTACGTGAGCTCCCAGATGCCGGGGTCGCGCTCGGTCTCCACGATCTGTCCGTCGACGATGCACTCGACGGTCACCGAGCCGGTGAACCGCAGGTAGGCGCCGTCGATCCTCGCCAGCCGCACGAACATCCGCAGCAGCGCGGGATCGACGTCGCGCGCCAGGATGCGCCCGATCGTCCTCTCGCGCGCGAACGTCACCCGGTACTGCTCCGCGTCGCCGCGGTACGTGTAGACGATCCGATCCGCGACGGGCTTGCCGCTCTCAGGGTCCGGTGACACATCGAGCAGCTGGAGGGCGACCCTCGACGCGTCGTCGGCGACGATCTTCCCATCCCGCGCGAGCATGAAGATGGAGATCTCGGCGTCCCCGTACCTCTTCTCGGCGACCAGCCAACTCGCGATCACGGAGTACGGTCCCGCCTGCGCGCGGCCCCAGTACCAGTGATTCATGAGGCGCATCATGGTGGCGTCGCCCCAGTTGTGATCGTGATAGCCGATCCCGGTCAGCTCGGTCGTGGCGCCGCGCTCGGTGATCCTCGCGGTGACCTCGCCCTGGGGCACCGCGGGAAGCCAGGCGAACAGATGCTCGTCCTTCGCGCCGAAGAGGAAGTGCCCCGTCTCCGGCCGCCAGGCGGGCACCTGCGCGCGCAGGACGACGTCGACCGTCAGGTCCGGATGCACCGCGTGGATCTCGTATCGATCGCCGAGATCGCGGAACGTGGACTCGCCCATCCGCACATCGCACCGTTCGGTCGAGAACGTCGCGTCCTCGCGGCGCACCCTGCTCGTCAGCTCGAGCTTCTCCTGTCCTGGACGCTCGAGCTCGATGCTGATCTGAGGGTTCAGGCCGCTCCACGTCGCGAGGCTCGGCTTGGTGAAGAAGGTGATCACGAGCGAGCTCCCGTCCTCGAGGTGCGCGTCGAAGTACCACCACTCGTAGCTGTTGCGGCCGCCGGAGGTCCGCAGGCCGTCCTCCCAGGGCGCGATGCGCTCGGGGGAGAGCCCGAGACGGGTGTAGTCCGCGGGGCGGTCCGCGGTGCGTGCCGACGTCATGATGTCCTCCGTTCGCGCCGATCGTCGGCGCTTTATTCTGACGACTGTCAGAAAGTGTAGCCCATTCCCGCACGCCGGACGATCGTGACGGCGCCGGATCCGCGTCGGGAGCGCGGACGGCAGGTCGGACGCGGCGAGAGCGGTTATGGGGGATGCTGGATGGCGGAGGTGGCGATGACCATCGGGTTGAGCGAGGACGAGATCCTCGGACGCGGGCTGGATGCCTTCGCCGAGCTGGGGTACGACGCTGCATCGGTGCGGGAGCTCGGCAGGCGCATCGGGGTGAACCACAACTTCATCAATGATCGCTACGGCTCCAAGCTCGCCTTCTGGCGAGCCGTCGTCGACTACGCCATCGCCCAGCTCGGGGAGGACGAGCAGCCTGAGCCCGAGGATCCGGCCCTGGCGCTGTCGCACCGCGTGCGCGCGCTGTTCCGCACGGCTGCACGACGTCCGCAGCTGTACCGGCTCGTATGGGACGAGGCCTCCCGGGACACCGAACGCCTCGACTACCTCTTCGAGAGATATCTGAAGCCCGCCGTCGAGGAGACGCTGCCCGTCGTCGCCGACGCCGTGCCCGAAGGCGCGGTGCTCCCCATCGATCTGCTGTACTTCGTGCTCACCGGGGCGATCTCGGGCATCGTCCAGGAGCCTCTCGCCCACAGGCTGGGGCGTTCGCGCATCTCGGACGATGCACAGGGCGACAGGATCGCCGTCGCCGATGCGCTGGCCTCCTCCGTGCTGTCCGGCGTCCTGGGGCGGGGGCGCTAGTCCTGCGGCGCGAGCGTCGATCTCGGATGGCGCTTCTGCTCGCGGTGGTCCTGCGGATCATGGCCGTCGTCGTCTTCGTCCATCTACGGCTCTGGCGAGCTTCCGCTTCACCATCGCCTCCTCGCGCGGACGAGCGCGGCCATGCTCACTCCGCCCGCCCGGCCGCGGCCCGCCAGGCGGGGAAAGGATCGGGGAACCGCGCCCATGCCCGGGCGTCGGCGGTGAGCTCCTCGTCGCTGAGCGCCACCTCATCCAGGGCGGAGGCGAGCGCAGGGGCGTCGAGGTCGAGGCCGATGAACGCCAGGTCCTGTCCGACGGCGAGCAGATCGGCGTCGTCGGCGAGATCGTCGTCCCGGCCGACGGGCGCGAAGGAGATCATCCGGCCGACGTGATCCCACTGGGCGACGATCTGCGAACGGGTGGCGAACCGGCAGAACCCTGCAGAGCGGATCACGGTGCCGAACTCGCCGGGCTCGATCCTCTCATCCAGGAGGCGCATCAGCCGGCCGGGATGCAGGGGGCGCACATTCTCATAGCGGAAGGCGCTGACGCGGGGGTCGGTCAGATGCGGTTCATGGTCCCCGTTGAGAAGGGCGATCCAGCCCGGGCGCTCCTGCCCGATCGCGTACGCGGCGGCGGGCTCCCACCGATCGACCGGCTCCCGATGCAGGCGCACCCTGGCGTGCGGGCTCAGGTGGCTGACCAGCGCCATCACCGTCGACAGGTCCTTGGTGGTCAGTGCGGACCAGTTCACCAGCGAGATCACGGAGGCGTACTCGAGCTGGTTCACCGCGAGCAGGGCGTGCGCGATGTGCACACCCTGCGGGGGGTGCAGGCCGGGACGGGCCGGGCGGTGCGCGTAGCCGTCGCCGTCGAGGTCGTGCAGCAGATGCGCGGCATCCGCGACGCAGACCACGCCGGTCAGGCGCGTCGGCGCGTCCGGAGCCGCGAGCGCACCGATCAGCTCCGTCATGCCGACGGACGAGGAGAACTCGATCACGGCGCCCGCCCCGCGGTCCGACCACGTCGCGAGCGATATCGCCTCATCGAACGGATCCGGCGTGTGCGCGAGGAGCCGGGAGGAGATGAACGCCCTCTCCGTGAGGGCGGAGAGCCGCTTCGCGTAGCGCAGCCGCTCCGGTTCGCAGATGCCGACCACCGCCAGTACATCGATCTGTTCCACCCTGGACCTCCTGTCTCGCGGACGCCGGCGCGACGTCTATAGTTAATGATAACGATTCTCAATAGGAGGTGGAAATGAAGGTTCGAGCATCGATCAAGTCGCTGAAGAACCAGCCGGGAGCGCAGGTGGTCCGGCGGCGCGGCAAGGTCTACGTGATCAACAAGCTCAACCCGCGGTTCAAAGGCCGTCAGGGCTGAACCGCCGGCGGGGCGCGGCCATCGGCCCGTCCCGCCGACGGCTCTGCACCCCTGCGGGACCCGAGCCCGCGGGGGGCTCATCCTCAGACGACGCATCAGCGTCGAGAAAGCGATCCATCCGTGACCTCCTCTCCGCCCGTCCTCGACGCGCTCGTCATCGGCGCCGGCCCCGCCGGCATCGGAACGGCTCTGGCCCTCTCCGCCGTGGAGGACCTGACCTTCGGCGTCCTGGAACGCGGCCGCATCGGGCAGACCTTCCTGGACTGGCCCGAGCAGCAGACGTTCCTGACGCCCTCCTTCACCGGCAACGGATTCGGCGCGACCGATCTGAACGCCGTCCACCCCGAGACCTCGCCCGCGTTCAGTCTCGGCACGGACTATCCGACGGGCGCGCAGTACGCGAAGTACCTGCGCAGCGTCGTGAAGCACTTCCGCGTCCCGGTGATGGACGATGCCGAAGTCGCCGCGGTGCAGCGGCACGAGGACGGGTTCGAGGTCTTCTCCGCGCGAGGGCCCGTCGTCGCGCGCTCGCTGGTCTGGGCGGGCGGCGAGTTCGCGCATCCGCTCGCACCGCGCATTCCCGGCGCTGCGCTGACGGTCCACTCCGGCAGCGCCGAGGCCTGGGAGCCGCGGGAGGACGAGCTCGTCGTCATCGGCGGGTACGAATCCGGAATCGACATCGCCTGCCATCAGGTCGCCGCGGGAGCGACCGTGACGGTCGTCGACGCCGAGCGCCCCTGGGATGCCGGGACGGGATCGGATCCCTCGTTCCGCCTCGCGCCTCGTTCGCGGATCCGGCTCGGGGAGGCGAGGGCGACGGGTCGGCTGCGGCTCGTGGACGCGCGCGCGATCGGCGTCAAGCCGGACGCCGGCGGCTTCATCGTCCGGCTCGATGATGGACAGTCGCTGCGCAGTGCAGGACCGCCGATCGCCGCGACCGGCTTCGGCCCCGGCCTCGGTCCGGCGGGACACCTCTTCGCGGCACGGCCGGACGGCTGGCCCGACCTGGACGAGGACGATCAGTCCACCGTCGTCCCCGGCGTGTTCCTGTCCGGACCGGCGATCCGGCACGGCGGGCTGAAGTTCTGCTTCGTCTACAAGTTCCGTCAGCGCTTCGCGCACATCGCCCGCGTCATCGGCGAGCGGGCCGGCAAGGACACCGGTGGGCTGGAGGCGTGGCGGAGCGCGGGCATGCTCACGGACGACCTGTCCTGCTGCGGGGTCGAATGCGCGTGCTGACCCCATCGGGGCGGGCCGGAGCCGCCTCGGTCCCGTTCTTCGGGGCGATCCTCGTCGGCACGCTGCTGGGCGTGCTCGCGCCGGCGGCATCTCAGACCGTGAACGGGTTCGTCGATCCCCTGATCCTGGTGCTCGTGGGAGTGCTGTTCTTCACGCTCCGCTTGGAGGGAGCGTCCGCGCTGCGCCGCGCTCCGCGCACGGCCCTGCTGGCCGTCGGGATGAATTTCCTCGTCATCCCGGTGATCGCCCTGGCGCTGACGGCGCTGCTTCCCGGCGAAGCGCTACGGGTCGGGGTGCTGATCTACTGCCTCGCCCCCTGCACCGACTGGTTCCTCGGATTCACTCGCCTCGCCGGAGGCGATACGGCCATCGGCGCCGCGCTCATCCCCGTGCAGATGATCCTTCAGCTCGTCCTGTACCCGGTGTGGCTGGCCCTGTTCGCGGGGCGCAGCGTCGATGCCATGCTCGCGATCGCCGGTCCGACGCTGCTCACCTGGTTCCTCCTGCCCGCCGCGGCGGGAGTGGCCCTGCGCCTGCTGCTGCAGGCGGCGATGCCCGCGACGGCGCGACGGCTCACGACAGCGGCCGACGGCATGGTCCCGTTCGTGATCGCCGCCGTCATCGTGGGGATCTTCGCGGGCAACGTCGAGATCATCCTCGCGGACCCCGGATCGTTCTCCTGGGTGCTGCTCGCCGTCTTCCTGTTCTTCGTGGCGACGTTCTTCGCAGGTGCCGGCGTCGCGCGGCTGTCCGGTCTCACGCATCCGGAGCATGCGCTGCTGACGATGACGACCTCGGCGCGCAACGCGCCGCTGATGCTCGCCGTCACCGTCGTCGCGCTTCCGGACGACCCCGTCGTCCATGCCGCGATCATCCTCGGCATGCTCATCGAGTTCCCTCATCTCGCACTCCTCACGCACCTTCTCAGGCGTCGCCCGCGGGTCGCGGAGCAGAGGCTGATCCTCAGTCGCTGAGGCGACGGTAACGGGCGAGCCGCCGCAGGCCTGCCGGATCCGGCCGTGAGGCGGATCCGGCCGCGACGGCGTCGAGCCGCCGTCGCGCGGCATCCGTGTCGAGGTCGAGGCCGATCACGACGAGTTCGCCTGCGTGAGAGGGGTGCGGCAGGGGAGCGACATGGATCATGCGACCCACCAGATTGACCAGATATCCTCGTTCGGCCCGCGGGCCGAGGATGCGCACGCGCCCCTTGATCCGGTACGCGCCGGGCGGAGGATCCTCCAGCAGGTCGATCAGCGACGAGGGGGACACGGGCCGGGTCAGGGCCACGGACGCCGAGCGGGCGTGCTCGTGATCGTGATGCTGTTCCGCGTCGTCCCGCAGGAGCCGGGCGAGGGGGAGCTCGTCGGGCGGATCCTCGTCGAGGCCGGTGTCGAACACGAGCGCGGAATCGATCCGCCCCTGCCGGGCGACGATGACCGGGACATGCGGATTGCGCTCTCGCACCCGCGTGCGGATCTGCGTGAGCGCTTGATCGCGCTCCGCGGTGCCCAGCAGGTCGGCCTTGCCGATCACGACGAGCGTCGCCGCGGCGAACCGCAGCGGCGGTTCCGGTCGGGTGTCGACGGTGCGGAAATGCTCGACGGCGTCGACGACCTCGATGATCCCACCCGGGCGGACCCGGTCGACGCCGCTGTACCGGATGAGACGTGCGAGTGCGAGAGGATCGGCCACGCCGCTGGCCTCCACGAGGATCGCGTCGAGCCGCATCCGAGGATGCGCGAGGCGCTCGAGAGCGGCATCCAGCCCGCCCGCGTCCGGGAGACAGCACAGGCAGCCGCCGGAGATCGATGCGGCCTCGTCGACCTGCCCCGTAACGAGCGCGGCATCGACCTCGAGCTGCCCGAAATCGTTCACGACCACGCCCAGACGCGCGCCCGGCCGACGTAGCAGATGATTGAGCAGAGTCGTCTTGCCCGCCCCGAGATGCCCGGTGAGAGCGATCACCGGGACGCGATCGGTCGGGGCGGGGATGCGAGGAGGATCGGTCATACGGCCCCTGGCTATCGGATGCGGAGCGCGAGCACGACGCCGTCGACGAGCGCGGCCGGCGCCCCATCGGGAGCGACCGCTTCGCGTGCGCGAGTCTCGCAGGCGAGGACCGTCCACCGCTCGGGGGCGAGGGAGAGGGCGTCGAGGTCTTCGCGAGGGGTCGGGAACGGGTGCGCGCCGACATGCTCAGGATCGGCCCAGGAGGGGGCGGCGGCGTGTGCGACGACGAGCAGGCGCCCGCCGGGGGCGACGAATCCCGCCGCGCGGCGCAGGATCTCCGCCCGGGGGATCGTCACAGGCCAGGACTGCAGGAACGACGCGGTGACGAGGTCGTACTCCTCCGGTGCGTCCCAGGCGGCGAGGTCCGCGATCTCGAACCGTGCGCTGCCGGCGAGTCCCGCCGCCGCTGCGGCCTCGCGCGCCCGCCCGACGGCGGTCGCGGAGAGATCCAGGCCGGTGACCGTCCAGCCGTGCCGGGCGAGCCAGACGGCATCGCCGCCCTCGCCGCAGCCGAGGTCCAGCGCCGTACCAGGCGTGAGCGTCTCCGCGACATCGGAGAGGGCGCGGTTGACCCTGCCGGACCAGATCGCGCCGGCGCCGGCGTAGCGCCTCTCCCAGAACTCCGCGGCCGTCGTCCGCTCAGTCATCGTCCGCCGCCAGGGCGAGGTCGAAGTCCTCTTCGACGAGCGCTCCGTTGACCGCTCCTCCGGCGAAGGCGCCCGCGCCGATCGCCATCGGGACGTTCGCCATCGGATTGACGACGTTGCCGACCGCCCAGATCCGATCGTGACTCGTCCTCCCGGTCTGATCGACCTGCAGGAAGGAGCCGAGCCCGGAGGGCAGCTCGGACCGGGCGAGGCCCAGACCGGTGAGGAACCCGTCCCGCGGGCGCGGCGCGCCCGCGGTGAACACCGCGTCCAGCCCGGTCACCCGCCCGTCGTCCGTGCGGACGCCGGAGAGAAGGTCGCCGTCGCCGAGAATCTCGACGACGGGGGCTGACACGAGTTCGATGCCGCGAGAACGCAGCCGCATCTCCGCGATGGGATCGAGTGGGCCGAGTCCGGCGGTGAAGAGGACGACGCGATCGCTCCACTGGCGTACGAGCTGCGCCTGGTGCAGCGCCATCGGCGAGGTGGCGAGGATGCCGAGCCGCCGGTCGCGGACCTCCCAGCCATGGCAGTAGGGACAGTGCAGGACGCTCGTGCCCCAGCGCTCGGCCAGGCCGGGGACGGCGGGGAGCTCGTCGGTGATCCCGGTCGCCACGATCAGCGTCCTGGCCCGCTCGGCACGTCCGTCCGGGAGGAGGATCTCGAGACCGGTCTGCGCGGTCCTCACCTCCCTGACGGCGGCGTCGAGGAACTCGACGCCGTATCCGGCGGCCTCGGTGCGCCCCTTGCGCAGCAGCTCGGCAGGGGAGGTCCCCTCGTTCCCGAGGACGCCGTGCATGTGGGCGGCGAAGCGATTGCGGGGACTGCCCGAGTCGATGACGAGCACGCGGCGACGTGCACGGCCGAGCAGGAGAGCTGCAGACAGCCCGGCGGCGCCGCCGCCGATCACGATGGTGTCCCAGCCTGGTGCGGAAGACGGAGTGTTCATGGGATCATTCCAGGACAGAACGCGGCGATACGGCAAACAGTCTTGCCGAATCGGCAAATACTGGCAGGAGAGGAGTGACGGATGCAGGAGGATCTGAGCCAGCTGGGTGCGCGGTTGCGCGTCCTGCGGCGGGCGCGGGGGTGGACGCTGGAGGATCTGGCAGCCAGGGCGGGGATGTCGGCGAGCACGCTGTCCCGGCTCGAGGCGGGCAAGCGGCAGGCCAGCCTCGAGCTGCTGCTGCCGTTGACCCGGCAGCTCGGCGTGCGGATCGACGATCTCGTCAGTCCGGCGTCGCCGGACCCGCGGGTCCGGCGACCGGTGATCCGCCGCGACGGGCTGGTCATCGCGCCGCTCGCCCCGGAGGGCTCGCCGGTCCACACCTACCGGATCACCTATCCGCCCGCCCGCGCCCTGCCCGAGCTCCGGGTGCACGACGGGTACGAATGGCTCTACGTCCTCAGCGGCCGGCTCCGGCTGCGACTCGGCGAGCAGGATCTCGTCCTCGTCCGCGGCGAGGCCGCCGAGTTCGACACCCGCACGCCGCACGCGATGGCCGCGGCCGGAGGGAAGCCCGCCCAGGTGCTCAGCATCTTCAACGACGACGGCGTGCGCATGCACACCTATATCGCGGAGGCCGAGTGAGCATCCGGCAGGATCGGGCAAGACAAACCTCGGAATGATCTAGGGGATCTCGGGCCGGGGTGGCTGGATAGAAGCATGAACAATTCGACTGTGACCTACGGTTTCTCCGCCACGATGACCGCGAGGGCTGGGCGTGGTGACGATCTCGTCGCGCTGCTCCTGTCCGGCCTGGAAGAGGGCAATCCGGCAACCAGCGAGCACTGCCTCGTCTACCTCGTCAGCCGTTCGGCGTCGAACCCCGATGTCGCGCACGTCATCGAGGGGTGGACCTCGGAGGAGGACCACCATCGGGTCTTCGCCGGCGACGCGGCGCAGGCCATCGTTGCCCGGTTCTCCGAGCTCCTCGAGGGCGACTCGGTGTACGGCGACCTGACTCCCGTCGGTGGAAAGGCCCGGCTGTGAGCGCAGGGTCGCCCCGCCGGGATCGGGTCCTCGCCCCCGGCGTCGACCCGGAGATCGCGGAGGTGCTGGCGACGCTGCCGCCGATGGGCGCCCTGTCCTCGGAGACGCTGCCGTTGATCCGTCCCTTCGCGAGCGCGCCGCTGGAGCCTCTGCTCGAGGGGCGCTCCGTGCGCCGTAGCGAGGAGACGATCCTCTCCGCCGACGGCGCCGAGCTGCCGATCACCGTCCTCGCGCCCGAACGCGTCGCCGGCCCTGCGCCCGGCATCCTCTGGCTCCACGGCGGCGGAATGGTGATGGGCGACCGCTTCTCCCAGATCGACATCCCGCTGGAATGGCTCGACCGGCTCGGCGCCGTCATCGTGACCGTCGACTACCGGCTCGCGCCCGAGGCCACCGGGACGGCTCTCGTCGAGGACGGGTACGCCGCCCTGCTCTGGCTCGCCGAGCACGCGGGGGAATGGGGAGTGGACCCGGACCGGCTCGTCGTCGCGGGAACGAGCGCCGGCGGCGGCATCGCCGCGGGCGTGGCCCTCCTGGCCCGTGACAGGGCGATGCCGGCGCTGGCGGCGCAGGTCCTCATCTGCCCGATGCTCGACCACCGCGGCGGCACCGTCTCGACCGGGCAGTACCCCGCTCCGAACGTGTGGTCCAGGGAGTCCAACGTCTTCGCCTGGGATGCGCTGCTCGGCGGCGCTGCGCCGGAGGCGGTCTCGCCATACGCATCGCCGGCCATCGCCGAGGATCTGTCCGGTCTCCCGACGACGTACATCGACGCCGGATCGGCGGAGGTGTTCCGAGACGAGGATCAGGCGTACGCGGCCCGCATCTGGGCCGCGGGAGGTCAGGCGGAGCTGCACGTGTGGGCGGGCGGCACCCACGGCTTCGACGCGATGGCGCCGCACACGAGGATCGGACGGACCGCGCGCGACACACGGACGGCATGGATGCAGCGCGTGATCGGCGGGACCCTGCCCGCCGATGCGCGACGGTCGTAGCCTGAACGGGCGGGAGGCGGAGGCCGAAGGGCGCCCGTCTCCCGCCTGCCGTCAGTCCTGATCGCTGAGCACGTCGCGGAACTCCGCGAGGCGGCGATGCGCGTCCGCACTGCGAGCGGGCTCCTCCGCCGCCACGACGACGGCGAGGAGCTCGGCGAGCTGGACCGCGGCGATCGTCCAGCGCGCGAGCTCCGAGGCCGTGCCGACGCAGCGGAGGGATGCGGCGACCTGATGCCGGTGCCGCTCCGCCAGCTGCGTCCCGGTGACGAGCACGACGGGGACGCCGACCTGCGCCGCCCACTCCAGGAGGTCGGTGAACTCACGCGCCGGCCGCGCGGCGTGGAACAGGACGAGAGCATCCTCTGGGCGCGCGGCGAGCAGCTCGCCGGCGAGATCGAAGCCGGTGGCGCGCGTCCAGCGGCTCGGATGTCCGGTGCGGGTCAGCTGATCGGAGAGGTGCATCGCGGCGGCGCCGGAGGTCCCGATCCCGATCGACCACACCGTCCGCGCCGATCGGATCACCGCCCTGGCCCGCTCGAGCTCGGCGGTGTCGAGGAGCGCCTCGTTGTCGTCGAGCAGCTCGCGCACCGAGGCGTGGAAGGCCGCGGCGACGGAGGCCGTGTCGTCGCCGAGCGAGGAGAGATGCGCATCGATGCGCTCGGCGCGCGATGTGCGGAATCGATGAGGACGGCTGGCGACGCGCTTGAGCTCGGGCAGTCCGGTGAAGCCGAGGCTGCGCGCGGCGCGGGTGACGCTCGCATCGCTCGTGCCGGTCGCCTCCGCGATCCGGCTCGCGTTGAGGAACGGCAGCTCGTCAGGGGGCACGGCGGCGAGATACTCGGCGATGATCCGTTCCGCGCGTGAGAGCGTCTTCCCGTGCGTGCGCAGGCGCGCGGCGAGGGGTTCGCTCGGGAGGGCTTCGCTCATGGCCCCACCTCCTCTTCGACCAGGCTATCCGCCGTGACGTCGGATGCCCGCCCCGCCTGTGGCGAGCGGGGAAGCGGAAGGCACAGCGGCGCCGCGGTGACCGGATGGTCGATGACGACCGCGCTGACGCCGAACACCTCCTGCACGAGATGCTCGCTCAGCGTCTCGCGGGGGGTGCCGGACGCGTGCACGCGCCCGCCATGCAGGGCGACGACGTGATGCGCGTAGTGGGCGGCGTGGTTGAGGTCGTGGAGGACCATGACGATGGTCGTCGCGCGGCGCGCGTTCAGGTCCGCGAGCAGGTCGAGCACCTCGAGCTGATGCGCGATGTCGAGATAGGTGGTCGGCTCGTCGAGCAGCATGATCGGGGTGTCCTGCGCGAGCGCCATCGCGATCCATGCTCTCTGCCGCTGGCCGCCGGAGAGCATGTCGACCGGCCGGTCGGCGAGATCGTCGAGACCTGCGGAGACGAGTGCCCGATCGACGATCCCCCGATCGTCCTCGCTCTCGCGGCGGAGGAACCCCCGGTGCGGATGCCTGCCGAACTCGCTCAGGCCGCGCACCGTGATCCCCTCCGGCGCGACCGGCTGCTGAGGGAGCATCGACACGGTCCTGGCGAGGCGGCGACGCGAGAGGGACGGCAGCGCGGCGCCGTCCAGCCGGACCTGCCCGCTCAGCGGCGGCAGCGCGCCGCCGAGAGTGCGCAGGAGCGTCGACTTCCCGCTGCCGTTCGCGCCGATGAGGGCGGTGATCCGCCCCGGCGGGACGATGAGATCGACATCCTCGATGATCGGGGCCCCTGCGCGGTGGCCGACCGACAGCCCGCGGGCGTCGAGGGAGGGGAGGGGCGTGTCAGCCATGGGCCTTGGTCTCTCTCAGGAGCAGGAACAGCAGGTACGGGCCGCCGGCGACGGCGGCGACGATGCCCGCAGGGATCTCATTGGGCAGGGCGATCACCCGTCCGAGGAAGTCGGCGAGGACGAGGAGGACCGCGCCGACGATGGCGGAGGTCGGCAGGAGCCAGCGGGCCCTGGCTCCGACGAGGAGGCGAGACAGATGCGGCGCGAGCAGCCCGAGGAATCCGATGCCGCCCACCGCGATGACGGCTCCCGCCGACAAGGCCACGGCCGTCAGGACGAAGACCGCTCTGTTCGTCCCCGGAGAGACGCCCAGGCTGCCTTGAGTGTCGTCGTCGAAGGCGGCGAGGTCGAGCCGAGCCGCGCACGCGATGACGAGGGGCGCGCAGCAGAGGAGCCAGACGGCGAGGAGGAGCACGTCGTCGGGCGTGCTGCCGTAGACGCTGCCGGCCAGCCAGACCATGGCCTGGTCCGCATAGCTCGGGAAGGCGACCATGACGTACTGGATGGCGGCGCCGGCCAGGGCGGCGACCGCGATGCCCACGAGTGCGAGAGTGGCGCCGCGGCTGCCGACGAGTCGTGCGACGCCGAGGAGGAGGACGGTGACCAGGGAGGCTCCGAGGACGATGCCGAGGGGGATCGCGACGAGGAGCGCGGACGGCGGCGCGAGGACGGTCGCCGTCATCGCGCCGAAACCTGCGCCCTTGGTCACGCCGATGACGTCCGGCGATGCGAGGGGATTGCGCACCGCGGACTGGAGGAGCACGCCGGAGACCGCCAGGGCGGCTCCCGCGAGGGCGGCGACGCCGATGCGCGGCATCCGGTACTGCTGCACGATGAACGACTGCTCACCGCCGAAGAGCCCTTCCAGCACATCGCGCGGGGAGAGCGGCACGGCTCCGAATCCGGCGCTGACGACGGTCAGGACCACGAGGCCGATTCCGATGGCCGCCACCGTGCCGGCACGGCGGGCCGTCGACCGCCGCGAGGCGGGATCGGCGCGGCGAGTGCCGCGGAGCGCCGTCCCGGCGGCGTTCATGCACGCCTCGCTCGGATGGCGAGGAACAGGAAGACGGGTGCGCCGAGCAGGGCGGTGACGATTCCCGCCGGTGTCTCGGTGGGGAAGGCGATGAGGCGGGCGAGCACGTCCGCGCTGAGCAGGAGCAGCGGACCGAGCACTGCGCAGGCGAGGAGCTGGGCCCGAAAGCGCGCCCCGACGATCTGACGGGCGATGTGCGGCACGATCAGTCCGATGAAGCCGATGGGGCCCGCGACGGCGACGGACGCGCCGGCGAGGACGACCACGATGATCGCCGCGGTCCCGGCGACGCGGATCGGACGCTGTCCGAGACTCGTCGCCGTGGCGGCGTCGAGCGAGAGGAGGGCGAAGGAGCGCGCGCCGGCGAACGCCGCCGAGACCCCGATCGCGACCGTCGGCGCGAGGAGCGCGACGTCGCCCCACTGCGCCCCCGTGATCGACCCGGCCAGCCAGAAGACGACATCCTGCGTGGAGTTGTTCATGATGAGGATCGCCTGCACGAGAGCCGAGAGCACGATCTGCATCGTCATCCCTGCGAGCGCGAGTCCGACGATCGTGACCGAGCCGCTGGCGGAGAGCGCCCACATGATCAGCCCCACGGCGCCGGCGCCGAGGAGCGCCGCCGCCGTGCTGAAGCCGCCGAGGGCGGG
This sequence comes from Microbacterium tumbae, assembly GCF_054780175.1. NCBI lineage: Bacteria > Bacillati > Actinomycetota > Actinomycetes > Micrococcales > Microbacteriaceae > Microbacterium > Microbacterium tumbae. The sequence continues at coordinate 460,488 of NZ_BAAGWV010000003.1, forward strand.
GAACGCGATCGTCGCCATCACGATCGCGACCGCCGCCCCCGCGTTGATCCCGAACGTCTGCGGGGATGCGAGCGGATTCCGCGTCAGCGCCTGCGCCAGGAGCCCAGCGACGGCGAGGGCGCATCCGATCAGCGCGGCCAGGACAGCCCGAGGCAGCCGCACGTCCGCCACGAGACCGCGCAGCCGAGACGGCTCGTCGTCGAGGAGAGCGCGGGCGACGCCGTCCCAGCCGATGCCGGTCGGCCCGATCCCGAGACTCACGAATCCGACGACCAGCACTGCCGCCGCGGCGGTGGCGAGCGCGACCCAGGGCAGGGCGGGACGCGAACGGACCGCCCTGCCCACCGGCGATCGCCGGGCGGCGTCGAGATCAGTCGCCACCGACGACGTTCCGGACGACGTCCGCGGCGATGATCTCGGCGGTCTGCAGCCCGCGGAAGCGCGCGTACTGGTTGCGGTTCACCTCGTAGACCTCGCCGTCCTGCACGGCGGACATCGAGGACCAGGCCGCGTTCTCGCTCCATTGCTCGAGCACGGTGCCGGGGCCGTCCACGGCGACGAACAGCACGTCGGGGTCGACGTCGAGCACCCGTTCGATGCCCACGCCGGATTCCACGGCTTCGTCGGAGTCGATTGCAGGGGCGAGCCCCAGCGCCTCGAACACCGACCCGGTGAACGCGGACGAGGTGTGCAGGCTCATCGCGTCGGGCGTCGCGACGGCCAGAAGGAAGCGTCGGTCCTCACCTGCCGGGATCTGCGCGGCGAACTCCGCCATCCTGGCCTCGTGGTCGGCGACGACCTGTTCGCCCTCCGCCTCGTCTCCCAGCGCGTCGGCGATGGTGACGACGGAGTCCTTGATGTCCTGATAGCTGCCTTCCCAGCTGTTGAGCACGATGGTCGGGGCGATCTGCTGCAGCTGCTCGAAGATCGCCGCATGACGCGTCGAATCGGCGATGATGAGGTCGGGATGCAGGCTGCTCACGAGCTCGAGGTTCGGCTCGAGCCGTGTGCCGACCGATGTGTATTCGATCTGCTTGTCGAGCATCTGCTCGATGCGTGCGGGGTCGTCGTCATCGGCGATGCCCACCGGCTCCAGGCCGAGCGAGTCCAGCGCCTGCACGAACGAGAACTCCAGCGCCACGACGCGGGCGGGCTCTCCGGTGATCTCCGTCTCGCCCAGCTCATGGACGATCTCCCTCCGATCCGACGCCACCGCGGGGGAGGCCTCCGGGTCTGCGGCGGATCCCGAGCCGCACCCTGCCAGTCCGAGGGCGGTGATCGCGAGGGCGAACAGGGCGATGAGGCGGGTTGTGCGAGGACGCGACCCGTGCGGGCTGGCTGCGAACATCTTCTGCTTTCTGCGATTCGGCGTGACGAGGTCAGGTTAGCCTCGCCTTAGCATGAAGCGTATACGACAGAAATGATGTGCGCATGTCGTGACGAGTCGGAGACCGGCCGGAGCGCTGCGATGGCGCGCGCGGACGGCACGAGGAATCCGAGGTACGGTGCAGTATGGGAAGACTCAGATACGACGGGACGTCCGATCCGATCCCGATCGAGGACGTGACGCTCGCCCACCTCAAGGTCGTCATCGCGACGAAGCTGCGCAGGCAGGAGAGCTTCATGATGACGTGGCATCCTGGGACGGGAGGGGACGACCGGCGGATCACCGTATGGATCCACCCCGCGATCCCCCTGCAGTTCCTGTTCTCCGAGCACGACCAGCCGCCCATCGAGAAGCACCGCATCGAGGAGCTGATGAGAGCGCTCAACGCGACCGGTGAACTGGTCATCGACGAGGTCCTCGACCTGCGAGCCTCGTCGACGACCGGCTGACCGCTACTCGGCCGGATTGCCGTTTCGCGCGCCCCCGGTACGCGCTCCCGTCGCCACGGCGATCGCTTCGCAGGCCGGGCATCCATGTCCGGAGACCTTCGTCACGCGTATCTTTCCTGCGGGTGCTGCGAGCCGGTCATTTCACCGCGCCTTGGGTCAGCCCGGACACGAAGTTCCGCTGGAAGACCAGGTACACCACGACAATCGGCGCGACGACGATGACGCTCGCAGCGGAGAGAAGCGGGATGTCCGTCGCATACTGGCTGACGAAATAGCCCAGCCCGGCGGGCGCGGTGCGCTTGTCAGGATCCTGGATGAGCACGAGCACGAGCAGGAACTGGTTCCAGGACCACATGAAGTAGAGGACGGCGAGCGTGGTGATGGCCGGCCACGAGATCGGCAGCAGCACACGCAGGAGGACCGTTCGATCGGGTGCTCCGTCGATGCGACTGGCCTCGACGAGTTCGTAGGGCACGGTGCTGAAGTGCGCCTGCATCCAGAACACGCCGAACGGCATGAACAGAGCCGTCTCGGCCAGGATGACCCCCAGATAGGAGTTGGCCAGGCCCAGATCCTGCAGGTTGAAGTAGAGGGCGATCACGACGAGCTCCACCGGGAGCGTCAGCCCGAAGACGAAGGCCGGCGAGAGGAAGCGATGCCCTGGCACACGCAGAATCGTGAGGCCGAACGCCGCGAGCGTGGCGAGCGTCGCTGCGAGGGGGACGACGCACAGCGCGATGATCAGGCTGTTGCCGATGAGCTGGGAGAAGCCGGCCTGCTCCCAGGCGATGGCGTACGTCTCCCAGGAGAGCATCTCGGGGATCGAGAGGCCTCCCACGGTCGATCCGGCCGGATGCAGTGAGGCCAGGACGATTCCCAGCAGAGGGATGAGTACCGTCGCGGTGACGGCGATCAGAAGGATGTATCGGATTCCGGTGCCGACGCTGGGGGCTTTCATGCTCTCTCCTTCGCCACGAACCGGATCAGGCTCACGGCGGCGATGACGATGACGGAGAGCGCGATCGCCAGGGCGGCGGCCCCGCCGAAGTTGCCCTCGTTGAACGCGAGGCGGAAGACGAGGAGACCGGGTACGTTCGTCTGCCCCGCGGGTCCTCCATTGGTGGTGACGAAGACGAGGTCGAAGCTGGCGAGCGCTGCGATCGTCGTGATGACGGTGGCGATCGTGACCTCGTTGCGGAGTCCGGGGAGGGTCACCGCCGTGAACTGGCGCACGGCTCCGGCGCCATCCAGCGTCGCCGCCTCGTAGTAGGCGGGGTCGATCTTCTGCGCTCCGCTGAGGAACAGCATCATGCACAGGCCGCTCATCGTCCACGTCCCGATCAGGCCGAGGGCGACGAGCGCCAGGTCGTAGTCCCCGAGCCAGGCTCGGGTGAGATCGCCCAGTCCGACGGATGTGAGAGCCTGGTTGACCATGCCGTCTTCGCTGTAGAGCCATCGCCAGGTGATGCCGACGGCGACCAGCGGCAGTACCTGCGGGAGGAAGAACACCGTCCGGAAGAAGGGCATTCCGCGGCGCACCTTGCCGATGAGCAGTCCGGTCATCAGAAGCCCGACGCACACGGGGGCGATGGAGAAGAACGCGATCAGCACGAGGCTGTGGCCGATCGAGGACAGCAACTCGGGCTTGGTGAAGATGCGGACGTAGTTGTCCAGCCCGGCCCATGTCTCGGGCAGGACGCCGTCCCAGGTGAAGAACGACATGCGCAGGGTGCTCAGTGTCGGCCAGATCGCGAAGAGCCCGTACACGATCGCTGCCGGGGCGACATAGATCAGGCCTCGATACCGTGCGAGACGATGGCGGCCGCGGGAACGAGCGGAAACCCGGTCGTGAGGGGCGGCGCCCTCGGCGGAGGCCAGCGCCTCCGCCGAGGGCGCCGCAGTGGCCGAAAGCTCAGCCATGGTACTCCGTCCACGTCTGCTGCAGCGCGGCGAGGTACTCGTCGGTCGTGCTCTTCTTGCTGATGAGGCCCTGCAGGCCGGTGATGATGGTGTCGATCATGGCGGGCGCGGCGAAGTCGGGGAAGGGAACGATGCCGTTGGCGGCGACGACCTCGCTGAATCCGTTCGCGATCTCGCCACGGACGCCATCGGCCTCGACGCCCGCGGAGGTGCTCACCGGCATGAATCCGCTGTCGAACTGGACCGTGGCCGCTTCCGGGGAGGCGAGGTAGTCGAGGAAGGCCGCGGCCTCGTTGGGGTGTTCCGAACCTGAGGAGATGGAGTACGCGACGCTCGCTCCGGAGGCCACGACGGGGGAGGCGTCGGTCGCGCCCGGCATCAGCATGAACCCGGCGTTCTCGCCGAGCTCTTCATCGTAGGAGGCTGCGGCCCAGTTGCCGTTGACGTTGAACGCGGCCTCGCCTGCGGCGAACTCGGCCATACCGTCTCCGAAGCTCACCGCATTCGCGGACTCGGTGATGTATCCGGCGTCGATCCATTCGACCAGGAGGTCGGTCGCCTCGCGGGCGGCCTGGGTCTCGATCGTCGAGCCCGGGACTCCATACACCCAGTCCCGGTATGCCTGGGTGTCGCCGTAGCCGTTGAGGATGGCGTTCCACAGGTGCAGGCCGCCGGCCTCGAGGGCTGCGACGCTGATGGGCTTCTCCCCGGTGGCGGCCACAGCGGCCAGCGCGGCGTCGAGGTCGTCCAAGGTGGTGAGCGGGAGAGCGACCCCGGCGGCTTCGAGCATGTCGGTGTTGTAGAACAGCCCGAGTACGGACAACGCACCGGGCACGGCATAGAGGCCTCCCGTGCCGTACGTCTGCGCCTCGGAATCCGACGACAGCACCTCGAGGCTCGCTTCAGGGAAAGCCTCGTCCCATCCGTATTCCTCTGCCCAGGGTGCCAGGTCCAGGACCAGCCCGCCGGGGATGAGCGATCGCATGGCTCCGGGGTTGTACTGCGCGATGTCGGGCGGGGTGTCCGAGGCCATGACCAGCTTGATCGACTTCACGTAGTCGCTGAACGGCGTCTGCTGCGCGTCGATGGTGATGTTCGGATGCAGTGCTTCGAAGGCCTCGACGAGCGCCGGCGTCGGCGGGTCATCGGTGTATGCCAGCGTGAGGGTGATGTCCTCCGTGGTCAGCTCCGTGGACGCCTCGATCGTGGTCTCCGTGGTTCCTGCGTCCACGGAGGTGCAGGCGGAGAGGACGAGGAGCGCGGCGGCGCCCGCGGTGAGCCCGACGATCGTTCTGCTGTGTCTGGTGTATCGCATATCTACTCCTTCGGTTGATGCTTATTGCGGAACAGGCAGGGTCTCCGCCAAGACGCCGGCGGTGAAGCGGGACGTCTCGACCTCGGCGAGGCAGTGGTGGATCGCGCCGGCCACGACGGCGTCGTCGCCCAGCGTCGAGAGAGCGAGTTGCGGCTGGTTCAGCACCTGGGCGGCGAGCGCGTCGGAGAGCGCGGTCAGAAGAGCATCGCCGCATCGCGCCATCGAGCCTCCGATGACGATGAGCTCGGGGTCGAGCAAGGCGCGAACTGCGGCGATGCCCACCGAGAGTCGCCTGGCTCCTTCGGCGACGGCGGCGAGTGCCGCCGGGTGTCCGGCGCGTACGGCTTCGATCACGCGTTCCAGCGATTCGGCATCCTCCGCCTGCTCAAGGGCATGCGCCAGAGTCTGGTCGTTCTGCTGTCGTGCGTTCGCGACGGTGAGCGCGACGATCTCCGCGCTGCCGACCCGATTCTCGAACGCCCCCAAGCCTGACCTGACGGTCGTGGACGGCTCCGCCGCCGCGACGTCGAGGAAGCCGATGTCGCCGGCGTCGTTCGATGCGCCGCGGTGCAGGATTCCGTTGATCACGATGCCGGCGCCGAGACGCTCACCCCATTCGATGAGCACGAGAGATGAGAGCGGCCGCGGCGCGCGCCATTGTTCGCCCTCTGTGGCGAGCTTGACGTCGTTGTCCACATAGACGGGGCAATCGAGCAGATCGCGGAGGGTCATCAGCAGGACGTCGCCGTGGAGGGATTCCATGCTGGGGACGAGCTTCACCAGACCGGTCTGCGGATCGACGATGCCCGGCGTGCCGACCGCCGCGCTCCAGATGTCCTCGCTGCGCAGTGAGGCACTGCTCAGGAGATCGGTGATGGAGGTGCGAAGCGCATCGATGACGGGTGCGTCCGCCAAGGGGGTCACGCGGTGCGCGACGGTGCTCCCGCGGAGGTCGGCGATCGTCGTTCGCAGCTCGCGGCTGCTGATCGAGATGCCGAGCACATGGCCGGCGGTGGCACGGAAGCGCACGAGCTGTGCCGGTCGTCCGGACCTGGTGGTCTGCGGGTCAGGGGCGGTGAACTCGGCGAGTCCGATCGATTCGAGAGAAGCGAGAGCGCGGGACACGGCCTGGCGGGACAGGCCGGTGTTCTGCGAGAGCTCGGTCACGCTGAGCGTGTCTTCGGTGCGCAGGGTGGTGAGCACAGCGGCGGTGTTGATCCCTCGCATGATCTGGGTGTCTGCAGCGATGTGACTGTTCACGATGTCTCTTTCCTCCGGATGGCGGCCACGGGTCCAATATAGTTATGGACAGTACGAAAGTAAATGGTAGGTTTCTCTGACACGAAGTGAGGAGTAATGATGAGCGCATCGATCGGCGCCGTGGAGGCGCCCTGGGCGGCGGCTCTGACCGGGCTCGCGCGCCGCGTGACCGGAACGGCAGGCGAGTTCGTCTGGAGGGCGTGGCCAGAATCGTCGTCACGCAACGCTGCAGTCCAGGCGGAAGGCGGCACGGTGACGGTGACCGCGACGGACGGCGTCACTGCAGCCGTGGCCTTGCATCACTACTTGCGAGCAGTCTGCGGACGCGCTGTTCACTGGGACACCGTCCTCCCTCTGCCGCTGTCGAGCCTTCCTGATTCGCCGGCGCTCGAGGTCACGGCCCGCGTCCGGGAGCAGTACTACCTGAACTACTGCACCTTCGGCTACACCATGCCGTTCTGGACATGGGAGGAATGGGAACGGGAGATCGACTGGATGGCCTTGCACGGTGTGACGATGCCACTGGCGATCGTCGGCCACGAGGCGGTCGTGCACGACACTCTGTGCGAGTTCGGCCTCTCTCCGGAACGCGCACGTGAGTTCCTGGGATCTCCTGCTTATGTCGCATGGGCCTTCATGGGATGTCTGGAGAGCGAGATGCCCTCCGTCGACGACCGCTGGCTCACCGAGCGGGTCGAGCTGGGGAAGCGCATCATCGACAGGGAGCGTGCTCTCGGCATGACTCCCGTACTGCCGGCCTTCTCCGGGCAGATCCCGATCGAACTCGCACCGGACGACGTGACCCCGCGATCATGGCAGGGGCACACGACCTGGGTGATCGCGCCCGAGCATCCGCTCTTCGTCACGGTGGGGGCGACGCTGACCAGGAACCAGATCGCGCGATTCGGCACAGATCATCTCTACGCCAGCGACCCTTTCATCGAGATGCTTCCGGTGGAGAGCGACCCCGGGTTTCCCGGGCGAGTGGCCTCCGCCATCCTCGCTGGGCTCACCGACGCCGATCCGCGGGCGCGGTGGGTACTGCAGTCCTGGCCTTTCGCGGACATGCCGGAGTACTGGACCGCGGACCGGGTGGAGAGCTTCCTCGCGGGTGTGGACGCGCGCAGGGTCATCATGCTCGACCTCTGGGCGGAGGTCGCTCCGCAGTGGAGCCGGTTCGATGGCTTCTTCGGCGCGGAGTGGTACTGGTGCGGATTGCTCAACTTCGGCGGCAGGAACGATCCGATGGCGGATCTCGCCGGTGCTGTCGAAGCATTCGGCGCAGCACGCCAGGCGTCCTTCCCGCCGGCGGGCCTCGGTCTGACGATGGAGGCCACTCGCAACAATCATCTCTTCTTCGCCCTCGTCTCCGACCTCGCCTGGTATGAGATCGAGGACATCGACGAATGGGTGCGGCGCTTCGCCGACGAGCGCTATGGCGGTCCGACCCCGGCGGCGACGGCCTGGGCCGCTCTCAGCGATACCGTGTATTCCACGCGTGACCTGCGCCTGCATCCTGATGATTTCCGAGGGGTCCTCACCAGGCGCCCGTCCACATGGGGTCCGGCGGAGCGTGAGATGCTCGCCGGAGACATCCGGGATCTCGTGCAGTACGACCCGGAGCGCCTCCTGGGCGCGTGGCGGACGTTCACAGAGCTGGCAGAGGACGATGCATCTCTTGCCGCCGGCCCGCTTGGACGAGATCTGCTCGACACCGCGATCGCCGTGCTGTCGCGTGTCGCGGACATCCTGTGCGTACGCGTGATCGATGCTCGGGGCACGGATGCCGTCTCCGCTGCCGAGCTGCTCGCTCTGTTCGGCGAGCTCGATCGCCTGCTGGCCTGTCATCCGGAGTACCGGTTCTCGTCCTGGGAGGCCGCGGCGGCGGATGCCGCTCAGAGCAGCCCTCAGCGCGCGGCATTCGTCGGGTCAGCCCGGCAGCTGCTGACGACGTGGAACGAGCAGCCGGCGACGGCGCTCGACGACTATGCCGGGCGCATCTGGCACGGCCTGGTCGGCGGGTACTACCGGCCAAGGTGGGAGGCCTGGCTCCGGCACGCGTCCCGGGGGTTCCCGGTTGAAGGCGTCGTCGCTCTCGATGCGGAGCTGGATCGCCTGTCCGCTCAGATGATCGCGCGCGGCGTGCCCGAGATGCCGGCTCCGCCGTCGGAGCTCGGTGCGCGGTCACGACGCGCGTTGGAACGCTTCGCTCCGATCTTCCTCGACGGCATCGTGCACACGCTGTCCGTCCCTCCAGCGACAGGAACCCGCATATGACCACGGTCAGGCCCACCGAGCAGCGCAACCCCGAGACCGTTGAGATAGACCTCGTTCCGGCCGAGGACGCCGTGGCCCAGATCCTCAGCGAGGATGCGCATGCCGTTCGCATCGCGCTCGGGGCGGCATCCGACATCGCTCGTGTCGCCGAGAGAACGAGGAGCCGGATCGCCGAGAGAGGAAGGCTGCATTACTTCGGCGCAGGTGCCTCCGGGCGTCTCGCCGTGCTGGACGCCACGGAACTCACACCCACCTATGGGACGCCTCCCGGTGAAGCCGTCGCGCATTTCCCCGGCGGGGTCGCCGCCCTGATCGACTCGACGATCGATCTCGAAGACGGGTACGAGCTCGGGCGGACCGATGCCGCGGCGCTCACCGCGGGGGATGTGGCGATCGGCGTCACCGCCTCCGGCACGACCCCGTATGTCGAAGGAGCGCTCCGAAAGGCCCGTGAATCCGGCGCGTACACCGTGCTGATCACCTGCAATCCCTCCAGCGGCCTCGCGGTCCACGCCGACGACGTGATCGCGTTGGACACCGGCGCGGAGGCGATCACCGGCTCGACGCGGCTCAAGGCCGGCACCGCGACCAAGGTCGTGCTCAATGCGCTCTCCACTGTCGTGATGGTAGGACTCGGGCGGACGTACTCGAACCTGATGATCGGGATGTCCGTCACGAATGACAAGCTGCGCGAGCGTGCGGTGGCGATCCTCGCAGAGGCGACGGGGGCAGATGAGGAGCAGTGCAGGACGGCGCTCGCCGTGGGCGGGAACGACATTCCCCGCACCCTCGTCGCGATGCTCTCCGGAGTGGACGACATCGCCGCCGGTGACGCTCTGCGGAGAGCCGGGACGGTGAGAGGCGCGCTCGACGCGATCCGGAGGATGCGCGGATGATCGCCATCGGAGTGGACGTGGGGGGCAGCGGGATCCGCGCGCAGATGTCCGACGCGGATGGAACGCGATCGTCCCGGCTGGTGGTCGCCCTCCCGCGTGAGCAGGGGCGGATCGCTGTCGATGCTCTCGCAGACTCCATCGTTCGTTGCATCCATGGCATCGAAGAGCCGGCCGGAGGCGTCGCCGTCGTCTGCATCGGGACATCCGGTCTGCCCGATCTCCTGGATGATCCCGAGCGCCTGGCTGCGACAGTGGGCATGCGGCTGGGCGCGCGACAGGTGATCCTCGCCAACGATGCCGTCACCGCGCATATCGGAGCCTTGGCATACGCCCCCGGCATCGTGATCGCGGCGGGCACCGGAGCGATCGCCCTGGGGACCGATCTGGACCGCGTGTGGAATCGCAGCGATGGCTGGGGGCTGCTCCTCGGTGACGAGGGCAGCGGAGCCTGGATCGGCCGCAGAGGACTCGTAGCGGCATTGCGCGCCGCGGATGGGCGAGCCCGCGGATCTACGGCCCTTCTGCTGCGGATGCGGGAGAGGATCGGGGATCCGGCCGAGCTCGTCGATGCCGTCTACGGGAGCCCGACTCCCGCCTACGTCTTCGGCGGGTTCGCACCTCACGTCGCCGACGTCGCGCGCGAAGGCGATGCTGTCGCGCTCCGCATCTGGAATGACGCGGCCGCGCACCTCGCCTCCGCCGCGCTCGCTGCAGCGGAGGGCGTCGATCCGCTCTTCTCCTGGTCGGGGAGACTGTTCGATGCCGGCGACCTGCTCATAGCTCCGCTGCGACGCGCGATCCTTGCAGCGCATCCTGGGGCTCGGCTCATCGTTCCGGACGGCAGCTCCAGCGATGGCGCGCTGCTGCTCGCACGCGATCCTCGCGCCGATCGCATCGTCCGGCGGAGTCCTCTCGTGGCCGCGTACGACATGGGGTGACTCAGGAGTCTGGGTATCCGCGGCCCCGCAGCGCGCCGGCCAGATGGGCCGCATTGCTGGCCGCGGTCTTCACCGCCTGTGCGACCTTCTCCGGCGTGGCGTCGAGATCCTTGTAGTCGGTCGACTGCATCGCCTCGCCGTTCCAGTAGACCGATCCCTGCGCGGGCACGGTGAAGCCGACGTCGTTCAGGGCCTGGAACAGGATCGCCGCGATGTGGTGGGCGCCGTCCTCGTTGCCGACGGCGGCGGCCACGGCGACCTTGTCGAAGAGGATCGGGCGGCCGTCCTCGTCGGTCTCGCCGAGCTCGGCGTCCAGACGCTCGAGCACGCGCTGCGCGACGCTGGAGTGCTGCCCCAGCCAGGTCGGCGTCGCGAACACGAGGATGTCCGCGGCGAGGACGCGGGCGCGCAGCTCGGGCCATTCGTCGCCCTCGCCCATGTCCGCCTCGACTCCGGGGAGGATGCGATGGTCGACGGCGCGGATGCGGTCCGCCGTCACGCCGTGCTCGGCGAGGGCCTCGAGGATCTGCTCGCCGAGCACATGCGTGCTCGACGACGCCGGCGAGGGCTTGAGGGTGCAGTTGATCAGGAGTGCTGTCAGCGGAGTATCCATGACGGCACGCTAGGAGCCTGCGCGCTCCGGCCCCAGGGGGTTCCGCGCAGCGCCCGAGTGCGCTACGGGTCGATGCGCGCCCCGGGGTCGCGGCCGCGCGATCAGGCCTTGCGGTGCGCGGTGTAGTAGGCGAGCAGCGATCGGGTCGACGCATCCTGCGCCGCGACGGCGTCCGCATCGCCCTCGATCGCGGGAGCGATCTGCAGCGCGAGCTGCTTGCCGAGCTCGACGCCCCACTGGTCGAAGGAGTTGATGCCCCAGATCGTGCCCTGCGTGAACGTGATGTGCTCGTACAGCGCGATGAGCTGCCCGAGCACCTGCGGGGTCAGCGCGGGGGCGAAGATCGACGTGGTCGGTCGGTTCCCGGCGAAAGTCCTCGCGGCGACGAGCGCGCCCGTCGTCCCCTCCGCCTCGACCTCGGAGGCGGTCTTCCCGAACGCGAGGGCCTTGGTCTGCGCGAGGAAGTTCGCCAGGAAGAGGGCGTGCACGTCCTGGCCGTCGTCGCTGAGCGGATAGGCAGGGTTCACGAAGGCGATGAAGTCCGCCGGGATCAGCCGCGTCCCCTGGTGGATGAGCTGATAGAAAGCGTGCTGTCCATTGGTGCCCGGCTCGCCCCAGAAGACCTCGCCGGTCTCCGTCGTGACGGGAGCGCCGTCCCAGCGCACGGACTTGCCGTTGGACTCCATCGTCAGCTGCTGCAGGTACGCGGGGAAGCGGTTCAGCTGCTGGGCGTAGGGCAGCACGGCATGCGACTGCGCGCCGAAGAAGTTGACGTACCAGACGTTCAGCAGGCCCATCAGGACCGGCACGTTTCGAGACAGCTCCGTGGTGCGCACGTGCTCGTCGACGGCGTGGAAGCCGGCGAGCAGCTCGCGGAACCTCTCCGGGCCGAGAGCGACGGCCAGCGACAGCCCGATCGCGGAGTCGACCGAGTAGCGGCCGCCGACCCAGTCCCAGAAGCCGAAGGCGTTCGCCGGGTCGATGCCGAAGGCCGCGACCCTGTCGAGCGCGGTGGAGACGGCGACGAAGTGGTGCGCGACGGCATCCGTGCGCGAGGCGTCGTCGTCGCCGATCGCGCTCGCCGCCCCGAGGCCCGCCCAGAGCCAGTCGCGGGCGAGGCGGGCGTTGGTGAGGGTCTCCAGGGTCGTGAAGGTCTTCGAGGCGACGACGAACAGGGTCGTCTCGGGGTCGAGATCCGCGGTCTTCTGCGCGAGGTCGGTGGGATCGATGTTCGAGACGAAGCGGGCCTGGATGCCGGCGTCCGCGTAGGGCTTCAGAGCCTCGTAGACCATGACCGGTCCGAGGTCGGAACCGCCGATGCCGATGTTCACGACGTGCGTGACCTTCCTGCCCGTGACGCCGAGCCACTCGCCGGAGCGCACGCGCCGGGCGAAGGCGGACAGCGCGTCGAGGACGCCCTGCACATCGGCGTCCACGTCCTGTCCGTCGACCACGAGCGCGGGGGAGGAGCCGGCCGGACGCCGCAGCGCCGTGTGCAGCACCGCGCGGTCCTCGCTCGTGTTGAGATGGGCGCCGGCGAGCATCGTCCGATAGCGCTCGGCGACCCCGGTCTGCTCGGCGAGGCGGATCAGGGCCGCGAGCACATCGTCGGTCACGAGGTTCTTGGACAGATCGACGTGCAGATCGGCGAGCGGAAGAGACAGCCGCTCCGCGCGCGCCGAGTCCGCGGCGAACCAACCGCGGAGGTCGGGGACGATCGCCTCCCGCAGAGCGGTGAGCTCGGACCAGGCGGCAGTGGCGGTGGGATCGACGGGAGCGGTCATGCCTCCACGCTACCGCGCTGCATCCGCTTCGGATCGACTCCGTTACGTCGTGCTGCCCCGGGCCGCGAAGGAGGAGAGCACGGGCGGCGGGTATCCTGGGGGAAGCGAGAATTTCCCGACTTCAGGAGCCCCCGATGATCCTCAGCTTCATCCTCTTCCTCATCCTCTTCCTCGGGGGGATCGTGCTGATGGGCATCGCGCAGGGGCTCGCGGCCTTCCAGGCGCTCGCGTTCTGCGGCGGCCTGCTGCTGATCTGCCTCTCGCTCGCCTTCATGATGCGCGAGGGCCGCTCCGGCGCCACCCGCCGCTCGAAGAACTGGGACGGCGGCCCGTCCACCAACTGACGACGTTCAGGCGCGCACGGACGACGCTCAGGCGCGTCGGGAGAGACGCGCCTCGAGGTTCGCGCGCACGGCCGGCCACTCCGGCTCGATGATCGAGAACTCGACGCTGTCGCGCAGCGCGCCGTTGCGATAGCGGCTCATCGCCCTCATGACGCCGTCCTGCTTGGCGCCCAGCCGCTCGATCGCCGCACGGGACTGGAAGTTCACCCACTGCGTCGTGAGTCCGACGCGGAAGACCCCGAGCGTCTCGAAGGCGTGCTGCAGCAGGAGCAGCTTCGATTCCGCGTTCGTGCCCGTGCCGTGCGCGGATGGGCGGTTCCAGGTGAATCCGATATGCAGCCGCGGGACGTCGGAGACCAGGTCGTAGTACGAGGTCAGTCCGAGCACGCGGCCGGAGGCGTCGAAGGCCGTGAAGGGGATCATCTCCCCCTTCGCGAGGAGATCGATCCTGCGCTCGATCTCGGCCGCGAGGCCGTCCGGCGACGGCACGGAGGTGTACCACGCCCGCTTCCACAGCTCGCCCTCCTGCAGCGCGTCGAGCAGGCCGTCGTGGTGCGAGGCCTCCAGGGGGCGCAGTTCGACCAGGCGGCCGGAGAGGACGACGGGAGCGGGAGTGCTGGTGAACGCCATACGGTCATTCAACCAGCGGACGCCCGCTGCGGTGAATCGCGCCGCTCGCCGCCGTCGTCTACCCTGATTGCATGCCGTTCGTCTTCTCGCTCCTCGTCATCGCGCTGATGATCGGCGCTCTGATCGACATCATCACGCGCGACAGCTCGCAGGTCCGCTTCCTGCCCAAGATGGCCTGGATCATCCTCGTCATCCTGCTCCCGCTGATCGGCAGCATCCTGTGGTTCGTGCTCGGCCGGGAGTACGGCGACGCCGGGATCTCGATGCCTCGGGTGCCGCGCCCGAACAGGGCCGCCCATCCCGCGCCGCGCGATCGCGTGCAGCCCGCCCCTCCCGTCGACACCCGCACGACCGAGCAGCAGATCGCCGATCTCGACCGCGAGATCGAGGAATGGCGGCTGCGCGCCGAGATCGAGAAGCGCAAGCAGCAGGGCAGCGAGGACTGAGGCTCAGCTCTCGCGGCCGGCGGGACGATCGAACGCCTCCCGCAGCGCCGTCTCCAGCGTCGGGTGGTGGAACGCGTAGCCGGCGGCTGTGAGCCGCTCCGGAAGCACCCAGCGGCTCTTGAGCACCAGCTCGGTCTCGGTGCGGATGCCGATGGCGCCGAGCTCCAGCATCCATCGCGGCATCGGCGGGCCGAACGAGACCCCGAGCACGCGACGCACCGCGGTCATGAATCCCGCGTTGTCGGTCGGGTGCGGCGACGAGGCGTTGACGACCCCTCCGATCTCCGGACGGCTCTCGAGGAAGTCGATGATCCCCGCGATGTCGTCCACGTGCACCCAGCTGAACCGCTGGCGGCCGTGTCCGCTGCCGCGGCGGTGAGCCGTCCCGGCTCTGACACGACCGCGGGTGACCGGCCACCATCCGTCGTGCTGCGCTCCGCCGAGCCCGAGGCGTGCGAGGGTCTTCAGCGGACCCAGCACGCCGCCGTGGCCGAGCACGATCGCGGAACGGAGGGCGACCCGCCTCGTCGACGGCAGATCGTCGGCGAACAGCGCCGCCTCCCACGCCTTCGCCACCTCGACCGAGAAGCCGGTCCCGATCTCTCCGCCGCTCTCCGTCATCGGCCGGTCCTCGGCGTGCCGGTAGATCGTGGCGGTGGACGAGTTCACCCAGAGGGCCGGCGGGCGGGCCGCCGTGGCGATCGCGCGGCTGAGCGCCGCCGTCGTCTCCAGGCGCGAGGAGAAGATCTCCGCCCGGTTCTGCGACGTGTACCGGCAGTTGACGCTCTTGCCGGCCAGGCCGATCACGAGCGCCGCGCCGTCGACTGCGGCCGAGATGCCGTCGTGGTCGTCCCAGGAGAGCTCGGCGCCGGAGCGGGAGATCGTGACGACCTCGCGGCCGGCGTCCCGATAGCGCCTCGTCAGATGACGGCCCATGAAGCCGGATGAACCGCCGATGACGACCCGGCCTGTGCTCATGACTCCTCCTCGATGCGATAGTCGAACCATCCGCCGTACTCGTACACGCGTCCGAGCAGGGGCATGTCGATGACGAGGTCGACGCGCTGGCGATCCCGCTCGTCGTCGTATCGCTCCGTCAGTCGCACGACGGGGGCGAGGACGTCGGGAGCGCGCACCCGCAGCCGGCAGATCCGCATCCCCACCGCCCTGCTCGTCAGGTGCAGCGCTCCGTCCCGCACGTCCACGTCGAAGCTCGCCGCGAGCAGCACAGGCTCGCCGAGCTCGTCGACCACGCGTCCGAGCGGTGTCGCGGCCACCGCGTCGCGCATCGTCCAGGGCCCGCCCGGCAGCTGGAGCACCCGTTCCGCCACCGCGCGCCCCGCCACGGTGCGGTTCTCGATGCGGAAGGGCACGTCCCGATGCCAGGATGCCACGAGCACGCCCCGCCGCTGCAGCGGACGCAGGAACGGGTGCAGCCACCGGCGCGGCGTGCCGACTCTGTCGAACACGCCTTCGCCCACGCCGACATGCGCGTCGTCGATGGCCGAGAAGTACTGCTGCAGGACCGGATGCAGCTGAGGCATCCGCTCGCCGATCGCTCCGGCGTACGGGGATCGGGAGGGAGGCCTCATGGCTCGAGCGTAGCGCGCGGTCAGCCGGCGCTCGGGCGCAGCAGCTGCTCGAGGAGCTCGAGGGCGTCGTGCTGCGGGGCGGACTCGTCCAGCAGCCACTGTGTCTGCAGGCCGTCGGACGCGGCGACGACGAGGGCGGCGACGGCGACGGGATCCGCGTCCGACCGGATCCGGCCGTCCTCCTGCTGCTGCGCGACGGCAGCAGCCATGTCCCTGCGGAGTCGCGCGAAGCGCGCGGTCGCGAACTCGCGTGCCGCGGGGTGCCCCTCCTCGAGAGCGGATGCCACGAGCGTCGAGTACAGCTGGACGAGTCCCGGCACCGTGCGGTTCGTGCGCGCGGAGGCGATCATCCGCTCCACGGGCGTGGCATCGTCCCTGACGTCCTCATGTCGATGCCCCGGTGCGTTGCTCTCCTGATAGACGGCGATGAGGAGCTCTTCCAGCGAGCCGAAGTAGTGGGTGAGCGCGGCGTGCGTGACTCCGACCTCCTTCGCGATCGCCCGGAGGCTCGTCCGATCGGAGCCCCGGGCCGCGAACACCTCGATCGCGCGGTCGAGGATCTCCTGCCGACGTGCGATCCCCTTGGCGTAGACGCCGCGCGGACGCTCGGTCCGGCCCTCTTCCGTCATGCCGGAAGCCTACCGGAAGAAAACCTCCGTGCGGAAGTATTCAGCGCTCGCGGAGACGTACGAGACGCTCGTGGCCCGTCTCCTCGAGCTCGGTGATCTCCTCACGGGACTTGAGGAAGTCGGAGAACGATCGATAGCCGAGCGCCTTCTCGCTGAACGAGGGGTCCATCCGGCGCATGTGCGTCTTCACCGCGGAGCTGTGCAGCCATTCATCGGCATCCGCCTTGTCGTGGCCGAGGCGCAGGGCTCGCTCGAGGAGCTTCGTCGCCTCCGTCTGCTCGTCGACGGTCGGCGTCTCGGGCTCCGCCGCCTTGACCGGCTTGCGGGCACGCGTCTTCGGAGCGGCCTTCGTCTTCGCCGGCGAACCGGCGATCGCCGTCTCCGCCACGGGCTCCGGCGCGGCGGCGACCGGCTGCGCCTTGGGCGCGGGCCGGACCACGCCGGGCAGCGAGTCGTACGACTCGAACTCGTCGCAGGCGGCCGCCAGCGACTTCGCGGTCGAGCCGGACACGCCGACCCCGATCACGTACCGGCCCAGGCGCTTGCAGCGCTGGGCGAGGGGGACGTAGTCGCTGTCGCCCGCGACGATCACCACGTGCGTGAGGTCGGGCAGACGGAACATGTCCTCCACGGCGTCGACGGCGAGACGGATGTCCGCGCCGTTCTTGGCGTAGGCGGCCGCGGGGAAGAGCTGGACGAGGTCGACGGCTCGCGCGACGAGCTGCGAACGGTACTCGGCGTTGACAGGGGAGGACCAGTCGGCGTAGGCCCGGGTGAGGACCAGCGTGCCGAAGGACGCCGCGTAGTCGATGATCGCCCCGACCTCGATCATCGCGCTCTTGAGCCGCTCTGCGACCTCCGGGTCGTTCGGGTTCTCGGTGATCCGCTGTCGGTCCTTGCCGTAGGCGTTGCGCCCGTGCACGCGGTCGTACCAGGAGATGACGATGTTGTCGAAGTCCAGGTAGACGGCGACGCGACTGTCCTGCGCCTCAGCCATTCGCGGGCTCCTCGCCGGGATAGCGCACGCCGATCTGCGCGCGGATCTCGTCCAGCGTGCCCATGATCGCCACCGTCTCGTCGATCGTCAGGACGTCGCCGGTCAGCAGCCTCTCCGCGACGAACCGCTCGGCGGCGAACGCCTGGTGCTGCATGCCACGGCCCTCGACCTCGGAGGCGTAGCTCTCGCGCACCGTGCCGTCGGGGCCGACGAGGCGGAAGGAGGTCGGCATGTACCAGACCCGGTCGATCTCGATGCGCGCCTCGGTGCCGATGACCGCCGCGGTGTCCGGCCCCGCCGCCCGCGAGGACGACACGCTCGTCGACACCGCGCCGCCGGCGTGGGTCATGACGGTGGCGACCTCGGCATCGGCGCCGGTCTCACCGAGCCGGGCGACGGCCTTGATCGTCTCCGGCGCCCCGAGCACGTCCCAGATGAAGGAGATCGGATAGATGCCGAGATCGAGAAGCGCGCCGCCGCCGAGCTCGAGCGCGTTCAGGCGGTGCCCGGGGTCGGAGGAGATCAGCTGGGTGTGATCGGCCGTCACGGCCCGGATCTCGCCGAGCGCTCCCTCGGCGATGAGCTCGCGGATGCGGACCATGTGCGGCAGATACCTCGTCCACATGGCCTCCATGACGAGGAGGTCCTTCTCCGCGGCGAGTGCGCGCAGGTCCTCGGCCTCGGCGCGGTTCAGCGTGAACGGCTTCTCGACGAGGACGTGCTTGCCGTGCTCGAGCGCCAGCCGGGCGCCTTCGTGGTGCAGGGGGTGCGGGGTCGAGACGTAGATGATGTCGACCTCCGGATCGGAGACGAGGCCCTCGTACGAGCTGTGCGCGTGGGGGATCGCGAACCGCTCTGCGAAGGCGTCGGCCGACTCCTGGGAGCGAGAGCCGACCGCGACGAGATCGAGCCCGGCGGTGCGCAGATCGGAGGCGAACGAGGCGGCGATGCCGCCGGTGGCGAGGATTCCCCAGCGAAGACCAGTCATGCTCTCAGCGTAGCGGGCCGATGCGCCCCGCGACCCGCCGGGCGGGTTTCGGGATCAGCGTACGGAGATCAGGTTCTCCTGCGGCACGAGGGGGAACACCTGCTCGGCGATCCGCTCGAGCTCCTCGTCCAGCGGGGACGACTGGATCAGCAGCAGCGTGATGCCCGCCTCGCCGTAGGCGTTGATCCGCTCGGCCACCTGCTCCGGCGTGCCGACGAGGTTCGGGCGGAGCCCGCGCGTGCCCACCGAGTACTCCCGCTTGGAGATCTCCAGCGAGAGGTTCGAGTTGGCCAGGAACTGCTCGAAGGAGGCATAGCCGGGGGAGTTCTCATCGACCGTCGTGATCCGCTCGAGCTCCTTCTGCGCCTCGGCCTCGGTGTCGCGGACGATGACGTACGCGGGCATCCCGAACTCCGCCACCGGTCGGCCGTGCAGCCGCTCGGAGCGGGCGTTCATGTCGGCCACGTTGCTGCGGACCTCGTCGAGCGTCCCGCCGTGCATGACGTAGGCGTCCGCGAAGTCCGCGATCGCCTCGCGGCCCGCATCGCTCTCGCCGCCGGCGAAGATCACGGGGTGGGCGCTCGGCTTGGGCTCGACGATCGTGCCGTCCAGCTCGTAGTGCTTCCCCGCGAACGAGAACGGCGTCTCGGCCCACAGACCGTTCAGCACATCGACGAACTCCTTCGCCTGCACGTAGCGCTCGTCGTGCGTGGTGAAGGCCCCGCCGAACTGGCGCGCCTCCTCGGCCCACCAGGCCGCGACGACGTTGAGGGCCACGCGGCCCGGCGCGACGCTGTCGAGAGTGCCGACGGTCTTCGCGAGGACGGCCGGCAGGTGGAAGCCCGGACGCACGGCCGTCATGACGCGCAGCTGCTCGGTGACGGCGAGGATGGCGGCGGACAGCGACCACGCCTCCAGGCTCGGCGCCTCCGTGCCCTTGCGGTCGTTGAGGTACAGCTCGGGCACGAGCGTCGTGTGGAAGCCGAGCCGATCGGCCTTCACGGACACCTCGCGGATGTACTCCCACGTCGCCGCCATCCGGCCCTCGTCGGTGACGTTGCGCAGGAAGCCGCCGTAGACCGGGGTCCAGTATCCGAGGTTGATGCCCATGATTCTCCCGTCAGGCGTGCGCGAGGGCGCGGTCGAGGTCGGCGATGATGTCCGCGGGGTCTTCGAGGCCGGCGGAGAGGCGGATGGTGTTCAGCGAGATCCCCGCGGCTGCACGTTGCGCGGCGGTCAGGTGCGAGTGCGTCATGGAGGCCGGGTGGGCGACGAGGCTGCGGGCGTCGCCGATGTTCGCCACCAGGCGGATCACCTCGAGGCCGTCGATGACGCGCGCGACCCGCTCCTGGGTGCCTGCGTCCTCCGGGCCGGCGAGGTCGAAGGAGAATACCGAGGGCACGCCGCGCGGCAGATAGCGCTCGGCGAGGGCGTGCCAGCGGTTGCCCTCGAGGCCGGGATGGTGGACGGCGGCGACCTTCGGATGCTGCGCGAGGAACTGTGCGACCGCCAGGGCCGTCGCGGACTGGCGGGAGACGCGCAGATCGAGCGTCTCGATGCCCTGCAGGATCTGCCAGGCGTTGAACGGCGACAGCGAGGGCCCGAGGTCGTGCACGTACTTGGACTTCACGAGCGCACCGAAGGCGAAGCCCTGACCGAACCGCTCCCACAGCACGAGCTCGCCGAAGCGCGGATAAGGACCGGTGAACTGCGGCCAGCGCCCAGGTTCGGCGCCGAAGTCGAAGGTGCCCTGGTCGACGACCACACCGCCGAGCGAGGTGCCGTGGCCGGAGAGGAACTTGGTCGCGGAGTGCACGACGAAGTCCGCCCCGTGCTCTCCGGGACGTACGAGGTGGGGCGTGCCGACGGTGTTGTCGATGACGAGCGGGACGCCCGCGTCGTGCGCGATGTCCGCCAGCAGCCGGATGTCGAGCACCTGCGCGATCGGGTTCGCGACGGATTCGGCGAACACCGCGCGCGTCTCGGGCCGCACGGCCGCGCGCCACGCCTCCGGGTCGTCCTGGTCGACGAAGGTCACGGCGATGCCGAAGTCGTCGAAGGTGTCCTGCAGCAGATCGACGGTGCCGCCGTAGAGCTGGTCCGCGGCGACGATGTGCCCGCCGCGGCCGACGAGGGCCAGGAGCGTCACCGCGACCGCCGCCTGCCCGGAGGCGACGGCGACCGCCGAGGCGCCGCCCTCGAGCGCGGTCACGCGCTCCTCGAGCACGAGCTGCGTCGGGCTGGCGTTGCGGCTGTACAGGTTTCCCGGCTTGCGCAGCGCGAAGATGTCCGCGGCGTCCGCCAGCGAGGCGAACTCGTAGGCCGCGGTCTGGTAGATCGGCGGCACCGCGCTGTTCTGCGGAGTGCCGGGGATGTACCCCGCCTGGATCTGGCGGGTGGAGAACTCGGTCATGAGCCGATCGCCGCTTCGGCGCGCCGCGCGGTCCGCACGATCGGGGCGTGGACCTCGCCGGTGCGCAGGCGCTCCAGCCACTGCACGAGGGACGCCGCGACGCTGCGATGCTGCTGATCGTTCAGCGCGTCGTGAAGGCCGTCGACGGTCTCCAGCAGCTCCAGGCCGCCGATCGCGGAAAGGGCATCCGCTGCCCGATCGAACGGCGAGACCTCGTCCGCACCGCCGTGCACGGCGAACACGGGCACGGAGATCGCCGCGAGCCACTCCGCCGAGGGGAGCTCCTCGGCGACGATCGCGTCGGTGCGCGCCTCGGCCCTGCCGAGCACGCCGAGGTGCAGCGGGCATGCCGTGCGCTGGGCGTCCGCCGGCTGTCCCGCCGAGCCGTCGACGGGGACGCCGGCCACGATCGCGGCATCCACCGCCGCCCCCTGCGCGAGCACGCGCAGCACGCCGGCGGCGCCCGAGTCGGAGCCGACGAGCACCCTCGGGGCGTCCTCGGCGCCGACGAGCCAGCTCGCCGCGGCATCCGCGCCGTCCTCGAACACCGCGACGGTGTACCCGTCGGCGCTCAGGCGGCGTCCGAACCGCTCGTACACCGGGGCGAGCTCGCCCCGGCCGGTCACGACCGCGAGGGTGCCGCGTACGCGTGCGGCGGGGGTCCAGATCGCGCGGGGCTCTGCAGAGGTGGTCATGCGTCCATCATTCCCGCCGGGCTCCGTCCTGCGGACGCGATGTGTCGAACTGTTGCAGTCTGTGTCCTCCCGCTTCGACATGTTTGTCGCGCGCGCACGCGACCTCCTACCTTCGCTTCCATGACCTCACGCCCCCGACTGCTCCCGATAGCAGCCCTCGCCGCCGCAGCCCTGGCCGTCACCGGCTGCGCTTCGTCGCAGCCGACCGCGGGATCCGCCGATTCCGAGACGTCTCTCACCTGGGGCTGGAGCCTGCCCACCAGCTGGGATCCGGTCACCTCCACCGCCGGGTGGGACACGCACGCGCTGGCGCTCGTGTACGACGGCCTGACGCAGCTCGACGCGGACGCCGAGGTCGTCCCCGGTCTCGCCGAGACGTGGGAGTACAACGAGGACGGCACGCAGATCACCTTCCACCTGCGCGAGGACGCCGCCTTCAGCGACGGCGCCCCGGTCACGGCCGACGCCGTGAAGCAGAACCTCGAGCGCGGCCGCGACCAGGAGAACTCCACGCTCGCCGGCCAGCTGAACATCATCACCGGGGTCGACACGCCGGATGAGCACACCGTCACCGTGCACCTGGACCAGCCCGACTACCAGGTGCCGTCGCTGTTCGCGGGCAAGACCGGCTTCATCGTCAACCCCGCCGCCTTCGACGACGTCGACGCCCTCGCGACCCAGCCCGAGGGGGCTGGACCTTTCGAGCTGACCGAGTACGTCCCGAACGGGCGTGCAGATCTCGTCAAGAACGACGAGTACTGGAACGCGGACCACATCTTCATCGACGACTTCTCCATCGTCCCCGTCACGGACGACGCCACGGTGGTCGCCGGCGTCACCTCCGGCCAGTGGGACGTCGCGATCGTGCCGCCCTCTCAGGTGCAGGCCGCCGATGCCGCTTCGCTCGAGGTCGAGACGATCAACGCGCTCA
This sequence comes from Microbacterium tumbae, assembly GCF_054780175.1. Lineage (NCBI taxonomy): Bacteria > Bacillati > Actinomycetota > Actinomycetes > Micrococcales > Microbacteriaceae > Microbacterium > Microbacterium tumbae. Next base: position 482,992 of record NZ_BAAGWV010000003.1, read on the forward strand.
CGGTGCGCGCGCTCGACGTCAACAGCACGGTGGCTCCCTTCGACGACCAGCGGGTGCTGCAGGCGATCAGCCACGCCACCGACCGTCAGGCGCTCATCGACGCCGCCTACTTCGGGCAGGGGACGCCCAACTGGCAGCCGTTCCCCGAGGGGTACTACGCCCACAACGACGAGCTGGACGATCTCTACCCCTACGACGTGGATGCCGCCGAGGCGCTGCTCGCCGAGGCCGGATACCCGGACGGGATCGACGTCACGCTCACGCTCGGCGAGGCCGACACCGCGCTCGCCGAGGTGCTGCAGGCGCAGTGGGCGGAGGCCGGCATCCGGATCACCCTGAACGTGCAGCCGGCGACCGCGATCGCGCAGAACTACGTGCAGCGCACGTTCCCCTTCGTGCTGGACAGCTACTCCGGGCGCCAGTCGCCGCTGCAGGGCCTCGAGGTGCTGTACGGCCCGGAGGGGCTGATGAACCTCGGCAAGCAGACCCCGCAGGAGCTCACCGACGCGATCAACGCCGCCCGTGCGACGCCGACGGATGCGGCCGACTATCCCGCCAAGGTGCAGGAGGCCGTGAGGCTCGGCGTCGAGCTGCAGGCGAACACCTTCCTGTTCAGCTGGCCGCGCATCCTCATCCACGACTCCGCCGTGACCGGCATCCAGCACTGGCTCGACGTCCAGCGCTGGGAGGACGTCAAGGTCGAGGGCTGATCCGCCGATGACGACGACCGTCGAGGCGCATCTCGCGCGCGAGATCGAGGATGCGCCCCCCGTGCGCCGGGTGCTGCCCGTCGTGCGCACGGTGCTGTCGACCCTCGCCACCGCGGCGGTCGTCTTCGTCCTCGCCACCTTCGCGACCTTCGCGCTGGGAGCGGCGAGCGGCTCGAATCCCGCCGCGGTCGCCCTCGGCGAGGTCGCGACCCAGGAGGACATCGACCGGCTGAACGCCGTGTTCGGTCTGGACCGCCCGTTCCTGGTGCGCTACGCGGACTGGATCGGCGGCGCGCTCACGGGGGATCTCGGAACCTCCTGGTTCACGAACATCCCCGTCGCCGACTCGATCGCGCAGGCGTTCCCGGTGAGCCTGTCGATCGCGGTCGGCGCGACGCTGTTCGCGCTGGTCGCCGGCTTCGTCGGCGGCATCCTCGCGGCGGCGAACCGCGGCGGGATCGTCGACCGCGTCGTCACCCTGCTGAGCACGGCCGCAGCGACCATCCCCGCCTTCGTGGCGGCCATCGCGCTCATCCTGCTGCTCGCCTACGCGATCCCGATTTTCCCCGTGGCGGGCTACGTGCCGCCGGAGAAGGACGTCGTGGGCTGGCTGATGTGCCTCGTGCTGCCGTCCCTCGCGCTCAGCCTGGACGCCGGAGCCGACATCGCCCGCCAGCTGCGCACCTCGCTGGTGGGGTCGCTGAACGAGAACTTCATCGTCGGTGCGCGCGTCCACGGCCTCGGTCCCGCCCGCATCCTGTTCGGGCACGCGCTGCCCAACGCCCTGGGCCCCGCGCTCTCGACGCTGGGCATCCACGCGCCGCGCCTCGTCGGCGGCGCGGTCATCACCGAGGTCATCTTCGGCATGCCGGGACTCGGCCAGCTCGCGAACCGCTCGGCGCTGCAGGGGGACGTGCCTGTCGTGCAGGGGGTGCTGCTCGTCACGATCGCGATCGTCGTGCTCGTCGGCGCGGTGCTCAACGTCGTCATCGCCCGCACCGGCGGATCGAAGCGGAGTGCCGCATGAACGCCCTCGCCCGCCTGTGGAAAGCCGGCTGGACCGTGCGTCTCGCCCTCCTCGTCGTGCTGGGCGTCGCCGTCGTGGCCGTCGCCGGTCCCGTGCTCGCCCCGCAGGATCCACTCGTCCAGGACACGGCGGCCGCCCTGCAGGATCCCACGGCAGCGCATCTCCTCGGCACGGACTACCTCGGCAGGGACGTGCTCTCGCGTCTGCTCGCCGGCGCTCCCGCGTCGCTCGTGAGCGCCTTCGCCGCGGCTCTCATCGGTCTCGTCCTCGGGGCCGTCCCCGGTGCGCTCAGCGTGTTCGTCCCCCGAGTCGGGGAGTGGCTCGCCCTGCGGGTCGTCGATGCGCTGCTCGCCCTGCCGTTCATCCTCTTCGCCATCGTGTTCGCGGCGCTGCTCGGCAACGGTCTGCTCCAGGCGACCATCGCCATCGGCATCCTCGTCGCCCCCGGCTTCTTCCGGATCGCGCGGGCGGCGACGCTGCGGGTCCGCGACTCGCAGTACGTCGAGGCGTCCAGCTTCCTCGGCGGGTCCGCGTGGTGGGTGCTGCGGACGCACGTCTGGCGACAGGTGGCGCCCAACCTCGTCGTCGCCTCGATCTCGGCGCTCGGCGGCGCGCTCCTCGCCGTCGCCTCGCTCACGTTCCTCGGCATCGGCGTGCAGCCGCCCGCGCCGACCTGGGGCGGGATGCTGTCGAGCGATCTCGGCTATCTCGCCCAGCGCCCCTGGGGGCCGCTGGCTCCGGCTCTCGCCATCATCGTCACCGTCGCCTCGCTGAACCTGCTCTCGGACGCGTTGCGGGATGCCCTCGGCGCCGACGCCGTGGCCGCGAGGCCCCGTCCGCGGAAGGAGGCGGCCCATGTCTGATCCCCGCATCGTCGCGCAGGAACGCGCGTCCCGGTCCGCCGCGGCCGGCGGAGGATCCGTGACATCGCCGCCCGCCGCCGGGCCCTCCGCTCGCACCGGGATGCAGGCCTTCACGCCCTCTTTCGACGAGGCGTCGCTGGCCAGGCCCGCCGTCGCAGAGGTCTCGGATCTCGTCGTCACCGCGAGAGACGGCGCCGAGCTCGTGCGCGGCGTGAACGTGTCCGTCCGTCCCGGCGAGGCGCTCGGGATCGTGGGGGAGTCCGGCAGCGGCAAGACCCTCACCTGCCGTGCGCTGCTCGGGATCCTGCCCGCGGGGCTCGCGGTGTCCTCCGGAACCGTCTCGGTGGCAGGGGAGGACCTCACGCACGCCTCCGAGAAGCAGTGGCGCCGCGTGCGCGGGACGCACATCGGCGCCGTCTTCCAGGACCCCGCCTCGTACCTCAACCCGGCGAGCCCGGTGGGCAGGCAGCTGGAGGAGACGCTGCGGGTCACGGCTGGAGTCCCGCGCGGCAGGACGCGCGGGCAGGCCAGGGAGCTGCTGGACGGCCTGGGCATTCGCCGCGTCGATCTTGTGCTGCGCCAGCGCGTGGCCGAACTGTCCGGCGGGATGCTCCAACGCGTCCTCATCGCCATGGCTCTGGCAGCCGACCCCGCGGTCCTCATCGCCGACGAGGCGACGACCGCCCTCGACGTCACCGTGCAGGCCGAGCTGCTCGAGCTCCTCGGACGGCTGCGCGTCGAGCGCGACCTCGCCCTCGTCCTCGTCTCGCACGATCTCGCGGTCGTCGCGCAGGTGTGCGAGCGCGTGCAGGTCTTCCGCGACGGCGTCGTCGTCGAGGCGGGAGCGACGTCCAGGGTTCTGAAGGCGCCGGGGCATCCGTACACGCGCGAGCTGCTCAGTGCGCACGCCGCCTACGGGCTGGAGAAGTACCTGTGAGCGCGGCGCTGGAGCTCGACGACGTCTCGGTCGACTACGACCGGGTGCGCGTCCTGGACGGGGTCTCCCTCACCGTGCGTGCCGGCGAGGTCGTCGGCGTGGTCGGAGAGTCCGGCTCCGGGAAGACGACGATCGCGCGCACGGTGCTGCGCGCCGTGGACGCGGCGGCAGGCAGGGTCGTCGTGGACGGGCGCGACGTGACGCGCCTGCGCGGCGCATCGCTGCGCGCCTGGCGTCGTGCCGGTGTCGCCCAGTACGTGTTCCAGGATCCGCTGCGCTCGCTCGATCCGGGCATCCGCGTCGCCGACTCGATCACGGAGGGACTGCGCATCGCGCGCATCCCGTCCGCGGAGGCCGCGCGGCGCCGTGCGATCGCGCTGGAAGCCGTCGGCCTGGATGAGGAGCTCATCCAGCGCCTCCCTGCCGGCCTCTCCGGCGGCCAGCGCCAGCGGGCGGCGATCGCACGGGCCCTCGTCGTCGAACCGCGCCTGCTCGTGCTGGACGAGCCGGTCAGCGCCCTCGACGCCGCCAGCCGTGACCGTGTCGTCCAAGCGCTCATCGCCCTGCGCGATCGACGCGGCAGCGATCTCGCCATGCTCGTGATCTCGCACGACATCGGCTCGCTCGCGGCGATGAGCGATCGGCTCGTCGTCCTCGACCGCGGACGCATCGTCGAGGACGGTCCGACCCGTCGCGTCGTCTCCGCACCGGAGCATCCGTACACCCGTCTGCTCATCGACTCCGTGCCGCTGCTCGACATCCCTCGTCCCAACCGACCATCACACGCCGCCTCCAGGAGCTGACATGCCCATCGAACTGCTCGGAATGATCGCCACGACCGCCGGATCGGAGAACAAGGCCGTCACAGGCCCGGTCGTCGATCCCGCCTACGTCCGCGACTTCTCGCGCGCGCACGAGGACGCGGGCTTCGACCGGGTGCTGATCGGCTACAGCGCGAGCTCCCCTGACGGATTCGCCGTGGCGTCGGCCGCGCTGCACGCGACGGAGAGGCTCAAGGTGCTCATCGCGCACCGCCCGGGGTTCGTCGCGCCGACGATCGTTGCCCGCAAGCTCGCCACGCTCGACCATCTCACCGGCGGAGGACGCGTCGCGATCCACCACATCACCGGGGGGAGTGAGGCGGACCAGCACCGCGACGGCGACTTCAGCGAGAAGAGCGACCGCTACCGGCGCACCGGCGAGTTCATCGAGGTGCTGCGCAAGACCCTCAGCGAGGATGCGCCGTTCGACTACGCCGGCGACTTCTACCGGGTCGAGGGCGCCTTCTCCGCGGTGAAGCCGGCGACGGAGGCCGGCATCCCGATCTTCTTCGGCGGGCTCTCGGACGGCGCCGTCGAGGTCGGTGCACGCGGAGCCGACGTCTACATGCTCTTCGGTGAGCCGCTGGCGGAGGTCGGCGAGCACATCCGCACGATCCGCGCGGCGGCCGCGAAGGAGGGCAGGACCGTCGAGTTCAGCCTGTCCACGCGTCCGATCGTCGCCGCGACGGAGGAGGAGGCCTGGGCGAAGGCCGACCGGATCTACGCCGAGACGGAGGCCCTGCTCGCGGCGCGCTCGTCGGGGAACACCCTGTCGTTCGCCTCGTCCGCGCAGCCGGAGCAGGCGCCGGTGTCCGCCGACCGGCTGCAGCAGATCGCGCGCCGCGGCGATGTTCACGACGAGCGGCTGTGGACCGGCATCACCCGGCTCACCGGTCCCGCGGGCAACTCCACGGCGCCGGTGGGGACGCCGGCGCAGGTCGCCGAGGCGCTGCTGAAGTACTACGACCTGGGCGTCACGCGCTTCCTCATCCGCGGATTCGACCCGCTGGGCGATGTGATCCAGTGGGGCGAGGAGCTCGTCCCGCTGCTGCGCGAGGGCGCCAGGCTGCGCGACGAGGCCCGCGAGACGCAGGTCGCCTGACCCGAGACCGCAACACCACGCCGAGACCGCTACGGTTCGCAGCGGTCTCGGCGTGGTGTTGCGGTCTCGGGGGCGCTCAGGGGACGAGGATGATCTTCCCCCGCGCCGCGTGCGCCTCGATCAGCTCGTGGGCGCGCGGAGCCTCGGCGAGTGGGAGCTCAGGGCCGAACTCGATCCGGAAGGAGCCGGCGGCGATGAGATCGATCGCGAGAGGCACCGCCTCGGCGCGCCATGCCAGTTCCTCCGCCGTGAGCGGCTCGGGGGATCCTCCGCCGAACGCGCGGATGCCGAGGGCTGCGGCGTCCGGCCCCCGCACGATCGTCGCGACGCGGTCGTGGTCGGCGACGAGGTCCCTGGAGACCTCGATCGCCTCGTCGGTGCCGATGCCGTCGAGCGCGACCGTGACTCCCTGCGGCGCGGCGTCGCGGACGCGCTCGAGCAGGCCGTCGCCGTAGGCCACCGGGATCGCGCCGAGCTCGCGCAGCTGTTCGAACCGTGCTGGGCTTCCCGTGGCGACGACCGTGGTCCCCCAGGAGACGGCGAACTGGATCACTGCCTGACCCACCGCACCGGATCCGGCGTGCACGAGCAGGGTGTCGTCAGGACCGACGCCGAGTGAGCGCAGGCACTGGTAGGCGGTTCCGATCGGGATGCCGAGACTCGCGCCCTCCGCAGCGGTGACGGCGTCGGGCAGGGGGGAGAGGCGCTCCACTCGCACGGCCAGGTCGGTGGCATAGGTCCCGACCGTGTCGCGGACGGCGACGCGGTCGCCGACGGCGAGACCCGTCACGCCCTCGCCGAGCGCATGGACGACGCCCGCGCCGTCGAATCCGACATGACGGGGCGAGGTGAGGGGCGGGCCGGGGCGGGCGCCCCGCCGCAGCTTGGCGTCGAGAGGATTGACCCCGGCCGCCTCGATCCTCACGACCGCCTCGCCCGGACCGGCGACGGGGTCGGGGACGTCCACGAGACGGAGGACGCCGGGGGAGCCGAGCTCGGTGTAGACGATCGCGCGTGCCATGCCGCCAGGCTACCCGGTAGCTCTTCCTGCTCGTCGAGCGAGGGCGTTTCGACTCGTCTCCGGCTCGCTCGACGAGCGGGGAGGCCGCCGGATCAGCGGCCGGAGAGGGCCTTCTGGATCCGCTGCGGCGAGACCGGCTGCGCGGTGCCGAGACGCTGCGCGAACACGCTGATGCGATACTCCTCGAGCAGCCAGCGCACCTCTTCGAGCGCACCCGGCGCATCCGTCGGAAGGGGGATCGCGCCCCCGGCATCCTCGAACGCCCTCGCCATCCGCTCGAACTCTGTCATGCGCGCGCGATCCTTGCCCGGCTCGTTCGCCAGCGTCTTCAGGCGGTCGAGCATGCCCTCGAGGTACCGCGGGAAGTGAGCGAGACGGTCGACACCGGCCGCCGAGACGAACCCGGGACGGATCAGACCGGACAGCTGCGAGCGGATGTCGTTCAAGGGGCCGAGCAAGGCCAGCGAGTTCTGCGCCTTGATGCCGCGCTCCACCTCACGGGAGGCCGTCAGGGTGCGGGCGATGAGCGAGACCGTCGCGAACAGCCTGTCGACCAGTGCGGCGTTCACGGCATCCCTGACGCGCGCGAATGCGACCTCGGTGCGGACGATCCCGCCGGGGACGGTCTCGTCGATGACCGCCCTGGCCACGGCGGCCCTGGCGTCCTCGATCAGCGCGGCGGCGTTCTGATACGGCGAGGCGGCCAAGGCGAGCTTCTCCTGGCTGGTCAGGTGCTCCTGGACGTAGGAGGCCGGCGAAGGCACGTTCAGCAGCACGAGACGCAGGATGCCGCCGCGGGTCGCCGCCTCGGCGGACTCGGCGGTGGCCTCGACCCGCACCGAGACGGTCCTGCCCTCGTCGATGATCGCGGGGTAGCCGCGCACGACGCCGCCGGCGACCCTCGTGTCGAGGACCGCGGGGAGTTCCCCGAACGTCCAGCTCGTGAGCCCCGCTTGCTCGAGCGGCCCTCGCGCGGCCGCCGCGACGACGGCCGCGTCCGGACGCCGCGACTGATCGGTCCGCGCGATCGACCGCGCGACGCTGGCGCGCGCCCGATCGGAGAGCTCGGACTGGAGGGCGCTGAGATCGCGGGCGGAGCCCGCCACCCTCCCGCGTTCGTCGACGGCGCGGAAGTTCATCCGCAGGTGGCCGGGCACCCGCTCGTCGTCGAAGTCGGACGCCGAGACCGGCTGATTGGCCAGCGGCTGGACGAGCTTCGCGAGCGCCTCCTTCAGCGAGCTGCGGGGCAGTCCGGCGTGCCGCTCCGGCCCGTCGTCGGCGAGCGACTCGCCGAAGCTCGAAGCCCAGTCGGCCGCGGGGACGACGTGCCGACGGATGGCTTTCGGCAGCGCCCGCAGCAGGGCCGTCACGAGCTCGGCGCGCATTCCCGGCACCTGCCAGTCGAAGCCGCGGTCCTCGATCTGGGCGAGGAGCGCGAGCGGCACGACCACGCTGACGCCGTCGTCCGGGGAGCCGGGCTCGAAACGGTAGGCGAGGCCGAGCACCTGATCGCCCTGGGTCCAGCGGGTGGGGAACTCGTCCCGATCGCCTCGGGCGTCGTCGTCGAGAAGATCGCCCTCGCGCATGACGAGCAGCTTCGGCGTCGTCGTGAGGGCATCCCGCCACCAGCTCTCGAAAGAGCGGACGTCGAAGACGTCGGCGGGGATGCGCTCGTCGTAGAAGCGGAACACCGCCTCGTCGCCGGCCAGGATGTCGCGGCGACGCTCGCGCTCCTCGAGCCGCTCCAGGCGCTTGCGGAGCTCGCCGTTGGAGCGCCAGAACCCGCCGACCCTCTTGTCGAGGCGGCTCGGATCCCACTCCCCCTCGACGAGCGCATGACGCACGAACAGCTCACGGGCCGCCGCCCGGTCGATGCGCGCGAACTGGACCCTGCGGCGTGGGACGATCTCCAGTCCGAACAGCAGCACCTTCTCGTAGGCGACGGCGGCGCCGGCGTCCTTCGACCAGTGCGGCTCGGAGATCTGACGCTTGGCGAGATCGCCCGCCAGCGACTCCGCCCACGCGGGATCGATCGACGCGGCCGTGCGTGCGAAGGTGCGCGACGTCTCGACGATCTCCGCCGCCATCACGGCCCGCGGGGCCTTCTTGCGCAGCGCCGAGCCGGGGAAGATCGAGAAGCGGATGCCCCGGGCGCCCCGGTACTCGCTCGCCCGCCGCCTCGCATCCTTCGGCGGCGTCTTGTTCGTCCCCTTCGCGGGTGCGGTGCGCTCGTCGAGGATGCCGATCTGGGACAGCAGGCCGGAGAGGAGGGCGCGGTGCACGGCATCCGGGTTCGTCGTCCCCTTCCCTTCCGGCGAGTTCTCCCTTTCCCGTTCGTTGAGCGAGGACTGGGGGGCGCCTCTTTCCCGTTCGTTGAGCGAGGACGGCGGAGCCGACCGAGTCGGAACGCGGTTCGAGGCGGAGGGACGTTTCGACTCGCTGCGCTCGCTCAACGAGCGGGGGGAGGGCTGCTCGCTCGACGAGCGGGGGGAAGCGCCGCCCGACGAGCGGGGGGAGGGCTGTTCGCTCGACGAGCGGGGGGAGGGCTGTTCGCTCGACGAACGGGAGGACCGCTGCTCGCTCGACGAGCGGGGGGAAGCGCCGCCCGACGAGCGGGGGGAGGAGCGCTCGGCCGGGACGAGCGAGCGGAGCTGCCGGTGCACGTCGAACCATTCCCGCACGCGTACGTAGTTGAGGTGCTCGGCGCGGCACATCCGTCGGAAGGCGCTCGAGCCCAGCTCGCGCTGCTGTTCGCGCAGATGGTTCCAGAGGTTCAGGATCGACAGGAAGTCGCTCGTCGGATCGGCGAAGCGGGCGTGGGCGCGATCGGCCTCATCGCGTATGCCCTGCGGGGCATCCTGAGACGGGCGCTCCCGGACGTCCTGGATCGACAGGCCGGCCACGATCGCGAGCACGTCGTTCGTGACGCCGGTCCCGGACGCCTCGACGAGCATGCGGGCGAACCGGGGGTCGATCGGCATGCGGGAGATCTCTCGTCCGATCCGTGTCAGGCGTGGTGTCTCGCCATCGGTCGAGACCGCGCCGAGCTCGGTGAGCAGATCGAAGGCCGCCTTGATGCCGCGTGAGTCCGGAGGGGTGAGGAACGGGAAGGCGGCGATGTCGCCGAAGCCGAGCGAGAGCATCTGCAGCACGACGGACGCCAGCGACGTGCGCAGGATCTCGGGCTCGGTGAACTCCGGCCGCCTGGCGAAATCGTCCTCGCCGTACAGGCGGACGGCGATGCCGTCGCTGGTGCGCCCCGCGCGTCCCGACCTCTGATCGGCCGATGCCTGCGAGACGGGCTCGATCGGCAGCCGCTGGACCTTGGAACGATTGCTGTAGCGCGAGATGCGCGCGGTTCCGACGTCGATGACGTACTTGATGCCCGGCACCGTGAGGCTCGTCTCGGCGACGTTCGTGGCGAGGATCACGCGCCGGCGGACGCCGGCGACGGTGCTCCGCTCGAACACGCGATGCTGCTCGGCGGCGGACAGCCGGCCGTACAGGGGCAGCACCTCCGTCGGCGAGCGATCCTTGCCGTATGCGCCGCGCACGGCGTCGGCGGCATCCCGGATCTCCGCTTCGCCGGGAAGGAACACCAGGACGTCGCCCGGCGCCTCCCGGTCGAGCTCGCGCAGCGCGGTGACGATCGCCGAGACCTCGTCCCCCGGCTCCGCGGCGGCGGGACGGCTCGACGTGCTCGGCGCGTCCTGGCGTTCGTCACCGGCGGGCTCGACGAGCGGACGGTAGCGGATCTCGACCGGATAGGTCCGTCCCGAGACCTCGATGATGGGCGCCGGCGCCCCCTCGGCATCCGCGAAGTGCCTCGCGAAGCTCTCCGGATCGATCGTCGCCGAGGTGATGATCACCTTGAGATCGGGGCGTTCCGGCAGGATCCGGGTCAGATATCCCAGCAGGAAGTCCACGTTGAGGGAGCGCTCGTGCGCCTCGTCGATGATGATCGTGTCGTAGCGGCGGAGCAGCCGGTCGCGATGGATCTCGTTGAGCAGGATCCCGTCCGTCATCAGCGCGATCCGCGTGGACTCCGACACCTGGTCCGTGAAGCGGACCTTGTACCCGACGAGACCGCCGAGCTCGACCTGCAGCTCCTCGGCGACGCGTTCCGCGATCGTACGCGCGGCGAGTCGGCGCGGCTGGGTGTGCGCGATCCTCGTGCGGCCGAGCTCCAGGGCGATCTTGGGAAGCTGAGTGGTCTTGCCCGAGCCTGTGGCGCCGGCGACGATCACGACCTGGTGGTCGCGGATCGCGTCGGCGATCTCCTCGCGGGCGGCGCTGACGGGCAGCTCCGGCGGGTAGGAGATGACGGGGGATGACATGGCCCTCCATCGTACGACGCGCGAGGGCGCCTGGAGGTGCTCCCGCGACGCGCTCCATAGGATCGGCGGATGACCACAGAGGACATCCGGACCACTGCCGAATCCGTCCCTGGCGACGTCCCGCGGCGAAGAGGGCCGCGCGGCTGGTGGCGCGCGTTCGGTCGGCCGCCGCGCATCATGGGGCTCGACGCGGCCCGCGCCCTCGCCGTGCTCGGCATGGTCGGCGCGCACATCGGCGTCACCGGCGAGCTCGATCTGCTCGATCCCGGCAGCTGGGGAGCGATCGTCCACGGACGCTCCTCGATCCTGTTCGCCGTGCTCGCCGGGATCTCGATCGCGCTGATGACCGGGCGCACGCGCCGCCCGGAGCGCGAGGACCTCCCGCGGATCCGCCTCTCCCTGCTCGGGCGCGGGGCCGCGATCTTCCTCATCGGGCTCGTCCTGGAGCTGCTCAACACGCCGATCGCCGTGATCCTCACCGTCTACGGCCTCCTCTACGCGGCGGCGGTCCCGTTCCTGCGATGGCGCCCCTCGCGGCTGCTCCTCGCCTCGGGCGTCCTGGCGATCGCCGGGCCGCCCGCGCTGGCGGCTCTTCAGGCCGTCTCGCTCGGCGCCAGCGGTCCGGGGCTCGGTCTGGTCCTGTTCGGGACCTACCCGATCACGGTCTGGATGGCGTTCGTCCTCGCCGGCCTCGCGATCGGGCGCATGCGGCTGCAGCGCGTCCGCACCGCGACGTGGCTCCTCCTCACCGGAGCAGTGATCTCAACGGTCGGATACGGCGTCGGCGTCGCGGCGGATGCCGCCGGTGCGCAGGGAGGGAGCTCCTGGATCGACTCCGCGGAGAGCAGCTCATCGAGCACCACGGACGAGTGGGGAGGTTCCGAAGGCGGGCTCTCATCCGGGAGCATGGGAGTGCCGCCCGAGGACGTGGACTTCACCGGCACCGTCTGCGACGCATACGGCGACGGGACCGTCTACTGCTACCCGCCGGGGCTGGAGTGGGCATCCGAAGAGAGCGGTGAGGAAGCGAGCGGCTGGGCCTCCTACGCATCCATGGTCGCCGGCTACGAGCCGCTGGCATCGATGGGACAGTCGCTGGTCGCCGTCTTCCCGCACAGCGGCGGCACGGCGGAGATCCTCGGCTCGGGCGGATTCGCCGTGGCGGTCATCGCCGTGTGCCTGCTGGCGGCCAGGCCGCTGCGATGGGTGATGCTGCCGCTGGCGGCGCTCGGCTCCATGCCGCTCTCGGCATACAGCGCCCACATCCTCGCGATCGTCGCCATCGTGGGACCCGGCGGCTTCCTCAGCGGAAACGCGGAGTGGGGCTGGTTCAGCCTGGCGCTGGTGGCGGCGGCGACGCTCTGGGCCGTGCTCCTCGGACGAGGGCCGCTGGAGCGGCTCGTCGGGCGCGCGGCACAGGCCATGGCGGATGCCGGTCGCAGGGAGTCCGGTCGGCACGCTCCCGGCTCCGCAGAGGAGGCATGAGAGCATCCCGAGGAGGGCGGGACGCAGCGGCGGCATCCGTCGTGGCCAGTCTTCGTCGAGATCGAGCTGCCGTGATCCCGGCCGCCGTCTCCGAGATCGGTGAGCTTCGAGCGTCTCCGTGAGACCCGGGACCGCCGCGATCGACGGCTTCGGCCTGCGCGACGGATCAGGACGAACAGGCGCGCGTGCCGACGAGCTCGACCGAGTCATCTTTCGTCACATGACGCCCCGTGTCGCTCCGCGCGACGCGGGGCCTCTTCCTGAGTACCGTCGGTGTCATGACCGCTCCCTTCCGCGTCGTGGCCGTGTCCGGCTCGCTCCATGAGCCGAGCAAGACCACCGCCCTCATCCGCGCGATCGCCGATGCCGTCGCCGAGCGCGCCGCGGTGGAGGTCACGCTCATCGAGCTGACGGACATCGGTCCTTCGCTCGCCGGAGCGCTGCGCCGGGACCAGCTCCCCGCCGATATCGAGGAGAAGCTGGTGGCGATCGAGCAGGCGGATCTGCTCATCGTCGGCAGCCCTGTCTACCGGGCGTCCTTCACCGGGCTCTTCAAGCACCTGTTCGACTTCGTCGGGCAGTACGAGCTCGTGGGCAAGCCGGTGCTGCTGGCCGCCACCGGCGGCGGTGAGCGCCACGCGCTCATCATCGAGCACCAGCTGCGTCCGCTGTTCGCCTTCTTCCAGGCGCTCACGCTTCCGCTCGGCGTCTACGCGAGCGACACCGACTTCGACGGATACGTCATCACCTCCGAGGTCCTGCAGAGCCGGATCTCCCTCGCCGCCGATCGTGCCCTCCCTCTCGTCGGCTATGCGGCGTCCCGGGCCACCGAGGCGCTCGCGATCTGACTCCCTGGGTCGCCTCGGCTTCCCGATGCCCTCCTCGAACGCCGGGGACGAGGCGTAGCGTGGGACCATGACGAACCGGCTCGCCGAGGCGCTCAGCCCGTACCTCCGCTCGCACGCCGGAAATCCGGTGGACTGGCATCCCTGGGGCTCGGAGGCCTTCGCCGAGGCGCAGCGGCGGAACGTGCCGCTCATGATCTCGATCGGCTACTCGACCTGCCACTGGTGCCATGTCATGGCCCGCGAGTCCTTCTCCGATCCTGTGATCGCCGAAGCGATCAACCGGGACTTCGTCGCCGTCAAGGTCGACCGGGAGGAGCATCCCGACGTCGACGGCGCATACCTGGCCGCGGCCTCCGCCTTCACGCAGAACCTGGGCTGGCCCCTGACCGTGTTCGCGACGCCGCAGGGGCGCGCCTTCTTCGCCGGCACGTACTGGCCTCCGCAGACGCGGGCGCCGCTGCCGGCGTTCCGGGACGTGCTCGCCGCGGTCAGGGAGGCCTGGACCCTGCGTCGTGAGCAGGCCGTCGAATCGGCGAACGTCGTCGCGGATGCTCTCGCCCGGGCGGCGTCGCCGGCATCGATCGATCTCCCCGACGCGGCGCGCCTGGCGGCGGCGGCGGAGGAGATCGCGGCTGTCGAGGACCGCGCCAACGGCGGGTTCGGCGCGGCGCCGAAGTTCCCGGTGGCGACGACCCTCCGCTTCCTGCAGACCGCGCTCGTCCGGCGTGAGGCCCCCGACGCGGCGGCATCCGCGAGCCGGGCGCTCGCCGCGATGACGGCCTCCGCACTGCGCGACGACGACGGCGGCTTCTTCCGCTATGCGACGCAGCGGGACTGGACCGTGCCGCACTACGAGCGGATGCTGATCGACAATGCGCAGCTGCTCGATGTCGCGCTGCGCGAGGGCGACGACGCCGTGGTACGGGGGATCGCCGGATTCCTGCTCGCCGTGCTCCGCCGGCCGGGCGGAGGATTCGGCTCGGCGCAGGACTCCGAGTCGTGGATCGACGGGGAGCGGAGCGAGGGCGGCTACTACCTGCGCTCCCTCGAACAGCGCGCTGCTCTCGAGCCCCCGGACGTCGACGGCAAGGTGATCACGGGCTGGAACGGCCTCGCGATCGGCGCTCTCGCCAGAGCCGGAGCCGCACTCGGCGAGACGTCGTGGGTGGATGCGGCGGTCGATGCGGCGACAGCCGTCCTTGCCGCGAACCGCGATGCGGCGGGGCGCCTGGTGCGACTCTCGCTCGACGGCCGCGCTTCGAGCGCGGTCGCGACCGTCGCCGACATCGCCCTTCTCGCCGACGGCCTGTTCGCGCTCGCCGTGGCGAAGGGCGACGTCTCGTGGGCCGGGATCGCGCGCGAGCTGGTCGATGAGATCCTGCGGGACGGCGCCGCCGCGGATCCCGTGCTGCGCGCGCAGTCGATCGCGGCGGCGCTGGACCAGACGGACGGAGACCTCCCGTCCGCCGCAGCCGCGCTCGCGCAGGCGGCCGTGTCCGCGTGGCGTCTGGGCGCGGGGGAGCGGTATCGGGCGGTCGCCGCGGACCTGGTCCGCCGACACGGCGCGGGTGCGCTGCGGCATCCGTTCGGACACGGTGCGCTGCTCGGCGCGGCAGCAGCCCTCGTCGACGCCCCGCGGCAGGTCGTCGTCGTGACGGACCACGCCTCTTCGCCGCTGTCGGAGGCGGCGCGTCGCGTCGATGCGGACGTCATCGCGATCGTGACGTCCGAGGGGGCCGCAGCGTTCACGGATGGCGGTTTCGAGCTGTTCGAGGGCAAGGGCGAGGGACCGACCGGGCTCGCCTACGACTGCCGGGGCTTCGTGTGCCGTCTGCCGAGCGGAGAGCCCGCGGATCTGCGGACCGAGCGGTGAGCCGCGCTCACACCCACCCCGGCAGCCAGTTGTGCACGAGCCAGAACGTGTACGGCACGTTCATGCCCGTCCAGATCGGGTAGAAGAACGCCGAGACCAGCACGGCGAAGATGAGGAACACCAGCACCGTCCGCTCTCCGGCCTGCCGCCGGTAGAGGGGCGCCCGATGACCGCCGGCGAGCTCGCGCAGCGCGAAGGCGAGCGCGAGCATGAGGAAGGGCACCATCGCGACCGTGTAGAACTGGAAGATCGTGCGCCCTGGCGTCAGCAGCCACGGCACGTACGTGACGGCGAGCCCGACGAGCGGGACGCCGTACGCCCACGGCATCGGCTGCCGCAGCGCCCATCCCCGCACCAGGCGGTAGAGCAGGTACACGGATGCCGCGACGCCGGCGTACCAGATCAGCGGGTTCGGTACAGCGGTGATCACCGCGATGCAGTGATCCGTGCCCCAGCAGGTCTGATCCGCGCTGTCCACCCACACGGCCGTCGGGCGCATCAGCAGCGGCCACTGCCAGGCGGGACTCGCATAGGGATGTCCGGAGGTGAGCCCGATGTGGAAGCCGTACATGCCCTCGTGGTAGTTCCACAGCGCCACCAGCGGATTCGGGTCGCTGCCGCGATCGTAGCCGCCGCTCGTCGTGAACCAGCCGGTCCAGGAGAGGAGATACGTGACGAGAGCCGCAGGCACGAGCAGCAGGAAGGAGACAGGGCCCTGGCGAGCTGCCGCATCCGTCGGCCAGAAGAGCACGCCGGCGCGACGGCGCGCGAGCGCGTCCGTCACGACGACGTAGATCCCGAGCCCCGCGAGGGCGTAGAGTCCCGACCACTTCACGGCGGTCGCCGCTCCCAGCACGACGCCGGCGGCGAGCAGCCACGGACGGCGCCAGAGGATCGGACCCCAGAGCGGATCGGGAGCCTCTGGATCGCGCCGCTGCAGCACGGGGATCGTGCGCCGTCGATCGAGGAGGACGAACAGGAACCCCAGCAGCACGAAGAAGGTGAGGATGCCGTCGAGCAGCGCGATCCTGCTCATCACGATGCTCAACCCGTCGATGGCGATCAGGAGCGAGGCGACCGTCGCCACCGGGATCGACCGTGTCAGCGCGAGGGCCGTGAGATAGAGCACCAGCACGGTCGCAGTGCCGAGCAGCGCCGTCGTCAGTCGCCAGCCTTCGCTGGAACCGGGCCCGAACGCCGCCATGCCGAGGGCGATGATCCACTTTCCGAGCGGCGGGTGGACGATGAAGCCGCCCTTCGCCTCCAGCGCGCCGGCGTCGCCCGTGAGGAGCCGATCGTCCGCCCCCTCGCCCCAGGTGCCCTCGTAGCCGAGCGTCCACAGCGACCAGGCGTCCTTCACGTAGTAGGTCTCGTCGAAGGCGAGGTCGTGCGGATGCCCGAGGTCCGTCAGGCGCAGCACCGCAGCCAGCGTGGTGACGAGGAGCGGGGCGAACCAGCGGATGACGCGCTCCCATTCCGGATCTCCCAGGAGACGCAGCCGGAACCGGCCCCACAGCGTGGAGCGCCGGGCCGGAGGCGGCAGCAGGGGCACGGGCGCGGTCACGGTTCAAGCCTATGGCGTGTCTCCTAAGCTGAACGTGTGATCATCCTCGCGGCGACCCCGATCGGCAACCTCGGCGACGCCTCCCGGCGCCTGATCGAGGCGCTCGAGAACGCGGAGATCGTCGCGGCCGAGGACACCCGCACCACCAAGCGGCTGCTGCAGGCGCTGCGGATCGAGAACCGCCCCCGCCTGCTCGCGCTGCACGACCACAACGAGAAGCACAGGGCCGCCGAGCTCGCCGCGCTCGCCGCGGAGCAGGACGTCGTCGTCGTGAGCGACGCGGGGATGCCGGCGGTGAGCGATCCCGGCTACGCCCTCGTCGCAGCCGCCGTGGCCCAGGGGGTGACCGTCACGGCGATCCCCGGGCCCAGCGCGGTGCTCATGGCCCTCGCCATCTCCGGTCTGCCGACGGATCGCTTCGCCTTCGAGGGGTTCCTGCCGCGCAAACCGGGGGAGCGGCGTTCCGCACTCAGGACCCTGGCTGCCGAGTCCCGCACGATGGTGTTCTTCGAGTCGCCGGCGCGGCTCGCCGGGGCGCTCGCCGACATGGGCGCGGCTTTCGGCGACGACCGGCGCATCGCGGTGTGCCGCGAGCTGACCAAGCTGTACGAGGAGGTCAGACGGGGCACGGCGCCCGAGCTGGCCGCCTGGGCGGAGGGCGGCGTCAAGGGCGAGATCGTCGTCGTAGTCGAGGGGGCCGCCCCGGCGGTCGTCTCGGCGGAGGACGCGGCAGCACAGGTGCAGGCGCTCGTCGCCGCGGGCGTCCGGCTGAAGGACGCCTGCGCGGAGGTCGCCACGGCCACGGGGCTGAGCTCCCGCGACCTGTATCAGCAGGCGCTCGCCGCGCGCTGAGCGCGGTCCGGCGCCGGACCGCGGCGGGCACGTAGGCTCCTCGACATGACCGATGCCGCGATCGCCGCCGCGTATGACGCCCTGTCCGCCGAGTACATCGCGGTCGCCGGATCGATCGATCAGATGGAGGCCTCGGATCGATCATCGATCGCCGCGTGGCGCGACGCGACGAAGGGGCGGCTGCTCGACGCCGGGTGCGGCCCCGGTCTGTGGACCCAGTTCCTTCATGACGGGCATCGCGACGTGGTCGGCGTGGATCTCTCGGAGGAGTTCCTCGCCGCGGCCGGGGAGCGCTATCCGCATCTCGAGTTCCTGTGCGGATCGTTACGCGCGCTTCCGTTCGAATCGGCGAGTTTCGGCGGGGCCCTCGCCTGGTACTCGTTGATCCACACCCCGCCGGAGCACATGGCGGCCGTCTGCGAGGAGCTCGCGCGCGTGCTCGTGCCGGGCGGATCGTTGCTGATCGGCTTCTTCGACGGCGAGTCGCGAATGACGTTCTCGCACGCCGTGGCGCCGGGCTACTTCTGGGACGGCGAGGCCCTGGGCGGGATCCTCCGATCGGTCGGCTTCGATGTCGTCGCGCAGGAACGTCGTGAACGTATCCCGGGAGAGGCGAGCCGTCGTCCGCACGGCTCGGTGACGGCGATCAGGCGTTGACGGATACTCTGGGCCGAAGCCACGAGAGGAGCGCGCAGTGAGCAAGGCCGCGACCGTGTACGACGTCGCCGCTCGTGCCGGCGTCTCGATCGCCACGGTCTCACGGGTGCTGCGGACGCCGGAGGCGGTTCGGCCTCCGACGCGCGAACGGGTCCTCGACGCCGTCGCCGCGCTCGGCTACGTGCCGAGCGGCAGCGCGAGAGGGCTGGCGGAGCGGCGCACGGGCGTCATAGGGCTGTACTTCCCCGGCTTCGACGCGGCGGAGGAGGCGCCGCCGCTGGACCTCCTCTCGCTGGAGACCGGGCCTTCGCCCGCCGTCACGCTCGTCCGCGAGGAGGAGGTCACCGAGGAGGGCCCTCCGACGGATCTGTTCCTGGACGAGGTGCTCCGCGGTGCGGAGCTCGAGGCGTGGAGACAGGGGTTCGTCCTCATGGTCGGCGTGGGACGGCATGATCCGGATCGCTCCACCGTGCGCGATATGGCCGGACGTGTCGATGGAATCGTCGTCCTCGCGAGCAGCGTGCCGGACGACATCCTCGCCAGGCTCGCTCTGCGCGTCCCGGTCGTCGTTCTGTCCGGACCGCCACGGGGCGACCGCTACGACCATGTGACCGTTGACAACGTGGATGCGATGGCCGAGCTCACCCGCGTCGTTCTGGCGCAGACCGGAGGAGCGACGCCGGCGTTCCTCGCCGGCCCCGCCGATTCGCCCGACGGCATGCAGCGCTGGGAGGGCTTCTCGACCACGGTCGCCGCCGCGGGCATTCCCGCCGAGGACGTGCGCGTCGTCCGCGGCGACTTCACGCGTGGATCCGGTCGTCTGGCCGCGGAGCGCCTGATCGCCGACGGGCTCCCGCCCGCGCTGATGTGCGCGAACGACCAGATGGCCCTCGGCGCCCTGGACGCGCTCCGCGCCGCGGGGCTCCGCGTCCCGGACGATCTGCTCGTCACGGGCTTCGACGGCATCGACGCGGCTGCGCACTCCCGGCCGAGGCTGACCACGGTCCGTCAGCCGATGCTCGACCTCGGACGGGCGGCCGTCCAGGTCCTCTCCCGGCGGCTCGAGAGACCGGAGTCGGCGCCGATGCTGGTGCGTCTTCCCGTGGAGATCCTGCTCAGGGAGAGCTCGTCGCGACGCGGCTGAGACAGGCCGGATCCACGTCTCCGTGATCTTGTCAAGGGGTTGCGTCGCAAAAATGTATGCGCTTACACTCGGCCTTGCGGCGATCGCCGTGAGAGCGTCCCGACGTGGGGACGCCCGTCATGACAGAGACGACATGGGGTGCCAGGGTGGCGAAGACGCGCAGGTTCCGACGTTGGAGAAGGGGTGCGGCGGCCGGTCTCGCGGCAGCGGCCATCGTCCTCAGCGGATGCAGCATCCAGATCACCTCTCAGCCGGATCCCTCGATCGGCGAGGACACCATGCTCATCAACGCCGATCACGGGAATCCGTTCTTCACCCGCAACTTCAACCCGTTCCTGACGAACACGAGAACGGCCTCGCGGTGGATCTACGAGCCGCTCATCCTCGTCAATCCGCTCGACGGCGAGCTGAACCCCTGGCTCTCGGACGACTGGTCCCAGCCCGATGCCCGCACGATCGTCATGTCGATCAGGGAGGGTGTGGAGTGGAGCGACGGCGAGGAGCTCACGCCCGAGGATGTGGCCTTCACCTTCCAGCTGCTGCAGGACAATGCCGCGCTGGACATCAAGGGCGCATGGCAGCACCTGGACAGCGTGGAGATCGACGGCCAGGACGTCGTCTTCCACCTGAAGACCGAGGACGCCCCCTCCCTGTCGATCATCGGGCAGACGATGATCGTCCCCGAGCACATCTGGTCGGACGTCGGCGATCCCGCGACCTGGCGCAACGAGGAGCCCGTCGGGACGGGACCCTTCGTCCTCGGGAACTACAACGATCAGCAGTACTCGATGGACAAGAACCCCGATTACTGGCAGGCCGACGACATCCAGATCGACCACGTGATCCTGCCCGCCACGAACTCGCAGCTCGACACGGTCACGCGCGGATACGACTGGGCCTACTCGTTCATCTCCGACGTCGAGGGGACCTGGGGCGCCGCCAGCCCGCACAACGCGTGGTGGTTCCCGCCTGGGGGCGTGATCTCGCTCGTGCCGAACCTGGAGGTCGCCCCCTTCGACGACGTGAACGTCCGCCGCGGCATCGCCCTCGCCCTCGACAGGGAGGAGATCGCCGAGACGGCGTCGGAAGGATACATGGAGCCCGCGGGCCAGACCGGGCTCATCCTCCCCAACCAGGAGCAGTATCTGGACCCCGGCATCCCCGATCAGGGCATGCTCGCGCAGGACACCGAAGCCGCGCTCGACGCCTTCGCCGATGCCGGCTACACGCTGCAGGGCGACCGATTGATCGGCGAGGACGGCGCGCAGCTCGAGTTCGCCCTCACGACGGCGAACGGCTACTCCGACTGGACCAGGGCGGCCCAGGCCGTGCAGCGGCAGCTCGCGGAGGTCGGCGTCAAGGTCACGCTGAACCTGCCCCAGCCGGCCGGCTATCAGAGCGCGATCGGAAACGGCGACTTCGAGATGGCGATCGGGGGCATGGGCAACGGCGACGTCTACCAGGCCTACAACAGCCTCCTCTCCAGCGACTTCTACGTTCCGTCCGGGGAGACGACGTCGAACAACTTCGAGCGCTACCGCTCCGAGGACGCCGATGCGCTGCTCGCCGAGTACCGCTCGACCGTCGACGAGGACCGGCAGGCCGAGATCGTGCACGAGCTCCAGAGCATCGTGTACGACGAGCTCCCCGTGATCGGCCTGTACTACGGAGGGATCTGGGGGCTGTTCAGCGATGCCAAGTTCACCGGCTGGCCCTCCGAGGACGATCCGTACATGATCCCGCAGAACTACGACTCCGCGCCGCTGATGATCTTCACGCGGCTGGAGCGGGCGAAGGGAGCGGACCAGTGACCTACCTGATCCAGAAGCTCGGGCTGTTCGTGCTCACCCTCTGGGCGGCGATCACCCTGAACTTCTTCCTCCCGCGTCTCATGCCCGGCTCGCCGGCGGATGCGGCCATCGCGAAGCTCTCGCAGAACGGGCCGGTCTCCGATGCGACCCGCGCGGCGATCGAAGCCCAGCTCGGCGTGCCGACGGGCTCCCTCTGGGATCAGTACGTCGCCTATCTCGGCCAGGTGGTCCGGCTCGACTTCGGCGTCTCGTACACCTTCTATCCGCAGTCGGTGGCGAGCATGGTCTCGACCGCGCTGCCCTACACGATCGTGCTCGTCGGCATCGTGACGGTGCTCGCCTTCGTCATCGGCACGCTCATCGGCGTCGCCGCGGCGTGGCGCCGCGGGACGTGGCTGGACTCGCTGCCGACGCTCACCGGTTCCTTCCTCAGCACGTTCCCGTACTTCTGGACGGCGCTCCTGCTGCTGTTCTTCCTCGGCTACGTGCTGCACTGGTTCCCGACCACAGGCGCCTATGCGGCGACGACGACGCCGGGGTTCACGGGCGAGTTCATCCTCGATCTGATCCGGCACGCGATCCTGCCGGCGGCGACCATCCTGCTCACCTCGCTCGGCGGCTGGATCATCGGCATGCGCAACGCCATGATCAACACGCTCGGCGAGGACTACGTCACCTTCGCGGAGGCGAACGGGCTGCGCGGGCGCACCATCGCGCTGCGCTACGCCGCTCGCAACGCGATCCTCCCCAACCTCACCGGATTCGGGCTCACGCTCGGCGGCGTGGTCGGCGGCTCGATCCTCGTCGAGCAGGTGTTCGGGTATCCGGGGATCGGATATCTGCTGTTCAACGCCGTCATCGGGCAGGACTATCCGCTCATGCAGGCGCTCTTCCTGATGATCACGGTCAGCGTGCTCATCGCCAACTTCCTCGTCGACATCCTGTACGGCGTGCTGGACCCAAGGACCCGCCGATGACCACCACGATGAACGTCAAAGTGCCCTCCGACCGGATCGCGGCCCCGAGCCGATGGCGCTCGTTCGGGCGCATGGTCGGCACGCTGTGGGGCAACGGCAAGGCGCGTCTCGGGCTGTGCATCCTCGCGCTCTTCATCCTCGTCGCCGTCTTCGCGCCGCTCCTCGCGCCGTACGGGCCGAAGGACAACGGATTCGAGCGCAACGCCGACGCCTCGGCGGCGCACTGGCTCGGAACGACCGCCGCGGGGGAGGACGTCCTCAGCCAGCTCGTCTACGGCGCGCAGATCAGCCTCCTCGTCGGGTTCGCCGCCGGCATCCTCTCCACGATCGTCGCCGTCCTCATCGGGCTCAGCTGGGGCTACCTGCGCGGCTTCGCCGGCGAGGTCGTCGGATTCGTGGTGAACCTCTTCCTCGTCATTCCAGGGCTGCCGCTGATGATCGTCATCGCGGCGTACCTGCAGAACGGCGGCATCCTGATGATCATCGCGGTGATCGTCGTGACGGGATGGGCGTGGGGCGCCCGCGTCCTGCGCAGCCAGACGCAGTCCCTGAGAGGCAACGACTTCGTCGCCTCGGCCCAGTTCTCCGGCGACAGCTCGGCGAGGATCGTCTTCCGCGAGATCCTCCCGAACATGACGTCGATCATCGCGGGCACCCTGTTCGGGGCGGCAACTGCCGCCATCCTCGCCGAGGCGGGGCTGGAGTTCCTCGGACTCGGCGACTCCAGCATCGTGAGCTGGGGCACCATGCTCTACTGGGCGCAGAACTCGAACTCGCTGCTCACCGGCCAGTGGCTGCTCCTGTTCGCCCCCGGTCTGTGCATCGCGCTGCTCGCGCTCAGCCTGACGCTCGTCAACTTCGGCGTGGACGGCATATCGAATCCGCGGCTGCGAGAGGGGAAGGGACGATGACGACCATGACGGATGCCTCGCAGGACGCCGGCGCCCGGGAGGAGGAGATCCTCCTGGACGTGCAGCGGCTGTCCGTCGAGTACGCCTCTCCCGGCGCGGCGCCCGTCACCGCCGTCGAAGACGTGTCCTTCGCCCTGCGCCGCGGCGAGTTCGTCGGGCTCGTCGGCGAGTCGGGGTCGGGAAAGTCCACGCTGGGGTTCGCCATCACACGTCTGCAGAAGCCGCCCGCCAGGATCAGCGGCGGCCGCATCCTCTTCGGCGGCCGCGACATCCGCGAGCTGGATGCCGAGGAGCTGCGTCGTCAGCGTCAGGGCGGATTCGCGATGGTGCTGCAGTCCGGCATGAACGCGCTGAACCCGGTGCGCACGGTGCGCGCCCACTTCCAGGACGTCTTCGCCGCCCACGGCCACGTCCCGCGCGAGGCGCGCGAAGGACGGGCGCGCGAGCTCGTCGGCAAGGTCGGCCTCCAGCCCGCCGTGCTGGACCGCTATCCGGGCGAGCTGTCCGGAGGGATGCGGCAGCGCGCGTCGATCGCGATCGCGCTGTCGCTCGAGCCGCGGCTCATGGTCTTCGACGAGCCGACCACGGCTCTCGACGTGCTCGTCCAGCACGAGGTGATGGGCACCATCCAGGAGCTGCAGCGCGCCGAGCGGTTCACGGCGATCCTCATCAGCCACGATCTCGGCATCGTCCTCGAGGCCACCGATCGCGTCATGGTCATGCACGAGGGGCGCATCGTGGAGGACGCGACCAGCCGGGACATCCTGCATCGGCCCCGCGATGAGTACACCCGGATGCTGCTGAGCCACTACGCGGATCCGAGGGCGGAGTCCGTCGAGATCCCCGGCTTCGTGGATCTGGGCACGCGCCGTCGCGAGGGCAGGGCGCGCACCGACGTCACAGAGACGCTGCCCACCGTGTCCGAACGCGACGTGCGCAGGGCCGATGCGGCGATCGTGCTGGACGGCGTCTCCAAGGTCTACCCCGCGCCGCGGCGAGGGCAGGGGCCCGTGACTGCCGTCGACGACGTCTCGTTCCGGCTGGAGCCCGGGGAGGCGCTCGCCCTCGTCGGCGCCTCGGGGTCGGGGAAGTCGACGATCGCGAAGCTCATCACCGGGGTCGAGAGGCCGACGACGGGGACGGTGCGCTTCGGCGACGTCGACGTCGCCTCCCTCCGGCGCGGCGGACTGCGTGATCTCCGCAAGGACGTGCAGATGGTGTTCCAGGACCCGTATTCGGCGCTGAACCCGCTTCACACGGTGGAGTACACGCTCAGCCGTCCGATCCGCAACTACACCCGGCTGCGGGGTGCCGAGGCCAGGGCTCGGGTCCTGGAGCTGCTGGAGACCGTCGGGCTGACCCCGGTGGAGCAGTTCGCCGCGAAGCTGCCGCATCAGCTCTCCGGAGGCCAGCGCCAGCGCGTGGTCATCGCCAGGGCGCTCGCCAGCGACCCCCAGGTGCTCATCGCCGACGAGCCCGTGTCCATGCTCGACGTCTCGCTCCGCGCCGGAGTCCTCGCCCTGCTGGAGGATCTCCGGGAGCGCTGGGGGATCAGCATGCTCTACATCACGCACGATCTGCTGAGCGCCAGGCTCGTGACCGAGAACATCCTCGTGCTCAACGGCGGCCGCGTCGTCGAGCGCGGCGAGACCTCGCACGTGCTCCGGCATCCCGAAGACCCCTACACGGTCGAGCTCCTGGACGCCGTCCCGAATCCGGGCCGAGCCGCGCGCTGACCCGTCCTGTGCCATGACGATGAGAGGAGCACCCGTGCTCGCCTTCCCCGACGGCTTCCTCTGGGGCGCCGCGACAGCGGCCCACCAGGTGGAGGGGAACAACACGACCAGCAACTGGTGGAGGATGGAGCACGCTCCGGATTCGCCGATGACGGAGCCCTCGGGGGACGCCGCCGACCACTTCCGCCGGTACCCGGAGGATATGCGCCTGCTCGCGGAGGCGGGTCTGAACTCCTACCGCTTCTCCCTGGAGTGGGCGCGCATCGAGCCGGAGCGCGGCTTCGTCTCCCGGGCGATGATCGATCACTACCGCCGGATGATCGACACGGCACGCGGACTCGGCCTCGACCCCACCGTCACGCTCATGCACTTCACCGTGCCGCAGTGGTTCCAGCGCGACGGCTTCTGGCGGGCCCCTGACGCCGTCGACCTGTTCGCGCGCTATGCGGAGACCGTCCTGCCGATCCTGGAGGGCGTGCAGTACGTCTGCACGATCAACGAGCCGAACATCGCCGCGATGCTCGCCGGGGGAGAGGACGCCGCGAACCTCGTGGCGTACGGGCTGCCGAACCCCGACCTCGCCGTCGCGGATACGCTGCTCGCCGCCCACCGTCGCGCGACCGAGATCGTGCACGCGGTCCCCGGCGCCGATGCCGGGTGGACGATCGCGACGCAGGCCTTCCACTCCACGGGCGAGCCCGGCGCGGACGAGATGCTCCAGGAGTACGGGCATCCGCGCGACTTCTGGTACCTGGAGCAGTCCGCCGGAGACGACTTCGTCGGGGTGCAGGCATACACCCGCACGTTCATCGGACCGGAGGGGCCGAGGCCGGTCGCAGCCGATGTCGAGACGACGCTCACCGGCTGGGAGTTCTTCCCGCCCGCTCTCGAGCTCGGCGTGCGCAGCGCGTGGGAGCTCAGCGCGGGCGTGCCGGTGCTCGTCACGGAGAACGGCATCGCGACCGCGGACGACACCCGCCGGATCGCCTATACGCAGGGAGCCCTGGAGGGGCTGCATCGCGCCATCTCCGACGGCATCGACGTGCGGGGCTACCAGCACTGGAGCGCGCTGGACAACTACGAGTGGGCCAGCGGATACGCGCCGACGTTCGGCCTGATCGCGGTCGACCACGAGACCTTCGAACGCACGCCGAAGCCCAGCCTCGCCTGGCTCGGCGAGGTCGCACGGCGCAACGCGCTCTGATCGGCGTGCTCTGATCACCGGTGACGCGTGCACCCCCGAGGACGCCGCACGCCGGGAACGAGCCAGGAGCAGCAGACCGCGGGCCGCGGACCACGAGGCGCGGGCCGCGAACAGCGCGTAACCCGCGTCCGCGCGCACATAGAATTGACCGCATGCCCGCAGGCGAATCCTTCTACATCACCACGCCCATCTACTACCCGTCCGATGTGCCGCACATCGGCCACGGGTACACCTCGGTGGCGGTGGACACGCTCGCGCGCTGGCACCGCCAGGCGGGCGATGACACCTGGATGCTCACCGGGACGGACGAGCACGGTCAGAAGATGCTGCGCGCGGCGGCGGCGAACAACGTCACCCCGCAGGAGTGGGTCGACAAGCTCGTCACCGAGAGCTGGTTCCCGCTGCTGAAGACGCTGGACGTGGCGAACGACGACTTCATCCGCACCACCCAGGAGCGTCACGAGACCAACGTGCAGGTGTTCTTCCAGCGTCTGTACGACGCCGGGTACATCTACGCGGGCGAGTACGAGGCGCTGTACTGCGTGGGCTGCGAGGAGTTCAAGCCGGAGAGCGAGATCGTCGACGGCACGGGTCCTTTCGAGGGGCTCAAGGTGTGTGCGATCCACTCCAAGCCGCTGGAGCTGCTGCAGGAGAAGAACTACTTCTTCAAGCTCAGCGAGTTCCAGGACCGCCTGCTCGAGCTGTACAAGGACGAGCCCGACTTCGTGCGCCCGCACTCCGCGCGCAACGAGGTGGTCTCCTTCGTGTCGCAGGGGCTGAAGGACCTCTCCATCTCGCGCTCCACCTTCGACTGGGGCATCCCGCTGCCCTGGGACGAGTCGCACGTCATCTACGTGTGGGTCGATGCGCTGCTGAACTACGCCACGGCGGTCGGCTACGGGGCCGACGAGGAGCTCTTCGCCCGCCGCTGGCCTGCGTACCACGTGGTCGGCAAGGACATCCTGCGCTTCCATGCGGTGATCTGGCCCGCGCTGCTCATGGCCGCGGGACTCGACGTGCCCAAGGGCGTCTTCGCGCACGGCTGGCTGCTCGTCGGCGGAGAGAAGATGTCGAAGTCGAAGCTCACCGGCATCGCGCCGACGGAGATCACCGATGTCTTCGGCTCGGACGCCTACCGTTTCTACTTCCTCTCCGCGATCGCCTTCGGCCAGGACGGATCGTTCTCCTGGGAGGACCTCTCCGCCCGCTACCAGGCAGAGCTCGCCAATGGCTTCGGCAACCTCGCATCGCGCACGGTCGCGATGATCGAGCGCTACTTCGAGGGGATCGTGCCGCCGGCGGCCGAGTACACCGAGGCGGACCTCACGATCCAGAAGACGGTGGCGGATGCCGCGGCCGAGGCGGATGCCGCGATCGAGCAGTTCCGCATCGATGAGGCCATCAAGGCGATCTGGACGATCGTGGACGCGCTGAACGGCTACATCACCGAGAACGAGCCGTGGGCGCTCGCCCGCGACGAGGACCAGCGCGCCCGCCTCGGCACGGTGCTCTACACCTGTGCCGAGGGACTGCGGGCCCTCGCCGTGCTGCTGTCGCCGGTCATGCCGCAGGCGACGGAGAAGCTGTGGATCTCGCTGGGCGCCGCCGAGAGCATCGGTCGCCTGCAGGAGCAGCCGATTCGTGAGGCCGGCGCCTGGGGCGTCCTGAAGCCGGGGGCGAACGTCAACGGTCTCGCGCCGCTCTTCCCGCGAGTCGAATCGCAGGCGTGATGCGTCGACGCGTTCGCCGCTCGACGAGCGCGACCGTGATCCTGTTCGTTGAGCGAGGCGCGCCGTCGCCATCCCGTTCGTGGAGCGATGAGCGCAGTTTTCCCCGTTCGTTGAGCGACGAGCGCAGTTGTCCCCGTTCATGGAGCGATGAGCGTAGTTGTCCTCGTTCGTGGAGCGATGGGCGTAGTTTTCCCCGTTCGTGGAGCGATGGGCGCAGTTTTCCCCGTTCGTTGAGCGACGAGCGCAGCGAGGAGTCGAAACGCACATGACCGATCCCCAGACCTACGTGAAGGCGCGCTCCGGCGACGGCCGCAGGGACCTGCGCTATCCGGCGGCGCCGGAGCCGCTCGCGGTGCCGGTGTACGACAACCACGCGCACCTCGAGATCCTGGACGGCGACGAGCCGCTGAGCCTCACGGAGCAGCTCGATCGCGCCCAGGCCGTCGGGATCGCCGGCGTCGTGCAGGCCTCAGGGGACATCGAGTCCTCGCGCTGGGCCGTCGCCGCCTCGCAGCGGGATCCCCGCGTCCTCGCGGCCGTCGCCATCCATCCCAACGACGCGCCGACGTACGCCGAGCAGGGGCGTCTCGATGAGGCGATCGCCGTGATCGATGAGCTCGCAGCGCTTCCGCGCACACGGGCGATCGGCGAGACGGGTCTGGACTTCTTCCGCACGGAGCCGGAGCGTCGCGGAGCGCAGTTCGAGAGCTTCGAGGCGCACATCGCCCTCGCGAAGAAGCACGGCATCGCGATGCAGATCCACGACCGAGACGCCCACGACGCGGTGCTGGAGACCCTCGCCCGCGTCGGAGCCCCGGAGAAGACCGTGTTCCACTGCTTCTCCGGCGGGGATGCCATGGCGCGCATCGCCGCGGACGCCGGATATCACCTGTCCTTCGCGGGCAACGTCACCTTCAAGAACGCGCAGAACCTCCGCGATGCGCTGAAGGTCGCGCCGCTCGATCGCATCCTCGTGGAGACGGACGCGCCCTTCCTGACCCCGGTGCCGCTGCGCGGTCGCCCGAACGCGCCGTACCTCGTCCCGATCACGGTGCGCTTCATGGCGGCCGAGCTCGGCATCGAGGTCGACGAGCTCAGCGCGCAGCTGGCCGCGAACACCCTCGCCGTCTACGGCTCGTTCGACGCCTGAGCATCCTCCTCGGCCGGCTTCGTGCCGACGATGTTCGAGATGGGCCGCCACACCAGCAGCAGCGTGAGCGCGGCGCCGGCGAAGGCGAACCACCAGGGCGCGGTCAGCCCCCACGCCTGCGCGATCACCCCGCCGAGGCCCTGACCGATCACCATCCCGCCGAACACGCCGACCATGTTCACGGACGCCACCCTGCCCTGCAGCGCGGCCGGCACCAGCCGCTGGCGGACGGTCGTGGAGATCGTGCCCCACACGAAGGCGTAGGCGCCGAACACGAACATGATCACCAGTGCCACCCATCCGGCGGTGGTCAGTGCGAAGGCGAGGTGCATGAGCACCTCCATCGACAGGACCACCCGCATGAGCGTGGCGAAGGAGACATGCCGCTCCAGCCATCCGAAGCTCACCGTGGCGAGCAGCCCGCCGGCGGCGGACGCCGTCGTCAGAGCGCCGTAGCCGACGGCGCCCATGTGCAGGTGCTCGGTCGCGTAGAGCACGAGCACGCCCCAGGGGGCAGCCCAGGTCACGTTGAACACGAGGATGACGAGCACGAGCGTCCGCACCGGGGGATTCCGCCAGAGCCAGCGCAGTCCCTCCGCGATGTCCGTGCGGACGGGAGCGTGCTGCTCTCTCGGAGGCGCCGGTGTGCGCGCCATGCGGGAGACGAGCACGATCGCGAGGGCGACGCAGAGCACCTCGAGCAGGAACGGCCATGCGCTCCCGGCTGCGAACAGGAACGCCCCGAGCGGAGGACCGGCGAACTGGTTGGCGACGAGATAGCCGGCCTGCAGGCGGGCGTTGCCGATGCCGAGGTCGGCGGGCCGCACCAGCATCGGCAGCAGCGTGCTGCCCGCCGTGTCGACGAACACCTCTGCGGTGCCGTAGAGGAATGCCGTGGCCAGCACGATCCAGATGCTCGCCGTCCCGGTGATCAGGAAGGCGCACAGCGCCGCGAGGACCACGGCGCGGGCGGCGTTCGCGAACATCACCAGTCGTCGGCGGTCGAAGCGGTCGGCGATCGCCCCGGCGTGCAGCCCGAACACGAGCCAGGGCAGGAACTGCAGGATGGCGCCGGCGGCGACGAGGATCGGCGAGGACGTCATCGAGGCGATCAGCAGGGGAGCTGCAGCCAGGGCG
The DNA here is from genome assembly GCF_054780175.1 of Microbacterium tumbae. NCBI lineage: Bacteria > Bacillati > Actinomycetota > Actinomycetes > Micrococcales > Microbacteriaceae > Microbacterium > Microbacterium tumbae. The sequence continues at coordinate 512,889 of NZ_BAAGWV010000003.1, forward strand.
ACGCCGTCGCCGACGTTGCTCGTCCACGACGACGCCAGCAGCCAGCGGAAATCCCGGCCCATCCTGCGCGGCGCGATCAGTTCACCGAGGGTGGGCATCCGTTCACATTAGAGCAGGTGGAGGACAATGGGGGGATGACCGTCTCCCTGCTCGGCGCGACCGAGATCCGCCGGCTCGCCGCCGACCTCGACGTGACCCCGACCAAGAAGCTCGGCCAGAACTTCGTCGTCGATGCGAACACCGTCCGCAAGATCGTGCAGGCGGGCGCGGTGCGCGCCGGCGAGCGCGTGGTGGAGGTCGGACCCGGGCTCGGCTCGCTCACGCTCGCGATCCTCGAGACGGGCGCCACGGTCACCGCCGTCGAGATCGACCATCGCCTGGCCGCTCGGCTCCCGCAGACCGCCGCGGAGCACGGCGTGCCGGACGGCGCGCTGACGGTGGTCGACTCGGACGCCCTGCGCGTCACGGAGCTCCCCGGCGATCCGACCGTCCTCATCGCCAATCTGCCCTACAACGTGTCGGTGCCCGTGCTGCTGCACTTCATGGAGACCTTCGCTGCGCTTCAGCGCGGTGTCGTGATGGTGCAGGCGGAGGTGGGGGAGCGGCTGGCGGCGCCGCCGGGGAGCAAGGCGTACGGCGCGCCGAGCGTGAAAGCTGCATGGTACGGGCCGTGGCGGCTGGCGGGCACGGTCTCGCGGCAGGTGTTCTGGCCGGTGCCGAACGTCGACAGCGTGCTCGTCGGCTTCGAACGCAGCGCCGAGGTCCGGGGAGACGAGGAACTGCGTCTCGAGACCTTCCGGATCGTGGACGCCGCCTTCCAGCAGCGGCGCAAGATGCTGCGCCAGGCGCTGGCCGGCGTGCTGGGAGGAACGTCCTCTGCCGCATCCGCGGTGCTGGAGCGCGCCGGAGTCGCCCCCACCGCACGTGGAGAGCAGCTGAGGATCGAGGACTTCGCTCGGATCGCCGAGGCGGCCCGCGCTAGCCTGGAGTCGTGACCGATAACCCCCGCTTCCGCCCCGACGTCCCCGAGCTGCACCGTCCCTATGCCGCCGCCGCAGACCGGTACACCCGGTTCCCGTACCGGCAGGTCGGCTCGTCCGGACTCTACCTCCCGCCGATCTCGCTCGGCCTGTGGTGGAACTTCGGCGACAACATCCCGCTCGACAACCAGCGGGCGCTGCTGCGCCACGCCTTCGACCTGGGCATCACGCACTTCGACCTCGCGAACAACTACGGCCCGCCCTACGGCTCGGCGGAGAAGAACTTCGGCCGCATCTTCGCCGAGGACCTCCGCTCTTACCGCGACGAGCTGATCATCTCGTCCAAGGCGGGCTGGGACATGTGGCCCGGTCCGTACGGCGACTTCGCGAGCCGCAAGTACATCCTGGCCAGCGCGGAGCAGTCGCTGACGCGGATGGGCCTGGACTACGTCGACATCTTCTACTCGCACCGCGTCGACCCCGTCACCCCGATCGAGGAGACCGTCCTGGCGCTCGACACCCTCGTGCGCCAGGGCAAGGCGCTCTACGTCGGCATCTCCTCGTACAGCGCCGAGCGCACGGCGGCGGCGGTCGAGGTCGCCAAGGGGCTCGGCACGCCGCTGGTGATCCACCAGCCCGCGTACTCGATCCTCAACCGCTGGGTCGAGGACGGCCTCACCGACACCCTGCGCGCCGAGGGCCTCGGCGCGATCGCCTTCACGCCCCTCGCCCAGGGCCTGCTCACCGACAAGTACCTCGCCGGCGGCGAGGCCGACCGTGCGCAGAAGCGCCGCTCCCTGCCGGACGGGCCGCTCAGCGAGGAGGGCGTCGCCATCCTGCGCGGACTCAACGACATCGCCGCGGAGCGTGAGCAGAGCCTCGCCCAGCTGGCGCTGCAGTGGACGCTGCGCGATCCGGTCGTCGCCTCCGCCCTGATCGGGGCCTCGCGCGTCGCGCAGCTCGACGAGAACGTCGCGGCCCTGGACGGTCCCGATTTCACGTCCGACCAGCTCGCCCGCATCGACGCCCTCTCGCACGGCATCGACGTCGATCTGTGGGCGAAGTCGTCCCGACTCTGACACCGATCGCCCGGAGACCGACATGAGCCTGTTGCCCTTCCCCGAGGCGGTGCGCGTGCGCGCCCCGGGGAAGATCAACGTCTTCCTCGGCGTCGGAGACCGTCACGACGACGGATATCACGCGCTCGCGACGGTGTTCCAGGCTGTAGCTCTGTACGAGGATGTGATCGCCCGCCGGTCCGACGAGTTCTCGATCGTCGTCAAGGGCATCGCGGATGCCGGAACGGTGCCGCTCGACGACCGCAACCTCGCGATGCGCGCGGCGAAGCTGCTCGCGTCGGCGACGGGATACGAGGGCGGAGCGGCGATCGAGCTGCGCAAGAGCGTGCCCGTCGCCGGAGGCATGGGGGGCGGCTCCGCGGATGCCGCCGCAGCGCTCCTCGCCTGCGACACGCTCTGGGGCACCGGGCTCTCGCCGGCTCGCCTGCACGAGCTCGCCGCACGTCTCGGTGCAGACGTCCCCTTCGCGCTGCACGGCGGCACCGCCGTCGGGACGGGGCGCGGGGATCAGCTCAACCCCGCACTCGCCAGGGGGCGCTTCGACTGGGTGCTCGTGCTGAGCCAGGAAGGGCTGTCGACGCCGGTGATCTACCAGCGCCTCGACGAGCACCGCGCGCAGGGCGAGGCGCTCGCCGACGATCCTCCGCTCTCCCTGGAGGTGCCGATCCCCGTCCTCCAGGCGCTGCGCGCCGGCGATCCGCACTCGCTGGCGGCGAGCATGCACAACGACCTCGAGATCGCGGCCGTGCAGGAGATGCCGGAGCTGCAGGAGATCATCGGGGAGGGGCTGCACGCCGGCGCGCTGAGCGGCATCGTCTCCGGCTCGGGCCCGACGGTCGCGTTCCTCTGCGAGTCCGCGGAGTCGGCGCGGTACGTGCAGCGGGAGCTCGAGGACCGGGGCCGCGACGCCCTGCACGTGCACGGTCCTGTCGGCGGAGCGCGCATCCTCTCCGCCTGAGGCCCCGAAGAGTTCACCGGAAGTTGTGACCGGGAGAAGCCTCTCCGCTCTAGCGTGGTCGTCAGCAGGCCACCGCCGACGTCAGGAGTCATCATGGGACTGTTCAACCGCAAGTCGCCGCAGGAGCGTCAGGACGACGCGATCCGCATGGCGGACGACATCGCCCAGGGGAAGGGCTTCACGGGCAAGCTGACCCAGGCCTTCATGGGCAGGGACTTCACCGAGGCCATGCAGGGCGCGATGGGATCGCTGCATCAGGCCGAGCACGTGGAGCGGCTGCGGGCGTCCGGCGTGCCGACCGAGACCGCGACGGTCGTCGGCCTGCAGGACACCGGCCAGACCGTCAACGACAACCCGAGCATCGTCCTCACCCTCGATGTCGCAGGTGAGCAGCTCGCGATCGCGGCGCTCGTCTCGCGGCTGGCGATTCCGCGAGTGGGCGAGCAGGTGCTGGTGCTGCGGGACCCGCAGTCCGGCGGCCTGCTGTATGCGGGACTCGCGCCGCGAGCCTGACATCGCGGCAGCGGGTTCTCCGGGGGCCGAGCGCAGGGCGCTCGGCCCCTTTCCGTTCGGCGCCGACGACACGGACGCGCCCACGGGATGCGGTTGCGATGCGCGGGATACATAATGGGAGGATCGATGTGACCGTGCACACGCAAGGGAGGCGATGCCATGGCAGCCCCCGGCGAGCGCGCACGCGTCCCGAGCATCCGCGATGTCGCGCGCCTCGCGGGCGTCTCGCACCAGACGGTGTCGCGCGTGCTCAACGAGCACCCCAGCATCCGGCCGGAGACGAAGAAGCGGGTGCAGGACGCGATCGCGGTGCTCGACTACCGGCCGAACCTCGCGGCCCGCGCGCTCGTCACCAGCACGACGCGGACGATCGGCATCCTCTCCGCCACCATCGGCGAGTTCGGGCCGACGTCGTCCATCGCGAGCATCGAGGACGCCGCGCGGGCGGAGGGGTACTCCGTCAACACGGTCAACCTGCCCGAGACCACGCCGGAGGCCATCGGCGAGGCGATCCGGCAGCTCGGGCGCGAACAGGTCAGCGGCATCGTGGTGCTGGCTCCGCAGGTGCGCGTCTTCAACGTGCTGCGGGGGATGGCCGTCGGCGTGCCCTTCGTGAGCCTGCAGACGGCGTCAGGGTCCGACGGGTTCAGCCTCGCGGCCGATCAGGTCGCCGGCGCCCGTGCGGTCACCGAGCACCTGATCGGGCTCGGGCACAGCGACATCATCCATCTCGCAGGTCCGCAGGACTGGATCGAGGCGGAGTCCAGGATGCGCGGCTACCTCGAGGCGCTGCGGGAGGCCGATCTGCCCACGTTCCCGCCGATCCGCGGCGATTGGACGGCCGACTTCGGCTACTTCGCCGGCACGGAGCTGGCGCGCCGCCGCGACTTCACCGCGGTGTTCGCGGCCAACGACCTCATGGCGATCGGGCTCATGCACGGGTTCAGGGATGCAGGGCTCGACGTGCCGAGGGACGTGAGCGTCACAGGCTTCGACGACATCCCCGTGGCTGCTCACGTGTGGCCTCCGCTCACCACCGTGCACCAGGAGTTCCCGGAGCTGGGACGCCGCGCGGTCGGCATCCTGCTCGCGGAGATCCGCGGCGAGAAGGTGCCCGAGTTCGGCTTCATCGAGCCGATGCTGCGCATGCGCTCGTCGAGCGCATCTCGATAGCGCGGCGAAATCGCGGCTCCGCTTGACATCGGCGGGACAGGGGCGCATTATTGGGTGTCATGTGAACGGTCACATTGGGAATGACCGCAATCGAGTATCGAGGAAGATCCGTGAGCAGCACAACTACGTTGCCGGTCGTAGCGGGACCGATCCTGGAGATGCGCAGCATCACCAAGGAGTTCCCCGGAGTCAAGGCGCTCTCCGACGTCTCCATCACCGTCCGCGCCGGTGAGATCCACGCGATCTGCGGCGAGAACGGCGCGGGCAAGTCGACGCTGATGAAGGTCCTCTCCGGCGTCTACCCCTACGGCAGCTACGACGGGGACATCCTGTTGTACGGCGAGGAGCAGCGCTTCAAGGACATCGCGGCGAGCGAGCAGGCCGGCATCGCGATCATCCACCAGGAGCTGGCGCTGATCCCCGAGCTCTCCGTGACGGAGAACATCTTCCTCGGCAACGAGATCGAGCGCTTCGGACGCATCGACTGGCAGGCGGCCAAGACCCGCGCCATCGAGCTCCTCGCCCGCGTCGGCCTGAACGAGGACCCCGACGTCCCGATCAAGACCCTCGGCGTGGGCAAGCAGCAGCTCATCGAGATCGCGAAGGCGCTCAACAAGGACGTGAAGCTCCTCATCCTCGACGAGCCGACCGCCGCGCTCAACGAGTCCGATTCCCAGCATCTGCTGGATCTGATCCTGGGGCTGAAGGCCAGGGGAATCGCCTCGATCATCATCAGCCACAAGCTCAATGAGATCGAGCAGATCGCCGACGAGATCACGATCATCCGCGATGGACGCACGGTCGAGACGCTCGACATCACCCGCGGCGAGATCAACGAGGACCGCATCATCCGGGGGATGGTCGGCCGCTCGCTGGAGAGCCGGTACCCTGATCGCACCCCGGAGCTCGGCGAGGTGTTCTTCGAGGTCAAGGACTGGTGGGTGCAGCATCCGTCCGTCTCCGAGCGCATGGTGGTCAAGGGCTCGAGCCTGAACGTGCGCCGCGGCGAGGTCGTCGGCATCGCGGGGCTCATGGGCGCGGGACGCACCGAGCTCGCCATGAGCATCTTCGGCCGGTCGTACGGGACCTTCCTCGGCGGTCGGATGCTCAAGGACGGCCAGGAGATCCAGGTTCCCGACGTGGCCTCCGCCATCAAGCACGGGCTCGCCTACGTGAGCGAGGACCGCAAGGTGCTCGGCCTCAACCTCCTCGACACGATCAAGCGGGCCATCGTCTCGGCGAAGCTGCGGAAGATCTCCCGCAACGGCGTCGTGAACGACCGGGAGGAGTTCGCCGTCGCGGAGCGGTACCGCAAGGCGCTGCGGATCAAGACGCCGAGCGTCGAGGAAGGCGTCGGCAAGCTCTCCGGCGGGAACCAGCAGAAGGTGGTGCTCGCGAAGTGGATGTTCACCGACCCCGATCTGCTCATCCTCGACGAGCCCACGCGCGGCATCGACGTCGGCGCCAAGTACGAGATCTACTCGATCATCAACGAGCTCGCCTCGCAGGGCAAGGGCGTCATCGTCATCTCCAGCGAACTGCCGGAGCTGCTGGGCATCTCCGACCGCATCTACACCGTCTTCGAGGGGCGCATCACCGACTGCATCCCCGCGGACCAGGCCACCCCGGAGGCGCTCATGCGCAGCATGACCTCCACGAACCAGAAAGCGTAAAAGCATGCTTGCACTGAGCGAACGGAGCGAGTCGAAGTGAGCACCGAGTCCACGGCGAGCCAGACCCGAGGGTTCCGCTTCGGGGACATCCGCAAGATGTTCGGCAGCAACGGCACGTCCTCGCTGCGCCAGTTCGGCATCCTCGGCAGCCTGATCGTCATCGTCGTCCTGTTCGAGATCCTCACGCTGCTGCGCAACGGCCCCAGCGGCGCGACGCTGACCAGCGGCAACCTCATCAACATCGTCAACCAGTACTCGTTCATCCTCATCCTCGCCATCGGCATGGTGATGGTGATCATCATGGGGCACATCGACCTCTCGGTCGGCTCGGTCGCCGCCTTCACCGGCATCATCGTGGCCAAGGCGATGGCGGAGTGGAGCCTGCCCTGGCCCCTGGCGATCCTGCTCGGCATCGGCGTGGGCGCGCTGGTCGGAGCATGGCAGGGGTTCTGGGTCGCCTACGTCGGCGTCCCCGCGTTCATCGTGACGCTGGCGGGGATGCTGTTCTTCCGCGGCGCCAACCAGTGGATCGGCAACTCGCAGACCATCCCGGTGCCCAAGGGCTTCCAGATCATCGGCAACGGCTACCTCCCAGAGGTCGCCATCCGCGTGCCGTTCAACGTGCCCACGATGGTGCTGGCGGTCCTCGCCGTCGCATGGCTGGTCTTCTGGGAGATCCGCACCCGGCGCGTGCAGCACAAGATGGGCTCGGAGAGCGCTCCGGTCTGGGTGAGCGTCGTCAAGGTCGTCCTGCTGTCGATCATCGTCCTCGTGGCCGGCTGGATGTTCGCCACGGGCCGGGAGGGCACGAGCTTCCCCGTGCCGGGCCTCATCCTGCTCGCCCTCGTGATCGTGTACTCGTTCGTCACCAACAGCACCGTGTTCGGCCGTCACATCTACGCCGTCGGCGGCAACAGGCAGGCCGCGCGCCTGTCCGGTGTGAAGGACCGCTGGGTCGACTTCTTCGTGATGATGAACATGTCCGTGCTCGCCGCGCTCGCCGGGATGATCTTCGTGGCCCGCTCGCAGGCCTCCGGCCCCGGCGACGGCAACGGATGGGAGCTCGACGCGATCGCCTCGGTGTTCATCGGCGGCGCTGCCGTCGCGGGTGGCATCGGAACCGTGATCGGCTCGATCATCGGTGGCCTCGTGATGGCCTTCCTCAACAACGGCCTCGCACTGCTCGGCCAGGGTGCCGACGTCGTGTCCATGATCAAGGGCCTCGTCCTGCTGTTCGCGGTGGGCATCGACGTATGGAACAAGCAGCAGGGCCGCCCGTCGGTCATCGGCTTCCTCCTGCGTCGCCGCGCGCGCACCGATGACTTCGGCTCCTCCACCCTCCAGACCCCCGCCGCCACCAGCGCGGACGGAAAGAAGGGGCCAGGGACGCGCTGAGCGCACCGGGACCCCGCACACCACAGAGAAAGAGATCGCATGAAGAGAATGGCAGTGACGGCGACAGCGTTGGTCGCCGCAGCAGCGCTCGCCCTCACCGGCTGCTCCTCGGAGCGCGGCGGTGACACCCCCGGGACGGGATCCGAGGAGGAGACCTCCACCGGGTTCGAGGCCGGCTCCACGATCGGCGTCGCCCTTCCGGACAAGACCAGTGAGAACTGGGTCCTCGCCGGCCAGCTGTTCACCGACGGGCTGACGGAGGCGGGCTTCAAGCCCGACGTCCAGTACGCGCCGGCCAGCAACACGGTCGCCGAGCAGCAGAACCAGATCCAGGCCATGGTCACCAACGGCGCCAAGGTCATCATCATCGGCGCGAAGGACGGCAAGCAGCTGGCCACGCAGGTGCAGGCGGCCAAGGACGCCGGTGCGTACGTGATCGCCTACGACCGCCTCATCGAGAACACCGAGGCCGTCGACTACTACGTGGCCTTCGACAACTTCAAGGTCGGCGAGCTGCAGGGCAACGCCCTGCTGCAGGGACTCGAGGAGCGTGCCGGTCACGAGGCGCCGTACAACGTCGAGCTGTTCTCCGGCTCGCCGGACGACGCGAACTCCGCGGTCTTCTTCAACGGCGCGATGAGCGTCCTGCAGCCGAAGATCGACGACGGCACGCTGAACGTCGTCTCCGGCCAGACCGACCTCGCCGAGACGGCGACCGAGGGCTGGCTCGCTGAGAACGCCCAGAACCGTATGGACACGATCCTCACCGGTTCGTACGGCGGCGACACGGTGCTGGACGGCGTCCTCTCGCCGAACGACACCCTGGCGCGCGCCATCATCACCTCGGTGCAGCAGGCGGGCAAGACCGTCCCGGTCGTCACCGGCCAGGACTCCGAGGTCGAGTCGGTCAAGTCGATCATGGAGGGCATCCAGTACTCCACGATCAACAAGGACACCACGCTGCTCGTGGAGCAGGCCATCAAGATGGTCGGCCAGCTCCAGGCCGGCGAAGAGGTCGACGTCAACGACACCGAGTCGTACGACAACGGTGCGAAGGTCGTTCCGTCCTACCTGCTCGAGCCGCTGATCGTCACGAAGGAGAACGCCGCGGAGGCCTACGCCAACGTGCCGAGCCTCCTGGAGATCGTGCAGTCCTACCAGTAACGACTCCCGCAGGGGATCGACGAGCCGTCCGGGTGGAACCCGGGCGGCTCGTCCGCGTCCGACGGAGTTCCTTCAGGAGCGGGGGAGCGGCTGAGTCGACGCGCGGGCGATGAATGCGGGAGGGATGATGACGTGCTCCTGGGGCTCGGAGGCGCGGATCCGCTGTTCGAGCATCTCCACGGCGGTGCGGCCGAGCTCCTGGAAGTCGAGTACGGCGGTGCTCAGCGGCGGCGAGAAGTACCCGGCGTCCGGCATCCCATCGATGCCGGCGATGGAGTAGTCCCGAGGCGCGCGCAGTCCTCGTTCCTCCATCGCGCCCATGAAGCCGAGGGCGATGACGTCGTTGGCGGCGAACACCGCGGTGAACGTTCCGGGGTCGACCGTTGCGCCGTGCGCTGCTCCTGAGTGGGACTCCCATTCGCGACAGCGGAGGATCGGGAGCGGCTCGATGCCTGCGTCGGCGAGCACGTCGCCATAGGCCCGTACCCGCTCCTCGGCCTCGATGCGGCCGAGGGGACCGGCGACATGGAGGATCCGGGTATGGCCGAGTTCGACGAGGTGCCGCATCGCGAGCGTCGCCGCCCCGTAGGAATCCGCCCCGGCGACGTCGGCCTCGGCCTGAGCGGCCTCGGAGAGCGTCACCAGCGCCACATCCTGTGCGTACTCGGACAGCTGTCGGTCCACCTCGAGATAGGGGGTGCCCGCGATGATGCCGTCGACGCGGAAGCTGAGGAAGTGGTCCAGGGCGCCTCGCACGTCGGCGACGGAGTCGGGCGAGGAGGGGTCGGCGAAGAGCTGCGTGGTGATCACGGACAGGCGCCGCCCGCGCGCAGCGGCGGTGACGCCGGTGAGAATCTCGGCGTTGCCGTAGTTCAGGGGTCCCATGATCAGGAACCCGATCGTGTCCGTCCGCTGAACGCGCAGATTCCTGGCGAGGCGATTATGCCGGTAGCCGAGCTTGGCCACGGCCCTCTCCACCCGTTCTCGCGCCTGATCGCTGATGTAGCCGCCCGTGAAGTACCGGGAGACGGTCTGCGCCGACACTTCGGCCTCGCGGCCGACATCGGCCATGCTCGGGCGGTCATCGAACTTCGCCACGGCTCCTCCTCGATGTGTTATCGCTCACTTGACTCTCTCATGTGTTATCGCTAACGTAATCTCGCACACCCTGACTCGATGGAGAGGAACTGCAGTGAGAAGAAGGACAGCGATCATGAGCGGCGCCGTGGTGGCGGCCCTCGCAGCGACGGCGCTGACGGGCTGCTCGCCCGACTCCGGCTCGACCGGAGAGGGCGTGACCCTGACCCTGTGGCATAATTCTCAGGACTCGGAGGCGATCCTCGACCTCTACAAGGCGTACGAGGAGGAGAGCGGCAACACGATCGAACTCGTTCCGATCAGCTCTGACGGCTTCGAGGAGGCGACGCTGTCGAAGTGGGCCTCCGGCGACCGCCCGGACATCCTCGAGTTCCATGCGCTGCCGGCGCTCATCGACCAGCTCAACGGTCCGCAGAACCTCCAAGATCTCAGCGACATGGACTTCGTAGCCGCCTCCGGCAGCCTCTACGACATCGGCGGCAGGGGCTCGGACGGAAAGGTCTACGCGGCCATCACCAGCTTCCCCGAGGTCTGGGGACTCTTCTACAACAAGTCGGTCCTCGCCGAACACGGACTGGAGCCCGCGACGACCCGTGAGGAGCTCCTCGACCAGTGTGCTGTGCTCTCGGCGGCCGGCGTCACCACCCTCGCGGAGTCGGGTGCGTCGATCTGGCCGCCGCAGGCGCTTCCGCTCATGGAGTCCGGTGCCACGGCGCCCGAGGGCTGGCCGCAGAGCGTCATCGCGCGGGACGCGTCCATCGACGACGGCGATTCGCCGGTCCTCGACGCCGTCGAGAGCTACAGCGACCTGATCGATGAGGGCTGCGTGAACGACGACATCACGACGGCGACCTTCGAGGACTCGGTGTCGAAGGTCTTCAACGGAGAAGCCGCCTACCAGGCGCTGCACTCGAACATCGTGCCGGTGTACCTCGATGCCGCGGGTGGGGATGAGGCGGCGCTCGACGCCGCGGTGGGCTTCACCGCCTATTCCGTCGGCGAACCCGGAACGGCTGTGAACCCCGGTCCCATCGGCACCTACCTCCTGCCCAAGAGCGGCGACGACGCCAAGGAGGCTGCGGCACGCGACTTCCTCGAGTTCGCCACCGGCGAGCACTACCAGACCTATGTCGACGAGTCGGGCACCTTCCCGGTGCTGGAGGGCGCGACGGATCCCGAGGACGCCTCTCCGCTCATGCTGTCGATCAAGGCCGCGTACGACCAGGGTCCGCAGTACGGGTTCATCAACGGGGCGATTCCTGGCGGAATGCAGGGCTTCGCGGCGCTCCTGTCCGAGCTGATCGCCGGGCAGAAGACCCCCGAAGAGGTTGCGGCCACCCTCCAGAGCCAGGCCGCCACCGCCGCGAAGGCGCAGGGACTCGAGGGCTGGTAACACCGCATGCACGCAACACCCCCGCGGCCGGTGTCCGCCGGCTCGGCAGCTGCGCGTGCGACGGCGCGGGAGAGCCGGAACCCCTCCGGCTCTCCCCGTCGCCGTCGGCGCATCGACCCACGGATCTGGTTCGCGCTACCCGCCATCGGGTTCGTCGGTCTCTTCTTCCTGGTGCCTCAGCTGCTGAATCTTCGCTTCGGCTTCTCGAACTGGACGACCTACAGCAGCGACATCGTCTGGAACGGCTGGGACAACTTCCAGGCGCTGCTCGAGCAGAACCTCCTGATCCAGGGCATCACGGTCACCCTGGGGTACGCACTCATCGCGATGACCGTCCAGAACGTGGTCGCCCTCGCGCTCGCCTATTCGCTCAAGGACACGAGCCGCGTCAACGGATTCTTCCGCTCGCTCTTCTTCGTCCCGGTGCTCCTGTCACCGCTGGCCGCGGGGTACATCTGGCGCGGCATCCTCGCGCCCGACGGTCCGCTCAACGGGTTCATCGGGATCTTCGTGCCCGGCTTCTCCTGGGCCTGGCTCGGTGAGACGCAGACGGCGCTCGCGTCGGTCGCCTTCATCGACGCGTGGAAGTGGGTCGGACTCGCGACCCTCGTCTACATCGCGGGCATCAACTCCGTGCCCAAGGAGATGATCGAGGCCGCCACGATCGACGGGGCGAACGCGTGGAAGCGCTTCTGGAAGGTGACCTTCCCGATGCTGGCTCCCGCTTTCACCTTCAACGTCGTCGTCACACTCGTCGGCGCCTTCAGCGCCTATGACGTCATCGCCGCGACGACGGGCGGCGGACCGGGCGACTCGACCCGCGCGCTCAACGTCCTGCTGCGCATGCAGTGGGGGCTCGGCAACTTCGGAACGGGCAGCGCTCTGGGGCTCACGATCTCGGTGATGGTGGTCGTCGTCGCCATCCCGCTGGTGTGGTGGCTGCGACGCAGGGAGGCCAGGGTATGAACCGCCGGACGAGGACGCTCGCCGCGATCCGCTATGCGGTGCTGACGCTGTTCGCTGTGCCGTGGATCGGCGTCCCGGTCTGGCTGGTGTTCGTGAACTCGGCCAAACCCGCAGGAGAGGCCGCCGAGCTGTCGCTCGCCCTGCCCCGGGAATGGGCGCTCGCGGAGAACTACGGTGCGGTCATCAACGACGGCGGCTATCTCAGGGCGCTCGGGAACAGCCTGATGGTGAGCGTGCCGACGATTCTCGTCGTGATCCTGGTCGGCGCCGCCGGCGCGTGGGTCTTCGGGCGCAGCAGGGCGCGCTGGGTCCAGGTGGCGTTCTACGTCATCGCCCTGTCGATGCTCATGCCGCCGACGCTTCTTCCGACCATCTTCCTTCTGCAGACGATGGAGCTGGACGGGACGACCATCGGCTACATCCTCGTGCTGATCGGCACCCGGATGGGCATCGTGGTCTTCCTCACCACCGGGTTCGTGCGCAGCATGCCGGAGGATCTCGAAGCCGCGGCGGCCATCGACGGCGCCAACCTCGTGCAGATCTTCTTCCGGATCATGCTCCCGCTGCTCGCGCCGGTGCTGTTCGTCGGAGGGATCATCCTCATCATCACGGTGTGGGGCGACTTCTTCTTCGCGCAGTTCCTCATCCCCGGGGCGGGCAGGCAGACGCTCCCGCTCGCGCTGTACTCCTTCGCCAGCAGCTCCTCGCAGTCCCTGCGGTGGAATCTCGTGTTCGCCTATGTGCTGATGACCGGCCTCCCGCTGCTGCTGGCCTATGTGTTCGTGCAGCGTCGCGTCATCGGAGGGCTCACAGAGGGGGCGCTGAAGGGATGACGCGGATGCCGTCGCCCCGCGCCCTCGACGCCGCCGCGCGGGAGCCAGCCCTCGAGCGCGACATCGGCAACCGACATTCCCTTTCGCGCCCCTGGGGCCGCACGCACGCCGCATCATCATCGACAGACAAGAAGACGCATCAGACATGTTCGACTCCTCCTCGACGTTCGGCACGATCCTCGATCACCCGGTCGGACGGTCGGTGCTCGTCAAGCACCTCCCAGGGATCGCCGCCTCGCCCATGGCGCGGCAGTACGCGCAGGCACCTGTCGCGCAGATCGTAGACCTGGTGCCGGAGCTCGCCGCGGACGCGGAGCGGCGTGATCGACTCTGGCGTGATCTGGCGGACGTGTCCTCCCGCATCGCTCCCCATGGCGTCCGCCGCGACCCCGATCCGCAGTACGAGGGGGAGGACGTGCCGCGCGCTTCCGCAGCCGTCGCCGTCGCGGAGCCGACTCCGCTGTGGCGCCCGCTGGAGGTCCGGCTGCACGGTCCGTCGCACGGGAATCCCTTCGTCGACGTCGAGCTCACGGCCGTGTTCTGTCAGGGCGAGACCGAGTTGCGGGTCGGCGGCTTCTACGACGGCGACGGCCGGTACGTCCTCCGAGCGCTGCCGGATCGAGAGGGCGAATGGAGCTTCGAGACGCGATCGACTGCGCGTTCACTCGACGGCATCCGCGGCGCGGTGACGGTGACAGCGGCTGAAGCGGGATCTCACGGGCCCGTCCGCGTGGACGGATTCCATTTCCGGCACGCGGACGGGACACGGCACAGGCCCCTCGGCACGACGGCCTATGCCTGGATCCATCAGAGCGAGCGGCAGCAGGAGCTGACCCTGGCCTCGCTCGCCGCCTCCGGATTTCGGAAGGTCCGGATGTGCCTGTTCCCGAAGTCCTACCTCTTCAACGCGAACGAACCGGAGCAGTTCGCCTTCGTGACCTCGCCGGGTGGTGGGTTCGACCACGAGCGCTTCGATGTCGCCTTCTTCCAGCGGCTGGAGCGGCGCATCGCCCAGCTGGAGGAGATCGGGGTCCAGGCGGACATCATCCTCTTCCATGCCTACGACCGGTGGGGCTTCTCCGACCTCGGGCCCGCGGTGGACGAGCGATACGTGCGCTACGCGGTTCGCCGTCTCGCCGCCCTCCCCAACGTGTGGTGGTCGCTGGCGAACGAGTTCGACCTCATCGGCTCGAAGACCGTGCAGGACTGGGAGCGACTGGCGGCTCTCCTCTCCGAGGAGGACCACGTGCGGCATCCGGCATCGATACACAACTGCGTCGAGCTCTACGATCACTCGGCGCCCTGGGTGAGCCATGTCAGCATCCAGCGCACGGACGTCTACCGCACCGCGGAGAACACGGACGCGTGGCGCGAGCGGTGGGGTAAGCCGGTGGTCGTCGACGAATGCGGCTATGAGGGCGATATCGATCAGGGATGGGGAAATCTCACCGCCGAGGAGCTGACCAGGAGGTTCTGGGAGGCGGCGGTCCGAGGAGGCTATCTCGGTCACGGTGAGACCTATCTGAACGCCGAGGACGATCTGTGGTGGTCCAAAGGCGGCGTGCTGCGCGGCTCCTCGCCGGAGCGGATCGCCTTCCTCGACCGTATTCTCGGAGAGGCGCCAGAGGGCGCCATCGATCCGCTGCCGTCGGACTGGGACCTGCCCTGGGGCGGATCGGAGGGCTGGCGGCTGGCGTACTTCGGGTTCAATCGCCCCCGCTTCCGCAACGTGCTGCTGCCGGAGGGGACGTGGATCATCGAGGTGATCGACACCTGGAACATGACCGTGGAACGTATCGAGGGTCGGCACAGCGGTCTCGTGAAGGTGGAGCTGCCCGGCAGGCAGTACATGGCGCTGCGGTGCCGCCTGATCGGAGACGAGGATTGAGGGTCATGGAGCATCGCGAACTGCGCACACCGAGGTACGTGCTCGCCGAGGGGCCGGTCTGGGACGCCGATACCGGTCTGCTCAGCTGGGTCGACATCGACGACGGACTGGTCCTGTCGGCGCCGCTCCGGGACGGGAGGCTGGGAGCGGTCACGACCCGCCACGTCGGCGGGTCCGTCGGTTCGGCGGTCCCCCTGGCCGACGGCTCCTATCTCCTCGCGCTCGAGGCATGGCTCGGGCTGCTCGATGCGGACGGCGTGCTGCGCAAGAGCAGGGCGCTGATCCCGACCAATCGCCGGCTCAACGACGGCAAGATCGACCCGCAGGGGCGGTTCGTCGTCGGCAGTCTGCGCCGCTGGGGCGGTCCCGACGGCAAGCAGCATCTCCTGAGACTCGAGCACGACGGCGCGCTCACTGTGCTCGACGACGACCTGAACCTGTCGAACGGAATGGGCTGGTCTCCCGACGGGACGCTGTTCTATCACGCCGACTCGGCCGATCGGGTGATCTATCGGCGCTCGTACTCGGACGGCAGGGCGGGACGACGCGAGGCCTTCCTCGCTCTGGACGGGATGCCGGACGGCATGACCGTCGACGCGGACGGACGTCTCTGGATCACGCTCATCGATCGCTGCCGCATCGAGTGCTACTCGCCGGAGGGCGATCGCCTCCTCGAGCGGACGATCGAGCTGGGCGGGCTGCATCCGGCCAGCGTCGAGTTCGCCGGGGAGAGCCTGGAGGAGCTCATCGTGACGACCGGCGCGCCGCGGCTGGAGGACGCCGCAGCGGACTTCCGCATCCCCGGGGATGGCGTCCTGCTCTCCCTGCGTCCGGGCGTCTGCGGTCTTCGGCGCACGCCATGGGCCCCCGCTCCGCTGCCTCAGGAGGAGGTGCCGGTCCGATGACCGCGGGGGAGCGGAGGGCGCTCGAGGGCTACGTCGACCCGAGGCTCGGTGCCGCCGTGGCGCTCGTCGAGGAGGCGGCGCGCAGCGATCCCGACTTCTCGATCCAGGTCGCGGCCCTCCACCGGGGAGTTCCCGTGCTGGATGCGTGGATCGGACCGCATCTCGGACCCGATTCGCTGATCGTGCCGTTCTCCGTCACGAAGAACGCGATCGGGCTGACGGTCGGGCTGCTGCTCCAGCGCGGACTACTCGATCTGGACGCGCGGGTGAGCGACTACTGGCCGGAGTTCGCGCAGGCGGGCAAGGCCGGCGTCACCGTCCGGATGCTGCTCTCCCACCAGGCGGGCATTCCGGAGGCGCGTCCCGTCCTCCGCGCGGAGGAGGTCTTCGACGGCCGTGCCGCCGCGGCCCGGCTGGCGGCCACGCCACCGGTCTGGCAGCCCGGATCCGCATTCGGCTACCACGGCCTCACTATCGGCACGCTCGCCTCCGAGCTCGTGCACCGCATCACCGGCCGATCTACTACGAGGAGGAGATCCGCAGTGTGCTCGACGTCGACTTCCGGCTCGGGCTTGCTGAGGAGCACTGGCATCGTGTCGTCCGCGTGCTTCCGATGATCGCTCCGGTCGCCTCACCGCCCTCGGCGTGGGTCCCGGCGCTGCACCGTGAGGTGCTCGGCGGAGAGGCGGCGGGCTGGGAGCATCTCGCGAACAGCCCGCGCAGCTGGGCATTCGGGCATCCCGCCGCCGCCGGCACGGGGAGCGCCCGCGGTCTGGCACAGCTGTTCGCCGCCACGGTCACCGGGCTCGGCGAGGCGCCGCCGCTTCTGGACGCCGCGACGGTGGACGCGATCGGAAGGCAGCAGGTACGGGGTTACGACGAGGTGCTCGGCCAGCCGCATCGGGCGCATGCGATCGTGTTCCAGAAGCCGACGCCGCAGATGGACTTCGGCGGACCGCGGGCCTTCGGGCACGATGGAGCACAGGGATGCTTCGCGGGCGTCGACCCCGATTCCGGCATCGCCTTCGCCTATACGATCGCGCGGGGGCCGTGGCCGGGCGGCGCGGACCCGCGCGCCATCGCCCTCATGCGCATGCTCGCCGAGGTTCTCCCCTCCTGACCACGGCTACGCTGGTCAGGACATGGCACATCTTTTGGGGGCCGAGGCCCTGCATCTCGAATACCCGACCAGGGTCGTCTTCGACGCGGTCACCGTCGGCATCGAAGAGGGCGATCGGATCGGCATCGTCGGACGCAACGGCGACGGGAAGTCCAGTCTGCTCGGGATGCTGGCCGGCACGACAGAGCCCGACTCCGGCCGCGTCACCGTGCGCGGCGGGACCTCCATCGGCGTGCTCGACCAGGCCGACACCCTCCCCGAGGGGATCACGGTCGCGGAGGCCGTCGTGGGGGATGCGCCCGAGTACGTCTGGGCGGGGGACGCGCGCATCCGCGACGTCATCGACGGACTCCTCAAGGACCTCCCGTGGGACGGCGTCGTCGACGACCTCAGCGGCGGTCAGCGCCGCAGGGTGGCGCTCGCGAAGCTGCTGACGGGGGAGTGGGACGTCATCGCGCTCGACGAGCCGACCAACCACCTCGACGTCGAGGCGATCACCTGGCTGGCCGGTCACCTCAAGCAGCGCTGGGGCGCGAACGCGGGCGCGCTCCTGGTCGTCACCCACGACCGCTGGTTCCTCGACGAGGTGTGCACGGAGACCTGGGAGGTGCACGACCGGATCGTCGAGCCCTTCGAGGGCGGTTACGCCGCGTACATCCTGCAGCGCGTCGAACGCGACCGGATGGCGGCGGCCACCGAGGCCAAGCGCCAGAACCTCGCACGCAAGGAGCTCGCCTGGCTCCGCCGCGGAGCGCCGGCCCGCACGAGCAAGCCGAAGTTCCGCATCGATGCCGCGAACGAGCTCATCTCCGACGTGCCGGAGATCCGCGACAAGGTCTCGCTGCAGTCCCTCGCCGTCTCTCGGCTCGGCAAGGACGTCGTCGATCTGCTGGACGCCGGGGTCGGCTACGGCGATCGCGAGATCCTCAAGGACGTCGAGTGGCGCATCGCGCCGGGGGAGCGCACCGGCATCCTCGGGGTCAACGGCGCGGGGAAGTCGACGCTGCTCGGTCTCGTCGCCGGCACGATCGAGCCGACCTCCGGACGGGTGAAGCACGGCAAGACCGTGCAGGTGCGCACGCTCACCCAGCGGCTCGACGAGCTCGCCGAGCACTGGAACGAGCCGGTGCGCGTCGTGATCTCCGGACTTCGCACCTCGTACACGCTGGGCTCGGGCTCCAAGGCGCAGGATCTCACCCCCGGTCAGCTCCTGGAACGGCTGGGGTTCTCCTCGGCTCAGCTGTCGACCCCCGTCAAGGATCTCTCCGGGGGACAGCAGCGCCGCCTGCAGCTGCTGCTCGTTCTGCTCGACCAGCCGAACGTGCTGATCCTCGACGAGCCGACGAACGACCTCGACACCGACATGCTCGCCGCGATCGAGGATCTCCTGGACTCCTGGCCCGGCACCCTGCTCGTCGTGAGTCATGACCGGTATTTCCTGGAGCGCGTCACGGATCAGCAGTACGCGATCCTCCCCGGTCCCGACGGCGTCGGACGGCTGCGGCATCTGCCCGGCGGCGTCGACGAGTATCTGCGGCTGCGCCGCTTGCAGGGCGTCGAGCAGGCGGCCGTGCGGGCGACCGCCGCTCCCGACCGGTCGAAGGCCCTCGAAGGCGCGGCGCTGCGTGCCGCGCAGAAGGAGGTCGCGGCCCTCGAGCGTCGCATCCAGAAGCTCGGCGAGCAGATCGACCGGGCCAAGCATGCCCTCGCCGATCATGATCAGTCCGACTATGCCGGTCTCGGCGAGCGGATGAAGGCGATCTCCGCCCAGGAGACCGAGGTCGAGGAGCTGGAGCTGCGCTGGTTCGAGCTCACCGAGGAGATCGGCTGACGTCGTCAGCCGTCCAGACGGGTGGCGCCGCGACATCGCTCGTCGCCCCTCGTCCTGACTCCGGAGCGCTTCTCGGCGCCCACAGGCTGCGGATCAGTCCGCGGCGGCCTTGCGGATCAGCGCCCTGACATCCGCGAGGTGGGCGGCCATCGCGGTCGAAGCCGCGTCCGCGTCGTGCGCCTGGACCGCCTCGAAGATCGCCCTGTGCCCCTCGACGGAGACGCGGCGACCGTGGCGGGTGCTGTGGGAGTGCTGGCGGACATCGCTGGTCCACTCGCTCGTCATGGACTGCAGCGCGCTCAGCAGCGGATTCTGGGCGGCCTGAGCGAGCAGGAGATGGAACTCGAGGTCCAGGCGCAGCGACTCCGCCTGGAGGAGGCTCTCGTGGGATCGATCGAGCACGTCGTGAAGCTGGAGGATGTTCGCAGGCGTCGCGCGGACGGCGGCGAGGGAGGCGATCGAGGGCTCGATGATCCCGCGCAGCTCTGCCGCGTGGGACTGCTCCGCCTGTTCCGCCGACAGCGCCGCGAACTGCTCCGGTCTCTCCGCGGCGTGCAGGACGCGCGTGCCCCGACCCGGCGCGCGCTCTATCAGATGCTTGCTCTCCAGCTCGTGCATCGCCTCGCGCAGCGAGGAACGGCTGACGCGGAAGGAGGCGGCCAGCTCCCGTTCGGGAGGAAGGCGGGATCCGGGGGCGAGCTCGCCTGTCGCGATGAGCTTCTCGAAGTGGGCGGCGAGCACGACGGCCACGCTCTGCGTCCGCCTGGGCGGGATCGGTACAGCACTCGACGTCACGTCGCGGCCTCCTGTCGAACATCGATGTCGACTCAGCATAGGCCGGATGGACGGACCAGGTCGGTGATTCCGCGGCATCCGGCCATCGGTGTTTCCGGGGCGTAAAACGTCTGTTACGAAGCGGGCAAACCGCAGGGGAGCGGCGCGTCGGCCGCTTAGCCTACCGAGAGCATCTGGTCCGACCATCTGGCCAAGTTGCCCCGCTTCTCCCTCCCGAATCACGACGAAAGGAACACCGTGAACTCCAGGCTCGCCCCCGTGACGTCCGTGGCCGCCGCGGCCGCCCTCCTCGCGCTGCTCGCCGGCTGCTCCGCCGATGACCAGGCTCAGACCCAGGACACCGGCGCCTACGCCGAGCTCGCGGACTCCGCCGCGTGCGTGCAGCTCCGTGAGGAGCACCCCGACATCGTCGGCACGACGATGACCAACGCGCTGAACCCCTACACGCCCGGCTACGAGACGATCGACCCGGAGAACCCCGACGAGTACATCGGCTTCGACATCGACCTCGGCGACGCCGTCGGCGCCTGTCTCGGATTCGACGTCGACTACGTCCCGGTGGGCTTCGCCGAGCTGATCCCGACCGTCGCCAGCGGTCAGGCCGACTGGATCGTCTCCAACCTCTATGCCACCGAGGAGCGCGCCCAGGGCGGCGTCGACTTCGTCAGCTACTCCAAGGTGTTCGACGGCATCCTCGTGGAGACGGGGAATCCGGAGCAGATCACGGGCATCGACACCTCGCTCTGCGGTCTCACCGTCGCGCTGAACAAGGGGTATGTGGAGGTCCCGCTCGTCGAGGACGTCGCTCCGGACTGCGAGGCCGAAGGCCTCGACGCGCCCGTCGTGAGCCTGTTCGACAGCAGCGCCGACTGCGTCCAGGCGATCCTCGCCGGTCGCGCCGACGCCTACATGAACGACATCAACACCGTGAACCGCTTCATCGCCGAGCATCCGGACGATCTCGACTCCGCGGAGACGGTGATGCTCGACTACACGATCGGCATCGGCATCCCCCAGGGCGAGCACGATCTGCGGGATGCGATCGTCGGCGCGCTCACCGAGATCCAGGACAGCGGGCTGCAGACCGAGCTCAGCAAGACCTGGGAGCTCGACGAGAACACCGTCGCCGAGCCCACCGTGCTGAGCGTCGGCTGACGTCGAGACAGTCCTCTTCCCCTTTGATCGCGGCGACCGTGGAGCTCACATGGACGGATTCCTGCACTACCTCACCCTGCCCTGGATGCTGGAAGGGCTGCTGTTCACCCTTCAGCTGACGCTCTACGGATTCGGGGGAGGCCTCGTCCTCGGCCTCCTCCTCGCCGCGATGCAGCTGACGAGATTCGCCCCGCTGACGATCCTCGCCCGCACGTATGTCGTGATCTACCGGGGGACTCCGCTCATCCTCCAGCTGGTGTTCGTGTTCAGCGCCCTGCCCCACATCGGCATCTCGCTTCCGCCGCTCGTGGCCGGAAGCGTCGCGCTGGCGATGAACGAGGCGACGTTCATCGCCGAGATCATCCGCTCCGGCGTCCGCGGGGTGGATCACGGACAGGTCTTCGCGGGACGGGCGCTCGGCCTGACGCCGGCCAGGATCATGCTGCACGTCATCTCGCCGCAGGCGCTGCGCACCAGCGTTCCGGCGCTGGGCAGCGAGGTGATCGCCACGATGAAGAACTCCGCCCTCGCGTCGATCATCGCCGTTCCTGAACTGACCCTGCGGACCCAGCAGATGGCCAGTGCGACCTTCGACTACTTCGAGATCTACTTCGCGACGGCGGTGATGTATCTCGCGCTGACCGGCGTCCTCAGCGTTCTGCAGCTTCTGCTGGAGGACGCGCTGAACCTCGATCGCGTGCACCGGCGCTCCCTGCTGGCGAAGGCGCTCCCGCGTCGCGCGGGGCGTCGCCCGCCGACGGCCCGCACCGTGGAGGGGGCGTCGCCCGCCGAACCGCCTCTCGATGGCGCTGCAGCGGACGGCGTCGTGAACGAGCGCCTGATCGGCGAGCCCGTGATCGAGCTGGATGCCGTGCGCAAGTCCTACGGCGACAACGAGGTCCTCTCCGGCGTCTCCCTCACCGTTCGCAGCGGCGAGGTCGTGGCCCTTCTCGGCCCGAGCGGCTCGGGCAAGTCGACTCTGCTGCGCACGATCAACGCTCTCGAGGAGATCGACGGCGGCGCCGTACGCCTGGAGGGGACGCGGATGGGATACCGCGAGAACGGAACGCGGATGCCCGAGCGCGAGATCGCCGTGCAGCGGCGCGAGCGCGGCGTGGGCATGGTCTTCCAGCACTTCAACCTGTTCGCCCATCTCTCCGCGGTCGAGAACGTGGCCGGCCCGCTGCGATGGGCGGGGACGGACGACAGGGAGAGCGCGGCCGCGCGGGCGGCCGCGCTGCTCGCCCAGGTCGGTCTGAGCGCCCGCGCCGACGCGCTGCCGGCGCGGCTCAGCGGAGGACAGCAGCAGCGCGTCGGCATCGCTCGTGCACTGGCCGGCAGACCGCGCATCCTCCTGCTCGACGAGCCGACCAGCGCGCTGGACCCCGAGCTCGTCGCGGAGGTCCTGCAGGTGATCCGCTCGCTGGCCCATTCCCAGGGACTGACCATGATCATCGCCACGCATCAGCTCCGCTTCGCCAGCGAGGTGGCCGACCGCGTGGTGGTCATGGCCGGCGGGCGCATCGTCGAGGAAGGACCGGCACGAGAGGTGATCGGAAGTCCGAGAGAGCCGCTCACGCAGCGTTTCGTCGCGGCCATGGGAGCGGGTGAGCTGTGATCCCCGGCGGTCGTGAATCACGCTCCTTCGGAAGGGAGGAGGGGGTGCCTCCCTCGGTCGCCCCGTTCTCGCATGCGACTCGCTGGCGCGATCTGCTCTTCGTCACAGGGCAGATGCCCACCGATCTGAGCGGAGCGCTCGTGACCGGCGGCATCGCCGAGCAGACGGCGCAGGTGCTGCGCAATCTCTCCGCGGTGCTCGCGTCGTACGGCGCCGGACTGGACGACGCGCTCATGGTGCGGGTCTATCTGAGGGACTTCGGCGACTTCGAGGCGATGAACGCCGAATACCGAACCTGGTTCGCTGAACCTCTGCCCAGCCGCACCTGCGTCGGCGTCACGGGACTCGCCGTCGACGCCCTCGTCGAGATCGATCTGGTCGTCGGACTGCCCGACGACCACTCCGTGAAACCCGCCCAGAGCTCCGTCGAGGAGGAGTCATGACCCAGACCACGCTGCAGGCCGACGCGCAGAGCGCTCGTGCCGATCACTACCTCCCGTCCCGGGCCGATGAGGTGCGCTGGGGATGGCTGCCCAACGCGACGAGCGCACCGGTGCTCGAGGTCCGCTCCGGCGAGACCGTGACGATCGACACGCTCAGTCACGAAGGACTGCTCGAGGACCAGGGGCGCAACCCGATCGAGTATCTGGCGCAGTTCGATGTCCCCGCCGAGGGCGTGCTCCGCGACGCCGTGGAGGTGGCGGCGCACGTGCCGCATGCCGTCGAGGACGGGCCGCACATCGTCACGGGCCCCGTGGCGGTCTCGGGCGCCGCCCCCGGCGACCTGCTGAAGGTGGAGATCCTCGGCCTCGAGCGGCGCGTCCCCTACGGGTTCATCAGTTCACGGCACGGCTTCGGGGCGCTGCCGGGGGAGTATCCGGAGGATCGCGACTCCGCCGCGACGAGGGCTCAGGACCGCCTCGTCTCGATGGGCACCGTCAGCTATTTCTGCTCCGTGGATCCCACGGGATCATCCGCGAGCTTCGACACCGGCGCCGGCCGCCGTCTCGGATTCGCCCTCGCGCCTTTCCTCGGGCTGATGGGCGTCGCGCCCGCGACGGACGCGCCCGTCCCGAGCGTGCCGCCGGGCCTCCACGGCGGGAACATCGACATCAAGCACCTGACCGCGGGGACGACGCTCTACCTCCCCGTCCAGGTGGCCGGCGCGCTGTTCTACACGGGCGATCCGCATTTCGCGCAGGGCAACGGCGAGGTCGCGCTGACCGCGCTGGAGGCATCGTTGCGCGCGCACCTGCGGCTGACCGTGCTGAGCGGCTCTTCGGCGGACGCGGCGAGCGGCGCGCTGCGCTCCGTGTTCGGCGAGACGAGCGCCCACTGGATCGCGACCGGAATGGACGAGGACCTCGACGAGGCCATGCGCAAGGCCGTGCGCGCGGCGATCGAGTTCCTGCACACGCGTCATCAGGTGCCGCGCCCAGCCGCACTCGCCTACCTCTCGGCGGCTGGGGACTTCGAGATCAGCCAGGTGGTGGACGCCGTCAAGGGGGTGCACTGCCTGATCCGCAAGGCCGACTTCGCGGCGTGGAGCTGACCGTCGGGCCGGTTCAGCCCGCCGGCGTCTCCTGCAGCGTTCGCCTCGTGAGGAAGACTCGCTCGTCCCCGGAGAGCGGATCGGTGAAGTGCAGCTCGCGCGCCAGCAGCTGCAGCGGTCTGTCGAAGTCATCGGGCTTCTCGGGCTGCAGCGTCGGGTAGAACCCGTCGCCCAGGATGCCGAGGCCGATCGCGGCGAGATGCACCCGCAGCTGGTGCATCTTGCCGCTGCGCGGCCGCAGCAGCGTGTGCACGACGTCGTCGTCCGCGTCGATGATCTCGATCAGGGTCTCGGAGTTCGGCTCCCTGCCGTCGTCGACCTGCACGCAGACATGCCCGCGGAGCTTCACGATGTGGTTGCGGTACACGAGGGGGAAGCGCGAGGCATCCCAGTCCGCCGGCCGCCGGGAGATCGCTTCGTAGACCTTCTGCACCTTCCGGTTCTCGAACAGCAGCTGATACGCGCCACGGGTCTCGGGCCGGACCGAGAGCATGAGCAGCCCGGCCGTGGCGCGGTCCAGGCGGTGGATGGGGGTGAGCTCCGGGATGCCGAGAAGATTGCGCAGCCGCACCAGGGCGGAGTTCTGGAGGTACTTGCCGCCGGGCGTCGTCGGCAGGAAATGGGGCTTGTCGACCACGACGAGATCGTCGTCCTGATGCAGGAGGTCCACGTCGAAGGGGATCTCACGCTCGACCGGAGGCTCGCGGTAGTACCAGACGAACTCCTCGGATCCCAGCAGGGCGTCCCTGCCGACCGAGCGACCGTCGCGGGCGACGATCTCGCCGCGGTCGAAGCGGACGAGCAGACGCTCGGGGTCGAGATGGAAGAAGCGCTCGACCATATAGGCGGAGATCGTCGGCCAGGAGCCTTCCAACGGAAGATGGAGTCTGGTCGCGCCGACGCCGTCGCGGACGGGGAGCGGGGAGGGCATGCCCATCAGGCGTCGAAGCTGAGACTCAGCTTGCGCAGGAGCCCGGCGAGGCGGTCGCGGTCCGCGCGGGACAGGCCTCGCAGCAGTTCCGCTTCGACGTCCACCAGGCGCGTGATCGCGGCGTCCACGCGCATGCGGCCGTCGTCGGAGAGGGTGACGAGGACGCTCCTGCCGTCGCCGGGATCGGCCTCGCGGCGCACCAGGCGACGGGCGACGAGCCGGTCGATCCGGTTCGTCATGGTGCCGCTGGAGACGAGCGTCTGCTGCAGGAGCTGCTTCGGGCTCAGCTGGAACGGAGATCCCGCCCTGCGCAGAGCGGAGAGCACATCCCACTCCCAGGGCTCCAGATCGCTGCGGCGGAAGACGTCGCGGCGCGCTCTGTCCAGATGCTTGGACAGGCGATCCATCCGGGAGAGCACCTCCAGAGGGGAGAAGTCGAGATCGGGTCGCTGCGCGTTCCACGCCCCGACGATCCGATCGACCTCATCCGCCTGACTCATCCGACCATTATCCCGTTCCGCCCGCGATCCTCCGAGCATGACGGGAGGCGCGGCATGGCAGACTTGTCGGGCGGTCCCTTCGACCGGCTCGGGGAGCGGCGAGCGTCGCCGTCCGAGCGGAGGGGCGGCGGTCCGCCGTGGTGTAATGGCAGCACGACAGCCTTTGGAGCTGTGAGGTCCAGGTTCGAGTCCTGGCGGCGGAGCATGACCGAGAACACGCTCGCCATCATCGTCCTGGCCGCGGGCCAGGGCACTCGGATGAAGTCCCGTCTGCCCAAGGTGCTCCATGCGATCGCAGGCCGTCCGCTCGTCGGTCACGTGCTGACGACGGCGGGGCTCCTGGGCGCCGAGCACCTCGAGGTCGTCGTCCGGCACGAACGCGATCAGGTCGTCGCGGCGCTGCAGGCCGACTATCCCGACGCGGTCTTCGTCGATCAGGACGACGTGCCAGGCACCGGGCGCGCGGTGGAGGTCGCTATCGAGAGGATCCCGGACTTCGCCGGGGACGTCCTCGTGCTCTCCGGAGACTGCCCGCTGGCGGATGCCGAGACCCTCACCGCCTTCATCGCCGAGCACCGTGCCACAGGCGCCGCAGCGACGCTGATGACCGCCGTGGTCGACGACCCGACGGGCTACGGCCGCGTCATCCGGGACGCGGAGGGCGGCGTCGACAGGATCGTCGAGCAGAAGGACGCGACGTCCGAGGAGGCCGCGGTGCGCGAGATCAACGCGGGCATGTACGTCTTCCGCTCCGATGCGCTGCGCGAGTGCCTGCCCCTGATCGGCGTGGACAACGCCCAGGGGGAGAAGTACCTCACCGACGTCCCCGGCCTGGTCCGGCGTGCAGGCGGGCGGGTCTCCGCATCCGTCGTCGAGGACGTCGCCGTCACCTACGGCGTCAACGACCGCGCCCAGCTCGCCGAGGTCGGACGGTTGCTGAACGCCAGGATCGTGCGCCGCTGGCAGCTGGAAGGCGTGACGGTCGTCGATCCGGCCTCGACCTGGATCGACGACGACGCCACGCTCGCGCCGGACGTCACGATCCTGCCGAACACCCACATCCTGCGCGCCACGACCGTCGCCGCCGGTGCCACGATCGGGCCGGACACCTCGCTGGTGGACTGCGAGGTGGGCGAGGACGCCGTCGTCCGGCGCACCGATGCGAACCTGGCCGTGATCGGACCCCGTGCGACGGTCGGTCCGTTCTCCTTCCTCCGTCCGGGCACCGTGCTCGGCGCCGGCGGGAAGATCGGAGCCTATGTGGAGACGAAGAACGCCGAGATCGGCGAGGGCAGCAAGGTGCCCCACCTCTCCTACGTCGGCGACGCGACGATCGGTCGGGGCGTCAACCTCGGCGCGAGCACGATCACCGCGAACTACGACGACGTGAACAAGCACCGCACCGAGATCGGGGACGAGGTCCACACCGGGTCGCACACGGTCCTCGTCGCGCCCGTTAGGCTGGGGGCAGGCGCGAAGACCGGCGCCGGTGCGGTGGTCCGCAAGGACGTCCCGGCCGGTGCGCTGGCCATGACCGTCGCACCCCAGCGGAACATCGAGGGCTGGGTCGAGAAGAACAGAACAGGAACCGGAGCCGCGGACGCCGCGGCGCGGGAACGAGCGGCGGAATAGGCAGGCCATGGCGCGCAAGAAGAAGACCGTTGAACTGGACCGGGACAACGGCATCGCCCCCGGGCTCGTCGCCAAGACGAAGAAGCGCCTCGTCGTCGCCGGCGGTCGCTCGCACCCGGAGCTGACGGCGGCCGTCGCAGAGGCGCTCGGAACCGAGATCGCGCCGGTCGAGCACCGCACGTTCGCCTCCGGGGAGATCTACGCACGCTTCGAGGTGTCGATCCGGGGCTGCGACCTGTTCCTCATCCAGACCTTCGGCGAACCGGTCAACGAGTGGCTCATGGAGACGCTCATCATGATCGACGCGGCAAAGCGCGCCTCCGCCAAGCGCATCACCGTCGTCGCGCCGTACTATCCCTATTCCCGCCAGGACAAGAAGGGCC
This sequence comes from Microbacterium tumbae, assembly GCF_054780175.1. Taxonomy (NCBI): domain Bacteria; kingdom Bacillati; phylum Actinomycetota; class Actinomycetes; order Micrococcales; family Microbacteriaceae; genus Microbacterium; species Microbacterium tumbae. Next base: position 540,424 of record NZ_BAAGWV010000003.1, read on the forward strand.
GCGGACGCGAGCCGATCAGCGCCCGCCTGGTGTCGGACCTGCTCAAGACCGCCGGCGCCGACCGCGTGATGAGCGTCGATCTGCACGCGGCCCAGATCCAGGGCTTCTTCGACGGTCCCGTCGACCATCTGTTCGCCAAGCCCGTGCTGCTGGACCACTTCCAGCGCACGCTCAGCCCCGCCGATCGCGAGATCCTCACCGTGGTCTCGCCGGACATGGGGCGCGTCCGCGTCGCGGACACCTGGTCGGACAGCCTCGGCGCGCCGCTCGCCATCATCCACAAGCGTCGCGACCCGAAGGTCGCCAACCAGGTCTCAGTGCACGAGATCGTCGGCGCCGTCGACGGCCGCACCTGCCTGCTCGTCGACGACATGATCGACACCGGCGGCACGATCGTGAAGGCCGCCCAGGCGCTCAAGGCCAGCGGTGCGCACCGGGTCATCGTCGCGGCGACGCACGCGATCTTCAGCGATCCGGCGAACGAGCGGCTGCAGGACTCCTCGATCGACGAGGTCGTCGTCACCGACACGATCCCGCTCACCGAGTCCCGCCGGTGGGACCGTCTCACGATCCTCCCGATCGCCCCGCTGCTCGCCAGGGCGATCCGCGAGGTGTTCGAGGACGGCTCCGTGACGAGCATGTTCGGCGGAGACGCCTAGCAGCGGATGCCGTGGCGGATCACAGCCCGCGCATAGCGGGTCTTCCTACGCTCGGAACACAGACCACGAGCCGGAAGGACCACCCATGATCCGCACGACCGCCCCCGCCCCCGTCCGCACGGGCGCAGCCATCGCCGGGGTCGCAGGTCTCCTCGTCCTCGCGGGATGCTCGGGCCCTGCCGACGCCGAGACCGGCTCGGACTCCGCCGCGGGCACCGATTCCACGACGAGCACGGACTCGACGGGCTCCTCCGGTGAGTACACCGACGGCACCTACACCGCAGACGGTCAGTATCAGACGCCGGAGACCATCGAGTCGATCTCGGTGACGCTCACCCTGGAGGACGGCGTCGTCACCGACGTGGAGGTGACCGGCGACCCGCAGGCCCGCGAGACCGAGCAGTATCAGGGCGAGTTCATCGCCGGGATCGAGGAGGAGGTCGTCGGCGTCCCGATCGACGATCTCGATGTCAGCCGCGTCGGCGGCTCCTCCCTGACCAGCAGCGGCTTCAACGCCGCCGTCGCGGACATCAAGGGCCAGGCCGCGGCCTAGGCCGGATCATGCCCGTCTGGCGATTCGAGGCGATCGGCACCGGCTGGGAGATCGAGAGCGCCCGAGAGCCGACCGCGGCCGAGCGCGAGGTCGTCACGGACCTCATCGACCGCTTCGACCGCGAGTGGTCGCGGTTCCGTGCGGACTCGATGGTCTCCCGCCTGTCGCGCGGTGAGGGCGGTGCTGCGCAGGCAGCGGATGCCGGGACGATGCTCGACGCATACCGGGAGCTCTCCGACGCCACGGCTGGAGCGGTCCAGCCGCTGGTCGGCGCCAGCCTCGAGGCGCTGGGCTACGACGCGGCCTACTCGCTCGCGGCGGGCGATCCCCGCGGTGCGCCCCACGACTGGCTGGACCTGCTCTCCTGGTCGGAAGGCGCCCTCGAGCTGTCCCGCCCCGCCCTGATCGACATCGGCGCGCTCGGCAAGGGGCGGCTGGTCGACCTCGTCGCCGATGCGCTCGCGGGGCTGCCGGGCGATCTGGTCGTGGATGCGGGAGGCGACATGGCCGTGCGCGGCTCGATCCGCGTCGCGCTCGAGCATCCCTACGACGCCATGCGGGCGATCGGCGTCGCAACCGTCCGCGATCGGGCGCTCTGCGCATCGGCCGTCAACCGCAGGGCCTGGGGCGACGGACTCCACCACGTGCTGGACGCCCGCACAGGCATCCCGGTGCGGACCTGGGCGGCGACCTGGGCGATCGCCGACGACGCGATGCAGGCGGATGCCGTGGCCACCGCCCTCTTCTTCGACGGCGGGCCGGAGCTCGCGACCCGCTGGGGCGTGGAATGGGTGCGGATGAGCACGGACGGTCGTGCCCAGCGCTCGCGCGGCGCACCCGTCGAGCTTTTCACCGCGGGCGTCCCCGCCTGAAGACCGCCCGCCCCCATGGGCCTGCATAGGGAAGAGTGGTTGCCGTGATGTCCTCTCTCACCGCGCTCCGGCAGCGCGTCCTCGCCGTCCTCGGCGGGCTGTCGATGTACCGGCTCGTGCTGCTCGCCCTGGCCGCGTTGGCGGTCATCGCGCTGGGACTGTCGAGTATCGGTCTGATCGTCTCGCCGCAGCCGTTGGAGATCCTCGTCTCCTTCGTCGTGCTCGCCGTGGTGATCTCGGCCGTCGACGCGGCAGGGCAGCGCATCCTCCGTCTTCCCTGGCGCGTCGAGTCGTCCCTCGTGACCGCGCTCATCCTGCTGTTCGTGCTCCGGCCCGGCGCCGACGGTTCGGCCGTCGTCGGACTCGCGGCGGCGGGGGCGCTGGCGAGCGCATCGAAGTATCTGCTCGTCTGGCGCGGACGCCACATCTTCAACCCGGCGGCGTTCGGTGCGGCAGCGGTGTCGATCGTCGGCGCGCTCGGCGCCTTCGAGTGGCTCGGCACCTCGGCGTCCTGGTGGATCGGTGCGCCGTCGCTCGCGATCCCTGTGATCGTGCTCGGGCTGGCGGTGCTGTGGCGCACCGAGAAGGTGCGGGTGGCGCTGGTCTTCGTCGTCATCGCGATCGCCGTCGCGGTGATCCGCCAGATCGTGCAGGCTCAGCAGGCCGGCTTCGAGACCGATGTCGTCACGGCGCTGTCGTTCGCCGCGCTGCAGACGCCGTTCCTCTTCCTCGGCGCGTTCATGCTCTCCGAGCCGCTGACGCTTCCGCCGCGTCGCAGGCAGCAGCTCATCGTCGCGGCGGTAGTCGGCGTGCTCGCCGGATGGCCGATCTCGGTCGGCGGCCTGTTCACCCTCGGACAGGACAGGGCTCTGCTGATCGGGAACCTGGTGGCCTTCGCCTTCGCACTGCGGAGCGCGGTGCGCCTGACGCTCGAGAAGCGCGTGTCCATCACCCCGACCGCTCAGGAGCTCATCTTCCGGGTGAAGGGGAGGATGCGGTTCCTGCCGGGGCAGTATCTCGAGCTCGACGTCCCGCACCGTCGCCCTGACGCGCGCGGCACCCGTCGCGAGTTCAGCATCGTCTCCGCCCCCGCCGATCTGCCGACGCTGCGGATCGCGTACAAGAACGGCGATCGGCAGCATCCGTCCAGCTACAAGCGCGCCCTCGCTGACGCTGTGCCGGGGACCACGCTGGCGGTCACGGGCACGTGGGGCGACTTCCTGCTCCCCAAGGGGTCTTCTCCGGTCCTGATGGTCGCGGCGGGCATCGGCGTGACCCCGTTCGTGTCCCAGCTGCGGCAGCTGCAGGCGACGGGGGAGAGGCGCGACGTGGTGCTCGTCTACGTGGCGTCCGAGGCGGCGGAGCTGGCCTTCCGCGACGAGCTCGCCGCGACGGGCGTCCCCGTGGTGGTGTTCACGCGCGATGAGCCGTCAGACCTCCCCGCGCACTGGAGCTGGGCAGGGGGCGCACGGCTGGATGCCGCAGGACTCGGGCGCACGGTGCCCGATCTCCCCTCGCGCGAGGCGTTCATCTCGGGTCCGCCGCGCCTGATCGCCGATCTCGCCCCGGCGCTGCGCACGGCGCGATCGCTGACGACCGACGCCTTCGCCGGCTACTGAGGCGGACTTCGCCCGACGCGCGTTTCCTCGTCGCCTCCTCGTGCCTGCGCGTCCGGCGCTCAGCGTCTCGCGTCCCGCGTCCCGCGTCTCGCATGTCCGGGAAGCTGCGGCTTCACCGCCCCGATACCCGTGCTTTCCCGGACACGTATGGTTCCATGTCCAGGAAGCTGCGGCTTGACCGACCCGGTACCCGCGTTTTCCCGGTCTTGTTCGCGTGTCAGGGAAGAGGGGGCCTCATCGGGCTGACAGCCGAGGTTTCCCGGACGCGGAGAGGGTGCGTGTCAGGGAAGTTGCGGATGCATCTGCTCGGGACCCGCAGAACGGCGGACACGCGCGCCTCCGAGGGCCGGCTGCTGTCAGCCCTCTTCGGACAGCTCGGGCCGGAATGGGATGCGCACCGTGAACGTCGTCGATCCGGGCGAGCTCTCCACCGAGAGCTCGCCATGGTGCCCCTCGACGATCGCCTTGGCGATCGCGAGGCCCAGCCCGGTCCCGCCGGTCTGCCTGGCGCGCGAACCGTCGCCTCTGGCGAAGCGGGCGAACAGCTCCTCGCGCACCGCAGGGTCGATGCCCGGTCCGTCGTCGTGCACGCGCAGCAGCGCCTCCTCGCCCTCCGCGCTGACCGACAGGGTGATCGACGTTCCGGCGGGGGTGTGCGTCCGCGCATTCGCGAGCAGGTTGGAGACGACCTGGTGCAGGCGTCCGGCATCCCCGAGGATGACGACGGGCTCCTCCGGCACATCGATGCTCCACCGGTGATCCGGCCCCGTCGGTCGCGCGTCGCTGAGGCCCTCGATCGCGAGCTGGGTGAGATCGACCGTGCCGTACACGAGCTCGCGGCCCTCGTCGAGGCGCGCCAGCAGAAGCAGATCCTCCACCAGGCGCGTCATGCGCAGGGACTGCGCCTGGATGCGCTCCATCGCCGAGGTCGTGCCCTCCATCGCGGCCGGCGCCTGCTCCTCGCCCTGCTCCCGGGCCTTCGCGAGCGACTTGAGGGACAGCTCGGAATAGCCGCGGATGGAGGCCAGCGGCGTGCGCAGCTCGTGGCTGGCGTCGGCGACGAAGCGCCGCATCCGCTCCTCGTTCTTCTGCCGCGCGGCCAGCGAGGCGTCGACGTGATCGAGCAGGGTGTTCAGGGCGGATCCCACGAGACCCGTCTCGGTCCGAGGATCGGCTTCCGCTGCGGGCACGCGCTCCGTGATCGACACCTCGCCCCGATCCAGCGGCTGGTTGGCGACGCGATTCGCGGTGGCGGCGACCGCGCGCAGAGGACGCAGCCCGAGGCGGATCGTGATCGCGGTGGTGAGCGCGAGGAGGATGAGCCCGCCGAGGGTCGCCATGGCGAGCACGGTGAACAGACTGGTCAGATTGTTCTGGATCTCGTCCCGGGGGAGAGCGGTCACGACGACGATGTCGTCCGGGGTCTTCGCCGTGGCCATGCTGTAGGAGCCCAGCTCGGTGAGCGTCACCGTGGAGGAGCCGGCCGTGAGCGCCTCGTCGAGCTGGACCAGCTGCGCGTCGGTGAGCGCGACGACGCCGTCCGTCGCGACGATGGCGCCGTTGGCCGGCAGATCGGGGTTGCGGGCGATGGCGAGGATGAGCCCCGGATTCTGCAGGGGGAACGCATCGAGCAGGCTCTCGGCGTCGATCGTGTTCCCCAGGAAGGCGGCGGTCTGGGAACGCTGCCCGACCCAGGAGGTCAGTTGGAGCGCCGCGTTGTGCAGCTTGTTGGACAGCTGCTCCTCGAGCGTGCGGCCCAGGGTCGCGCTGGTGATGAGCGCGACGATGATGAGGATGAGCGAGACGAACCCGATGACGGCCGCCATCAGCCGGGTCTGCAGGCTCAACGGCCTGCGGGTCGGGTTCGTCCTGCTCACTGCGGCGCCTTGATCATGTAGCCCACGCCCCGCACGGTGTGCAGCAGCGGGGTCCGGCCCGCGTCGATCTTCTTGCGCAGGTAGGAGATGTACAGCTCGACGACGGAGGACTTCCCGCCGAAGTCGTAGCTCCACACCCGGTCGAGGATCTGCGCCTTGGAGAGGACGCGCCGCTCGTTGCGCATCAGGTAGCGCAGCAGCTCGAACTCGGTGGCGGTCAGCTCGATCTCGTCCCGGCCCCTGGTCACCTCGTGGCTGTCCTCGTTCAGCGTGAGGTCTGAGACATGCAGGATCGACTGCGCGTCGTCGCTCGTCGCATGGCCGGTGCGCCGGATGATGGCGCGCAGCCGGGCGATGATCTCCTCGAGGCTGAAGGGCTTGGTGACGTAGTCGTCGCCGCCGGCGGTGAGACCCGCGATCCGGTCGCCGACGGCATCCTTCGCCGTCAGGAAGAGCACGGGGACGTAGTTCCCCGCGTCGCGCAGCCGTCTCAGCACGGCCATCCCGTCGAGGTCGGGCATCATGATGTCCAGCACGAGCGCGTCGGGTTCGAACTCGCGGGCGACCTGGAGCGCCTCGAGCCCGGAGGACGCCGTCCGCACCTCCCAGCCCTCCATGCGCAGGGCCATCGAGAGGAGGTCGGTGAGCATCTGCTCGTCATCGACCGCGAGGATGCGGAGAGGCGAGCCGTCGGGGCGGCGGAGTTCCGGCAGGTCGTTGGTCATGCTCTCATTCTGAGCAATCTCCTATGCGATATCTATGGGAACCGCTATGGGTCGGCTGTGAGTCCCGGAGCATCGCATCGTGCTCCGGCCGATAGTCTCGAAGCGAGGAGACGGAGGCGAGATGACGCGGCGAGCGGTGTCGATGGTCGTGATGGGCGTGCAGGGCACGGGGAAGACGACGATCGGGCGGATGCTCGGGGATCGTCTCGGCGTGCCGTTCATCGACGGGGACGATCTGCATCCCGCGCGCAACATCGAGCTGATGGCGGCTGGGACGCCGCTGACGGATGCGGATCGTGAGCCATGGCTGCACATGGTCGGAGAGGCGCTCGCCGACCATGCCGACGACGGTGGGCTGGTCATCGTCTGCTCGGCCCTGCGCCGCCGGTACCGGGACCTCATCCGCGAGCACGCGGCCGACGCGTACTTCGTCGAGCCGTGGGGGCCCATCGAGCTCATCAGGGAGCGCGTGGGCGGTCGCGAGCACCAGTACATGCCGGCGACCCTCCTGCAGTCGCAGTTCGACACCCTCGAGCCGCTCGGCGCCGACGAGGACGGCATACGCGTGAGCGTCGCAGACACGCCGGAGGAGATCGTCGGCACCGTGCTCGAGGCCTATCGGAGCGCACGATGACGGCTGCGAGCGAGCGCCTCGTGGCCTGCCGATGCGCGCCGGGACGACTTCCGGCCCGCATCGCGAACCCGGATGCCCTCCTAGGGGCTCCGCGGCGGTGAGCGTGGCGGACAACGACCTCCTGCGGCGGAGGATCGAGGAGTCGAGACTCGTCGCGATCGTGCGGGGCACGGACGTGGATGCCACGGTCGCGGCCGCCCGCACCCTGCTCGGCGCCGGCATCACGACGATCGAGATCGCGTTGACCCTCTCCGAGGCCGAGGAGGCGATCGCCCAGGTCGTCGAGGACGCTCCGGAGTCCGCGCTCGTCGGCGCGGGCACGGTGCTGACCGAGGCGGACGCCGATCGCGCCCTCGCGGCCGGAGCCCGTTTCATCGTCACCCCGACGCTCACCGCATCGGTCGACTACGCCGTGGCGCAGGGCATCGGGGTGCTCGCGGGCGCCTACACCCCGACGGAGATCCAGCGCGGGATGGATGCGGGCGCCGCCGCGGTGAAGCTGTTCCCCGCCTCGGCTCTCGGCCCCGGGTTCATCCGCGCCGTGCGCGACCCGTTCCCCGGTGCCAGGATCATCCCGGTCGGCGGCGTGACGGTCGACGCCGTCGCGGGGTATCTGGATGCCGGCGCCTTCGGTCTCGGCATCGGAGGACCGCTCGTCGGCGATGCCGCCGCGCCGGGAGGGGACCTCGTCGCTCTGGCGGCCAGAGCGGCATCCTTCCTCGCCGCCGCGGAGGCCGGGTCCGTGCGCTGATCGGCGGGGCGGGGCGGGACGCCGGATGGCTGGACCGCCGCGGATGCGGCGCCGCGCCGGTCCCGTCCGGCTGCGCGACACGGTCACGACGCATGACCGGCCTGCGACGCACAGCCGGCTCGCGATGCACCACCGGCTCGCGATGCACCACCGGACCGGCCCGCGATGCACGAAGGGCCGGGAACGCACGGTTCCCGGCCCTTCGGCTGAGCGTTGTCGACGCGTGGTCAGTGCGTGTCCTCGGCCTCGATCTCGGTGCGGTCACCCGACCACAGCGTGTGGAAGGTGCCCTCCTTGTCGATCCGCTTGTAGGTGTGGGCGCCGAAGAAGTCTCGCTGTCCCTGGACGAGGGCGGCGGGCAGGCGGTCGGCGCGGATGCCGTCGTAGTACGACAGCGAGGAGGAGAACGCGGGCGAGGGGATCCCCGCCTGGGCCGCCGTCACGACCACACGGCGCCAGGACGCCTGGCCGCGGGTGAGCGCCTCGGCGAAGTACGGCGCCGTCATCAGCACAGGCAGGTCGGGGGTCTCGGCGTAGGCATCGGCGATGCGGTTCAGGAACTGGGCGCGGATGATGCAGCCGCCGCGCCAGATCTTGCTGATCGCACCGAGGTCGATGTTCCAGCCGTACTCGGCGGCGCCGGCGCGGATCTCGTCGAAGCCCTGCGAATAGGCGACGATCTTCGACGCGTACAGCGCGAGGCGGACGTCCTCGATGAAGGCGGCCTCGTCGGAGACGGTGAACGCCTCGTCAGGGCCAGGCAGATTCGCGGCGACCGCGCGCTGCTCGGGGTGGCTGGAGAGCGAGCGGGCGAAGGTGGCCTCGGCGATGCCGGAGACCGGCACGCCCAGCGACAGCGCGGTCTGCACGGTCCAGGCGCCGGTGCCCTTGGCGCCGGCCTGGTCGAGGATGACATCCACGAGCGGCTTGCCGGTGGAGGCGTCGACCTGACGGAGCACCTCGGCGGTGATCTCGATGAGGTAGCTCTCCAGCTCGCCCTTGTTCCACTCGGCGAAGATGTCGGCGATCTCGGACGGGGACTTGCCCGTGCCGCGACGGATGAGGTCGTAGGCCTCGGCGATGAGCTGCATGTCGGCGTACTCGATGCCGTTGTGCACCATCTTCACGAAGTGGCCGGCTCCGTCGTGGCCGACGTGCGTCACGCACGGCTCGCCCTCGGCGATGGCCGCGATCGACTTCAGGATCGGCCCGAGCGTGATCCAGGACTCGTCCGAGCCGCCCGGCATGATCGACGGGCCGGTGAGCGCGCCCTCCTCGCCGCCGGAGATGCCGGCGCCGACGAAGTTCACGCCGGTCTCGCGGACGGCCTTCTCGCGGCGGATGGTGTCGGGGAAGTACGCGTTGCCGCCGTCGACGATGATGTCGCCGGGCTCGAAGACCTCGAGGAGCGCGTCGATCACGGCATCCGTGGGGCCGCCCGCCTTGACCATGATGATCGCGGTGCGCGGCTTCTGCAGCGAGTCGGCGAACTCCTGGTAGGTGTGCGCCGGGATGAAGCCGGCCTCGGGGTGCTCGTCGAGAAGCGTCTGGGTCTTCTCGTAGCTGCGGTTGAAGATCGCGACCGTGTTGCCCTCGCGGCTGGCGAGGTTGCGGGCGAGATTCGAACCCATGACGGCGAGTCCGACGACTCCGATGTTTGCCGTGCCGGCAGAGGACATTGATGCACCTTCCGTGAGCGGATGCCCGCGGCGCTCAGAGGATCGGCGGCGGACACTCCCAGATTACTCGGATGCCGGGGCTCGGGATGCCCGCGTCGCTGCCTGGCGATCAGTCCTTGCGGTAGCCGGAGCGCCCGAGCGAGAACAGGGCGCCGAACACGGCGACGGCGGCGCCGAGGGACATCAGGCCGATGAGCCAGGCGATCGCGTGGGAGAAGAAGGCGCCGTCGAACATTGCGATACTCCTGGGTCGTGGGGGATGTGTGTCCTCATCCTATCCGGGCATCCGGTACGATGGAGGAGTTCCTCGGCGAGGGATGCTTCGTGTGCGCGGCATCCGTGATCGACGCGGCGAAGCAGTCCACGTGGGCTTTTTCTTCGCGTCTGCGTTCGAGAAGCCGAACTCAAGACCATCCACGCGGCGGCTCGCCGCGTGCCCCGAAGGAGAACCATGTCTGACGACACCAAGGTCCTCGCCGAACTCCGCGAGAGCTTCGGCAAGGGCTTCGCCCGTCGCCTGCGCGCCGCAGGCAAGATCCCCGCAGTCCTGTACGGCCACGGCACCGAGCCCGTGCACGTCGCGCTGCCGGGCCACCAGGTCGGCCTCATCATCCGCCGCGCCAACGCGCTGCTGGAGCTCGACATCGAGGGCAAGAGCCACCTCGCCCTGGTCAAGGACGTCCAGAAGGACCCGGTGCACCAGATCATCGAGCACATCGACCTCCTCGTCGTCCGCAAGGGCGAGAAGATCCAGGTCGACGTGCCGCTGACCGTCACGGGCGAGTCCGCACCCGGCACCGTCGCGAACCTCGAGAACACGACGCTGGCCGTCGAGGTCGAGGCGACCCACATCCCGGAGCACATCGAGCTCTCCATCGAAGGACTCGAGGACGGCGCGCACATCACTGCCGCCGACGTCGCACTGCCCCAGGGAGCGACGCTGCTCGCCGACCCCGAGCTGCTCATCGTCGCGGTCTACATCCCGTCGGCGGCTTCGGCCGATGGCGAGGCAGAGGCTGCCGAGGGCGAGACCGCCGGGGCTGCGGAAGAGGCAGCCGCGGAGTAGGCTCCGAGCTCTTTACGGCAGAGGGGACGCGAGGGATCGTGTCCCCTCTGCCGTATCCTGACGACGTTCGAGAGGAGATCGGCGTGGCGCAGACGTGGCTGGTGGTGGGCCTCGGGAATCCGGGTCCCCGCTACGAGGCGACCCGGCACAACATCGGCCAGATGGTCGTCGACGAGCTGGCCGGGCGGCGCGGCGAGAGCTTCCGCCTGCACAAGGCGGGGGCGCACGTCGCCGAGACCTGGCTGCGCCCCGGTGCCGACAAGCTCGTCCTCGCGAAGCCGAACACGTTCATGAACGTCTCCGGAACTCCGGTGGCCGCGCTCGCGCGCTTCTACTCGACGGATCCCGAGCGCGTGATCGTCGTGCACGACGAGCTGGACATCCCCTTCGACACGATCAAGCTCAAGGTCGGGGGAGGGCACGGCGGGCACAACGGCGTCCGCGACGTCGCGAGCGCCCTGACGACCCCCGACTTCCCGCGTGTGCGGGTCGGCATCGGCCGTCCTCCCGGGCGGCAGGACGCGGCGGACTGGGTGCTCGCGCCCTTCGGCGCCCAGGAGCGCGAGACGCTGCCGATCCTGATCTCGGATGCCGCGGACGCCGTGGAGACGCTGGTCGCGGACGGGCTGCTCGCCGCGCAGCAGAAGCACCACGCGCCGCGCTGAGCGCGGCCGGCGACCCGGTCCTTCTTCTCAGGCCCCCGAGACGCTCGTCGCGACGCCTTCGACGGCGCCGACGACGACGGCGAAGTAGACGACGACGAAGAAGACGATCGGTGCGAGGACCGCGATGATGGTCGCCGCGATCCCCTGGCCGCGCCCGCGCTTCTGGACGGTGGCGATGATGCCGATCACGATGGCGGCGATGCCGAGCAGCGTTCCTCCCCAGAAGGACAGCTCGCCCCAGAGGACCTGGTCGCGCACGGGGGAGAGGATCGAGAGGTCGGTGAGGCGCTCGAGATCGTCGATCTCATCGGCGAAGGAGGGGAGCCGGTAGCCGACGGCATAGGCGGAGATGCCACCGACGATCGGCATGACGACTGCAGCGACCACGGCGCAGATCAGCGCGAGGATGCCGAGGAACGACGACCGCTTCTCCGGCGCGGCCGGGACGGTGTAGTCGCCTATCGGCGTGGCATATCCGCCGGTCGGGACCAGGTAGGCGCCGCCGGGCGCCTGATAGGCGGGCGCGAGAGGCGCTGCGCCGGGCGCGGGGAACATCGGTGCCGGGGGAGCGGCCGGAGCGGCAGCCGGAGCCGTGAACGCCGGTGCCTGCGGGATGGCGGCTTCCGGCGGGGTGGGGAGCTGCGGCGCGGACGGTGCTGCCGCCTGCTGCCCCGGGGCTGCCGGATCCCCGGGATAGCCGCCCGTCTCGTGCAGGGCCGGCGCGGACGGTGGGGCGGGCGGGAAGCCGTACGGCTGCTGCGGATCGGTCACGCCCCCATCCTAGGACGTGACCGGCGGCGGCTCCGGCGCGGCGTCGTGTGTGCCGAACTCCTGCACAAGCCGGAGCTTTCTGCGTTGCGGCGCTCTGACGGGGCGATCCATACCGATTCTGCAGGAGCCCGGTACGTGATGACTGCTCCTGCACAGGCGGGAGAAAGCGAGGACGCCTGTGGAAAGGTCCGTCACAGGGGCGGCGATCCCGCATACTCGTGCGGATGAGCAGAGCGACGTGGATCCCCGGTCACCGCAGGATGCGGACGCGTGAGCTGCGCGCCCGAGGCTGGACCGTCAGACAGATCGCGGATGCGGTGCGCGATGGGCGTCTGCGAAGGGTTCGTCGCGGCGGGTACGCGACGTCCTCCACCCCCGATACGGTCCTGCGGGCGGCGGAGCACGGCGGCCGGCTGGACTGCATCTCCTGGCTCGCCGAGCTCGGCGTCTTCGTTCTCGAGCGTCCGGCGACGCACATTCAGATCGACAGGACGGCGAGCAGAGCGCCTCGGCCACCGAAGCAGATGGTCCGGCACTGGCGATCTTCGACCGCGGATCCGGATGCGCTCACAGCCCCGCTCGTCGAAGCCCTGGCGCAGTCGGTGCGATGCCAGGGAGCACGGAACGCCGTCACGACGCTCGACAGCGCATGTCACCTCGGACTGGTGGACGAGGAGGATCTGAACGCCGTGTTCGCGCTGCTCCCGCACCGGCTCCGCAGCATCCGGCGACTGATCGACGGCCGCAGCGAGTCGGGCCCGGAGAGTCTCGTCCGGTTGATGCTCCGCGCGCTCGGCCGGGACTTCGACGTACAGGTCGAGATCGACGGCGTGGGACGCGTCGACTTCGTGGTCGATGGATGGCTGGTGATCGAGTGCGACAGCCGGGAATTCCACTCCTCGCCGAAGGCGCAGTTGGCGGATCGAGAGCGGGATCTCGCACTGGCCTCACGGGGATACCTGGTGCTCCGACTGCTCGCCGAGGACATCATGTACCGCCGGGACCGTGTGCTCATCGCGATGTGCGGCGTTCTCGGGCGTCATCGGGGATTCTGATGGTCGTGCGCCGTGCGGAACTCCTGCAGATGCGGCTCTTCGGGACAACGGAGTCGGCGTCCAGCACGCGGATGATCGAAAGTGCAGGAGTTCCGCACGGGCAGGGTCAGACGCGGCGCAGGAGGCCGACCTTGTCGTACACGTCGGCGAGCGTGGCGTCCGCCACGGCGTCCGCCTTCGCGGCGTTCGAGGCCAGGATGCGGTCGAGCTCCGCCGGATCGTCGAGGAGCTCGAGGGCGCGAGCGCGCACCGGCTCGAACTCGTTCACCACGACCTCGGCCAGACCCTTCTTGAAGTCGCCGTAGCCGCGGCCGGCGTACTCGTCCTCGATCGCGGCGACCTGGCGTCCCGTGAGGGCCGCGTAGATCGTGAGCAGGTTCGAGACGCCCGGCTTGTTCTCGCGGTCGAAGCGGACGCTGCCCTCGTTGTCGGTGACGGCCCGCATGATCTTCTTCGCGGAGGCCGACGGCTCGTTCAGCATCCACAGCACGCCGGCGTCGCTCTCCGCGGACTTCGACATCTTCGACGTCGGGTTCTGCAGATCGTAGATGCGGGCGGTGTCCTTCTGGATCACCGGCATCGGCACGGTGAAGGTCTCGCCGAAGCGGGAGTTGAAGCGCTCAGCGAGGTCACGGGTGAGCTCGACATGCTGCTTCTGATCGTCGCCGACCGGCACGACATCGGACTGGTAGAGCAGGATGTCGGCGGCCATGAGCACCGGATAGGTGAACAGGCCGACGGAGGTGGCCTCCGCTCCGTAGCGGGCCGACTTGTCCTTGAACTGCGTCATGCGGCCGGCCTCGCCGAACCCGGTGATCGTGGAGAGGATCCAGGCAAGCTCCGCATGCGCCCGCACGTGCGACTGCACGTAGAGGGTCGACTTCGAGGGCTCGATGCCGGCGGCGATGTACTGCGCGGCCGTGCGCCGCGTCTTCTCGCGCAGCTCCGCCGGGTCGTTCGGCTGGGTGAGCGCGTGCAGATCGACGACGGAGAAGAACGCATCGTAGGAGGTCTGCAGATCCCGCCACTGCAGGAGCGCCCCGATGTAGTTGCCGATCTGGAGGGAGTCGGCGGAGGGCTGCATTCCGGAGTACAGGCGAGGTTTCGTCACGCTATCAATCCTAGGGCGCTGCGGGGGAGCGCCGGTTCCGTGACTGCTGCTCTTCGCCCGGTGAGCTGTCGTCTCAGTACGTGTAGTCGACGACCACCGGGGCGTGGTCGCTCCAGCGCTGGTCGTACGAGGCCGCGCGGGCGACGTGGTAGCTCTCCACCCTCTCCGCGAGCGCGGGAGTGGCCAGGTGGTAGTCGATCCGCCAGCCGGTGTCGTTGTCGAAGGCCTGCCCGCGGGCCGACCACCACGTGTACGGTCCCTCGATCTCGCCGTGGAAGCGTCGTCCGACGTCCACCCAGCCGAGGCCGGGGCCCACGGTCTCGTCGACCCCGACGATCTCGACGCCCGCCTCGCCGAGGAACCGGTCGAAGTAGGCGCGCTCACGGGGGAGGAAGCCGGCCTTCTTGCGGTTGCCGCGCCAGTTCTTGATGTCGAGCTCCCGGTGTCCGACGTTCAGGTCTCCCGTGACGACGGCGAGCGCATCGTCGGCGCTGAGCTCGGCCAGACGGATGCCGAACGCGTCGAGGAACTTCCACTTCTCGACCTGCTTCGGGGTGTCGGCCTCCCCGGAGTGCACATAGGCGCTCACGACCGTGAGCGGTCGGTCGCCGAGCAGGAAGTCGCCCTCGAGCCAGCGGCCCTTCGAGTCGAAGTCCTCAGGGCCGAACGCCGTGCGGCTGGCCAGTGCGGGTGTGCGGCTGGCGATCGCGACGCCCGCGCGGCCCTTGGCCGTGGCCTCGTCGTGCAGGATCGACCAGCCGGGCAGCGCCGCCTCCAGGTGCTCGTCCTGACCACGGACCTCCTGAAGGGTGAGGATGTCCACGTCGGCGGCGTCGAGCCAGCCGCTCATGCCGTTGCGGGCTGCCGCCCTGATGCCGTTGACGTTGACTGTGGCGATACGCAGATGGGGCATGGATCGAGCCTAACGGGGACCTCGGACATCCTCGAGCAGAGCGGTCAGGTTCGCGCGGGGCTGACCGGGAACGCGCTTCGGCGTCCTCTCGGCGAGGATCTTCAGCCCCTCGGTCATCTCCTCGAGGTCGGCGAGATCGCTCGCCGCAGCGCGCATCGCGCGGCCGGTGCTCCACTGCCGGATCCAGGGTGCGCCGCCGTGCGCGATCGCGGCGTCGCGCAGCCGGATGCGCGCGGCGTCCAGCAGCGTCTCGTGCTCGGCGAGCCGGCGCTCCGCCTCGGTCTGCGCGAGCAGCGGGAGGTCCCGATCCTCCGCGGCGACCGCGATCCACGCCGCGGCCACGAGCATCACGACGCCGTTGATCCGGAACCAGAGCAGCAGGCCGATGAAGATCGCGAACGTCGCCAGCAGCGGATTGGTGGGGGTGTAGCTCAGGAGGAAGCCGACACCGTACTGGAGCACGGTCATGGCTCCGCCGCCGAGCAGCGCTCCCGGCCAGATCGTCGCCCACCGCAGCGATGTGCCGGTGAGGAAGCGCACCATCGCCGCCAGCGCGCCGGAGAGCAGTGCGAAGGAGACCAGGACGGTGCCGAGCCGGATGAAGAGGTTCACGGCGACGGAGCCGACGCCCCATCCGAGCTGATCGAGCAGCCAGCTCAGCACGGCGGCGCTCACGGAGCTGAGCAGCGAGCCGAGGATCAGGGCGACGCCGAAGATGAGCGCGGCCAGCAGATCGCGGGCCTTGAGCAGGAGGTAGCTGCGCAGGTCGGGCGGCAGCCCGAAGATGTCGCGCACCGCGCGCCGGGAGAAGGTCACCCATCCGATCGCCGTCCAGATCACGGCGCCGAGGGCGATGGCGCCGGTCACGCTCAGCACGCCCGTCGTCCTCGTGACGATGTCCTTGACCTGCTCGGGCGTGATGACGTCGCTGTCGGGGCCGATCAGATTCGGGATGTAGCCGTTGATCACGCCGATCAGCGCGTCGACGGCGAGCTCGTTGCCGCCCAGCCAGAGCCCGGTGATCGCGAAGGCGAGGTAGATGGCGGCGAAGATCGCGAAGAGCGCCTGATAGCTGACCCCCGCGGCGAGCAGGAACCCGTTGTGCTGCAGGAAGTGGCGCCACACCCGCACCGGGAAGAGGCCGAGCGTGCGCCGGGTCAGGACGGTGACGCGTTCGACGGCGGCATCGAGGCGGCGGACGTCGGATGCTCTGGGCGAATCGGCACCGGAACGGGACACGCCCCCACCCTATCCAGGGCGGGGGCGCGACCGCGTCGTGGCGGACGCGCGTGTCAGGGGCGCCCGCGCAGGATCGCCTGCTTGACCTCGGCGATCGCCTTGGTGACCTCGATGCCGCGGGGGCAGGCCTCGGAGCAGTTGAAGGTCGTGCGGCAGCGCCACACGCCCTCCTTGTCGTTGAGGATGTCCAGGCGCACGCCGGCGTTGTCGTCGCGGGAGTCGAAGATGAAGCGGTGCGCGTTCACGATCGCCGCGGGGCCGAAGTACTGCCCGTCGGTCCAGAACACCGGGCAGGAGGAGGTGCATGCGGCGCACAGGATGCACTTGGTGGTGTCGTCGAAGACGGCGCGGTCGGCGATCGTCTGCACGCGCTCCTTGCCCTTCTCGGGCGTGGAGCTGGCGACGAGGAAGGGCTGCACCTCGCGGTAGGAGGCGAAGAACGGCTCCATGTCGACGATGAGGTCCTTCTCGAGGGGGAGCCCCTTGATCGCCTCGACGTAGATCGGCTTGGAGATGTCCAGGTCCTTGATCAGCGTCTTGCACGCCAGGCGGTTGCGGCCGTTGATGCGCATCGCATCCGAGCCGCAGATGCCGTGCGCGCAGGAGCGGCGGAACGACAGCGAGCCGTCGACCTCCCACTTGATCTTGTGCAGTGCATCGAGCACGCGGTCGGTGGAGTACAGCTCGACGTCGTAGTCGACCCAGTGCGGCTCCGCATCGACCTCGGGGTCGAAACGGCGGATGATGAACGTGACCAGGAAGGACTGGACGGGAGCCTCCGCGGCGGTCTCGGCGGGTGCCTCTGCGACGGCGGTGGACATGTCAGTACTTCCTCTCCATCGGCGGGTAGTTCAACTCGCCCTGATCGTTCTTGGTGAAGACGACCGGCTTCCACGCCAGCTTGATGTGGTCCTCCGGGGTCGCGGAGTGCGGGTCGCCGGTGAGATAGGCCATCGTGTGCTGCATGTAGGTCGAGTCGTCCCGCTTCTGGAAGTCCTCGCGCATATGGCCGCCGCGGCTCTCCTGGCGGTTGCGCGCGGCGTAGGCGACGATCTCGGCGATGTCGAGGAGGAAGCCGAGCTCGACGGCTTCCAGCAGATCGGTGTTGTAGCGCTTGCCCTTGTCGTCGACGTAGATGTTCTTGAACCGCTCGCGCAGCTCCTTGATCGTCCCGAGGACGGCCGTGAGCGACTCCTCGGTGCGGAAGACCTGGGCCTTGTCGTCCATCTCCTCCTGGAGCTTCTTGCGGATGTTCGCGATCCGTTCAGTGCCCTGGGAGTTGCGGACGCCCTCGATCAGCTCGCGGACGGCGGACGCCGGATCTTCGGGGAGCGGGACGAACTCGGCGGTCTTGACGTACTCGACCGCGTTGCGGCCGGCGCGCTTGCCGAAGACGTTGATGTCGAGCAGCGAGTTCGTGCCGAGGCGGTTCGCCCCGTGCACGGACACGCAGGCGCACTCGCCGGCCGCGTAGAGGCCGGGGACGACGGTGTCGTTGTCGGCGAGGACCTCGCCGGCGTTGTTCGTGGGGATGCCGCCCATCGCGTAGTGCGCCGTCGGCATGACGGGCACAGGCTCCACGACGGGGTCGATGCCGAGGTAGGTGCGCGCGAACTCGGTGATGTCGGGGAGCTTCGTCTCCAGGACCTCGGCGCCGAGGTGCGTGCAGTCCAGCAGCACGTAGTCCTTGTGCGGCCCTGCTCCACGGCCCTCCCGCACCTCCTGGACCATGCACCGGGCGACGATGTCACGCGGCGCCAGGTCCTTGATGGTGGGGGCGTAGCGCTCCATGAAGCGCTCCCCGGATGCGTTCCGGAGGATCGCGCCCTCACCGCGGGCGCCCTCGGTGAGGAGGATGCCGAGGCCGGCGAGCCCGGTCGGGTGGAACTGGAAGAACTCGACGTCCTCGAGGGGGAGTCCCTTGCGCCAGACGATGCCGACGCCGTCGCCGGTCAGCGTGTGCGCGTTCGAGGTCGTCTTGAAGATCTTGCCGAAGCCGCCGGTGGCGAAGATGACCGACTTCGAGTGGAAGACGTGCAGGTCGCCGGTCGCGAGCTCGTACGCGACGACGCCGGCGACCTGGGTCTTGCCCTCGGCGTCCTTCACCGTGATGAGATCGAGCGCGTAGAACTCGTTGAAGAAGTTGATGCCGAGCTTGACGCAGTTCTGGAACAGCGTCTGCAGGATCATGTGGCCGGTGCGGTCCGCCGCGTAGCAGGCGCGGCGCACCGGAGCCTTGCCGTGCTCGGCGGTGTGCCCGCCGAACCGACGCTGGTCGATCTTTCCGTCGGGCGTGCGGTTGAACGGCAGGCCCATGTTCTCCAGGTCGATGACGGCGTCGATGGCCTCCTTGGCGAGGATCTCCGCGGCATCCTGGTCGACGAGGTAGTCGCCGCCCTTGATCGTGTCGAAGGTGTGCCACTCCCAGCTGTCCTCCTCGACGTTCGCGAGGGCGGCCGCCATGCCTCCCTGCGCGGCTCCGGTGTGGGAGCGGGTCGGATACAGCTTGGTGATGACGGCCGTCTTCGCGCCCGGTCCCGCCTCGATCGCCGCGCGCATGCCCGCGCCGCCGGCGCCGACGATGACGATGTCGAACTGGTGGTAATGCACGCCGTCGCGGACGACGGAATCCTGGGTGGCGGTAGTCACTTCTGGTTGCTCTCTTCTCAGTTCCCGACGCTGCCGTTGGCGACGCACATGTCCCACAGGCTGCTGCTCTCCGTGACGCCCAGGCACGGGTCGAAGGTGAAGACGACCAGCGTGCCGAGGACGATGAGCAGTCCCGCGGCCAGGCCCAGCGCCCAGACGAGCGCCTTGCGCGCCGTGCCGTTGGTGACGTAGTCGTTCACGATGGTGCGCATGCCGTTGGCGCCGTGGATGAGCGCCAGCCACAGCATCAGCACGTCCCACCACTGCCACCACGGGTCGGCGAACTTGCCGGCGATGAAGGCGAAGTCCAGGGCGTGGATGCCGTCGCCGAGCATCAGGTTCACGAACAGGTGCCCGAAGATGAGGATGACCAGGAGCACGCCCGAGGCCCTCATGAAGATCCAGCCCCACTTCTCGATGTTGAAGCGGCGGGCGCGGCGCGACGGCGCGACGGCGGTCTGCGTGCTCATCAGTGCCCTCCTCCGAAGCCGGCGAACGCGAGTGCGAGATGACGCGGGACGAATCCGGCCATGAGCACGGCCCACAGCCCGAGGACGATCCAGAACATCTGGCGCTGGTAGCGGGCGCCCTTCGACCACAGGTCGACGAGGATGATGCGCAGGCCGTTGAAGGCATGGAAGGCGATGCCGGCCACCAGGACGACCTCGCCGAGCGCCATGACCGGATTCTTGTACGTGCCGATCACGGCGTTGTACGCCTCGGGAGAGACCCTGATGAGCGCCGTGTCGAGCACATGGACGAGGAGGAAGAAGAAGATGGCGACTCCGGTGATCCGGTGCAGCACCCAGGACCACATTCCCTCGCGTCCCCGATAGAGGGTTCCGCGCGGGGTCTTGGATGTCGTCTCCGAAATCGACGGTGTCAAGCGAGTGCTTGCGGACACGGTCGTCCTCCCTGATCGATTCGCCTCGGCAGTGCGCGCCAGGCACGCCCGAACGTGCTCCATCCTATTCCTGTCCGTCTGCTGAGAGCCATGAAGGCAGACCTAAGCGTCTCGATGTCGAGATATCTCCGTGCCGATAGTCTGAAGGCATGACCGAGCCGATCGACGACTTCTACGCCGTGATCCCCGCCGGCGGGATCGGCAGCCGCCTGTGGCCGCTCTCCCGGGCGGATGCGCCGAAGTTCCTGCATGATCTCACCGGCTCCGGCAACTCCCTGCTGCGCGACACCTGGGATCGGCTGGAGCCGCTCGCGGGGGCCGACCGCATCGCGGTCGTCACGGGCCGCGCGCATCGCGCGGCGGTCGAGGGGGAGCTGCCGGGCATCCCGGACCTGAACGTCTTCCTCGAGTCGGAGCCGCGGGAGTCCGCCGCGGCGATCGGCCTCGCCGCGGCGATCCTGCACCGTCGCGACCCCGAGGTGATCATCGGCTCCTTCGCCGCCGACCATGTGATCCGCGGCACCCGCCTGTTCGAGTTCGCCGTCCAGCAGGCCGTCGCGGTCGCGCGCGCCGGCTACATCTGCACGATCGGCATCGAGCCGTCCGAGCCCTCGGTCGGCTTCGGGTACATCCGCAAGGGCGGCGAGCTCATCGTGGACGGGGCGCCGGAGGCGGCCACCGTGGAGCGCTTCGTGGAGAAGCCGGACCTCGACACCGCGAAGCAGTACTACGCCGACCGCTCGTACCTGTGGAACGCCGGCATGTTCATCGCCAGGGCGTCCGTGCTGCTCGACGAGCTGGCCGCGAACGAGCCGGAGCTGCACGCCGGGCTCCTCGAGCTCGCCGAGGCCTGGGACGACCGGGAGCGCCGAGGGCCGGCGGTGGATCGGATCTGGCCGCGGCTGAAGAAGATCGCCATCGACTACGCCGTCGCGGAGCCTGCAGCCGAGAAGGGGAGGCTCGCGGTCATCCCCGGCCACTTCGACTGGGACGACGTCGGGGACTTCGCCTCGCTCACCAAGCTGATCTCCGGAGGGCGCAAGAACGACCTGGCCGTGCTCGGCCCCAGGGCGAGGGTTCTCTCGGATGCGGCCACCGGCATCCTCGTCAGCCAGACCTCGCGGGTGATCAGCCTCATCGGCGTGCAGGACATCGTCGTGGTCGACACCCCCGACGCTCTGCTGGTGACGACCACCGAGCACGCGCAGCGCGTGAAGGGCGTCGTCGAGTCGCTCAAGCTCACCGGCCGCGGGGACGTGCTCTGATCCGCCGGATGACGGATCTATTGCGGGTTTGTAACCATTAACCGCAACGCCCCTGTCGGGCGTCGTAACAGTGGGTAACTTGTCTTCGGGGACCTGCGATCGGCGCGGGCCAGAAGTCCGTGGAGGCTTACGTGACCATTTCCACCCGAAAGCGCGCACTCGCCGCGCTCGTGGCGACCGGCGTCGCCGTCGCTCTTGCCGGCTGCGGCGCCGCTCCCGAGGAGTCCGAGGGCCCGGGCGGCGAAGGCGAAGCGCTCGACTTCCTGCCCTGCATCGTCTCCGATCAGGGCGGCTTCGACGACAAGTCCTTCAACCAGCTCTCCTACGAGGGCCTCGTGCAGGCCGCGGACGAGCTCGGCGTCGAGTACAAGAACGTCGAGTCCAATGCCGAGACCGACTTCGCGCCGAACCTCGAGAGCCTGGTCTCCGAGGGCTGCGACGCCATCGTCTCCGTCGGCTTCGCGCTCTCGGCCGCCACGGTCGAGTCCGCGCTCGCGAACGAGGGCATCGACTACATCCTCGTCGACGACGCCGCCGATGCGGACTTCAACGGCGAGGCGGACGCGCCGAACGTCAAGCCGCTGCTCTACAACACGGCCGAGGCCGCGTTCCTGGCCGGCTATCTGTCCGCCGGCTACTCCGAGGCCGGCAAGGTCGGCACCTTCGGCGGCGCCGAGTACCCGACCGTGACGATCTTCATGGACGGCTTCTCCCAGGGCGTGAACTACTACAACGAGCAGAACGGCACCGATGTCGCCGTCGTCGGCTGGGACGGCGAGACCGGCTCGTTCACGGGTGGCTTCGAGGCAGGCCCCGAGGCGAAGACCGTCGCGCAGAACATCATCGACCAGGGCGTGGACGTGCTCTTCCCCGTCGGCGGTCCGATCTACCAGTCCGGCCTGCAGGCGATCAAGGAGTCCGGCCGTGACATCGCCCTGATCGGCGCGGACGCCGACCTGTTCGTCACCGACCCGACCACCGAGGACTTCGTGCTGACCTCGGTCCTCAAGGACATGAAGCTCTCGACCTATGAGGCCGTGACGTCCAGCGCCGACGACGAGTTCGACGCCACGCCGTACATCGGAACGCTGGAGAACGAGGGCGTCGGCATCGCCGATCTGCACAACTTCGCCGACAAGGTCGACCCCGAGCTGGTGTCCGCGGTCGAGGCGCTGCAGCAGCAGATCATCGACGGCGAGGTCACGGTCACCTCGTACCTCGACTGATCGAGAACGGTGCGAAGGGGAGGTCGGCATCCCGCCGGCCTCCTCTTCTCTTTCTGCCACACGCCCTGTCTGAATAGGATCTGACACATGAAGCTCGAACTGCGCGGCATAACGAAGAGGTTCGGCGCACTGACGGCCAACGACCACATCGATCTGACGATCGAGCCGGGGGAGATCCACTGCCTCCTCGGCGAGAACGGCGCCGGCAAGTCCACGCTGATGAACGTGCTCTACGGGCTGTACCAGGCCGACGAGGGCGAGATCCTCCTCGACGACGTCGAGCAGAGCTTCGCAGGCCCAGGCGATGCGATGGCGGCGGGCATCGGAATGGTGCACCAGCACTTCATGCTCATCCCGGTCTTCACCGTGGCGGAGAACGTCGTGCTCGGCCACGAGAAGACCACCTTCGGCGGCCGCCTCGATCTGTCGGCGGCGCGCCGGATGGTGCGCGAGATCTCCGATCGCTTCGGCTTCGACGTCGATCCGGACGCCGTCGTCGAGGACCTCCCCGTCGGGGTCCAGCAGCGGGTCGAGATCATCAAGGCGCTCTCCCGTGACGCCAAGGTCCTCGTCTTCGACGAGCCGACCGCGGTGCTCACCCCGCAGGAGACCGACGAGCTCATGTCGACGATGCGCCAGCTCAAGGCCGCCGGCACGTCGATCGTGTTCATCACCCACAAGCTGCGCGAGGTGCGCGAGGTCGCGGACCGCATCACCGTGATCCGGCTCGGCAAAGTCGTCGGCGAGGCGTCGCCCACCGCATCCAACGAGGAGCTCGCCTCCCTCATGGTCGGTCGCGCCGTCGAGCTCACCGTGCACAAGGACGCGCCGAAGCTCGGCGCCGAGTCGCTCGTCGTCTCGGATCTCACCGTGACCGACCATCTCGGGACCGTCCTCGTCGACGACGTCTCCTTCTCGGTGCGAGGAGGAGAGATCCTGGCGATCGTCGGCGTCCAGGGCAACGGGCAGACCGAGCTGACCGAGGCGATCGTGGGACTGCAGCCGCGCACCAGCGGGAGCGTCCGGCTGAACGGCCGGGAGCTGGTCGGCCGGTCCGTGCGGGAGGTCCTCGACGACGGCGTCGGGTTCGTGCCCGAGGACCGGAGCGTCGACGGGCTCATCAAGGAGTTCTCCATCGCGGAGAACCTCATCCTCGACCGCTCGGCGGGTGCGCCGTTCGTCAAGGCGGGGACCCTGCAGCTGCAGGCGCTGGACGCCTTCGCGCGCGAGAAGATCGCCGAGTTCGACATCAGGACCCAGGGGCCCGCTCAGCCGGCGGGCCGTCTCTCCGGCGGAAACCAGCAGAAGATCGTGCTCGCCAGGGAGCTGAGCCGGGACCTCACGCTCTTCGTGGCGGCGCAGCCGACCCGCGGCGTGGACGTCGGCTCCATCGAGTTCATCCACACCCGCATCGTCGCGACGCGCGACTCCGGCATCCCGGTCATCGTCATCTCCACGGAGCTCGACGAGGCCGCGGCCCTCGCCGACCGCATCATGGTCATGTACCGGGGGAAGGTCGTCGGCATCGTCCCCGGCGATACGCCGAGAGAGCGCCTCGGCCTGATGATGGCCGGCATGGCCGAGACGGATCCGAGCATCACGGCTGAGGAGGCCACCGCATGAGCGCGCCGGTGATCGCACCCACGGCGGATGCCGCGCCTCCGCAGGAATCGCGCTGGCACGAGGCCTGGCGGCGGGTGACGACCGGCAGCGGGCTCATCTCCGTGCTCTCGGTCGTGCTCGCCCTGGTCGCCGGCTCCATCATGATCGCCTTCACCGACGCGGACGTGCAGCGGACGGCCGGCTACTTCTTCGCCCGCCCCGGCGACATGCTCGCCGCGGTCTGGGACTCCATCGCCGGAGCCTATGTCGCCCTGTTCCAGGGGGCGATCTACAACTTCCGGGTCGACGGGTTCGCCGCGGGCATCAGGCCGCTCACCGAGACGCTGAAGTTCGCCACCCCGCTCATCGCCGCGGGCCTCGGCGTCGGTCTCGCCTTCCGCGCCGGCCTGTTCAACATCGGCGGTCAGGGGCAGATGCTCATGGCGGCCGCCGCCGCGGGCGCCGTGGCGACCAAGCTGAGCCTGCCGTGGCCGCTGCACATGCTCGCCGCCATCGTCGCGGGCATGGCCGCCGCCGCCGTCTGGGCGGGCATCGCCGGCCTCCTGAAGGCGCGGACGGGCGCGCACGAGGTGATCGTCACGATCATGCTCAACCACATCGCCTTCTACCTGCTGGCGTGGATGCTGGCGACGCCGGGCATCCTGCAGGCGCCGGGATCCAGCAACCCGAAGACGGCCGCGATGCCGGACTCGGCGATCCTGCCGGGCATCCTCGGGCCGCAGTACAACCTGCATGCCGGGTTCATCCTCGCGCTCGTCGGCGTCGCCTTCACCTGGTGGCTGCTCGAGCGCTCCAGCCTCGGATTCCGCTTCCGCGCCGTCGGGGAGAACCCTGCGGCCGCGAAGGTCGCCGGCATCGGGGTCGGGAAGATGTACTTCCTCGTCATGCTCATCGCCGGAGCGCTCGTCGGCATCGCCGGCGTCAGTCAGATGCTCGGCACCGTGACCAGCGGCTTCGGCGACAACATCGACGCGGGGATCGGGTTCGACGCGATCACGGTCGCGCTCCTCGGGCGGTCGACGCCGCTGGGGATCCTCGCCGCGGGCATCCTGTTCGGCGCCTTCAAGGCGGGCGGCTTCGCCATGCAGGCCTCGGAGAACGTGCCGATCGAGATCGTGCTCGTCGTCCAGTCGCTCATCGTGCTCTTCATCGCGGCCCCGCCGCTGATCCGCGCGATCTTCGGCCTGCCGCAGCCGGGGGCGCGCAGGAAGCCGAGGAAGAAGCGGAAGAACGCCGCGCAGATCGCCGAGGAGGTGTCCGCATGACCGTCACGGCAGAAGCGGTCGTCAGTGACGAGCAGCGTCACGTCACCGTCACGTCCTGGAAGGCGCCGGTCATCTTCGGCGTCGTCACGGTGCTCTTCGCGCTGCTGCCGCTGCTGGCGCCGCGCGAAGGCGCGAGCACCTTCCGCCTGGTCCGATCCGCGGACGCGGCGATCCCCCTGCCGGAGCTCGTGCTCCCGGCGAACCCGACCGCGTGGGTCGCCGTCGTCCTCATGGCCGTGATCACGGGTCTCGCGATCTTCTGGACCAGGGCGGGGCGCCGGCTGCCGCTGTGGCTGACGGTCCTCTACGTCGTCATCCTGATGGTGGGCTTCCTCGCGTGGGCGTCGGCGGGCGGGACGCTGCCCATGATCGGCCTGCTCGGCGGCGCGCTCGCGCTGGCGACCCCGCTGATCTTCGGAGCGCTCGGAGGCGTGATCGGCGAGCGGGTCGGCGTCGTGAACATCGCCATCGAGGCCCAGCTGCTGGCGGGGGCCTTCCTCGCGGCGCTGGTGAGCTCGGCGACGGGCAGCCCGTGGGCCGGTCTCGTCGCGGCCATGGTCGCCGGGGTGCTCGTCTCGCTGGTGCTCGCGGTCTTCGCGATCACCTACTACGTCAACCAGGTCATCGTCGGCGTCGTGCTCAACGTCCTCGTGGCGGGGCTGACGACCTTCCTCTACCGGCAGGTGCTCAACCCGAACGCGGCGGAGCTGAACTCGCCCGCGCTCTTCCCCGTGCTTCCGATCCCCGTGCTCAGCGAGATCCCGGTCATCGGTCCCGTGCTGTTCCGGCAGACGATCATCGTCTATCTCATGTACGTGACCGTGTTCCTCGTCTGGTTCGGCTTGTATCGCACCCGGTGGGGACTGCGTCTGCGCGCTGTCGGCGAGCACCCGCAGGCGGCGGACACGGTGGGGATCAAGGTGGCGGCGACCCGCTACGCGAACGTGATGCTCGCCGGCGCGATCGCCGGCATGGGCGGCGCGTTCTACACACTCGTCACGAACCCGCAGTTCGGTCGCGAGATGACGGCGGGAGCCGGCTTCATCGCTCTCGCCGCCGTCATCTTCGGCAAGTGGGATCCGATCAAGGCGACGCTCGCCGCCCTGCTCTTCGGGTTCGCGTCGAACCTGCAGGGCGTGCTCAGCGTCATCGGATCGCCGGTGCCGAGCCAGTTCATGCTGATGCTGCCGTACGTCGTCACCATCTTCGCCGTGGCCGGCCTCGTCGGGCGCTCGCGCCCGCCGGCAGCGTCCGGCGAGCCCTACATCAAGAGTTGAGAGCAGCGATGACAGACATCGACTGGGACGAGCTGCGCTCCGTCGCGGCCGAGGCCATGACCAAGGCCTATGCACCGTACTCCCGCTACCGGGTGGGGGCCGCCGCCCTCGTCGGGGACGGGCGCATCGTCGCGGGATGCAACGTCGAGAACGCCTCCTACGGCGTGACGCTGTGCGCCGAGTGCGCGCTCGTCGGCGACCTGCACATGTCCGGCGGGGGCAAGCTCGTCGCCTTCGTGTGCGTGAACAACGACGGAGACACGATCATGCCGTGCGGACGCTGCCGGCAGCTGCTCTTCGAGCACGCGATGCCGGGGATGCTGCTGGAGACCGTCTCCGGCATCCGGACGATCGACGAGGTGCTGCCGGACGCCTTCGGCCCGAGGGACCTGGAGGATGCCCGATGAGCGTCGAGCCGTTCGATGCCGTGGACGTCATTCGCGCCAAGCGCGATGGCGGTGCCGTGCCCGAGCCCGCGCTGCGCTGGATGGTCGACGCCTACACCCGCGGCTACGTCTCGGACGCGCAGATGGCGTCCTTCGCGATGGCCGTCTTCCAGCGCGGGATGGAGCGCGACGAGATCCGCGTCCTCACCGACGCCATGATCGCCTCCGGCGAGCGGATGAGCTTCGCCTCGCTGGGCAAGAGCACCGTGGACAAGCACTCCACCGGCGGCGTGGGGGACAAGATCACGCTGCCGCTGGCGCCGCTGGTCGCCGTCTTCGGCGTCGCGGTGCCGCAGCTGAGCGGCCGAGGGCTCGGGCACACCGGCGGCACGCTCGACAAGCTCGAGTCGATCCCCGGCTGGCGCGCCGCGCTGAGCAACGAGGAGATGTTCGCGCAGATGCAGTCGGACGTCGGCGCGGTGATCTGCGCCGCGGGGTCGGGCCTCGCGCCCGCAGACAAGAAGCTCTACGCGCTGCGCGATGTGACGGGCACGGTGGAGGCGATCCCGCTCATCGCATCCAGCATCATGTCCAAGAAGATCGCCGAGGGCACCGACGCCCTGGTGCTGGATGTGAAGTTCGGCTCCGGCGCCTTCATGCAGGACATCGATCATGCCCGTGAGCTCGCCCGCACGATGGTCGCCCTCGGCACGGACTCCGGGGTGGCCACGACGGCTCTGCTCACCGACATGAACGTGCCGCTCGGCTTCGCGATCGGCAACGCCAACGAGGTGCGCGAGTCGGTAGAGGTGCTCGCCGGCGGCGGTCCCGCCGATGTGCGGGAGCTCACGATCGCGCTCGCGCGGGAGATGCTCGCCCTGGCCGGCCGCCCCGATGCCGATGTGGAGCGGGCGCTCGACGACGGCCGCGCCATGGACGGCTGGAAGGCGATGATCCGCGCCCAGGACGGCGATCCGGACGCGCCGCTTCCGGAGCCTCGCGAGACGCACGCCGTCACCGCGGAGACGGACGGCGTCGTGACGCGCATGGAGGCGCTGCCCTTCGGCATCGCGGCCTGGCGCCTCGGCGCAGGGCGGGCGCGCGCCGAGGACCCGGTGATCCACGCGGCGGGCATCGATCTGCACGTCAAGCCCGGCGATCGCGTGCGGGCCGGTCAGCCGCTGTTCACGCTCTCCGCCGACGACGCCGCGCGGTTCCCGAGGGCCCTGGAGGCGCTGGAGGACTCGTGGGCGATCGGCGACACGGCACCGGAACGCGGGTCCCTCGTCCGGGAGCGCATCACCGCGTAGGCTGTGACTCGCTCCCACAACCGCCCCACCGAGAGGTCCCCCATGTCGATCGAACCGACCGGTGACGCCCTTGTCCATGGCGTCTCGATCCGGAGCCTCCCCAAGGTCTCGCTGCACGATCATCTGGACGGGGCCGTGCGTCTCTCGACCATCGTCGAGCTCGCCGGCGAGGCGGGGACCGCGCTGCCGGAGAACGATCCGCGTCGCCTGGGCGACTGGTTCCAGAAGCAGTGCGATTCCGGTTCGCTCGTGGAGTACCTCAAGACCTTCGACGTGACGCTCGGCGTCATGCAGACGGCGGAGCAGCTCACCCGTGTCGCGCGCGAGTTCGTCGAGGACCTCGCGGAGGACGGCGTGATCTACGGCGAGGCGCGGTGGGCGCCGGAGCAGCACCTCGCCGGGGGGCTGACGCTGGAACAGGCCGTCGACGCCGTCCAGCAGGGCATCGAAGAGGGCGAGGACGCCGCGGATCGGTCCGGGCGCAGCATCCGCGTCGGTCAGCTGCTGAGCGCGATGAGCCACACCGGCCGTGCCCGAGACATCGCAGAGCTCGCCGTCGGATTCCGGGGGAGGGGCGTCGTCGGCTTCGACGTCGCCGGCCCGGAGGACGGCTACCCCGCATCGCGGCACCGCGACGCCTTCGACTACCTCGCGGAGCAGTTCTTCCCCGTCACGGTGCACGCCGGGGAGGCGGCCGGTCTCGCCTCGATCCGTTCGGCGCTCATCGACGGGCGCGCGCTCCGGCTCGGACACGGCGTCCGGATCGCCGGGGACCTCGACGTGGTTAACCGCGAGGGAGACGAGGTGCAGGTGCAGTTCGGGGACCTCGCGCGCTGGGTGCGCGACAGGGAGATCCCGCTCGAGCTGTCGCCGTCGTCGAATCTGCAGACCGGCGCGATCGCCGCGTGGGGCGAGGAGATCGCCGATCACCCCTTCGATCTGCTGTACCAGCTCGGCTTCGCGGTCACCGTGAACGTCGACAACCGCACGATGAGCCGCACCTCGCTCACGCGAGAGCTCGCGCTGCTCGTCGACGCCTTCGGCTACGACCTCGACGACCTGGAGACGTTCCAGTTCAACGCGGCTGCCGCGACGTTCCTGCCCGTCGAGGAGCGCGAGGAGCTCGTGGAGATGATCGCCGAGGGCTTCGACGACTGAGCTCGGGAATCGGCGTCCGTCCGATCCGGACTTCGGAACCGGGTGCCTCGTGTGGTCGCCTGGGTATCCGGGAGGTGCCTCGTGTGGTCGCCTCACGCGAGCGGAGACGACCACACGAGGCACCTGTTCGCGGGAAGCCGGATGGAAGCGGCCACACGAGGAGCCTGCGCGCTGTGCCCTGCTCCTAAGGATCGCTCTCAGCGCCCGAGCATCTCGCGCTCCCGACGCACGGCGGAGCGATAGGCGTGACTGTTCACGTAGTGCGCCATCCGGTCGAGCTTCAGGTATCGATAGCCGCCCGTGACGTCCGGCCAGGGCTGCTCGCCGACCCTGCTGCGGAAGCGCGCTGCCCGTGACGGATCGCGCTCGGCGGCGGCGAGGTAGCCCGCGAGGAGCTCGGCCTGCTCGTAGCGTCCCTGCCAGCCGATCCCCGATGCCTCGATCATGCCCATCACGTAGAGCCCGTTGAAGGATGCCGGGAACATGTTCAGGAACAGGCGCGGGGCTGCGCCCTGCCACGAGAGACGCTCACGGTCGACGAAGGGGTAGTCGAGCGCGTAGCCGGTCGCGAGCAGGATCAGATCGTACTCTCCGCTCGTGCCGTCCGTGAAGCGCACACGATCGCCGTCGAGGCGGTCGACTCCCGATCGCACCCGCAGGTCGCCCTGGCCGAGATGGTTCAGCACCATCGTGTTCACGATCGGATGCGATTCGTAGATCCGGTAGTCGGGCTTCGGGAATCCGAAACGGACAGGGTCGCCGGTGAACATCTTGAGCACGCGGCTGTCGACGGCCTGCTTGAGACGCGCGGGCAGCGGCCTGCCCTGGTTGAGCGTGTCGCTGGGTCTGCCGAACAGATACCGGGGCACGAAGTAGTACCCGCGGCGCACGCTCATGTCCACGGAGGCCGCGCGGTGCACCGCGTCCACGGCGATGTCGCATCCTGAGTTCCCCGCGCCGACCACGAGCACACGCCTGCCGGACAGCACGTCGGCGTCCTTGTACGCGCTGGTGTGCATCACCTCGCCGTCGAATGCGCCGCGGAAGGCGGGGATGCTCGGCTCGGCGAGCGTGCCGTTCGCGAGGATCACGCCTTCGTAGGTCCGGGTGACCCTGCCGTCGGGCCCGTCCGCGGTGAGCGCCCAGCCGTCGCTCTGAGGCTCCAGCCGCACGACCCGGGTGCTGAAGCGGAACAGCTCTGTCAGGCCGAAGCGATCGGCGTAGGCCTGGAGGTAGTCCCGCACCATCCGGTGGCCGGGGTAGTCGACCTGGCCGTCCATCGGGAACTCGGTGAACTGCGTGGTCGTCCGGGACGAGATCAGATGCGCCGATGCGTACATCGTGCTGCGGGGGTTCGTGATGTCCCACAGCCCGCCGACGCCGTGCGAGGCCTCGTAGCCGTCCACGGCGATGCCCTGCCTCTGCATCGCGCGCGCGGCGGCGAGGCCCGAGGGGCCGGCGCCGATGACGGCGTATCCGCTCATGATCCTCCCGCGCGACTTCGCTGAGACCGAGCGTAGTCGCCGAGGCCGGATCAGCTCGAGAGCGCCGCCTGACGCGCGGCGACGACATCGCGCACCGCGGGGTACAGCGGATGCTCCGCGTCGAGCCCGGTGACCGACGAGGTGAGCGCGTCCGCGTCCTCGGATCGCAGCCGCTGCTGCAGCTCGACCGACTGCTCGTCGTCCGGGTCGTCGAACTCCAGCGCCGCGCCGACGGCCACGATGAGCGCGGAGGTCGGCAGACCGCGGCTCGCCGCCTCGGCGGCCGGTCCGATGAAGCGCTCGTGCCTGGACAGCTTGCGCAGCGGCTGGCGGCCGACGCGCCGCACCGTGTCGACGAGCTCCGGATTGCGGAAGCGGTCCAGGATCGTGGCGCGGTAGGCGGCCAGTTCCGCAGGGTCCAGGCCGTGGACGGCCGCGAGCATCGCGGAGGTCTCCTCGAGTGCGGCCGCGACGGAGGCCGCGACCGCCGGATCGGCGAGGGCATCCGAGATCCGTTCGTGGCCGGCGATCGCGCCGAGGTAGGCGGTCGCCGCATGACCGGTGTTCACCGTGAAGAGCTTCCGCTCGATGTACGGCCCGAGGTCGTCGACGAAGTGCGCGCCGGGGATGCTCGGGAGCGCGCCGCCGAACGGCCCCCGCTCGATAGCCCATTCGAAGTACGGCTCGACCGTGACGTCGATGCCCGCGCCCTCGGGCTGGGCAGGGACGATCCGGTCGACGGCGGTGTTCGCGAATCGCGCGCGCGCCGTGACCGTGTCGGCGTCGCCGCCGGCGATCCGCTCGATCTCCGCGCGGAGCTGGTCCGTGGCGCCGATCGCGTTCTCGCAGGCCATGACGGCGAGCGGGGGAGAGTCGGGAGAGCGCTCGGCGAGTCCCGCCGCGATCACGGGGGCGATGAAGCGGAGCACGGTGGGGCCGACCGCGCAGGTGACGACGTCCGCCGTCGCCACCTCCGCGATCACGGCATCCGGATCCGTGCGGCTGTTCACCGCGCGGAACCCGGTGACGACGCGGTCGACGCCGCCGGGTCCCGCCTCGTGCACGGTGTACGCGGACGCCGCGTTGAGAGCGTCCACCAGGGCGTCGGCGACATCGGAGAACACGACATCGTATCCGCCGTCGTGCAGCAGCAGGCCGACGAAGCCGCGCCCGATGTTGCCGGCGCCGAAGTGGACGGCCTTCATCCCTCGTTCACCTCCGAGAGCAGGGCGAACAGCTCGTCCGGGGTCTGCGCGGCGGCGAGCCTCGCGACGTCGTCCTCCTCCGAGAACAGGATCGCGATCCGGGAGAGGATCTCCAGGTGCTCGTCGCCGACGCCGGCGATGCCGATGACGAAGGTCACGGGATCGCCCGCCCAGTCCACTCCGCCGTCGTAGCGGACGACCGAGAGGGCGGAGGCGAGGATCGCGTCCTTCGCGTCGTTGGTGCCGTGCGGGATCGCGAGGGAGTTGCCCATGTAGGTGGACACGGTCTCCTCGCGCTGACGCATGGCGTCCACATAGGCCGGGGTGACGGCCCCGGCGGAGACGAGGATGTCCGTCGCCTCCTGGAGCGCCTGCTCCCGGGTGGCTGCGCCTGGATGGATGCGGACCTGGCCGAGGGTGAGAACGCCCATCGTCATTCCTTTCTCTGGTCGGCGACCGTCTGCACGACCTCGTCGTACTTCGGCGAGTTCATGAAGTTGTCCACCGACACGTGGATCGAGTTCGGCGACTGCGCCTTCGCGCGGTCGGTGAGCTGCTGCTGCGTGATGACGAGGTCGGCCGTGCCGTCCAGGTTCGCGATGGCCTGGTTCGTGACGGTGACGCCCTCGATGCCCGCCTTCTTGAACTTGTTGCGCAGCACGCTCGCGCCCATCGCCGAGGAGCCCATGCCGGCGTCGCACGCGAACACGATGCTCGAGATGGGCGCAGCGGCTACGGCCGTCGCTGCGGGAGCGGCGCCCGCGGAGGCGGCCAGGTTCGACAGCGTGCTGGACTCCTTGCCCTTGTTCGCCGCGGTCTGCGCGATCGCGCTGGCGAAGGCGTCCTCCTTCTCCAGATCCTTCTTGCGGCTGGCGCGGAGGATCAGCATCGACAGGAGGAAGGTGACCGCCGCCGACAGGACGACCGAGAGGATCACTCCCACGTAGTCGGTGCGGTACGTCTGACCGAGCACCGCGATGATGCTGCCCGGGGCTGCGGGCGCGATGAGCCCGGTTCCGAACAGCATGTTCGTCGTCACGCCGGTCACACCGCCGGCGATCAGCGCGAGGATCAGCACCGGCTTCATCAGCGCGTAGGGGAAGTAGACCTCGTGGATGCCGCCGAAGAACTGGATCACCGCGGCGCCGGGCGCCGAGGCGCGCGCCGCTCCGATCCCGAAGATCGTGAAGGCGAGGAGCAGGCCGACGCCGGGACCGGGGTTGGCCTCGAGCAGGAAGAGGATGGACTTGCCGCCCTCCGCGGCCTGCTGGGTCCCGAGCGGGGTCAGCACGCCGTGGTTGATCGCGTTGTTCAGGAAGAAGACCTTCGCCGGCTCGATGATGATGCTCGTCAGGGGGAGGAGGTTCGTCTCCACGAGCCAGTTCACCGCGGTCGAGAGCACGTTCATGATCCCGTTCACGAGCCACGCCACGGGATAGAACCCGATCACGACGAGGACGAAGCCCCAGATGCCCGCCGAGAACATGTTCACGAGCATCTCGAAGCCCGCCTTGATGCGGTTCTCCCAGAGCGAGTCGAGCCACTTCATCGTGTAGGCGGCGAGCGGGGCCATGATCATCGCGCCGATGAACATGTGCACCTGGCCGAGCTGGTTGTCCGCCGGGAGGTCGGCGTTCACCTGGGCGATCAGATAGTCGGAGCCGGCGATCGCCCCCATGACCGCGATCGCGGCGACGACGCCGCCGCGCGTCTTGTAGACCAGCGTGCCGCCCGTGTAGGCGATCACGATGGGCAGCAGGTAGTGGATCACCGGGTCGACCAGGGTGGCGAGCTGCGCGTTGGGCGTCCAGCCGACGGGGATGAAGAAGGCCGTGATGATGCCCCAGGCGATCAGGGCCGGGATGTTCGGCATGATCATCCCGGAGAGGAACGTGCCGAACCGCTGCACGCCCACGCGGAATCCGCCCTGTCTGGCGGCGGCAGGTGACGTCGTCGTCATGATGTCGTCTCTTTCTGGTGAGGAGGGAATGCCGTGGCGGCTTCGGCCACGGCGGTGCGCGCGCCGGCGGCGTCGTCCGCCGCCAGCGCGATCCCGGCGAGGCGTCGTGCCTCATCGAGGGTGCGCTCGGAGAGCGCGAGTCGGACGTCGGCGAGAGCCGCGGGAGCCATCGAGAGGCTCGTCGCGCCGAGGCCGACCAGGACGACGGCGAGCAGCGGGTCGGCCGCCGCCTCGCCGCAGATGCCGACGGGCTTGCCCGCCTGGGCTCCGGCGTCGCCGACCTCGCGCACGAGGCGCAGCACCGCGGGATGCCAGGGATCCTGGAACCCGGCGACCGATCCGAGGAGCCGGTCGGCGGCCATCGTGTACTGCGTGAGGTCGTTCGTCCCGATCGAGGCGAAGTCGGCGTGCTGCAGGACACGGTCGGCGAGCAGTGCGCTGGAGGGCACCTCCACCATCACCCCTGCGGTCTTCAGCCCGTATTCGCGCGCGAGCCCGGTGAAGTAGACCGTCTCCTCGACGGTGGCGACCATCGGCGCCATCACCCACAGATCGGCCTCGGTCGCGGCATCCGCCTCGGCCAGAGCGGTCAGCTGCTCGCGGAGGATGTCCTCGCTCGCGCGCAGCGCCCGCAGGCCGCGGAGCCCGAGCGCCGGGTTCTCCTCGTGCGCGTCGTTGAGGAACGCCAGCGGCTTGTCCGCGCCCGCGTCCAGCATCCGGACCACGACCTTCTTGCCGGGGAAGGCGGCGAGGAGCTCCCGGTAGGACTCCCGCTGCTGCGCCACGGTCGGCGCCTGGGAGGCGGCGAGGAACAGGAACTCCGTGCGGAAGAGCCCGACGCCCTCGGCCCCCCTCGCCACCGCATCGATCGCATCGGCCGGCTTCCCCAGATTCGCCAGCAGAGCGATCGGTGTGCCGTCGGCGAGGGCGCCGGGGGTCGGGGGGAGCGCGTCGGCGCTGCGGCGGTCGGCGGCGCGCTGCGCGGCGCGCTCCTGTTCCGCGGGGCTCGGGTCGGTCGTCACGGTGCCGGCGGCGGCATCCACGATCACCGTCACGCCGTCCACGAGATCCGCGGCCTCCGCCGCTCCGACGACCGCGACGATCCCCTTCTCCCTGGCGAGGATCGCGGTGTGGGAGGTCGGGCCGCCGTCCGTGGTGACGAGCGCCAGCACCTGATCGAGGTTCAACAGCGCTGTATCGGCCGGGGCGAGATCGCGGGCCAGGAGGACGAAGGGATGACCGGGATCGGGGACGCCGGGCGCTGCCACGCCGCGGAGGTGCGACAGGACGCGCTGGGCGATGTCGTCCAGGTCGGCTGCGCGCTCGCCGAGGTAGCCGCCCACGGCCTCCAATGTCGCCTTGAAGCCCGCGAAGGCGTCGTGCACGGCCCACTCGGCCGTCCTTCCGTCGTCGATGCGCACGTCGACCTCGTCCTGCAGGGTGGGATCCTCGGCGATCATCGCCTGAGCCTCCAGCACCTCCTGCGCCGCGCCGCCGACCTTCTCGCCGCGCGCGGCGAGCTCGGCGGCGACGATCGCGATCGCCTCGCGGACCCGCGTGCGCTCGGCATCGGGGCCGATCGTGCTGGCGTCGTCTTCGGGAGCGGCCAGCGCCTCGGCCATCCGGACCACGGGACCTTGGGCGACCCCGCGGCCGATGCCGACTCCTCGCAGGATGCTCATCCTGCTCACGCCTCGTCGTGGTCGGTGGTCAGCAGCTCTGCGAGCGTGTCGAGGACGGCTTCGGCGCCCTCGCCGTCGGCGGTGAGCGTCACGTAGTCGCCGTGCTCGGCGCCGAGGGCGATGACGCCGAGGATGCTCGCGGCGTTGACGGGCTTCCCGGCGTCCTTCGCCACGGTCACAGGGATGCCGGACTCCTTCGCCGCCTGGGCGAACAGCTTCGCTGGACGGGCGTGCAGTCCGTGCGAGGAGCCGATGCGGACGGTGCGGGTCGCTGCGGTCATGATGTGCCTTTCTCGGAGATGGGGCCGGAGGCGAGTGCCGAGCGCACGAGCGCGAGCGTGCGCTCGCCGTCGCGATCGGAGAAGACGTCCTCCGGCAGGGGGAGCGCCGGTGCGCGGGTGAGCTCGCGGATCGCGGCCAGGCGCTCGACCAGGTGGGGTCCGACCAGGACCAGGTCGTGAGCGACCGAGAGGATGCTCTGCTCGGTTCCCGCGGAGGCGTCCCAGTCCAGGCCTACGGCGAGGGCGGCGCGTCGGAGGCGCTGCGCGACGAACGTGCTGGACGCGCCCGCGCCGCACACCACGAGGATCCTCATCGATGCCGCCTTTCCGCTCTCCATTCTGGGAACCGGCTGCGAGGGGCGCCACCAGGATCCTTTCCGCCCCCGCGGAACCTTCCTCCCTTCCCCGTGCCCTGCGCATTCCTGACATCATGGGAGAGCGGGGACAACGCCGTCAGGGAGTCGGAGGGATCATGTCGCGTCAGCGCCAGGACCAGCTCCTCTCGGCCCTGCTCCGGCAGGACGGCTGGGCGACGGCGGCGAGCCTGGCCGATCAGCTGGGGGTGACGCCGCGCAGCATCCGCTCCTACGTCGCAGCCCTGAACGCGAGGGGCCCGAGGGCGGACGCGGTGGAATCCGGCCCGGCCGGCTATCGCGCCGGCGGCGGCGCCCGCACGGCTCTGCGCGCTCGGGAGGGCGCCGAATCGGCGCCGAGGGATCGCCTGCACACCCTCGTGCGGATGCTGCTGGACGCGCCGGACGGCGTGGACGTGTACGCCGCCGCCGAACGCCTGCACGTCAGCGAGGCCACGCTGGAGGCGGATCTCTCCCGCGTGCGCGGACTGCTGGAGGGAACAGAGCTCCTCCTGCAGCGCGGCAGGGAGAGAGTGCATCTCCACGGTGCGGAGGGTGCGCAGCGGCGCCTGCTGAGCAGGCTGGCCCATGACGAGATGGATGCCGGCTCGTTCCATCCCGAGACCGTGCGCCGTGCGCTCACCGGGTCCGCCGTCGCGCCCGAAGCCGTCGCCCCGTTCAAGAACACCCTGGTCAGAGAGCTCGGAGCCCTCGGGTACTACGTGAACGAGCTCGCGATCTCGGACGTGCTCCTGCATATCGCGATCGCCGCGGACCGCGTCGCGGCCGGTCATGCGCTCGAGGTTCCTGCGGCCGTCGCCGGTGCCGAGATCATGAGGATCGCCGAGGTGATCGCCCGTCTCGCCGAGGCGCACTTCGACGTCGCGCTCGGGGACGGGGACAGCGCCCACCTGGCGACGCTCGTGCTGACCCGCGTCGTCGCCCCGGGGAGGGACGCGGCCGGCGACCTCGTGCGCAGCGGCGTGGACGCGGAGGTCGGATCCGCCGTCCGGGCCGAGATCACGCGCGCCGCGAACGAGTACCAGGTCGACCTCGTCGACGACGCCTTCCTGCTGCGGCTTTCGCTGCACGTGCAGAACCTGCTGCGCCGCGCCGAGGAGCAGGCCTTCGCCCGCAACCCGCTGACCCGGTCCCTGAAGAGCTCGTACCCGATGATCTTCGAGGTGGCCGTCTCCATCGTCAGCGGCCTGCACGACAGGCTCGGGCTGCCGGTGAACGACGACGAGATCGCGTACATCGCCATGCACGTCGGCGGGCGGCTGGAGCGCAGCCGCAAGGCGGAGTCGATCCTCACGGCGACGATCGTGTGCCCCGGATATTACGAGCTCCACGAACTGCTGCGCTCCAGCGTGGACCGTTCGCTGGGCAGCTCCATCGAGGTGACGAGCGTCGTCACCAGCGTCGATCCGGACTGGGCGTCGTTCGACACCGACCTCGTGCTCTCCACGATCGAGCCGGGAGCCTCCGGCGACCGGTACGTGCGGATCCAGCCGTTCCTCACGGACGCCGACGTCGAGCGCGTCCAGGCGGCTGCGGCCCGGCTGCGGCGCGGCCGCCGCCTGACGCGGCTTCGTGAGGAGCTGTCCCGCTACTTCGATGCCGCCGCCTTCGTGCACCCGCTGCCGGACGCCGGCGACGAGGCGGTGATCCGCCTGCTCGGAGGGATGCTCGTGCGCACGGGGCTCATCGACGACGCCTACGTCGAGAACACGATCGCACGGGAGCGGATGTCCTCGACCGCGTTCACGGATGCGCTCGCCGTGCCGCACGCCCTGCAGATGACCGCGCAGCGCACCGCCATCGCGATCGGCGTCGCGGACGGATCGGTGGCCTGGGGCGACGCGCGCGTGCAGGTGGTCGCGCTCGCCGCCTTCAGCGAGGACGACCGCGCCGCATTCCAGACGGTGTTCGAGCAGTTCGTCGAGGTGTTCAGCGAGCGCGAGAGCGTGCAGCGGATCGTGCGGAGGGGGACGACCTTCGAAGCGTTCCTCGACGAGCTCGTGGCCGTGATCGACGGCTGAGCGGCATCGTCAGCGATGCGGTGCGAGGACGCCGACCATCGTGTCCAGCACGCGATCGGCGTCGTCGCCGTCCGGTGTCGTCAGCACGACCTCCTCGCCCTCGGTGAGGGCGAGATCCATCACCGCGAGGATGCTGGAGAGGTCGACGACCGCTCCCGTCGAGGTCGCCAGCGTGACCGGCGCCGTGTGCGCCAGGGCCAGGCGGGCGAGCTCGGCGACGGGGCGGGCGTGCGCGCCGCCCAGGGCGCTGATCCGGACGCGGCGGCTGGGCATGCGGGCAGCGCTCAGGAGCGCTCCTCCAGCAGAGCCCTCACTCCGGCCTCGATCGATGAGACGGCCGTCGCTGCGGCATCCGCGGACTCCGCCTGCGCGTCGATGTAGATCTTCAGCTTCGGCTCGGTGCCGCTCGGTCGCACGACGACGCGCGATCCGCCCGCGAGACGGTAGCGCAGCACGTCGCCGGCCGGCTGATCCCGCTCGGGATACAGCAGATCCTCGGCGGACTCCACCGCGAGATCGCCGATCCGCTCCGGCGGCGTCTGCCTCAGGGACGCCATGGCGCGCCCGATGATCGACAGGTCCTCCACTCGGACCGACACCTGACCGCTCGCGAAATGGCCGTATGTCTCGCCGAGCTCGGCGAGCAGCGTCGCGAGCGTCCCGCCGCGCTCCTTCGCCTCCGAGGCGAGCCCCAGCAGGGCCACGGCCGCGGAGATGCCGTCCTTGTCCCGCACGGTCGCGGGGTTGACGAGATAGCCGAGCGCCTCCTCGAAGCCGTACACGATGCCCGGCGCCCGCGAGATCCACTTGAACCCGGTGAGCGTCTCGACGAAGCCGAGGCCGTGATGCGCGGCGATCGCGCCGAGGCCGGGGGAGGACACCAGAGAGCAGGCGAGCGTCGCACCGGGCGTGCCCTCCGCGGCCCGAGCCGCGCGTGCACCGAGCAGGAGGCCCACCTCGTTGCCGCTCAGGCGGCGCCAGCCGCCGGGAGATCCGGCATCCGGGATCGCGACCGCCAGCCGGTCGGCATCGGGGTCGTTCGCGATGACGAGCTCTGCGCGGGATCCCCGGGCCACGTCGAACGACAGGTTCATCGCCCCCGGCTCCTCCGGATTCGGGAACGACACGGTGCGGAAGGAAGCGTCAGGCTGGAGCTGCGCGCGCACCACCGTCGGCTGCGGATAGCCCGCGGCACGCACGATGCGAGAGAACGTCTCCCAGCCGACGCCGTGCATGGCGGTGTAGACCCATTTCAGGCCT
The DNA here is from genome assembly GCF_054780175.1 of Microbacterium tumbae. Taxonomy (NCBI): domain Bacteria; kingdom Bacillati; phylum Actinomycetota; class Actinomycetes; order Micrococcales; family Microbacteriaceae; genus Microbacterium; species Microbacterium tumbae. The sequence goes on from NZ_BAAGWV010000003.1 coordinate 579,943, forward strand.
GCGGCCCCCGGCCCCGCGGGCGCGACGGCGGCCGTCCGGGAGACGTAGGCCTCGACGACCTCCTCGCCGGCGATCTCGTACCCTTCCGAGCGGGGAAGGGCTCCGATGTCGCCGGCGTCCGCCACCCGTTGGATCGTCGCAGCGATCTCCGCGTCCGCGGGAGCGACGATCTGCGAGCCGTCGTCGGCGCCGCCGAGGTACACCTTGTAGCCGTTGTCGTTCGGCGGGTTGTGGCTGGCGGTGACCATCACGCCGGCATCCGCGCCGAGATGGCGCACCGCGAACGCGAGCACCGGCGTCGGGAGCAGGCGGGGGAGAAGGACGGCTCGGAGTCCTGCACCGGCGAACAGCTCGGCGGAGTCCTGGGCGAACCGGCGGGAGTTGCGGCGTCCGTCGTACCCGATGACGACCGTCGGCGTCCCGCCCCGTGCCCGCTCGAGGAGATAGGCGGCGAAACCCGCGGCCGCCTGCGCGACCAGGACGCGGTTCATGCGGTTGCTTCCCGCGCCGAGGGCACCGCGCAGGCCCGCGGTGCCGAAGGCGAGGCGCGTGCCGAACCGGTCCTCGAGGTCGGCGATGGCCGCGGCATCCCCGCCGGCCGCCGCCGTGATGAGGCCGGCCAGCTCGTCGCGGGTCTCCTGATCCGGGTCCTGCCGCAGCCAGGCGCGCGCCAGGCCGAGCAGCGCGTCGGCGCTCACAGCGCCTCGATGACGCGGGCCAGGAGCTTCGTGATCACCGGCTCAGCGAGCTGTCCGGCCTCGATGACCTCGGCATGGCTGAGCGGCGTGGTCTGGATGCCGGCGGCGAGGTTCGTGATGAGCGAGAAGCCGAGGACCTCCATGCCGGCCTCGCGGGCGGCGATCGCCTCGAGAGCGGTGGACATCCCGACGATGTGGCCGCCGATGCGCTTCGCCATCTGGACCTCCGCGGGGGTCTCGTAGTGCGGTCCGCGGAACTGCGTGTAGACGCCCTCGTCGAGCGTCGGATCGACCGTGCGGGCGAGATCGCGCAGGTGCTTCGAGTACAGGTCGGTGAGGTCGATGAACGTGGCGCCCTCCAGCGGGGAGTCGGCCGTGAGGTTGATGTGGTCGCTGATGAGCACGGGCTGGCCCGGCTTCCAGGTCTCGCGGATGCCGCCTGCGCCGTTCGTGAGGACCATGATCGAGGCTCCGGCGGCCGCGGCGGTGCGGACGCTGTGCACGACGCGACGGACGCCGTGACCCTCGTAGTAGTGGGTGCGCGCCCCGATCACGAGCACGTTCCTGTCGTCGGGCGTGCGGATGCTGCGGAGGGTTCCGACGTGCCCCTCCAGCGCGGGCTTCGAGAAGCCGGTGACCTCGGTGGCCGGGATCGTGGCGACGGTCTCTCCGATGATGTCGGCCGCCTTGCCCCAGCCGCTGCCGAGCGTGAGGGCGATGTCGTGCTTCTCGACGCCGCTGAGCCGCGCGATGTCGGCTGCCGCGGTGGCGGCGATCTCGAACGGGTTCGCGTCCGGGGCGTCGAGAGGGTTGTCGTGAGTGTCGGTCATGGGACCACTCTATGAACGTGACACGACCGGGGCCAGGATTGCGGAAGAATGGATTCCATGTCCTCCACCCCTTTCGAGCGCACTCAGCGCGTCGCCGTCCTCGGCGGCGGTCCCGGCGGTTACGAGGCGGCCCTTGCCGCCGCCCAGCTCGGAGCCGAGGTGACCCTGGTGGAGCGCGTCGGCGTGGGAGGATCGGCGGTGCTCACCGACGTCGTCCCGTCCAAGAGCCTCATCGCCACGGCCGACGCCGCCGTCGCGATCTCCGAGGCGACCGACCTGGGCGTGCAGTTCTACGCGAAGGGCGAGCACGGCAAGCCTCTCAAGCCCGAGATCGCCATCAACCTCGCCGCCGTCAACAAGCGTCTGCTCGCGCTGGCCGCGCAGCAGTCCGAGGACATGCGCGCCACCCTGCTCGACGCGGACGTCCGCATCCTGTCCGGCCATGGAAGGCTCGAGGGGCCGGACTCCATCATCGTCGCCACCGGCCCTGACGGCACCGACTTCGACCGCATCGAGGCGGACACGATCGTCGTGGCGGTCGGCGCATCGCCCCGCGAGCTCGAGTCGGCCAAGCCAGACGGCAAGCGGATCCTCACCTGGACGCAGCTGTACGACATGAAGGCGCTCCCCGAGCACCTCATCGTCGTCGGATCGGGTGTGACGGGCGCCGAGTTCGCCTCCGCGTACATGAACCTCGGCGCCAAGGTCACGCTGATCTCCAGCCGCGACCAGGTGCTCCCAGGGTCCGATCAGGACGCGGCGCGCGTGCTGGAGAAGGTCTTCAAGCGCGGCGGGATGCAGGTGCTGTCGAAGTCGCGCGCCGACAAGGTCGAGAAGACCGAGACCGGCGTGATCGTGACGCTCTCGGACGGTCGGACGGTCGAGGGATCGCACTGCCTCATGGCGGTCGGCTCGATCCCGAACACGGCGGGGATCGGCCTCACCGAGGCCGGCGTCGAACTCGACGAGTCGGGGCACATCCGCGTCAACAAGGTGGCGCGGACCTCAGTGCCGAACATCTACGCGGTCGGCGACTGCACGAACTTCTTCCCGCTGGCATCCGTCGCGTCGATGCAGGGGCGCACGGCGGTGTTCCACGCGCTCGGAGACATCGTGATCCCGCTCGAGCTGCGCAAGATCACCTCGAACATCTTCACCGCCCCCGAGATCGCCACCGTCGGCTTCTCCGAGCAGGACGTCGAGGACGGCGTCGCGGACGGCCTGGTGTACAAGCTGCCGCTCGCCGCGAACCCGCGCGCGAAGATGATGGGCATCAAGGACGGCTTCGTGAAGCTGATCGCCCGCAAGGGGTCTGGCACGGTCATCGGCGGCGTCATCGTCGCCCCGAAGGCCTCCGAGCTCATCTACCCGATCGCGGTGGCCGTCGAGCGCCGTCTGACGGTCGACCAGGTCTCCCGGGTGTTCGCCGCCTACCCCTCGCTGTCCTCGAGCATCACGGATGCCTCGCGGGCGATGCACCTGGTGAACATCGGCTGATCTCCGGCTGCGTCGGCCCTCCCGTTCGTCGGGCGGCACGGCCTGTCCTCCGTTCGTCGAGCGTCGGCGCGGCCTGTCCTCCGTTCGTCGAGCGTCGGCGCGGCGGCTTCCCTTCCGTTCGTTGAGCGGCGGCGTAGCGGCTTCTCTCCGTTCGTTGAGCGAGGACGGCGCAGCCGCCCGAGTCGAAACGCGTTCGACGGGTGCTGCGTTTCGACTCGCTGCGCTCGCTCAACGTGCGGGTAGTGGGTGAGTGCTCGCTCAACGTGCGGGTGCGGGTGCGGGTGCGGGGTGAGTGAGCGCTGAACGTGGGGGTAGCGGGTGGGTGAGCGCTCGCACGGGCAGGTCCCCTCTCCGCGCGTTGAGCGGCGGTGTGGCGCCCTTCTCTCCGTTCGTTGAGCGAGGACGGCGCAGCCGCCCGAGTCGAAACGCATTCGACGGGTTCTCCGTTTCGACTCGTTGCGCTCGCTCGACGTGCGGGTAGCGGGTGAGCGATCGCTCGACGTGCGAGGAGGGGAAACGTCCCTCAGCTGATCGTGAGCAGCTGGTGCCCCGCGGAAACCGTCGCGCCGGCATCCGCGTTGATGTTCCCGATGACGCCGTCCTTGTGCGCCTGCAGCGGCTGCTCCATCTTCATCGCCTCGAGCACGACGACGAGATCGCCCTTGACGACCTGCTGGCCGTCCTCGACGGCGATCTTGACGACGGTCGCCTGCATCGGCGACTTCACGGCGTCGCCGGAGGCTCCGGCGGAGACGGAGGTGGCGTGGCTGCGGCGCGACGGCGGAACGGTCGCAGGGCGTCCTACGGCGGGAGCCGCGACGGCGACGCGGTCGGGAAGGCTCACCTCGAGGCGCTTCCCCGCCACCTCCACGACGACCGTGTGACGGCCGGCGGGGGCCGCCGGTGACTCCAGCTCGCCGTCCCAGGCGGGGATGTCGTTCACGAACTCGGTCTCGATCCAGCGGGTGTACACGCCGAACTCGCCATCCTCCGCAGTGAAGGCGGGATCGCGCACGACCTTGCGGTGGAACGGCAGCACGGTGGGGAGCCCGGCGACCTCGAACTCGTCGAGAGCGCGGCGGGCGCGCTCCAGGGCCTCGGCACGGTCCCTGCCCGTCACGATGATCTTCGCGAGCAGCGAGTCGAAGGCGCCGGACACCGCGTCGCCGGCCGTCACGCCGGAGTCCAGGCGGATGCCCGGTCCTCCGAAGGTCTTGAAGACATGGATCGGTCCGGGCTGCGGGAGGAACCCACGGCCCGGGTCCTCGCCGTTGATGCGGAACTCGAAGGAGTGCCCCGCAGGAGCCGGGTCGTCGTAGTCGATGGTGCCGCCTGCGGCGATGCGGAACTGCTCGCGCACCAGATCGATGCCCGTGACCTCCTCGGAGACGGGATGCTCGACCTGCAGACGCGTGTTCACCTCGAGGAAGGAGACCGTGCCGTCGGCGCCGATGAGGAACTCGCACGTCCCTGCGCCGACGTAGCCGACCTCCTTGAGGATCGCCTTCGAGGCGGCGTACAGCTGGCGGGTCTGCTCCTCGGTCAGGAACGGCGCTGGCGCCTCCTCGACGAGCTTCTGGTGGCGGCGCTGCAGCGAGCAGTCGCGCGTCGAGATGACGACGACGTTGCCCTCGGCATCCGCCAGGCACTGGGTCTCGACGTGACGGGGCTTGTCGAGGTACTTCTCCACGAAGCACTCGCCGCGCCCGAAGGCGGTGACGGCTTCGCGGGTCGCCGACTCGAAGAGCTCGGCGACCTCGTCGAGCTCGCGGGCGACCTTGAGGCCGCGCCCGCCGCCGCCGTATGCGGCCTTGATCGCGATGGGCAGGCCGAACTCCTCGGCGAAGGCGACGACCTCGTCGGCGCCGGAGACGGGACCGGGGGTGCCGGGGGCGAGCGGGGCGCCGACCTTCTCCGCGACGTGACGGGCGGTGACCTTGTCGCCGAGCGCCTCGATGGCCTCGGGGGAGGGGCCGATCCAGGTCATGCCCGCGCCGATCACCGCACGGGCGAACTCGGCGTTCTCCGCCAGGAAGCCGTAGCCGGGGTGCACGGCATCCGCACCGGCGCGGCGGGCGATCGAGAGGATCTTCTCGATCTGCAGATAGGTCTCGGCGCTCGTCGCGCCGCCCAGGGCGTATGCCTCATCGGCCAGTCGCGTGTGCAGGGCGTCCCGGTCCTGGTCGGCATAGACGGCGACGGAGGCGATCCCCGAATCCCGGGCGGCGCGGATGATGCGTACGGCGATCTCGCCGCGGTTGGCGATGAGAACCTTGGCGATTGCAGGCATGATTGCCAGCCTATCGAGAAGAAGCGGCATCCTTTTGACGACCCTCCACAAGAAAACCCGCGGATCGTGTCGGGGAGCCTACGAGGCGCTCTCCGCCGTCCACAGGTCGTGCCACGCGACGCCGAGGCTGCGCGCCAGGGTGCGGAGAGTGGACAGGGACATGCCGACGACCGTCGAGGGATCGCCGTCGACGCGGGTGATGAACGCGCCGCCCAGACTGTCGACGGTGAACGCGCCCGCGACGTGCAGGGGCTCGCCGGAGGCGACGTATGCGGCGATCTCCTCGTCGGTGACGTCGGCGGCGAAGGTCACGGACGCCTCGGCGACCGCCGTCGCCTCGCGAGGCTGCTCACCGGGGCTGAGCCGGAACACGGAATGCCCGGAGTGCAGGACGCCCGTCTCGCCGCGCATCTCCCGCCAGCGTCTGCTCGCCTCCTCCGGCGTGTACGGCTTGCCGTAGACGCGCCCGTTCAGCGCGAACATCGAGTCGCCGCCGATGACGATCCCGTCGAACCCCGGGGCCTCCTCGGCGAGCCGGTGCGCCACATCCGCCGCCTTCGCCCTCGCCAGCAGGAGCACGAGCTCGGCGGGGGACAGCGCCGCGCCACGCGCCGCCTTCGCCGCCTCGGCGACCTGATCCTCATCGACATCGGGCGAGAGGATGAGGGGCTCGATCCCGGCCTGGCGCAGCAGCATGAGACGGGCGGGAGAGGTGGAGGCGAGGCACACGCGCATCCTCCTACGCTAACGTGCTGCTCCTTCCCCGGGTCGTGCTGTTCTTTCTCGGGTTGCGCTGCTCTTCTCGGCCGGGGCGGCATAGATTCGCGCAGCGTCTGCGGATTACAGCAGCGCAGCGCGGATCACAGCAGCGTGGTGCCGATTCCGGCAGCGCCTGTGGGTTCCGGCAGCGCGACTCGGATTCCGGCAGCACGACCCGGATTACGGCAGCGCGATCGAGGGGCTCCGGCGGAGCGCGGACATGGGATCCTGGATGGATGACCCCTCCCGCCGACGATCTGCTCGACCTCGACATCACGGGAATCGCCCACGGCGGCATCTCCGTGGCGCGGCACGAAGGGCGCGTCGTCTTCGTCTCCGACGCGATCCCCGGTGAGCGGGTGCGGGCGCGACTGCGGGATCAGGGCGCGGATGCCGCAGCGGACGCCCGCCGGTTCTGGCGGGCCGACACTGTCGAGGTGCTCGAGGCCTCCCCGCATCGCCGCGCGCACATCTGGCCGGAGGCCGATGCGTCCCGCGCTCCGGAGGATCGCGTCGGAGGCGCCGACCTGGGACATATCGACCTCGCGCACCAGAGGGCGTTGAAGCGTCAGGTGCTCGGCGAGGCGCTGGAGAGGTTCGCGGGAGGCGGCGTCGAGACGCCGGTGGTACGCGGCGTGGACGACTCGGACGGCAGGGGATGGCGGACCCGCGTGACGCTGCACGTCGACGCTGAAGGCGCTGTCGGCCCGTTCGCGGCGCGCAGCCATCGGGTGATCCCGGTGACCTCGCACCCGCTGGCGACGCCGGCCATCGCCGAGGCCGCCGCCCTGCTGGGCGCGGCGGCACCGGGCAGCGTCGAGCTGGTGGAGCCGGCCGACGGCGACGTCCGGGTGCTGCGCCGCCCCGATGCCGGAGCGCGCCCCGATGCGGGTCTCATCACCGAGAGGGTCGGCGAACGCTCCTTCACCCTCGACGCCGGCGGTTTCTGGCAGGTCCATCCCCGGGCGGCGGCGACCCTCGACGGCGCAGTGAGGGAGCTGCTGACCGGACGCGTCGATCCCCGGGCCACGCACCTGGATCTGTACGGCGGCGTCGGCCTGTTCGCGACGACGCTCGCCGGCCTCGGAGCGAAGGACATCATCACCGTCGAGTCCGATCGTCGCGCCACGGCGCACGCGGCGCAGAACCTCGCGCCGCTCGAGGTCACGGCGGTCACGGCCAGGGTCGACCGCTTCCTCGGCATCCCAGGGCGCCCGCCGCACGGTGCCCGTCCTCGCCGCCGCCGGCCGCCGGCGGCGGCGCGTCTCGACCCTGCCGCGTCGATCGGCGCCATCGTGCTCGACCCTCCCCGCGCGGGTGCGGGTCGCGAGGTCGTGGAGGCGATCGCCGGCCTCGGCCCGGACGCGATCGTCTACGTCGCCTGCGATCCCGTGGCGTTCGCGCGGGATCTCGGAACGTTTCGGGCCCTGGGATGGCAGGCGGAGCAGATCCGGGCCTTCGATCTGTTCCCGCACACCCACCATTTCGAGGTCGTCGCATTGCTGACGCGATGAATCCGCTCGCGCGGGTCGATAGGCTTGCCGGATGAGCAGGGTCGCACTCATCGACGATCACGAGTCCGTCCGCCTCGGGCTCGAGGCGGCGTGCGAGCGCGACGGCCGGCAGTCGGTCGTGTTCTCCGGCAGCACGGTGAGCTCCTACCTCGCCTGGCGGATGTCGACGCGCGCCGCTCCGGCCGACGTCGTCGTCCTGGACCTCACCCTCGGGGACGGCACGACCGTCACGGAGAACGTCTCCGCGCTGGTCGCGGACGGGGCGAGCGTCGTGATCCACAGCGTCGCCGATCGTCCTGCCGCGGTGCGCGAGGCGCTGTCGGCCGGCGCTGCGGGAGTCATCAGCAAGTCCTCCGCCCTCGACGAGGTGCTCGACGCGATCCGCACGGTCGCGAGAGGAGAGGCGCTCAACAACGTCGAATGGGCGAGCGCCGTCGAGGGGGACCGCGCCTTCGCCGATGCGCAGCTGTCCGTCCGCGAGCGCGAGGTCCTGCGGCTGTATGCCACGGGCCTTCCGCTGAAGGTGGTCGCCGAACGGCTCGGGGTGGCGTACTCCACGGCCAAGGAGAACATCACGCGCATCCGGGTGAAGTACGTCGAGGTGGGGCGCCCTGCACCCACGAAGGTGGATCTCCTGCGCCGGGCGATGGAGGACGGACTCGTCGCGCCGGACGGAACCTCGAGTGGCCGCTGAGACGCTCAGCATCCGCGACGCATGGAGCCAGATCCCGTCGCCGGGTTCGGTGGAGAGCGAGTACGAGCGCTTCACCGGCAAGCGCATGGAGCGCATCCTGCACACCGTGGTCGCCATCGGCTCGCTCGTGACGGGGACGCAGGCGCTGCTGGCCGCCCTCACGACGATCACGATCGTGGATGCCGCGCACATCGCCATGCTCGTCGTCGTGTTCGTGCCGCTGCTGGCCATGCTGATCGCGTGCGTCATCGGACGGGGCGTGCGCACCGCGGCGGCATCCTTCGCGTTCCTGTACGTCGGAGCGCTCGTCGCCTGGCCGTTCGTCGTCGACCCCGCCGATCGCGTCGCGAACGAGCAGCCGTGGATCTTCTTCCTCGTCAACGTCGGCTCCATCGCCGCCCTGCTCGCGTTCTCGTCGCGCGTGCAGTACGTCTGGGCGGTCGGCGTGCCGCTCGTCTACGGCGTGGTCCGCCTGATGCAGGGCGACTTCTCGCGCGACTTCTGGATCACGACGGCGTTCGACGTCTCCTTCACGATCATCCTTGGCCTCGTGCTCATCTCGCTCGGATGGATGTTCCGCTCCGTCGCATCCGGCGTCGACGATGTGAGGGGCCGGGCGGTGGCGGCCTATGCGACGGCCGCGGCCGCTGCGGCCGCGGAGCAGGAGCGTGTCGCGGTCGCCGCGCTCATGCACGACAGCGTCCTCGCGGCTCTCATCGCCGCCGAGCGCGCGGAGAGCCCCCGCGCGCGCGATCTCGCCGTGGGGATGGCCCGCGAGGCGCTGACACGCCTGGCGAACACCGAGGCGGCCGTGCTCGAGGAGGGCACGGACGATCCTGTCGGGCTGGCGCAGATCGTCGCGGAGCTGCGTCGCTCGCTCTCCGAGTTCGGGGCGGATGCGGTCGTGGAGGAGCGCGGCGGCATCGGGCTCATCCCTGGGCGCGCGGCGCGCGCCCTCGTGCTCGCCGCGCGCCAGGCGATCGGGAACGCGGTCACCCATGCGCACGGCCGCGGACTGCACATCGTCGCGGATGGGCACGGCGACGAGGGCGTGACGGTGACGGTGATGGACGCCGGAGGGGGATTCGACCTGGACGCGGTGGACGAGGACCGGCTCGGCATCCGCGCGTCGATCATGGCCCGGATGGCGGCGGTCGCCGGCACGGCGCGGATCTCCTCCGACGACACCGGCACCACCGTGGAACTCGGCTGGGAACGCGAATGAACCGCAGCGTGCGAGGAGTCGTGACGTCGCTGGCCCTCGGCTTCTCGCTGTACTTCGCCGCTCGCGCCGTGTGGTGGATCGAGATCCCTGCGGTGCCGGTGCTCATGGTCGCCTCGATCGTCCTCTACCTCGGCGCCGTGCTGCTCGTCGTCCTGCTCGGTACGCGCGAAGCGGCGCGCGCTCCGCTCGCCTCCGTGGTCGCGGCGCTCGCCGCCGCGGCCGCCGTCCCCGTGCTGGCCAGCCTGTCGATGGATGCGGGTGAGCGCACCGCGCCGTTCGCCACGTGGTACATCGGGGCGATCGGGCTCCTCGCAGCGATCTGCGTCGTGCGCAGGAGGTTCATCACGGGCTGGAGCGTGCTCGCGGTGCTGGCGGCGGGGTCATCCTGGTTCCTCGGTCCGGCGGTCGCGCTGCAGCTCGGCCTGGTCGGATCGATCATGTGGGTGGTCGTCGCGCAGCTGCTCGTGCTGTTCTGGGACAGGGCCGTGCGCGACACGGAGCGTCTGGCCGGCATCCAGCGGGCGGTGTCCGCGTGGCATGCGACCCAGCAGGTGCGGCAGCGCGAGCGACGGATGCGCGCGCAGTACGCGCTCGCCGTGGCCGGTCCCGTGCTGAGCCGGACGGTCGCCGCCCATGGCATGCTCACCTCGGACGAGAGGCTGCAGGCCAGGCTCGCCGAGGGACGGCTGCGCGACGAGCTCCGCGGAGCGAGCCTGCTCAACGACGCGGTGCGCGCGGCGATCGAGGGCGCCAGGCGCCGAGGGGTCGCGGTCACCGTGTTCGACGAGGGCGGCCTGGACGACGTCGACGAGACCAGGCGGGCGGATATCCGCGACGAGCTCGCGGCAGTGCTCACCACGGCGGAGTCGGGGCGTGTCATCATCCGTGCCGCACGGGATCCGAGGATCGCCGTCACCGTGGTGGGGCGTTCCGGAGCCGGCGACTCCTCAGACGAGGACTCGGTCGCGCTGTGGCATGAGATACCGCGCGCGGCGTCCGGAACATGACGTGGTCCATCCCCGGCCGGGGGAGGAGGGGCCGGGGGTGGAAGGGAAAGGGCGAGGGGCGGCGAAGCCGCCCGCCCCTCGCCATGCGCGGAGCAGTTACCCGAAAACTGTCCGCTGAAGGGCCGGTCTTTCGTCTGTCTACCCTGGGACAGAACGACCGGCCGAACGCGTAGCGTCCTGATAAGTCTCGCCGAGGTCGGGAAGCTTGTCTGTAGGTATTTCGGGGGACAAGCCGAGTGGGTCATGATGGAGCGATGAGCGTGCTCCGGCGAGGGACGAATCTCCCCAGGATGGGGGATTTCAACCAGTCCGTCGTGCTGGAGGCGATCCGTCGCTCGGGGGAGGGGCTCAGCAGGATCGAGCTCGTCGACGCCACGGGACTCTCCGCCCAGACGGTGACGAACATCACCCGCCGCCTGCTCGACGACGGCGTGATCGAGGAGGCGGGTCGCACGATCAACGGCCCCGGCAAGCCGCGCACGACTCTGCGTCTCGTCCCGAGGAGCCGTCTGTCCATCGGCATCCATCTCGACCCGGCCCTGATCACGATCGTCCTGCTGGATCTCGCGGGCGCGGTCGTCGCCCGGCTCTCCCGGAGGACGCCCGCGAACGATCCACGGCGGGTGGTCGGCGCCATGGCGGATGCGATCGACGAGCTCATCGCGGGCGCAGGGGTCGACCGCTCGACGATCTCCGGCGTCGGAGTCGCGGCTCCAGGGCCGCTGGACGCCGCGCACGGCACCGTCATCGACCCGCCGAAGCTGCGCGAATGGCATCGCGTCCCGCTGCGGGAGGCGCTGGCCGAGGCGACAGGGCTCCCGGTCGTGCTGGAGAAGGACACGACTGCCGCGGCGTTCGCGGAGCTGTGGACCGGGGAGGACCGCGCGGACGTCTCGCTGCTGTTCCTGTACATCGGGATCGGCATCGGGGCGGCGATCGTCCGCGACGGCGAGGTCGTCCGCGGAGTCTCCCGCAACGTCGGCGAGGTCGGCCACATCATGGTCGACCCGGACGGCCTGCCCTGCGTCTGCGGCAAGAGGGGCTGCGTCGAGGTGTCGTGCTCGCCCCAGGCGATCGTCGAGCGCGCCGAACGGTCAGGAGTCTTCGCCGACGACCGCATCGGGAGCGATCCCGAATCCGTGGACGAAAGACTGCTCGAGCTCTGCGAGCGCGCGGCGGGCGGCGATGCCGGCGCGCAGGGCGTCCTCGATCTCTCGGCCAGACACTTCTCGGTGCTGATCTCGGCCCTCACGAACCTCTTGGACGTCGATCGAGTGGTGATCGGCGGACCCTTCTGGAGCCGGCTGTCCGAGACCTACCTCCGGGTGCTGCCGGAGCTGGTGGACGCCCAGAGCGCCATCAGGGCCGTACGCACCGTTCCGGTGTCGGGAACGGTGGTGGGCGACGACGTCGGAGCTGTCGGCGCGGCGTGCGTCGTTCTCGCCGATGTGCTCTCCCCCCGCCCTTCCTCGCTTCTGCTCGATGCGGCGGACGAGCCCGCGTGACGCCTTGACAGATTTATTCCACTCGATTTAGTATTTGGGCACTTCCCCTTCTCCCAGGAGCATGCCCTGATGCATTCACATACCGAGCTCATCGAGGCTCGCATCCGTCGCTTCATCGGGGAACGGCTGCTCCCGGCGATTCACACGGCGCCCGTTCCGCTGCGGCTGCAGGCGTGGACCGTCCCCGGGGAGCCGGTCCCGTTCGCGGAGGCGGTGGCGCAGGAATATGCGTCGTTCGCTGTCGGAACGCCGTGGGGGCGGGCATGGGGCACCGTGTGGATGCACGTCACCGGGACCGTGCCGGAGCGGGTCGAGGGGCACAGCGCGGAACTGCTGCTCGATCTGGGGTTCAGCCCCGCAGGACCGGGCTTCCAGGCGGAGGGCACGGTGTACCGCGCCGACGGCTCGATCGTCAAGGCGATCGAGCCGAGGAACGCCTACGTCCCCCTCGACGGCGAGCCGGGCGATCCGATCGATCTGTACCTGGAGGCCGCGGCGAACCCTGACGTGGGGGAGGGCTTCCGCGACTTCCGGCCGACGCGCCTGGGCGAATGGGACACGGCCGGCGACGAGCCTCTCTACGTGATGCGCAGGGCGGACGTCGTCCAGCGGAACCTCACGGTGTGGGAGCTGGTGCAGGATGCCGCGGTCCTGGTGTCGCTCATCGAGCAGCTGGGCGACACCCCGCGGCGTGCCGGGGTCCTGCGCGCGCTGGAGCGCATGGTCGACGTCATCGATCCGGACGACGTCGCCGGCACGGCGGCGGAGGGGCGCGAGGCCCTCGCGACGGTGCTCGCGTCTCCGGCATCCGCCTCCGCCCACCGCGTGCACGCCGTCGGCCACGCGCACATCGACTCCGCATGGCTGTGGCCGGTGCGGGAGACGCAGCGCAAGGTGGCCAGGACGTTCTCGAACGTGCTGTCGCTGCAGCAGGAGGACGAGGACGTCGTCTTCACGGCGTCCTCTGCGCAGCAGTACGCCTGGATGAAGCAGTTCCAGCCGGAGCTCTACGAGCGCATGAAGGCGGCGATCGCCGCCGGACGCTTCGTGCCCGCCGGCGGCATGTGGGTCGAATCGGACACGAACCTCCCGGGCGGCGAGGCGCTTGCGCGGCAGTTCGTGCGCGGCAAGCGCTTCTTCCTGGAGGAGTTCGGCGTCGAGCCGCTGGACGTCTGGCTGCCGGACTCCTTCGGCTACACCGCCGCACTCCCGCAGATCGCGCGTGCGGCCGGCTCGCGATGGATGCTGACGCAGAAGCTGTCCTGGAACGAGACCAACACGATGCCCCACCACACCTTCTGGTGGGAGGGGCTGGACGGCACGCGGATCTTCACGCACTTCCCGCCCGTCGACACGTACAACTCCGTGCTGTCCGGCGAGGAGCTGGCCAGGGCCGAGCGGCAGTTCCTCGACAAGGGCGGTGCGAACACCTCCCTGGTGCCGTTCGGCTACGGCGACGGGGGAGGAGGACCCAACCGCGAGATGGCCGCGGCCGCAGCGAGGCTGCGCTCGCTGGAGGGCTCTCCGACGGTGACCCTGTCGAGTCCCCGCCTGTTCTTCGAGACGGCGGAGGCCGAGTACGAGAACCCGCCGGTGTGGACGGGCGAGCTGTACCTCGAGTTCCACCGGGGCACGTACACCTCGCAGGCACGCACCAAGCAGGGCAACCGCCGCAGCGAGCACGCCCTGCGCGAGGCCGAGCTGTGGGCCGCCGCCGCCGCGCTGCGCGGCGCGCCGTACCCCTACGACGAGCTGGAGGCGGCGTGGGAGACCGTGCTGCTCCAGCAGTTCCACGACATCCTCCCCGGCAGCTCCATCGCGTGGGTGCACCGCGAGGCGGAGCGGCGCTATGCGGAGGTCCTCGACGTCGCGGAGCGCATCATCGCCCAGGCGCTGGCGACCGTCGCCGGTTCCGGGGCGGTGCCGCTCGTCGCGAACGCCGGACCTTTCGCAGTGGGGGGAGCGGAGGCCTCAGGGCTCGCCGTCGCCGAGCCGGGCGGAACGGCCGTGGCCGCCGCGGTGCGCACGCCTCGCGGACTCGAGCTCTCCAACGAGCATCTCCGCGTGGTGCTCGACGATGCCGGCTTGATCACGTCACTCGTCTCCCGCGCCTCCGGGCGAGAGGCGATCGCGCCGGGGAGGACGGCGAACCTCCTGCAGCTGCATCGGGACACACCCACCCAGTGGGACGCCTGGGACATCGACGAGCACTATCGACGGCACGTCGTCGACCTGACGGACGCCGTGTCCGTCGAGGTCGTCGAGGATCCGACGGCCGCAGTCGTCTGCGTGATCCGCGAATGGGGGGCATCGCGGATCACGCAGACCCTCACCCTCGCCGCGGACGCGCGCGGGCTGGACATCGAGACGACGGTGGACTGGCATGAGCGGCAGAAGCTGCTGAAGCTGGCCTTCCCGCTCGACGTGCACGCCGAGCGGGCGACGAGCGAGATCCAGTTCGGCCACGTGCACCGTCCGACGCACGCGAACACGTCCTGGGACGCCGCACGGTTCGAGACGGTCGCGCACCGCTGGGTGCACGTCGGCGAGCCCGGTTTCGGGGTCGCCATCGCCAACGACGCCACCTATGGACACGACATCACCCGGACCGCGCGCGACGGCGGAGGAGCGGCGACGATCGTGCGGCTGTCTCTGCTGCGCGCACCGCTGTTCCCCGACCCGGAAGCGGATCAGGGCGAGCACACGTTCCGCGTCAGCATCCGTCCGGACGCGGAGATCGCGGATGCCGTGCGCGACGGGTACCGTCTGAACCTGCCGGTACGGGCGCTGACCGGCGCGGCGCCTGCCGCGCCTCTCGTGACGTCCTCCTCGGACGCCGTCGTCGTGGAGGCGGTCAAGCTCGCCGAGGATCGCAGCGGCGATGTGATCGTGCGGCTGTACGAGGCGCATGGCGGCCGGGCGGAGGGCACGCTGTCGACCGCTTTCGGCTGGGACACCGTGATCGAGACCGACCTCCTCGAACGGGAGATCGAGCGCTCGGCGGTCCGCGGCGTAACGGGGTCGGCCGTCGATCTGGGACTGCGCGCCTTCCAGCTCGTGACGCTGCGCTTCCGCGGCCCCGTTCTCGCCCGCTGAACGCCGGTTCCCTCCTCGTTCGTCGAGTGGGGAGCGCGGTGGCTGGCTCCTTCCTCGTTCGTCGAGTGGGGAGCGCGGTGGCTGGTTCCTTCCTCGTTCGTCGAGTGGGGAGCGCGGTGGCTGGTTCCTTCCTCGTTCGTCGAGTGGGGAGCGCGGTGGCTGGTTCCTTCCTCGTTCGTCGAGTGGGGAGCGCGGCGGCTGGCTCCTTCCTCGTTCGTCGAGTGGGGAGCGCAGCGATCCGTGCCCTCCCCGTTCGTCGAGCGAGGAGCGCAGCGGCCGGTTCCTGCCCGTTCGTTGAGCGAGGAGCGCAGCGACGAGTCGAAACGCATTCCCGCGCCGAGCGGGCTCAGCCCGCGAATCGCCCCCAGGGGATGTCGCGGCGCAGCGGCGCGCGCAGCGGTCGTCGCGTGCGCTGCCAGGCGGAGATGTGCGGCTCATCGATCACGGCGTCCGCGGCCTCGCGCGTATAGGCGTCGCTCACGACGGCGATCAGCGCCGCGAGCTCCTCCTCCGTGGCGCTTCCGCGGGTGATCTCGATCGTCGGTGGCCGCTCGTTCCCCGGATCCGACGGCTGCGGCTGCTCGATCACAGCGGGATGTTCCCGTGCTTCTTGGGCGGCAGGTCGGCGCGCTTGCCCCGCAGCGCCCGCAGTGCCTTCGCGATGGAGACGCGGGTGTTCGCCGGTTCGATGACCCCGTCGATCTCACCGCGCTCTGCGGCCAGGAACGGGCTGGTGACGCTGTAGGTGTACTCGTTCGCGAGTCGCGTGCGGACGGCGGCGACGTCCTCGCCGGCCTCCTCGGCTTTGCGGATCTCGCCGCGGTACAGGATGTTGACGGCGCCCTGACCGCCCATAACCGCGATCTCCGCCGTCGGCCAGGCGAGGTTGACGTCGGCGCCGAGCTGCTTCGAGCCCATCACGATGTACGCCCCCCCGTAGGCCTTGCGCAGGATGACGGTGACGAGCGGCACCGTGGCCTCGGCGTAGGCGTAGATGAGCTTCGCGCCGCGGCGGATGACGCCTGTCCATTCCTGATCCGTACCCGGCAGGTACCCGGGGACGTCCACGAGCGTGACGATCGGGATGGAGAAGGCATCGCAGAAGCGCACGAAGCGGCTGGCCTTCTCGCCGGCCTCGATGTTCAGCGTTCCGGCCATCTGGGAGGGCTGGTTCGCGATGATCCCGACCGAGCGACCCTCCACTCGGCCGAAGCCGATGACGATGTTGGGCGCGAACAGCGGCTGGACCTCGATGAAGTCCCCGGCATCCACGACGTGCTCGATGACGGTGTGGATGTCGTAAGGCTGGTTGGGCGAATCCGGGATGATCGCGTTCAGGGTGCGGTCGGCGTCCGTGGTCTCCCATTCGAAGCCGCTCGCGTAGCCGGGGATCTCGGCCATGTTGTTGTCCGGGAGGAAGCCGAGGAGGGTCCGGGCGTAGTCGATCGCGTCGTCCTCGTCCTCCGCCAGGTAGTGCGCCACGCCCGAGCGGGTGTTGTGGGTGAGGGCGCCGCCGAGCTCCTCCATGCCGACGTCCTCGCCGGTGACCGTCTTGATGACATCGGGGCCGGTGACGAACATCTGACTGGTCTTGTCGACCATGATGACGAAGTCGGTGAGGGCCGGGCCGTAGACCGCACCGCCGGCAGCGGGGCCCATGATGATCGAGATCTGCGGGATCACGCCCGAGGAGCGAGTGTTCAGCCGGAAGATCTCGCCGTACTTGCTGAGCGCGAGGACGCCCTCCTGAATGCGGGCGCCGCCGGAGTCCAGGATGCCGACGATGGGCATGCCGCCGGTGAGGGCGAACTCCATGATCTTGATGATCTTGTCGCCGGAGACCTCGCCGAGGGAGCCTCCGAAGGTGGTGAAGTCCTGCGAGTAGACGGCGACCGTCCGGCCGTGGATCGTGCCGATCCCCGTCACGACGGAGTCGCCGTACGGGCGATTGCGATCCATGCCGAAGGCCGTCGTGCGATGACGCACGTACTCGTCGAACTCCACGAAGCTGCCGGGGTCGACGAGGAGCTCGATGCGCTCGCGGGCGGTCATCTTGCCCTTCGCGTGCTGCTTCTCCTTCGCCTTCGCCTCGGCGTCCACGACGGCCTCGTCGTAGCGGGCTCGCAGGTCGGCGATTCGGCTGGCGGTGGTCAAGAGCTCGGGCTTTTCCGTCACGGATTCCACCCTAGCGTCGCGGTGGGCGGGACCGTTGGATGCTCACCACAACGGGGTGGCCGATCCTTTGGCGGAGACCCACCGGCGAGTCGGCGCCTTTCTCCTGTGTGCGGGGCGCGTCGCGTCGTGCTCGCACAGGCCGGAGGGCGACGTTTGACATCGATGCTCGCCGTCGTAATACTTAAGTATATGCCTAAGTATTACGACGAGCTCGACACCGTGCTCCGCGCTCTCGCGGACCCCACGCGCCGAGCCGTCGTGGAACGACTGGCGATCTCCCCGGCCGTCGTGTCCGAGCTGGCCGCGCCTTTCGAGATGACCCTGCCCTCGCTCATGCAGCACCTCGGCGTGCTCGAGAAGGCGGGGCTGATCATCTCCGAGAAGCATGGACGCGTCCGTACCGTGAGCCTGCGACCCGGCGCGCTCGACGTCCTGCACCTGTGGCTCGGCGAGCAGCGGACGCCCGCAGAACATCAGGCCGATCGGCTCGGCATCCACTTGACCGGTATCACCCCGAAGGGAAACTGACATGACACGCGTGCGCATCGACATGATGATCTCGCTCGACGGCTTCGCGACGACGGCCGACCAGACTCCGGAGAATCCGATGGGGGAGGACTGGGGGCGACTCACAGCGGACTACGTCGCGACCAGGACGTTCCGCCGGCGCGTCCTGGGCGACACGACGGGCGGTGGGACGGGCGGCATCGACGAGAAGCACGCGCAGGCGTACTTCGAAGGCGTCGGCGCCGAGGTCATGGGCGCGGGCATGTTCGGCCTGCACGCCTTCCCCGACGATCCGGAGTGGCGCGGGTGGTGGGGCGAAGAGCCGCCGTTCGGCACTCCGGTCTACGTCCTCACCCATACCGCTCCCCGTGCCTCGATCCCGATGCAGGGCGGGACCGTCTTCCATTTCCGTGCGGCTCCGATCGAAGAGGTGCTCGCCGAGGCGAAGGAGGCCGCCGGTGGCCTGGACGTCAGGATCGGCGGCGGCGTGGGCACGGCGGTCGCCTTCCTGCGCGCAGGGCTGGTCGACAGGCTGCACCTCGCCGTCTCCCCGATCCTGTTCGGCAGGGGCGAGCGGCTGTGGGACGACCTGCGCGGTCTGGAGCTGACCCACGACGTGAGCTCGGAGGTTGCCGAGAGCGGCGTCATCCATGTCGTCTTCACGCGGAAGGATCTGCCATGACCGTCGAGAGACGACTCGCCCACGCCGGCTTCGAGCTGACCAGGGAGTATCCGCATCCCGTCGAGCAGGTCTGGAGCGCGTTCGCCGAGGAGCAGCAGAAACGGGCGTGGTTCGGCGATGACGACGCCTGGGATTCGGGGGAATGGGCCTTCGACTTCAGAGTCGGAGGCCACGACGTCGCCGAGGGGGCGTTCCACGACGGCCCCGTATCGCGGTATGCGGCCACGTACACGGACATCGTCGAACACGTCCGCATCGTCACGACCTACGACATGTGGCTCGATGGCGTGCACATGTCCACGTCGGTGGCGTCCCTGGAATTCGAGCCGACCGATCGCGGGACGCTGTTCACCCACATCGAGCACGGCGTCTTCCTCGACCGGTTCCACGCCGACGGCAAGGGGAGAGAAGAGGGCAGTCGCGGTCTGCTCGACCGGCTGGAGCGGCATCTGGGCTGATCGCCCGTCCCGGGCGACGCAGGGTTTACAAGAACAGGTGTAAAAGCCTGCGCATGAAAACGATTACCGTTTGATCCCCGTGCTTGGATGCTGGATGGATGAAAACGCCCCGCTCCCGCGCATCCGAACACATCGGGCTGCTCATCCGGGAACTCCGGGCGAAGGCGGGCATTCCCCGTGTGCGGCTCGCGGAGAGAGCGGACATGGACGTCTCGCATCTCGCCAGGATCGAGTCGGGCGAGGGCAACCCCACGCTCTTCGTGATCATCCAGCTCGCGACCGCGCTCGACGTGAAGCCGGAGACGTTCGTGCACGGGCTCACCGCCGCCGACCTCCCGGAGAACCTCAAGCCCTATTCGGAGGCGGACTTCCGGCGGGAGCTGCGGCGGCGAGCCGGCGAACAGACGGGTCGCTAGCGCGCTCGTCATGGCTCGGCGAACGTGACCTGTCGCCGCTCCGGCTCCCCGGCGGCTCATACGACGAAGCGCCAGACGTACTCGAGGCCGTCCGCCTGGCGGAACCAGGCGATGCTCACCACGACATCGTCCAGGTCGGCGGCGCACAGGCACAGCTCGATGCGCTCTTGCGGCAGCACCTGCCCCCAGAGCTGAGTGCGTTCGCCGCGCGCATCGTCGGAATGGAAGATGCGGACGAAGTCGGCCGGGTGGCGGCTCTCGTTGATCACTCCGGGATGGGCGTCGTCCGTGCGATCGATCCGCCAGGGAACGCGATATGCGGCCGACGGCAGGAGCTCTGCGGGATCGATGGGTCTCAACATGCCTGCGACGGTATGGACGCCCGCGGACACCGGATCCTCTCAGAGGCTGTCGATCACCGTAACGGTGGATAACTCATCTGCTGTGCAGAATCAGCGCTCTGGCATGGAGGCCCTCTCGGACGCCGAAGGGTCCTCCGGGTCGCCGGCCGCGTCGATCGCCGCATCCGCGTGCCGCCTCCGTCCGACCTCCGTCATCCGTCTGCCCGCCCAGCCGACGCCGCGCGCCGTCGTGGCCGCGGCGTCGGCGATCGCGTTCCCGGCGAGCCGGGCTCCCCGCATCGCCCTCGTCTCCAGCCTCTCCGCGCCCGGCACGGGTTCGAGCTCCTCCGGCAGCACCGCCGGAGCCGTGCCGAAGGCGCGCCGCGCCGTCACCAGCACGCGTCGCCCCAGGATGTTGTTGCCGGCGCCGCCGACGGCCGCTCCGATGCCGAACGGCAGCGCCTTGCCGATGAACGATGCGCCTCCCGCCGCGGCGAAATGCTTGATGAACATGGTCTTCAGACGATCCACCAGCGGTCCGACCGCCGCGCGAGGCAGGGACTTCGTCACCAGTTCGCCCCAGTACGCCGGACGCGCCGTTCCTCGTCCTGCGGCCTGACCGGCGAGCTGCGCGACCAGGTCGACGCCCTCCTTGCCGAGCATGAGCGTCATCACGAGTGCTCGCGCCCGGTCGGGATTCTCGATGGCGATGCCGTGCACCTCCGCCACGGACTGCGCGAACAGGGCTGTGGACTCCACGAAGCCGATCGTCTCGACGCCGGAGAGCGCGAGCGTGACTCCCGTCGTGATCCCGGGGATCACGGCCGTCGCTCCGACAGCGGCGCCGCCGGTGGTCACGGCGGCGAGATACCGGCGCTCCAGCATCCGCACGATCTGATCCGGCGTCGCCTCCGGGTGGCGCAGTCGGATGCTGCGGATGTGCGCCAGGACCAGCGGACGCTGGATCGCCAGCACCCGATCGAGGCTGCGTACCGCGAAGGGATGCTCCGTCGAGCCCACCGGAGGGACGCCCCCGTCCCAGGGGGAGTCGTCTGGAAGGGAATGGATCCTATGAACCTTGGCGGCCATG
This sequence comes from Microbacterium tumbae, assembly GCF_054780175.1. NCBI lineage: Bacteria > Bacillati > Actinomycetota > Actinomycetes > Micrococcales > Microbacteriaceae > Microbacterium > Microbacterium tumbae. The sequence continues at coordinate 600,727 of NZ_BAAGWV010000003.1, forward strand.
CCCCGATCCTATGGACGGATGCCGCGAGAACGCCGAGAGCCCGGCCCTGCGGGTGGGTCGGGCTCTCGAACGCTTCGGCGCGTCGCCGTCAGACGTAGAGGTTCGCGCGCTCCAGGTCCTCGGCGAAGTCCACCTCGACCGCGTACAGGTCGGAGACGTCCATCGGCTCGAGCAGCAGCCCGTCCTCGGCGATGGCGAGTTCGAGGCCCCGCTCGAAGTAGTCCTGGTCGTCGACGCGCTGCAGCTGCCGCATGAAGGGCTTCTTGCTCGTGGACGAGATGTAGTTGATGCCGACGGCCTCGCCGAGACCGCCCTTCACCGTCTTGGAGAGCTCGTCGATGAAGCCCTCGGCCGTGACCGTGTACTTCACCTCCTCGTCGCTGACCTTCGAGGTGTTGACGGTCACGAACGACTGGTCGCGCTCGATGAACTCGATCGCACGGCCGAGGATGCGCGGATCGAAGACGACGTCGCCGTTCATCCACAGCACACCGCTGCGGCCGGTGGCGCCGAGGGCGCGCAGCAGGCTCTTCGAGGTGTTGGTCTCGTCGTAGCGCTCGTTGTGCACGTAGTTGACATGCGGGAAAGCCTCGATGATCGTCTCGGCACGGTAGCCGACGACGGTCGTGATGCGCGCCTCGCGGCCGAACGCCGCCCGGATGTTCTCGTGCTGCTGCTGCATGATGGTCCGGCCGTCGCCGAGCTCGGTGAGCGGCTTGGGGAGGGCGCGGCCGAGACGCGAGCCCATACCGGCTGCGAGGATGACGGTCTGAAGAGTCACGAAAGCTCCTAAAGAATCTGTGTTCACGGCCGGTTCACCGGCCAGACACCTCTTCGTGCCGAATTCATGCTAGCGATGGCCCCTGGGAACGGCCCGTGCCATCCCCTCGACGTTGCCAATTCGTGATGGAGTACACACCCATTATCCAGGTGGGGGGCGAAGACGCCAGTGATCTGCATCGATTGTTGCTTCCGGGCATGGGAATGTCCTGCCCCGTTGATACCGTTAGACGGTGACTCCTTCCCCTGACGAACCAGCCGACCAGGTCGATGAGGCGGCCGCTGCATGGCCGACAGGGCCGGCTGAGCCGTCGGCGCAGGCGAAGGCGCCGCGCACCGTCCGGCCAGCCGCGTCGACCGCGGCCGCCAAGAAGGCCGCGGTCAAGGCGCGCACGGATGCCGCGTCGAAGACCTCCGCGGCCAGGAGCACGACCGCTTCTTCCGCTGCGCGGACTGCTGCGGTGAAGTCGGCGGCGGCGCGGACCGCGGCCGGTAAGACCGCGGCGGCGAAGTCGACCGCGGCGAGGAGCGCGGCCAAGACGACGGCGGCCAAGACCGCGGCAGCCAAGGCGGCTGCGGAGAAGGCGGCCGCGGAGAGCGCGGCGGCCGCAGATGCCGCGAGTCCGACCGAAGCGGGCAAGGAGTCGGGCGCCGCGAAGAGTCCGGCCCGTGCGCGTGCGGCCGCGAAGCGTCCTGCGGCCAAGAGTCCGGCGACGAAGCGCCCCGCGGCGAACGGCACCGCGGCGCGCAAGCCCGCCGCGAAGCGGACGGCCGCTCCTCAGCGCGAGGTGGCCGCGGATGCCGCGGCTCCGACTCTCGACGTCGTCGCGGCGCGGACGGAAGGCGACACGGCCGTGGAGAAGGGGCGGGACGACGAGACCGCCGTCCCCGTCGCGGAGGAGTCCGCATACGACGAGGTTCCTGCGGTGCTGCCCGGCCAGGTCGAGGCCGCCCGGGAAGCCCCTGCGGGCGAGGCGCCGGCAGACGAAGCCCTCGTGGTGGGAGGGCCGCTCGCCGAGGCCGAGGAGGCGCCCTCCGAAGAGGCCCCCGCGGAGGAGCCCCTTCCGGGGGAGGCGACGGCGGGTGAGGAGCCGGATCCCGGCGTCTCCACGAGCCAGGCGTCCGAGGCCTTCGAAGACGTCGAGTCCGCATCCGGAGCGGACGCGCTCCGCGTACGAGGACTCGTCAAGGAATTCGGCGACCATCGCGCCGTCAACGGAGTCGATCTCACCGTCCCCGCCGGGTCCTTCTACGGGATCGTCGGCCCCAACGGCGCCGGCAAGACGACCACTCTGTCGATCATCGCAGGGCTGCTGCGTCCTGACGCCGGGACGGTGCACGTCTCCGGCATCGACCAGGCGGCGGAACCGCTCGCCGCCAAGCGGGTCATGGGCGTGCTGCCCGACCGGCTCCGCACCTTCGACCGGCTCACCGGCCGGCAGCTTCTGCACTACTACGGGCTGCTGCGCGGGCTGAGCGCCGAGGTCATCGAGAAGCGATCCGGCGACCTCGCCCGCGCGTTTGACCTCGGTGATGCGCTGAGCCGGGTGGTCTCGGACTACTCGGCAGGCATGACCAAGAAGCTGATGCTCGCCGGCGCCATGATCCATTCGCCGCGCGTGCTCGTGCTGGACGAGCCTTTCGAGGCGGTCGACCCGGTCTCCTCCGGGGTGATCCTCGACATCCTGCGCGCCTATGTCGCCCACGGCGGGACGGTGATCCTGTCCAGCCACGGCATGGACCTCGTCGAGCGGGTGTGCTCGCGCGTCGCGATCATCGTCGACGGCGAGGTGCTCGCAGAGGGCACCGTCGACGAGGTGCGTGCGGGGCAGACGCTCGAATCGCGGTTCGTCGAGCTCGCCGGCTCGGCGGGCGAGGTGGAGGGGCTCGAGTGGTTGCACACGTTCTCCGACTGAGGTTCGCGCTGCTGCTCGGATCCCTCCGCGGAACCCGCGTCGCGCGCACCGTCGTCGGCCTCGTCCTCGTCGTCGCCGCGACCGTCGTCGCCTGCTCGGCGGTGCTGAGCCTCGCCGACGTCGAGACGGCGGTCGCCCGCGCCGTGCTCGTCCTCGGCGCCGCGGCGATCTTCCTCGCGTTCCTCGTCGGCCCTGTGCTGGTCGGCGCCGCTGACCAGCTCGATCCGCGCCGCTTCGCCGTGTTCGGCGTCGACGAGCGGCGGATGCCATGGGTGCTCGCGATCGCGTCTCTGGTGAGCGTCCCCACGCTGGCGCTCGCCGCGCTCACGGTCTGCGGCACGATCGTCGCGGTGCGGCTGGGAACGCCTTGGCCCGTCGCCGTGCTCGCGGGGGCCGTCAGCCTGCTCTGCACCGTCGTCGCCGCCAGGATCGGCATGGCCATGAACGCGCTCTGGCTCCCGGAGCGGCGGTCGAGGGAGCTCACCGCCGTGTTCGCCCTTCTCGTCGTGGTGGTCGCCTTCCCCGTCGCGATCTTCCTGGCGTCCCTGGAATGGCAGGGCCGCGGGGGAGTGCCGGCCGCCGTCGACACCGCGACGGCCATCGCCGGGGCGACGCCTTTCGCCGCCGGACCCGGCCTCGTCTTCGCCATCGCGGCCGGCGACTCCGCGGGCGCATGGCTGAGCGGCATAGTCGCGGCTGCGACCGTCGCGCTGATCGCCGCGCTCTGGACCTGGATCGTGCGGCGCCTGCTCACCACGACCGAGCGACCGGTCGCCGCGCGCGAGCGTCATGGTCTCGGCTGGTTCGCCCTGCTGCCGTCTACGCCCTTCGGCGCGATCGCGGCGCGGAGCCTCGTGTACTGGCTGCGCGATCGCCGGTACATCGTGAACATCATCGTGGTCCCGATCGCCGGTGTCCTCACCGTCTTCCCGCTCCTGATCGCCGGCGTGCCCTTCGACGTCGCGGTCCTCGTGCCGGTGCCGGTCATGGCGCTGTTCTTCGGATGGCTGCCGCACAACGACATCGCCTACGACTCCACCGCGTTCTGGACCCACGTGGCCAGCGGCGTCCGCGGTCTCCCCGACAGGCTGGGCCGACTCGTCCCGATCGCGCTCGTCGCGGTCCCGGTGCTGGCGGTCGCGATCCCGGCGACGCTCGCCCTCATCGGCGACTGGAGCCTGCTCCTGCCGCTCACCGGACTCGCCGCCGCCCTCTTCCTCGGCGGCCTCGGGCTTTCGAGCGTCGTCTCCGTCGTCGCCCCGTATGCGGTCTCGCGTCCGGGGGACAGCCCCTTCCAGCAGCCGCAGCGCTCCGCCTCCCGCGGAACATACGGCCAGGCGTGGGCGTTCTTCGGACCGTTGGTCCTCGGCATCCCGGCCATCTGGCTCTTCGCTCTGACCGTTATCGACGGCGACGAGTACGCGCCGGCTGCGTTCTGGGCCGGCATCGGGACCGGTGCGGCCGTCCTGGCCCTCGGCGCCCTCATCGGAGGCGTGATCTTCGAACGCGGCGGACAGCGGCTCATGGAGTTCGTGGAGACCGCGTGATGCCTGCCCGTCGTGCGCCCCGGACGATTAGACTCACGGCATGAGTACTCCGCTGGACAGCCCCGATCAGGGCGGCGTGGCAACGCTTGATCGTGAACTCGAAGAGCTCCTCCGCGAGGAGAATCTCGAGCCGGGCGATCACGAGCGCTTCAGCCACTACGTGAAGAAGGACAAGATCCTCGAGTCCGCGATCACCGGCAAGCCGGTGCGCGCGCTGTGCGGCAAGAAGTGGACCCCCGGCCGCGACCCGGAGAAGTTCCCGATCTGCCCCACCTGCAAGGAGATCTACGAGTCGATGGTGGGCTGAGCTCTCGCCGCGCAGCCCGTTCGCCGGGGGTGAGCGCAGCGCGGATCAGGATGCCGCGGCGAAGACCGTCGGGATCGCAGGATCGGACTTGCTGAGCGCGAGGGCGCGCACCGGCAGTTCCTCGCGCACCTTGAGGTGGTGCGCCCGTGCGGATGCCGTGCCGACCGGTCCTTCGTACGACGCGTCGATCTCGCCGGCTTCGACGAACGTCACCTGCAGCGGACGGGATCCGGGGTGCTCGGCGGGGGAGTCGAGGGCCTCGAACCCCTCGGAGACGACGATCGTCTCGGCTTCGGCGACGCCCTCCTCGATCGTGCGGAACGCCGCCTTCCGCCCGCCCTGGGAGCCCTTGTCGGCAGAGGCCTTGGCGACGCCGATCCACGCTCCCGAGGCATCCTGCCTCGCGACGAGCTTGTAGACCATGCTCGCTGTGGGGTACCCGGATCCGGTGACCACCGAGGTCCCCACCCCGTAGGCGTCGACGGGCGAGGCGGCGAGAGCCGCGATCGCGTATTCGTCCAGATCGCTCGTGACGGTGATTCGCGTGCCCTTCGCGCCGAGCTCGTCGAGCTGGGCGCGCACCTCGGCGGCGACGATCGGCAGGTCGCCGGAGTCGATCCGCACGCCGCCGAGCCCGGTGCCCGCGACCCTGATCGCCGTCTCCACGCCGCGGCGGATGTCGTAGGTGTCGACCAGCAGAGTCGTATCGGTGCCGAGACTGTCGATCTGGGCGCGGAACGCCTCCTCCTCGGTCTCGTGCAGCAGGGTCCAGGAGTGCGCGGCCGTCCCCATCGTGGGGATGCCCCACTGTCGGCCGGCCTCGAGATTGCTCGTGGAGCCGAACCCGGCGATGTGGGCGGCCCGCGCCGCGGCGACCGCGGAACGCTCGGCTGCCCGCCGGGAGCCCATCTCGGCCAGTGGTCGCTCGCCCGCGGCGATGCTCATCCGGGAGGCGGCCGTCGCGACGGCCGAGTCGTGGTTGAGCACGCTCAGCGCGAGCGTCTCCAGCACGACGGCGTCGGCGAAGGAGCCCTCGACCGTGAGGATCGGGGAGCCGGGGAAGTACAGCTCTCCTTCGCGATAGCCGCGGATCGAGCCGGTGAAGCGATAGTTCTCGAGGTAGGCCAGCGCCTCGGCGTCCACGACCCGGTTGTCGCGCAGGAACCGCAGCTCTTCCTCGCCGAAGCGGAACTCTCGAAGCAGGGCCAGGAGACGTCCTGTGCCGGCGACCACGCCGAACCGCCGCCCGCCGGAGAGGCGTCTGGAGAACAGCTCGAAGACGCTGGGCCGCGCGGCGGTGCCATCGCGCAGCGCGGCGCTCAGCATCGTGAGTTCGTATCGGTCGGTCAGAAGCGCCGTCGACGAGGTCATGCGCTCAGCATAGTGAGCGCGGCGGCACGACGGCCGTGCTCGCGCCCGTCGCCCTGCCCTTCGTCTCGTCGCTGCGTCCCTCGCTCAGGAACCGCGAGCGAGGGACGCGAGACGAAGGCGCCGCCCTGAGCGAGCATCGCGAGGTGAAGCGAGACGAAGGCGCCGCTCTGAGCGAGCATCGCGAGGTGAAGCGAGACGAAGGCGCCGCCCTGAGCGAGCATCGCGAAGTGAAGCGAGACGAAGGGTAGGCTGGGGAGTCATGAACGACGCGCCCATCGGAATCTTCGACTCCGGCGTCGGAGGGCTCACGGTGGCTCGTGCGATCCGGGCTCAGCTGCCGCGCGAATCGTTCGTCTACATCGGCGACACCGCGCATTCGCCGTACGGTCCGAAGCCGATCGCGGACGTGCGCCGCTACTCGCTCGAGGTGCTGGACACGCTCGTGGACCAGGGCGTGAAGATGCTCGTGATCGCCTGCAACACGGCGTCATCCGCCATGCTGCGCGATGCCCGCGAGCGCTACGACGTCCCGGTGGTCGAGGTGATCGGTCCTGCGGTCCGGCGTGCGGTGTCCACGACGCGCAACGGGCGCATCGGCGTGATCGGCACGGTGGGGACCATCGGCTCGCGGGCCTATCAGGACATGCTCGAGGTCAACGAGCGGCTCGAGGTGTTCGCCGCCGCGTGCCCGCGGTTCGTGGAGTTCGTCGAGGCGGGAATCACCGGAACTCCCGAGGTGCTGGCGACGGCGGAGGAGTACCTCGCCCCGCTGCGGGAGGCGGATGTCGACACCCTCGTCCTCGGCTGCACCCACTATCCGTTCCTTCGCGGCGCGATCGGCTATGTGATGGGTGAGGGCGTCGCACTCGTCTCGAGTGATGATGAGACGGCCACGGACGTGTACCGGCAGCTGGTGCGGGACGATCTCCTGGCGCCTCCCGACGCCGTCGCGACCTACGCCTACGAGGCCACGGGCGCATCCGCCGACGACTTCACCGCGCTCGCGAACCGCCTGATGGGCCGTGAGGTCCGGGACGTGCAGCTCGTGCAGACCGGTGTCATCGATCTTCCCCCTCGCTCCTGACCGCCCGATCCCCCAACGAAGGAATCTCCATGTCTGACATCGTCCGCGCCGACGGCCGCGCCGTCCACCAGCTCCGTCCGATCACGATCGAGCGCGGCTGGAGCGCTCAGGCCGAGGGGTCGGCGCTCATCAGCTTCGGCGGGACGAAGGTCCTGTGCACGGCATCCTTCACGAACGGGGTCCCCCGCTGGCTGACCGGCAAGGGCAAGGGATGGGTCACCGCCGAGTACGCGATGCTGCCCAGGGCGACGAACAGCCGCAACGACCGCGAGAGCGTGAAGGGGCGCATCGGCGGACGCACGCACGAGATCTCCCGCCTCATCGGGCGCGCGCTCCGCGCGGTGGTCGACACCAAGGCGCTCGGCGAGAACACGATCGTCATCGACTGCGACGTCCTCCAGGCCGACGGCGGCACCCGCACCGCGGCGATCACCGGCGCCTATGTCGCCCTCGCCGACGCGATCGAGTGGGGGCGGGAGAAGAGGTTCATCGGCAAGAACGCCACGCCTCTTCTGGACTCCGTGGCCGCCGTCTCGGTCGGCATCGTCGACGGCGAGCCGATGCTGGATCTCGCCTACGTCGAGGACGTCCGGGCCGAGACCGACATGAACGTCGTCGTCACCGGGCGCGGCCTCTTCGTCGAGGTGCAGGGAACCGCGGAGGGGGCACCCTTCGACAAGCGCGAGCTCGACGCGCTCCTCGACCTCGGCGTCGCCGGCTGCGCGGACCTGAAGGAGCATCAGCGGAAGGCCCTCGCGGGGGAGTGAGCGTGCGCGTCGTCCTGGCCACCCACAACCCGCACAAGGTCGCAGAGTTCGGGCAGATCGTCGCACGGACGCGCCCGGATCTCGAGGTCGTCGGCTACGACGGCCCCGAGCCGGTCGAGGACGGTGTGACCTTCGCCGAGAACGCGCTCATCAAAGCGCGTGCCGCGGCGTCGTACACCGGGCTCGTCGCCCTCGCCGACGACTCCGGCATCTGCGTCGATGTGCTCGGCGGATCCCCCGGCGTCTTCTCGGCCTACTGGGCGGGGCAGAAGAAGGATGCCGCGGCCAACCTCGAGCTCCTGCTGGACCAGCTGCGCGATATCGCGGACCCGCGTCGCACGGCACATTTCACGTCGACCATCGCCCTGGTGAGCCCCGACGGGATCGAGCACGTCGTCGAGGGGATCTGGCCCGGCCGGCTGGCGCATGCCGCCGCGGGGGCGGGAGGCTTCGGGTACGACCCGATCTTCATCCCGGACGGACAGGAGGGCACGGAGCGCACGGCGGGGGAGCTCACCGCGGAGGAGAAGCAGTCCCAGTCGCATCGCGCGCGCGCCTTCCACGCCCTCATCCCGCTGCTGTCCGCGCTGTAAGGACGTGTCGCGGGCTCTGTTCCGCATCCCCCGTCGCACGCAGGCACGAAGCGAGCCGGCGGGGCGATCCCCTGAAGGCGCGCGTGAAGACCGATAACGCTCCTGAGAATCGTCACCATTCCCGAGTACGGGAATACGCCTCTGACGAGCGATTTCCCTCGTAACCTTGAGGCATGCACGATCACGCGCACGGCCACGGCATCCGGGGAGCGGGCAGCCGCAGGCTCCTGACGATCTCGCTGTGCCTCACGGCGACGGTGATGGTCGTGCAGGTGGTCGGCGCCCTGCTGACCGGATCGCTCGCGCTGCTCGCCGACGCCGCGCACATGTTCACGGACGCCTCCGCCCTTGTGATCGCGCTCGTCGCGAGCATCGTCGCCGCCCGCCCCGCCGACGACCGCCGGACCTTCGGCTATCAGCGGGCCGAGGTGTTCGGCGCGCTCGTCAACGCGATCATCCTCATCGTGCTGGCCGTGATCGTCGCCGTCGAGGGCGTCGGCCGCCTGCTGGATCCCGCCGAGGGGGAGGTCGCGGGGCCTCTCATGCTCGTCGTCGCCGTCGTCGGGCTCCTCGCGAACGGCGTGGCGATGTGGCTGCTGAGCGCCGCGCAGAAGACCAGCATCAACGTCCGCGGCGCGTACCTCGAGGTGCTCGGCGATCTGATCGGCTCCGCCGCGGTCATCGTCGCGGCCGTCGTCATCATCTCGACGGGATGGATGCCGGCCGACGCGATCGCCTCGCTCTTCATCGCGGCCATGATCATCCCCCGGGCGGTCACGCTGCTGCGGGAGGTCGTCTCCGTGCTCTCCGAGTCGGCGCCGAAGGGCATGACGGTCGCCGACATCCGCACGCATCTGCTCGGGATCGCGGGCGTCGCCGGCGTCCACGACGTGCACGTCTGGCAGCTCACCCGTGGCGCCCCGGTGTTCACCGCGCACATCAGCGTCGCGCCGCAGCTCGTCGCGGAGGGACGTTCCGCGGCGCTCCTCGCGCAGCTGCAGGAATGCCTCGCCGAGCACTTCGACGTGGAGCATTCGACGTTCCAGATCGAGCCGGCCGACGCCGCCCGGTGCGAGCAGACGCACGCCTGACGCGCCCGGCTCGTGAGCATGGTCGCCGCTACGATTCGACGGCGATCTCGCCGGCGCTCTTGTCCATGCGGAGTCCCCGCCAGCGAGCGTGGCGCAGGATGCCGTCGGGCGTCCAGTTCGCGAAGGCGACCTCGCCGACGAGCTCCGGCCGCACCCATTGCGCGTCGCTCGCATCCGCGTCGGGGACGCCGTCGATCAGGCGGTCCGGGGTGCGCAGCGGCTCGAGGCGGCTCAGGAGATCGGCGAGGACCCGATCGGAGAAGCCGGTTCCGACCCGGCCGACGTAGCGCAGGCGTCCGGCGTCCGGGACCGCGAGGAGCAGCGAGCCGATGCCGCCGGCTCGGTTGCCCTTGCCCGGCCGGATCCCCGCGATCACGACCTCCTGGGTGCGCGTGTGCTTGATCTTCAGCCAGGTTCCGGAGCGGACGCCCGCACGATAGGCCGAACGGGCGTCCTTCACGACGATCCCCTCGAGGCCGAGCGCGATGCTCGTGGCGAGGGCGTCCTCGACGTCGTCGAACACGGGAGGGGCCAGCACGGGGCCCTCCGCGCTCTCGACCAGGGCCTCGAGGAGCGCCCGCCGATCGCGCAGCGGCACGCGGCTGAGGTCGCGGCCCTCGAGGCGCAGCAGATCGAAGAGGTGATAGGCGACGGGAGTCCTCACGACCTCCCGCTCGATCTCCCGCGGCTTCGTGAGATGCATGCGATTCTGCAGCCGATGGAAGCTCGGGCGCCCCGAGGCGTCCAGCGCGACGATCTCGCCGTCGACGACGGCATCGGCGACCGGAAGGTGCGGGGCTCCGTCCGCGGCGAGCTCCGGGTATCGCGCTGTGATGTCCGTGCCGCTGCGCGCGCGCAGGCTCATCCGTCCGTCCGCCCAGGTCCCGATCGCCCGGATCCCGTCCCATTTGATCTCCGCCCAGGCGTCCGGCATGCTCCGCGCGAGGCCGGCGGTCCCGGTCTCGGCCAGCATGGGCGACACGGCGGCGGAGGGGACGTCCGCTTCCCGGGAGGGGTGAGGGCGCGCGGCATCCTTCATGCGGTGCAGCAGCCAGGAGGACTTCTCACCGGAGCCTGAGGTCCGGATGAGCGCGAGCCGGACCCTGCCGAGCGGCCCTGCGCCGGAGAAGGTGCCGATGACCTCGTCGTCCCGCCACTTCTCGATCTCGACGGTGCCGGAGTCCCAGATCGTCATGTGGCCGGCGCCGTACTCGCCCTTCGGGATCTCGCCGTGGAATTCGAGGTATTCCAGCGGGTGGGGCTCGGTCATCACGGCGAGATGGTTGCGATCAGGGCGATCGGGGATGCCCTTGGGGACCGCCCAGCTCACGAGGACGCCTCCGCGCTCGATCCGGAGGTCGTAGTGCAGGCGCCTCGCGTGGTGCTCCTGAACGACGAAGCGGGGCGGACCGCTCCGCGACGGCGTCAGGACGGCCACGGGCATGGGCTCGGGGGTCCTCGACGCGGTGCGCTTGGCGAGATAGGGCGCGAGGTCTCTCGAGGCCGGGGCTTCGGGCGCGGGATCGGTGCCCGCTTCGATCCGCGCGAGGACCTCTCGGAAGGTGAGCTGGGTGAGATCCTCGTCCTCGAGCTCGGCCCAGGTGCGGGGCGCCGCCACCGTGGGATGCGAGCGGCCGCGCAGCGAGTAGGGCGAGATCGTGGTCTTGGAGCCGTTGTTCTGACTCCAGTCGAGGAAGACCTTCCCTCCGCGCGCAGCTCTGGACATCGTGCTGGTCGCGATGTCCGGATGGTCGGTCTCGATCGCGCGGGCGAGCTCCTTCGCCAGCGCGGAGACCTGATCGCTCGAGGAGCGGCCGTCGAGCGCGGCGTAGAGGTGGATGCCCTTGCTGCCGCTCGTCACGGGGACGGGATCCAGGCCGATGTCGGTGAGGATCGCCCGCGCGAGACCGGCCACATGCGCGCACTGCGCGAGGTCGGCCCCCGGCCCGGGGTCCAGATCGAGCACCAGGCGGTCGGGGTCCTGCCGCTCGCCCTCCGTCGAGAAGCGCCACTGCGGCACGTGCAGCTCGATGCCCGCGATCTGGGCGACCCACACCAGCGTCGGCAGATCGTTCACGAGCGGGTACTCCTTGGCGCCGCCGGAGTGGTCGATCGGCCTGCGGCGCACCCAGCCGGGGGCTCCGGGCTCGATCTGCTTGGCGAAGAAGGCCTCGCCGGGATCGTCCGCAGTGCCGACGCCCTCGACCCAGCGCTTGCGCGTGGCAGGACGGTCGACCAGCAGAGGGAGCATCCGCGGCGCGACCGCGGTGTAATAGGCGATGACCTCGCCCTTGGTCGTCCCCGTCTCCGGGTACAGGACCTTGTCGAGATTGGTCAGGCGCAGGCGCCGTCCGTCGACATCGACGATCTGAGCGTTGCTGGGCATGACGAAATCGTAGCCGCAAGCCCCTGGCCCGTATGCTCCGTGCGGTGTTCACTGGTGTCATGAGGTCGATCTGGAAGGGCGCCCTGACGTTCGGGCTGGTGAACGTCCCGGTGAAGGTGTACTCCGCCACCGAGGACCATGACGTCCCCCTGCATCAGGTGCACGACGAGGACGGCGGACGCATCCGCTACAAGCGCACCTGCGAGATCTGCGGCGAGGTGGTCGCCTACCAGAGCATCGATCGCGCCTATGAGGAGGACGGCCAGAGGGTCGTGCTGACCAAGGACGATCTCGAGGCACTGCCCGCGGAGCGCAGTCGTGAGATCGATGTCGTGGAGTTCGTGCCGAGCGATCAGGTCGACCTGCTCACGCTCGACAGGGCGTACTACCTCGAGCCGGACTCGTCCTCCCCGAAGGCCTATGTCCTGCTGCGGCGCACGCTGGAGCGGACCGACCGCACCGCGATCGTGCGGTTCACGCTGCGGCAGAAGACCCGTCTCGCCGCCCTGCGCGTGCGAGACGAGGTGCTGGTGCTGCAGACGCTCCTGTGGGCCGATGAGGTGCGGGAAGCGGCCTTCCCCGCGCTGGAGGAGGACGTGAGGATCTCGAAGAAGGAGCTGGAGCTGTCGGCATCCCTCGTGGAGAGCTACTCGAGCGACTTCGACCCCGAGTCGTTCGTGGACGAGTACCAGAAGGAGCTCCGGACGCTCATCGACGCGAAGATCGAGGCGGGGGACGCGTTCGACGTCTCCGAGACCTTCGCCGAGGAGGGCGCGGAGAGCGAGGGCGGCGAGGTCATCGACCTCATGACGGCGCTGCGGGCGAGCGTCGAGCGCTCCCGCGCGAACAAGCGCGACGCGGGCTGATCCAGGACGGAAGGGAATCCATGGACGTGAACATCCTCGCGGTGGCGCTGGCGGCGCTCATCGCGTTCTTCGGCGGCTTCGTCTGGTACACGATCGCGTTCGCCAGGCCATGGCGACGACTGATCGGGATGGGCGAGAAGGAGGCCGAGACGGACGTACGGCCTCCGAACCTCGGCGTGCTGCTGATCTCCTCGCTCGTCATCGAGATCGCCATGGCGCTCGTGCTCGCCTGGCTGATCGGCGCTGAGGCGACGGCCGTCGACGGGCTGATCGCCGGGCTGGTGATCGGTCTCGGGATCGTCGCCGCATCCTTCGCGGTGATCTTCCTCTACGAGGGCAGGCCCGTGCGGCTCTGGCTCATCCACGCCGGCTTCTACACCGTCGTCTTCGGCCTGATGGGACTCGTGATCGGGGCGTTCTGAGGAGGCCGTCGGGTCTCCGGGGACCGTCAGTCCTCGTCGTCGAGGTCGAGGGCGAGGCCCTTCGCCTCCGCGGCGTCGGTCTCTGCGTCCGCTCCCGCCGCCAGCTCCTTGCGGACCTTGCGGCGCTCCGAGAGGTAGTGCCAGATCGTGATCAGCGCGGTGCCGACGACGACCGCGAGCAGGATCAGGTCGATGTACTCCGTGACGAGACGCGCGATCCATTCGATGTAGGCGATCACATAGCCGAGCATCGTCAGGCCGAAGCCCCACAGCAGAGCGCCGATGAGGTTGTAGAGCGAGTACTTGCGCCAGGGCATGTGCCCGACGCCGGCCGCGACCGGTGCGAACGTGCGTACGATCGGCACGAAGCGCGCGAGGATCACGGTGATCCCGCCGAAGCGCTCGAAGAATGCGTTGGTACGCTCCACGTTCGCCCGGCTGAACAGGCCGGACTCCTTGCGCTCGAAGAGCGCGGGGCCTCCCTTGTGACCGATGAGATAGCCGACCTCGCCGCCGACGAACGCGGAGAGCGCGATCAGGAGCGACACGACCCAGATGTTCACGCCGAACACGTCGTTCGTGTGCGTGAGCAGCCCCGAGATCACCAGCAGCGTGTCGCCGGGAAGCAGGAAGCCGACGAGAAGCCCGGTCTCCGCGAAGACGATGAAGCACACCACGACGAGCGCCCAGGGGCCGACCGCGTTGATGATGGTCTCGGGATCGAGCCAGGGGATGAGAGCGATGTGGTGCATGGTGTCCCGTCGTATGCCGTGCGGCGGTGGGATGCGCGCAGAGGCGCATCGAGTGCGGAAGGTGGGACTTGAACCCACACGCCCGAGGGCACAGGAACCTAAATCCTGCGTGTCTGCCAGTTTCACCACTCCCGCGAAGAGCGTCTTCAGTCTATCCATCGGCTGTGACGGCCCACCTGGGAGGTGACCGTCGATCGTGTTCGGGATAGCCCGAACACGATCGACGAGCGGCGCGCGAGAAGGCGGATCAGCCGCGCAGCTCGCCCATCCACTTCTCGACGTCCTCCGCCGCTCGGGGAAGGTGCGGGCTCAGGTGCTCGTGTCCGTCCGCGGTGACGAGGATGTCGTCCTCGATGCGGATGCCGATTCCGCGGAACTCCTCCGGAACCAGAAGATCGTCCTGTTGGAAATAGAGCCCCGGCTCCACCGTGAACACCATGCCCTCCTCGAGCATGCCGTCGCGGTAGTGTTCCGCGCCGGCCAGGCCGCAGTCGTGCACGTCCATGCCCAGCATGTGGCTCGTGCCGTGGATCGTCCAGCGGGTGTGATGCAGGTTGCCGGGGTCGAGCGACTCCTCCGCGCTGCAGGGCAGGATCCCCAGATCGTCGAGGCCGTGCGCGAACACGATTGCGGCGGCGTCGGTCATGGTCCGGAACGGCACACCGGGCCGGACGGCTTCGATCGCCGCCTGCTGCGCCGCAAGCACCAGGTCGTAGAGCTCTCGCTGGAGCGGGCTGTACCTTCCGGAGGCGGGCAGGGTCCGGCAGATGTCCGCGGTGTACAGCGACCGCTCTTCGACACCCATGTCGATCAGGACGAGCTCGCCCGGAGCGACCGCCCCCGTGTTGTGCCACCAGTGCAGGATCGCCGCATGCGAGCCGCTGGCCGCGACCGTGTCGTAACCGATGTCGTTGCCCATGGCTCGTGCCCGGCGGAAGAAGGTGCCCTCGATCCATCGCTCCCCGAACTGCTGCACACGATCCCATTCCTGTGCCACGTCCTCGTAGCCGTGTGCGGTCATCCGGCAGGCGTCGCGCAGTCGGGCGAGCTCCCAGGGATCTTTGATCCTGCGATGCTCGGAGGCGATCCGCGCCAGTTCTGCATCGCGGCCGTCGTCCGGGGGGACGAGCGCGTCGACGATCGGCGAGACCCCGCGGTTCACTCGTACGGGACGCCCGCTCTCCAGCCGCGTGGCCAGGTCTGCCAGCGGGCGGACGTCGAGACTGAGGCGCTCGGCGGTCTCCTCGACGGTCGGCCTGCGACCCACCCAGAGCTCGCCGTAGTGGATGTCGCGGAAGAAGTCGTCGGGATCCCGGGTCGACCGAGGCCGGATGAAGAGCGTCGATCCCTCGTCGGACATGACGAGCACGGCGTCGCTCTCCTGGTTCCCCGAGAAATAGGTGTGCGCTGTGTCGGGGCGGAATCGATAGCGCATGTCGTTGTTGCGGACCTTGTGCTCGCCTGCGGGGAACACGAGCAGCTCATTGGGGAAGAGCGAGGTGAGGCGCTCACGGCGTCGAGCCGCCTCCGCGGCCACCGGCAGCTGAGCCGAGCCGACGGTGGACTCGGCCCATCCCGTCTGCAGGTAGTCATCGAGCGGAACGAGGGGAGCCGGGGAAGAGGAGGTGGTCATGAGCCTGGATACTAGCGTTTTGCCTAGGACAAATAAAGTGACCATTTGTCAGACCTGAATACGGATGACATCGGACTCCCCGATCGCGAGATACGGGCGCGATCCATCGTCATCGATCCGTTGCGTGCGTCGCGTGCGTGAACTTTACACCTAGTGATCTAGAGTACTGACTAGGTCAAAAGAAGTGAGGTTGCCATGGTCGAGGCGAATATCAGGGTCAGCGCCCATTCCGACGTTCCGATCTATCGTCAGATCGTCGCGCAGGTGACGTTCATGATCGAGATGGGGCATCTGCGTGATGGCGACCGGCTGCCCGGCTCCCGATTGCTCGCCGACAATCTCGGCATCAACCGCAACACGGTCGCGCACGCCTATGCTCTGCTCCGCGACGGCGGGCTGGTGGAGGCCAAGGGGCGCAACGGCATGGTCGTCATCGGCGGGGAGCGGGCGCGCACATCGTCGGCGACGCGCGAACGCGCGCGCGAGATCATAGAGAGGGCGATCCGCGAGTGCAGCGAACTCGGCCTCGGCCCCGAGGATATTCACGATCTCGTCACGAGCATCTCCGGAGGGGTCGCCAGCTTCGTGCCGCGAGTAGCGTTCGTCGAGTGCAACGCCGATCGTGCGAAGTACTTCGCCGAGGAGCTCGACGGGCACCTCGACATGAGCGTGACCCCACTGGTGCTCGGCGACTTCGTCGCGGAGGCGGTGGAGAGCGAGCTCGTGCTCACGACGTTCTTCCACCTCGCGGAGGTGCGGCGGCTGTTCCGCGGAACCGGGGCCGAGGTGGTCGCCATCGTCGTGGCCCCGCATCTGCAGACGCTCGTGCAGATCGCTCAGGTTCCCAAGAGTCGGACGGTCGGCGTGTGGTACTCGACGGAGGACCAGGCGGCTGGCGTGCGCGACTCCTTCGCGCAGACCGGCGTCACGAACGTGCGCGTGATCGAGTCGGGCACGGACGAGGAGCTCGATGGCGTCGACCTCGTCGTGGTCCCGACCGAGACCCCGGCGATCAAGCAGCAGCTGGAAGGCAGAGTGCGCATCCTCGAGTATGGAAACGTGCTCGACGCCGCGTCGCTGCGCATGGTCGAAGAGGTGATCCGCGAGCTCCAGCTCGCGCACGCCTCGAGGCCGCGCCATGCGGTCTCCGCGGGCTGACCGGATCGAGGATCTCATCCATTGGCCTAGGTGGAAGATCGCCTGACCTTCTTCGTGTGGCTTTTACCTGCCTGTAACAGGTCACGTATGCGCAGGTAACACTACAAGTGGACCATGTAGGTGGTCCATAACGTAGGGCTGTGGCATATGACCCAGTATTTTCTGGGCCGCAGGTCGGAATCCATCGAAGGAGACGTACCGTGAAGAAGAGTCGGTTCGCATCGTTTGCCGCGGGCGCCATCGTGGTGGCGTTGGCATTGAGTTCCTGTTCATCGTCAGCCGCTCCCGAGGAACTCGAGGGAGACGCCGCCGCAGGCGGGGCGCTGCGCGTCGCGCATGTGGGCGAGCCGCTGACGCTCAATCCCTTCCTCGCGCTGGACAACAACTCAGGGCAGGTGCTCGCGCAGATCGTCGAGACGCTGTTCCGCACGACCGGCGACGGCGAGGTGATCCCTTGGCTCGCCGAGTCTGCCACGCCCTCGGCGGACTTCACCGAGTGGGCGATCGACCTGCAGGACGATGTGCTCTTCACGGACGGCGAGCCCATGACGGCCGAGGACGTGAAGTACAGCATCGACCAGGTGCGCACGAGCGACGGATGGGCTGCCATGTTCGCCGAGATCACTGACGTCGCCGTGATCGATGACACCACCGTGACCATCACGACCTCGTCGCCGATGCCTGCTCTCGAGGCGAGTCTGTCGCTGCCGTTCGCCGCGATCGTCCCGAAGGATCTGCGCGGCCTCGATCCAGAGGAATTCGGTTCGACCCCGATCGGCACGGGGCCGTTCATGCTCGCCGAGTGGGACCGGGGGACCTCCGTCCTCCTCGAGAAGAATCCCGACTACTGGGTCGAGGGGCTGCCGAAGGTCGACTCCGTGGAGATCGTCACCGTCACCAGCGACACCAATCGCGTGCAGCAGCTGCGCGGCGGGGAACTCGATCTCGTGTCCTCTCCGCCGCTCGCTCAGGTAGCGGGGTTCGAGGAGGGAAGCGGATTCCAGGCGGGGATCTTCGCCCAGGCGATCCCCGACTATCTGCTCCTGAACCAGGAAGGCGGAGTGTTCTCGGATGCGGCGCTGCGCGAGGCGGCGGACCTCGCGATCGACCGAGAGGCCATCGTCAGCGCCGCGACGAGCGGGGTCGGCGAGGTCGGCGGATCGTGGATCGCGCCCGCGGTCGACCATCACGACGACGCGCTCGTGCCCGAGCGCGACATCGCCGCCGCCGAGGATCTCGTCGCCGGTGTGATCGCGGCGGGCGGCGATCCGACGTTCACCCTCGGCATCCCGGCTGGCAACTCCTTCGCCATGACGGCGGGACAGATCATCCAGGAAAACCTCCAGGACGTGGGCTTCACGGTCGACGTCGAGACCATGGACGGCTCAGCGCTGCTGGGTGAGGTCTCCGCCGGAAACTACGATGCGACGCTGTTCGGGATGACGAGCGACATCGTCGATCCTTCGGAGGTCGTCGGCTTCTACATCGATCTGAACGGCCTCTGGACCGGTGGGGTCGTAGAGGAGGTCACGTCGATCTACGAGCAGGCGAAGCGGGCGGGGGATCCCGCCGAGGCGGAGTCCCTCTACGGGGAGCTGCAGCGGATCGTCGCCGAGGACCGGAGCCTCATCACGATCGACTATCGCCCCTGGGTCTGGGCCATGCGCGATGGCGTCACGGGCTTCGATCTGCCGCCGATCGGCGTCCCTTGGTACGCCGGGGTGAGCCTCGAGGGCTGAGACCTTGACACACCTCAAGTTCCTCGGCGGGCGGCTCCTGCTCAGCTTGCCGGTGCTCCTCGGCGTGACGGTCGTCGTCTTCGCCCTCATCCACCTCGTCCCCGGGGACCCGGCGCAGATCGCGCTGGGGACCCGGGGCACCCCGGAGGCGGTGTCGGCGCTCCGCGAGCGGTGGGGGCTCGATGAGCCGCTGGTCTTGCAGTACCTCCTCTTCCTCGGTCGTCTGGTGACCGGCGACCTCGGCACATCGCTCCGCTTCGGAGAGCCGGCGCTGTCGCTGATCCTGGCCGCTCTCCCCGTCACGCTCTGGCTCGTCGTGGGGGCGATCATCACGACCTGCGTGCTCGCGTTCCCGCTCGCGCTCCTGGCCGCGTCCCGGCCGGAGGGAGCGCGCGACCGCGTGGTGCGCATCGTCACGGTCGTCGGGCTCGGGATCCCGGGATTCTGGCTCGGCCTCATGCTCATCGATGTGGTCTCGATCGACTGGCGGCTGCTGCCCGCCGGCGGATTCGGCGACACGATCGGCGAGCACCTCCTCTCGATCCTGCTGCCGAGCATCACCATCGCCGCCGGCCTGATGCCCCTCGTCGTGCGGAGTCTTCGCGCTGAGATGCTCAAGGTCTCCCGCGCGGAGTTCGTGGTCACGGCACGCTCCAAGGGGATCTCTCCCGGGCGCATCCGGATGCGGCACATACTCCGCAACGCCCTGGCGCCATCGGTCGCCATCCTCACCATCAATCTGAGCTTCCTCATCGGCGGCACCGTCGTGATCGAGCAGGTGTTCGGCCTCAGCGGCGTGGGGAGCCTCATGATCACCGCCATCGGCAATCGCGACCTCCCGATCGTGCAGGCGATCACGCTCGTGCTGGCGATCGGGGTGGTGCTGGTGAACGTCGTGGGCGACGTCGTGCAGGCCGTGCTCGATCCGAGAGTGGAGCTGTGATGACGGCAGAGGCGAATCGCCGTGGAACGGGCATCGTGCTGCCACGACGCTGGCGGCTCGTGTCAGGGCGTGCGAGGTCACGCAAGGGAGGGACGTCCGAGATCCTCATCGGTGCGGCGATTCTCGGCATCATGCTGGTGATCGCCGCGCTCGCCCCGGTCCTCGCCCCGGTCGACCCGCTGCGGCAGGACGTCATGGCGGCTCTTCTGCCGCCGGGCACTCCAGGGCATCCGCTGGGAACCGACGCGCTGGGTCGGGATGTCCTGTCACGACTGCTGTACGGAGCGCAGGTGGACCTGTTCCTCGCGATCGCAGCCGTGGTCCTGCCCTTCGGCATCGGTCTCACCGTCGGAGCGGTCGCCGGCTATTTCGGGGGCGTCTTCGATCGCGTGGTCGTCGCGATCATCAACGTCGTCTACGCGTTCCCCATGCTCGTGCTGCTCATCGCCCTCGTCTTCGTGCTCGGTCCAGGCATCCCGACGATCATCGTGGCGATCACCCTCATCGCGTGGGTCGCCTACGCACGGCTCGCCCGTGACCTGGTCAGACGTGAGCGGGCGAAGGAGTACGTGCAGGCGGCGAAGGTCACGGGGGTGCCCACGGGACGCATCCTGTTCGGGCACGTCTTCCCGAACGTCGTCGCCCAGCCGGTGATCTTCGCGACCTCGGACATCGTCGCCACGATGCTGTTCATCACCTCCCTCGGTTTTCTCGGTCTCGGCGTCCCCGCGCCGACGCCGGACTGGGGAACCATGATCTCCGAGGCGCAGCCGTACATGGGCGTTGCGCCGTGGATGGCGATCTTCCCCGGACTCTCGATCGCGACGGCCGGGCTGGCACTCGCGCTCATCGCCGATGGACTCGCACGCAGATGGGACGCCGAATGAAGACGCACATGACCGAGGAGGATCGTATCCTCGTCTCGCTCGAGAACATGGCCATTGCCGACTCCGACGGCACGACCCTGGTCCACGATGCGACGCTCACGGCAGAACGCGGTCGTGTGCTCGGCATCGTCGGGGAGTCGGGCTCGGGCAAGTCGATCACTCTCCGCGCCATCGCAGGGCTCCTTCCCGACGGCCTCCGGGTCGCCTCGGGCCGAGTCGTCGTCGACGGCGAGGACGTCACAGGCATGAGCGGACGGCGATTGCGCCGATATCACGCCGAGAGCATGGGGATGATGTTCCAGGAGCCCATGGTCGCGCTGAATCCGACGATGAAGGTCGGCGAGCAGATCGCCGAGGCGGTGGGCCCCGGGCGCGCGCTCTCCCGTCAAGAACGGCGCAGACGCGCGCTGGAGCTCATCGAGCGCGTTGGGATGACCGATCCGGAGCGGCGCTACGGCCTCTACCCGCACGAGCTCTCGGGGGGAATGCGGCAGCGTGTCATGATCGCGATCGCACTCGCCGGCGATCCGAAGCTGCTGCTGTGCGACGAGCCGACGACAGCGCTGGACGCGACCGTCACCGTCCGGATCCTCGACATGCTCGCCGGCCTGGTGGAAGAGCGCGGAGTCGGCGTGGTGTTCGTGACTCACGATCTCGGAGTCGCCTCGCGCATCTGCGATCGCATCGCGGTGATGTACGCCGGCCGGGTCCTCGAAGAGGGGCCGGCTGACGAGATCCTGCGTCGTCCGAGGCATCCGTACACGCGTGCGCTGCTCGGCGCCGTGCCGACTCGTGATCGCACGCTCGACGACCTGCGGGCCATACCGGGCGCCCCTCCGTCGCCTGCGGAGGAGACGAGCGGCTGCCCCTTTGCGGCGCGGTGCCCGATCGCAGAGCCGGAGTGCCGAGAGCCGGCCGTCCTCGAAAGGGTCGACGACGATCACATGACCGCATGCCGCAGGCACCGCATGCTGGCAGTCACGGAAGGAGCCGTGCATGTCTGATCCGCTGCTGGAGGTCTCGCAGCTGACCGTGGACTTCCGCTCCCGGAGCCGCATGTCGTTGCGTGCGCGGACGTTCCAGGCGCTGAAGGGCGTCGACCTCCGGATAGAGCGAGGGGAGGTCGTCGCCATCGTCGGCGAGTCCGGATCGGGCAAGTCGACGATGGCGAAGTGCATCGTCGGCCTGCAGCGCCCGACGGCCGGCACGATCCGGTATGACAGCGCCGAGCTCGGGCCGTCGCGGACCCGGCGGGAGCGCCGGGCGATCCAGATGGTGTTCCAGGATCCGTTCAGCTCGCTCAATCCCCGGCTCTCCATCGGCGGGATGCTCGTCGAGGTGCTCCGCGTGAACGGCATCCGCACCGACCTCATGGCGGCCAGGGCGCGTGCCGAGGAGCTCATGGAGCTCGTCGGCATGCCCGCGAGCGCGCTCGTGCGTCGGCCGCATGCCTTCTCGGGCGGGCAACGGCAGCGACTGGGGATCGCCAGGGCGCTCGCGCTCGAGCCGCGGCTGCTCATCGCCGATGAGGCGGTCTCGGCGCTCGACGTCTCTGTGCAGGCTTCGATCCTCATGCTGCTGAAACGTCTGCAGCACGATCTCGGCCTCTCGATGCTGTTCATCTCGCACGATCTCGCGGTCGTCCGGCAGATCAGCGACAGGATCGCCGTCATGTCCGCCGGGGAGATCGTCGAGCGCGGGCACGTGGCCGACATCCTGGACCGTCCGCAGCATCCGTTCACGCGGGCGCTGGTCGGATCGGCTGCCGAGCTGCCCGCGATCGACCCGCGGGTTCCGGAGCTGTGATGCACGGCGTCCGGGGGGAGGCAGCGGTCCGGGGTCACGATCCCGAGGTCGTCGACCTCCACAACGATCTGATCCTGCTCGTCGATCATTTCGACCAGCGCGGCCGCCGCGACTACTTCCGCGAGTTCTGGCTGCCCGAGCTGCGGAACGGCGGGGTCGGTGTTCAGGTGCTGCCGATCTACCTCGAGCCTGCGTTCCAGTCGGAGGGGGCGCTTCGACGCACGCTGCTGCTCGCAGAGCGGATCCATCGGCTCGCCGACGAGCACCGCGAGCTGGTCGTATGCCGCACGGGTGCGGAGATCGCCGAGACGAGGGCATCGGGGCGGATCGCGTTGATCATCGCTCTCGAGGGAGCGCATGCGCTCGGGCAGGACGTCGAGCTGGTCAGGACGATGCATCGTGTCGGCGTACGGGTCGTTTCGCTCGCGCACCTCGGACGCACTCTCCTGGCGGACGGGAGCGCATTGGACGACTCCTCCCGGGGCGGCCTCACGCCCGAGGGGCTGCAGGTGCTCGCCGAGATGGAGCGGCTCGGGATGGTCTTCGACGTCAGCCACCTCGGAGTCGCCGGCGTCGACGACGTGCTCTCGCAGGCGACGAGACCGTTGCTCGCGACGCACTCGGGATGCCGTGCCGTCGCCGACGTGCATCGCAATCTGAGCGACGCGCAGCTCAGGGGCATCGCGGATCTCGGCGGCGTCATCGGCGTCGCCGCGGCGATCCCGCCCTACATCGACCCGCTCCGACCCGAGGCGACGCGCGTCGTCGACCATATCGAGCACATCGCGACGATCGCATCCATCGACGCGGTCGGGCTCGGCCCTGACTTCGTCGATGACTACTACCAGGAGATCTACGGCGGCTGGCGGATCCCCGGCTCGGAGGCCGTCTGGCCGCCGAGCGAGATCCGCCGTCCGTCGGATCTGCCGCTCGTGACCGCCGAGATGCGACGCCGCGGATTCGCAGAGTCGGACATCGCGAAGGTGATGGGCGGAAACGCCCGTCGTGTGCTCGCCACGATCGGGACTCCGGGCGAAGCATCCCCCGTGGACGCGGAGTCCCTGTGACGGGCTCGCCCGAGCCGTCTCCCCCCCCCACCGCTCGAACAGAAAGGACCACGCCCATGACCGGCAGATTCGATGAGCTGACCCCCGAGGATCTCGTGTCCCTGCGTCTCGTCAACGATCCCAGGGTCTCGGACGACGGCGCGATCCGCGCCTGCGTCGTCTCCGATCCTCCGCCTCGCCGACCGGCATCCGCACGCAGCGACATCTGGGTGAGTCGCGGCGATGAGCCGATGGCGCCGCTCACAGCTGGGCCGGGCAGCAAGGGCCTGCCCCGGATCTCGCCGGGAGGGGGATTCCTCGCCTATGCGTCGGATGCCGACGAGGCCGGCTCGCCGCGTCTGCGCGTGATCTCGGCGACGCCCGGAGAGCGGTCGGCCGAGGAGCGGTACGACCACGTGCCCGGATTCGTCGAGGACATCCTCTGGTCCGTCGACGAGTCCGCCCTGCTCGTGCTCACGCTCGAGGACGACCCGGGGAACGGCGGTGTGCGACGGTACATGCGGCATGTGACCGAGGCGGAGAAGGCTGCGTCTGTGGTCGTGCGGCGACCGTCGCACGCGTGGCAGCGGCTGTATCTCGTCGATCGCGCCACCGGGGCGGTCGACCAGGTCAGCCCCGATCATCTCTCGGTCTGGGAGGCCGCATGGACGGGCAGCGGCCCGGTGGCCGCGATCGTCTCCGAGACGCCGCGTGAAGACGGCTGGTTCGATCCGCAGATCGCGATGCTCGACCTCGGGTCGAAGGGCGCGACCGTCGTGTACGACCCCGAGTACCAGGTGCAGGGCCTGGCGCTGACCGCCGACGGCTCGAGGCTCGCGTTCGCAGAGTCGCCGCAGAGCGACCGCAGTCTGCTCGCCGGTCAGATCACGATCCTCGACCTGGCCGGTGGCGGTGTCGAGCGTCCGGTGCACGACGGCGACGTCACTTCGCTGCGCTGGTTGCGGGACGGCCGTCTGTTCTGGGCGGGCGTGATCCGGTCAGAATCCGCGTTCGGCTTCGCCGAGCGCACGGCGTCTGGCCAGTGGGCGGTGGACACGACCTGGCAGGGACGGGCGACGCTCGGCCGCTCGTACCGGGTCAGCGCCGAGTGCAGCGCGGACGGCGGGGTCGTCGTCGGGGCGTATCAAGCGCACAACGTCCCGCACGAGTTCCGGGAGTTCCGGATCGGCGCGGATGCCGGAGCCGCACAGGGCGGGTGGGTCGCTCTGACCAGGATGAACGAGGAACTCGCCGGCCGTTCGTCGGCGGTGGAATCGGTGCTCCGGTGGAGCGCCCCGGACGGCCTGGAGATCGAAGGGCTCCTGCTGCTGCCCGCGGATCGTCCCGACGGTCCGCTGCCACTCGTGGTCGTGCCCCATGGCGGACCGAGCAACGTCACCACCTCGGTGTTCGCGAGCGGGGCGCACTCCGGCGACGCGCTGCTCATGACACAGGCCGGATGCGCTGTGCTGATGCCGAATCCGCGCGGATCGACGGGGCGAGGACGTGCGTTCACATCGGCGAACATCGGCGACCTCGGCGGGGGCGATCTGCGCGACATCGAGGCGGGCGTGGATGCTCTCGTCGCCTCCGGTCTCGCGGATCCGGCGAGGGTCGGCATCGTCGGCCTCTCCTATGGAGGCTTCATGTCGGCATGGGCGGCCGTGAAGAGCGATCGCTTCGTCGCCTCCATCCCCATCTCGGGGATCACGGACTGGCTGAGCTTCCACAACACCTCGGTGCTGCAGCTCTTCGGGAAGATGTTCCTGCAGGGCGAGCCCTACGATGCGGCGGGCCCGTATCTCCCGCATTCGCCGGTCATGTTCGTGGAGGGCTGCCGCACGGCAACGCTGATCCTGCACGGCGACCTCGATGTGGGATGCCCGATCGGACAGGCCCTGGAGTTCTATCAGGGCCTTGCCGGAGCCGGATGCGAGACGGAGCTCGCCATCTATCAGGGCGCAGGGCACGGCATGACGGAGGCGGGGCAGATGGTGGACGTGAGCCGCCGGATCGTCGACTGGTTCACGAGGCATCTGGCTCTGCAGCCTGCCTCCATGGAGCCGGTGCCGGCATGATCCGGTCCGGAGCGAGGCGGAGCGCCGGCATGGCATCCCGTCTCGCTCCGAACCGGCGAACAGGCTTCTTTTATGGCCTAGGCCGCTTATGAGAAAGAGGTGTCGCCTCGATGGAGAATAAGGCGCTGCGGTAACATCATGGAAATAATTGGCATATAAGATTAGGACAAATATGAGACCGGGCTCCACCGCGGAGCCCGGTGGACGTCAACACAGGAGGAGCGGGTCGTGGACACATCGGAGTTCTGGACGAAGGCACAGCGGCATCTCGTTCGGTACGGCCCGAGCTTCACGCCACGGGTCATCGCGCGCGCGTCGGGCTCATATGTCTATGACAGCGACGGCAACGCCATCCTCGACTTCACATCCGGCCAGATGAGCGCGGTGCTGGGGCATTCCCATCCGGATATCGTCCGCACGGTCTCGGATTCCATCGCCACCCTCGACCACCTGTACAGCGGCATGATCAGCGAGCCGGTGGTCGAGCTCGTGAGCGAGCTCGCCGGCACGCTCCCGTCAGCGCTGTCGAAGACGCTGCTGCTGAGCACGGGAGGCGAATCCAACGAGGCCGCGATCAAGATGGCGAAGCTCGTCACGGGGCGATACGAGGTGGTCGGTTTCGACCGCTCATGGCACGGCATGACCTCCGGTGCGGCATCCCTCACCTTCTCCGCGGGCCGACGCGGCTACGGGCCTGCCGTCCCCGGCAGCCTGACCCTCCCATCGCCGAATGCCTATCGTTCGCCGTTCCGGCACGCTGACGGCTCCTACGACTGGGAGACGGAGCTCGACTACGGCTTCCGGCTCATCGACACCCTCTCGACGGGCAGCCTCGCCGCGTGCCTGATCGAGCCGATCCTGTCCTCAGGAGGCATCATCGAGCTGCCGATCGGGTACCTTGCCCGCCTCAAGCAGAAATGCGAGGAGCGGGGCATGCTCCTCATTCTCGATGAGGCGCAGACCGGGCTCGGCCGTACCGGGACGATGTACGCCTTCGAACGTGACGGCGTGACCCCCGACATGCTCACCCTCTCGAAGACCCTCGGCGCCGGGCTGCCCGTGGCTGCGCTCGTCACATCGGCGGAGATCGAGGAGCGTGCGCACGAGCTCGGATACCTGTTCTTCACCACGCATGGCGCCGACCCGCTCGCGGCCGCCGTCGCCCTGGCCTCCCTGCGCGTCATCGAGCGTGATGGGCTCGTCGAACGCGCGGCCCTGCTGGGCGGTCTGCTGCGCGAGCGGCTGCTGGCTCTGCAGGAGCGCTTCGACGTCGTCGGCGATGTCCGCGGCCGCGGCCTGCTGCAGGGGATCGAGCTCGTGAAGGACCGTGTCACTCGAGATCCGGCTGATGCGCTCGGCGCCGCGGTGACGGACGAGTGCCTGCGTCGCGGGCTGCACATGAACATCGTCCAGCTGCCCGGCATGGGCGGGGTGTTCCGCATCGCACCGCCGCTGACTATCGCCGAGTCGGAGCTCGACACCGGACTCGACATCCTCGAAGCCTCCCTCGCCGAGGTGCTCGTGCACGCTTAGCGCCGGAGCGCCGCGGCGCCTGATATGCCGTGTTCGGGGTCCGCCTGTGGATAACTTCCGCGGCCGATTCCCGGATCCTGCCAGGATGCTCGCGTGAGCCATCCCGCATCCGTCGTCGCCGAGCGCGTGCGACGTCGGCTGCGTGCGGAGCGCACCGACCCGGCCGTCGATCCGGAGGAGACCAGGCGCATCGCCCAGGCCGAGGTGCGCAGGCACAACGACCTCGCGCTGTCCCGCGGCGATGCGATGATCGACGACGAGGGTGCGATGGTGGGCGAGGTGCTCGCATCAGTGCACGGCTACGGTCCGCTGCAGCCACTGCTGGACGATCCGGAGATCGAGGAGATCTGGCTCAACGGCCCCGGCCACGTCCATGTCGCCCGCGGCGGTGTCTCGGAACGGGTTCGGCTGCGGCTGTCCGAGGCGCAGCTGCGCGATCTCGTGGAGCGGATGCTGCAGTCCACAGGGCGCCGTGTCGACATCAGCCAGCCCTTCGTCGACGCCTCGCTGCCGGACGGATCGCGGTTGCACGTGGCGATCGCCGATGTGGTTCGAGGCTCCTGGGCGCTGAACATCAGGAAGTTCTCGTCTCGCTACCGCACTCTCGACGCGCTGGCCGGCGAGGGCACGATGCCGGCGGAGGTCGCGGCACTGCTGCGCACGGCGATGCGCGAGGGCGAGAGCGTGCTGATATCCGGGTCGACGCATGCGGGGAAGACGACGCTGCTCGCGGCAATGCTCGCCGCCTGTGCCGACGCCCAGCGCATCATCACCGCGGAGGAGACGTTCGAGCTCGCCGTCGAGGGACCGGATCTGGTCGCGCTGCAGGGGCGGCAGGCGAGCCTGGAGGGGACGGGCGAGATCTCGCTGCGCAGGCTCGTCAAGGAGGCGCTGCGGATGCGGCCCGATCGCCTGGTCATCGGCGAGGTGCGCGACGCCGAGGCGCTCGACCTCGTGCTGGCGCTGAACACCGGCGTGCCGGGCGCCGCGACCATCCACGCCAACTCGGCGGCCGAGGCCCTGGACAAGCTGAGCGTGCTCCCGCTGCTCGCCGGCCGCAACATCGACCGCTCCTTCATCGCCCCCGCGATCGCCGCTTCGATCTCGATGGTGGTGCACTGCGCCCGCGACGCGGCGGGAGAGCGTCGCGTGGTGGAGGTCGTGGCGCCGACAGGTGAGGTCGTCCAGGGCCGCATCGTCACGCGTCCCCTCTATCGGGCGGAGGGGCGACGATGACCTTGCTGCTCGGAGCGCTGCTGGCCGCCGGCCTGCTGCTGTGCGCCTCGCCG
Source organism: Microbacterium tumbae (assembly GCF_054780175.1). NCBI lineage: Bacteria > Bacillati > Actinomycetota > Actinomycetes > Micrococcales > Microbacteriaceae > Microbacterium > Microbacterium tumbae. Next base: position 628,721 of record NZ_BAAGWV010000003.1, read on the forward strand.
TGGCTGTGGCCGCCGGCGGCGCGGGAGCTCGGTCGGCCGCGCGAGTCGGCCGTGCGGCGTCTGCTCGCCGAGTCGGGATTCGGCGTCGCGGAGCCGAGGGCGCTCGTCATCGTGATGCTGGCGGCAGCGGCGGTCGCCGGGGCAGCGGTCCTGGTGCTCACCGGCCTCGTCGCACTCGCGGCCGTCGCCGGCATCGCGGCGGCGAGCGCGCCGGTCGTGTATCTCCGCGGGCGGAGGCTGCGGCTGCGCAAGGCGCGTCGTCAGCTCTGGCCCGATGTCTGCGATCTGCTCATCGCGGCGATCCGCGTGGGACTCTCCCTCCCGGATGCCGTGGCGAGCCTCGCCGAGTCCGCGCCCCCAGGGGTGCGGCCGGCGTTCGCCGTGTTCGCGCGCGATCTGCGCGCGACCGGCCGGTTCGAGACGAGCCTCGACCGGCTGAAGGCGACGCTCGCCGATCCCGTCGCCGATCGCATCGTGGAGACGCTGCGGATGGCTCGCCAGGTCGGCGGCACCGACCTGACCGGGGTCCTGCGGGCGTTGTCCTCGTCTGTACGCGCCGATGCGGCCCTGCGGGGAGAGGCCGAGGCGCGGCAGTCGTGGATCCATGGGGCGGCGGTTCTGGGGACCGTCGCCCCATGGATCATCCTCGGGCTGCTCGTGCTGCGCCCGGAGGGGGCTCAGGCATACGGGACGCCGGAGGGGGTGCTGGTGATCCTCGCCGGTGCGGCGCTGTCCATCGTCGCGTTCCGGATCATGATCCGCATCGGCAGGCTTCCCGAGCCGCGGAGGTGGTTCGGGTGAGAGCCATGACGGATGCGGCGATCGCGGTGCTGCTGGGCGGGCTGTTCGCCGGAGGAATGCTCTGCGCGCTCGCTGCGATGCCGCGTTGGCGCGCGGCGACGCTGATGACGCGCATCGCTCCCTACGTGCGCGATGCGGTGCCGGATGCGCTGATGCCGCGCGGCGTCCTGCCCCGTGCCGGAGTGCTGCCCGTGGGCGTCCGCGGTGCGTGGGACAGAGCGAGGGCGTCGTTCGAGCGTCTGGTCGGTGGCGGGGATGCGCTGCGCGTCCGTCTCGCGCAGGCGGGGAGCGACCTCGAGCAGGCAACGTTCCGCGGACGGCAGCTGGGGTGGGCGCTCGCGGGCCTCGGAGCCGGTGCGGCGGGGCTCATCGGCCTCGCGCTCGCCGGGCGGGCGTCTCCTCCGACGGCTGTGCTCCCGGCCATCACCGCCGTAGCGGCCGGCGTCGCGTACGACATGCTGCTCTCCGCGCGCGCGAAGGCCCGCCTGACGCGGCTCGGGGAGGAGCTTCCGACGACGCTCGAGTTCCTCGCGCTCTGCCTCTCCGCGGGGGAGGGACTGCTCGACTCCCTCCGGCGGGTGGCCTCGATCGGCTCCGGCGAGCTGACCGCGGAGCTCCGTCAGGTGGTGCTGGCCGTGAACACCGGCTCTCCCCTCGCCGATGCGCTGGGGGAGACGGCGGCGCGACTGCACCTGCCGGGGCTCTCCCGCGCCACCGATCAGGTGATCGCCGCTCTCGAGCACGGCGCTCCGCTCGCCGCGGTCCTGCACGCGCAGGCGGCGGACGCGAGGGAGGACGCGAAACGCGGGCTCATCGAACAAGCCGGGCGCAAGGAGATCCTGATGCTCCTCCCGCTGGTGTTCCTGATCCTCCCGCTCTCGGTGCTGTTCGCGGTCTTCCCCGGCATCTTCATCCTCCGGCTCGGCATCGGCTGAGCCCACGACGAAAGGACAGGACATGAGCTCATGGCGACGACGGCGGGCCGTGCTCTCCGCGAGAACGCGAGAGATCGCCGCCGACGAGACCGGCGATGTGCCCGGCTGGGTCCTCGTGACGTTGATGACCGCCGGGCTCGTCGTCCTGATCTGGGCGGTGGCCGGGCCCGCGCTCACAGCGCTCTTCGAGCAGGCGATCGCGCGGGTCTCGGGGATCTGATGCGGTTCCCGGAGCTGCGCGGCGATCGCGGATCGAGTCCAGTCGAGTTCGTGCTCGTCGGATCGCTGCTCACCGTGCTCACTCTCGCGGTGCTGCAGGTTGGCCTCGCGGTCTACGTGCGCAACGTCGTGCACGATGCGGCGGTGGAGGGCGCCCATTATGCGGCGCTCGCGGACACCGGGCTTCGGGAGGGGGCGGATCGCACCGCTGCCGTGATCACGACCGCGATCGGCAGCGCATATGCGGAGGACATCTCGGTCACCACGAACGAGACCGGCGGCTACACGAGCGTCGTCGTCCAGGTGCGCACGACGCTCCCGGTGCTCGGCCTCATAGGGATCCCCTTCGGGCTGGAGGTGGAGGCGGATGCTCCGATGGAGTCGCTGGGCGAGGGATGACGAAGGCTCTGCCGCGCTGGAGTTCATCGTGGTCGGGGTGATCCTGCTGGTTCCGCTCGTGTATCTGGTGCTCGCCCTCGGCGTGATCCAGGAGCAGACGCTGGGCGTCGAAGCAGCCGCGCGTCACACCGCGCGCGTGATCGGGATGGCGCCGGATGCGCAGACCGCTGCCGAGCGCGGCGATGCCGTGCTCGCGAACGTCGTGGAGGAGTACGGCCTCGACCCCGAGAGCGTGCGCGTCTCCCTCTCGTGCACGCCTGCGGCGGATCCGTGCCCTGCGCCGGGGGCGACGGCGATCGTCACCGTCGCCACGACAGCGGGGCTGCCGTTCGTCCCGCCCGTCTTCGGACTGGACGAGGCGACGAGCATCCCCCTCCAGGCGGATGCCGCGCAGAAGGTCTCCCGCCTGTGGGGCACCGGATGAGCGCGCACCCGATCGCTGCGGACGAGGAGGGCAGCATCCTGCCGCTCATCCTCGGCTACGCGCTCCTCGCACTCGTGGTGATCATCACCTGCGTCTGCGCCACCGACCTCTACATCGCGCAGAAGCGCCTGGACTCCCTCGCCGACGCGGCCGCGCTCGCCGGGGCCGACGGCTTCACCCTCCTGGTGGAGGGGGAGTCGGTGCGCGCGGAGCTCACCGACGCCGGGGTGGCGGAGCAGGCCGCGGCGATCGTGGACTCGATGCCCGGCGAGGCGGTGCTGGCATCGGCCGACGCGGCCGACGGCGTGACGGCGCGGGTGACGGTGACGGTCGTCTGGCGTCCGCCGCTCTTCTCCCCGTTCGTCCCGGACGGCGTCCCGATCGAGGCGACCGCGACGAGCCGCACGGCCCTGAGATGAGAAGGACATGTCACCCGCACGGCGACGGCTGGGGAAGCGACGCGTCCTACTCGCGCTGTCGGGGGCTGAACCGCGGGATCCAGCGCAGGAAGCCGAGCGCTCCCACGAGCCCGACCAGCCCCATCAGCCCGGTCGCGATCGAGAGCGAGGCGATCGCCGTCACGCCCGACACGATCAGCGGGGCGACCGCGCCGCCGGCGTCGGTCAGGGTCCGCCACGATCCCAGGAACGCGGCGGGCTCGTCCTTGGGCGAGACGTCCGCGCCGAGGGTGAGCAGGATGCCGCTGGAGAGCCCGTTGCCGACGCCGAGCACCGCGGCGAGCATTCCGAACCACAGCACGGCGGCGTCGCCGTCGTGCGTGAAGGAGAGCACGAGGAACCCCGCGCCCATCAGCACCATCGCCGGCATCGCGGCCCACAGTCTGCCGAAGCGGTCCATCACCTGGCCGCTCGCGTAGAAGAGGGCGAAGTCGATCGCACCGGACACTCCGACGACCAGAGCGATGGTCTGGGCGTCGAGTCCGATCGACACGCCCCACAGCGGGAGGACGACCTGGCGTGTGGAGCGGACCGCGGAGAGGGACGCCGCGGCGAGCCCGAGCCGGCCGAGGACGCTCCGGTGCAGCCACATGGTCCGGAAGATCCCGGCCCGCTCGACCGACGGGATCGAGCCGGTCACGGCCTCACCGGAGTCCTCTGCGATGGTCGAGGTCGCCGGGATCGGCGGGATGGTCTTCTCCGGATCAGGGCCGAACAGCACGAGCACGACCATGGCGGCCAGGCAGACGAGGAAGAACCAGATCGAGGCGTGCTCGTCTCCGAACACCTGCAGGAGCGCGGCCGTGACGAACGGCCCGATGAAGACGCCGAGCCGGAAGCTCCCGCCCAGCAGTGACAGAGCGCGAGCGCGGAAGGCCACGGGGACCCGTGTGGTCATGAAGGCGTGCCGGGCGAGGCCGAAGGCCGCGGCGCAGAAACCCAGGAGGAACACGGCGGCGGCGAAGACGCCGAGCGCGGGCGCGAACGCCATGCCGAGCACCGCGAGGATCGAGACGGCCCCGGCGATGACCATCGTGAAGCGCTCGCCGATCCGGGCGACGGCCCAGCCGGCCGGAAGGTTCCCGCAGAGCTGGCCGACGACGAGGGCGGAGGAGATGAGAGCGGCGAAGGCGACGTCGGCGCCCATGTTCGCCGCGATCACCGGGATGAGCGGGATGACCGCCCCCTCGCCGAGCGAGAAGAGCACCGTCGGGAGGTACACCATCGGCCCGAACTGCCTCAGGACCGTGGACGCACTGCTCATCGAGGGCAACTCTACTCCCGCGCCGAAGCAGGATAGGCTGGGGTGTCATGCTCGAACTAGATCTCTCCGCCGAAATCCAGGCGCTCAGGCACACCTTCGGCGACATCAGCGAGGTCGTCGATGTCTCCCGGCTCCGCGATGACATCGCGCGACTCAGCGAGGAGGCCGGCGTGCCCGACCTCTGGGACGACACGGAGCGCGCGCAGAAGGTCACCAGCGCCCTCAGCCACCGGCAGTCCGAGCTCGCCCGCATCACCGGCATCGCCCAGCGTCTCGACGACCTCGAGGTCCTCGTCGACCTCGCGAACGAGATGGGGGACGAGGATTCAGCGCTGGAGGCCCGCACCGAGCTCGCAGCCCTCACGGAGATCATCAACCAGCTCGAGGTCCAGACCCTGCTGGACGGGGAGTACGACGAGCGCAGCGCGATCATCACGATCCGCTCCGGCGCCGGCGGCGACGACGCCACCGACTTCGCCGAGATGCTCATGCGCATGTACCTGCGCTGGGCCGAGCAGCACAAGTACCCGGTCAAGGTCATGGACACCTCGTACGCGGAGGGTGCGGGCATCAAGTCGGCGACCTTCGAGGTCGACGCGCCCTACGCCTTCGGCACGTTGAGCGTCGAGGCGGGGACGCACCGCCTCGCCCGCATCAGCCCCTTCGGCTCCGCGGACAAGCGCCAGACGTCGTTCGCCGCCGTCGAGGTCATCCCGCTCATGGAGGAGGCGACCGAGGTGGACATCCCCGAAGGGGACATCCGCGTCGACGTGTTCCGTTCGTCCGGCCCCGGCGGCCAGTCGGTCAACACGACCGACTCCGCCGTGCGCATCACGCACCTCCCCACCGGCATCGTCGTCTCCATGCAGAACGAGAAGTCGCAGATCCAGAACCGCGCCGCCGCCATGCGAGTCCTGCAGACCCGGCTGCTGCTGCTGCAGAAGGAGGAGGAGGCGGCGAAGAAGAAGGAGCTCGCGGGAAACATCACGGCGAGCTGGGGCGACCAGATGCGCTCCTACTTCCTCTACGGCCAGCAGCTCGTGAAGGACCTGCGCACCGGCCACGAGTCCGGCAACCCGGCCGCCGTCTTCGACGGCGACCTGGACGGCTTCATCTCCGCAGGCATCCGCTGGCGCAAGCGCCCCGAAGAGGACTGAGCGCCAGGCTCGTACCGGACTCCTGCACTTCACCGGTCCGGCCCGACGGCGGCCCCGGAGACAAGCCGGCGGGCGCGGAGCGGATGCCGGAATCGCCGGAGTTCGATACGTGCACCGCGCCGCGGGGTGTCGCGCAGGGCTGGGCGGGGAGCGCGCTTAGGCTCGTAGCGCCATGATTCGGTTCGAGAACGTCACCAAGCGCTATCGCGGCACCAAGAGACCCGCCCTCTCGGGGGTCGATTTCGAGGTGCAACGCGGTGAATTCGTCTTCCTCGTCGGAGCGTCGGGCTCGGGGAAGTCCTCCTGTCTGCGCCTCATCCTGCGGGAGGACATCCCCACCACCGGCCGCGTCGCCGTGCTCGGACGGGATCTCCGCGCGCTCGCGAACCGCAAGGTGCCGTATTTCCGTCGGCACATCGGATCGGTCTTCCAGGACTTCCGCCTGCTGCCGTCCAAGACGGTGTACCAGAACGTGGCGTTCACGCTGCAGGTGCTCGGCTCCTCGCGCGGGTTCATCCAGCAGGCCGTCCCCGAGGCGCTCGCCCTGGTCGGTCTGGACGGGAAGCAGAAGCGAATGCCGCACGAGCTCTCCGGCGGCGAGCAGCAGCGTGTGGCCATCGCCCGCGCGCTGGTGAACCGCCCTCAGATCCTCCTCGCCGACGAGCCCACCGGGAACCTGGACCCGGCGACGTCCGTCGGCATCATGCAGCTCCTGGCGCGCATCAACGCGGGAGGCACCACCGTGCTCATGGCGACCCACGAGGCCGGCTTCGTGGATCAGATGCAGCGTCGCGTCATCGAGCTCCGCGACGGCGAGCTCGTACGCGACGAGGTGCACGGCGGCTACGGCGACACCTCGTCGATCCCGCGGCTCGCACCGGAGAGCGAGCGCGGCGCCGCCGCGGTCGCCGCGCTCACCGCGGTGCAGGAGGTCCAGCGCGAGACGGCTTCCATCCCGCCGCTGGACGCCGCGACGATCGAGCGCATGAAGCGTGAGCGCGAGGAGCAGGATCGCGGGGCCCTGGCGCCGGAGGTGACGCGTCCGAGCACCCACCCGATCGTCCTGCCCGCCGTCGACGTCGCGGAGGTGGGGGTCGCCGAGCGGCTCGGCCTCCGAGACGCGGACGACGACGAAGTGGGGCCCACGTCATGAGGGTGGGCCTGATCCTCAGTGAGGCGCTCTCCGGCCTCCGTCGCAACGCGTCCATGGTCATCTCCGTCGTGCTGGTCACCTTCGTCTCGCTGACCTTCGTCGGCGCCGCGATCCTCATGCAGGAGCAGATCGGCACGATGCGCGCCTACTGGTCCGAGCGCGCTCAGGTGGCGGTCTACCTGTGCTCGCCCGTCTCCGAGACGGACACCTGCGTGGACGGCGAGGCGACGCAGGAGCAGCTGGACTTCGTGCAGGCGGAGCTCGACGGCGACGCGCTCTCGCCGCTCATCGCTGACGTGCGCTTCGAGGGCAAGGAGGAGGCCTACGCGAATCTCGTCGAGCTGCTCGGCGAGGACCAGGCGAGCGTCCTCACCGAGGAGCAGATGCAGCAGACCTTCTGGGTGACGTTGAAGGATCCGGCGCAGTCCACGGTCATCGCGGAGTCGTTCAGCGGGGTGCAGGGCGTCGAGGAGGTCGTCGACCAGCTGAAGTACCTCGATCCGCTGTTCTCGGCGCTCACGGTGGCGACCTACATCGCCGTCGGCATCGCCGTGCTCATGCTCATCGCGGCCGTGCTGCTGATCGCCACGACCATCCGCCTCAGCGCCTTCGCGCGGCGCAAGGAGATCGGGATCATGCGTCTCGTCGGCGCCTCGAACCGCGTGATCCAGACGCCGTTCATCCTGGAGGGCGTGTTCGCGGCGTTCCTGGGCTCGGCTCTGGCCAGCGCGGCCGTGCTCGCCGGCGTGCACTTCGGAGTGAACGGCTACCTCCGAGGACGCGTGCCCTCCATCACGACCTGGGTGACAGTGCAGGATGCGGCCTTCGTCGTGCCGGTCCTCATCGTGATCGGCGTCGTGCTGGCCGCGCTCTCGGCCGGTTTCGCGATCCGTCGCTGGCTGCGCACCTGACTTCCGTCGGCTCGCCGGGGCCCGCGAAGCGCGCTATGCTCGAAGGCTGGCCCGGCGGATGCCGGAGCCGTCGCAGCATCAGGAGAGCATCATGCCGAGGGAACGCGGGGAGAAGGTCGTCGCGACCAATCGTCGCGCACGTCACGACTACACGATCGAGAAGTCGTACGAGGCGGGACTCGTGCTCACCGGCACCGAGGTGAAGTCGCTGCGGCAGGGGCGTGCGAACCTCTCCGACGGCTATGCGTACATCAAGGGCAGCGAGGCGTTCCTGGATGCCGTGCACATCCCGGAGTACTCCCAGGGGCACTGGACCAATCACGCGGCCAAGCGCGTGCGCAAGCTCCTCCTGCATCGCGAGGAGATCCAGAAGCTGGAGCACGCGGTCTCCGCGGGCGGCTACACGCTGATCCCGCTGAAGCTGTACTTCTCGGATGGCAGAGCGAAGGTCGAGATCGCGCTCGCGAAGGGCAAGCGCGAGTACGACAAGAGGCAGACTCTGCGCGAACGGCAGGACACCCGCGAGGCCGAACGGGCTATGCGACTGCGCAACCGCGTGGGGGAGTGACGCGGTCGGAGCTGCGGCGCGCTCAGCGAGTCGAGGCGCTCGTGCCGGGCGAGCGTCAGCGAGTCGAAGCGAAGCCGAACACCCGGCCGAGGAACGCCAGCTCGCGCTCCAAGGCGTCGACGATCGTCCCTGCGCTGCGGAACCCGTGGCCTTCGCCCGGGTACACGACGTATTCGTGGGCGATGCCTCGCTCGGCGAGGGCATCCCTGACCCTCTCCGACTGCGAGGGAGGAACGACTCTGTCGTCCGCGCCCTGCAGGAGGAGCACGGGCATGTCGATGCGATCGACATGGCTGAGCGGCGAACGATCGATGTAGATCTGCTCCGCGCCGGGGAGCGGGCCGACGAGCCCGTCCAGGTAGCAGCGCTCGAAGTCGTGCGTGTCCTCGGCGAGGGCGCGCAGATCCGTCACACCGTAGCGGCTGATGCCCGCCGCGAAGACTCCGCCGCGCACGAGGGCGGACAGCACGGTCCACCCGCCGGCTGACCCTCCGCGGATCGCGATGCGGGCCGGATCCGCCAGCCCGGAGTCCGCGAGTCCCTGGGCCGCCGCGAGGACGTCGTCGACGTCGACGATCCCCCAGTTCCCGTTCAGCCGCTCGCGATAGGCACGGCCGTACCCCGTCGAGCCGCCGTAGTTCACGTCGAGGATGCCGATGCCGCGGCTCGTGTAGTACGCGACGGCGGCTGATGCCGCGCCCGTCACATGGGCGGTCGGGCCGCCGTGCACGAACACGATGTAGGGCGGCAGCCCGCCCTCCGGCGCCTCCTGCTCGGGATTCGAGGGGGGATACGCGAACGCGTGCACGGGGCCGTGGGGACCGTCGACGACGAGCGGCATCGCCGGCGGCATCCACTCCGGCTCGACGGCCGTCCCGCCGCGGAGAGCACGGACCGCGCCGGAGTCGATGTCGACGAGCCAGAGGCCGGCGGTCGTGCGCGACCCGCTGCCGGTGAGCAGGATGCGCGTGCCGTCGGCGTCGTCGATGCTGACGTGCCCGTCGGCCGGGACGTCGAGGGCGTGCTCATCTCCGTTCGGCGAGTGCACCACGACCTCGTCCCTGCCATTCGTGCGCACGGCGGCGATGCGGGCGTCGTCGAGCGGGCGGTACCAGCGGTTGCCGAGCACCCACAGGCCGTACCCGGTGTCGGCGTCGGCCGGAGCGATGGGCGTCGCCGGTCCCTTCGGCGCGATCCCGTCCAGCATCTGGCGATGCAGGCCCCATCGGCCGCCGGGATCGTCCGCGTACAGCAGGGCGTCGTCGCCCTGCCACTCCGGCTGGAGCGCTGCGCGGGTGTCGAGCACGACGACCTCGCCGTCGGCGATGCGAAGGATCGCCGCCTGCGCGCTGTCCCAGGGCATCCGCCGTCCGCTCCACTGCACCCACGCCAAGCGCGTGCCGTCCGGCGAGAGCGCAGGATGCGCGAAGAACCCCGGGCCCTCCGCGTGCACCGCGACGGCGCCGGACCCGTCGAGGGCGATCTCCACGATCGCCCGCAGATGCGGCCGGGTGGTCAGGTCCTCGCGCACCGCGAACAGGCGGCCGTGCTGCAGGCGGAGTCCGCCGTGGTTCGGGCCGGGGACGGTGAGGGGCTCGGGCACGCCGCCCGGTGGCAGCCGGTGGACCCGCTGATCCTTCGCATCGACGAAGTACAGGACGCCATCGGCGTCCGCCGTCCACGCCCCGCCGCCGTACTCGTGCACGCGGGAGCGCGCGCTCCACGGCTCGGGAAGGACCTCTGCACCGGAGGAGCTGCGCACCGCGACGCGTCCGCCCTGCGTCGGCACCGACTCGCCCCACCAGACCTCGTCGCCCACGAACAGCGCACCGTCGATGCGGGGTGCCGAGGACGCGATGTCGACGGCGTGGAAGGGGGAGGACCAGGAACCGTACGGCGACGACATGCTCCGAGCGTATCCGGAGCCGGCGCCGGACACCTGTGCGAGCGGGTCAGACCGCGCGCAGCACCGCCACCACCTTGCCGAGCACGACGGCGTCGTCGCCGAGGATGGGCTCGAAGGCGGAGTTGCGGGGGAGCAGCCACGTGTGGCCGTCGCGGCGGCGGAAGGTCTTGACGGTGGCCTCGCCGTCGAGCATCGCGGCGACGATCTCGCCGTTCTCGGCATCGTTCTGCGCGCGGATGACGACCCAGTCGCCGTCGCAGATGGCGGCGTCGATCATCGACTCGCCCGACACCTTCAGCATGAACAGGTCGCCCTTGCCCACCAGCTGGCGGGGCAGCGGGAAGATCTCCTCCACCTGCTGCTCCGCCGTGATCGGCACGCCGGCGGCGATCCGGCCGACCAGCGGGACCAGCGCCGCATCGCCGACGGGCGTCGCGGCGTCGGCGGGGTTCTCGGTCCCGGTCCCCGGCAGGTCGATGAGGACCTCCATGGCACGGGTCTTGCCCGGGTCGCGGCGCAGATAGCCGCTCAGCTCGAGCTGTCCGAGCTGATGCGTCACGCTGGAGAGCGACTTCAGCCCGACGGCGTCGCCGATCTCGCGCATGCTCGGCGGATAGCCGTGCCGTGCGATCGAGGTCTGGATGACCTCGAGGATCGCCATCTGCTTCGCGCTCAGATTCTTGCGTCGGCGCGTGCGCGGGGCATCGCCCGCCGCGGCTGCTGCGTCGCTCATGGCTGCTCCTTCGTGGGCTGATCGGCCGCTGCCGCGCCGATGTCGGTGGCCCGTGGTGGGGTGTCGTTATCGAAACCGTAGCCGAGAAACGACGCAGCAGAGAAGATCTGTTCGAGCGTGTCGGAACATTCTCCCCGGCGATTTCGAAGAAGGCTTGACATGGATTCGAAATCGAAGATAGATTCGGTACGTAGCTTCGCATTCTCCGCTCCCGGCCGAGTGGAGAATGCGAACGCTACGCCAAAGCTCCCGAAGGGGAGAGGAAGCACGAGGAGCAGCATCATGAGCAGCATCACCGTCACCGCGTCGCCCATCCGTCCCGCCGTGCCCGCTACGCGCCTGCGGCTGACGGCCAGGGGCCGCGGCGTGCTGCTCGCCCTCGCCGCGCTTCCGCTCGCCGTCGGTCTCGCCTTCGCCGCGTTGAGCGGCGGCTCCGCCTACGCAGGCGGCGAGGAGGTCACCGCGTCCTTCGAGACGGTGACCGTGATGCCGGGCGACACGCTCTGGTCGATCGCCGAGGAGATCGCTCCCGGCGCAGACCCGCGCGAGGTCGTGCATGCGATCGAGACGCTCAACGTCCTCGACAGCGGGGTGCTGATGATCGGCGAAGAGCTCGCGATCCCGGCGGCTTACGCGGGATGATCCTCCGCGGGGCGAGGCGCGGGATTCGGCGTCACCCCGTAGGTCGACGACTCTGCGAGTCGTCAGCTCTACGATGGGGAGGGTGACCTCTCTCGATGATCTTCCGCTTCGGGCCGATCTCCGCGGCCTCACTCCATACGGCGCGCCTCAGGCTCCGCTTCCCGTCGCCCTGAACGTCAACGAGAACACGCACCCCGTCCCGGATGCGGTCGCCAGCGACATCCTCGACGACATCGCCGTCGCGCTGCGGGACGTCAACCGCTATCCCGACCGGGAGTTCACGGCGCTGCGGGAAGGCTTCGCCGAGTACCTCGGCCACGGGCTGAGCGCCGATCGGATCTGGGCGGGCAACGGCTCGAACGAGGTGCTGCAGCACATCCTCCAGGCTTTCGGGGGGCCGGGTCGCACCGCGTTCGGCTTCGTTCCCACCTACTCGATGTATCCGCTCATCACGCAGGGGACGGGAGCCGACTGGATAGCGGGCGTGCGCGAGCCGGACTACTCGATCACCGCGGAGGACGCGGCTGCGCAGGTCGCCGCCGCCGATCCGGACATCGTTCTGCTCTGCTCGCCGAACAACCCGACGGGGACTCCGCTCGGGCTCGACGTCGTCGAGGCGGTCTACGGGGCTGCTCGAGGCGTGGTCGTCGTCGACGAGGCCTATCAGGAGTTCGCGCCGCGCGAGGCGCCGTCCGCGCTCACGCTGCTGGATGGCCGCCCGAGGCTGGCCGTCTCCCGCACGATGAGCAAGGCGTTCGCCTTCGCCGGCGCACGGGTGGGGTATCTCGCCGCGGATCCCGCGTTCATCGATGCGCTCCGGCTCGTGCGTCTGCCGTATCACCTCAGCGCGCTGACCCAGGCCGCTGCGGTGGCCGCCCTCCGCAACTCCGGCACGATGCTGGCGATGGTCGAAGAGATCGTGGAGCAGCGCGACCGGATCACCGCCACTCTGGAGGCTCTCGGCTACGTCCCGCACGAGTCGTGGTCCAACTTCGTCCTGTTCGGCGGCGTGAGCGATCCGAAGGCGACCTGGCAGGCGCTCTACGACCAGGGCGTCCTGGTGCGCGACGTCGGCATTCCAGGGCACCTGCGTGTGACCGCGGGCACCGAGGCCGAGACGACGGCGTTCCTCGACGCCCTGGCGTCGATAGAATCGGCGTCATGAGCCGCACCGCCCGCCGCACCCGCAGCACGTCCGAGTCGACCGTCGAGCTGGAGCTGGACCTCGACGGAACCGGTGCGAGCCGCATCGACACCTCCGTGCCCTTCTTCGACCACATGCTGACGGCGTTCGCGAAGCACTCGCTCACGGACCTCACGGTTCGCGCCTCCGGCGACACGGTCATCGACGCCCACCACACGGTCGAGGACATCTCCATCGTGCTGGGGCAGGCGATCCGCGAGGCGCTGGGCGACAAGTCCGGCATCTCCCGGTACGGCGACGCCCTCGTGCCTCTGGACGAGGCGCTCGCGCAGGCCGTCGTCGACATCAGCGGCCGTCCCTATCTCGTCCACACCGGCGAGCCGACGGGATTCGAGCACCACCTGATCGGGGGGCACTTCACCGGCTCCCTCGTCCGCCACAGCTTCGAGGCGATCACCTTCAACGCCGGCCTGACGGTGCACGTCCGCGTGCTCGGCGGTCGCGACCCGCACCACATCGCGGAGGCGGAGTACAAGGCGTTCGCCCGTGCGTTCCGCCAGGCCAAGGCGCTCGATCCGCTCGTCGACGGCATCCCGTCCACCAAGGGCGCGCTATGAGCGCGCCCCGCGTCGCCGTCTTCGACTATGAGTCCGGGAACGTCCACTCGGCCGTCAAGGCGCTGATCGCCGCCGGCGCGGATGCCGTGCTCACCGGCGATCGTGCGGAGGCGCTCGAGGCCGACGGCCTCGTAGTGCCCGGCGTCGGAGCCTTCGCCGCCGTGCGCGATGCTCTGCATGCGCACGGCGGAGACGAGATCATCGAGCGCCGCCTCGCCGGGGGGAGGGCCGTGCTCGGCATCTGCGTCGGCATGCAGGTGCTGTTCGAGCGCGGGGTCGAGCGAGGACGCGATTCGCAGGGTCTCGGCGAGTGGCCGGGAGCGGTGACCGAGCTCGATGCGCCGGTGCTCCCGCACATGGGCTGGAACACGGTGACGCCCGATGAGGGCAGCGTGCTGTTCCGCGGCATCGAGGACGAGCGCTTCTACTTCGTGCACTCGTACGCCGCCCGCTCCTGGGAGCTGGAGGTCATGCCGCCGTTCCCCGAGCCGGTGCTCACCTGGACGACCTACGGCTCGCCCTTCCTCGCCGCGGTGGAGAACGGCCCGCTGTCCGCGACGCAGTTCCACCCGGAGAAGTCCGGGGATGCCGGCATCCGTCTCCTGCGCAACTGGGTGCAGAGCCTGAGCTGACCGGCTTCCCGGGACGTCACGCGTTTTGAACCCTGCGGCCCGTCGGACTATTGTCGGTTCTCGTGTCCGTGAACGGGCGCTCCCACAGCATCCGAGGATGACATGAACGACTTCGCGTCCACCCCCCACCTCACCCTTCTCCCCGCCGTCGATGTCGCGGGCGGCAAGGCGGTCCGCCTGACGCAGGGCGAGGCGGGCAGCGAGACCAGCTACGGCGACCCGCTGGACGCCGCGGGGGAGTGGGTGGATCAGGGCGCCGAGTGGATCCATCTCGTCGACCTGGACGCGGCCTTCGGCCGAGGCTCCAACGCCGGGATCCTGCGCAAGGTCATCAAGCAGTTCCGCAGCGTGAACGTCGAGCTCTCCGGAGGCATCCGCGACGACGCCAGCCTCGAGGCCGCGCTGGAGACCGGCGCGGCGCGCATCAATCTCGGAACGGCCGCGCTCGAGAACCCGGAGTGGGCCGCAGACGTCATCGGCCGCTTCGGCGAAGCCGTGGCCGTCGGACTCGACGTGCGCGGCACGACCCTCGCCGCCCGCGGCTGGACCAAGGAAGGCGGTGACCTCTGGGAGGTGCTCGAGCGCCTGGAGGAAGCCGGCTGCAGTCGTTACGTCGTCACCGACGTCACCAAGGACGGCACGCTGCGCGGACCGAACCTCGAGCTGCTGCGCGAGGTCACCGCCCGCACGCCGAAGCCGGTCGTCGCCTCCGGCGGCATCTCGAACCTGGACGACATCGCCGCTCTGCGCGAGCTCGTGCCCCTGGGCGTCGAGGGGGCCATCGTGGGCAAGGCGCTCTATGCGGGAGCCTTCACGCTGGCAGAGGCGCTGGATGTCGCAGGGGACTGACGGCTCCTGCGACCACGGCGGCGCGGCGTCCTCGGGCGCAGCGGGCGACTCGGCGGGGGTTCCGTGGGAGGGACGCAGCTTCGAGCCGAATCCGCATGTCGCGGACGACGGCTCGGCCGATCCCGCGCTGCTGAGCGCGCTGCTCCGCTTCCGCGCAGGTGAGGGGAGTCAGGTCGAGGTCGTCGATGCGTTCCGCGGTGCGCGTGTGCTGATCCCGCTCATCGCGGAGAAAGGCGAGGAGGGCGTCGCACCCTCCGGCCTGGCGGTCGACAAGACCCAGGAGCTGTCGATCGTGACGGTCGCCGCTCCGGACGGACGTCGCGTGCAGCCGGTCTTCTCGTCCGTTCAGGCGATGCAGCGGTGGGACGCCTCGGCGCGCCCGATCCCGGTGGAGGCCGTGCGGGCGGCTCTCGCGGCTTCCGCCGAGGACACCGATCTCATCGTGCTGGACCCGACCGACGACACCGAGTTCGTGTTGCGCCGCCCCGCCGTCTGGGCCGTCGCGCAGGGGGAGCGGTGGGAGCCGAGCTTCCTCTCCCCGGCGGTCTTCTCGGCCCTGCAGGAGAGCGTCGCGCACGAGCTCGCGGTGATCGACGTGGCTGTCTCCGCCGGCGACCCGGACGCGCGTCTGCGCGGACCGGAGCTCGTCGTGAGCCTGGAGCTGGTCGACGGGCTGGAGCGCGAGGTCCTGGATGCGGTCCTGGCCCGTCTCGCGCAGCGCTGGGCCGCGGACGATCGCATCGCCGTGCTGGCGGACTCCCTGACGGTGAAGCTCCGCCGCTCCGCCTGAACGGGCGAGACTTCGTCTGCGGCGCCGAGACTTTGCCCGCGGCGCGAGGAGTCCCCAGGCGGGCTCGGTCTCGGGCGGCAGGAGACGTCTCGCGGCGAGGCCGCGGTAAGTAGCATTGGGACATGCGTAAGGCATGGACCGCAGGCGCCCTGGCGAGCGCGCTGCTCGCCCTGAGCGCGGGCTGTGCTCCCGTCGCCTGTCCGGCGATCGGGTGGGTCAACGCCATCACGGTGGATGCTTCGGCCCTCGGCGACGCGGTGTTCGTGCAGCTGTGCGTCGAGGAGGCGTGCTCTCCCGCCCCGGATGCGGTCGATGCCGATTCCTCGCCGATCATGGTCACGACCGGTGAGGACGCCTGGGCGTTCAGCCTCATCGACATGACCACCCCCGGGGAGGTCTCGATCCGCGTCTACGATCTCGAAGGCGTCCTTCTGCGGGAGTCCGACCATGACGTGCGCTGGACGCATTCCACCGAGGTCTGCGGCGGTCCGTCGACGGCCGAGCCCGTCGTGCTCACATCCTGAACGCGGTGCCGACTCGTGAGAGATCATCGGCGTCGCGAGAAACGCCTGCGAGGGTGGTTCTTCGCGACGGAAGTGGTTTCTCGCGGGGCGTCATGCGGCGTGGAGCGGGTCAGGTGACCGGGCCGGTCCACTTCTCGCCCGGCCCCTTGCCGATGGGGTCGGGGATGCTCGACGTCTCGCGGAACGCCAGCTGAAGGGAGCGCAGACCATCGCGCAGCGAGCGCGCGTGCATGTCGCTGATCTCGGGGGCGCCGGCGGTGATGAGACCCGCCAGGGCGTTGATGAGCTTGCGCGCCTCGTCGAGGTCGAGCTGGGCATCGGGGTCGTCGGCGAGGCCGAGCTTGACGGCCGCCGCGCTCATCAGGTGCACGGCGGCGGTGGTGATGACCTCGACCGCAGGGACATCGGCGATGTCACGGGTCGCGGCGGATGCGGCGTCCTCCTGCCTGGCCCACTCCTCGTGCCGGTGGTCGTCGCCTGATGTCTGGGTCGTCACTTCTCTGCCTTGCTTTCCGGAAGGGCCTTGCCTTCTGCTAGACTATGCCGGGCTCCGGAACGTTTTGCTCCGGTACGAAAGAGGATTCACTTCCCACCCGCGCTTGCCGTTCCAGGCTACCGGGTCTTGCACTCCACCGGCTCCGCTCGAAAGAGCAGCCGGCAGGCAGGGTGCCAGCCGGTATCTGAAATGCCGGCGGGTGGGAGACGATTCCGATTTCGCTCGGGATGCCGACAGCATCCCGATGGCCGAAACCATCGTCTAAGGAGTTCCGCATCAGCGATCCCCGCACCAATGAGCGCATCCGCGTCCCCGAGGTCCGCCTCGTCGGTCCCGCGGGTGAGCAGATCGGCGTCGTCCGCATCGAGGCGGCGCTGCGCCTTGCGCAGGAAGCCGACCTCGACCTCGTCGAGGTGGCCCCCAACTCGAAGCCTCCCGTGGTCAAGATCATGGACTACGGCAAGTTCAAGTACGAGGCCGCGCAGAAGGCGAAGGAAGCCCGTCGCAACCAGGCGAACACGATCCTCAAGGAAGTCCGCTTCCGTCTGAAGATCGAGGCTCATGACTACACGACGAAGCTCAAGCGCGCCGAGGGCTTCCTCAAGGCCGGAGACAAGGTCAAGGCGATGATCCTGTTCCGCGGTCGTGAGCAGTCCCGCCCGGAGCAGGGTGTGCGCCTGCTGCGCAAGTTCGCCGAGGACGTGGCCGAGTTCGGCACCGTCGAGTCGAACCCGACGATCGACGGACGAAACATGGTCATGGTCGTGGCTCCGCTGAAGAACAAGTCCGAGGCGAAGGCCGAGCAGAACGCCGTGCGCGCCGCCAACAAGCAGGCCGCCCGCGACGCCAAGGGCTCCGACGCCCCGGCCGATGCCCCGGCGGAGTGACCGTCCCACAGACTCCCGCATCGCGCGGGTGAACACCGTCGCCTGAGAAGGCGCCATACGAAGGAAGAGAAGATGCCGAAGCAGAAGACCCACTCGGGTGCGAAGAAGCGCTTCAAGATCACCGGAAGCGGAAAGCTGAAGAAGCAGCAGGCCGGTATGCGCCACAACCTCGAGCACAAGTCGAGCCGCCGCACCCGTCGCCTCAACCAGGACCAGGTGCTGTCGAAGAACGACACCAAGGTCGCCAAGAAGCTTCTCGGCCGCTGACGCGCCCGAACGCACGAACAGGAACACAGGAAAATGGCAAGAGTCAAGAGGGCGGTCAACGCCCACAAGAAGCGTCGCGTCATCCTCGAGCGCGCGTCCGGCTACCGCGGGCAGCGTTCGCGCCTCTACCGCAAGGCCAAGGAGCAGGTCACCCACTCCCTCGTCTACGCGTACCGCGACCGTCGCAAGCGCAAGGGCGACTTCCGTCGTCTGTGGATCCAGCGCATCAACGCCGCTGCCCGTCAGAACGGCATCACGTACAACCGCTTCATCCAGGGCCTCGGCCTCGCGGGCGTGCAGGTCGACCGTCGTATCCTCGCGGAGCTCGCGGTGAACGAGCCCGCGACCTTCGCCTCGCTCGTCGAGACGGCCAAGAAGGCGCTGCCTTCGGACGTCAACGCTCCGAAGTCGGCGGCGTAAGCCTCCACACCGAGACGGGCGTCCTCCCCAGGGAGGGCGCCCGTTCCGCATGTCAGGCGGAGGGCCGCCGACGGAAGCCGCGCGAGATCGCCGCGTCGAGGCACAGGACGGCGACGACGGCCGCGGCGTAGACGAGCAGATCGCGCTGGTCGAAGCCCTGACCGAGCACGAGGGCGGCGATCGGGAAAGCTCGAGCGGCGGCCGTGGGGACCCCGGTGAGCTGGAGCAGCTCGATCCCGAAGCAGAACAGCAGTGCGAGCGCGGCGAGCGTCGTGCGGGAGGTGCGCGGCAGCACCAGCACGGCGAGCAGATAGATCAGCACCGCGTAGAGCGCATCGCCGGCGATGTCGCCCACGGCGCCGGAGACGGAACGATGGACGATCAGCCCCGCTGCGATCGTCAGCGTGGCGCACACGGCTGCCGTCGCCCGTCGCAGGGCCGCAGAACGTCGAGGGGATGCCGTCACAGCGGGACCCTACGCGGGCGATCTTCGGAGAAGCTGCGTGACCGCCGCATGAACGCCGTCCTCTGGGCGCGCGGGAGCGCTCGCGGTGTCCCTAGACTGTGATCGTGCTGGAGAATCCCCGGTCCCCCCGCGTCCGCGCCGTCGCCAAGCTGACCAAACGCAGCGCCCGCACCGATACCGGGCTCTTCCTCCTGGAGGGGCCCCAGGCCGTCCGTGAGGCGCTGTCCTACCGCCCGGACGCGATCGTGGAGCTGTTCGCGACCCCGACCGGGTGGGAGAAGCATCCGGATCTGCGCGCCAAGGCGCACGCCCACGGCGTCGAAGTCGAGTTCGTCACCGAGTACGTGCTCGGCGCGATGGCCGACACCGTCACGCCGCAGGGGCTCATCGCCGTCGCCCAGCAGACGCCCACCTCCGTGCGGGACATCTTCGCGGCATCCCCCCGCCTCGTCGCGATCTGCGAGGAGGTGCGAGATCCCGGAAACCTCGGCACGATCATCCGGGCGGCGGATGCCGCGGGCGCTGACGCCGTCGTGCTCACCGGGCGCACCGTCGACCCCTACAACCCGAAGGTCGTGCGCGCCACGACGGGATCGCTCTTCCACCTGCCCGTGTCCGTCGGCGGAGACTTGGCCGACGTCGTGAAGCGCGCGCACTCCGCCGGCGTCACCGTGCTGGCGGCCGACGTGAAGGGCGACGATCTGCTGGCAGCGCGCGCGGAGGGCGTCCTCGACGGCCCGACGGCCTGGCTGTTCGGCAACGAGGCGCGCGGCCTCGAGGACGCCGCGCTCGCGCTCGCGGACCGGGCGCTGAAGCTGCCGATCTTCGGCAAGGCGGAGTCGCTGAACCTCGCGACGGCGGCCAGCGTCTGCCTGTACGAGAGCGCCTTCACGCAGAGAGCCGCCGCCGCGCGCTGAGCGTTTCGGTCCGGTTACAACTCGGTAACCCTCGGAGATTCACCTCTGGCTCACCGTGGACTGTGCTCTTAGGGTGGGGGCATGACCGAGACTGGGGCACCGCTTGTCGTGGTGAAGAACGTTCAGAAGCATTACGGCGAGTTCCAGGCGCTGACCGATATCGATCTCACGGTCGGCAAGGGCGAGGTCGTCGTCGTGATCGGTCCATCCGGTTCCGGGAAGTCGACGCTGTGCCGGACGATCAACCGCCTCGAGACGATCACGAGCGGAAGCATCACGATCGACGGCAAGGAGCTTCCCGCCGAGGGCAGGGGCCTGGCGAACCTCCGCGCCGATGTCGGCATGGTGTTCCAGTCGTTCAACCTGTTCGCCCATCTCACGATCCTCGAGAACGTCACGCTCGGCCCGATCAAGGTGCGCGGGGTCAAGAAGGCGGATGCCGAGAAGGAGGCGCTCGAGCTCCTCGAGCGGGTCGGCGTGGCCCAGCAGGCGTCGAAGCTCCCGGCCCAGCTCTCCGGCGGCCAGCAGCAGCGCGTCGCGATCGCCCGCGCCCTCGCGATGCATCCGAAGGTCATGCTCTTCGACGAGCCCACCAGCGCCCTCGACCCGGAGATGATCAACGAGGTCCTCGACGTCATGGTCCAGCTCGCGAAGGAGGGGATGACGATGATCGTCGTGACCCACGAGATGGGCTTCGCGCGCAAGGCGGCGAACCGCGTCGTCTTCATGGCCGACGGGAGGATCGTCGAGGAGGCGAAGCCGGAGGAGTTCTTCACGAATCCGAAGAGCGACCGCGCCAAGGACTTCCTCTCCAAGCTCCTCACCCACTGATTTCCCTGACCACCTGCACCACAGCACACGAAGGAGACGCACATGCGACGCACACGGACACTGGCAGGAATCGGACTCGCCGCGGCGGCACTGCTCGCCCTCACGGGCTGCAACAGCGGCAGCCCGACGGACCCGGGAACGGGCGATGGGGGCGACGGCGGATCGGACGACGCCCTGTGGGAGGTCGCCACCGACGTCTCGCTCGACGGCAGCCCCACGTTCGAGGCGATCACCGACCGCGGCAAGGTCGTCGTCGGAGTGAAGAACGATCAGCCCGGCCTCGGGTACGAGGACGCGATCTCCGGGGAGCGCAGCGGCTTCGACATCGAGATCGCCCGCTGGATCGCCGCTTCTCTCGGCTATGCCGAGGAGGACATCGAGTACCAGACGATCCCGTCCGCCAACCGCGAGCAGGCGATCGTGAACGGCGACATCGACTACTACGTGGGCACGTACTCGATCACGGACGGGCGCAAGGAGCTCATCGACTTCGCCGGCCCGTACTTCATCACCGGCCAGGGCCTCCTCGTCGCCGCGGACGACGACAGCATCAACGGGCCGGACGACCTCGCAGGAAAGATCGTCTGCTCGGTGACGGGATCCACGCCGCTGCAGCGGATCCGCGACGAGTACAGCCCCGGCGACACCGTCGAGTACGACACGTACTCGCAGTGCGTGGAGCAGCTCATCGGAGGTTCCGTGGACGCGATCACGACGGATGAGGCGATCCTCGCCGGCTACGTCGCCCAGCAGCCCGACGAGCTCCGCATCGCCGGCGAGCCCTTCAGCGAGGAGCGCTACGGCGTGGGCCTCGCGAAGGGCGACACCGTGCTGCAGGAGCACATCAACGCCCTGTTCACCGACGGAGGGGACGTCTGGACCGCGCTGTTCGACGAGTACCTCGCTCCGGCCGGCATCGAGGGCACGCAGCCCGCAGTCGACTGACGGATGCCGCGCGGGGACGACCGATCGTCCCCGCGCGGTCTCTCCACTTCGGGAAGGGAAACAATGGGCGTCATCACCGACAACCTGGATCTCTGGGGCCTGGCGCTCTGGGGGACGGTCGTGCTGTTCTTCGGCGGCGGACTGATCGCACTCGTGCTCGGGACGATCGTCGGTGCGATGCGCGTCTCGCCCGTCCCGATCGCGCGGGCGATGGGGACGCTCTACGTCAACACCATCCGCAACACGCCGCTGACGCTCGTGTTCTTCGCCTTCGCCTTCGCCCTCCCGCCGCTGGTCGGACTCCGACTCACCGAGACGGCTTCGCTGATCCTCGCGGTGTGCGCACTCGGCGTGTACACCGCGACCTACGTCGCGGAGACCATCCGATCCGGCATCAACACCGTCCCCGTCGGCCAGGCCGAGGCGGCCAGGGCGATCGGCCTGCCATTCGGGCAGGTGATGACGCTGGTGGTCCTGCCCCAGGCGTTCCGTTCGGTCATCCCGCCGATGATGAACGTCTTCATCGCGCTGCTGAAGAACACCACGGTCGCCGCCGGGTTCTCCGTGCTCAACCTCGGATCCGTGCGCGCCTGGCTCAGCGAGCGCAGCGAGAACCAGTTCGTCGTGATCCTGTGGGTCATGGTGATCTTCGTGGCTCTCGTGCTCCTGCTGTCGTGGGCCCAGCGATCCCTCGAGAACCGATGGAAGGTGGCCCGATGACCTCCGTGCTCTACGACGTCCCCGGTCCGAAGGCGATCGCGCGAAACCGAGTGCTCGGCGTCCTCACTGTCCTCGTCGTCGTCGCGGTGGTCGGCTGGCTCGTGTGGCGCCTGATCGACACGGGGCAGTTCACCGCGCAGAAGTGGTCCGCTTTCACATACACCAATGTCTGGCTGCAGATCGCCGAGGCTGTGGGGCGCACGCTCTCCGCGTTCGTCGTCGCCGCCGTCGGCGCCCTCGCGCTCGGATTCGTGCTGGCTCTGGGGCGGCTGTCCGATCACGCCTGGCTGCGCCGGCCCACGACGGTGGTCGTCGAGTTCCTGCGCGCGGTCCCCGTGCTGGTCTTCATGTTCCTCCTCTACTACGGCCTGCCCGTGCTCGGCATCCGGCTGGGGACGTTCTGGTCCGTGGTGATCGCCCTCATCGCCTACAACGGCTCGGTCCTCGCGGAGGTCATCCGCGCGGGCGTCGAGTCCCTGCCGCGCGGACAGAAGGAGGCCGCCTTCGCGATCGGGCTGCGCAAGAGCGGCGCGATGCGGCTGGTGCTGCTCCCCCAGGCGATCAGGGCGATGATGCCGGTCATCATCGCCCAGCTGGTCGTGACGCTCAAGGACACCGCGCTCGGGTACATCATCACCTACGAGGAACTGCTGTTCTACGCCCGCTACATCGGGACGCAGTCGACACTGGGCTCGCCGATCATCCCCGCGACGATCATCGTGGCGGCCATCTACATCAGCCTGTGCCTGATCCTCTCGCTGGTCGCGAACCTGGTCGAGAAGCGCACGCGACGCTCGCCGAAGGTCGTCGCCGCAGCGGCGGATGCGGCGGCCGTGATGCACGACGGCACGGACACCGAGCTGATCGTCCAGCAGTCGGAGATCGAGATCGAGATCGCGGCGAAGGCCGGCAGGCTGGAGGGCGGCCAGAACTCCGCCGGCCAGACCCCCTGACCCGCACGGCGCGCCCGCCGCGCGCCGGTAGACTCGATTCTCGTGTCAGACGTTCCCCACTCGCAGTCCGCAGAGATCACGCCAGAGGCGGTGGAAGCCGCCGTCGCCGCCGCGCTCGAGGCGATCGGCGCGGCCGCCAGCACCGCAGAGCTGAAGGCGGCTCGCGCCGCGCATGTGGGGGAGGGATCGCCCCTCGCGGTCCTGAACGCCTCGATGCGCCAGGTCGCGCCCGAGCACAAGGCGGCCTTCGGCAAGCTGGTCGGGCAGGGCCGTGGCCGGGTCACCCAGGCGCTCGCGGCCAAGGAGGCGGAGCTCGCGGAGGCCGAGATCGCCGCACGGCTCGAGGCAGAGCGGGTGGACATCACGGCCGTCGCCTCCCGCACGCGCGTCGGCGCGCGGCATCCGCTCACCCTCCTGCAGGACGAGGTCAGCGACATCTTCGTCGGGATGGGATGGGAGATCGCGGAGGGGCCTGAACTCGAGCACGAGTGGTTCAACTTCGACGCGCTGAACTTCGACATCGACCATCCCGCCCGTCAGATGCAGGACACCTTCTTCGTCGATCCCGTCGAGCGCCACCTCGTCATGCGCACGCACACGAGCCCCGTCCAGGTGCGCTCGATGCTCGAGCGCGAGCTCCCGGTCTACGTGCTGTGCCCTGGGCGGGTCTACCGCACCGACGAGTTCGACGCCACGCATCTGCCGGTGTTCACCCAGTTCGAGGGTCTCGTCGTGGACGAGGGCATCACCATGGCGCACCTCAAGGGCACGCTCGACCACGTCGCGCGCGCGCTGTTCGGCCCGGAGGCGAAGACCCGCTTCCGCACGAACTACTTCCCGTTCACCGAGCCCTCCGCCGAGGTCGACCTGTGGCACCCGACCTTCAAGGGCGGGGCGCGCTGGATCGAGTGGGGCGGCTGCGGCATGGTCAACCCGAACGTGCTGCGCGCCGCGGGCATCGACCCGGAGATCTACAGCGGCTTCGCCTTCGGCATGGGGATCGAGCGCGCGCTGATGTTCCGCAGCGACGTGAAGGACATGCGCGACATGGCAGAGGGCGATGTGCGCTTCAGCGAGCAGTTCGGGATGGTGGTGTGATGCGCGTCCCGCTTTCGTGGCTGCGTGAGTACGTGGACGTGGCGGCGGACGCCACGCCCGAGGACGTCTTCGCCGCGCTCGTCGCGGTCGGCTTCGAAGAGGAGGAGATCCACCGCTTCGAGATCTCCGGCCCCGTCGTCGTCGGCCAGGTGCTCTCCTTCGAGGCCGAACCCCAGTCCAACGGCAAGACGATCCGCTGGTGCCAGGTCGACGTCGGCGAGGAGAACGGCGGCGTCCGGGGGATCGTCTGCGGCGCGAGCAACTTCGCCGTCGGCGACAAGGTCGTGGTCACCCTCCCCGGCGCCGTGCTGCCAGGGCCCTTCCCGATCGCCGCGCGCAAGACCTACGGCCACGTCTCGGACGGCATGATCGCCTCGGCGCGCGAGCTGGGTCTCGGCGACGAGCACAACGGCATCCTGATCCTCGCCTCGCTCGGCATCGACGCCCCCGTGGGTGCGGACGCGATCGCCCTGCTCGGACTGGACGACGTCGCCGTCGAGATCAACGTCACGCCCGACCGCGGCTACGCGTTCTCGATCCGCGGCGTGGCGCGCGAGTACGCGCACGCCACCGGAGCGGACTTCCGCGACCCCGCCGCGCACGAATGGGAGGACGTCGCCCCCGGCACGGGCTTCCCCCTCGCCGTGACGGCCGAGCCGCTGCGCGGAAACCCCGCCGTGCAGGAGTTCGTCGTGCGCGTCGTGCGCGGCGTCGACCCGACCCGCCCGACCCCGCCCTGGATGATCGCGCGGCTGTCCCTGGCGGGCATCCGCTCGCTCGGAGTGCTCATCGACATCACGAACTACGTGATGCTCGAGCTCGGCAGCCCGATCCACGGCTACGACCTCGACAAGCTCTCCGGCGGCATCACCGTTCGTCGTGCGCTGCCCGGCGAGAGGATGACCACGCTCGACGGCCAGGAGCGCGCGCTCGACGTCGAGGACCTCCTCATCACGGACGAGTCCGGCCCGATCGGCCTCGCCGGCGTCATGGGCGGCGGCACGACGGAGATGGACGACGGCACCCGTAACGTCCTCATCGAGGCGGCGATCTTCGACCGCGTCTCGATCGCGCGGAGCGCCCGTCGCCACAAGCTGCCGAGCGAGGCGTCCAAGCGCTTCGAGCGCGGCGTCGACCCGCTGATCCCGTTCGTCGCAGCCCGCCGCGTCGCAGACCTGATGGTCGAGCTCGCCAGCGGCGTCATCGACGAGGTCGGCGGAGCGCTGTACTCCGAGTTCGAGATCGCGGGCATCGACCTGCCGGCGGAGTTCGTGCCAGGGCTCATCGGCGTCGACTACGAGGATGCCGAGATCACGGGCGCCCTGGAGACGATCGGCGCCGAGGTCGCCGAGACGAGCGAGGGCTGGCAGGTGATCCCGCCGAGCTGGCGCTCCGACCTCACCGACAAGTGGACGCTCGCCGAGGAGGTCGCCCGCATCCACGGGCTCGACCGCATCCCCTCCGTCCTGCCGACGCCGCCGTCCGGTCGCGGTCTGACGGCGCTCCAGCAGGGGCGTCGCCGGGTGGCGAACGCCCTCGCGGCGGCGGGACTCGTCGAGACCCCCGCCTTCCCGTTCACGACCGAGGCGCAGAACGACCTGCACGGCTCCGCGACGGGCGAGCACCTGCCCAGCATCCGCCTGGCGAACGCCCTGGACGGTCAGGCGCCGTTCCTGCGCCGCTCCCTGGTTCCCGGGCTTCTGCAGACCGCGCATCGCAACATCGCCCGCGGGCTCACGGACCTGGCGGTCTTCGAGACCGGCATCGTCTTCCTGCCCGAGCCCGGCGCGACCTACGGTACGGACTCCGTCCCGCCGCTGGGGCAGCGGCCCTCGGACGAGACGCTCGCCGCCCTCAACGCATCGATCCCGCCGCAGCGCCGTTTCGTCGCCGCCCTGTTCACGGGGAACGTCACCGCTCGCCAGCCGGGCCGTCCCGCCGAGGCCTACGGGCTCTCGGAGGCGTTGGACGCCGTGCAGGTCATCGCATCCGCCGCCGGCGTCGAGATCGACGTCGTGCAGGGGAGCCGTGCCGCCCTCCACCCCGGCCGCACCGGCGTGCTGAGCGTGCGGGGCGCCGAGGTCGGATACGTCGGCGAGCTGCATCCGAAGGTGGCCTCCGATGCCGATCTCCCCGGCCGTGCCGTGGTGCTCGAGCTCGACCTCGACGGCATCCTGGAGCTTGCGGGGGAGCGCGTCGTCGTGGAATCGCTGTCGACGCTGCCCGCGGCGACGCAGGACGTCTCGCTGGTGGTCCCGGCGGAGCTGGCGGCCGGCGACCTGCGCGACGCGCTCGTCGAGGGCGCGGGAGAGCTGCTGGAGACCCTCCGACTGGTCGACGACTACCGCGGCGAAGGGCTCCCCGACGGCGCCAAGAGCCTGACGTTCGCGCTGCGCTTCCGTGCTCCCGATCGCACCTTGACCGCGGCCGAGGCGACCGAGGCCAAGCTGGCCGGCGTCGCCCTCGCGGCCGAGCGGTTCGGAGCGACGCTGCGCGAGTGATCGCGCACGCGATCGAGAGCCCGGCCGCCGCGTGCCGGGCTCTCGTCGTTTGTGGCCGGCGGCCCCTCCGCTCGTCCTTCTCATCCGCTCGTTGAGAGCGAGCAAGCTCATCCGCTCGTCGAGCGAGCAAGCTCATCCGCTCGTTGAGCGAGCAAAGCGAGTCGAAACGCAGTTCCGTGCCGGCCCCGCCGTACCGGCGGACCTCGTGCGGTGGCCGTTCCTGCCGCTGCCCTTCGATCTCAGGCGGCCGCCAGGCGTGAAGCGACGGACTCCCGCAGCCGGGCTGCGGCCGGAAGCGCCGTCGCGACCAGCGTGAGCGCGAGTCCGACCCCCGCGAGCACGGCGGCCGCTCCGGCATCCACCACCGGCACCGGCGGGACGAAGCGCGACAGCCCCGCTGCCGCGATGAACGCCGTCGTGACCAGGACGGCGGAGGCCAGCAGAGCGGCGGTCGTCACGTGGATGACCGCCTGCCAGATCGCCGATGCGAGGATGACGCGGTCCGTCGCCCCGCTCGCGCGCAGGAGCGCCTGCTCCGACCCGCGGATGTCGTTGCCCATGAAGATCACCACCGCCGCGCCGACGGCTCCGAGCAGCACGGGCCCTCCGACGAGTAGCAGGACCTGCACGATCTGCAGCTCCCAGTTGCTGCCGTCGCCGCTCGCCGCCATGGACGCCCCCGTCGTCGCGGCCATCGTCATCAGCCCGCCGAGCAGCGACGCCCCGACGAACAGGGGGGTGATGGACGCCGTGCTCCTGCTGAGGTGGAACCGGGCCTCATGCCGCGCGAGGTACCAGGACGCCGAGGCCGCGGCCGGGATGAGCGCCGTCCATGCGCGCATCACCGCCGGGTAGAGCAGGGGGCCTGCAGCTACGACGACCAGGGTGAGGTAGACGGGCAGCAGGGGGAGCTGCCCGGTGACGACGGAGCGCTCCTCGGCGGTCAGGATGCCGGACACCCCGGCGGCCGCACCTCCGCAGACGGCGAGCAGGATCCCCCAGCGCCACCAGCGCATCCGCTTCTCCACCGGCTCCGGCTCGCGAAGGACGGCCAGGGGCGACGTCCTGGCCGCGGCGCGGGCGGCGCGCATCCCGCCCGCGCAGGCGTTCAGCGCGGTCAGGGGTATCGCGATGCCGGCGGTCAGCGGGCCGACGAGGAAGCGGATCTGATCCCACCCCGTCGAGTCCCCGGCGAAGACGGCCTGCGCGAACGGCGGAACGACGAGCACCGCCGCCGCGAACCCCAGGGCGCCGCCGAGGAGTCCGCTGAGGGCGAGCTGCGTCATCACGACGCGCGCGGTCTGCGCCGGACTGACCCCGGCGAGCTGCCAGCGCGCGTAGACCGGCCTGTGCAGATCGACGCTGAGGCGCGCGACGGCGGAGGTGACGACGACACCGCTGGGGATGCCGAACATGAGCAGCGCGACCAGGAAGCTGAGGGAGCCCTCCAGGAAGTCCCCGCCCTGCGCGAGACCCGTCTCGAGGAAGCTCAGTGCGACGCAGAACGTGAGGGAGGCCACCGCCGAGACGAGGACGATCCCCGACCACGCCGCCCAGCCGCGGCGCAGCTCGGCGCGGACCAGTCCCTTCACGCTCGCGCCCCGTCGCGGTCGGAGGCTCCGTGGAGCGCCGCGAGGAGCTCGCCGGCCGTCGGCCGCACGAGGCGGGCCACCACCCTCCCGTCCCGCAGGACCAGGGTGCGGTCGGCGCGTGCCGCCGCATCGAGGTCGTGGGTGACGAGCACCACGCTCTTCTCTCCCGCCGCATAGCCGCGCAGCAGATCGAGCACGCCGGCTCCGGTCTGCGTGTCGAGCGCTCCGGTCGGCTCGTCCGCGAACACCACGGCCGGCGAAGCCGCGAGCACGCGCGCGATCGCGACACGCTGCTGCTGCCCGCCGGACAGATGTCCCGGGCGCTTGCGGCCGTGGTCTGCGAGGCCGACCGCCCGAAGGGCGGCATCCGGATCGGGGCGCCGCCCTGCGAGCCGTGCGGGCAGGGACACGTTCTCTCGGACCGTCAGCGACGGGATGAGGTTGTAGCTCTGGAAGACGAAGCCGATGCGGTCGCGACGCAGGCGCGCGAGACGGGCGTGCGAGGCGCGGTCCACCCGCACGTCGTCGAGCAGGATCTCGCCCGCGTCCGCGCGTTCCAGGCCGGCGAGGCAGTAGAGCAGCGTGGACTTGCCCGAGCCGCTCGGACCGACGATGCTCAGCATCTCGCCGGGGAGCAGCTCGAGGTCCACACCGCGCAGCACGGGTGGGGCAGGCGGGTAGGACGTGGTCAGGCCGCGGGCGGACAGGACGGGCGCACGGCGCGGGGAGGGATCGCTCATGGCTCCAGTCCACCGGCGACCGAGCGTACGCGCACGAGCCGGAGCGCCCGCTGCGCGGTAGAGCTGGCGCTACCCTTGGGCCGCCGGCGCCCGTCTGCGCCGCCTCGCCTCGTAGGCTGGGCGCATGCGCGCGAGATCCATCGGTGAGGCACTCGTGCTGCCGCCCTGGCGGTTCCTCGTCTCACGGTGGCCCTGGCTCGCTCTCGTCCACGTGATCGGCAGCGGCATCCTGTTCCTCGCGACCCTGCCGGTCGTCGCCGTCACGCTCGTGGCGCTGCCGCTGTGGGCGATCGCGCTCGCCGCGCTGGAGCGGCGACGAGCGCGGATGCTCGGATCTCCGCGGCGCGCCAGCGGTCATGTCCGCGTCCCGCCCGGGGAGCGGCGCAACTGGCTGAACGTGCGGCTCACGGAGCCTGCCACCTGGCGCGAGACCGCTGCGCTGCTGCTGGGCCTGATCCTCGGACTGCTCTCGCTCGCGCTCCTGCTCGCCCAGGCGATCGCCGCAGCGCTCCCTGTCGCGCTCGCGATCGCGGGCCGCACCGCGCCGCCCTCCGAGGTGACGCTGTTCTTCGACGTGAGATACACCGCCACCGCCGAGAACTGGTGGCATCCGCTTCTCCTGCTCCCTGTCGCCCTCGCGATGTTCGGCTACCTCAACGCGGCGCTGTCCGCGGTGCACGTCGCCGTCATCGGCTGGCTGATCGCCCCGCGAACGGCGGAGATCGACAAGAGGGTCGCCCAGCTGACTCGATCCCGCGCGGCGATCGTCACGGCGCACGAGAGCGAGCGCCGCCGCATCGAGCGCGACCTCCACGACGGCGTGCAGCAGGAGCTCGTCGGCATCGCGGCGCGACTCGGCATCCTGGAGCTCGAGCTCGCCCACGGCGACGAGACGTCGGCGCGTACCGCCCTCGAAGCGGCGCAGGATCAGACCGAGCGCGCGCTCGCCGCCCTGCGCGAGACCGTGCGCGGCATCCACCCCGCCGTCCTCGGCGATCACGGCGTGCGCAGCGCCCTGGAGGAGCTGGCGGGACGCAGCGCCGTCCCCCTGCAGATCCGGGATGAGGGCTTCCCTCGCCTCTCCCCGGCATCGGAGGCCGCCGCGTACTTCCTCGCCTGCGAGGCGATCACGAACGCCGCCAAGCACACGACCGCCACCCGGGTGTCCGTCACGCTCGGCGTCGCCGGCGACATGGCCGTCGTCTCCGCGCAGGACGACGGCCACGGCGGCGCCGATCCGGAAGCGGGCTCGGGGCTGTCGGGCCTGGCCGGTCGTGCCGAGGCGCTCGGTGGGAGCCTCCTCGTCACGAGCCCGCAGGGCGGGCCGACCATCCTGCGGATGGAGCTGCCCGTCACCGCGGAGGGGAGGGGCTTCGATGCGCATTCTCCTCGCGGATGACTCCGCGCTGCTCCGGGAGGCCCTCTCGGCGCTGCTGGAGCGCCTCGGCCATGAGGTGGCGGCCACGGCATCCGATGCGCGCAGCCTGCTCGAGGTCTACGACGGTCTCGCAGAGGAGCCCGATCTCGTGCTCACCGACGTGCGGATGCCGCCGGACGGCACCGACGACGGCCTGAGGGCCGCGCTGCGGATCCGCGCCCGACATCCGCAGCAGCCCGTCCTCGCCCTGTCCCAGTACGTCGCCGACCGCTATGCCAGAGAGCTGCTCCTGCTCCCCGATGGCGCGGTCGGCTACCTCCTCAAGGAACGGGTGAACCGCATCGCGGACTTCGATCGCGCGCTCCGCGTCGTGGCCGGCGGCGGGACGGTCATCGACCCGGAGGTGACGAGGCACCTGCTGCGGACGGATGCGTCGCGTCCGCTCGACGCGCTCACCGGGCGGGAGCGGGAGGTCCTGGCGCTGATGGCGGACGGCCTCTCGAACACGGAGATCGCGGGCCGGCTGTTCCTCAGCGACGCCGCCGTGCGCAAGCATGTCGGGAACATCTTCAGCGGGCTTGGACTGCGGCCGCAGGAGGAGAACCGCCGGGTGCGGGCCATCCTGCTCTTCCTGCAGACGGGGGCGGGCGAACGTCGATGAGCGCTGTGTAGCCTTGACGGGGTGAAGAGTCGTGCGATCGCGGCGACGCTCCTGGCGCTGGTCATCGGCGTCTCGGGATGCGCCCCGTCGGGCGAACCCGCGGGCGTCGAGACATCCGGGACGCCGATGCCGATGCCGACGCCGACCGCGACGCTGACACCGACACCTCCCTCGATCCGCGGGCTCGCCGCCGTGCAGGCGGCGCTGACGCCCGTGCGCGAGCAGGCGGCGATGGTCGTCATGGGAACGATCGGCGGATCGGATGCCGCTTCTCTCGCGGAGTACGTCGCGAGCGGTCCGCGGGGGCTGATCCTCATGGGCGGCAACGTCCCCGGTGCGCCTGAGGGATTGCGCGCACTGACCGACGAGGTGCATGCGGCGTCCGCGGATGCGCTGATCGCTATCGATCAGGAGGGCGGCGACGTCAAGCGGATGCCGTGGGACGACCTCCCCTCGGCCAGGCAGCTCAAGGACGAGGACGTCGCGCAGGCGAGGACGGCCTTCACGGATCGTGCCCGGCTTCTCGCCGATGCGGGCGTCGACGTCAACTTCGGCGTCGTCGCCGATGTTCCCCGCTCGGACGGATCCTTCATCTTCCGGCGCTCCTACGGGACCGATCCTCAGTCGGTGGCCGACCGGGTGGCCGCGATCGTCGGAAGCGAGGACGGTCTCGTGGCGTCGACGCTCAAGCACTTCCCCGGCCATGGGGCGGCGGAGGGCGACTCGCACAGCGCGATCCCGACGACGGGCATGAGCCTGGCCGAATGGCGCTCCTTCGACGCGGTACCGTTCCAGGCGGGCATCGACGCGGGCGCGGAGCTCGTCATGATGGGGCATCTGCGGTTCACGGCCGTATCCGATCTTCCGGCGTCGCTGTCGCCGGAGTGGTACGGCATCCTGCGCGACGAACTGGGCTTCGAGGGTGTGGCCGTCACCGACGACCTCGGCATGCTCTCCTCCTCCGGAGAGGCCGCGTACGCCGACCCGGTCGAGAACGCCGTCGCCGCGATCGCGGCCGGCGCCGACCTGGTGCTCATGATCGCCGGCTCCACGCCGGAGACGGCAGGCAGGATCATCGACGCGCTGGCCGCGCGTGCCGCAGATGACGGGGTCTTCGCCGAACGACTGGCGGAGGCCGCCGCGCGGGTGATCGTGCTCTCCTGGGCGCGCGACCGCGGCTGAACCCCGCGTGCGGAGGACGTCGTCTCCGCTCTGGGCGGAAGCCCTTCCCCTCCTCGCCGGCGGCGTGATGACATGGGGCCATGACAGATGTGCTGGTCCTCGGAGGAACGGGCTGGCTCTCCCGGCGCATCGCGCAGCGCTGGGCGGATGCCGGCGCCCGCGTGACGTGTCTCGCGAGAGGCGGTCGGACGGCGCCGGACGGCGTCGAGCTCGTCCTCGGAGATCGGGACGACCAGGCCGTCTACGACGCGCTGCGGCGGGACTGGGACGAGGTC
The DNA here is from genome assembly GCF_054780175.1 of Microbacterium tumbae. Classification (NCBI taxonomy): domain Bacteria; kingdom Bacillati; phylum Actinomycetota; class Actinomycetes; order Micrococcales; family Microbacteriaceae; genus Microbacterium; species Microbacterium tumbae. The sequence goes on from NZ_BAAGWV010000003.1 coordinate 661,176, forward strand.
GTCGACGTCTCCTCCCTGGCCGGGCATGTGCGCGACGGCATCCGGATGCTGGGGGAGCGCAGCGCGCGCTGGACGTACGTCTCGTCCGTCTCCGTGTATGCCGACGACACCGCGATCGGCGCCGACGAGTCCGCCTCGCTGCATCCGGCGGCACGCGACGACGAGGACGACTACGCCGGGCAGAAGGTCGCGGCGGAGCAGGCTGTCGCCGGGCTGGGGTCGCGCGCGAGGATCGTGCGTCCCGGTCTCATCGCAGGCCCCGGCGACCCGAGCGACCGCTTCGGCTACTGGGGCGCGGCCTTCGCCCGCTCCGGAGGCGGCGCCGTCCTGACTCCGACGCGTCGAGAGCGCTGGGCGCAGGTCGTCGACGTCGACGATCTCGCCGAGTTCGTCGTCCGAGACCGCGGGCACGGCATCGTGGACGCCGTCGGAGACCCGCACCCGTTCGGCGCGGTGATCGACGCCTTCCGGTCCGCCGCGGAGCACACCGGCCGGATCGTCGAGGCCGGCGACGCCTGGCTGGAGGAGCGCGGGGTGCAGCACTGGATGGGCGAGCGCTCGCTGCCCCTCTGGCTGCCGGCCGACATGCCGGGCTTCGCCCGCCGGAGCAGCACCGCCTACCGGGCGGCCGGAGGTCCGCTGCGTCCTCTCGCCGAAACGATCTCCCGCGTGCTCCTCGACGAGCGCTCGCGCGGCGTCGGCCGGCCCCGTCGTTCTGGGCTGACGCGGGAGGAGGAGCTCGCCCTGCTCACGGCGATCGACGCCTGAGCGCCCGAGAGCCCGAACGGAATGTCCGGCACAGGCCCGCTAGACTTCCAGCGAGTGACACGGGGTGCCGCATCCGCGGCTGAGATCACACCCGTCGAACCTGATCTAGTTCGTACTAGCGAAGGGATGTCGCAATGAGCGATCGTCTGCGTCCATTGTCCGGAACCGACCTCGCGGGCGAGGCCGCGATCCTGCTGCAGACGCTGCGGGAGGCCCCGCCTCTGACGCACTGCATCACCAACGCGGTGGTCACAGGGTTCACGGCCAACGTGCTGCTCGCGCTCGGCGCCGCCCCTGCGATGGTCGACATCGCCGGCGAGTCCGAGCTGTTCGCCGGCGTCGCATCCGGTGTGCTCGTGAACCTCGGCACGCCGACGCCCGAGCAGCGTGCGGCGAGCCTCGAAGCGGCCGTCGGAGCGGCGGCGTCCGGCACCCCCTGGGTGCTCGACCCTGTCGCGATCGGCGCGCTCCCCGTGCGGACGGCTCTCGCGCATCAGCTCGCGGAGCGCCGCCCGACGGCCATCCGGGGCAACGCCTCCGAGATCCTCGCGCTGGCAGGGCTCAGCACGGGCGGCCGCGGCGTCGATGCCACCGACAGCACGGATGCGGCCGCGTCCGCCGCCCTCGCGCTCGCGGAGCGGCACGGCAGCGTCGTCGCGGTCTCGGGCCCCGTCGACCTCATCACCGATGGCGACCGGACGTTCCGGATCGCCAACGGCGACGAGCTCCTCACGCGCGTCACCGGCGGAGGATGCGCCCTCGGCGCCGTGATGGCCGCCTTCCTCGGAGTCGCGCGCGGCACCGGGTCCGCCCCGATCATCGCCGTCGCCTCCGCGAGCCTCGTGTACACGATCGCCGCGGAACGGGCCGCGTCCGGTGCGGCGGGACCAGGCAGCTTCGCCGTCGCGCTGCTCGACGCGCTCGCCGCCGTCCAACCGGGCGAGCTCGCCGCCCGCGCTCGCGTCGAGGTCGTGGCGCGATGATCGCCGATCTCTCGCTGTACCTCGTCACCGACCCCTCGCTCTGCGGCGACCGCGGCGTCGTCGAGACGGTGCGCCAGGCGGTCGACGGGGGCGTGGGCATCGTCCAGCTGCGCGACAAATCCGCGACGGATGCCGAGACCGTCCGGCAGCTCGTCGAGCTCTCGCGGGTGATCGACGGCCGCGCCCTGCTCGTGGTCGACGATCGCCTCGATGCGGCTCTCGCAGCACGCGCTCGGGGCGCCCGCGTGGACGGCGTGCACCTCGGCCAGGGAGACGCCTCGGTCCTGCGGGCCAGGGAGGTGCTCGGCCCCGATGCCCTCATCGGCCTCACGGCGAACACCCCGGAGCATCTCGCAGCGATCCGCGCGCTGCCATCCGGCACGGTCGACTATCTCGGCGTCGGCGTGATCCGTCCCACCAGCACGAAGCCCGACCATCCTGCGCCGCTCGGGATCGACGGCTTCCGCGCCTTCGCGGCGGACAGCCCTCTGCCCTGTGTCGCGATCGGCGGGATCGGGATCGACGACGTCGAACAGCTCCGGGATGCCGGTGCGGCGGGCATCGCGGTCGTCTCGGCGCTCTGCGCCGCGGACGATCCGGCGGCTCAGGCGGGCGAGTTCCTCCGGCGCTGGCGCGCAGGCGCCGTGCCTCGGGTGCTCAGCATCGCCGGCAGCGATCCCTCCGGCGGCGCGGGGATCCAGGCCGATCTCAAGTCGATCGCGGCGAACGGCGGCTACGGCATGGCCGCGGTCACCGCGCTCACGGTCCAGAACACGCAAGGAGTGCGGGACGTCCACGTGCCGCCGGCCGCTTTCCTGACCGCGCAGCTGGACGCGCTCTCGGACGACATCGGCATCGACGCCGTGAAGATCGGGATGCTGGCGAACGCCGACGTGATCCGGGCAGTGGGCGCCTGGCTCGAGGCCGTCCGGCCGCCCGTCGTCGTCGTGGACCCCGTCATGGTCGCCACGAGCGGCGACCGCCTGCTCGATCAGGATGCCGAGGACGCTCTGCGCGCACTCCTGCGGCAGGCGCACCTGGTCACGCCGAACCTCTCCGAGCTCGGGGTGCTCAGCGGGCGTCGCGTCGAGAGCTGGGCGGAAGCGCTCGCCGTCGCCAGGGGCCTCTCCGCCGACATCGGCGCCGCCGTGCTGGTCAAGGGCGGACACCTCACAGGGGAAGACGCGCCGGATGCTCTCGTCGATGCGGGAGCGGGTCTCGTCCAGGAGTTCTCCGGCACGCGCATCGCCACCCGCAACACGCACGGCACCGGCTGCTCGCTGTCCTCGGCGATCGCGACCCTGCTCGCACGCGGGCTGGATCCGGTGGAGGCGGTGAGCTCGGCGCGGGCCTGGCTGCGCGAGTCGCTCGTGCAGAGCACGCGGCTGCAGGTCGGCCGCGGCCACGGACCGGTCAGCCACTTCGCGGGCCTCTGGTCTCGGGGAGGGCTCGACACCCGGCCCTCCCCGGACGAGATCACCGCCCAATGGTGGCAGCGCATCTCCGGCATCCGCTCCGCGATCGACGCGCTGCCCTTCATCCGGATGCTCGCGGACGGCACACTCGGACGTGAGCCGTTCCTGTTCTACCTCGGCCAGGACGCGCTCTATCTCCGCGAGTACGCGCGGGTCCTCGCCGAGGCGGCGCGCCTCGCCCCGACGTCTGCGGAACAGGCGTTCTGGGCGAACTCGGCCCACGGCTCCATCGTCGGAGAGCTCGAACTGCACGCGACGTGGCTGACTCCGGAGAGCGGCATCGGCGAGCGCACCTTCGCCGCGCCGCCGTCGACGGTCACGACCGCGTATCTCGATCATCTGCGCTCCGCGGCGTTCGGCGGGGACTACGCCGAGCTCATCGCCGCACTGCTGCCGTGCTTCTGGCTGTACACGGATCTCGGGCGGCGCCTGCACGCGGGGGAGTTCGGGGCCTACGCGCGGGACCTCCGGCATCCCTACGCCTCCTGGCTCACGACCTACGCCGATCCGGCGTTCGAGCTGGCGACGGAGCAGGCGATCGAGTACGTCGCCGGTGCGGCGTCCAGGGCATCCGGGGATCAGCGCGACCGCATGTTCCGCGCCTTCGAGCGTTCGAGCGCGCTGGAGAGGGACTTCTTCGCCGTGCCGCTCGCCGAGCGGGACGCTCCGTCCTGAGGCGGGACGCCGGGGCGTGACGATCCGGATTTGCACACGCATCCGCACTCGCGCTATCGTCCAGGCATGGCTTCGGCTCTCCGCGCTTCCTCGACGCTCGCTCCGAGCGTCCTCGTCGTGCGCCGACGCCGCGGCGGCCGCCGACTCTAGGCGACCCCGCACTCCCGCCTGCCTCTCGCACGGCGGTCGAGCGCCGGCGTCGCCGCCCCGGCCCCTCCGACCAGCTCGGGCTCGTGCCGTCGTGCATCGAGGACCCGAGGAGCCGACCGTTAAGGTAGAACCATGACGTATACCGTCGCCGTCTCCGGCGCATCCGGCTATGCAGGCGGCGAGATCCTGCGCCTGCTCGCCGGCCACCCGGACATCGAGATCCGCACCGTCACCGCGCACTCCAACGCGGGTCAGCCGCTCGTCCAGCACCAGCCGCATCTGCGCTCTCTCGCGCACCTGGAGCTGCAGGAGACGACCCCTGAGATCCTCGCGGGGCACGACATCGTGTTCCTCGCCCTTCCGCACGGCCAGTCCGGCCAGTACACCGACGCCCTCGGGGGCGTGCCCCTCGTGATCGACGCCGGAGCCGACCATCGCCTCACCTCGAAGGCGTCCTGGGATGCCTTCTACGGCGGCGCCTTCCACGAGCCGTGGACGTACGGCGTGCCCGAACTCCTCGTCGGCGGGTCGAAGCAGCGCGAGCGCCTGCGCGGCGCGACCCGCATCGCCGCCCCCGGCTGCAACGCCTCCACGGTCAGCCTGAGCCTCGCTCCGGGCGTCGCCGCGGGCGTCATCGATCCGGGCGACGTCGTCAGCGTGCTCGCGGTCGGCCCCTCGGGGGCGGGCAGGAGCCTGAAGACGAACCTCCTCGCGAGCGAGGTCCTCGGCACCGCCAACCCCTACGCCGTCGGCGGCACCCACCGGCACATCCCCGAGATCCAGCAGGCGCTGCGGGACGCCGGAGCCGCCGACCCCCGCATCTCCTTCACCCCGGTTATCGTCCCGATGTCCCGCGGCATCCTCGCCACGTCGACGGCGCCGATCGTCGCGGGGACCTCCGACGCCGAGATCAGAGATGCATGGCAGAGCGCCTACGGGGACGAGACCTTCGTGCAGCTGCTGCCGGAGGGGCGGTTCCCGCGCACCGCCGACGTCCTCGGAGCCAACACCGCGCTCATCGGCCTGGCGATCGACCGGCCCGCGAACCGCGTCACGATCGTCACCGCGGTCGACAATCTCGTCAAGGGCACCGCCGGCGCTGCCATCCAGTCCATGAACATCGCGCTGGGCCTCGCCGAGGACCGCGCCCTCACCGTGAACGGAGTCGCCCCGTGAGCGTCACCGCCCCCGCAGGCTTCGAGGCGGCCGGAGTCGTCGCCGGCCTCAAGTCCACCGGCAAGCCCGACGTAGCCCTCGTCGTGAACCGCGGCCCGCGCAAGGTCGGCGCCGCCGTGTTCACGAGCAACCGCGCCAAGGCCAACCCGATCATCTGGTCGCAGCAGGTGATCGCCGATCGCACCGTCGAGGCCGTCGTGCTCAACTCCGGCGGGGCGAACTGCTTCACCGGCAGCTTCGGCTTCCAGACCGCGCACCAGACCGCGGAGAAGGCGGCGGAGCTCCTCGGCGTGAGCGCGGGCGACGTCCTCGTCTGCTCCACGGGCCTGATCGGCACGGGTGACGAGGTCTTCCGCGCCAAGGTGCTCGCGGGAACCGAACAGGCGATCGCGGAGCTCTCCGCCGAGGGCGGCGCGCTCGCCGCCCAGGCGATCATGACCACCGACACCGTGGCCAAGACGGCTGTCGTCTCGCGCGACGGCTGGACGATCGGCGGCATGGCGAAGGGAGCGGGGATGCTCGCGCCCGGGCTCGCAACCATGCTGGTCGTCATCACCACCGACGCCGATCTCGAGGCTCTCGAGGCGGACGACGCGCTGCGCAGGGCGACCGGGACCACCTTCGACCGGCTCGACTCCGACGGCTGCATGTCCACCAACGACCAGGTCACGCTCCTGGCCAACGGCGCCAGCGGCGTCAAGCCGGATCTCGAGGCCTTCGCGGACGCGCTGCGCGAGCTGTGCCAGCATCTCGCCGTCCAGCTCCAGGGCGACGCCGAGGGCGCGAGCCACGACATCACCATCCGCGTCGTGAACGCCGCGAGCGAGCAGGATGCCGTCGAGGTCGGCCGCTCCGTCGCTCGCAACAACCTCTTCAAGGCCGCGATCTTCGGCAACGACCCGAACTGGGGGCGCGTGCTCGCCGCGATCGGCACGACGAGCGCCGCCTTCGACCCTTACGACGTGGACGTCTGGATGAACGGCGTGCGCGTCTGCTCCGCAGGCGGCCCCGATCGCCCGCGCGAGGAGGTCGACCTGACGCCCCGCGCCACCGATCTGCTCATCGACCTCAAGGTCGGCGAAGCCGAGGCGACGATCCTCACCAACGACCTGACGCACGACTACGTCCACGAGAACAGCGCATACGCCTCATGACCGACATCCAGGACACCACGCCGGACGTCGCGGCCGTCAAGGCCGAGACGCTCATCGAGTCACTGCCGTGGCTGAAGCGATTCCGCGACCAGATCGTCGTCGTGAAGTACGGCGGCAACGCCATGGTCTCCGACGAGCTGCAGGATGCCTTCGCGCAGGACATCGCGTATCTCCGCTATGTCGGAGTGCAGCCGGTCGTGGTGCACGGCGGCGGACCGCAGATCTCGAACATGCTCGACCGGCTGGAGATCCCCAGCGAGTTCAAGGGCGGCTACCGCGTCACCAACACCGAGGCGATCAGCGTCGTCCGCATGGTCCTCACGGGCCAGGTGAACCCGCAGCTGGTGTCGAAGATCAACTCGCACGGCCCGATCGCCACAGGTCTCAGCGGCGAGGACGCAGGCCTCTTCGGCGGGCGCCGTCGCGGCGTCGTCATCGACGGCGAGGAGATCGATCTCGGCAGGGTGGGCGACGTCGTCAAGGTCGACCCGACGCCGGTGCTCGATCATCTCGCCGCAGGGCGCGTGCCCGTGGTGTCGTCCATCGCGCCGGACCTCGATCACTCAGGTCAGTCGCTGAACGTGAACGCCGACGCCGCGGCATCCGCTCTCGCCATCGCGCTCGGTGCGCGCAAGCTCGTGATCCTGACGGACGTGCCGGGTCTCTACGCGGACTGGCCGAACCGCGACTCCCTCGTCTCGCATCTCACCTCCGGAGACCTCGTCGAGATGCTGCCCGGACTCGAGTCGGGCATGATCCCGAAGATGCGCGCCTGCCTGGACGCCGTCGAGGGCGGCGTGGACGCGGCGGCCATCATCGACGGACGCGTGCCGCACTCGGTGCTCGTCGAACTGTTCACCAGCAAGGGAATCGGAACCGAAGTGGTCCGGGGAGAGAGGACGAAGGCATGACCGTCTGGCAGGAGGACGCCGCGCGCGATCTGGTGCTCAATGCGGGGCCGAGGCTGGCGCTGCTGACCCGCGGCGAGGGCTCGTACCTGTGGGACGGCGACGGCAAGCGCTACCTGGATTTCCTCGCCGGCATCGCCGTGACCTCGCTCGGCCACGCGCATCCGGTCTTCGTGGAGGCCGTCGCGGCGCAGGCCGCGACACTCGCGCACGTCTCGAACTACTTCGCGACACCGCCCCAGCTGGAGCTCGCCGCCCGGCTGAAGCGCCTCGCGGGCGCGGGCATCGACGGGCGGGTGTACTTCTCCAACTCCGGCGCGGAGGCCAATGAGGCGGCGTTCAAGCTCGCGCGCCTGCACGGCGGAGCGGACCGGCCGCGGATCATCGCGCTGGAGAACGGCTTCCACGGACGGACGATGGGCTCCCTGGCGATGACCGCCAAGGCGAGCATGCGCGCGCCCTTCGAGCCGATGCCCGCGGGCGTCGAGCACATCCCTGCGACGGTCGAGGCCCTCGAGGTAGCTCTGGACGATCGGGTCGCCGCCGTCATCGTGGAGCCGATCCAGGGCGAGGCCGGCGTCGTCGAGCTTCCCGAGGGGTATCTCGCCGCCGCCAGGGCGCTGACCCTGCAGCACGGCGCGCTCCTGATCGTCGACGAGATCCAGACCGGCGCGGGCCGCACCGGCGCCTGGTTCGGCTACAGCCACGAGGGCATCATCCCCGACGCGATCACGCTCGCCAAGGGCATCGGCGGAGGCTTCCCGATCGGCGCGCTCGTGACGTTCGGCGCGGCGAGCTCGCTGTTCACGCCTGGCTCGCACGGCTCGACCTTCGGCGGGAACCCGCTCGGAACCGCTGTGGCCAACGCCGTCCTCGGGGAGATCGAGAGCGCCGGGCTCGTGCAGAACGCCGCGGAGCGCGGCGTCCAGCTCCGGTCCGCGATCGAGCGGATCGCCTCGCCGCTCGTCACCGGCGTGCGCGGCAGGGGACTGCTGATCGGCGTCGCCCTCGGCGCGCCGGTGGCCGGCTCCGTCGTGGCCGCCGCTCAGGAGCGCGGCCTCATCGTGAACGCCGCCAGCCCCGACACCATCCGCATCGCCCCAGCCCTCACGATCGGCGACGCCGAGATCGAGGAGTTCGAGACCCTCTTCGCCGCAGCCCTCGCCGATGTGCGGCAGGGGCAGGCGGTATCCCAGACCGAGATGGTTCCCGCATACGCCGCACCGAGCGGCGAGGAGGAGACGAAGTGACCCGCCACCTGCTGCGCGATGACGACCTGAGCCCTGCCGAGCAGGCCGAGATCCTCGACCTCGCCGTCGAGCTGAAGAAGGACCGCTGGGCCGACAAGTCCCTCGCAGGGCCCCAGACGGTCGCGGTGATCTTCGACAAGTCCTCCACGCGCACGCGCGTCTCCTTCGCCGTGGGGATCGCCGATCTCGGCGGCTCGCCGCTGATCATCTCCACGGCGAGCAGTCAGCTCGGCGGAAAGGAGACGCCGAGCGACACGGCCAGGGTGCTGGAGCGCCAGGTGGCCGCGATCGTGTGGCGCACCTATGCCCAGTCGGGCCTGGAGGAGATGGCAGCCGGCACCCGCGTGCCCGTCGTCAACGCGCTCTCGGACGACTTCCACCCCTGCCAGCTGCTCGCAGACCTGCTCACGATCCGCGAGCACAAGGGCGAGCTCAAGGGTCTGACGCTCACGTTCTTCGGCGACGGGCGCAGCAACATGGCGCATTCCTATGCGCTCGCCGGCGTCACGGCGGGCATGCACGTGCGCATCGCATCGCCGACCGACTACGCGCCTCGAGCCGATGTGGTCGAGGCGGCCGATCGCCGCGCTGCGGAGACCGGCGGATCGATCACCCTCTACACCGATCCCGTCGAGGCCGCGGCCGGAGCCGACGTGGTCGTCACGGACACCTGGGTGTCGATGGGCAAGGAGGAGGAGAAGCTCGCGCGCATCCGCGACCTCGGCGGCTACAAGGTCACGGGCGAGACGATGAGCATCGCCGATCCCGAGGCGATCTTCATCCACTGCCTGCCTGCCGATCGCGGGTACGAGGTCGACTCCGAGGTCATCGACGGCCCGCGGAGCGTGGTCTGGGACGAGGCGGAGAACCGCCTGCACGCCCAGAAGGCGCTCCTGGTCTGGCTGCTGCGTCAGGGCTGAGCCCACGGTGCGCACGAGTCCCCTGGCCGGCCCATGAGCTCCTCGTCGAAGGCCGCTGCGGGTCGAGGCCGGCTCGCGGCGAACCGGGACCGTCTGAACGGCCCCGCCCGCGTCGCCGGCATCGATCTGGCGCGCGGGCTGGCCGTGATCGGGATGTTCGCCGCGCACCTGCTCGTGACGTCCGACCACTGGGACTGGGCGGACCCCGGGACGTGGAGCTCCGTCGTCGACGGCCGCTCGTCGATCCTGTTCGCGACTCTCGCCGGCGTCTCCCTCGGGCTCGTCACGGGCGGACCCGTACCGCTCGACGGGAGCCGTGCGCGTGTCGCCAGGGGACGGATCGCCGTCCGCGCCGGTCTTCTCTGGGTCCTCGGCGTCCTCCTCATCCTCACCGGCGTCCCGGTGTACGTGATCCTGCCCGCCTACGGCATCCTGTTCCTGCTCGCCCTGCCGTTCGCACGGTGGGATGCGGTGTCCGTCCTGTCCGCCGCGGCCGGGCTCGGCGTGGTGATGGCACTGGCCCAGCCCCTGATCGAGGAGCTGCCGCTGTGGGACGGCCCGTTCGGGCTGGAGCTGTCGGACGCGCTGGGATGGGCCTATCCGTTCACCGTCTGGATCGCGTACGTGCTGGCCGGGCTCGGCCTCGCCCGCGCCGATGTCACGCTCTTGGCCACGCAGCTCCGGATGCTGGTCGCGGGCTCGGCGCTCGCGGCGCTCGGCTATGGGCTGTCGATCGTGCCGCTGCCGACGGACTCGCTCTATCTCTGGACCGTGTGGCAGGCGGTTCCGCACTCCCAGGGGCTCCTCGAGGTCGTCGGGAGCGGCGGCTTCGCGATCGCCGTCATCGGCGCGTGCCTGCTGGCCTGTCGCATCCGCTGGCTGAAGGTCATCGTGCTCCCGCTGCGGGCCACGGGAGCGATGCCGCTGACGGCGTACACGGCGCAGATCGTCGTCTGGGCGGTGATCGCGCTGGAGGTCTTGGGCAGCGCGTCCGACCTCGAGGGATTCCGGGCACTCGAGCCGTTCTGGCCGCTCGCGATCGGAACCGTCGTCGCCTGCACGGCGTGGGCCCTCCTCGTCGGACGCGGCCCTCTGGAGTGGGCGCTGGATCGCACGGCGAAGCTCCTCATCCCCGCGCCGCGCGGGCTCGGCGACCTCGGGCCCGGCGAGCGTCACGACGGCGAGACCCCGTCCGCCCGCCGGAGCCCCCTCTGACAGCATCGTCGCGGCGGGGCGCGTCGGACGCATGGGTCTCGACGACGCGTCCGGATGCCGGGAGGCGGTCGGAGGATCGCTAGGCTGGAGGGATGAGCGAGGCGAAGCAGGACGGCACGAACGAGGGCGCGCTCTGGGGCGCCCGATTCGCGAGCGGACCGTCGCCGGAGCTGGCGGAGCTCAGCCGTTCCACCCACTTCGACTGGATCCTCGCGCCCTACGACATCGCAGGCTCCCACGCGCACGCCACGGCGCTCGAGGCGGCCGGCTACCTGGAGCCCGACGAGGCCCGTCGGATGCACAAGGGGCTGGACGTCGTCGCGCGCAAGGTCGCCGACGGCACGATCGTGCCTCTGCCCACCGACGAGGACGTGCACGGCGCCCTCGAGCAGTCCCTCATCGCGGAGCTCGGTCCTGAACTCGGCGGACGGCTGCGCGCGGGGCGCAGCCGCAACGACCAGATCGCCACGCTCGTGCGGATGTACCTCATCGACCACGCGAAGGTCATCGCCCGTGACCTGCTGCGCGTCATCGACGCCCTCGTCGCTCAGGCAGAGGCGCACCCCGATGCGATCCTGCCTGGGCGTACGCATCTGCAGCATGCGCAGCCGGTGCTGCTCGCCCATCACCTCCAGGCGCACGCCTGGCCGCTGGTGCGGGAGCTGGAGCGCCTCGTCGACTGGCGCCGCCGCGCCGGCGTCTCGCCCTACGGCGGGGGAGCGCTGGCGGGTTCCACGCTCGGTCTCGACCCCGCCCTCGTCGCGACCGAGCTCGGTCTCGAGCGTCCGGCGGAGAACTCGCTGGACGGCACGTCCGCGCGCGACGTGGTCGCGGAGTTCGCGTTCATCGCGGCGATGACGGGCGTCGACCTCTCTCGCCTGAGCGAGGAGATCATCCTCTGGAACACCCGGGAGTTCGGCTTCGTCACACTGCACGACGGCTACTCCACCGGCTCCAGCATCATGCCGCAGAAGAAGAACCCGGACATCGCCGAGCTGACCCGCGGCAAGTCGGGACGCCTCATCGGCAACCTCTCGGGACTGCTCGCGACGCTCAAGGGGCTTCCGCTCGCGTACAACCGCGATCTGCAGGAGGACAAGGAGCCGGTCTTCGACTCCGTGCAGACGCTCGAGGTCGTCCTGCCGGCGTTCGCCGGGATGATCGCCACGATGCGCTTCGACACCGAGCGCATGGCCGAGCTGGCGCCGCAGGGCTTCTCGCTCGCGACCGATGTCGCCGAGTGGCTGGTCAAGCGCCGTGTGCCGTTCCGCGACGCCCACGAGATCTCCGGCGCGCTGGTCCGCGCCTGCGAGGAGCGGGGGATCGGCCTGGAGGACGCCTCGGACGAGCTGCTGCTGTCGGTGTCGCCGCATCTGACGCCCGAGGTGCGCGAGGTTCTGTCGATCGAGGGCTCCGTCGCCTCCCGCACGGGCGCGGGAGGGACCGCTGGTGTGCGGGTCGCCGAGCAGCGCACGGAGCTCGTCGCGCGAGCGCAGAGCGCCGCGCACGCCCTCGGCCTGTGACGGCTTCCCGAGCGAGGGAAGCCATCATGCATAGATGGTGCATATATCGAAATATATAACCCATTAAAGAATAATTAGCTGTTATTCGTGATATGGTTATGACATGGTGATCGCCGTGATCGCCGACATCGTCGGCTCCCGCAGGCTGGACGACCGGGCATCCGCGCAGAAGGTGCTCGACCAGACCATCGCGCGCGTGGAAGCGGATCTCCCCCTCGCGATGCAGCCGCTGACGCCCACCGTGGGCGATGAGCAGCAGGGCGTGTACGAGCGGCTGGGCGATGCGCTGGTCTCGCTCCTGATGCTCCAGCTCGCCCTCCCGGACGGGATATCCTTCCGCTTCGGGATCGGCATCGGACGGATCCGCGCCATCGGCTCCGTGCACGGCGAGCTCTCGGACGGTCCAGGGTGGTACGCGGCCCGTGACGCGATCGAGACCGTGCACGGCAGGGAGCAGCGCACCCTGCCGCGGATGCGCACATGGATTGTCGGAGCCCCGGGGCAGGATGAGGTCATGCGGACCACGATCGCGGCATCCAACGCCTACCTGCTCGCGCGCGATGAGCTCGTCGGCGCCATGAGCGAGCGAGAGCGCCGGCTCGTCTACGGACGTCTGAACGGCGTCTCGCAGGCCGAGCTCGCCGAGGCGGAGGGCATCTCGCAGCCGAGCGTGTCGAAGTCGCTGCGCAGCGCGGGCGCCGCCGCCCTCATCGAAGGCGCAGCGCAGCTGAGGGGAGCGGTCTCGTGATCCTGGCGGGTTTCCTCCTGCTCGCGGTCGGCGCCGTCGACCTCGTGCGGCAGTTCGTGCCGCGGCGATGGATCGGGTACCTCGTGACCCTCATCGTCCTCCTCGTGCTCGGCAGCGTCTCCGACGCCCTCCTGCCCATGATCCTGGCGATCGCCGTCGGCGCCGCATGGGTGTGGGCCATGCCGCGCGAACGGGAATCGAGGCTCGGCTTCTGGCCCGCCGTTGTGCTCGCCCTCGTCGTGGCGCTGGCCGTCGCGACGGTGGGCGAACGTCCGGATGCCGGCATCATCGGCCTCACCTGGGATCTCGGCTCCCCGTTCGGGCCGATCTCCTTCGACCTCGCCGTGCTCGTGATCGGCGTGGTCGCCTTCCTCCTGGAATCCGGCAACCTCGTGGTGCGCGCTGCGCTGTCCGGAGAGCACACCTGGCGCCCGGACGACGCGGGCATCGCAGCAGCACCGGAGGAGATCGGAAAGCCTCAGGAGACCGAGACCGAGACCGAGACCGAGACCGAGAGCCGCCCTGCACCGCCTCGCGGTGGATTCAAGGGGGGTCGCCTCATCGGGCCGCTCGAGCGCGTGATCGTCTTCATGCTCACCCTCACCGCCGCGTACCCGATCCTTGCGGCGATGCTGGCGGCCAAGGGCATCGTGCGCTTCCCCGAGATCTCCAAAGACGGTGAGACCGGTGCGCGTGCGGAGTACTTCCTGGTCGGCAGCCTCGTCAGCTGGGTGATCGCGCTGGGATCTGCGTTCCTCGTCTGGTGGGGCGTGCACTCCTGATCGGGGCGGTCGATCAGGGCGGCGCGCAACGGGAGGGATGCCCTGCGCTGATAGCCTGGAGCGCGTGTCTGAAACCGCTCTGACGACTGCTCCGCAGGCGATCGATCCCACGTTCGAGAACGTGTGGGATGAGATCGTCTGGCGCGGCCTCGTCCACGTGTCCACCGATCAGGAGGCGCTGCGCGCCCTTCTTGCCGGAGACCCGATCACGTATTACTGCGGGTTCGACCCGACGGCGCCCAGCCTGCACCTCGGCAACCTCGTGCAGCTGCTGCTCCTGCGTCGTCTCCAGCTGGCCGGTCATCGTCCGCTCGGCCTCGTCGGCGGATCCACCGGCCTCATCGGCGACCCCCGGCCGACCGCGGAGCGCACGCTGAACACGCGCGAGACCGTCGCCGAATGGGTCGGGCGCCTGCGCGCGCAGGTCGAGCGCTACCTGAGCTTCGAGGGCGACAACGCCGCCAGGATCGTGAACAACCTCGACTGGACCGCGCCGATGTCGGCCATCGACTTCCTGCGGGACATCGGAAAGCACTACCGCGTCGGCACCATGCTGAAGAAGGATGCCGTCGCCGCGCGCCTGAACTCGGACGAGGGCATCAGCTACACCGAGTTCAGCTACCAGATCCTGCAGGGCATGGACTTCCTGGAGCTCTACCGCAGCTACGACTGCGTGCTGCAGACCGGCGGAAGCGACCAGTGGGGGAACCTCACCAGCGGCACCGACCTGATCCGCCGCTCCGAAGGCGTCAGCGCCCACGCGATCGGGACGCCGCTCATCACGAACAGCGACGGCACGAAATTCGGCAAGAGCGAGGGCAACGCGATCTGGCTGGACGCGGAGATGTGCAGCCCGTACCGCATGTACCAGTTCTGGCTGTCGACGACCGACGCCGACGTGATCGATCGGCTCAAGGTCTTCACCTTCCTCACCAGGGCGGAGATCGAGGAGTACGCGCAGCTCGTGGAGACGGAGCCGTTCCGTCGCGCCGCCCAGAAGCGCCTCGCCCTCGAGGTCGTGGCGACGGTGCACGGTGCGGACGCCGCCGCAGCGGTCATCGCGGCATCCGAGGCGCTGTTCGGTCAGGGCGATCTGACCTCGCTGGACGCGGTCACGCTGCGCTCCGCGCTCGAAGAGCTGCCGAACGCGACGGTGACGAGCGGTTCGCCGGTCGTGGACGCGCTCGTCGCGACCGGCCTGGTCTCAAGCCTCTCCGAAGCGCGTCGCGCGATCGGCCAGGGCGGGGTCACGCTCGACGGCGTCCGCGTCGAGGACGAGGCGGCCGTCGTCGAGGGGACGCTCCCTGGCGGAGTCTCGGTGCTGCGTCGCGGCAAGAAGACGCTCGCCGGACTGTTCATCGGCTGATCGTGCCGTTCACGCCGAGCCATGCGGTCGTCGCCCTGCCGTTCGTCAGGACGCCTCTGATCCCTGCAGCCATCGCGATCGGCGCGATGACCCCCGATCTGCCTCTGTTCGTGCGGGGCATCGGACTCGGCTACGGCTTCACCCACGATGACGCGAACATCATGTGGACCACGTTCATCGCGCTCGGGCTGTTCCTGATCTGGCGCGCCCTGCTGCGTCCCGCGGCGCGAGAGCTCTCGCCGGTCTGGCTGGCGCGCCGCCTGCCGTCGGAGTGGGACCAGAGCGCCGGGTCGGCGGTGACCGCCGCGATCGGCGTCGGGCAGCGGCCGTTCTTCTCCCTGCTGCTCGTCGTCTCACTGATGCTGGGCGTGCTCTCGCACATCGTGTGGGATCTGTTCACGCACGAGGGCCGGTGGGGGAGCGAGCTCTTCCCCGTGCTGGAGCAGCAGTGGGGGCCGCTGCAGGGATTCAAGTGGCTCCAGTACGGCTCGAGTGCGTTCGGTCTGGTCGTCATCGGCATCTGGATGCTGCTCTGGCTGCGCAGGCGCGTAGAGGGCGCAGCGGTCTCACGGCTCCTGCCGGGGTGGGTCCGCGTCGCATGGTGGGTGTCGCTGCCCGGCGTCCTCATCGCCGCATGGGTCCTGGGGGCTCTCATCCTCGGACCCTTCACGGCCGAGTTCACGGTCCAGCACCTGGCCTATCGTGTGCTGCCGCCGGCCTGCGCTCTCTGGGGCGCGCTGACCGTCGTGCTCTGCGTCGTGATCGGCATGCGCCGCCGCTGACCGCGGCGCGCCGATCACCAGTGCGGCGCGTCGCGGCCCCACGGACGGGGCGGGGCGAACTCGAAGCCGGGGATCGCGGACCTCGCCGTGGTCACGCGATGTCCGCCGACCTCGAAGCTCTGCGTGTGCGCGGAGACGTCGATCTCGTGTGCTTCCTGGGGCTCTGCGCGCCGCGGCATCCCGAGCAGTTCAGCGGCGACACGGCGGAGGGATGTGCGCGCGAGCCATGATCCCCCGCTCACGGATCGTCGGCGGAGGGCGCTGATCACGGCGGCGGCGAGGAGATAGCCGGCGGAATGGTCGAGCGCCTGCGCCGGAAGCGCGCCCGGGAGCTCTCCGTCGGAGGACTCGATCATCGCGATGCCGGATTCGGCTTGGACGAGGCTGTCGAATCCTCGTCGATCCGGCTGGTCGAATCCCCATGCGCAGAGCTGCGCGACGACGATCCCCGGATGCCGCTCGGAGATCGCCTCGGGGGAGAGACCGCGCCGATCGAGTGCCGCGGGGCGATAGCCCAGCACGACGACATCCGCGTGTCCGAGCAGCTCGGCGAACTGTTCGGAGCGCGTGTCCGAGACCGCGCTGCGCTTGCCGTGCCCGGTGTCGAGATGCTGCCACTCGGACTCGGGAAGGCCCGGCGGATCGATGCGCAGCACATCCGCGCCGAGGAGGGCGAGGGTGCGGGTGCACACCGGACCGGCGATGACCCTGGTGAGGTCGAGCACGCGGATGCCCGACAGGGGATCCGGCCCCTGCGGATATGCGCGGGGAGCGGCGTCGCCGATGCGGTGCGTCTCGACGAGCGGCGTGAGCCTCAAAGCCGCGTCGACGGCGGGCTCCTCTCGCCGGACGGCGACGGCGAGGCCGCCTGCCGCGGTGACGGCCTGCACGACCTCTTCGCTCGCGCGGCCGAGGAGCTCCGCGCGGAGCTCGTACGCCCCGTCCTCCGAGGCGAGGTTCATCGCCCGTCGCAGCGCACGCGCATGATGCGGATAGTTCCCGTGGGTCCGTATCCAGCCGTCGCCGGTGCTCCAGAACCCGGACAGACCCGCCCAGACATCGGGCCGCTCGCCGTCGACGAGCAGGTACCGGTCGCTGCGATAGGCGGCTGCGATCCGATCGGGATCGAGCAGTGCGGCGTCGATGCGCGGGTGTCGTGCCGCGACGCACACGGCGTGGACGCTGGCGAGGGCGAGATCGCCGACCGACAGCCGGGAGGAGAGAGCCTGCATACCGTGATCGTAGGACGGAGGCCTCCGGGGGAACAGAGGCAGGAACGGGCGACACGCCCGGGATGCCGCGCTGATTTGCCGGAGGGCCGCGACCCTGCGTAAGTTATTACCTGTTCGCCCCACAGGGTTGAGCGAGACCAGCAGGTCAGCTCCCCTCAAGTGGTGGACCACCTCCCAAGACGAGCGGATGACTTCGGTCCGAGGCTCGTGGCGGGAAGCCTTGCGGTCCGCAGATCGCGCCTCGGTTCGCCCGGCGCGTCGGTTTGACAATCGGATGCGGCGAGGTAAGATTGAGAAGTTGCCTTGCGGGCCTGGTTGTGATGGCTGGGTCGTGGGTGCGTCCGATCCTTGAGAACTCAACAGCGTGCACTTGTCAAATGCCAAATAACCTCGTCTCAGCCTTTTTGGTTGG
>NZ_BAAGWV010000004.1:0-569171 GCF_054780175.1 Microbacterium tumbae
AGGAGCGCCCCCGTCCGGCTCTCTACGACACCGGACTCGACCCGACCGAAGGCCTCTGGACCCGCTCAGGATGGGCAGGACGCGCATGACACACCCGAACCCATCCACACGTTCTTGCCGATAAGCCTCCCCCTGGAGACGGATCGCCCTCGAAGACATGGAGAGCCGCTCGAAACGAGCGGCTCTCCATGCGATCGTGCCCCCGACAGGAGTCGAACCTGCGACCTACGGTACCGGAAACCGGCGCTCTATCCACTGAGCTACGGAGGCGTACCGAACGACGATATCACCTGGAGGGACGGCTCCGAGAACACCGCCGAGCTGCCCGGGCGCGTCGGACGCCGTCGGGATGCGATGGTCGGATGCCTCGCCCCGGAAGCGGCACCGTACTCTGATCGGGTGCGCACGCAACCAGCCCCTGGCATCGACCGCGTCGCACTGCTGCGACTGTCGATCGGCGTGATCGCGCTGGGAGTGCTCTGCTATGCCTATGCACTTCGGATCGCCGCGGGCGACGGAAGTCTTTTCGACTACTTCGGATACTTCACGAATCTCACGGCGCTTCTCAGCGCGGTTGTCCTGCTCGCCTCGGGAACACTCGGCGGTCGTACACCGCTCTGGATCATCTACGCCCGCGGTGTCGCTACGGCCTGCATGATCGTGGTCGGCGTGATCTACAACCTGCTCGTGCCGGGCACGGGGTCGGCGCCGCCTTGGGTGAGCGCGATCCTGCACGTCGCGCTGCCCCTCACGATGCTGCTGGATTGGACGCTCGTCGCCGACCGGCCTCCGCTGCGCTGGCGATACCTGTGGATCGTGCTGCCCTATCCGATCCTCTGGCTGATCGTCACACTCGTCCGCGGCGTGACGGATGGCTGGGTGCCGTACGGATTCCTCCTGCCGAGTCGTGGTGCGCTGTCACTGTGGCTGCATGTCGCCGGTCTCCTCGCGACACTGCTGCTCGCCGCCGGCATCGTGTGGACGCTGAGCAGGCTCCGCCGTCCGCGCTGACGAGGACGGTGGCGGCAGGCACTCAGCACACGCACAACTGAGTTGTGCACAATCGATGTCATGAGCGTGACCGACGAGATGCTGTGCTTCTCCCTCTACTCCGCGTCCCGCGCCACGACGCAGGCGTACCGAGCGCTGCTAGTGCCATGGCAGCTGACCTATCCGCAGTACCTCGTGCTCGCCGTGCTCTGGAACGACGGCGAACAGACGATCCGATCGCTCGGAGAGGCGATGCAGCTCGACTCCGGCACGCTCTCCCCCCTCGTCCGCCGCCTCGAACAGGCCGGCCTCGTCGCCAAGGAGCGCGGCACGGCTGACGAACGGATCGTCACCGTGCGCCTCACGCCGCGAGGACGAGCCCTGCGTGCGGAGCTCTCCTCGGTGCACGCCAGCATCGCCGAGCTCGCCGGCATCCGGGACGCCGCGCAGCTGCGGCGCCTCATCGACGACCTGCACGGGCTGACCGCCCGCCTGCAGAGCGCAGGCGCGCACGAAGACCACTGACCGCCTCTCGAAAGGAACATCATCATGGAAGCCATCTACACCGCGGAGGCGCTCTCCACCGGCGCGGGCCGCAACGGCCACGTCGTCACCCGCGACGGGCGCCTCGACCTCGACATGGCGATCCCCGCGGAGATGGGCGGATCGGGGAACGGCGCCAATCCGGAGCAGCTCTTCGCCGCCGGCTATGCCGCCTGCTTCCACTCGGCGCTGCAGGGCGTCGCCCGCGCGCAGAAGATCTCCATCGCGGACTCCTCCGTCGGCGCGCGCGTGCAGATCGGCTCGAACGGGCAGGGCGGGTTCGGCCTCGCCGTCGAGCTCGAGGTCGTCATCCCCGACCTGCCGCACGACCAGGCGCAGGCCCTCGCCGACGCCGCGCACCAGGTGTGCCCGTATTCGAATGCGACGCGCGGCAACATCGAGGTCACGATCACGGTCTCGGACGACTGATGCGCGCGCTCGTGCACCACTCCTTCGGTCCTGCCGAGGACGTCCTCGCCCTCGAAGAGCGCCCGCTGCCCGAGCCCGGTCCGGGCCAGGTCCGCCTGCGCGTCGTCCTCTCCCCGATCCACAACCACGACATCTGGACGATCCGCGGTGACTACGGCTTCAAGCCGGAACTGCCGGCGGCCTCCGGAACCGAGGCGGTTGGCATCGTCGATGCGCTCGGCGAAGGCGTCGACGGCCTCGCCGTCGGCCAGCGCGTCGCGACCGGAGGGACGTTCGGCGTCTGGGCCGAGTACGTCGTCACGAAGGCGGCAGGGCTCGTCCCTGTGCCGGAGGCGCTGCCGGACGAGGCGGCCGCCCAGCTGGTCTCGATGCCGTTCAGCGCCATCAGCCTGCTGCAGTTCCTGCATGTGCAGGAGGGCGACTGGATCGTTCAGAACGCCGCGAACGGAGCGGTCGGACGAATGCTCTCGCAGCTCGGCCGTGCCCGCGGCGTGAACGTGCTCGGCCTCGTCCGGCGCACGGCCGGCGTCGAGGAGCTGCGTTCGCAGGGCATCGGCAACGTCGTCGCCACCGATCAGGGAGACTGGCGCGAGCAGGCGTCCGCGATCACCGGCGGTGCGCCCCTCGTCGCCGGCGTCGACTCCGTCGGCGGGACCTCCTCCGGAGAAGTGCTGTCGCTGCTGGCCGAGAACGGCACCCTCGTCGCCTTCGGCGCGATGGACTCGCCGACCATGGAGATCGCCTCCGGCGACGTCATCTTCAAGCAGATGACGGTCAAGGGGTTCTGGGGCAGCAGGGTGAGCCGGGCGATGGATGCCGCGACCCGCGGCTCCCTCTTCGGCGAGCTCGTCCAGCGGGTCGCCGAAGGAACGCTGACCCTGCCTGTCGCCGGGGTCTTCGACGCCGCGGATGCCGCCGAGGCCGTTCGCGCGAGCGACGCCCCAGGCCGCATCGGCAAGGTGCTGCTGAGGTTCTGAGCAGGCTGTTCTGCCGGCCGCCCTGGCCGTTCCCACAGGAGGACCCGGCCGTTCTGCAGGATCGCCGAGCTGTTCCGCAGGACATCCCGGCCGTTCCCACAGGAGGACCCGGCCGTTCTGCAGGATCGCCGAGCTGTTCCGCAGGACATCCCGGCCGTTCCCACAGGAGGACCCGGGCCGTCGAAGGCGGGGAGGGGCTGTTCCGGCCTCTCCCCGCCTTTCGCGTCCTGCAGAACGGACGCCCGCTCCTGCAGAACGGGGATGCGATCCTGCAGAACGGACGCCGACTCCTGCAGAACGGGCGCACAGGTGTACGCTGTTCGAGGCCGATCCGGCCAGGAACCGACCGAAGGCAGGTGATGCGCGATGTCCAGTGATAGTCGCCGCGCCATCGCTCAGGCTTCGCCGGTCGGCATCTCGATGCGCTGATCCACGCGAGCAGGCGGTGGCGTCACCGCGCGCGCAGGCGCGCTCCACCGCGCCGCCGCCCGGCGCCGCGTCAAAGCGAGCAATCGAGGTGAAATCATGACCGCTCTCATCGACAACGCCGTCTACGTCGACGGACGCCGCACCGGCAACCCGACCCAGCTGACCGAGACGTACGAGATCCTGCGCGAACGGAACGGCATGGCCTGGATCGGGCTGTACCGCCCCAGCCGCGAGGAGGTGCAGTCGATCGCCGACGAGTTCAGCCTGCACCCCCTCGCCGTGGAGGACGCTCTCTCCGGGCACCAGCGCTCCAAGCTCGAGCGCTACGGCGACACCCTGTTCGTCGTGCTCCGCCCTGCGCGCTATCTCGACGCGTCCGAGGAGGTCGAGTTCGGCGAGCTGCACCTGTTCGTCGGCCCGGACTTCGTCGTCACCATCCGTCATGCGGAGTCTCCGAGCCTCGGCCGGGTCCGCCGCCGGCTGGAGGCCGCCCCCGACCTCCTCGCGATGGGGCCCGAGGCTGTTCTGTACGCGATCCTCGACGAGGTGGTCGACGAGTACGCGCCCGTGATCGCCGGCCTCGAGAACGACATCGACGAGATCGAGGACCAGCTCTTCGCCGCGGACGAAGCGGTGTCCCGCCGGATCTACGGCCTCTCTCGCGAGGTCATCGACTTCCAGCGCGCCACGCACCCTCTCGTCGACATGCTCGAGGGCCTGCGCCGCGGCTCCGACAAGTACGAGGTCGACCTGGAGCTGCAGCGCAACCTCCGCGACGTTCTCGACCACACCCTGCGGATCGTCGAGCGCGCCGACGCCTTCCGCGCGATCCTGGAGAACGCCCTCACCCTGAACGCGACCCTCGTCGCCCAGCGGCAGAACGACGAGATGCGCCGGATGACCGAGCTCGGGCTCGCACAGAACGACGAGGTCAAGAAGATCTCGTCCTGGGCCGCGATCCTCTTCGCCCCAACGCTCGTCGGAAGCATCTACGGCATGAACTTCGACATCATGCCTGAGCTGCACTGGGCCTGGGGCTATCCCTTCGCGATGCTGCTCATGCTCGGCGTCGGCGTCGGACTGTTCGCGGTCTTCAAGGCGAAGAAGTGGCTGTAGCACCGCTGTGGTGCGCACCACTCTGGCTGGGCCCGTACGACGGTATTGTGCACTCCTGATAGCGTGACCTGGTGCTCGCGATCCGTACCGTGCTCTTCGACCTGGATGGCGTCGTCCGGCACTTCGACCCTGAGTATGTCAGCGTCATCGAGCGACGGCATGGGATCGCGTCCGGCGTGATCGAGGCGATAGCCTTCGAACCCGCGTTGCTTCAGCGAGTGACTACCGGACAGATGTCCCATGCCACGTGGGTGCAGCATCTCGGCAGGGAGCTCGGCAATCATGATGCAGCAGCGGAATGGGCGCGTCAGCCGTACCGCGTGGATGCAGATGTCCTCGCTCTCGCCGATGAGCTCCGCTCACGCGGAGTGCGAACCGCGATCTTGACGAACGGCACCGACGCGATCCCGGAGGAGAGCGCTCAAATGCGGTTGAACGATTATTTTGATGCCGTCTTCAACTCCGCGGAAATCGGCTGGACGAAGCCCGACCCACGGGTATTCCAACATGTGCTCGATGTCCTTGAGCATGCGCCCTCGGAGATCTACTTCACCGATGACTCCCGTGGCAAACTGGCCGGTGCGACCGCACTCGGAATACCGACGATCCATTTCACCGGCGTCGAAGCGCTTCGGACCGCGCTCCACGCAGTTGGCGCCTTGGATTGAGCTCGGATGGATTACGCGGCCTTCACCGAGCGCTTCGTCGCCGAGCGGTTCCCGCGCGCCGAGATCGCGGTCCTCGCCGGGAGCACGTCGCGCGAAGAGCGCACCGCAACCAGCGACATCGACCTGCTGCTGATCGGCGACGACCTCTTCGACGACGCCTCCTCGCTGGCGGCGACGTACGCCTTCGCCGGAGAGATCTTCGAGGTGTTCGCCTACACGCGCGCGGGATTCACGGAGTGGGCGGAGCGCGGCATCGACGACTTCCGGCCCGTGATCGTGCACATGCTGGTCGAGGGGGTACCCGTCCGGAGCAGTGCGGATCTCGCCACGCTCCGCCGGACGTGGGCCGAGCGCCTGGCCGCGGGACCGACGGTGTCCGCAGACGAACTCGCCTTCCGCAGGTATCAGCTCACAGACGTCGTCGACGACCTGTACGACGCCACGGATCCGCTCGAGCGGCAGGTTCTCGCGGCGACCGCGTTCGAGAAGACCGCCGAGCTCGTGCTGCTGTCCGAGGGCCGGTGGATCGGCGCCGGCAAGCACCTTCCGCGAAGGCTGCGAGCGCTCGACCGTGCCAGGGCCGACGATCTGGCCGCACCTCTGCTCGCCGGCCGGCTCGAGGCCTTCGCCGACGTCGTCGAGCGAGAGCTCGAGCGCGCCGGTGGACGGCTGCAGGCAGGATTCGTGCGCTGACGCCGTCGGGGTCCCGGAGTGGCGAGGCTCTTGACACAATCACCGTATGACGAAGGTCGATCTGAAGAAGGAGCTCGACTCCTACCGAGCGGGTAGGGGCGAGTTCCGCATCCTTGAGGTCCCCGATCTCTCGTATCTGAAGACCGACGGGCACGGCGACCCGAACCTCTCTCCCCCGCGTTCGCCACCGCCGTGGAGGCACTGTACCCCCTCGCTTACGGACTCAAGTTCGCCAGCAGGAACGCACTGGACCGCGACTACGTCGTGATGCCGCTGGAAGGTCTCTGGTGGGCCGAGGACCACGCCTCATTCACCAGCGCTCGGGACAAGGCCGCCTGGCAATGGACGCTGATGATCCTGCAGCCGGCGTGGATCACGACGGCGATGTTCGAGGATGCCGTGGCGAAGGCGTCCGGGAAGAACCCCGCCGGCCGCTTCCACGAGGTCCGCTTCGAACCCCTCTCGGAAGGGCTCTGCGTACAGACGCTGCACGTCGGGTCCTTCGACGACGAGGCTCCTGTGCTCGCCGCGATGCACGACGACTTCCTTCCACGGAACGGCTTGAGGATGACCGGTCGTCACCACGAGATCTACTTCAGCGATCCTCGCAGGGGCGACCCGGCGAGGCGCCGGACGCTGCTGCGCCAGCCGGTCGCATCCGTCAGCTGACTCCGACGCCGATCGCGGTGACGACCACCGCGAGGAGCGGGAGCGTCCCCTGCATGGCGGCGGCGCGAGCCTTGCTGCGATCGGCGAGCACGAGCACGAGGGCGGCGGCGAGCATCATGCCTGTCCCCGCGAAGACGAGGCTGAGCCCTACGATCGGCGCGCCGAAGAAGTACAGGCCGACGCCCAGCAGCGCCGTGAGCGCGAGGAACAGATTGTAGAAGCCCTGATTGAAGGCGAGCTGCTTCATCGTGATGGCGTCCGCCTCGCTCTCGACCCCGAAGATCTTGCGCGTCTGCGGGTCCGTCCAGCGCAGCGACTCGAGCGCGAAGATGAAGACGTGGAAGGCGGCGGCCGCAGCCGCGAGGATGAGACCTGCGATGATCATGCCCTCATCATCCCGCATCCGCGCGCTCAGAGCAGGAAGATCGGCACGAGACCGGGGTTGTGAGCGTGCACGAGCACGCCGAACACGACGGCGTCGAACAGCAGGTGCACCGTCACGACGTACGCCAGCGAGTGCGTGCGCAGGAAGATGAACCCCTGCAGCAGCGCGAACGGGAGGGTGAGCAACGGCCCCCAGGAACGGTAGCCGAGCTCCCAGAGGAACGAGACGAAGACGACAGCCTGCAGGACGTTGGCCGCCCCGTCGGAAAGATGCCGGCGCAGCAGCGCGAAGACCGTGCAGATGAAGAAGAGCTCGTCCCAGATGCCCACGGCGCCGACTCCGACGAAGAGCCGCGCGATGAGCTCCGGCGTGTCGACGACGGGCCAGTTCAGGTAGACGCCGCTGGTGATGAAGTAGAACGGCAGGATCAGCCAGCCGAGCGCGAGCACCGCGACCAGCCATCCCCACTGCAGCCGTCGCCAGCGTCTCCCGGTGCGCCAGGGGAAGGAGATCGCCCTGTCCCGGTAGAGGAAGCGGGAGATCGCGTACGGCACCAGGACGGCGCCGCCGAGAGCGATCGTGAAGCGCAGCATGGCGAGATCGTCGAGTTCGGCCGCCAGCGGGATCGCGCTGACGATCAGCATCCCGATCGCGATGAGCGACAGATCCCTGGTGAGCGAGCGCGCACGGCCGATCGGACGCGCGTTCTCGCGCCGTGAGCCGATCCGCACGACCGCGGATGCCGTCGCAGCCCTCCCTTCCTGCGCCCACGCCACGCCGATGCCGATCGCGAGGAGCAGCCAGCCGAGCCAGACGAGATGCACGACGAAGACGGCGGGAGCGGCGAGGCACACCAGCGCCGCCGGGATCAGCGCCGGCCGCCGGGTCGTCGCCGCGGTCCTCACGGGCGCGGCGTCCGCCGGTAGGCGAGATCGCGGATGTCGCGGCCCTTGTTCAGCCCCTTGCGCTCGAACGCGGTCATGACACGGCCGTCGAAGCGCTCGGCCCAATCGCCGTCGAAAGCGCGCTCGAAGAGCGGCTCGGCATCCAGCACCTCGCGCATCTGGAGCGCATAGTCCTCCCAGTCGGTGGCGAGACGGAGCAGCCCGCCGCCGGCGAGAGCGCGTGCCGCGACCTCGCCGAAGCCCTCGCGGATCAGCCGGCGCTTCGTGTGCCTCTTCTTGTGCCACGGATCCGAGAAGAACACCCAGATCTCCGTGGCGCTCCCCTCTGGAAGGTAGGTCGCCAGCACCTCCGGCGCGTTGGCCTCGACGAGCCGCAGATTGCGCGCGCCCGCCTTGTCGGCGTCGAGCATGGTGCGCGCGAGGCCGGCACGGAACACCTCGACAGCCAGGAAGTCGTCCTCGGGGCGCGAGGAGGCGGCGGAGACGATGGCATGCCCCTGCCCGGACCCGATCTCGACGATCAGCGGCGCGGTCCGTCCGTATTCGGACGCCACGTCGAGCCGTGCCTCAGGGTGCACGCTCGTCCAGGCGACGTCGCGCGGCACATCGAGCAGGTAGCGCGGTGCGAGCTCTTCGAAAGCGCGTTCCTGCGCCTCGGACATGCGACCGCTGCGGCGCACGAACGAGACGGGTTCCTCGCGGAAGGTGCGGGGCTCTGGCATCCCTCCAGGGTATAAGCCCGCGCACGCGACGTGTCGCGCGGTCGCCGCACACGAGCATTGTTCGTATCTCTGTTCTATTTACGGCTCATTATTAGTTGCCCTGATGCGTATCTATATGCCATAATGAGATATGGCAACCGCTGTCGACAGTCGAACCCGAGAAGAGGACTCCCTCCTCTCGATGTGGGAGCTGTCCAGCCGCCATGCCGCCTCCATCGACGCGCGTCGCGTGCGTATGCTGGCCGCGCGATTCGATCTGCTGCTCGCGCAGGATCCCTTCGGCTCCCGCTATCACGACATGGCGGTGCGCTCTCTCGCGGCCGAGATCGCAGCGGCGGGTCATCTCTCGCCCGGCGTCGCAGACGGGATGCTGCATCGAGCGCACACGATCGCGCACTGCTGTCCGGCAGTTCTGGATGCCATGGAGGACGGCCTCGTCACCCTCCGTCACGCCGAGGCGATCGTCGCCGCAGGCACGGCGCTGAACGATGCGACGGATGCCGACCGCGCCGAATACGAACGCCGTGCCCTGGACGTCGCCCTCACCGAGTCCGCCGGGCGCACGGAGGCCATGGCACGCATGATCGCCGCGGACATCGCGCCGGGGGACGTCGCCGAGCGTCACCGCCGGGCCCGCGACTTCCACGGCGTGCACGTGTACTCTCGCGGCGACGGGGTCGGGGAGATGCAGATCACCGGCCCCGAGCTCCTCGTTCGCGCGGCGTACGACCGTGCCGACGAGATGGCGAAGGCCCTGATCGCATCTCGTGCCGCTGACGACGCGGACGAGCGTTCGCTGGCCCAGATCCGTGCCGACGTCATGCTTGAGCTGCTGCTGGCAGGCGGGGCGGATTCGCTGATCGGCACCCCCGCCGAAGCGATCAGGGCGACGGTGCAGGTCACCGTCGCCTCGTCCACCCTCACCGGCGAGGACGACCGCATGGGCGAGCTCGACGGCGTCGGCCCCGTCCTCCCCGAGCAGGTGCGCGAGCTGGCCGGGTACGCGCCGTCCTGGTCGCGGTTGTTCCTGGCGCCGGAGGGGATGCTCACCGCGACGGATGCCTACGCCCCGACGGCGGAGATGAAGCGGTATCTGCGTGCCAGGGATCAGCGATGCAGATTCCCCGCATGCCGCAGACCCGCTCGCAGATGTCAGATCGACCACAATCACGACCATGCCAAGGGCGGGCGCACGGAACTGCGCAATCTGGCCTGCTTCTGCGCACAGCATCATCCCTTGAAGCATCCGGATCTTCTCGACAGACATAGATGGAGCGTGAGACAGCGCGCCGACGGCACCATCGAATGGATCAGCCCGCAGGGGCGCATCTTCATCGACGCGCCGACGCCGCGCGTGGCATTCGTGTGAATCGGCGCGCGGAGCGCGTCGCGGCTACGCCGGCGCCGTGACGAAGTCGATGAGCTCCTCGACGCGCCCGAGCAGGGCGGGCTCCAGGTCGCGGTAGGTCGTGACCCTGCTGAGGATGTGCTGCCAGGCGCGCGCGATGTCCGCCTGGTCCTCGTGCGGCCAGCCGAACGCGCGGCACACGCCGATCTTCCATTCGATCCCCCGCGGGATCTCCGGCCAGCGGGCGATGCCCAGCGCCTCCGGCTTCACGCACTGCCAGACATCCACATAGGGATGCCCGACGATGCGCACATGCCTCCCGTGCGGCCCCTTCGCGACGGCGTCCGCGATCCGCGACTCCTTGGAACCGGGGACGAGATGGTCCACGAGCACGCCGTACCGCCGCTTCTCGCTCGGCGGCTCGGCGGCGAGCATGTCGTCGAGCAGATCCACGCCCCGCAGGAACTCCACGACGACGCCCTCGGCACGCAGGTCGGCGCCCCACACCTTCTCGACGAGCTCCGCGTCGTGCCTGCCCTCCACGAGGATGCGGCTCGGCAGAGCGATCCTCGCGCGCTGATCGACGGCGGCGAAGGACCCGGACGCCGTGCGGCGCGGTCCCTGCGTCTTCGGCGCCGGGGGCACGAGCCTCACAGGCTCGCCGTCGACGAGGAACCCGCCGCCCAGCGGGAAGAGGCGCCTGCGCCCCTTCCGGTCCTCGAGCTCGACGTTCCCGCCCTGCACCTTCACGATCGCGCCACAGTATCCGTCCTGCGCCACCTCCACGACCAGGTCGAGCTCGGCGGGCACCTGCGGCACCTTCCTCGCGTTCCGCTCGCGCCAGCCGGCGGAGAGCACATCCGAGCCGTACCTGTCGTCCATGCCTTCCAGCGTATGCGTCGCGATCCGGGTTCCCGGCGACGACACAGACTGTTTCCCTAGAGTCGCTATCGTCACTCGACAACAGTGAATAGACTCATGCGCATGGGGGCTCTGCGGCTCCGCGGAGGGAGCACGATGCGGTCTCGGATGTCGATCGTCCTGGGGGTGATCGGGGCGATCCTCGCCTCGGGATGGGCGACGTCCGGAGCGGCGGCGGTGCCACCGCTCGCGCTGGATTCCGGATTCGTGACGGACGACGCCGGTGTGCTCTCCGGTGATCAGCTCGCCGCAGCGAACGATCGCCTCGAAGAGCTGGCCGATTCCTCCCAGGCCTCCCTCTTCGTCGTCTTCGTCGACGGCTTCACGGATCCGGCGGACAACGTCGAGTGGGCGGACACGGTCGCCATCGACAACGGGCTCGGCGACGATCAGTATCTCATCGCCATCGACGTCAGCACGCCGCAGTACGGCTTCTCCGCGTCATCCGAAGGCGTGCTCGCCGAATCCCAGCTCGACGCGATCGAGGATGCCTTCGTGCCGGAGATGCGCGCCGAGAACTGGGCCGGAGTGATCACGGCTGCCGCGGATGCGTTCCCCGGCCCCTCCCCGATCGGGTGGATCCTTCTCGCACTCGTCGTCGTCGCCGCGGTCGTCGTCCTCATCGTCGTGCTGGTCTCACGCGCACGCAAGCGGAAGCGCGGCGCGCAGCCCGCGGTCCCGGATCCGAACGACCCGTTCTCGAGCGTCAGCGATGCCGATCTCGAGACCCAGGCCGGCGGCGCACTGGTCGCAGCCGACGATG
Source organism: Microbacterium tumbae (assembly GCF_054780175.1). Lineage (NCBI taxonomy): Bacteria > Bacillati > Actinomycetota > Actinomycetes > Micrococcales > Microbacteriaceae > Microbacterium > Microbacterium tumbae. The sequence continues at coordinate 11,559 of NZ_BAAGWV010000004.1, forward strand.
CCGTCACCGCGAGCAAGGAGGAGCTCGGCTTCGCCGTGGCCCAGTTCGGCGACGACTCGACGACCGCGTTCGCCGATGTCGTGGAGCAGGCGAAGGCCAAGCTCTCCGAGGCCTTCGCCCTCAAGCAGCAGCTGGACGACGAGGTCCCCGACACGGCGGAGCAGCGCAGGGCATGGCACATCCAGATCATCCAGCTGTGCGATGCGGCCGACGATCTCCTCGAGGCCAACGCGGAGGAGTTCGCCCAGCTCCGCAAGCTCGCAGCGGAGGCGCCCCAGGCGCTGGAGCGGCTGAGGACTCGTCGTGTGCAGTCTCAGCAGATCATCGCGGCCGCGCCGGGCGCTCTCGCCTCCCTCGCGCAGACCTATGATGCCGCCGCCCTCAGCACCGTCGCGGAGAACGCGACCCAGGCGCAGGATCGACTCGCCCTCGCCGACAGGGAGATCGCGGAGGCCGAGACCGCTCTCGCCGCGAACGCCACCGGCGAAGCCGCGTTCTCGATCCGCACGGCCGAGCAGGCACTCGCCCAGGGAGAGCAGCTGACCGCCGCCGTCGCAACGCTCGGAGCCGACCTCGCGAAGATCGAGGATCAGGCGAAGGCCCTCATCGCAGAGCTGGAAGCCGATCTCGCGGCGGCCGCGCAGCTGCCCGACCCGCAGGGGCAGCTCGCCTCCGTCATCGCCGGGACCCGCGCACAGGTGTCCGACGGGCAGGCCGCCCTGCAGACGTCGCCGCGCAATCCGCAGCGGGCCCTCGACGCCCTGGCCGCGGCGAACGCCCAGATCGACGGCATCGTCGCCCAGGTGCGGGACGCGCTTGCCCTCGCACAGCGCAATGCGCAGCTGCTGCAGCAGCGCATCACGCAGGCGCAGGCACAGATCTCCGCCGCCGATCAGTTCATCACCACCCGTCGTGGCGGGATCGGGGCCACCGCACGCACGCGGCTGGCCGAAGCGCAGGCCGCGCTCTCTCAGGCGATCGCCCTGCAGGCGACGGATCCCACGCAGGCGCTGAACCACGCGAGTCGTGCCTACGACCTCGCCCAGGCGGCGACCTCGGCGGCCCAGGCCGACGTGACGTCCTTCGACACCGGCGGATGGGGCGGCGGTTACGGCGGCGGTTATCGCGGCGACAGCGGCCTCGGCGGGGACATCCTCGGCGGCATCCTCGGCGGCTTGATCAGCGGCGGCGGCCGGTCCTCCGGAGGCGGAGGCTGGAGTTCCGGAGGCGGAGGCTGGAGTTCCGGAGGCGGAGGCTGGAGTTCCGGAGGCGGAGGCCGGGGCGGAGGAGGCCGCAGCTACCGGCCGTCCAGCTTCGGCGGCTCCTCACGCAGCAGCTCCCGCAGTTCATCGCGCGGATCCTCCCGCGGAGGCCGCTGAGAAGCACCACCGGACATCGACTTCCACGACAACGCACCAACCGAAAGGAAACATCATGGCCAAGCAGTCCATCTTCGGACGCATCTCGACCCTCGTCCGCGCGAACATCAACGCGCTCCTCGACTCCGCCGAGGACCCGCAGAAGATGATCGACCAGCTCGTCCGCGACTACACCAACAGCATCGCCGATGCCGAGGCCGCGATCGCCGAGACGATTGGCAACCTGCGTCTGCTGGAGCGCGACCACGAGGAGGACGTCCAGGCCGCCAAGGACTGGGGGAACAAGGCCCTCGCCGCCAGCAAGAAGGCGGATGAGCTGCGCACCGCGGGCAACACCGCCGATGCCGACAAGTTCGACAGCCTCGCCAAGATCGCCCTCCAGCGCCAGATCGGCGAGGAGCGCGACGCCAAGGCCGCCGAGCCCACGATCGCCTCGCAGACCGAGATCGTCGACAAGCTCAAGAGCGGCCTGAACGGCATGAAGGAGAAGCTGGAGCAGCTGAAGTCGAAGCGCAGCGAGCTCCTCGCCCGCGCCAAGGTCGCCGAAGCGCAGACCAAGGTGCAGGATGCGGTCTCCTCGATCAACGTTCTCGATCCCACCAGCGAGCTCGGTCGCTTCGAGGACAAGGTCCGCCGCCAGGAGGCGATCGCGCAGGGCAAGGTCGAGCTCGCGGCTTCCAGCCTGGACGCCCAGTTCGAGAGCCTCGACGACCTCGGCGAGCTCACCGAGGTGGAGGCGCGCCTCGCCGAGCTCAAGGCCGGCGGCGCACCCCAGGGACAGCTCGAGTCCTGATCTCCGGGCGGATGCTCCGGGCCGGCGGTCCGGGGCATCCGCCTTTCCTCTCCCCTCGGAGGCCCCATGGCCCGTTTCCTCGTCGTCCCGCAGTGGCAGGGCTCCCCCGCCGCGCGCGCGATGCTGCTCACCGATGGCGCCACCGCGATCTCGGGGGATCTGCCCCGAGCAGTGACCACGGTGCTGGACGTTCCTCTCGAGGCCGGCGAGTCGCTCGGCACGGGGGTGCACCGCCTGAGCGCGCTCAAGAGGGTGCGCGAGCAGCTGCACGACCAGATCGATGAGGGCGTGGTCGTCATCGGCGGCGACTGCAGCGTGACCGTCGCCGCCCTCGACGCCCTGCCGGGAGGCACCGCTGATCTCGCCGTCCTCTGGTGCGACGCGCATCCCGATCTTCACGTTCCGGAGACGTCTCCGTCCGGCGCCTTCTCCGGCATGGCATTGCGTGCCGTCCTCGGCGAGGGCGAGCCGCAGCTGGCCCTCGCCCCTGGCATCCCCGCGGAACGGGTCGTCGTCGTCGGAGCGAGGGCCGTGGACGCGACCGAGGAGGCGCCGTTGAGCGCGCTGACCTCGTTGCGGGCGGACGCCCTCGGCGATCCCGGTGCGATCGCCGACGCGATCGCCTCGACAGGGGCATCGCGCGTCTGGGTGCACATCGACGTCGATGTTCTCGATCCCTCCGAGATCGTCGGCGTCTCCGACCCCGCGCCGTTCGGGGCGACCACGGCTCAGCTGACCGCGGCGCTGCGCGCGCTGCGGGACCGCGTCCCCCTCGCAGGCGCGACCATCGCCGGGTTCGCGCCGCGCTCCCCCGCGGATGCCGTCGAGGATCTCGGCGCCCTCCTGCGACTCGTCGGCGCGGTGGCATGAACGCCGTCGCGGCGAACTGGCGTCCCGCCGCCGAGGCCGCCCTGGAGCGGGGCCGGCGCTTCGACCGGCGCATCCCCTCGTTCCTGCTGCGCTCCCCGATCAGCCGAGCCGGCTATGCGTGGGGGACGGCCGTGGGCTGGATCTGGGGCTGGCTGTGGAGCACCGGTCCCGTCGAGCGCCGAGAGGGTCTATGGGTCTTCCGCGGGATGCCGGCGTGGACGTTCAACCGAGGCGGAGTCTGCGTCGGCGGATGCTTCCTCACCGGCGATCGCGCACCGAGCGACGCCGTGCTCCGCCATGAGGCCGTGCACAAGGCGCAATGGCTGCGCTACGGCTTCCTCATGCCGGTGCTCTACCTGTTCGCGGGTCGGGACCCGCTGCGCAACCGCTTCGAGATCGAAGCAGGGCTGGAGGATGGCGGGTACGTCCGCAGATCCCGCGCGAGACGCGGCTGAGGCTCAGCGCTCGACGGGGAGGAGTCCGAACCGCTCCGGGGCATGGATGGACGCCACAGGAACGCCTCGGACCTCGGTCAGGTGCTCGACGATGTCCGCCGTGCCCAGGTAGCCGCCCAGAAGCGTGACGTGCGTCATCCCGGCGTCCTCGCAGAGCATCTCATCCGCCCAGGCGTTCGTCGCCCTGGCGAGCGCGGAACCGGGGGTGCAGAAGAGCCCCGTGCCCGGCGCGCCGCTGCGGGTGTCGCGGGCGAGCCAGGTGACCGTCATCCGCGGCGGCGCCTCCACGGTGCCGATGTCGGCGGTCTCCGGAACTTCGATGAAGATCCGGCCGCTGGCGCAGAGCGGCAGCGTCGCGAGGAAGACCTCGAGATCCGCCAGCGAGCCCTCGTCCGCGGTCACCAGGTGGTGGGAACGCTGACGAGCCGCACGGCGCTCGGCGCGTGCGGACCGGAACTCGACGGAAGTGGTCATGATTCCTTCAGCATATCACTCGCCAAGGGTTGCCTAACCTATCCGCGATCAGTACCTCTCGACGAGAGCCGCCCGCAGCGCCTCGAGCTCGGGATCTGCCATCCCCTGCCCGCGCAGGTAGCCGACCGTCGATCCCCAGCGCTCGTCGATCATGGCCAGGACCGTCTGCATCGCCTCGGCGGGCGACCGGGTCGCGAGCGCGACGACGTGCTTGGCCTCGGGATGCTGCGCGCGCAGGTATTCGGCGATGCGCCGGTTGCGCTCCGCCGGAAGCTGCGACTCCGTCAGCGCATAGTCGGCGACGATGGCGTCGCGGTCGGCGCCGACCGCGTCCAGGGCGAGGGCCACCGTCACACCGGTGCGGTCCTTGCCCACCGTGCAGTGCACGAGGGTGCGCTCGCCCTGGGCGATCACGCGCAAGGCCGCCACGAGCCTGGCGCCACTCTCCTCCAGGAGGTGGCGGTAGAGCTCGTCCAGGCTGCTGTCCTCCTCGAAGAACGAGGCGACCGACCCCAGGAACAGCGGGAGCCGGGTGATGACCGGCCCGACGATCGCCGAGGGGTCGGCTGCAACTTCGTCGTCCGCCCGCAGATCGACGATCTGGTCGACCCGCTCCCGCAGGTCGCGTGCGCCGGCGGGCGTCGCGCCGGCGAGATGGGCGGATCGGAGCAGCCGCCCCTCACGGATCCGCCCGTCCTTCGCCGGAAGCCCGCCGACGTCCCTGACGTTCCAGACCCCCTCGATGCGGAGAACGGTCATGCGTCCGCCTTCGGCTGCCGTGGCGGGACGGGATAGCGACCGGCGACGACGATCCGGTTGAACGCGTTGATGGACACGCACGCCCAGCTGAGAGCGGCGTACTCCTTCTCCGTGAAGACGCCTCCCACGCGGTCGTAGACGTCGTCGGGGACGCCGTCCTCGTGGATGAAGGTGAACGCCTCCGCGAGCTCGAGCGCGGCGCACTCGCGCTCGGAGAAGACTCCGCTCTCGCGCCAGGTGGGGATCTGCGTGAGCTCATCCGCGCCGAGCCCAGCGGCAAGGGCGCGATCGACGTGGATGCGGGTGCAGTACGCGCATCCATTGAGCTGCGAGCAGTGGATCATGACGATCTCCTTGAGGCGATCGTCGATGCCGTTCGCGGCGCAGATCTCCCCCACCGTCTTCGAGAAGGCGTCCAGCGCCTGATACGCAGCCGGCTCGGTCTTGGACAGGTGCACCCGCGTCTCGCTCATGGCTCCAGCCTAGGCCGTGTTCGCCGCAAGGTATCGAGGTTCGGAAATGCAGATTGACATGATATGTCAGGATTTTTCGATCATTAAGTTCAGATAAATCCTGATTCTTCTTGGCTTATTGATCTCGCATTTCACGAGCGACCCCACAGCGGAGCAGAATATGGGCGTGCCGATCGACATCAGCGAGTTCAGCTATCTCCCCGCGCAGGCCGAGGCCATCGCGGTTCCCGTCCCCACCGCGACCCGCCAGGAGGCCGTCCTCTCCGACGGCCGCACCCTCAGCGCCCTGCGCTACGGCGACGGGGATCCCCGAGTCGTCTTCCTGCACGGCGCCGGCCTGAACGCGCACACCTGGGACACCACCGTGCTCCACCTGCAGCTGCCGGCCCTCGCGATCGACCTCGCCGGCCACGGCGACTCGTCCTGGCGCGCGGACGCGGCGTACGCGCCGCGCAACCTCGCCGCCGACGTCGCGGACGCGCTCACGCAGTGGTCCGCCGCTCCGATCGTCCTCGTCGGCCAGTCGCTGGGCGGACTCACCGCAGCCGCTCTCGCCGCCGCGCACCCCGAACTCGTGCAAGCCGTCATCATCGTGGACATCACCCCCGGCATCGACGCGTCCGGCGGCCCGGCGTCTCTGCGCGAGTTCTTCCGCGTCTCCGACTTCGCCAGTCGTGCCGAGCTCGTCGACCGCGCGCTCGAGTTCGGGCTCGGCGGCTCGCGGGAGGACGCCGAGCGCGGCGTCTTCTTCAACTCGCGCGTGCGAGAGGACGGTCGCGTCGAATGGAAGCATCACTTCGCGCACCTCGCCGCCCAGGCGTTCGCCGCTCCGGACGCGCACGGCGCCGCACCATCAGGTGCCGTGCTGGACGACACCGGCTGGGATGACCTCACCGCGGTCTCCGCGCCGCTGACCCTGGTGCGGGCGACGCGCGGCTTCGTCAGCGCTGCGGATGCCGCCGACTACGCCCGCCGCCTGCCCGCCGCCCGCATCGTCGAGATCGACGCCACGCACAATGTCCAGGAGACCGCCCCCGCGACGCTGGCGGACCTGGTCAGGGAGAGCGTCACCGCCTGAATGTGACGCAGCGTTCCGGCGCCGCTCCCTCCGACCCGAATCGAACCCTAGGCTCAACCCCACCGGCACACAGCACCTGCCGTACGAGAGGACCAGCAAGCTCATGTTCACCCGCACCCGACGACGTCTCGGCGTCGTCACCGCCCTGGCCGCGACGGCGATCGTCCTGAGCGCCTGCACCGGATCCCCTGCCCCCGTGGAGACATCGATCGGCGAGCCCGACCCGGACGCGACGCTCACCGTCGGCCTGGTGCTCGAGCCCACCAACCTCGACATTCGCCACACGAGCGGCGCCGCGCTCGAGCAGATCCTCATCGACAACATCTACGAGGGCCTCGTCACGCGCACGCAGACCAACGAGATCGAGCCGCGGCTGGCCTCCGACTACGAGGTCTCCGAAGACGGCCTCACCTACACGTTCACGCTGAACGAGGGCATCGCCTTCCACAGCGGCGACGCCCTCACCTCCGCGGACGTCGTCGCCTCCTACGAGACGGTCCGCACCGATGCCACGGTGCAGGGCAACGCCGAGTTCGCGGACGTCGCGTCGATCACCGCGCCGGATGACGCCACCGTCGTGATCACGCTGAACGCGCCGAATCAGAACTTCCTGTTCGCCCTCACCGGCCCCGCGGGCCTCGTCTTCCCCGAGGGCGACGACACCGATCTGCAGACGGCCGAGAACGGAACCGGCCCCTTCACCCTCACCCGCTGGAGCAAGGGCTCCTCCATCACCTTCACGCGCTTCGAGGAGTACTGGGGCGACGCCGCCGGCGTCGCGGAGGTCGACTTCGAGTACATCCCCGACTTCACCTCGGGCGTCAACGCAGCCCTCGACGGCAGTCTCGACGTGCTCACCGCCGTCGACCCGCAGCTGGCTCCGCAGCTCGAGGATTCAGGGGAGTTCGCGCTCACCTCGGGCAAGACGACCGACAAGGCGACCCTGGCGTTCAACAACGCGAAGGCCCCGCTGGACGACGTGCGCGTGCGCGAGGCGCTCCGCCGAGCCATCGATCACGACGCTCTCGTCGAGGCGGTCGGCGCCGGTCAGACCCTGTACGGGCCGATCCCCGAGCTCGACCCCGGCTTCGAGGACCTCTCCGATGTCGCGCCCTACGATCCGGAGCGCGCCAAGGAGCTGCTCGCCGAGGCGGGCCAGGAGGATCTCGAGCTGACGCTGACGATCCCGAACTTCTACGGCACGACCGTCCCCCAGGTCCTCATCTCCGACTTCGCCGCCGTCGGCGTGACGCTGAAGGTGGACTCCGTGGAGTTCGCCACCTGGCTCGAGGACGTCTACACCAACAAGGACTACGACCTGAGCTTCGTGCTGCACGTCGAGCCGCGCGACTTCGGCAACTTCGCGAACCCGGACTACTACTTCGGCTACGACAACCCCGAGGTCCAGTCGCTGTACGCCGAGGCGCTGGCGGAGATCGACCCCGACGCCTCCGCAGGGCTGCTCGCACAGGCCGCGCGCATCGTCTCCGAGGACCACGCGGCCGACTGGCTGTACAACGGCGAGACCATCACCGCCGTCCGCCCGATCGTCACAGGGTTCCCGCAGGACTCGATCAACTCGCGCATCAACCTCTCCGGCGTGACCGTCGCCGCCGGCTGACGACGGATGCTGCGCTACGCGCTCACACGAGGAGCCCTGCTGATCGCAGGGCTCCTCGTGTCGAGTGTGCTCATCTTCCTCACGCTGCGCGTCCTCCCCGGCGACGTCGCGCAGCTCATCGCCGGCACGAACTCGACGCCAGAGCAGGTGCAGGCGCTGCGCGAGTCCCTGGGGCTGGATCGTCCGCTCCCCCAGCAGTACTCCGAGTGGATCGGCGGCCTCTTCCGCGGCGATCTCGGCACCTCGCTGCTGTCCGGCGCCTCCGTCGGCGAAGAGCTGGCCCTGAAGGCCCAGGTGACGGTGCCTCTGGGGATCATGGCACTCGGGATCGCCCTGCTGATCGCGGTTCCGTTCGGCATCCTCGCCGCCCTCCTGCGCGGAAGGGCGGGAGGCGCCGCCGTCTCCTTCGCGGCGCAGGCCCTGGCCGCCGTCCCTGTGGTGTGGGCCGGCATGATGCTCATCGTCGTCTTCGCCGTGTGGCTGGGCTGGCTCCCCGCTCAAGGCTTCCCCCGAGACGGCTGGGCAGAACCGGGGCAGGCGCTGCGGGCCCTGCTGCTGCCGGCTCTGACGATCGGGATCGTCGAAGGCGCCATGCTCCTGCGATTCGTGCGCAGCGCGACGCTCCAGGCCGCGGGCCAGGATTTCGTCCGCACGGCCGCGGCGAAGGGCCTCAGTCGCAACCGGGCGCTCGTCCTGCACGGCATCCCCGCCGTCGGCCTCTCCATCGTCACGGTGCTCGGCCTCCAGGTCGCCGGGATCATCGTGGGCTCGGTCGTCATCGAGCAGCTGTTCACCCTGCCGGGCATCGGGCGGATGCTCGTCTCCGACGTCGGCACGCGGGACCTCGTCAAGGTGCAGAGCGAGCTGCTCGTCCTCACCGGGTTCGTGCTCGTGATCGGCTTCCTCGTCGACCTCGTCCATCACGTCATCGATCCTCGTCAGCGGGAGAGCGCCTGATGCCCCGCTGGCTGCGCGCCCTCTGGCATTCCTGGACCGGGCGGTTCGGGATCGTCGTGGTGATCGTCATCGCACTCACCGCCGCGGTCTCGGCGTTCTGGACCCCGTTCGACCCGCTCTCCGCCGACATCTCCGGACGCTGGGCCGGTCCCTCCTGGCCGCATCTGCTCGGGACGGACGGGACGGGACGGGACATCCTCAGCCTCGTCATGGCCGGCGCCCGCACGACCGTCTTCGTCAGCGTCGGCGCCGGCCTCGTGGCGACTCTCGTCGGCATCCTGCTCGCCGCGCTCGGCGCTCTGACCGCCCGGTGGCTGCGCGAGACCGTGGCCGTGCTGGTGGACATCCTCATCGCCTTCCCCGTGCTGCTGATCGCCATGATGATCTCCTCGGTGTGGGGCGGCTCCCTGTGGGTGGTCATCTGGTCCGTCGGGATCGGCTTCGGCGTCAACATCGCCCGCGTCACCCGTCCCGAGCTGCGCAGGGTCCAGCAGAGCGACTTCGTGCTCGCCGGCCGCGCCGCGGGCCTCACCCCGGCCCAGAGCCTGGTCCGGCATCTGCTGCCGAACGTGGCTCCGGTGTTCATCGTGCAGCTGTCCTGGTCGATGGCGGTCGCCGTGCTCGCCGAGGCGGGGCTGTCCTACCTCGGATTCGGAGCCTCCGTCGTCGAGCCGAGCTGGGGCATCCTGCTCTCCGACCTGCAGCGCTACATCGCGATCCACCCGCTGTCGGTGATCTGGCCGGGGCTCGCGATCACGCTCTCGGTCCTCGGCCTGAACCTCCTCGGCGACGCGCTGCGCGACGCGACCGATCCGACCCTCGAACGCCGCGCGGGCGAGACGCACACCCCTGGAGTGGTCGCATGAGCCTGGTCGTGCAGGATCTCGTCGTCACGATCGGCGGGCGCACCGTCGTCGACGGGATCTCCTTCGAGGTGCAGGACGGCGCCCGCCTCGGCCTCATCGGCGAGTCCGGATCGGGGAAGTCCCTGACCGCCCTCGCCGTCCTCGGGCTCCTCCCCGACGGCGCGACGGCCAGCGGAAGCATCCGCTGGGACGGCACCGAGCTGATCGGCATGCCGGATCGCGAGCTCGCCCGCTTCCGCGGCGACGACATCGGCATCGTCTTCCAGGAGCCCCGCACCGCGCTGAATCCGATCCGCACGGTCGGCCGGCAGATCGCCGAGGCGGTCCGCATCCACACCGGGATCTCCCGCGGCCGGGCGCGCGAGCGCGCCATCGCCGAAGCGGCTCGCGTGCATCTGCCCGATCCGGCGACGATCGTGGACCGCTATCCGCATCAGCTCTCCGGAGGGCAGCGCCAGCGCGTCGCGATCGCCATGGCGCTCGCGTGCCGTCCCCGACTCCTGATCGCGGACGAGCCGACGACGGCGCTGGACGTGACGATCCAGGCCGAGATCCTCGATCTACTGCTCTCCCTCGTCGCGGACGAGGGGATGTCCCTGGTGTTCATCACGCACGACCTCGCCGTCCTCGCGCAGGTCGCCACCCATGGCGTCGTCCTGGAGCACGGAAGGATCGTGGAGTCGGCTCCCGTGGACGTCCTCCTCACCGCGCCGTCCTCGCCGATCACGCAGGGGCTGCTGCGCGACGCCACGGCGACGCTCTGGCGCCCGGAAGGAAGGGCGGAATGAGCCTGATCGAAGCGCGAGGCCTGACCCGCGCCTTCGCCGTCCCGAAGCGGACCCCGTTCGAGCGCACGCGCATGCAGACGGCCCTGCAGCCGACCGACCTCGACATCGCCGCCGGCTCCTCGCTCGGGATCATCGGGGAGTCGGGGTCGGGGAAGTCCACGCTGGTCCGGCTGCTGCTCGGCCTCGACAGTCCCACGGGCGGCACAGTGACCGTCGATGAACGCCCCGTCGACGCGGACGCTCCTGCGCGCTCGCTGCACTGGCTGCGCCGGCTGACCGGGCTGGTGTTCCAGGACCCGTATGCGTCCCTGGACCCGCGCATGAGCGCGGGTCGCATCATCGCAGAGCCGCTCTGGGCGCTCGGCATCCCCGGCGATCATCGCGCCAGGGTGCGCGAGGTTCTCGTCGAGGTCGGCCTCGAGCCCGACATGGCCGACCGGTATCCGCACGAGTTCTCCGGCGGGCAGCGTCAGCGCATCGCCCTGGCGAGGGCCATCGCCCACCGCCCCCGCATCCTGATCGGCGACGAGCCGATGTCGGCGCTGGACGTCACGGTGCGCGCGCAGATCCTCGGACTGCTCGCGGAGCTGAAGAGCGCCCAGGACCTCACCCTCGTGCTCGTCTCGCACGACATCGGCGTCGTCCAGAACCTCTGCGACACGGTCGCGGTGATGAAGGACGGGCGGATCGTCGAGCACGGCTCGACCCGTGACGTGCTCCAGCATCCGCGCGAGGGGTACACCAGGGACCTGCTCGCCGCCATCCCCGTGATCCCGCAGCGCTGACGGTCAGCGCCCGAACAGCCGCCGCCTGCCGACCGGCTTCAGCGCTCGCTTCATGTACACGGTGCCGAGCTCGCGGCCGAACTTGTGCCCGACGCGCCCCATCCGGCCCGCCTCGACGAAGCCGAGCTTCGCATGCAGGCGGATCGAGGCCTCCGCCTTGCTGTCGCTGATCACCGCGACCATCTCCCGGATGCCGCGGTGCTCGCACGCGTCGATGAGCGCCTGGAGCAGCACGGCGCCGAGGCCCTTGCCGCCCGCGCCGGGTCCGAGGTAGATCGAGTCCTCGACGGTGTACTTGTACGCGTTCTTGCCCGCCCAGGGCTGCGCGAGCGCATAGCCGAGGACGACCCCGGCCGGTGAGACGGCGACGAGGAAGGGCAGATCGAGCCGGGTGAGCAGCGCGAACTTCTCGCGCCAGTACGGGATGCTGCTGCGGCGCTCGTCCAGGGTGACCACCGAGTTGCTCACGAAGTGGTTGTAGATCTCCCTGACGTGCGGGAGATCGCTCGCGCGCGCCGGGCGGATCGCATAGGAGAACACCTCCGGGGGAACCACGGGGCGCAGGTGATGCGGGAGCACGCGGCGGCGGTCGCCCGGTTCGAACTGCATGCGCTCAGACTAGCTCTTCACGCCTCTCCGGCGACCCGCCAGTCCACCGGATCCGCGCCCTGCTGCTCGAGGAGGGCGTTGGCGCGCGAGAACGGCCGGGATCCGAAGAAGCCGCGGCTCGCGGACAGCGGCGAGGGGTGCGCGGAGGCGATCACCGGCGTTCCGCCGAGCATCGGCCGCAGGTTCGCGGCATCCCTGCCCCACAGGATCGCGACGAGGGGACGATCGCGGGCCACGAGCGTGCGGATCGCGAGCTCCGTGACCTGCTCCCACCCCCAGCCCCGATGGGATGCCGGAGCGCCGGGCCGGACCGTGAGCACACGGTTCAGCAGCAGCACGCCCTGGTCGCTCCAGGCCGTGAGATCGCCGTGCGACGCCGGAGGGATGCCGAGGTCGCTCTCGCGCTCCTTGTAGATGTTCGCCAGGCTCCGCGGCAGGGGACGCACCTCCCTGTCGACGGCGAAGGAGAGCCCGATCGGGTGGCCGGGTGTCGGATAGGGGTCCTGACCGGTGATGAGGACGCGCACGTCGTCGAGCGGACGCTGGAAGGCCCGCAGGACGTCGGCGCCGGCGGGCAGGTACCCGCGTCCTGCGGCCTGCTCGGCGCGCAGGCGATCGCCGAGGGCGGCGATGACGTCGGCGACGGGAGCGAGCGCGGACGCCCATCCGGCGTCGACCATCCCCTCCTCGGCCAGCTGCGAGAGCGATCGCGCCGCCATCGGGATCAGTCCTCGCCGCGGACCCGCAGCGGACCGCGGGCCAGCAGGTGCTGCGCCGACTGGGCGACGGGACGCATCGTCACGAGGTCCAGGTTGACGTGCCCCGGGGCGTTCAGGGCGTAGGCGATCACGTCGGCGACGTCCTCGGCGAGCAGCGGCTCCTCGACGCCGGCGTACACGGCGTCGGCGGCCAGCTGATCCCCGCCGAGACGGTTCAGCGTGAACTCCTCGGTGTGCACCATGCCCGGCGCGACCTCCACGACGCGGATCGGCTCGCCGTTGAGCTCCTGACGGAGCACTCGGACCAGCATCCCCTCCGCGGCCTTGGCCGCGTTGTATCCGGCGCCACCCGGATACGCGACCTGCGCGGCGGTCGACGTGACGAACACGGTGTCCGCGTGGCCGTCCGCCTCGGCGGCCAGACGCAGCAGCGGCAGGATGCCGGCGACCAGCCGCTGGGTGCTGAGCACGTTGACGTCGTACATCCACTGCCAGTCGTCGGCCCGGCCGTTCTCCACGGAGTCTGTTCCGCGCGCACCTCCGGCGATCTGCACGAGCGCGTGCACCGGGCCAGACGCTCCGAGCTCTGCGATGAGGGCGGCGACCGCGTCCGCGTCGGTCAGATCGCACGCGATCGCCTCGGCCCCGGTCTCGGCGGCCAGCGCGGAGAGACGGTCCTGCCTCCGCGCCACGCCGACCACGTCCCATCCGGATGCGCGGAGGGCGCGCACCGTCGCCGCACCGATCCCCGAGCTCGCACCCGTCACCACTGCACGTCTGTTCACCATGCCCTCCACCGTACGACCTCGGCGCGTCTTCCGCCCGCACCGGACAGGGGCCGCGTGTGTTACGTAACATTTCCCCCCTGTTGTTGACAACAAGGGCTCCTGCGTACTCTCGGATCCGGCGGCGACCGCCGCACCCGCTTCGACTGTTCCAGGGAGAACCGATGCCCGCACCAGAGACTTGGCGCTTCGAGACCAAGCAGATCCACTCGGGCGCCGCACCCGACCCGGTCACGAAGGCTCGCGCGACGCCGATCTACCAGACCACCTCGTATGTCTTCGACAGCGCCGACCACGCCGCGAACCTGTTCGCCCTGGCCGAGTTCGGCAACATCTACACCCGCATCCAGAACCCGACCCAGGATGTCCTCGAGCAGCGGCTCGCGGCCCTCGAAGGGGGCACCGGCGCCCTCGTCCTCTCCAGCGGTCAGGCGGCGTCCACGTTCGCGATCCTGAACATCGCGCAGGCCGGCGACCACTTCGTCGCCTCCAGCTCGATCTACGGCGGAACCTACAACCTCTTCAAGTACACCCTCGCCAAGCTCGGCATCGAGGTCACCTTCGTCGAGAACCAGGACGACCCCGAGGAGTGGCGCCGCGCCGTCCGGCCGAACACGAAGCTGTTCTTCGCGGAGACGATCGGCAACCCGCAGATCAACGTCCTCGACATCCGGACGGTCGCAGGCATCGCGCACGAGAACGGCGTCCCGCTCATCGTCGACAACACGATCGCGACGCCGTACCTGATCCGCCCCTTCGAGCACGGCGCCGACATCGTCGTGCACTCGATCACGAAGTTCCTCGGCGGCCACGGCACCACCATCGGCGGCGCCGTGATCGACGGCGGCGCCTTCGAGTGGTCCAAGAACGTGGAGAAGTTCCCCGGCCTGACCCTGCCGGACCCGTCCTACCACGGCGCGAGCTACACCACCGCGGTCGGCGACCCGCTCGCGTACATCATCAAGGCCCGCGTACAGCTGCTGCGCGACCTCGGCTCCGCGATCGCGCCGCAGAGCGCCTGGAACCTCATCCAGGGCGTCGAGACGCTGTCGCTGCGCATCGAGCGCCACGTGCAGAACGCGCAGGAGATCGCCGAGTGGCTCGACAGCCGCGACGACGTCGCGAGCGTCAACTACTCGGGGCTGCCGTCCTCGCCGTGGTATGCCAAGGCCAACGAGTACGCCCCCAAGGGCGTCGGCGCGGTCCTGTCGTTCGAGCTCAAGGGCGGCGTGGAGGCCGGCCGAGAGTTCGTCAACAGCCTGTCGCTGTTCAGCCACCTCGCCAACATCGGCGACGTGCGCTCGCTCGTCATCCACCCGGCGTCCACGACCCACGCGCAGCTGACGCCGGAGCAGCAGCTCACCGCGGGCGTCACGCCGGGCCTCGTGCGCCTGTCGGTCGGCCTCGAGAACGTCGACGACCTCAAGGCGGACCTCGAGCAGGCCCTCGCGGCCGCGCGTCGCGTGTCCGACGCCGCGCGCGCCTGAGCCGACCGGCCTCCTCGCCTGCTTGTCCGTGCGTCCGGGCTCCGTAACGTTCGGGCCGCGCACGGATAAGCAGGCGAGAATGGAGACATGGACTGGCAGTCGACCTCAGAGGACACCGTGCCGTCGCGGCGCGTGACCGAGGCGCAGGCCAGCATGATGCGCGCACGGCCTCCCGTCACCGGGGCCTGGCGCGACGGGGATCCCGTCGGCGATCGACGCTTCGCCGCCTTCGGCGCCTTCCGCACGGAGAGCGGCGAGGAGCTTCCCGCCATCCGGATCGCCTACGAGACCTGGGGCGAGCTGAACGCCGCACGGGACAACGCGATCCTCATCACCCACGCTCTCACGGGCGACAGCCACGTCCGCGGGGATTCAGGCCCAGGTCATCCCACCGCGGGCTGGTGGGGCGATGTCGTCGGCCCTGGCGAGGCGCTCGACACCGAGCGCTGGTTCGTGGTCGCCCCGAACATCCTGGGCGGCTGCCAGGGCTCGACGGGCCCGGCCAGCGTCGCCCCGGACGGCTACGAATGGGCGTCCCGCTTCCCGTACCTCACCATCCGGGACCAGGTCGCGGCGCAGGCGCGCCTGGCGGACGCCCTCGGCATCGACCGCTGGGCCGGCGTCGTCGGCGGCTCCATGGGCGGCATGCACGCCCTGGAATGGGCCGTGTCGCACCCGGAGCGCGTCGAACGGCTCGCGATCCTCGCCTCTCCTCCCGCCAGCACGGCCGATCAGATCGCCTCGAACATGCTGCAGCTCGAGACGATCCGCATGGATCCGCGCTTCGAGGGCGGCGAGTACTACGACTCCGCTGTCGGCGAGGGACCGCATCGCGGACTCGCCCTCGCCCGCCGCATGGCGATGCTGAACTACCGCTCCCCGATCGAGCTGAACAGCCGCTTCCAGCGCTCCTGGCAGTCCGACCTGTCGCCCCTCGGCCGCGGCGGACGCTTCGCGGTGGAGAGCTATCTCGACTTCCACGGCAACAAGTTCACGCGCCGTTTCGACGCCAACAGCTACATCACTCTCGTCGAGGCGATGAACTCGCACGACATCGGCCGTGATCGCGGCGGCATCGAGGACGCGCTGAAGCGCGTGACCGCGACCACGCTCGTGCTCGGGATCGACAGCGACCGGCTCTTCCCCCTCGAGAGCCAGCATCGCATCGCGCGCAGCATCCCGAACACGCTGGACGGCGACGACGCCGTCGTGATCGCGAGCGACTTCGGACACGACGGCTTCCTCATCGAGACCGATGCCGTCGGAGCGCATCTGCGCCGCCTCCTCGTGGCCTGATCCGCCCCGCGGCGACGGACCGAGCCGTCTCAGGCGGCGACGACGAGCCTGCCGCGCTGCACGCGGTAGCCCAGCAGCGTGATCCCGAGGCCGATCACCGCGAGCGCCGCTCCGACCCAGGCCGGGGCGGTGTAGCCCCATCCGATGGTGATGACGGCTCCGCCGAGGAAGGCGCCGAGGCTGTTGCCGATGTTCAGGGCGGAATGGTTCATGGCGGCGGCGATCGAGGGATTGTCGCCGGCGACGTCCATCAGCCGTGTCTGGATCGCCGGGCTCAGCATGGCCGACACCGCGCCGACGCCGAGGGCGAGGATCGCGGTGAGGACGATCTGGAACGACAGCAGCGCGAGCAGGACGAGGATGCCGGCGAGGGCGACCATGCCCCACACCAGGGTGCGACGCAGGTCGCGGTCGGCGAGGTACCCGCCCAGGAGGTTGCCCGCCGTCATGCCGACGCCGACGAGGACGAGCACGATCGGCACCGCCCACTCCGGGGATCCGGCCACCTCGGTCACGAGCGGAGAGATATAGCTGTAGACCGCGAAGAAGCCCCCGAAGCCGATCGCGCCGATCCCGAGCGTCAGCCAGATCTGCCCGAGCCGGAAGACGCCGAACTCGCGGAGCATGCTCCGGCCGGGATCGCCAGGATGCTCCGGTACGAAGAACGCGATGCACACGGTCGCCAGGGCGAACACCACGGCCACCACTCCGAAGGCGGTGCGCCAGCCGAAGCTCTGCCCGAGGAACGTGCCCAGCGGCACTCCGACGACGTTCGCGATGGTGAGCCCGGCGAGGATGAACGCCGCGCCCTGCGCGCGCTTGCCCGGCCCGAGGACGTCGGCGGCGACCAGCGCCCCGATCCCGAAGTAGGCGCCGTGCGGGAGCCCGGCCAGCAGGCGGGACGCGCCGACGAGCTCGAACGTCGGCATCACGAGCGTGAGCGCGTTGAACACGGTCAGCGCGACGGCGAGGCCGATCATGACCCTGTGCCGGGGGAAGCGCGCGACGAAGCCGGCGATCGTGGGCGCGCCGACGACGACGCCGAGCGCGTACAGCGAGATGAGGATGCCGGCCTGGCCGATGGCCTCCTCCTGTGAGGAGGCCCAGACGCCGGGCAGCAGATCCCGTGCGATGCCGGGGAGCAGGCCCATGGCGACGAACTCGGTCATGCCGATGCCGAAGGAGCCGATGGCGAGGGAGAGGAGCGCCATCGTCGCCGCACCCCTCGATTCGGTCGAGGAGTGGTTCACCCGTCGAGTCTACGCGGGATCGGCGTCGTCGATCGCCGCCTCGAGCCGCTCGATCTTCGCGTCGAGCTCGCCGGAGTAGCCGGGCCGGATGTCCGCCTTCAGCACGAGCGACACCCGCGATCCGAACGGCAGGACGGCACCCGTCGCCCGCTTCACGACGTCCATGACCTCGTCCCACTCCCCCTCGAGCTCCGTGAACATGCTGGTCGTGCGGTGCGGGAGCCCGGAGGAGCGGGCGATCCGGACGGCTGCGGCGACGGCGTCGTGGACGGATCCGTCGGCGTTGCCGGTGCCGCTGGGGGCGACGGAGAAGGCGATGAGCATGGGTTACCTCCGAGAGGGGACGAGGGCGAGCCGGCGGATGCCGACGCCCAGCAGGACGATGAGGAGCAGATTGCGCGCCGTGATCAGCAGCACCGGCACGAGCTCGGCGCGCAGCAGCGCGTCGTAGGTGAGCGGGTAGATGAGACAGGTGAGCCCGCACAGCACCAGGACGAGGGATGCCGGAACGCCCGCGCGGGCGCGGTCCAGGACGAACCAGAGGACCACCGGGGCGATCAGCCAGGTCTGGAACTGCGGCGAGCCGACCTTGTTCGCCACGATCAGCGCGACGACGAGAGTCAGCGCGAAGGGCGGGAACAGCCGGGGGAAGCTCGCTCCGCCTGCGGCCCGAATCGCTCCGAGCACGGTGACGGCCAGCACTGCGAGCGCCATGAGCGGCGTCAGGATCGTCGAGACCAGGTCGCTGCCGGCGCCGCCCACCTGGAAGGTGAGGATCTCGAAGCTGTAGTCGACGGACGCCGCGCCCGCTCGGGCCAGCCAGAGATAGGGGGTCGCCGCGACCGCCTCGACCTGCAGGCCCCGGCCGGTCTGCTCGGCGAGGAAGCCGAACAGGTGGTCCGAGCCGAGGGCGAAGAGGACCACGACGATGCCCGCCGTGACGACGACGGCCGTGATCAGCAGGCGTATGCGGTCGCGGGCGGCGACCACCGCGGCCAGCACGAGCGCGCCGGGCCAGATCTTGATCCAGGCGCCGATCGTGAGCAGCGCCGCGCCCGCGGCGGGACGGCGCAGCAGCCAGAGCCCTCCGATGACGACGAGAGGGACCGTGACGGCGTCGATGCGGTACAGCGCGATCGGCCCGAGCAGCAGCAGCGCCGCCGTCCAGAACCAGGCCGCCGCGCGCCGCGGCCCTGCGGGACGTCGCCCGATGAGCACGGCGAACGCGACGGCATCCAGAACGGCGACGAGCAGCACCCAGGCGATGAGATAGGCGCCCGAGATCCCCAGCCAGGCGGTGAACGGCATCGACAGCGCCTTGGCCGCCAGCATGGGCAGAAGAGCCACCTGGGGGTAGACCCAGGGCTCCGTGATGCCGACGATCGCGCCGCCGCCGAGCGCGGATGCCGCCCACGGCTCGTACACCAGCACGACGTCGCCCATCGGCTGACTCGGATACACCCAGCCGAGCCACGCCACGAGCAGATGGACCGCCGCGAAGGCCGCCCACAGCGGCAGGACGCGGCGGCTCACGCGAGCAGGTCCGCGATCGCGCGGGGCAGCGCCTCCGCGACGTCGAGAGCGACGATCGGATGCCCCGCTCGCCCGTCGACGGCGTCGGCGGCCAGCCGTGCGGCATAGCCGTGCAGCCACGCACCGGACGCGGCGACCTCGGCGATCGGCGCCCCGGGATTGGCGGCGAGCAGCGCGCCGAGCACACCAGCGAGCACATCCCCCGCACCCGCCGTGGCCAGCCAGCCCGTCGCCGCCTCGACCGCGAGCACCGTGCCGTCCGAGGAGGCGATCAGCGTGCGCGCGCCCTTGAGCAGGACCGTGCGGCCGAGCGTCCTGGACGTCTGCACGGCGTCGGCGACGCGGTCGCCGCTGCCCTCGGGCACGAGACGCAGGCGTCCGCGCAGGCGGGCGAGCTCTCCGGCGTGCGGAGTGACGAGCACGGGCGCCACCGCGCCGGGCGCCAGATCCAGCGCTCCCGCGTCCACCACCACGGGGACGCCGCCGCCGAGGATCTCGCGCAGCGCGTCCTCCTCCGCAGGGGCGCGATGCTCGGCGTCCGTCCCCGATCCGATGACCCAGGCATCCGCCCTCGTGCGGCCGAGGTCGTCCGCGGCGACCGTCTCGGGACGGCGAGCGACGACCGCATCCGCCGCGCCGCCGAGATAGCGGACGTAGCCCGCCCCGGATCGCCATGCCGCCTCGACGGACAGCACGGCGGCTCCCGGGTACTCGGCGGATCCGGTGCGCACGGCGACGACGCCGCGGGAGTACTTGTCATCCTCCGCTCCGGGCACCCGGAGATGCCGGCGGACGTCCTCCCGCTGCCACTGGCGCACCTCGACCATGACTCCACGCTACCCGGAGCGGCCCCGCCTCGTCCGAACGCCGCTACGGTCGAAGGGTGAGTCTCCTGTTCTCCCCGCTGCGGCTGCGATCCGCCACCTTCCCGAACCGTCTCTGGGTCTCGCCCATGTGCATGTACTCCGCCGTGGACGGCGTGGTGCAGGACTGGCATCGCACTCACCTCACCCAGTTCGCCGACGGAGGCGCCGGCCTCATCGTGACCGAGGCGACGGCGGTCGTCCCCGAGGGGCGCATCACGCCGCGCTGCGCTGGCATCTGGAGCGATGAGCAGCGCGATGCCTGGACGCCGGTGGTCCGCTCGATCCATGATCGTGGAGCGCTCGCCGGCATCCAGCTCGCCCACGCCGGGCGCAAGGCCTCGACCTGGTGGCCGTGGGCCGACCAGCGCGGTTCGGTTGCGGCATCCGAAGGGGGCTGGGTGACATCGGGGCCCTCCGCGATCGCCTTCGACGGCTTCGAGACTCCAGAGGCCCTGGACGCCGCCGGCATCGAGCGGGTCGTCGACGGCTTCGCCTCCGCGGCGCGCAGGGCCCTGGACGCCGGCTTCGACGTGCTCGAGCTGCACGGTGCGCACGGCTATCTGCTGCACCAGTTCCTCTCGCCGCTGTCGAACCGGCGCGAGGACGAGTACGGGGGCTCGCTCGAGAATCGCGCCAGGCTCCTGATGGACGTGCTGGACGCCGTCCGCGACGTCGCCGGCGAGGGCGTGCCCCTGTTCGTGCGGATCTCGGCGACGGATCATGCCGAGGGCGGGTTCGCTCCGGAGGAGGCCGCGATCGTCGGCGAGTGGGCCCGCGAGCACGGAGCGGATCTCGTGGACGTCTCCAGCGGTGGGCTCGTCGCCCACCAGCGCATCGATCTCTTCCCGGGCTACCAGGTGCCGCTCGCCGGCGCCGTGCGTCGCGGCGGCCGGATCCCGACCACCGCCGTCGGCCTCATCACGGCGGCGGAGCAGGCGGAGCGCGTGCTCGCGGATGGCGAGGCTGACGCCATCTTCGCCGGCCGCGAGTGGCTGCGCGACCCGCACTTCGCCCTCCGTGCGGCGCACGAGCTCGGCGTCACGGTGCCCTGGCCCCCGCAGTACGAGCGCGCCGCGTGGCGGTGACCGCCCGAGACTGCGACACCACGCCGAGACCGCGTCGATACGACGCGGTCTCGGCGTGGTGTTGTCGACTCGCGGTCACTCGCCGCGTGCGATGACTCTTCTGGTCGCGTCCTGGACCTCGCCGACGAGCTCCTCGAGGATGTCCTCCAGGAACAGCACCGCCGTCGTCTTCCCCTGCGCATCGCGCACCTTGGCGAGGTGACGACCGGCTCGGCGCATCACGGCGAGCGCGTCCTCCAGGTCGGTGTCCTCCTGCACCGGCACCATGTGATGGATGCGCTTGGACGGGATGGGCACCGCCGTCTTCGCGGCGTCCTCCCCCTCGCTCGCCCGCAGGATGTCCTTGAGGTGCACGTATCCGACCGGCACCTGCTCGTCGTCGACGATCACATACCGGGAGAAGCCGTAGCGTGCGACCGCGCGCTCGATGTCCTCCGGCGTCGTGGACTGCGGCAGCGTGACGAGATCCGCGAGCGGGACCGCCACGTCCCGCGCCTTCTTGTCGGTGAACTCGACGGCGGCGGCGACAGTGCCGGAGGCATCCATCAGCAGGCCCTCCCGTCGCGACTGGTCCACGATCGTGGCGACCTCGTCGATCGTGAAGGTCGAGGCGGCCTCGTTCTTGGGCTCCACGCGGAACAGCCTCAGCACGGCGTTCGCCGAGGCGTTGAGAAGCCAGATCACCGGGTGGAAGACCTTCGAGATCCACACCAGCGGGGTCGCGAGGATCAGCACGGCGCGGTCAGGGACGGAGAACGCCAGGTTCTTCGGCACCATCTCGCCGAACACGACGTGCAGGAAGGAGACCAGCACGAGCGCGATCACGAACGCGACCACGTCGACGAGACCGTCGGACCAGCCCAGCGCATGCAGCGGCACGGCGAGCAGGTGATGGATGGCGGGCTCGGACACGTTCAGGATCAGCAGCGAGCAGATCGTGATGCCCAGCTGCGACGTCGCGAGCATGAGCGTGGCGTGCTCCATCGCGTACAGTGCGGTCTTGGCCGCGCGGGAGCCCTGCTCCGCGCGCGGCTCGATCTGCGAGCGCCGCGCGGAGATGACCGCGAACTCGGCGCCGACGAAGAAGGCGTTCGCCGCGAGCAGCACGAGGAGCCAGGTGAGGCCTGCCCAGTCGTTCATCGTGACGCCTCCTCTGTCGCGACGTCCACCGGCGTCGGCGTGTACCGCAGGCGATCGACGCGGCGACCGTCCATCCTGATCACCTGGAGCACCCCGCTGTCGAGGGTGACCTCGTCACCGGGCGCAGGGACGCGTTCGAGCACGCTCATGACATAGCCGGCGACCGTGTCGTAGACCTCGCCCTCCGGGACGTGCACGCCCGTGCGGCTCTGCAGCTCGTCCGGGCGCAGCTCACCGGGGAAGGTGATCGAGTCTCTCCCGCGCACGATGCCGGCGCGCGAGCGGTCGTGCTCGTCGGACACCTCGCCGACGATCTCCTCGACGAGATCCTCCAGGGTCACGAGCCCCGCCGTCCCGCCGTACTCGTCGACGACGACGGCGAGCTGATAGCCCTTGGCGCGGATCTCGGCGATGAGCCCGTCGAGGTGCACGGTCTCCGGAACGCGCAGCGGCTCGGTGGCGAGCGCGCCGACGGGGACCTCGGCGCGGCGTTCGCGCGGGACGGACACGGCGGCCTTGAGGTGCACGACGCCCGTGATGTCGTCGAGGTCGTCGTCGTAGACGGGGAAGCGGCTGTGCCCGGTGCGGCGGGCGAGCTGGATCACGTCGTCCGCGGAGTCGCCGGCGGCGAGCGCGTGCATGCTCGGCCTCGCCGTCATGACGTCGGCGGCGGTGAGGCGAGCGAAGGTGAGGGTGCGGTCGAGAAGCGTCGCGGTGTCGGCTTCCAGGACGCCCGCCATCGCGGAGCGGCGCACCAGCGAGGAGAGCTCCTCCGCGCTCCTCGCGCCGGAGAGCTCCTCCTTCGGCTCGATGCCGATGCCGTGCAGCACGGCGTTCGCGCTGCCGTTGAGCAGGCGGACGACGGGTTTGAACACGGTCGTGAAGGCCACCTGGAAGGGGATGACGAGCTTCGCGGTCGCCACTGGGAGCGCCAGGGCGAAGTTCTTCGGCACGAGTTCGCCGAGGATCATCGAGAGAACGGTGGCGACGAGCATGGCCACGACAGTGGCGATCGGCGAGACGGCCGCCTCGGGGATCCCCCACCCGATCAGCACGGGGCCGAGCAGATTCGATATCGCCGGCTCCATCGTGTACCCGGTGAGCAGGGTCGTGAGCGTGATGCCCAGCTGCGCCGACGACAGGTGCGTCGACGTGTGCTTGAGGGCGCCGATGGTCATGACGAGCCGTGATTCGCCGCGCGCCTGGCGGGCCTCGAGCTCGGCGCGGTCGAGGTTGACGAGCGCGAACTCGCTCGCGACGAACAGACCGGTGCCCACAGTCAGCAGGAGCCCCACGCCCAGCAGGACGTAATCCATCAGCTTCTCCTCCCCTCGGAGAGGCGGAGCGGGCAGTGGGGCGAGGTTCTGCAACTGGGAGGGTCGTCCATGGTGGATCGATTCTACAGATCCCCCGCTGTGCTGTCGCTGCTTCCCCCGTCCTCCCTCCTCTTCCCGCCCTTCCTCTTCCCTCCCTCCTCATTCCCTCCCTCCTCTTCCTCTTCCGCCGCCAGCGCTCCGCCGCCACCGCCTCGCGCTGCCGATCTCGGTCTCGCGCTGTCGAATGCGGTCCGCGCTGCGGAGATCGCCGCAGCGCGGACCAGAACGGACAGCGTCACACAGGAATGAGCAGCGCGACACAGGAATGAGCAGCGCGACACAGGGACGAGCAGCGGGACGCAGGGACGAGCACCGCCGTCACAGGGCACGACGAGGCCGCGGGAACCGGGACGGAAGCCCGTCCGCGGTCAGGATGTCATAGAGCAGCGCAGGATGCCGGTGGGCCCCGGTGCGCCAGCGGGAGAGCGCGGAGACCTGTCTGCGCAGCGCATCCGCCCGGTCCTTCTCCTCCAGCAGCGCCTGCTGCGGCGTCCGTCCCTTCAGGATGTCGGGATCGAAGTACTTGCCCGTCCCATCGAACTCGCCGGCATGGTCGAAGTCCTCGAAGAAGAAGTCGGGCCGCGCCCGCCGCCCGCTCGGCAGGACGAACTCCTTCTGGAGGACGGGCGCGGGGAAGCCGAGACGGGCGATCAGGACACGCGCCTCGGACTCCCGCACAGAGTCGGAGAGAGGGGTGCCGAAGCCCAGCACGCGCAGGATGCGTCCGAGTCCGCGTCGCGATCCGGACTCTGACGCCCGGCGGAGCTCATCCGGCGTCGCCAGAGCACCGCCGGGACGCCTCCGCCAAAGCGTCTGGTCGACGGCGACCACACCGCCGACGAAGTCGGATGCGCCGACGAGGTCGATCGCCGTCTGAGCGGGCGAGGTCACCAGGTGGCCGCGCCACTCGACGAGTTCGACGCCCTCGAAGCCCAGCGCCCTTCTTCGCACGGCTCCCGAGGAGCGTCCGCCGGTCGCTCGGGAGATGCGCACCTCGACCAGATCCGGCCATGCCCCGATCCTGTCGAGGCCATGGATCGCCGCCGCCGCGCTGTGGGTGAGGACGATCGGAGAACGGGCGCGATCCGCGACCTCGAGCACACGGGTCAGATGGCGTTCCATCGGCGGAAGGGCGGACCAGTCCGCCGAGACCACGTAGCTGCCCGCGACGATCCGCCTGATCGCTCCTGCTCGCACCGCCGCCCTCAGACGGCGATCGGTCACTCGCTCATCGAGCTCTTCCCGACGACGGTGGACGACGATCGGATGCTCGGTTCTCGGTGCCATGCGCCGTACTCTGGCATGTCAGCCTGTTCCGATCCGAGCATCCACAACCCGTCCGTCGATCATCCGGATGTGCAGGACGAGTGACGCCTTCCTCCGACACTGCTCCATCCTGACCTGCGCGGTCGTTCCCCGCTCGCGCGGCAGCGATTTCCGCAGCGCGAGCAAAGAAGAGCAGCGCGACCCGGAGAAGAGCAGCGCGAACCGCTACCAGCTCACCGGAAGGGCCTTGCCCTCCTCATAGCCGGCGGCGGACTGCAGGCCGACGACGGCGCGCTCGTGGAACTCCGCGACCGACGAGGCACCGGCATAGGTGAACGAGCTGCGCACGCCGGAGGTGATCATGTCGAGCAGGTCCTCCACGCCGGGACGCAGCGGGTCGAGGTAGATCCGCGACGAGGAGATGCCCTCGGCGAACAGCTCCTTGCGCGCCCGCTCATAGGCGTCCAGCCGCCCGAACCGCGCCTGCACGGCCTTCGTCGACGCCATGCCCCAGGACTCCTTGAAGATCCGCCCCTCGGCATCGGACTGCAGCCGCCCTGGCGCCTCGATGGTGCCGGCGAACCAGGACCCGATCATCACGGAGGCGGCGCCGGCGGCGAGCGCGAGGGCGACGTCGCGCGGATAGCGCACTCCCCCGTCCGCCCAGACGTGCGCGCCGGCCGCGCGAGCGGCCTCGGCCGTCTCGAGCACGGCGGAGAACTGCGGACGCCCGACGGCGGTCATCATGCGCGTCGTGCACATCGCGCCGGGCCCCACTCCCACCTTGAGGATCGACGCTCCGGCGTCGACGAGGTCGTTCACCCCGTCCGCGGTGACGATGTTGCCCGCCACGATCGGGATGCCGAGGTTCAGCGCGGACACGGCGGCGAGCGCGGAGAGCATCCCCTCCTGGTGCCCGTGGGCGGTGTCCACGACGAGGACGTCGACCCCGGCGGCGGCGAGCGCCCTCGCCTTCTCCGCGATATCGCCGTTGATGCCGACGGCGGCCGCGACGGCGAGTCTGCCGTGCGCGTCGACGGCCGGCCGGTAGAGCGTGGACCGCAGCGCGCTGCGCGCGCTGAGCGTGCCCACCAGGTGGCCGTGGTCGAGGATGCTGACCGTCTCGACGCCGGCGTCCGTGATCACGTCGAAGGCGTGCCTGGCCGAAGCGATGTCCTCGGCGTCCAGGGACGGCGTCCCCGCGTGCACGAGGTCCCCGAGCCTGGCGTCCTCGAGCGCGGTCGCCAGACGGGTCGCCGGGAGGATGCCGTGGATCGCCGACGCCTCGATGCGCCCCGCGCCCTCGGCCACCACGATCCCATGCCCCTCGGTCGGAGGCAGCAGCCGCAGCGCATCGGCGACCGAGGCGGAGGGCGGGAGCACCAGCGGCGTGTCCCAGGCCACCGGCTGGGCCTTCACCTCGCGGATCGCTGCGTCCAGATCCTGCAGCGGCATGTCCTGAGGGAGCACGCCGAGACCGCCGCGCCTGGCCAGCACGGCCGCGAGCCGGGGACCGGTGACCGAGTTCATGTTGGAGGCGACCAGCGGAAGCGTCGCCGGAGTCCCGTCGCCGGGTGCGAGGTCCACCTGCAGGCGGCTGGTGACGGCCGATCGGCGAGGGACGAGGAACACGTCCGAGTAGGTCAGATCGACTGTGGGTCCCGCACCGAGAAACTGCATGGCTCCACGCTACCGATCTCTCGCCGGAATCGGCCGGGTCAGTCGCGATTCCGGGGCCTGAAACACGTTAGGCTTGATGTCGAGAACAGCGGGATCGGGGACACTCCCCTGCCCGTGGGCACACAGAGCTTCAGCGATGAAAGAGGGCGATCGAGCGTGTCGAGCCAAGGGACCGGCGTCGGGGCATCGGGCGACGGGGGGTTCGGAGCCAATTCCTGGCTCGTCGACGAGCTCTACGAGCAGTTCAAGGTCGACCGCAACGCCGTCGACAAGGAGTGGTGGCCCATCCTCGAGAGCTACCAGCCCGACCAGACCGCGACGGAGGCCGCCGCCGCCCCGCGGCAGGAGACCTCCCATCCCGTCACCGCTCCGATCCCGGTGATCGGAGCGCAGCCGGTCGCCCGCACGACGGCGAAGCCCGCGGCGCCCGCTCCGATCCCCGCGCAGGCGCCCAAGTCCGAGGCGAAGGCGCCTGATGCAGCGGAGACCGCCGACGAGGACAAGGTCACTCCCCTGCGCGGGATGACGAAGACCCTCGCGGCGAACATGGACGACTCGCTCACCGTCCCGACCGCGACCAGCGTGCGCACCATCCCCGCGAAGCTGATGATCGACAACCGCATCGTCATCAACAACCACATGTCCCGCACTCGCGGCGGCAAGGTCAGCTTCACCCACCTCATCGGCTGGGCCCTCGTGCAGGCGCTGAAGGAGTTCCCGAGCCAGAACGTGTTCTACGCCGAGATCGACGGCAAGCCCTCCGTCGTCGCGCCGGCGCACGTGAGCCTCGGCATCGCGATCGACCTGCCCAAGCCCGACGGGACGCGCGCCCTCATGGTGCCGAGCATCAAGCGCGCCGACGCCCTGACGTTCACTGAGTACCTCGCGGCCTATGAGGACCTCGTCACCCGCGCCCGCGGCAACAAGCTCACCGCCGCCGACTTCCAAGGTACGACGATCTCGCTGACCAATCCCGGCGGCATCGGCACGGTGCACTCGGTGCCGCGCCTGATGAAGGGGCAGGGCTGCATCATCGGCGCCGGTGCGCTCGAGTACCCCGCCGAGTTCCAGGGGGCGAGCGACAAGACGCTGAACGAGCTGGCGATCGGCAAGACGATCACGCTCACGAGCACCTACGACCACCGCGTCATCCAGGGGGCGGGCTCCGGCGAGTTCCTGAAGAAGGTCCACGAGCTGCTGCTCGGCCAGCGCGGCTTCTACGACGGCATCTTCGCGGCTCTCCGCATCCCCTACGCGCCCATCCGCTGGAACCCCGACCTCGCCGTCGACCTCGCGGAGCGCGTCGACAAGCAGTCCCGGGTCGTCGAGCTCATCAACTCCTACCGCGTGCGCGGCCACCTGATGGCCGACATCGACCCGCTCGAGTACGTGCAGCGCTCGCACCCCGACCTCGAGATCGAGAGCCACGGCCTGACCTTCTGGGATCTGGACCGCGAGTTCGTCACGGGCGGGTTCGGCGGCAAGCGCGTCATGAAGCTGCGCGACATCCTCGGCGTCCTGCGCGACTCGTACTGCCGCACGCTCGGCATCGAGTACATGCACATCCAGGACCCGGAGCAGCGCCGCTGGTTCCAGGAGAAGGTCGAGGTGAAGTACCAGAAGCCCGGCCACGACGAGCAGCTGCGCGTGCTCCGCAAGCTCAACGAGGCGGAGGCGTTCGAGACCTTCCTGCAGACGAAGTTCGTCGGCCAGAAGCGCTTCTCGCTGGAGGGCGGAGAGTCCCTCATCCCGCTCCTGGACGAGATCCTGCAGGGGGCGGCCACCGCCGGCCTGGACGGCGCGGCGATCGGCATGGCCCACCGCGGTCGCCTGAACGTCCTCACCAACATCGCCGGCAAGACCTACGGCCAGGTGTTCCGGGAGTTCGAGGGCACCCAGACGCCGGGCAACCAGCGCGGTTCGGGCGACGTGAAGTACCACCTCGGCACCGAGGGCACCTTCGTCGCGGACGACGGAGCCGAGCTGCCGGTGTACCTCGCCGCGAACCCCTCGCATCTGGAGACCGTCGACGGCGTGCTCGAGGGCATCGCCCGCGCCAAGCAGGACCGCAAGCCCATCGGCACGTTCTCCTGGCTGCCGATCCTCGTCCACGGCGACGCGGCCTTCGCCGGCCAGGGCGTCGTCGTGGAGACGCTGCAGATGTCGCAGCTGCGCGGCTACCGCACGGGCGGCACCGTGCACGTGGTCGTGAACAACCAGGTCGGCTTCACCACGACGCCGACCGATGCGCGCACCTCGGTCTACGCCACGGATGTCGCGAAGACCATCCAGGCCCCGATCTTCCATGTGAACGGCGATGATCCCGAGTCCGTCATCCACGTCGCCCAGCTCGCCTTCGAGTACCGCGAGCGGTTCCACCGCGACGTCGTGATCGACCTGATCTGCTATCGCCGCCGAGGTCACAACGAGGGCGACGACCCGTCGATGACCCAGCCGCTGATGACCGACCTGATCCAGGCCAAGCGCTCCGTGCGCAAGCTCTACACGGAGTCGCTCGTCGGTCGCGGGGACATCACCGAAGAGGAGTACGAGCAGGCCAAGGACGACTTCCAGCGCCGCCTCGAGGTCGCCTTCGCCGAGACGCACGCGGCCGAGACGGGAGCGACGCCGATCGCTCCGGAGCTCCCCCCTGTCGACGAGGCCGTCGGCGAGCCGGAGGTGACCGGCGTCCCGCAGGCGATCGTGCACCTGATCGGCGACGCCTTCGTCAACAAGCCCGAGGGCTTCACCGTGCATCCGAAGATCCAGCAGCTGCTGGACAAGCGCGCCGACATGAGCCGCAACGGCGGGATCGACTGGGGCTTCGGCGAGCTGCTCGCCTTCGGCTCGCTGCTCGTCGAGGGCACCCCGGTGCGTCTTGCCGGTCAGGACTCGCGCCGCGGCACCTTCGTGCAGCGCCACGCGACCCTGCACGACCGCGCGAACGGCCAGGAGTGGCTGCCGCTGGCGAATCTGTCCGACAGTCAGGGCCGCTTCTTCATCTACGACTCGCTCCTCAGCGAGTACGCCGCCCTCGGCTTCGAGTACGGCTACTCCGTCGAGGCGCCGGAGGCGCTCGTCCTGTGGGAGGCGCAGTTCGGCGACTTCGTCAACGGCGCCCAGTCCGTCATCGACGAGTACATCTCCGCCGCCGAGCAGAAGTGGGGCCAGCAGTCGGGGGTGACGCTGCTCCTGCCGCACGGCTACGAGGGTCAGGGACCGGATCACTCCTCCGCGCGCATCGAGCGCTTCCTGCAGCTGTGCGCGCAGGACAACATGATCGTCGCGCGTCCCTCGACCCCGGCTTCCCACTTCCACCTGCTCCGCCGTCAGGCATACACCCGTCCGCGCAAGCCCCTCATCGTCTTCACGCCGAAGGCGATGCTGCGGCTGCGCGGCGCGACGAGCGCCGTCGAGGACTTCACCCAGGGCCGCTTCGAACCGGTGCTCGACGACGATCGCGGTCTCGACCGCGCCGCCGTCAAGCGCGTCCTCCTGCACTCCGGAAAGGTGCACTGGGACCTCCGGTCCGAGCTGGAGAAGAAGCCGAACCCGGAGATCGCCCTGGTCCGGCTGGAGCAGCTCTACCCGACGCCGATCGACGCCCTGAAGACGATCACCGACTCCTACCCGAACGCCGAGCTCGTCTGGGTGCAGGAGGAGCCGGAGAACCAGGGCGCGTGGCCGTTCCTCGCGCTCGCGTTCGCCGAAGTGCCAGGCGACCGCACCTTCCGCGGGGTCACGCGCCCGGCATCCGCTTCTCCCGCGACCGGATCCTCGAAGGCGCACGCCGTGCAGCAGGCCGACCTGCTGTCACGCGCGCTGACCCTCTGAGGCTCAGTACCAGAGTCCCAGCACGGGGGCCTCGGCGGTGCGGAACGCGTCGTCGAGCGCCTCCGTCACCGCGGGAGCCGCCTGAAGGCGCCCCGCGGCGCGCAGCCGAGCCGCGCTGACGCCTCCGGCGAACAGCGCGGACAGCGTCGAGATGTCCAGGGCGGCGTCGGCATCCTCTCCGGAGGCGGAGGTCGCGGTCGCCGCGCCGTCCCGATCGACGCTCAGCCGCCAGCTCCCCGCCGCCAAGCCGAGCGGATCCTCCACCTGCAGCACGAGATCCAGCGGCGCACGATAGGTGCGTCCGCCGAGCGAGGCGGCGACGTCGATGATGCGCAGCCAGCCGTGGTCGTGCACGGTGAACTCGACGGCGCGCTGATCGGCCACCAGCCAGGTGATCGGATCGTCCACCGGCCGCTGGTCGGCGGTGACCCTGACGACGAGGTCGTGCTGGAGGGCGAACCCCCAGAGCGCGCGCAGCGCCTCCGGCGTGACCGCGCCCAGGTGCTGGATCTGCAGCTCGGAGCGGAATGCGCCGGGAACCTCGACGAGCTTGTAGGCCATGACGCCGCGGACCTTCCCCTCGGCGTCCAGGTAGCGCACGCCGCGGATGGATGCGGGGGCCGGATGCCCCGGCGCGAGGCCTGCGACGCGCGACCACCGGCCGTCCCATCCTGCGATCTGGCCGGTGCGCTGCGTGCGCTCCACCTCGTGGACGGCGGAGAGGGTCTCCCTGAGCCGCTCCCTGTCGATATATTCGACGCGACCCGCGGGCGCTCCGCCGGTCCAGCCCGCGATGCGCGTGTCGACGCTCACCCTGGCGACGGGAAGCGCTGAGGCGAATCCGTAGCGACCGTAGATCGTCGCCTCAGAGACGGTGAGCCCCGCGATCGGCACGCCGGCGGTGGCGGCCGCGCGCAGCTCGCCCTCCAGCAGCGCCCTCGCTATGCCCCGACGACGATGGGTGCCCGAGACCGTGACCGAGCTGATGGCCCACATGTCCAGCTCCCCGCCGGGAACGGTGAGCGGCGTCACCCAGGAGTTCACGGTCGCGATCGGCCAGGTCCCGAGGGGGGGTCCGGCCTCGAACACGCCGATGTTGCGGCGGTCCGCGAGTCCCGCGCGATCCGCCGCGACGACCTCGTCCGCGGGATCCGCGTCGAGGAAGCCCCGGGCGTCCGCGCGGAGGAACGCCTCGGTGTCGGCGTCCGAGGCGGTGTCGATCATACGGTAGGTCAGCTGTCGATCCGCCAGCAGCTCGGCGGAGGCAGGATCGACGGGGATTGTGCGCGCATCGGTCATGACCTCAGCCTACGATGCGCGCCCGTCCGCGGTCAGTGCGCCGCGGCCTGCACCTCGCGCAGCCTGGCGAAGACCTGGTCGCGCAGCTCCTCGGGAGCCGTCTCCTTGCAGGCACGGGCGATGACCTCGGTCAGCGTCGTCGCCACGAGCGCCTCGCCCCGGCACGACGGGCACGTGTCGAGATGCTCCTTGATCTCGGAGTGCTCCGTACGGCACACCTCGTTGCGGAGGTATTCCTCCAGGTCACGACGCGCCTTCTCGCAGCCGCAGTCCGTCATTTCGTGCTCCTCGTCCTGGCCGCGGAGATCCCACGCTCCGCGGCGTAATCGGCCAGCAGCTCCCGCAGCATCCGCCTGCCACGATGCAGACGGCTCATCACGGTGCCGATGGGGGTCTTCATGATGTCGGCGATCTCCTGGTACGCGAATCCCTCCACGTCGGCCAGGTAGACGGCCAGCCGGAAGTCCTCCGGCAGTTCCTGCAGCGCATCCTTCACGACGGATGCGGGCATGTGATCGATCGCCTCGGCCTCGGCGGAGCGGCTGTGCGACGCGGTGGTGGACTCCGCACCGCCCAGCTGCCAGTCCTCGAGCTCGTCGATCGTGCCCTGGAACGGCTCCCGCTGCCTCTTGCGATAGATGTTGATGTAGGTGTTCGTGAGGATGCGGTACAGCCACGCCTTCAGGTTCGTCCCTTGCGAGAACGAGGCCCACGAGCCGAAGGCCTTCACGAAGGTCTCCTGCACGAGGTCCGCCGCGTCGGCGGGGTTCCGTGTCATGCGCATGGCAGCGGCGTACAGCTGATCCATGTACGGGATCGCCTGTGCCTCGAACTCACGCCGAGCGTCGCCGATCGTGTCGGCGGGTGCAGTCTCATCCATCACCGGCCAGTCTAGGCCGACGAGGTCCGCGAATTCCTGATCCAGGGTCGTGAGCATGCCACTCCTTCTCGGCGTACGGGGCGCCGTTCACTACAGTGGGAACCGATGAGCGACAACCGGTATTCCCCCGCCCCTCTCCGCGGCGCCTACGCAGCCCCGACGACGGATGCGGCGGTGCACGCCTCGGTGACGATCCCCGGCTCGAAATCGCTCACCAACCGCGAGCTCATCATCGCGGCGATCGCCGACGGCCCTGGTCGCCTGATCGCACCGCTGCACTCCGATGACTCCCGGCGCATGATCGATGCGCTGCGCGCACTCGGCACGGGCATCGAGGAGGTGGACGCCGGGGGCGAGTTCGGTCCCGACCTCATCGTCACCCCCGGCCCGCTCGCCGGCGGCGTCACGGTGAACTGCGGTCAGGCGGGCACCGTGATGCGCTTCGTGGCGCCTCTCGCGGGTCTCGCCTCGGAGGACGTGCACCTCACCGCCGACGAGAACGCGCTGCACCGGCCGATGGGCGCCATGATCACGGCGCTGCGGGACCTCGGCGTCGACATCGACGACGAGGGCACCTGGTCGCTGCCCTTCACGATCCGCGGACACGGCCGTATCCGCGGCGGGCGGCTCGAGATCGACGCCTCCGCGTCCAGTCAGTTCGTCTCCGGGCTGCTGCTCGCCGCCCCTCGCTTCGACGTCGGCCTGCACCTCGTCCACACCGGGGAGCACCTGCCGAGCCTGCCCCACATCGACATGACCATCGAATCGCTCAGTCGGCGCGGCATCCGCATCGAGCGGCCGGCGGTCGGCGAGTGGCTCGTGGAGGCGGGCGTGCCGCGCGCCAAGGAGATCGCCATCGAGCCCGACCTCTCCAATGCCGCGCCGTTCCTGGCCGCCGCGATGGTCACCGGCGGCGAGGTGACGGTGACGGGATGGCCTCTGCACTCCACGCAGCCGGGGGCCCTTCTGCCGGAGATCCTGCAGGCGATGGGCGCGCACGCCTCCCGTCTGCACGGGGACCTCACCGTGCGCGCCGGCTCCGGCATCCGCGGCCTCGACCTCGACCTGTCCGCGGCGAGCGAGCTCACTCCGACGATCGCCGGACTCGCCGCCTTCGCGGACTCCCCCACCACGATCCGTGGGATCGGGCACATCCGGTTGCACGAGACCGACCGCATCGCCGCACTGGTGGGCAACATCCGCGCCCTGGGCGGCCAGGTCGAGGAGCTCTCCGACGGTCTCCGCGTCGTTCCCGCCCCGCTCACCGGCGGGGTCTGGAGAGCGCACCACGATCATCGGATGGCGACCACGGGCGCAGTGATAGGCCTGCGCGTCCCCGGCGTCGAGATCGACGACATCGGCACCACTGCGAAGACCCTTCCCGAGTTCGCCCTGCTGTGGGAGCGGATGCTGGGGACCTCGTGAGGCAGGGGACGCGATGAGCTGGCTCGATCCGGACGACGACCTCGACGACGAGTTCGAGGAGTTCGACGAGTCGAGCGTCAGGGTTCGACCGAACCCGAAGGCGAACCGTCCGCGCACCAAGCGCCGGCCGGCGCACGATGGCGCCGAGATCGGTCGCGTGCTCGGCGTGGACCGCGGCCGCTACTCGGTCATGATCGACGAGGGCGAGCCGGCCGAGCGCGTCATCACGGCCGCACGGGCTCGAGAGCTGCGGCGGATGCCGATCGTCACCGGGGATCTGGCCAGGGTCGTCGGCGATGCGTCGGGCGATGAGGGCACGCTCGGCCGGATCGTCGGGATCGTCGACCGCACCTCGCTGCTGCGCCGCAGCGCGGACGACACCGATCAGGTGGAGCGCGTCATCGTCGCGAACGCGGACCAGATGCTCGTCGTCGTCGCCGCCGCCGATCCTGAACCGCGCCCGCGCCTGGTGGACCGCTACCTCGTCGCGGCGCTGGACGCCGGCATCCGCCCGCTCCTCGTCGTGACGAAGACCGACATCGCCGACCCCGCCTCGTTCCTCGCTCATTTCGAGGGCCTCGATCTCCGCGTCTTCACCAGCGCCCGCGAGGAGATGCCCCTCGAGGAGATCGGCGCGGCCCTGATCGGCCATTCCACGGTGTTCGTCGGCCACTCCGGCGTCGGGAAGTCCACGCTCGTGAACGCGCTCGTGCCGACCGCGGAGCGCGCGACGGGGCATGTCAACCAGGTGACCGGCCGCGGTCGTCACACCTCGTCGTCGACGGTCTCGCTCCGCTACGAGAGCCCGGCCGGCGCCGGCTGGGTGATCGACACCCCTGGCGTGCGCTCCTTCGGCCTCGGGCATGTGGACCCGGCCAATATCCTCGCCGCGTTCACCGAGCTCGCGGCCATCGCCGAGGACTGCCCCCGGGGATGCACGCACCTCGCGGACTCCCCGGACTGCGCGCTCATCGAGGCC
Source organism: Microbacterium tumbae (assembly GCF_054780175.1). Classification (NCBI taxonomy): domain Bacteria; kingdom Bacillati; phylum Actinomycetota; class Actinomycetes; order Micrococcales; family Microbacteriaceae; genus Microbacterium; species Microbacterium tumbae. The sequence goes on from NZ_BAAGWV010000004.1 coordinate 46,366, forward strand.
GCCGGGCGCGGCGAGCTCAGCCCTGCGGAGCTGTCGCGCCTGGACTCCCTGCAGCGCCTGCTGCAGACGTTCGCCGACAAGGCGGAGCAGACGCCCGGCCGGTAGGCTGACGATGTGACCGCACAGCGCCTCGAACCAGGAACGCCCGCCCCCGACTTCACCCTCCGCGACGCCGACGGCTCCCCGGTCCGCCTCGCGGATCTGCGCGGCGAGAAGGCGGTGCTGTACTTCTATCCCGCCGCGATGACGCCCGGCTGCACGACTCAGGCATGCGACTTCCGCGACAGCATCTCCTCGCTCCAGGGCGCGGGCTACCGCGTGGTGGGGATCTCGCGCGACGAACCGGCGAAGCTCGCGGAGTTCCGCGACCGCGATGCGCTCACCTTCACGCTGCTGAGCGATCCGGATCACGCGGTGCACACCGCGTACGGGGTCTGGGGCGAGAAGATGAACTACGGCAAGGTCATCGAGGGCGTCATCCGCTCGACCTTCGTGCTCGACGAGCAGGGCGTCATCACGCAGGCGCTGTACAACGTCAAGGCGACGGGGCACGTCGCGCGGCTGCGCAGGCTGCTCGGCGTCGACGACTGAGCGCAGGCCGGGATCAGTCCTCGCGCGGCGCCGCTTCCCTGCGCGCGCTCGCGAGGAGCAGGACGAGCCCGAGGACGCCCGGAAGACCGACGCCGAGGACGAAGAGCCAGCTCACCGGCTCGAGCGTGACGGCGGCGATCGCGAGGACGATGGCGAGGATCTGCAGCACGACGCCGCCGGATCGGGCCCAGGACCGGTTTCGCAGCGTTCCCGCGGCGAAACCGATCAGCGCACCGGCGCCGATGAGCGTCAGGATCGTCAGCGCGATGGCGGTGGAGAGGATCGAGGCCTCACCGGATCCGAGGCCGAACAGCTCTCCCAGGGCGATGACGATGAGGGCCGCGCCCTCCAGGAGGAGGACCGCTGCCGCTGCGCGTGCGAGGCCAGGAGCGTGCACGTTTTCTCCTGTGAATCGGATCAGAATGCACAAAACCCTTGATTTCGTGCGGGTGCTGTAACACAATGTTAACAGTCATGTGCTCCCACAGCGGCGTGGGGCGAGCAACCGCTCGCAACACAACCAAGGGTAGCGTCACCCGAGTTCGCTTCCCTAATCCGAGCCATCGTCTTCGATGGTTCACTGAGAATCCACACCGAGGAGCCCCCATGGACTGGCGCGACAAGGCCGCCTGTTTGACTGTCGACCCAGAGCTGTTCTTCCCCGTCGGGAACACCGGCCCTGCCGTCGATCAGATCGAGAAGGCGAAGACTGTCTGCGCCACCTGCACGGTCACCGAGATCTGCCTGCAGTACGCCCTGGAGACCAGCCAGGACTCGGGCGTCTGGGGCGGTCTCAGCGAAGACGAGCGCCGTGCTCTCAAGCGCCGCGCCGCGCGCGCGCGTCGCGCCAGCTGACACGCTCCACCGCGACGGCCCCGGTTTCCGACCGGGGCCGCTTTCATGCGTCCTGGCTCAGCCGTCGATCCACCGCAGCGGGATGTCGATGGTCACCACGGTGCCCTCGCCCTCGTCGCCGCTCCATTCGATCGTGCCGCTGAGCTCGCCCTGGATGAGCGTGCGGATGATCTGGGTTCCGAGCCCCTGTCCCACCCGGCCCTCCGGAAGGCCGTGCCCCGTGTCGGCGACGGTGACGCGCAGATTGTCGTCGGTGCGGCTGGCGTCGATCGTCACGAAGCCCTCCTGACCGGCCAGCCCGTGCTCGACGGCGTTGGTGACGACCTCGGTGAGCGCCAGCGCGAGCGGCGTCGCGTACTCGCTCGGAAGCACGCCGAAATGACCCGTCGATCGCGTGCGCGCGCGGGTGTTCGGGGCGGCGGCGACCTCTGCCACGAGCTTGAGGACCCGATCGAAGACCTCGTCGAAGTCCACCTGCTGGGTGAGCCCCTGCGACAGGGTGTCGTGCACGACCGCGATCGAGTCCACCCGCCGCATCGCCTGGGTCAATGCGTCGCGCGCCTCCTCGGAGTGGGTGCGGCGCGCCTGGATCCGCAGCAGGGATGCCACGGTCTGCAGATTGTTCTTCACCCGGTGATGGATCTCCCGGATCGTGGCGTCCTTGGTGATGAGCTCCTGCTCCTGATGACGCAGCTCGCTGACGTCGCGGCACAGCACGATGGCGCCGATCCGCGTCCCGTGATCCTTCAGCGGGATGGCGCGCAGCGACACCGTCACTCCCCTGGCCTCGATGTCGGTCCGCCACGGCGCACGACCGGTGACCACCACCGGCAGCGACTCGTCGACCTGACGGGAGGGAGGGACGAGACGCGTGGTGACCTCGGCGAGCGACTCGCCCTCGAGCTCGTCGTCGAAGCCCATCCTGTTGAAGGCGGAGAGCGCGTTGGGGCTCGCGAAGGTGGTGATGCCGTCGACGTCGATGCGGATCAGGCCGTCCGATGCACGTGGCGCGCCCCTGCGCGGCGATGTCGGGGCGGCGAGATCGGGGAACTCCCCCGAGGCGATCATGCGGAACAGATCGTTCGCGCAGTCGTCGAAGGTGATCTGCTGACGCGAGGGGGTGCGCGCCTCGCCGAGGTTCGTGTGCCGCGTGACGACGCCGATCACACGGTGCGCACCTTCCTTCCTGCGCTCGAGGAGGATCGGCACGGCCCGCACCCTGGTCGGCGTCTCCTCGAACCAGTCCGGCGAGGAGGAGTCGACGATCTCGCCGGACTCGAAGGCGCCCTGTACCTGCGTCCGCCATTGCGGGCGCACCCGCTCCCCCACGATGTCACGGTAGAACAGGGTCGCCGCGCCGCTCGGGCGGGTGTGCGCGACGGCAATGAACGAGCCGTCCTGGGTCTCTATCCACATGACGATGTCCGCAGAGGAGAGATCGGCGAGCAGCTGTCCGTCGCCGGCGAGGCGGTGGAGCCATTCGACGTCGTCGTCGGTCAGGCGTCCTTCCGCGTGTACGAGATCGCTGAGTGTTGACACCCCTCCAGCCTAGGGTGCGCGGAGGATCTCACAGCACGGCGAGCGAGGTCGCACGCCAGCGCCGGTCGAGCCCTTCCAGCCGGATCGCGACCGCCCTCGTCCGCCCTGGGCCCGCCACGATCACGACCGCCTCGATCACGCCGTCGACGGGTGCGCTGTGGCGCAGGGAGAGGATCGCGAAGACGGGACGCGACGGCACGACGCCCCTGGCGCTGCGCGCCCTGCTCGCGAGGTTGGCGCGCGTCATCAGCTTCAGATATGCGTCCTCGCTGAACCAGCGGGCCAGCTGATCGACCTCCCTGACCCCGGCGAGCACCTCCAGGACTCCCTGGGTGAGGCTGCGCAGCAGAGGTTCGGGGTCGGGGAGGGAAGCCGCGGAGGTGGGTTGGGGAGCGAAGTATTCGTGGAGTGTCATCGTCGTGCCGATCTCATGGGAAGTGCGGAAAGTAGACCATGCCCCGGCGTCCCGCCGCTGGTCTCCGATCGCCGATTGTGGATAACTCGTATGCGCATCGCCGGTCTCCCCTACGCTCGGTGTCGTGCACTGGGATCGCATGTTTGAGGACCTCGAGGGTCAGCTCGCCTCCGAATGGGAGGCGGAGCGCGCCGCGCTCGATGCGGAGTCCGAGCGGCTGCGCATCTCGCGTCTGGATCTGCGGTCGCGTCTGCGGGCGCTGTGCGAAGCGGACGCCGCCGTGCAGGTCGACCTCGCCGGCATCCGCACGCTGACGCTTCGCGCCCAGGAGCTCGGCGCGGACTGGATCGGAGCGTCGGCCGACGGCGACCACGGCATCTCGATCGTCCCGCTCGACTCCATCCGCGGCATCCGGATGGACCACGGTCTGCTGCTGTCGACTCTCGAGCCCGCACAGAGCGGGGCCTCTCTGCGCGAGCGCATGACGCTCGGGTTCGTGCTGCGCGACCTCGCCAGGCGCCGCGTCCCGGTCTGGATCGACGACCCGGACGGGCTCCGCCTGCATGGCACCATCGACCGGGCAGGGGCAGACCACCTGGATCTCGCCGAGCACGACGCAGGAACGCCGCGCCGGGCTCAGGAGGTGCGGGGCATGCGGATCGTGCCGTTCAACGCGATCGTCCGCCTGCGGCTCTCCGGTGCGTCCCTCTGAGAGACGGGATCAGGGCTGCAGCGGCGCAGTGCCCCAGATCTCGGGGAAGCTCGCCTCGTTCGCCTGACGCCACAGCGCCATCCGGCGCGCCTGCTCCGACTGCTCGGCGAGGTACTCCGCCAGGCTCGCCTCCTCGACGCGCCAGCGCTGCGGAGAGCCCAGCTGCGAACCGCGCAGGCGCCCCTCATGGATCAGGGCGACGACTTCGTCCACCTCGATGCTCAGCAGCTCGGCCACCTGCGCGGGGGCGAGGAAGCGCGGGGCGGGAGCGGGCGTTTCTGCCATGGGACCCATTCTCCCCCAGCACGTCCTCCTCGCACTCCTCGGTCAGACCCTGTGGATAACTTCCGCCGTCTCCCGCCGTCATCTGTGACGATGTCCTTCATGACAACGCTCACGCGCGTCCGGCGCGCTCCGTGGGGCGATGCGCGGCTCGCCATCGGCATCGTCCTGGTCCTGCTCTCCGTCGCCGGGGTGTGGCTGATCGTGTCGGGGGCCAGGCAGACGACGCCGGTGCTGCAGGCGAGCCGGACGATCGTCGCGGGCGAAGCCCTCACCTCGGCGGACTTCGTGGTGGTCGACGTCTCTCTCGGCGCCGCGTCCGATCACTACCTCGCGCCTCAGGATCTCACGACCGGCCTCGTCGCGACGCGCACGCTCGACACCGGCGAGCTGCTGCCCGCAGCAGCGGTCGGGGACGCGGACGACAGCCGCACGACCACCATCGTCGTCGAGAGCAGCATCGGCCTTCCCGCCGGCGTCTCCGCCGGCTCCGTCGTCGAGCTGTGGCACGCGCCCGCACAGGAGCAGGGATTCGACGAGCCGCGCATCCTCGTCGCCGACGCGATCGTCGCCTCCCTCGTCGCGGAGGACGGGATGCTGGCGCAGAGCAGGCCCGCGGCGGAGCTGGTCATCGACAGGGCCGACGTCGCGGAGGTGCTGGCCGCGATCACCCGCGGGTCCGCGCTGTCGATCGTCCCGGCGGGGACGGATCGATGAGGCGCGTCGTCCTCGCGCTGGACGAGCCGCTGCGCTCCGCCCTGGCGGAGGAGCTGGAGGACGAGGGCGTGTCCGTCGTGCAGCGCATCGCGCCGGGCTCCGTCCCGGATCTCGGGCGGGGCGACGTCGACGCCGTGCTCGTGCCCGCCAGGCGTTCCGTCGTGACGGCGGAGTTCGTGGCCGCGTGCGATCGGGCCGGCATCCGGATCCTGGCCCTCGGCGACGGCGAGTCCCGGTTCCTGAGCCGGTACGGCGTGACCGCGCTCGCGGAGGATGCCGCCGCGGGGCAGATCATCGACGCCCTCGCCGGAACGCCGGCGGCCGACGAGGCCGTCGTGCCGTCGACGTGCCGCGTCATCGCGGTCTGGGGCCCGCACGGCGCTCCGGGACGCACGACGGTCGCGGTGCAGCTGGCGGCGGAGCTCGCGCGGGCGGGGCATCGCACGGCCCTCGTGGACGCCGACACCGTCGCGCCGGCGATCTCGCTCCTGCTCGGCCTCAGCGACGAGGCTCCGGGCATCGCCGCCGCCTGTCGCAGGGCCGAGCTCGGCGGACTCGATGCGGCCGAGCTCAGCCGGATCGCCTCCACGGTCGAGACCAGCGGCGGCGGCATCGAGGTGCTCGGCGGCGTCAACCGCCCGACCCGCTGGCCGGAGCTCAGCGCCGCACGGCTGAGCGCCGCGCTGCACGCCTGCCGCGAGTGGGCGGATCGCGTCGTGGTCGACGTCTCCGCGGCGTTCGACGCCGACGAGGAGGTCACCCGGGACCTGGAGGGTCCTCGCCGGCACGCGGCGACGACCGCCGCGCTGCGCTCCGCCGACGAGATCATCGCCGTCGCCGCGGCCGATCCGCTCGGCATCGCCCGATTCCTCCGCGACCACGCCGAGCTGCGCGGCATCGCTGCGGGCTCACCGGTGCGCATCGTCGTGAACAAGGTGCGCCCCGGCCCGCTCGGCATCGATGCGCGCGGTCAGGTGCGCAGGACCCTGGAACGGTTCGCCGGCATCACCGACGTCGCCTTCCTCCCGCACGACCAGCGCGCCGCGGATGCGGCCCTGCTGCACGCACGGCCGATCGCGGACGTCACCCCGAGGTCGCCGCTCGCCGCCGGCATCCGACGCCTGGTCGCGGCGTCGGATGCCGGGATCGTCACTGCCGGTAGCTCGCGAGGAAGTTCCCGAGCCGTTCGATGGCCTCGCCGAGCACGCGCGGCTCCGGCAGCGTCACGACGCGGAGGTGATCCGGAGTGGGCCAGTTGAATCCGGTGCCCTGGACGAGGAGGATCCGCTCGGCGACGAGCAGGTCGTACACGAGCTTCTCGTCGTCGTGGATCTCGTGCACGTTCGGGTCGAGTCGCGGGAACGCGTAGAGCGCGCCCTCCGGCTTGACGCAGGAGACGCCGGGAATCGCCTCGAGGCCGCGCCAGGCGACGTCGCGCTGCTCGTGGAGACGGCCGGAGGGGGCGATCAGCGCATCGATCGACTGCACGCCGCCGAGCGCCGCCTGGACCGCATGCTGCGCGGGCACGTTCGGGCACAGCCGGGTGGACGCCAGCAGCGTGATGCCCTCGATGAAGCCCTTGGCATGGTCCTGGGGGCCGGTGATGACCATCCATCCGGAGCGGTACCCTGCAACTCGGTAGGTCTTGGACAGGCCGTTGAACGTCAGGCACAGCAGGTCGGGCGCCAGCGTCGCCGTCGGGATGTGCGCGGCGTCGTCGAAGAGGATGCGGTCGTAGATCTCGTCGGACAGCAGCAGCAGCTCGTTCTCCCTGGCGATCTGGATGATGCCCTCGAGAACCGTGCGGGAGTAGACCGCTCCGGTGGGGTTGTTGGGGTTGATGATGACGATGGCCTTCGTCCGCGGCGTGACCTTCGAGCGGATGTCCTCGAGGTCCGGCTGCCAGCCGTTCTCCTCGTCGCACAGGTAGTGCACGGGAGTGCCGTCCGCGAGGCTCGTCATGGCCGTCCACAGCGGATAGTCGGGGGCGGGGATCAGCACCTCGTCGCCTTCGTCCAGCAGCGCCTGCATGGTCATCGTGATGAGCTCGGAGACGCCGTTGCCGAGATAGACGTCGTCCGGGTCGACGTGCGGGAAGCCCTCGATCTGCTCATAGCGGCTCACCACGGCGCGGCGGGCGGAGATGATGCCCTTGCTGTCGCTGTACCCGTGCGCGGTCGGCAGAGCCGCGAGCATGTCGTGGACGATCTGATGAGGAGCCTCGAACCCGAAGATCGCCGGGTTCCCGGTGTTCAGCTTGAGGACGGAGTGCCCCTCCGCCTCCAGACGCGCCGCCTCTGCCGGGACCTTCCCGCGAATCTCGTAGAGGACGTTCTTGAGCTTCGACGACTGGTCGAATTGGCGGGAGCGGGTCATCGCCCAAGCCTACTCCCGCATGGCATGTGCTCCCGTCCCGCGCGCTACTTCTTCTTGTCGGAGGCCCTGCGCTGAGCACGGTTCTGCGCCACGGGCGCCGCTCCGTCTGTCCTCTGCCCGAAGGCGCCGCGCTCCGCCGGCGCCTCGGGAGCAGGGGTCCCGGCCGCCGCGGCCGCAGCGCGCCGCACGCGGTCGGTCGCCGCCTGCTGCACCTGACCGCGGTCGTTGCGCACCTCGACGTCGCCGGAGTCGCTCGGCGCGGAGTACTCCAGCCGCTGCTCCGGCGCGCCGTCCGCGAGGCCCTTGGCCTCGACGGCCGCGACCTCGCCGCTCTGGGTTCCCTCGGCACGGCGCACCTCGACCTCGAGGTTGTAGAGGTAGCCGACCGTCTCCTCCTTGATCTGCCCCATCATCGACTGGAACATCGCGTACCCCTCGCGCTGGTACTCGATCAGCGGGTCGCGCTGCGCCATGGCGCGCAGACCGATGCCGTCCTTGAGGTAGTCCATCTCGTAGAGGTGGTCGCGCCAGCGACGGTCGAGCACCTGGAGGACGACGCGGCGCTCCAGCTCGCGGGTGGCGGGGGATCCGAGGGTCTCCTCGCGCTTCTCGTAGGCGATCTTCGCATCCGAGAGCAGCTCGCGGATGAGACCCTCCGAGGTGATGCCGCCCTTGCGGCCCTGCGCCTCGGAGACGACCTCGTCGATCGTCACGCCGACGGGGTAGAGCGTCTTCAGCTCGGTCCACAGCGCGTCGAAGTCCCAGCTCTCGTTGTGCCCCTCCGCCGTGTGATCCTTGACGACGCCCGTGATGGCGTCCTCGATGAAGTGCTGCACGCGGTCGGCGATGTCGTCGCCGTGCAGGATGTGCCGGCGGTCGGTGTAGATCGCCTCGCGCTGACGGTTGAGGACGTCGTCGTACTTGAGCACGTTCTTGCGCATCTCCGCGTTGCGCGCCTCGACCTGCGACTGCGCGCTGCGGATCGCGCGGGAGACGAGACCGGACTCGATCGGCACGTCGTCGGGGAAGTTCGTCCTGGCGAGGATAGCCTCCGCCGCACCGGACTGGAACAGGCGCATGAGATCGTCGGTGAGACTCAGGTAGAACCGGCTCTCGCCGGGATCTCCCTGACGACCGGAACGTCCGCGCAGCTGGTTGTCGATGCGGCGGGACTCGTGACGCTCGGTGCCGAGAACGTAGAGGCCGCCGGCCTCGGCGACCTTGCCCCCCTCTTCGGCGACCTTCGCCTTCATCTCCTCGTACGTCTCGTCCCAGGCCGACTCGTACTCCTCCGGCGTCTCGACGGGATCGAGCCCCTTCGTCTTGAGCTCCTGGACCGCGAGGAACTCCGCGTTTCCGCCGAGCATGATGTCGGTGCCGCGACCAGCCATGTTCGTGGCGACCGTGACGGCGCCGAGGCGTCCGGCGCGTGCGACGATCTCGGCTTCACGAGCATGGTTCTTCGCGTTCAGGACCTCGTGCTTGACGCCCTTCTTCGCGAGCAGCCGGGACAGGTACTCGCTCTTCTCGACGCTGACCGTTCCGACCAGCACCGGCTGGCCCGCGGCGTGCCGCTCGGCGATGTCCTCCACGACCTGGGCGAACTTCGCCGTCTCGTTCTTGTAGACGAGATCCGCCTGGTCCTTGCGGATCATCGGACGGTTGGTCGGGATCGGGACGACGCCGAGCTGATAGGTCGACATGAACTCGGCGGCCTCCGTCTCGGCGGTGCCGGTCATGCCCGCGAGCTTGTCGTAGAGGCGGAAGTAGTTCTGCAGCGTGACGGTGGCGAGCGTCTGGTTCTCCGCCTTGACAGGGACGCCCTCCTTGGCCTCGATGGCCTGGTGGATGCCCTCGTTGTAGCGGCGTCCGACGAGGATGCGCCCGGTGTGCTCGTCGACGATCATGACCTCGTCGTTCATGACGACGTAGTCGGTGTCCTTCTTGAACAGCGCGAGCGCCTTGATCGAGTTGTTCAGGAACGAGATCAGCGGGGTGTTCGCCGACTCGTAGAGGTTGTCGATGCCGAGGTAGTCCTCGACCTTCTCGATGCCGGGCTCGAGCACGCCGACGGTGCGCTTCTTCTCGTCGACCTCGTAGTCGACACCGGCCTCGAGGGTGCGCGCGATCTTCGCGAACTCCGCGAACCAGCGGTTGGCCTCCCCCGATGAGGGCCCCGAGATGATGAGGGGCGTGCGGGCCTCGTCGATGAGGATCGAGTCGACCTCGTCCACGATCGCGAAGAAGTGCTCGCGCTGGACGAGGTCCTCCCTGCGCCACGCCATGTTGTCACGCAGATAGTCGAAGCCGAACTCGTTGTTCGTGCCGTAGGTGATGTCGGCGGCGTACTGCTCGCGACGCACCGCCGGCGTCTGACCGGAGACGATGATGCCGGTGGTCATGCCGAGGGCGCGGTACACGCGGCCCATGAGCTCCGCCTGGTAGGAGGCGAGGAAGTCGTTGACCGTGATGACGTGGACGCCCTTGCCCGCGATCGCATTGAGATAGGTCGGGAAGGTCGCCACCAGCGTCTTGCCCTCACCGGTCTTCATCTCGGCGATGTTGCCGAGATGAAGGGCGGCGCCGCCCATGATCTGCACGTCGTAGGCGCGCATCCCCAGCGTCCGCTTGGCCGCCTCGCGGACCGCCGCGAAGGCCTCGGGCATGAGCTGGTCGAGCGTCTCGCCGTTCTCGAACCGCTCACGCAGCTCGACTGTCTCGTTGGCGAGCTCGTCGTCGGTGAGCTTCTCGAAGTCCTCCTCCAGCGCGCCGACGGCCTTCACGACCTGGTTGAGGCGGCGGAGGATGCGTCCTTCGCCCGCGCGCAGCAGCTTCTCAAGAGGATTCGCCACTTAAGTCATCTCCCTGTTTGGGCCAGATCCCGGCCGCCCCGATGGGCCGGTGCCGGGCATACTGTGCCATGTTACCGGTCTGTGACCTGCGCGTCGCCTGCACACCGGCGCTGCACGGGCAATCCAAATGTTTCCGCGTATGTATATACTCGGTATTGCTTTCATTTCCTCGCCCGAAGGAGTCCGCATGTCCGTTCGCCAGAGCCTGCTCGCGATCCTCGATCAGGGACCCTGCTACGGGTACCAGCTGCGCGCCGAGTTCGATCGGCGTACCGGCTCCACCTGGCCCTTGAACGTCGGACAGATCTACAACACCCTCGAGCGGCTCGAGCGCGACGGCCTGGTGGAACGCGGCGAGGCGGACGAACAGGGGCACGTCTACTGGGAGATCACTGAGGCGGGCTCCGCAGAGGTGGCCTCCTGGCTCTCCTCCCCCGTGCTGCGCGGCCAGGCGACGCGCGACGAGCTGGCGATCAAGCTGGCCGTCGCCGCTACCCTGCCCGGCGTCGATGTCGCGGCCGTCATCCAGACCCAGCGCACGGCCTCTCTGCGCCAGCTGCAGAACCTCAACAGGGCCAAGTACGCCGGCGGGGACGGCGGAGGCCCCGAGGAGCTCGCCTGGTCCCTCGTGATCGACTCGATGATCTTCTCCGCCGAGGCCGAGATCCGATGGCTCGATCACACGGAGCAGCGCCTGGCGATGCATCCGCGGCACGCCATGGCGCTGGAGCTCGCGACGGACCGCCCGAAGCGGGGACGACCGGCGAAGGCGGAGGCGGAGGCGACGCAGGAGAGCACGGTCGGGGCGTGAGCGAGGAGATTCTCCGCCTCGACGGCGTCACGCAGGAGTACGGCGAGGGTGATCTGCTCGTGCGGGCGCTGCAGGACGTGCATCTGAGCGTGCGGCGCCGCGAGCTCGTCGCGATCATGGGTCCATCCGGCTCCGGAAAGTCGACTCTGCTGTCGATCGCCGGCGGGCTGCAGACGCCCGCCGCCGGCGGCGTGTACGTCGAAGGGCGGCGCCTGGGCGGCCTGCGGCCCGCGGAGATGGCACGCATGCGGCGCCGGTCGATGGGCTTCGTCTTCCAGGACTTCAACCTCATCCCCACCCTCACCGCTCTCGAGAACGTCACCCTGCCGCTGGAGCTGGACGGCTTCCGGCAGCGCGTCGCGCGTCGCGCCGGCCGTGAGGCGCTGGAATCGGTCTCCCTCGGCGATCGGCTGGACTCCTACCCCGACGACCTGTCCGGCGGACAGCAGCAGCGCGTCGCCATCGCGCGGGCGGTCGTCGGCGGACGGTCGCTGATCCTCGCCGACGAACCGACCGGCGCCCTGGACTCGACGACCGGGGAGAGCGTGCTGCGGATGCTCCGCGCGAGGGTGGATGCGGGAGCCGCGGCGATCCTCGTCACGCACGAGGCGCGGCACGCCGCCTGGGCCGACCGCATCGTGTTCCTCCGCGACGGGCGGGTGGTCGACGAGTCGCGACGGGACGAGGCGGAGACGCTGCTCGCCGGCGGGCCGGGCCCGGCGACGGGCGGGCAGCGGCGATGAGCACCCTCCTCGAACGCCCTGAGCAGGCGCACGACGATCATCCGCGCGCCGCGGCGAGCGCGCGCGGTCGCCGCGGGAGGTGGGCCAGGAGACGGGTGGAGCTGCGCCTCGCCGCCAGGCAGGCGCGCAGGGCCTGGCCGACCAGCCTGCTGGTGATCGTGCTGGTGGCGCTGCCGATGGTGCTGGTGTCCGGAGCCGCGACGTTCCTCGCGAGCCGCATGCCCGCGCCCGAGCAGACCATCACCGCGGAGCTCGGGGGGACGGCGGCCTGGTTCATGATCGTCGGCGGCGAGGATCCGACCCGCGGTCAGGCTCCGGACGATCCCTACTGGTATGACGTCGAGCGCGACGAGGACGGCGCCCCGGTGCACCCGGAGCTGACGCCGCCGGACGATCTCGACGGCCTCGTGCCGGACCGCGAGCTGCTGGAGGTCTCCCGCGGCGAGGTCATGGCGCGGACGCCCGACGGGGCAGGACGGCTCTCGGCCGTCGTCGGGGACGCCGCGGATCCCCGCCTCGACGGCCGCTACGAGCTCCTCGACGGACGCCGTCCGCAGAAGGACTCGGAGGCGGCGCTCTCCCCCGGTGCGCTCGCGCGCCTGGACGCACGCGTCGGCGACTCGGTGACGCTCATCGACCCCGCGGCGACGCTCACGATCGTGGGAGTGATGAAGGAGGCCGTCCGTCGCGACGACGAGCAGACCGTCTTCCTGAGCTCGTCCGCCGTGCCCGACGACGTCGCGTCCACCGGATCCGAACAGCTGTGGTTCGCACCGGACTGGCAGCCGTCGGCCGACGACCTCCCCGCGCTGAACCGGGCGGGCGTCATCGCCTATGCGCGGGATCTGGTCGCCGCGTCCGGCGCTCCGAGCTACACCGACCCGGCGACCGCATGGAGCATCGCGGGCGTCGCGGCGATCGTCGGCGGATTCACGGCGTATCTCGTCATCCTGCTCGCAGGCGCCGGCTTCGCGGTCAGCGCACGACGCCAGCAGCGCTCCCTCGCCGTCGCCGCGAGCGTCGGAGCGGATCGCGGATCAGTCTTCCGCGTCGTGCTGCTGCAGGGCACGGTGCTCGGACTGATCGGCGGAGTTCTCGGCGCCGCCGTCGGGACGGCCATCGCCTACCCGGCGCTCGTCCTCCTCGACGACGGCGCGGTGTCGAGCTTCTGGGGCTTCCACACGCCATGGTGGGCGATCGTCGGGATCGTCCTGTTCGCAACCGCCGTGGGCACGGCATCCGCCCTGGTCCCGGCGCGTGCGGCGACGCGGGGCGACGTGCTGGCCTCCCTGCGCGGCACGCGCACGCCTCCGCGCGTCCGCACCGACCGGCCGTTCTGGGGAACGCTGATCGGCCTCGTCGGGATCGGCGCGACGGTGGCCGGCGGTCTGGGCCTCGCCGCGCTGAACGCTGCAGACACGATCGACTACGGCGATCCGCTGCGCAACGTCTGCCTGGCCGGGATCGTCGCTGGCCCTCTCCTGTTCCAGATCGGAGCCATCGTCGCGGGACACTGGCTGCTCTCCCTCATCGCCCGCGGCGCGTCCCGGCTGGGGCTCGCCCCGCGCATCGCGGCCAGGGACGCCGCCGCCAACCCCGCGCGCATCGTGCCCGCCTTCGCCGCGATCGCCGCCTGCGTGTTCATCGCCTCCTTCACGATGACGACGATGGGCGTCTTCACCGCTCAGACCGCACGGAGCTGGTGGTATCAGGCGCCGCTCGGCTCTGTGGTGGTCACCATCTGGGGTGAGGACGATCCCGAGACGGTGCGGATGGCGACCGATGCCCTGGAGCAGACCGAGCCGGACGCGATCGGCTTCGTCCGGCAGGAGGTCGGATACTACACCGCGGACTCGGACGCCCCGAGCGAACGGGTGACGGCCGAGATCATGGACTACGTGGACTGCGACGACATCGACCAGGGGCCGTGCATGGATCGCGCCACGGCGCTGTTCGGGAACGGCTCGCCGTATGTCGTCGCCCCGGAGGACCTCGACATCGTGCTGGGCGTCCGGATCGGGGACGCCCAGCACGAGGCCTTCGCCCGCGGCGGCGCCGTGGTGCTGGACCCCTCGTACCTCGAGGACGGAGCGATCCTCCTGCATCGCTGGGATCGGGCGGAGGCGGACTCCTTCTACGAGGACTGGTGGCCGTCGAAGGCTCCGCCAGAGCCGCTGGACACCCTCCGCGTCCCGGCGGAGGTCGTCACCCCTCCGCAGCGCCTTCCGTGGGGAGTGGTGCTCTCGCCCGAGGCGGCGGATCGCTTCGGCTACGAGACGGTCGTGGGATCCGCGATCGGCTCGTACTCCGTGCCGCCCTCCTCGCAGGCGCTGGACCGGCTGGCCCTGGCGGCGGGGCAGCCCTGGGACGCCTCCAGCGGCTTCACCTACTACCCCGAGAACGGACCGCCCTCCGTCGAGTCCTGGCTCTGGCTCGTCCTCGCCGCGGCGGCCGCGCTCGTGCTGGGCGCCGGCGGCGTCGCCCTAGGACTCGCCCGCGTGGAGCGCCGACCGGACGACGCGACCCTCGCCGCGGTCGGCGCGAGCGGAGGCATCCGGCGCCGCATCGCGCTGTGGCAGGCGATCGTCATCGTCGGGATCGGCTCCGTGACGGGGACGGTGGCCGGGATCATCCCGGTGTGGGGCATCGTCATGCAGTCCCGGACCGGCGACGGCTGGGAGCTGAGGATGAGCGACACCCCGTGGCCGTGGCTGGCGATCCTCGCGGTCGGCCTGCCGCTGATCATCGCCGTCGTGTCCTGGCTCGTGCCGTCGCGCCGCCCTGACCTCACCCGTCGCACGGTGATCGCATGAGGGACGGCACGAGGACGATCCTGCTGGTCAGCGACTACTCGCTCGCCTACATGGGCGGGGCGCAGACCGCGATGCGCCGACAGGCGGAGGCGCTCCTGGATGCCGGCCTCCGGTGCGTCGTGCTCGCACCGGGGACGCCTCTCGGCTGGGATCCTCGCGTGACGATCGTCTCGCCGCCCGTGCGCTTCACGCTGCCGGTCGTCGGCCTGCCCGTGCTGGGCCCCGCGGATTCCCTGACGGCGATCGCCGCCGCGGCGATCCGCGAGCACGACGTCACCGGAGTGGTCCTCCATTCCGAGCTCGCACTCGCCGCCGCGGCCCTCAGGGCGGCCCGGGAGTCCGGCATCCGCACGCTGCACATCGTGCACACGTTCTTCTGGCGCGCCTCGGCGGCCCTCTCCCCGCTCGCGCCGCTGGTGACCGCGTTCCACACGGCGACGACCGGACTGCCTCGCGATCACCGCTGCCGCGGAACCACCGCGATGCAGGACGCCCTGCGCAGCATGACCCTCCGCGTCGCGATGGAGGCCGATGCCGTGGTCTCTCCGTCGAGGCATCAGGCCGAGGCCCTGCGCACCGCGGGCGTCGCACGCGTCGAGGTGCTGTCGAACGTGGTGGAGCCCGTCGTCGAGACGGCGCCAGGGTCCCCGGGAGTGCTGACCGTGCTGTGGGCCGCGCGCTTCGCCCCGGAGAAGCGGCTCGGCGTCGCGCTGGAGGCGATGCGGATGCTGCGCGACAGGATCGGCCCAGGACGCGTCCATCTCCACGTCGCCGGGGGCTGGCATCGTCCGGCCCATGACGTCACCTTCCATGCCAAGGTGGACGCGCGGAGGATCGACGAGCTGATCGCCGGCTCGGACGCCGTGGTCCTCACATCCCTCGGATTCGACAACCAGCCGATGATCGCTCTGGAGGCGTTCCGCCGGGGCCGGCCGGTCATCGTGAGCGATCCCGCCCTCGCACGGGAGTTCGGCGCCGCGGCGATCCAGGCGCCCTCCCCGGACGCCGCCGGCCTCGCGTCGGCGCTCCAGCGGGCGTGGGAGGACCGCGAGCTGCTCGCCGTGGCACGGAGCGCCGCGTCGGCGTATGCGCTCGAGCGCGGCGCCGACGCCCATGTCCGCGGGCTCCTCGCGCTGCTGGATTCCCGTGCCGCGCGGGTCGCATCCGCATGAGCGATGCCGTTCGCCCCGGGCGGATGCACAGCCACCGCAGGGGATCCGGAAAGTAGGATCGGCTCATGGCTGGATTTTGGGGCAGGCGCAGGCGAGAGCAGGAGGCCAAGGCGGCGCAGGACGCCGACCTTGCCCGGAGAGCGGAACAGGCGCTGGTCGCCGCGGACGAGCGCATCCGGACCGCCGCCGACGAGCTGGTGTTCGCCGAGGCCGAGCTGGGCGCCTCGCTGACCAAGGACCTCGCCGCCGCGCTGGATGCCGTCCGCACTCACCTGCGCGAGGCGTTCCAGCTCCATCAGCTGAACCACGACGAGATCCCCGACACGGAAGAGGAGCTGCGCACCCGCAACGCCCGCATCGTGCAGCTGTGCGAATGGGCGGAGGACCTGCTCGAGGAGAAGACCACCGCGCTCGCCGCACAGGTCGCCCGCGTCCGCCAGGCACCGCAGATCATCGCCCAGCTGCGCAGGGACGCCGACGCCCTCACGGCCCGCATCCCGCAGGCCAGGGCCACGATCGAGCGGCTGTCCTCCCGCTACGCGGACTCCGCGGTGCACCAGATCGCCGCGTCCGACGACGAGGCGGCCCAGCTCGTCGCCTTCGCCACCCACGGTGCAGACGTGTCCGAGCGCCGCCGCGCCGCGCGGAAGAACGAAGAGGCGAACCTCGCGCTGGAGGCGGCGACCGAGGCGATCCGTCGCGCGGGCGTCGTCCTCGACGCCGTGGAGGATTTCGAGATCGAGGCGCTGCGCGCCGAGTCGACGCTGGCCGAGGTGATCGCCGACTCCCGAGGAGACGTGATCGCGGCCAGGACCGCCCCCCAGGTGCCCGCGGTCGCGGATGCCGTCGCCGAGCTCGAATCCGCTCTCGGATCCCTCAGCCCCGCCGGCGCCCGGAACGACCCCTTCGCCGAGCTCTCCCGGCTGCGCACCGCCAACAGCGCCCTCGACGAGGTGATCGCGAAGGCCCGCCACCGCGCCGAGCACCCTCTCCCCAGCGTCGCGCAGGTGCAGCACGCGCTGGACGACGCCGACCGTCAGCTCGGCGTCGCACGCAGTCTCATCGCGGGCCATCGCGGCTGGATCGGCGCCGACGCGCGCACGCGGCTCGCCGAGGCCGAGCGCCTGCGGATCGACGTCCCGGAGCGGATCGCCGCGGAGGACACCCGCGAGGAGGCGCTGACCGGCGCTCGGCGCGTCGCGCAGCTCGCCGCCGAGGCGCTCCAGCTCGCCCAGCGCGACATCGACTCCGCGCGTCCCCCGCAGCAGCCCTACGACGACTGGGGCGGCGGCGGATGGGGCGGCGGCGGACGCCGGGGCGGCGGCGGGGGCGATCTCGCCTCCGGTATCCTCGGCGGCCTCGTCATCGGCAGCATCCTCGACGGCATCTTCGACTGACGGCCGCGAGGATGCCGCCGGCGGCGCTCAGGACGCCAGCGCCTCCTGGGGCGGCGCCTGGGTGGTCAGGGAGATGACGCCGTAGTCCCAGCCCTTGCGACGGTAGACGACGCTCGGGTGGTCGGTGCGGACGTCGACGAACAGGAAGAAGTCGTGTCCGACCAGCTCCATGCGATCGACCGCCTCCTCGACCGTCATCCACTCCGCGTCGAAGTTCTTCGTGCGGATGACGACCGGGGAGTAGGTCTCCTCCTCGTCGTTCTGGATCGGCACCGAGCCGGTGGCGACGGCATGCAGCACGTCTGCGGACGCCGGCTCGACGTCGATGCCGGTGAGCGCCCCGCTGCCCTTCTCGAAGTGCGGGCCGCGCGGATGCTGACGCCCGTCGACACGCTTCTCCTTGGCACGGCGCAGCTGCTCGCCGAGCTTGTCGAGGGCGAGGTCGAGGGCGACGAACTTGTCGCCGTCCGTGGCCTCGGCACGCACGACCGGTCCCTTGCTGACGAGGGTGAGCTCCACCGTCTCGTCGGGGACTCTGCCGCCTCGATAGGCCCGATGCGTGACCTTGACGTCGAGGCGCTGCGCCCGGGCGGCGAACGCGGAGATCCGGGCGATCTTCTCTTCGACAACGTCTCGGAAGCGATCGCTGATGCTCACTCCCACGCCGACGATGCTCGTTTCCATTCCTGCCTCCTTGTCCCGGTCCGATCCGGTGGGGGCGGACCGTGGTCGCCTTGTGACCCCTAACCGTAGTCCGCGTTCACCCGGATGTCACCCTGCTTTCCCGATGTGTCCGCCGAGAGGTCCCGATGACGGGGGGTCGCTGCGAGGGCGACCGCTCCGATCACCCGGAATCCGGCGCGCCCGAGCACCGCGGAGGCTTCGGAGAGGGTCGCTCCGGTGGTCACGACGTCGTCGAAGACGATCACCTCCGAACCGTCTCCCCGGCGTGTCGCGCGCAGGCTGCCCCGCACGTTCCTGGCGCGATCGCCGCGACCGAGCCCGCGCTGATCGGATGTCCTGCCCGCGGGCGACAGCAGCCGTTCCGCTCTGCGCCCCGCCGCGCGGATGAGCAGATCCGGCACACGGTAGCCGCGTCGGCGGAACGCCGCTCTCGTCGTCGGCACCGGCACCAGCGGCATGTCCGGCGGCACGAGAACGCTCAGCGCATCCGCCAGGGGACGAGCCAGCATCGTCGCGCCGTCCTCCTTCAGCGCACGCACGCAGCGTGCGACGACGCCCTCGAATCGCAGCGCGGCCGTCACGCGTGTGCCGTCGGCGAGCACCCGGGTCGTCGGCGACGGCGAGAGCGCCGCACGGCACGCGTCGCACAGCATCCGGCCCGGTTCGCCGCAGCCCGTGCACGAGACTCCCAGCAGGAGGCTCAATGCCTCCTCCGTCACACGGAGCACGAGGGAGCGCGTATCCCGCCCGGCCGGATCGCTCGTCGTCGCCATGGTCCCAGCATCCGGCATCGGGACCACCGCATCCGCGGCCGGTGGAGAGTCTCGCGGGCTGTGCTCCTGTGCAGGACGGCTCAGAGACCCGCCCTGGTGCCGAGCACGAGGACACCGGAGAAGTACTCCTGCCACACGGATGCCCTGGGTGCGTAGAGCACGCCCTCCGCCCCCAGGAGACGCAGCCCGTTCCGCTCGGCGGCTCCCGCGATCGCCTCGGCTCCCGCCGGCGCCGCCGCCGTCGCCCCCGGTCCGCCGACCGGCTGCGTGATGAGCACGCTGTCGTCGCCGGAGATCAGGACCGCCAGCTCACCGGAGCCCAGCCACGAGAGGTCGACCCCACCGGCGCGGACGTCGGCGAGCTCCTTCACCGGCCCGAGACCGGTGGGGTTGCCGGAGTCGTCACGGACGATGGCGGCGACCACGACGCTCTGGTGCCCGCCGAGCGTCACGACCGCTGCGAGCCGCGTGCCGTCCGCGGCGACCCGCAGCGCGGAGATCGCCGACGCCGCCGGCCACGCGCCCTTCACGTCGAAGCCCTCCACCTCGGCATCGCTGACATCGGTCGCCCAGGCCTTCAACGACAGCGGATCGGATGCCGGGACGGTCCACACGTAGCCCAGCGGATCGACACTCGGACGGATCAGCCCCGCTCTCTCGTCGAGCGGGTCGACGCGGCCGTCGGTGACGGCGAGCACCCCACCGGCGGAGAGCCGGACGGCGGCGAACTCCTGGTCCTCCGCCATGTCGATGGCCGTGATCGGCTGCTCGATCTGCTCGATCTGCTCGCTGATGCCGGACACCGACGACAGCTCGCCGCCGACGAGACCGCCGAATCCGTCCTCGGTGAGGACCAGCGTGCTGTTCTCCGCGCCGGCGCCCGCGATCGGCACCGTCTGCGCATCGACCGTCCGTCCGTTGACGGTGAACCTCACCTCGGCGATGCCCGCCGGTTTCAGGCTCGCCTGCAGCTGCGTCCGCATGCGCGCCAGCGTCACCGTGTCCAGACTCAGCGCGGCCTCGTTGAGCTCGACCTCCGCCACCTGGCCGTCGATCGGCACCGCGGCCCGCGCGAGCGCGACGTCGGCGGGGAAGGCGCTCTGCACCGCCGGCAGCAGCCACTCCGCCGGTCCGTTCTCGAGGATCGTCCTGGTGATGCGCGTGGCGACGTTGGTCTTCGGATACCAGCGCAGATCGGGGACCAGCCTGCTCCAGCTGCGATCGAAGTACTGCAGCGCATAGGACGCGAAAACCTGCTCGAAGGCGGCCTGATCGATGACGACGCCGTCAGGGGCCTCCGTGATGCGCCATTCGCCGTCGTCGTTGCGCCCCAGCGAGAACGGCAGCGTCGTGGAGCCCGTCGCCTCGCTGTAACCGCCGCCGCTGTCGACGCTCGCCACCTGATCGAGATCGACGACGACGGTGCCCTCCTCCGCCTCCTCGACGTCCTCGATGCTCGACTGGTAGCTGCGCGAGGAGACGTTCGCGTCGATCGTCACCCCGGAGCCGGGCACCCACGAATCCGCGAGGTCGGGGCTGAGGAACTGCTGCGCGATGCTCCACCCGTCCGCCGGGGAGATGGAGGCCTCGAGGAATCCCGCGACGATCTGCTCGGGAGACCAGCCGCGCACCGGCCCCGTCGCGACCTGGGTGAACTCGGTGTCGGTCTGCGCCTCGCCGACGGGCAGGCCGTTGGTCACCGGGCCGGAGGTGGGCAGCCCCGCGCAGGCCGTCAGCAGGAGAGCGAGCGCCGCCGCCGAGGTCACGCGCAGCATCCGTCCGGCGTTCATCGACCGCCTCCTTCGTCGTCTGGCCCGCCGAGCTCTTCCATGCCGAGCTCGTAGCGCACCTGCGAGAGCTGGATCGGCTGCGTGGCGTCCGCGATGTCGGCGAGCGTCTCCTGCGGCTCCAGCGGCACGGGAGAAGGGCCCTGCAGCGGGCCGGGATGCCGCGGGATCGTCAGAACGAAGTTCGACCCGACCGCGAGCTCGGACCACACCGAGAGGGTGCCGCCGTGCAGACGGGCATCGCCGAGCGCGATCGACAGGCCGAGTCCCGTGCCGCCGATCGTTCGCTGACGGGAGGGATCGGCGCGCCAGAACCGGTCGAAGACGCGCTCGGCGTCCTCTCCCCTCATCCCGAGCCCGAAATCGCGCACTCCCGCGGCGACGGCATGCTGATTGCTGTCGACCGTGATGACGATCGGACGGCCCTCGCCGTGCTCGATCGCGTTGCCGATGAGATTGCGCAGCACCCTGCGCACCCGCCGCGGGTCCATGTCGACCGGCGAGTAGCCGCCCGGCGCCACCAGCCGCAGCTCGGTTCCGTGCCGCCTCGCGAGCGGGCTCATCTGCTCGATGACGTCCTCCGCCAGGTGTGCGAGGCTCGTCGCCTCGAGCTCGAGCTGCACCGAGCCCGCGTCGTAGCGGCTGATCTCGAGCAGATCGTTGAGCAGCGTCTCGAAACGCTGCACCTGCGTGTGCAGCAGCTCGGTGGTCCGGGAGGTGGTCGCGTCGAAGTCCTCCCGCTGATCGTTGAGCATGTCCGCCGCGAGACGGATGGTCGTCAGCGGGGTGCGCAGCTCGTGCGAGACGTCCGACACGAAGCGCTGCTGCACGAGCGAGAGCTCGCCGAGCGCCTTGATCTGCGCCTCGATGCTGTCCGCCATGGCGTTGAAGGAGCGGCCGAGCGTCGCGAGCTCGTCCTCGCCGTGCACGGGGATGCGCACCTCCAGGTCGCCGGCGGCCAGGCGGGCGCTCGTCTCCGCCGCCTCGACGATGGGCACCGACATCGACCGCAGCACGATCCAGGAGATGCCGGCGATGAGAGCGACGAGGACGCTGCCCGCCAGCCACAGCGTGCGCTGCACGAACAGCAGCGTCTGCTCGGAGTCGGCCAGGCTGTACGCGATGTACACCTCGAACTCCCCCACCTGCGGCACGTCCAGCTGCTGGCCGACGACGATCCCCGGCACCGTGGCATCCCCGTCGACGAGCGCGATCGACTGCCACTGCTGGAGATCGTCGAACTGCGTGACGCGCGTGCGCAGGGCGGCGCTGAGAAGGTCAGGCGCGAGACCGGGCGACTGGAACCCCGGCACGGTGACGTCGCCCGCCTGCACGTCGATCTGGAACGCCGTGATGCGGTCGGAGGAGGAGACGCGGTCCAGCTCCCCCTGGACGTTCAGCCAGAGCGCGCGCAGCGCCGCCCTGTCGTCGCCGACGTCCGCGGAGTCGAGCGTGAGCTGAGCCGCGGCGACGGCCCGCTGCGCGTCGGCGAGCGCCTGGTCCCTGCGCGAGCCGAACAGGTCGTTCTGGATGACGAGCGCCATGATCGCGCAGGTGATGAACACGGCGACCGAGGTGAGCGCGAGAGTGATCGCGATCGTGCGGAAGCGCAGCGAACGCCGCCACAGCACGGCCATGTTCTGCGGCCAGCTGCGCCAGTCGCGCCAGAACGCGACCGTCGTGCCCGTCGCGTTCGTCGCGATCACCGGTGCTCCTAGCCGACGCTCCCGGCGCGGTAGCCCACACCGCGCACCGTCATGACGATCCTCGGGTTGTCGGGGTCGAGCTCGACCTTGGCGCGCAGCCGCTGCACGTGCACGTTCACGAGGCGGGTGTCCGCCTTGTAGTGGTAGCCCCACACCTGCTCGAGCAGCATCTCCCTGGAGAACACCTGCTGAGGCTTGGAGGCCAGCGCCACGAGCAGCTGGAACTCCAGCGGCGTGAGCGCGATGGGGGCGGCGCCTCGGCGGACCTCGTGCGCGTCCACGTCGACGACGAGATCCCCGATCCGCAGCGTCTCGGAGTCGGTCTGCGCGCTGGGGCGGAGCCGCGTGCGGATGCGGGCGACGAGCTCCTTCGGGTTGAACGGCTTGACGATGTAGTCGTCGGCGCCGACCTCGAGACCCCGTACGACGTCGGCGGTGTCGGTGCGGGCGGTGAGCATGATGATGGGGATGCCGGACTCGGCCCTGATGCGGGTGCAGATCTCGATGCCGTCCATGCCGGGCAGCATCAGATCGAGGAGGATGAGGTCGGGGCGCTGCGTCCGCCACTCCTCGACGGCCTTCGCGCCGTCGGCGCAGAACACCGGTTCGAAACCCTCGGTGCGCAGCACGATGCCGATCATCTCGGCGAGCGCGGTGTCGTCGTCGACCACGAGGATGCGTGAGGTCATGTGTGTCCAGCTCCGACTTTCTTCCCAGGGCGCCTGCGGGAACACACCGGACAGACGCGAGTTTTCTCAGCGTACTTCACGACACGCCGCGAATCACGGACCATTCGTCCTGCCACGGCGTCGCGGAGGTGTGACACGATGGAAGGGCTACTGTCGGAGGGAGCGCCGTGAGCGGACAGATGTGGACACCCGCGCCCAGACGCGGGGTCGTTCCCCTGCATCCGCTCACCTTCGGGACGATGCTCGGGCGCGCCTTCTCGATCCTCCGCCACAATCCGAAGGTCGTCTTCGGCTTCGCCGTCCTCGTGCAGCTCGGGCTCGTGCTGGTGATCTCGGCGATCATGGTCACGGTGCTGCTGGTCACCTTCAGCAGGCTGGAGCGCGTCGAGTTCGGCTCGCCGGACTACGAGCCGCTGCTGGTCGGCACGATCGCGATCAACGCCGTCGTCGGATTCGCCCTCGGGCTGCTGTCGATCTGCTTCACCGCGATCCTGCAGGGCGTCGTCGCCGCCGAGGTCCGCTACGCCGCCCTCGGCCGGAAGGCCACCCTGCGGCAGCTGTGGGCGCAGATGAGGCCGGCCTTCTGGCGGCTGTTCGGCTTCGCGATGCTGCAGGTGCTGTTCGTCTTCGGCCTCATCGCCGTCGCGTTCGGCATCATCGCGGCCCTCGTCGCCGGAGCCGTGGGCGGTTCCGGCGATTTCATCGGCCTCGGGATCGGCATCGTCGTGATCGTCATGCTCGGCGCGATCCCGCTGAGCGTATGGCTGGGCACCAAGCTCCTGCTCACCCCCAGCATCCTCGTCTTCGAGCGCGCCGCCCTGCGCGGCGCGCTCGTGCGCTCCTGGCGCCTGACGCGCGGCCGGTTCTGGGTCGCGTTCGGGATCATGTTCCTCACCAGCATCATCATGGGCCTGGCCGCCCAGGTGGTGTCGATCCCCGCTTCCCTGCTGTCCAGCATCCTCATCCCGGTGATCGCACCGACCGGATCGAGCGACCCGACGGCCTACATCCTCGCCATCGCCCTCGGCGTCCTGGTCCCCCAGATCCTCGTGCTCGTCCTCCAGGCCATCGCGATCATCGTGCAGTGCACCGCCGCGGCGTTCATCTACCTGGACTGCCGGTTCCGCTACGAAGGCCTGGACCAGGCGCTGCTGGCGCATCTCGAGCGCCGCGACCTCGGCCTGGTCGTCGACGACTCCGAGGATCCGTTCGCCGTGGATCCGGCACATGCGGTGTCCAGTGCTCCGCCGCCGCGGCAGATGCCGGAGTACGCCGCGCAGCCGGGATGGGCGTCCGCACCCGGATACCCGCCCGCCTATCCGGGACAGACCGGGTACGGGACGCAGCCCGGGTACGGGACGCCCGCCGGATACGGCGCACCGCCGCCCTATGGTGCGCAGCCGGGCTACGCCGTACCGCCGCAGGCCCGCGGATCCGCGCCCGGCACGGCCGCACCGCCGCAGCAGGCGTACCCGCAGACCGGATACGTCCAGGCGCCGCCGCCCACGGCCGTCGCCCCTGCTCCCGCGCCGCCCGCGGCTCCCGCCGCACCTCCCGCACCCCCGGCGCCGATGACCGCACAGCCGCCGACCGACAGCCCGTGGGCTCCGCCGACCGCATGATCCTCGCACTCGAGTCCTTCATCCCCGATGGGGACGAGGCACGGCGCTGGGCGGAGGAGGAGCTCGCCAATCCCCGCTATGACGATGCGAAGCCGACCTGGTTCGATCTGCTCGCCCGCGACGTCCTGCGCTATCTGATCGACCTCTTCAACCCGGAGGGCAGCGCGAACGTCGGCCCCGTCGGCCTCATCGTCGTGTGCGTGGTGATCGTGGCGGCGCTGATCGCCGCTCTCCTGTTCTGGGGACGCCCGCGCGCCACCCGCGCGGTGCGCAGGCGCGGCGGAGACCTGCTCGGGGCGAGGGACGACCGCTCGGCAGCCCAGCTGAGGGCCGACGCCGAGCGCAGCGCCCGGTCCGGCGATTGGAGCACGGCGACGATCCTGCGGTTCCGGGCGATCGCCCGCGCTCTGCTGGAGCGGGACGTCATCGATCCGGCGCCCGGAGCCACCGCCCAGGCGATCGCGCGCGAGGCAGGCGCGGTGTTCGGCGAGGAGAGCCGGGCGCTGCGCGAGGCGGCCATCGGCTTCGACGACGTCCGCTATCTCGAGCACCCTGCGACCGCCGAGGGGTATCAGAGCCTCGTCGCCCTGGACGACCGGCTGTCCGCCAGGCATCCGGGAGCAGTGCCGGCATGACCGTCGCGGTAGAGCGTCCTTCGACCGCCGCGTCGCGGCGCAGGCCCTGGCGGCGCTGGGCGGGCTGGCTCATGGTCGTCGCGCTGGTCATCGGAGGAGCGCTGCTGGCGATGCGGATGACCTCGGCCGTCGCCGAGCCGTTCCGAGGGGCCCTCGACCCCGAGAGCGCCGGCGACAGCGGCGCTCTCGCGTTCGCGGAGATCCTGCGCGACCAGGGGGTGGACGTCCAGATCGCCCGGTCGCGGACCGAGGCGGCCGCCGCCGTCCGCGACGACACGACCCTCGTGATGACCGACCCCTACGCGCTCTCCGACGAGGCCGTGCAGACGCTCATCGCACCGGCGGACGACGTGATCATCCTCTCCGCGAGTTCCCGCATGCTGGATCTCCTCGACCTCGGCGAGGACTCCTGGGCCTCCACCCTCGACGCGGTTCCGGCGTCCTGCGATCTGCCGGAGCTGGCGAGGGTCGGCACGATCCGTCCCGAGCGGCTCTTCACCCCGGCGGACGGCGTGACGGGATGCTTCGCCGACGCGGACGGCAACGCCGCCCTGCTCGTGGCCGATCGCGACGGCGTCCGCACCGCGCTGATCGACGCGCCGCGCCTGCTCAACAACGCCTATCTCGCCGAGAACGGCAACGCCGCGCTCGGTCTCGCCCTGCTCGGGCAGACCGGGCATGTGGTCTGGTATGTGCCTTCCTTCCTGGACAGCGATCTCGAGGCCCAGGGCGAGCCCTCTCTCGGAGATCTGACGCCCGGGTGGGTGACGCCCGCCATCCTCCTGCTCATGCTCGCCCTCATCGCCGCCGGCATCTGGCGGGGCCGCCGCTTCGGGCCGCTCGTGGCGGAGACCCTGCCGGTGACGGTCAGGGCATCCGAGACGATGCACGGCAGGGCGCGTCTGACGGCGAAGACCGCCGATGCCGCGCACGCCGCCGATGCGATCCGCGAGGGCGCGATCCGGCGTCTCGCCCGTCGCCTCGGCCTGCACGACCGCGCGACGCCGATCGAGGTCGCCGACGCGGCGGCCGACCGCCTGCGGGTTCCGCGTCCGGCCGTCGTCGATCTGCTCGCCGGTCCCGTCCCGCAGGACGACGACGCCCTGATCGACGCGGCGCGGCGCCTCTCGGACCTCGAGGCCGCCGTCGAGGCGACGATCCGCAGCGAACGGAGCACCCCATGACCACCGCCATCCCGATGCCCTCCGGAGGGAACAGATGACAACGCCGTACCCCACCGCGACCGACGATGCCGCACTGCGTCAGGCCATGCACCGCGTGCGCCAGGAGGTCGACAAGGCCGTGATCGGCCAGGCGGGCACGGTCACCGGCCTGCTCGTGTCGCTCCTCGCCCGCGGGCACGTGCTGCTGGAGGGGGTGCCAGGCGTCGCGAAGACGCTCGTCGTGCGCTCCTTCTCCAGGGCGCTCGGGCTGGACACCAAGCGCGTGCAGTTCACCCCCGACCTCATGCCGGGCGATGTCACGGGGTCGCTCGTCTACGACGCCCGCGCAGGCGAGTTCGAGTTCCGCGAAGGGCCGGTGTTCACGAACCTGCTGCTCGCCGACGAGATCAACCGCACTCCCCCCAAGACGCAGGCCGCGCTTCTCGAGGCTATGGAGGAGCGGCAGATCTCCGCCGACGGCGTGAGCCGCTCGCTCCCCGATCCGTTCCTCGTCGCCGCGACGCAGAACCCGATCGAGCACGAGGGAACCTATTCGCTCCCCGAGGCGCAGCTGGACCGCTTCCTGATGAAGCTCGTCGTGTCCATGCCGGAGCGCGACGCCGAGGTGTCGGTGCTGCGTCTGCACGCCGGCGGGTTCTCGCCCCGCGCTCTCACGGGCGTCGAGGCCGTCGTGACGGCTGAGGAGATCCGCGCCGCGCAGGCGGCCGCCGCACGCGTCGACGTCACCGACGACGTGCTCGGCTACGTGGTGGATCTGGCCAGGGCCAGCCGCCAGTCGCCGTCCGTCCAGCTCGGCGCGAGCCCCCGCGCTTCCACTGCGCTGCTCGCCGCCGCGAAGGCCTGGGCCTGGCTGAACGGCTCCTCCGCCGTGACGCCCGATCACGTGCAGACCATGCTCGTCCCGGTCTGGCGGCATCGTCTGCAGCTGCGACCGGATGCCGAGATGGAGGGCGTCTCCGCCGACGCCGTGCTCACCTCGGTCGTCCAGCAGACCAGGGTTCCGATCTAGGTGTTCCTCACCGGCCGGTTCCCGATCCTGCTCGCTGCGGGAGCGATCCCCCTCGTCGCGCTGTCGATGACGGGGATCGAGCCGTACGCGGTGATCGGCGGATGGCTTGCGCTGTGCGTGCTGCTCCTCGTGATCGACGTCGTGCTCGCGGCATCCGCTCGCGACGTCGTCGTGACGCGCAGAGTGCCGCGCCGCGCGCGCCTCGGCGAGCCCGTTCCGGTCAGCGTGGCGCTGCACAACACGGGCGCGCGCACGCTGCACGCGATCATCCGGGACGCCTGGCAGCCCACCGCAGGCGCCGGGGACGAACGTCGGCGCCTGACTGTGCCGCCCAGCGAGCGCCGGCGGATCGAGATCCCCCTGCTGCCGCGACGCCGCGGCGAGCTGGTGAGCGAGTTCGTGATGATCCGTTCCACCGGTCCCCTGGGTCTGGGCGGACGCCAGGCGCGTCATGACGTGCGCGGGGCGATCCGCGTGCTGCCGGCGTTCACGTCCCGCAGGCATCTGCCTTCGCGGCTCGCCCGGCTGCGCGAGCTGGACGGGAACACGAGCATCCAGGTCCGCGGGCAGGGCACGGAGTTCGACTCGCTGCGCGAGTACGTGCGCGGCGACGACGTGCGCTCGATCGACTGGCGGGCGACGGCCAGGGCGGGCACCACTATGCTGCGCACCTGGCGGCCCGAGCGCGACAGGCACGTCGTGATCCTCATCGACACCGGTCGCACCGCCGCCGCCCGCGTCGGGGACGGCACGCGCCTCGACGCCGCGCTCGAGGCGGCGCTGCTGCTCGGCGCGCTCGCCGCGCGCGCCGGCGACCACGTGCACCTGCTGATGTTCGACCGGGTGGTGCGCGGTCGCGTCACCGGGGTGGACGGCGCGGCCCTGCTGCCGGCGATGACGGATGCGATGGCACCCGTGCATGCGGGCCTCGTCGACACGGACTGGCCGAGCGCCTTCGCCGCGATCCGGTCCCTGACGACCCGGCCATCCCTGATCGTGGTGCTGACCGCTCAGGATGCGGCGGAATCGGCCAGGGGCTTCCTCGGCGCCTTCCCCGATCCCGGGCGCGCGACGACGGTGCTCGTGGGATCGGTGACCGACACCTCCATCGTGCAGATCGCACGTGGACGGGACTCGCGCGAGGACGTCTACCTCGCCGCCGCGGCGGAGCGGACGCTGCGGGATGCCGAGAACGTCGCGGATGCCGTCCGTCGGGCCGGCGGCGAGGCCCTCGCCGCCGATCCGGAGACTCTCCCCCCTCGGATCGCCGACCGCTACCTCGAGTTGAAGGCCGCCGGGCGGCTCTAGGTCAGGGCGGCTCCAGGTCGCAGATTCGGTCCCTCTCACGGGCACCTTGCCGTCCAGGTCGCGAACTCTGTCGCTCTCAGAACCATGGAGCGACCGTATTCGCGACCTGGACGGCACGCGATTCCGCTCAGCCCTGTGGATAACTCGCGTGGTCTGCCGCGCACGAGTGACAGCGTGGACGGATGCGATCGCCTCAGCCCCTCCCCGACGGCCTCGGCCGCCGGTTCACCGTCCGGCAGGCTCGGGATGCCGGCGTCTCTCCGGGTCGGTTGCGAAGCTCCGATCTCGCCACGCCGTTCCACGGCGTCCGCTCGAAGCCGATCAGGTCGAAGACGGAGAAGATGGACGCCTTCGAGAGACAAGCAGCTGAGCACCGCATCCAGGCGAGACGATACTCCCCACGGCTGAAGCCAGGACAGTTCTTCAGCCATGCCACTGCGGCCGCCATCCTGGGCGGACCCCTCCCCCTGACCTTCGCTGAGGAGGCCGGGGAACCCCTGGATGGTGCGCTGCTCCCCCTGCATGTCAGCACCCTCGGCGACGGCCCTCTGGTGCGGACGCGCGGAGTACACGGTCACCGCGCCGATCCGCGCGTCGCGAAGGTCCTCGATGCCGGCGACTTCCGCGTGGCGGACGCCGCGACCGCGTGGGCCCAGCTCGGCGGGCTGGCCCTGCCGGATCTCGTCGCTCTCGGCGACTTCTTCTGCCGGGTGTGGCGATCGGGCCCCGGCCGTCGCGATGCAGGGAGGACACCGCTCGCGACGCCCGATGACCTCCGCGCGCAGCTGCGATTCGGCCGCCGGCCGGGCATCCACCGGCTCCGGCGCGCCGTGGACCTGATCCGTGAGGACTCCTGGTCGCCACGGGAGTCGAAGCTCAGGTGTCTCATCGTCTCAGCATCCCTCCCCGAGCCTGTGCTCAACCACGATGTCTACGACGACCACGGCCGGTTCCTCGGATGCGTCGACCTGGCCTATCCGCATCTGAAGATCGCCATCGAGTACCACGGCGCCATCCACTCCGACCGGTATGCACGCGACGTGGAGCGGATCGCCGCGCTGCGAGCGGCCGGATGGACGGTCATCGAGGTCACGAGCGAGTTGTTCCATCGTCCCGACGAGCTCCTCCGGCGGATCCAGCACGCGCTCGCCGTCTGATTGCCGAGGTTCCAGGTCGCAAGACCTGTCGTCATCTCGACACTATTGCCGCGGTTGGTGCGACCCAGAGCCAGATCGCCGGCCCAGAGCAGCGGACTTTGCGACGCAGAACGGCCCCGCCCGAAGAGGCGAGGCCGTTCTGCGTCACAGGTCAGCGCAGGTCGAAGCGGTCCAGCTCCGTGACCTTCACCCATGCGGCGACGAAGTCGCGGACGAACTTCTCCTTGGCGTCGTCCGACGCGTACACCTCCGCGACGGCGCGCAGCTCGGAGTTCGATCCGAACAGCAGGTCGACGCGCGTGCCCCGGCCGAGCTTCTCGCCCGAGCCGTCCCTGGTGCCCTCGAAGGCGTGCGAGCCCGGATCCAGCGGCTTCCACGTGGTGCCGAGGTCGAGCAGGTTCACGAAGAAGTCGTTCGTGAGCACGCCGGGCGTCTCGGTGAACACTCCGTACTCCGAGCCGTCCCAGTTCGCGCCGAGCACCCGCAGGCCGCCGACGAGGACGGTGGTCTCGGGAGCGGTCAGCGTGAGCAGGTTCGCCTTGTCGATGAGCAGGTGCTCGGCGGGGATGCGCGCCACGTCCGAGGAGACGTAGTTGCGGAAGCCGTCGGACGCCGGCTCGAGGAACGAGAACGAGTGCACGTCGGTCTGCTCCTGCGAAGCGTCGGTGCGACCGGCGCGGAACGGCACGACCGTCGCGAATCCGGCGTCCGCCGCGGCCTTCTCGACACCCGCATTGCCGGCGAGCACGATGAGGTCGGCGAGCGAGACGCGCACGTCGTCGGTGCGCGATCCGTTGAACTCCGCCTGGATGCCCTCGAGGACGCCCAGCACGCGGGCGAGGCGCTCCGGATTGTTGACCTCCCAGTCCTTCTGCGGGGCGAGGCGGATGCGGGCGCCGTTGACGCCGCCCCGCTTGTCGCTGCCGCGGAAGGTGGATGCCGCGGCCCACGTCACCGAGACGAGGTCGGCGACCGACAGCCCGGAGGCGAGCACGGACGCCTTCAGCGCCGCCGCGTCCGCCTCGGAGACGAGGGCGTGGTCGACGACGGGCACGTTGTCCTGCCAGATGAGCTCCTCGGCCGGAACCTCGGTGCCGACGTAGCGGGCGCGGGGACCCATGTCGCGGTGGGTCAGCTTGAACCACGCGCGGGCGAAGGCATCGGCGAACGCCTCGGGGTCGTCCTTGAAGCGCTGCGAGATCTTGCCGTACTCCGGGTCGAATCGCAGCGCGAGGTCGCTCGTGAGCATGCGCGGCTCGCGGCGCCCGCCGGAGTGCGCCAGCGGCACCATGTCCGCACCGCCGCCGTTGATCGGACGCCACTGGTTCGCACCGGCCGGGCTCTGGAAGAGCTCCCACTCGTACGCGTACAGGATGTGGAAGAACTCGTTGTCCCAGCGCGTCGGGTGGTAGGTCCAGGTGACCTCGAGGCCGGAGGTGATCTGGTCATCGCCCTTGCCGGTGCCGTGGTTGTTCTTCCAGCCGAGTCCCTGACGCTCGAGGCCGGCGGCCTCCGGGTTGTCCTCGACGTTCGAGTCGGGGGCTGCGCCATGCGTCTTGCCGAAGGTGTGGCCGCCGGCGATCAGCGCGACGGTCTCCTCGTCGTCCATCGCCATGCGAGCGAAGGTCTCGCGGATGTCGCGGGCGGACGCCAGCGGATCGGGGTTCCCGTTCGGGCCCTCGGGGTTGACGTAGATGAGGCCCATCTGGACCGCCGCGAGCGGCTTCTCCAGGTCGCGGTCGCCCGAGTAGCGCTCATCTCCGAGCCAGGTGGTCTCCGGGCCCCAGTACACGTCGTCGTCCGGCTCCCAGGCGTCGATGCGCCCGCCGGCGAAGCCGAAGGTGGTGAAGCCCATGGACTCCAGTGCGACGTTGCCGGCGAGGATCATCAGGTCGCCCCAGCTGAGCGACTGCCCGTACTTCTTCTTGACGGGCCACAGGATGCGGCGCGCCTTGTCGAGGCCCACGTTGTCCGGCCAGCTGTTCAACGGGGCGAAGCGCTGCTGCCCGGTGCCACCGCCGCCGCGGCCGTCCGTCACGCGGTAGGTGCCGGCGCTGTGCCAGGCCATGCGGATCATCAGCGGCCCGTAGTGCCCGAAGTCGGCCGGCCACCAGTCCTGGGAGACGGTGATCGTCTCCTCGATGTCCTTCTTGACGGCATCCAGGTCGAGCGCCTCGAAGGCGGCCTTGTAGTCGAAGCCGGCGTCCAGGGGGTTCCGCTCCGCGGTGTTCTTCGCGAGGATCCTGAGGTTCAGCTGCTCCGGCCACCAGGTGCGGTTCGCGGATCCCATCGTGGGGTGCGGCTGCGTGTGGATGACGGGGCAGGCTCCGGCCTCGGATGCTTCGACGGGCGTGTCGATAACGGTCTTCGACTGGTCGACGCCGGAGACGTCGTCTCCGATGCCGGGTACCTGGTCGTTCGCGGTCATGGTGGTCCTTCCGATGTTGGGCAGATGGATTCAGGGTCAGGATGCCTCGGCGGCGCACGAGGCGCACAGGCCCCAGTACGTGACCTCGGCGGACGTCACGCGGAAGCCGCGGTCGTCGGAGGGGGTGAGGCACGGGGCGTGGCCCACCGCGCACGGGACGTCCTCGACGGCGCCGCATCCGGTGCACACGAGATGGTGGTGGTTGTCGTCCACGTGCAGCTCGAAGAGCATCGGGTGGCCTGCGGGCTCGATGCGTCGCACGATGCCGGCATCCGCGAAGTCGCCGAGGGCGTTGTACACCGACTGCAGGCTCGTGGACTCCAGACGGGGCCGGACGACGCCGTGGATCTCCTCCGCGCTGGCATGCGGATGCTCGCGCAGCGCCTCGAACACCGCGCGACGCGAGTCCGTCACGCGCAGCCCGGCGCCGCGGATGGCGTCGTCGGCGAGGGCCGTGGAGGAGGACATGCCCACATCCTATCTTGTTTTGATTGATTCAAGAAAGCTGGACACGCCTCGGAATGTCGCCGCGTGACGCACGCTCCGCGCCCTCGGCGCGCCTGCTGTGAGGATCCTGAGAACAGCGACATCATGTCGCTTGCCGGGCCATCCGGTCCGTCTCCTCTGAAAGGACAGAGATCATGAGCGACACCACGTCCGCTGTGCCCAGTCTCGGAGCGAAGCTCGCCGCCGAGGGATTCGGCACCCTCCTCCTCGTCTTCGGCGGCGTCGGCACCGCGCTGTTCGCCTCCAACCACTTCACCGATCCCGGGGCGAACTCCGCGGTCTACGTCGGCGTCGCGCTCGCCTTCGGCCTCACGGTCGTCGTCGGCGCGTACGCATTCGGACCGATCTCCGGCGGCCACTTCAACCCCGCGGTCACGCTCGGCGCCGCCGCGGCGGGACGGGTTCCCTGGAAGGACGTCGTGCCCTACATCGTGGCGCAGGTGGTCGGCGGCGTTGTCGGCAGCACGCTGCTGTTCCTCATCGGCCAGTTCGGCCCTGACGGATGGCTGGCGGGAGCCCAGGACGCCGGGTTCGCGAGCAACGGCTTCGGCGAGCACTCCCCCGGCGGATTCGGGATCGGCGCGGCGATCATCATCGAGGTCATCCTCAC
Source organism: Microbacterium tumbae (assembly GCF_054780175.1). Lineage (NCBI taxonomy): Bacteria > Bacillati > Actinomycetota > Actinomycetes > Micrococcales > Microbacteriaceae > Microbacterium > Microbacterium tumbae. The sequence continues at coordinate 79,740 of NZ_BAAGWV010000004.1, forward strand.
GGCGATCTTCCTGCTCGTCATCCTCGGCACGACGCACGCCCAGCGGGGCACGCCGTTCGCCGGCCTCGCGATCGGTCTCGCCCTCGCCCTGATCCACCTCATCAGCATCCCGGTGGACAACACCTCTGTGAACCCGGCCCGCTCGATCGCCGCGGCGATCTACGGCGGCGTCGGTCCGCTCTCGCAGCTGTGGGTGTTCCTCGTGTTCCCGATCGTCGGCGCGCTGATCGCCGGCTTCGCGTACAAGTCCCTGTTCGACGGGACGAAGAAGGCCTGACAGCGCCCCCGTCTCGTCGTCAGCCCGCGACGAGACGGGGCGTGCCCGCCTCGAACTCGACGAGGTCGCCGGTGTGACCGCGACGGTGCGCGCGTCCGCCGACCACGAGCATGTAGATGAGGAACACCGCCAGCGCGGCGGCTCCGATGCCGATCTTCACCGGCCACGGCAGCGACCACCCGGTGACGAACCCCTCGACCAGGCCGGAGAGGAACAGCGCGAAGATCAGCCCGATCGCGACCGTCGCGAGCGAGCGCCCCTCCGCCGCGAGCGACGCCCCGCGGGTGCGATGTCCTGGCGCGACCCAGGACCAGAACAGATGAAGTCCGGCGGCGCCCGCGACGAAGATGCTCGTCAGCTCCAGCATCCCGTGCGGAAGGATGTACAGCACCATGACGTCCGCCCGGTCGTACGCGGCCATGACCCCGCCGGATATCCCGAGGCCGACGGCGTTCTGCACGAGCAGATAGATCGGCCATACGCCCGTCACGCCGAACAGCACGCACTGGGCGGCCAGCATGGCGTTGTTGGTCCAGACGAGTCCGGCGAACTCCGCGGCCGGGTTCTCCGTGTAGTACTCCGTGAAGCTCTCCTCGGCGTACTGCTCCAGGAAGTCCGGCGGACCCAGCGTGGCGACGAGATTCGGGTCGTTCGAGATCCAGGCGGCCATGCCGACCGCGATAGCGATGAAGACCACCGCGATCGCGAGCGTCGTCCAGCGGAGGCGGTACAGCGCCGCGGGCAGCTGGTCGGCGAAGAACCGGGCGAGCTGGCGGAGGACGTTGTCGGAGGCGCCGGTGAGCGTCAGTCTCGCCCGCGACAGGATGGTCGAGAGATAGGCGCCCTGCGGCGACTCTCCCACCGAGGTCTTCAGCTCGGCGAGGTCGGCGGAGGCGGCGCGATAGCGCACGATGAGCTCGTCGACCTGTGCTCCGTCGGCCAGGCGGGATCGGCTGAGTTTGTCCAGCCGCTCCCACTCGGCGCGGCGTGCGTCACTGAGTGCATCGGCATCCACCTGATTTACTGTACTCATGTCCCTGCCGATCACGCCGGAAGAAGAAGTCCTCTCCGGTGAGGCCGTCGCGATCGACGTCCAGCCGATCGGCTTCTTCCTGCGGGCCCTCGGCGCGCTGATCGACATGGTCTTCGCGTTCGCGCTCTACGTCCTGTTCCTCTTCCTCTCCTTCTGGCTCAGCGACATCGGCGCGATCAGCGAGGCCGTCGTGCGGATCCTGAGCATCGTGGCGCTCGCCGTCTGCTTCGTCGTCGTCCCCGTGGCCATGGAGGTCTCGCTGCGCGGCCGCAGCCTCGGCAAGCTCGCGGTCGGCGGTCGCGTCGTGCGCATCGACGGCGGTGCGATCGGCTTCCGACACGCCTTCATCCGCGGCCTGATCGGTCTGCTGGAGATCTACATGACCTTCGGGTCCGTCGCGCTGCTCGTCGGGGCCTTCACCTCGCGCTCCCAGCGCCTGGGCGATCTCGTCGCCGGAACCTACAGTCAGCGCGTGCGGACGCCGGCCCTCGCGATGCACGCCCCTGCGCTTCCCCCCGAACTGTCGGAGTGGGCGCGGATCGCCGATGTCGCGCGCCTGCCCGACCGCCTCGCCCGCCGGATCTCGCAGTTCCTGGAGACCTCGCACCGGATGACGCCTCCGGCCCGCACCCGCGTGGCCGAGCAGCTGGTCCAGGAGGCCGGCCCCTACGTCTCGCCGCGCCCCGCCGCGCCGCCGGAGCACGTGCTGGCGGCCATCACGGTGATCAGGCGCCAGCGGGAGCTGCGGGGCCTCATGATCGCGGACCAGCGCGCCGAACGGCTGACCGGCCGACGCGTCGGCGTCTGATCCTCAGAACCGGATCGCGTCGATCACCTTCACCCGCAGCGCGACGAGCGCGGGGATGAACCCGGCCACCGCTCCGACGAGCACCGCGGCCACGAGCCCCGTGACGGCGGCGCGCATCGGGAAGGGCGGGATGTCCTGGATCCCGGGGAACATGCTCGTCACGATCCATTCGGATCGCAGCACGGCCACGACGATCGCGATCCCGATGACGCCGGCGACGGTCGTGGCGACGAGGCTTTCCAGGAGCACCGTCACGAAGACGCGGCCCGAGGTCGCGCCGAAGGCGCGGCGCACGCCGATCTCGCGCACGCGCTGCCGCATGGCCACGAGCTGGATGTTCACCAGGCTCAGCGCGCCGAGCGCGAGGATGAGCACGGCGATGCCCCCGGTGATGAGCTCGAAGGTGCGCATAGCCTCCTCCATGCCCATCCCGGCGCCCCAGTCGGTGCGGTTCACGCTGACGTCCTGCCCCTCCGGCATCCCGGATCGCAGATCCATCGCGAGCACGGGGCCGATCTCGGCCGCCTGATCCTCGCCGACCCAGACCTCATAGGTCGGCACGAGCCCGTCCGGCAGCGCGTCCACGCGGGCGCGGTAGGCGTCGTAGAGCATGTCGACGCGCAGCTCCTCGTCCCAGACCCCCTGCCGGGGCGTCACCCCGACGATCTGGTAGGCGCCTCCGGCCGGGCCGTCCACGGTGAGCAGCGGATGCTGTGCCATCGGGACGCGCCCGAGGCGGTCCCACAGCGGCTCGCTGATGACGACGGCCGGGGCGAGGACCTCGATATCCGAATCGCGGAGCCAGCGGCCTTCCAGGAGCGACTCGCGATGGATCTGGGAGAACACGGGGTCGACGAGTCTCGCCGCGACGTCGATCACTCCATCGGGCAGCTGGACGGGGACGGCGAGTCCCTGCACGTTGCGCGCCGTATGCGAGAAGGCGAAGCGCTCGCCGACCTGTGCGAAGAGCGCGTCGAAGGCGTCCGCATCCACAGGCGCCGCGCCGTCGCTGTACGGCACGACGGCGATCGTGGCGACCCTGCCGCCCCACCGGTCGGACTGCTCGGCCTGGAACTGCTGCTGGAACTCGGAGAAGGCGACGACCGCGGTGAGGGCCGCGACGGAAACGGCGATGCCGATCAGGCTCAGCAGCACGCGCAGCCTGTGGACGCGGATCTCCGCCCAGGCGTCGGCGAGCGCGCCGAACAGGCCGGTCATGCGCCGCTCCCTTCGGAAAGCGCGGGGACGGGCGGTGCGAGCGTCGACGCCTCGAAGGCGCGCGCGAGGTCCACGGGATCGAGCCGTCCGGCGTCCAGCCGGTAGTGCCGGCGTGCGCGCGCCGCGACGTGGAGGTCGTGCGTGATCGTGACGAGGGCCGCGTCCGTCTGCGTCGCCACCTCGTCGAGGAGGGACATCACGGTGGCACCGGTGTCGATGTCGAGGGCGCCGGTGGGCTCGTCGGCGAGGATGAGCACGGGCCGGCGCACCAGCGCTCTCGCGATCGCGACCCGCTGCTGCTCGCCGCCGGACAGCCGGTCGGCGATCTGATCGACGCGATGCCCCAGGCCTACACGCTCGAGCATGTCCGCGGCGATCTCCCTCCGCCGCCAGAACAGCCTTCCGCGGGCGTGGCCGAGCGGCATCGCCACGTTCTCCAGCGCCGTGCGCCCGGGGAGGAGGTTGAACTGCTGGAAGACGAACCCGACGTTCGCGCCCCGCAGGCGATCCAGCCTCCCCGCGCGCATCCTGCGCACCGGGGCGCCCTCGAACGCCACGGAACCGGTCGTCGGCGCGTCCAGCATCCCGAGGATGTTCAGCAGCGTGGACTTGCCGGAGCCTGAGCGACCGACGATCGAGACGTGGTCCCCCGCACCGACCTCGAGGCTGATCCCGCGCAGGATCTCGAGCCGCGAGTCGTCGGGCAGCACGACACTCTTGGTGACGTCCTCCAGAGCGACAAGGCTCACCAGCTCGTCCCGCTCTCGCAGACCTCGACCCCGGGCTCCGTCTCGTAGCAGAACTCCTCGACGGGAGCGGCGAAGCCGGGGACGAACTGCCGGATGCTCTCGCCCTCCTCGAGCCCTTCGACGACCTCCACCATCGAGCCGTCGTTGACCCCGAGGGCGACGGTGCGCTCCTCCGGCTCACCGCCGTCGCCGGCATCCACCCACACCACGCCGTCGCCCGAGCCGCCCTGGACGGCCGTCACGGGGATCACGAGCGCGTCGTCCACCTTTCCGATCGCGAGGTCGAGCTGCGCGGGGAGTCCGGCGAACACGGTCTGATCCGCAGGGATCGCACAGCGGACGTTGGCCGTGCCCTCGGCGGACACCTCGACCTTGACCCCTGTGCAGGCGAACGGGGCCGGCCCGCCCGTGATCGTGACGGTGGCCTCGCTGGGGGCGTTCACGAGCCGGTACAGCTGGACGGGCTCGACGGTGGCGAGCAGGTGGTAGCGCGCGGGCGTCAGCGTGGCGATCTCCTCGCCCACGCTCGTCAGCTGCCCGTCGACGAGTGCGATGCCCGTCAGGTCGCCGGCCTCAGGGGCGACGATGTCGATGCTCTTGGCCGGATAGTCCTGCTTCACGGTGAACAGCACCTGCCCCGCCTTGACGCTCGCCCCGTCGGACACGCGCACCTCGGTGACCGTTCCGTTCACCTGCCCGCGGATCGGGAAGGCCTCGTCGCGGGCGATGTTGCCCGGCAGGGAGAGCGCGTTGACCACGGAGCCGCGCTCCACGACGACCACCGGATCGGTGATGCCCGCCTCCGGGGAGACGGCGGCCTGGGTGGTCTCGGGGAAGAACGCGAGCTTGACCAGCGCGGCCGCGCATGCGCCGAAGACGATGAGAAGGAGGAGGGGGAGGACCCAACGACGCCAGACGACCACGGCTGCTGCCTTTCCGGACGCCCCGACCTGGCGCATCCGCGATCAGCTTAGCCAATAAATCATTTCCCGGTATATAAGGCTCCCCGAGAATCTGCTGTCAGGCGCGCAGTGCCTCGTGGCGGATGACGATCCAGCCGCTGGGCGCCGAGAGGCGATCGGCGTGCATGGCGCACAGGTCGTGCGCAGTGGGATGGCCGCCGACGCCGAGCGGCCCGAGCGCCGCCATCTGATCGGCGTAGTCGTAGGTGACGGTCGACACCGCCTCGCGGGCGCAGCCGACCTTGGAGCAGAGTCGTTCTTCCATCCCGCTCAGGCTATCCCCCGCCGGCGAGCGCATCGCGGCGGCGCGCGCATAGACTTTCGTCATGATCCGCCGCCGTCCGTCCCGTTCCGCCCCTCGCCGCGGCGCACGCCACGGCAGGCACGGCCGGCTGGGACGCAGCGAGGTGGTCCGGCCGCCGCTGCCGCCGCTGGACGGCCGGCTGGACCGCTTCGACCTCACCGTCGGCTCCGCGGTGGAGTTCCTGCGCGGGACCTGGCCGGAGCTGGAGGACGTCAGCTTCGAGATCGGCGCGATGCCGCACGACGTGCGCGGGTCGTCCGACGGCGTTCCCCGCTGGTGGGTCGACAGGGACGCCGGACGGATCGTGCTCTACCGCATCCCCATCGAGCGGCTGCTCCCCCCGGGACACGACGATGCGGCGCATCGGCGCGTCTCGGTGGAGAGCGCCGTCTTCCGCGCGGCGGCGGAGTACGTCGGTCGCGACCCCTGGGAGCTCGGCCCCGAGAGCTGAGCGGATGCCGTCACGGCAGCACGGTGACGGAATCCTGCTCCGAGGGCCCGGGCGCGACGGGCCAGCCGGCGAGCTGTCCGGAGGCCGACAGGGTGACGGCGGCCGTGACCGCGGCATCCGACGAGAGCCGGTACACGCCGGGGCCGGGGAGATCCACGAGTGCGGAGGCGCCGGGAGCGACCGCGATCTCGCGCGTCGTCCCGCCCTCGTCGGTGAGGGCGACGGTGGCTTCCTGCTGCGGATCTCCGATCAGGTGCAGCCTCGGCTCCGGCCCGCTCGGCACGGCGAACAGCGTGTCCGCCGTGAGCGGCGCGGCCGGGGTCATCCAGGCGAAGTCCGTTCCCGCTCCCGTGCCGCTCGACTGCCAGACGCCGCCGACGAGCGGCACGTCCGCGGTGACCTCGACGCTGTACGTGCCGAGCGGGAGATCCGACAGAGCGATCTCCAGGGGAACGCCGGCCGAGAGCGGCGCGGTGAAGTCGCTCGCCGAGCCGCCGTCGAGGTCGCGCACGACGACGCGGGCCTGGGTATCGGCGTCGACGGCGAGCAGCCGCAGCGCATCGGTCGCATTGCCCTCGGCGAGGGCCGCCACCTGGATCCCGGCGAAGATCAGCGTCTCCGCGGCCACGGTCGTACTGGGCTGCAGGTCGATGCCGGCCGGATCGAGGGTGCTCATGAGGGCGGACTGCAGGCTGGCGCGCACCGGGGATCCTTCGGCGGTCACCCGCACGATCGGCTCGGTCTGCCCTGCGGCGATCGAGGCGAACGGCAGCGCGGTCTGCGACTGCGCGGGGATGACCACGCTGGACGAGGACTGCTCCTCCCCGAAGACGTTCAGGGTGACGGTGGCCGTCACGCCGCCCGGGTTCGTGAGCACGAGCACGTCGCCGGCCCCGGTCTCGATGGAGCCGCCGATGATCCACGACTCGGTCGTCGCCTGATCGCACGAGCCGGCGGCGAGGCCGGCGAGATCGTCGACGGCGAGCCGCTGGGACTCCGCGGCGGCGATCAGCGGCGCCTCCCGCCCCTCCGCGGCGGCGGTGAAGACCTCTGCGCCCGATCCGCCGACCACGTCGTCATTGTCGATCGATGAGCGCTCGGGATCGGCCGGGTCTCCACCGGCCGTGATCCGGCTGTCGCCGACGCCCTGCAGCTCGGAGGCGTTCTGCACGTCGCGTCCGAGGGCGTTGAACGCACCGGTGCACACCAGCACCGCATCGCCCGGCACGGTCGCGACCGTGGTCTGCGCCGCCGAGCCCGTCACGGTCGGCCACGGCGCCGCCGCCGCGGCCACGACCCCCACGGCGCAGCCGACGGCCACCACGGCCCCCGCGGCGAGCCGGGCACTGGTGGCGGCGATCGTCACAGCGCGCCTCGACGTCATCGCTGCTCCTCCTCTGCGTCTCTCGAGGGCTCGGCGCCCGTGGGCGCCTCCTCCTCCGGCGCCGGGCTCTCTCCCTCTTCGGACTCGGGCACGGCATCCGTCGCCGTCGGAGCATCCGTCGGCGTCTCCTCTGGGAGGTCTTCCGGGCTCTCGTCCACGATAGCCTCGTCGAGATGCGTCTCGTCATCCCCCGCGTACTCGTCCACGGCGCCCGGAGGACGGCGGACCGGAGCCGTCGGCTCCTCCGGCGACTTGCCGACGATCCTCGAGACGGCTCTGGCGGCTCGGCGCGAGGCTCTCGTCGGAACCGCCAGCAGGATCGCGACGACGAAGACGATCAGCTGCACGAGGCCGATGAGACGGGAGACGCCCTCCTGCGAGTCGGAGAGGGAGCGACGATCGGCGCCGCCGGTCTCCTGCAGCCGCCACAGCGCCCCCATGCCGGCGACCTCGCCCGCCTTGACGAAGCCGGTGCGCTCGTCCAGCGCGATGACCGCGTCGAGACGGAAGGCACGCGCGGCATCCGCCTCCGAGCCGGTCGTCTCCCGGATGAGCACGAAGTCGATGCCGAGGCCGGCGAGGTCGCCTGCGGCGTCGAAGTCGCGGCGGGAGATCAGATCGACCGCGAGCGCGCTGGGGTCCGTGCCCTGGATCTCCGTGGCCGTGCTCAGCATCGTGGACTGGGCTCCGAGCGTGTCGCTGGATCCGCGGATCACCCTGGTCGCGATGCGGTCTCCGCTGAGCGGCGTGATCACGAGGGTCGTGAGCTCCTGGTCGCCGCGCGCGTTCGCCGCGACCAGCGCGGGGAGCGTGCTCGCCGACCCCTCGACGATGACGCTGCGATCGGTGTGGAAGGCCGTCAGGGCGGGTACAGCGCAGACGGCGAGGGCGACGCCGGCGACGAGCGCCGAGACCGCCCTCAGACGCGGGATCGTGACGAGGGTGTCGAGAGTCACCCCTGCCGCACCGGCCAGGCCGGCCCAGGCCAGGCTGAGGCCGGCCCCGGGCCACAGCGCCACCGGCTCACCGTTCACGAAGCCGACCGAGATGCCCGCCGCCGCGAAGGCCGTGGCGAGTCCGGCGAGGGCGACGACGAGGAGCACGATCCCGGCGCGCCAGCGCGGTGCGAGCGCCGCGGCGAGCGCCAGGACGGCGAGCGGAGCGAGCAGAAGAGGCGCGAAGGCCGCGACGGTGGGATCGATGAGCCCCACCCACCCTGCGAGGTCCGATGTCGGGAATCCGGACGCCAGGGTCAGACGCCCGGCCGGATCGGAGCCGACCTGCGGCCCCGCCCAGACCAGCGCGGGGTCCGCGAACAGCGCGAGCAGATCGCCGTGGCGCAGTCGCCACAGCAGGAGCGGCAGGAACAGCGCCAGCGTCGGGACGGCCAGCCACAGCACGCGCATCGCGCCGCGGGCGCTGCGCAGCGCGATCACGATGACGAGCGAGAGCGCCCACAGGACGCCGAGCGCCGGCGCCAGCGACGGCGAGCAGGCCGCGAGCGCGGCGATGAGCACGGATGCCGCACCGGCGGCTCCCCAGGAGCGGTGCGCGACCGCCGCGGTGTGGAAGACCCAGGGCAGGAGCAGATGCACGAGCACGGCGGCGGGACGTCCGTCGACGAGCGCCGTGAGGAAGGTCGGCGCGAGCGTCCAGGCGATCGCGATGAAGATGCGCACGCCGGACCGGTCGGAGACCCTCGTGGCGGCGAACCAGCCGCCCAGCGTCGCGAGCGGGAGCGCGAGGATCCACAGCAGCACGAGCGCGAACGACGGCGCGGCCGGCCAGAGGCTGCCGAGCACGGCGAGCACGGCGGCGAACGGATCGGCCGGGCCGACGACGTCGATGCCGAGCCCGCGCAGCCCCCAGGCCGCATCCGCCCACAGCCCCGCCACGGTGTCGCGCAGGGGGAGAAGGCCTCCGCCCGCGATGGCCGGCCACGCCAGCAGCGAGGTGAAGGACGTCACGCTCACGAGCAGCGCCGCGAGGACCACCCAGGCGCCGCCGCCCGAGAAGAACCGCAGCTCGCTCACCGCCCCGCGCTCGCTGCCGTGCCCGTCGTCGAGACGTCGGCGCAGCTGCGCGCCGGTGACGCGCAGCGCGGCGATGCTCGACCAGGACGCCGTGCGGAAGCCGCGGATGCGCCGTCGGGATCGGGCGACGGCGCCGAGGCGCGCCATGGCGGTCGCCGCCGCACCCCACTCGGGGAGGACGGCCGCCGGCCGTTTGCCGATCAGATGCCCGATCGTCCGCCAGAGCGCCAGAGGCAGGTACGTCAGCCAGTGCACGAGCACGAGGGGCGCCGCCGCATAGGCCAGACGCCGGTGGAGCTGCGCCAGCCGGGTGGCGTAGGCGCGCTGAGCAGCGCCGGCGGGCAGCGCCGCCGGCCCGTCCGGCCGCACGGCGATGCGGGCGCCGGACGCGAGCACGACCCTGCCCCCGCCCAGCCGCGCACGCACTCCGAGATCGAGCCCTTCGTCCGCTCCGGCGAGCGCGTCGTCGATCGTCAGCCTCGAACGCACCTCGCCGCGCAGGAGGATGCCGCGGATGTCCGAGCCGAGCGCCTCGTCGTTGCCATCGTGCTGTCCTTGATCGAGCTCGCCGGCGGCGAGGTCGATGGAGCGTCCCAGTGAGGTCATCGTGACGCCGAAGGAGACGATCTCCCGCACATCGTCGGCCTGCACGAGCTTGGGCGCCGCGATGGCCGCGGACGGAGACCGCTCCAGGGCGCCGGCCAGCTGCTCGAGCGCATCGGGGTCCGGCAGGGTGTCGTGCGCGAGCAGCCACAGCGCGCTGCCCTCCGCCACCCTGGGCGTCGCGATGGCGACGGCATCCGCATAGGACGTGCCGGAGCGGGTGACGACGATCCCCTCGACCGCACCGCCGATGGCCGCGCTCTCCTGCGCCGTGACGGCGTCGCCGCAGAGGACGAGCGTCACCGCATCCGGGCGGCGGGTCTGCGCGGAGACGGCTGCGAGCGTGTGGAGGAGCTGCGCTCTGGCTTTCGCGCCGGAGCGCGCGACGATGACGGCGTGAAGTCGGGCTGACATGGCCTGGCCAGCCTAAGCGGGTCTGCGCGCTGGTCCTCTCACCGCGCCCGGCGCGCCTGCGAAGCCGTCCGCGCCGGATCAGCCGGCGCGGCGCTTGAGCTTGCGTCGCTCGCGCTCGCTGAGGCCGCCCCAGATGCCGAAGCGCTCGTCGTTGTTGAGCGCGTACTCGAGGCATTCGCCCCGCACGTCGCACGAGGTGCAGATGCGCTTCGCATCGCGCGTCGAGCCGCCCTTCTCCGGGAAGAACGCCTCGGGGTCGGTCTGCGCGCACAGCGCATCCGTCTGCCAGGAGAGCGCGTTGTCCTCGTCGTTCTCGACTCTGCGGACCCCTGGCACTCCGAGATTGACCGGATCGACGAACCAATTCTCGGGAACGTCCGAACGGTAACCCGTCATGTCGCCCTCCCTTTGCCCTGTGTACTGCCCCCCGCCGGGCCTTGCTCCCCTAATTACACCCGTGTCATTCGCTGTGGTCAAGTCGCAGATCGTAAACCCTCAAGCATCCCTTTAAGGTTCATTGACGTCGCTTCGGCGTGTCGCACTCCGCGGGCGGCCGGCCGGCGTTCCTCAGGACACCGCGCCCGGCTGCGCGATGAAGACCTCGCCCGCGCCGGTGAAAGTCAGCTCGCCCTCATCAGCGGTCGCGAACACGGCCCCGCCGACGGGGACCCTCTGCGCCTCGGCAGCCGCTCCCCCGACGGCCACCTCCCCCGCGGTCACCAGCGCGATGGCGGGGCCGTCCACCGGGATCCGCCGCGTTCCGCCCTCCCACGCGATACGGCGCAGGGAGAAGTCGGGGACGTCGACGGGGTACGCGACGACGCCGTCCTCGGCGCGGGGACGCAGCACCGGCACCTCCCCCGGGGTCGTGTCGAGGACGGAGAGGAGCTCGGCGACGTCGATGTGCTTGGGGGTGAGGCCGCCGCGCAGGACGTTGTCGCTGGCCGCCATGATCTCGACTCCGAGACCGGAGAGGTACGCGTGCAGGAGTCCTGCGCGCAGGAAGACGCCCTCCCCGCGCGCGAGCACGATGTGGTTCATGAGCAGCGCGACGACGACGCCCGGATCGCCGGGGCTGCGCTCGGCGACGGCCCGGATGGCGCGGATCGCCGCGTCGAACTCCGTCGCCGAGGCCTCGGCGAGCGCGCCGATCACATCGTCGACCTCGCTCTTCGCATCGCCGGAGAGCAGCCAGGCGATCGTGCCGCCGAGCACGTCGCCGTCGCCGGTCAGCCGCGAGCGCAGCGCCACGACGCCAGGAGCGTGCGGGAAGGCATCCAGCAGCCGGAGGGTGGCGTCGACGGGACGCAGGCCGCCGAGCGCCTCGAAGCGCTCGCTGAGGGCCACGATGAGCTCGGGCTTGTGATTGTCGTCGCGATAGTTCCGGTTCGGATCGTCGTCCGGGAGAGCCGCCTCCCTGGCCCATCCCTCCTTCGCCTGCGCGAGCGTGGGGTGCACCTGGATGGACAGCGGCTGTGCAGCTGCGAGGATCTTCAGCAGGTACGGCAGCGTGCCGCCGGTGATGGCATCCAGGGTCGTCCCCCCGACGATGTCCGCCGGGTCGCCGGGGTGATCGCCGAACCAGACCTCGGCTTCGGGGGCGCCGGAGGGAGCGCGGCCCTCCAGCTCGGCGATGAGGGTCGGAGAGCCCCAGGCGTAGTCGCGAGGGACGTTGGAAAGGCTCAGCAGCATGCCCCCAGCGTAGAGCGTCCGTCGCGGCGCAGCGGATGCCGGGACGGGTCGCGATAGCCTGAACGCGATGGCGCAGCACACGAAGCATCCGGTGACCGCCCCGCCCGCCGCGCCAGAGCGCGAGTCGACGGGGCACCTCCTGCTGCGCGGATACATCGTGCTCGTGCTGATCGTCGCCTTCGCGCACGCCGCCGTGTACAACCTCGTCGGGGAGCGGGGAGCGGGGATCGCGATGGCGGTGCTGACGCTGGCGACCGCGGGCATCGGCGTCCCGATGCTGGCACGCTCGCATCCTGACGCGTTCCCGTGGCGCAGGCTCCCCTGGGTCGCGCTCGGATACGCGGCGTTCGCGCTGATCTCGATCGCGTGGTCGCACTGGCGCCTTCCGACGCTGCTCACCTGGATCCTGCTCGCCGCGGTGACGGTCAACGCCCTGTTCATCGCGTACGCGTTGAGCTGGCAGGAGATCGTGCGGGCCCTGGCCTCGGCGTTCAAGTGGATCCTCGGCCTGTCGGTGGCCATCGAGCTGTGGGCGGCGCTCGTCGTGCGCGGACCGATCCTGCCGAACTTCGTCACCCTGCCCGAAGGGGACATCGACCCGCAGTGGTACTGGGTGCGCGCCAACCTCTTCGACGGAGGCCGCCTGCAGGGCATCGTCGGCAACGCGAACCTGCTGGCGTTCATCGCCCTCTTCGCGATCATCGCCTTCGGCGTCCGGTTCGCCGCCAGGGCGCGCTGGCGCACGACGCTGGCGCTGTGGATGCTGCTCGCCGCCTACTTCCTGGTCCGCGCCTCCTCGGCGACGGCATATGTGTGCGCCGCAGCGGCCGCCGCCGTCCTCGTCATCGCGCTGCTGGTCCGGCGCTCCACCACGCCTTCGGCCCGCCGCAGGATCTACCTGGTCGGCGGCATCGCCGTGGTCGCGGCCGGAGCGGCAGCCCTGGTGCTGTACCGTCCGATCTTCGAAGCGCTCGGGCGCACGGCCGATCTCACCGGGCGCAGCGACACGATCTGGGCGGCCGTGCTCGCCAGAGCGGCGACGAGTCCCGTGGTCGGTCTCGGGTTCTCCAGCCCGTGGGTCCCGACCGATCCCGCGTTCGCCGGCTGGATCGAGGATCACGGCATCACGGTCTTCCACGCGCACAACATGTGGATCGACGTGCTCTTCCAGCTCGGCGTCGTCGGCGTCGTGCTCATCGGGGTGGCCTATCTGAGCCTGCTCTGGCGCTCGTGGTTCTTCGCCGTCGACCGCCCTCGCTGGGATCTGCGCGCCGACCGCCCCTACTCCCCCCTGACGCTGCTGCCGCTGCTGTTCACGGTCGTGCTGCTCGTGCAGGGGCTCACCGAGTCGACGCCGATCATGCTGTGGGGCTGGCTGCTGCTCGTCCTGCTGTCGTTCAAGGTGAAGTCCGTGCCCCTCGTGGGCGTCGGGCTCAGCGAGCGGGCGCGCGTCACGGAGGTCGGCCGGCGTCCGCGGCGAGTGCCATGACGGCCCGGCGCGCCCTGGCCCGGCTGCTCGGCTCCGTGGAGACCGCCAGGGCGTTCACGGTCACCGCGCTGTGCGCCGTGTTCTCCTCCTTCGCGATCGAGCGGATGAGCTCCTCCGTCACGCTCGCCACCATCATCCTCGTGCTGTGCGGCATCGGCATCGCGATCCTGTTCGTCCGCCGCGCGGAGCTGTCCCTGCTGCGGCTCGCCCCGACGTCGCTGCTGGTGTTCCTCGCCCTGGCGCTGGTCAGCGTGCTGTGGAGCACCGACCACAGCGACAGCCTGATGAGCTGGATCTCGCTCGCCGGCTACGGCGTGCTGGCGATCACGATCGGGCACATCAGGGACACGCTGCAGACCGTGCGAGCGATCGGAGATTCGCTGCGGGTGCTGCTCTCGGTCTCGCTCGGGCTCGAGATCCTCTCCGGCATCCTGCTGGACATGCCCATCGCCTTCCTCGGCATCGCGGGCGACCTCGCCACCGGCGGCCCGATCCAGGGCATCTTCGGCACCCGCAACATGCTGGGCTTCGTCGCCGTCCTCGCGTTGATCACCTTCGTGATCGAGTGGCGCGCGCAGTCGGTCACCGCGCAGATCGCCGTGCCGTCGATCGCGCTGGCCGCGTTCCTGGCGCTGCTGTCCGCGTCGCCGACCGTGCTCGTACTCGCCGCGGGCGTCGGCGTCGTGACTGCCGCGCTGACCATCGTGCGTCATACCCGCCCCGAACGGCGCGGTTTCGTGCAGTGGAGCCTCGCGGCGCTCGTCGCCGTCGCACTGGCCTTCGCCTTCGTCTTCCGGCATCCGATCATCCGCTGGATGGGAGCGGGCTCGGACTTCTCGATGCGCGCGGACCTGTGGAACATGCTGCTCGACTTCGTCGCCGTCAGGCCGATCCAGGGCTGGGGCTGGTTCGGCGGATGGCGGCAGGATCAGAGACCGTTCTCCTCGCTGAACTTCCTGCTCGATCAGCAGCACGCGTCCGCGCTGAACGCCTACTTCGACGTGCTGCTGCAGCTCGGGATCGCCGGGCTCATCCTCTTCCTGCTGCTGGGGGGCGTCGCACTCGTGCGGTCCTGGCTGGTCGCGAGCGCTCGGCGGTCGGTCGTGTACGCGTGGACCCCGTTGATCCTCGTGACGCTCGCGATCGACTCCATGTTCGAGAGCTTCATGCTCGTCGGAGTCGGCTGGTTCATGCTCGTGCTCTGCGCGTTGCGAGCGGGCCAGTCCCGGTCCTGGCGGGAGAACATCGACGCGGCCAGCACCGGCGTCATCCCGACGCTGCCCCCGCAGGGATGAGGCGGACGGCTCCGCCGCTCCTCCAGGGAACGGCAAGGGCGAGAAGGTAGGCTGATCCGTGCGCCGACGCGTCCGCTGAATCGGCTCCGCTCCCCGCACCAGACCCCGGAGATCTCCCCGTGACCACTGCCCCACAGAACGCGTTCGACCCCGCTTCGGCGACGATCGTCATCGTCACCTTCAACCGTTCGCATCTGCTGACAGGGCTGCTCACGAGCATCGCCGCGATGGACCCGAAGCCCGGTCGTGTCGTGATCATCGACAACGCGTCCTCCGACGACACGACCGAGGTCGTGGAGTCGTTCCGGACATCGATCGGCACGGAGATCGTCTATCGCCGGCTCGAGGAGAACACCGGCGGCTCCGGCGGATTCAGCGAGGGGATGCGCACGGCCTACGAACTGGGCTCGGAGTGGATCTGGATGATGGACGACGACGTCGAGGTCATCCAGGACGGCCTCGCCCTGATGGGCAGATGGAGCGCCCGGTTCAAGAGCATCCAGGGCCGCCGCTACGACTACGACGGCAGCGAGTTCTACTGGCAGTACCGGATCGCCGAGCGGATGGGGATCCCGATCCCCTTCGCGCCTGCGGGCTTCGACGCGTCGGGGTTCAAGCGGATGAACAGCGGATGCTTCGAGGGCATGTTCATCCACCGCTCGATCGTCAAGGAGATCGGCCTCCCCGATCCGCGGTTCTTCATCTACTGGGACGACCAGATGTACGGCTGGCTGGCCTCCCGGCGGACGACGTCCGTGATCGTCGACGACTTCGTGCTGCGCCGCACCAGGGAGATCCGGCAGTGGGACTTCGGGCTGCGGCACCTCAACGCGTCCAGCAACGCCTACCGCTTCTACATCATGCGCAACCGCGCCTTCATCAAGCAGTACTACCGCGTGCACGGGGTCTACAATCCCGTGCTGTTCGGCCTGGGCACGACGGCCACGTTCTTCAAGGAGCTCATCCGCCTCGTCTTCGTCGAGCGCACCGTGCGCGGCACGAGCAATCTGTTCCGGGGGCTCCGGGAGGGCGGACGCCTCGGACGCGACCGCACCTGGCAGCCGATGCCCGCACTGGAGGCGTGATGAGCGACGAACGACAGCCCGAGGTCGTCTGGTACTTCCCGCCGGAAAGGAACAGGCGCGGGAAGGTCTGGCTCCTCGTCGGCATCGGCGCGGTCGCCGTCGCGCTGGTGACCGTCTTCCTGCTCGTCGTGCTCCCCGGGAGCTTCAAGCCGGAGCCGACGGCATCGCCCTCGCCGTCGCTCACCCCGTCCGCATCGGCCGCTCCGACCCCGACGCCCACTCCCACGCCCACTCCGACCTCCGAGCCGACTCCGCCTCCGGCGCCCGATCCGGACATCGAGACCTTCCGGGAGCAGGTGCGGCCGCGCCTGGACGACGCGGTGCGCGGCCTGGAGCTCGTGACGCAGAACACGGATATCGGCGCCGAGATCGTCGACTCTCTGCAGAACGACGCGGCCGCTCTTGCGGAGGCGTCCGCGCCGGAGTCCGTCTCCGAGCAGTGGAGCGATGCGCTCCAGAAGTATGCCGCGAGACTGGACGCCCTCCGCCGCGCCTATGACGAGGGTGCGGATCCCCAGGATCGACTCGACGCCGCCCGCTCGGCGTTGAACGAAGTCCGTGCGAACGCAGGACTCGGGAGCTGACGCCCGATCCCCTCGTCGGCCGGCTGATAGCCCGGACGAGCGCCTAGTCGGACGGCTGGTCGACGGGCGGGTAGAGCTGTTCGGCCAGACGTCGTTTGTCGGCTGCATGCTCACGTGCACGTGCCGGGAAGTCGGGATCGACCGTCGGCTCGGCGACGGAGCCTGCGGCGGCCACGCTCCAGCCCGTGCCGAGCTCGAGCAGCGAGGCGTGTCCGCGGTCGTCGCCAGGCGCCCCGACCATCACCGTCCCCGCCGCGCCGGCCGCCGCCGCGAGCAGGTGCCCGTGGAACCGGGTGGTGAGCCACCGCTGCCCCGCGCGGGCGGGCAGGCCGTCGAACCAGATGTTGCCGAAGGAGTACAGTCGGGCGTCGGGGCGCGCGTCGGCGATGTAGCGGGCGTCGTCCGGCGGGACCGCCTCGACGAAGGCCGCCTCGCTGTCCGGCGCATATGCGAGGAAGCCCTCGATCGTCCGGATCGCGTCGCCGTCCGACCAGCTCCGCTCGTCGCCCTGCACGAGCACGACGCTGTCCGCCCCCGGCCGCTCGTCGTAGACGGGCCGTGAGCCGGCGAGCACGAGGAACGCGTCATCGACGCCGAGCTCGCCTCCGATCGCCTCCGCGCTGGCGCGGTCGCGCCCCTCCACGAGATCGAACGCCGAGAGCTGCTCGCTCACCCAGCCGGATCGCTCGGCGCTCAGCGGCTGCACCCCCAGGCCGGTCGCCCATGCGGGGACGCCGAACTCGCGCCTCAGCTCTGCCACGGCGGTGATGACGCCGAGATCGTCCGGCCGGAGGTCGGTGAAGTGTCCGCCTCCGAGCAGGTGGACGCTCGTGACGCCGCGCAGCGCGAACAGGCCGGGGTCGATGCGCGGTGTGCCGAGGTCGCGGATGTGCCGAGCGATGCGCTCCGCGTCCTCGATCGGGTCATGCAGCGTGCGGGAGCGGGCCAGCTCCCAGAGCGTGCTCGTGACGTGCAGGTGCGGATGCGTGCGACGGAAGAGATGCGACGCACGACCGGGATGCGGGCAGTCGAGCCAGACCTCCGCGTCCGGCCGCAGCTCGGTCAGCACGTCCAGCCATGCACGGGTGATCAGCTCGTCGCCGTAGTTCGGGTGTCCCGCAGGGGATACCAGGTAGATGATCGGCGGAGGGGACGCCGGCGCCGGTCGCCCGCGCAGCAGTGATCGTCCCATTTCACGCAGAGATCGCAATCGGTTTCCGCCATTCCGTGAGAGCCGAGGCGGGCGTCCGATCGGGTGCTGCGACGCCCACGCTTCCCACCATAGTGTCAGATGCAGGCCGGCGTCGGCCTCGCTCTGCCCGGCGCGCACGAACGCCCCGGGGAGGATCAGCCGGTCGGCTCAGCGGCCGGCGGCGATGTCCGCGTTGTACATCTCGAGCACCCGATCGATGCCGTCGTCCATCACGAGACGATGCTCGCGGATGTACAGCCCCCGTGTGCAGAATCGCTTCAGGTCGCGCTCGTTGTGGCTGACGAAGAAGAGCGTGCGCCCGTCGGCGAGCATCTCCTCGATGCGTCGATAGCACTTCTCCCGGAAGCTCTTGTCCCCGACGGCCAGGACCTCGTCCACGATGAGGATCGGCTCGTCGAGCTGCGAGACCACGGAGAACGCCAGACGCACCTTCATGCCGTTGGACAGATGCTTGTAGGGGGCGTCCTGGAAGTCCTCGAGCTCCGCGAACGCGATGATCCCGTCGTAGCGCTTCGCGACCTCGGCCTTGCTCATGCCGTGCAGGCCGGCCGTGAGGCGGACGTTCTCCCGCACGGTGAGATCTCCGACGAAGCCACCGGTGATCTCGATGAGCGGGGCGACCCCGCCGTGCACCTTCACGCTCCCCTCGTCGGGCAGCAGCACGCCGGCGACGAGCTTCAGCAGCGTGGACTTCCCCTGACCGTTGCGGCCGACGACGCCGATGGACTCCCCCGGCTTCACGTCGAAGGAGATGTCCCGGAGCGCCCAGAACTCCCCCTTCGGGGTGCGCCGGGACGCACTCGCGAACATGGCCTTGATCGAGCGGCGCCCGCGCCTGTTGCGACGGAAGCGCACTCCGAGACCGTCGACTTCGATCGCTTGCTCGCCCATCACAGCTCCTTCAGCACGGCGCGCTCGAGGCGGCGGAAGACGAACACGCCGATGACGAGCAGCACAAGGCTCCACACGACGCTCGCGACGACGGATGCGGTGTTCCACTGGCTGTCGAAGAACGCCGCCCGGTACATCGAGAAGATGCCGTCGAGCGGATTGACCAGCGGCAGCCAGGCGAAGCCCTCCGGCAGGTTGCTGGCGCTGTAGATGATCGGCGTCGCATAGAAGAGCGCACGGAGCACGAGCTTCGTCGTCCGCTCCAGATCGTCGAAGATCACGCACAGCGGCGCCAGGATGAGCCCGAGGCCGGTGAGCAGGACGGTCTGCACGATGACCGCCACCGGGAACCAGAGGATCCCCCAGGTCACGTGTGCACCGCTGACGACGGCGAAGAGCACGAGCACGGGCAGCGCGAAAAGGAACTCGATGCCTTTGGACAGGATGATCCGCCCGATCCAGATGACGCGCGGGATCGCCGTCGACCGGACGAGCTTCGAGTCGCGCTGGAAGGCGCGCGTGAAGTCGCTCACCGCGGCATTGAACCACACCCACGGCAGCAGCGCGGCGATGAGGAAGACGATGTACGGATCGGCGCCGACGGTGCGGTGGAAGATCTGGGTGAAGACGAACCAGTAGATCAGGCTCATCACGAGCGGATCGAGCACGCTCCACAGGTAGCCCAGCCAACTGGTGGCGTAGCGGACACGCAGATCGCGCGCCGAGAGCACCCACAGCGAATGGAGGTTGCGCCGCGTCGAGCCGGGTGCGCCGATGGTGTCGAACATGCGATCCTCAGCTGAGCTGGTTGTTCCACATCGACAGCGCGGAGCCGATGGCCATGTGCATGTCGAGGTACTGGTACGTGCCCAGGCGTCCTCCGAAGAACACCTGATCCTCATCCTTCTGCAGCTCGCGGTAGGCGAGCAGCCCCGAGCGGTCGTCGGTCGAGTTCACCGGATAGTAGGGCTCGTCGTCCCTGGTCGCGAAGCGCGAATACTCGCGCATGATGACGGTCTTGTCCGTCGGGTAGACGTCCTTGCGCTCCGGGTGGAAGTGCTTGAACTCGTGGATGCGGGTGTAGGGCACGTCCGCGTCCGGATAGTTCATCACCGAGGTCCCCTGGAAGTCTCCGACGTTCAGCACCTCCTGCTCGAAGTCGAGCGTCCGCCAGCTGAGCGCGCCCTCCGCGTAGCCGAAGTAGCGATCGACGGGGCCGGTGTACACCACGGGCAGCTGACCGACGGCCGCCTTCTTGTTGAAGGGCTGCGACTCGTCGAAGAAGTCGACGTCGAGCTTGACCTCGATGTTCGCGTGATCGGCCATCCGCTCGATCCACGCGGTGTAGCCGTCGGTCGGCAGTCCCTCCCACGTGTCGTTGAAGTAGCGGTTGTCGTAGTTGTAGCGCACGGGCAGGCGGCTGATGATGTCGCCGGAGAGCTTCTCGGGCGAGGTCTGCCACTGCTTTGCCGTGTAGTGGGCGAAGAAGGCCTCGAACAGCGGACGCCCCACGAGGGCGATGCCCTTCTCCTCGAAGTTCGCCGCCGTCTTGACGTCGAACTCGCCCGCCTGCTCCTTGACGAGCGCACGCGCCTCGTCGGGCGTGTGGGCGGCGGCGAAGAACTGATTGATGGTGTGCAGGTTCACCGGCAGCGCGTAGACCTGACCCCTGTGCGTCGAGTACACGCGGTGCACGTAGTTCGTGAAGGACGTGAAGCGGTTGACGTACTCCCACACCGTCGGATTGGACGTGTGGAACAGGTGCGCGCCGTAGCGGTGGATCTCGATGCCCGTCTCGGCGTCGTTCTCGCTGTACGCGTTGCCGCCGATGTGCCGGCGACGATCGATGACGGTCACCTTGCGGCCCGCGGCTGCGGCCCGCTCGGCGATCGTCAGACCGAAGAATCCGGAGCCGACGACGAGAAGATCAGTGTCCATATGCACCATTCTGTCATCCCGCGCCGTCGTTTCCTGTGCAGGTGATCCAGGCGTGCGGCGAGTTCTCGCCCTCGATCCGGCGCGAGCGGAGGCCGGTTCGCGGACCGCCGTCCGGCACCCGCGTCGCAGGGCTTTTCCAGCCGTGGCTGGGCTAGACTCGGCTGTCGTACTCCGACCGCGGTCGGCCATCGCCCAGGCGGTTCCGCCGACGCGACAGACTTCTCACAGCCTCCGCCTGCAGACAAGGACACATCTAGATGACCCTTCCGAAGAAGACGTACGATGTCGCCATCCTCGGATGGTGGTACGGGAAGAACTACGGATCGATCCTGACCTACTATGGCCTCAACAGGGCGGTCGACAGCCTCGGGCACTCGATCCTGATGGTGCACGAGCCCCTCGGCTACAACGGCTACCGGGTGGCCTGGCCCGACGACATCCTCTCGATGGAGTTCGCCCGGCGCGTCGGCTACGAGTACACGGAGCAGTTGCACTACTCCGACCTTCCCGGTCTCAACGACGTCGCGCACACCTTCGTCGTCGGCAGCGACCAGCTGTGGAATCCGCTCATCGGCCGCGTGAACGACGACCTCTTCCTCGACTTCGTGAAGCCCGAGAACGACCGGGTCGCCTACGGCACCTCCTTCGGCAACCGCGGCACGGAGAAGTTCAAGCCGCCGTTCATCGAGAAGCACGCCGCGAATCTGCAGCGGTTCAAGGCGATCTCCGTGCGCGAGGGATACGCGATCGACACCGCACGCGACATCTTCGGCGCGAAGGCCTCGCTCGTGGTGGATCCGGCGTTCCTCGTCTCCAAGGAGCAGTACGGCGAACTGGCATCCACGGCCACCATCGCCCCCGAGGGCGAGTACATGGCCGTCTTCTTCCTCGACCCCACCCCGGGGAAGAAGGCCGTCGCACAGGCGATCGCCGACAAGCTGGGCTTCAAGAAGATCCTCGTGATCCCCAACCCGGACAAGGGACGGGAACTGGCCGCCTCGCTGTTCGCGGACGAGCCCCGCGCCGAGATCATGGCCGAGGACTCCCCCGAGAACTTCCTGCGCGGCTACCGCGACTCGAGCTATGTCCTCACCGACAGCTTCCACGGCTCCGCCTTCTCCGTGATCTTCGAGAAGCCCTTCTCCTCGATCTACAACGGGAAGCGCGGCGCCGATCGCTTCAAGAACCTGCTGGCCTCGCTGGGCCTGGGCGAGAGCCGCCGCGTCTTCGAGATCGACACCGCGGAGGCGATCGCCGAGAACCCGAACGTCACGCGCGAGATCGACTTCACCAAGGCCAGGGAGTACATCGAATCCGGCCGCGCCTCCTCCATGGAGTGGCTCGAAGCGGCGCTGGACCCCGCGAAGAAGGCCTCTGCCGCTCTGCCCCCGGAGGAGCGGAAGAGCTCCGCGGCCCCGCGCGGCCCTCAGAGCTTCACGCTCCGCAACCCCGAATTCACGGCCGGCACCGACGCCTGGAGCATCTCGCGGAGCTCGCGCGGCACCCGGCTGAAGGTCACCGGCGGCTGGAAGCTCTCGCGGAAGCCGACCGGCATGCGGGTGACGCTGGGGCGCGGCGGCGCCGTCCTCGGGAATCTCGTCTGGACCGACCTGCCGCAGCCGCTGACCAAGGGTGCGACCTACCAGATGAGGATCGAATGGACGCCGCGGACGAAGGCGTCGTCCGTCAACATCCATTTCCGCGACCCCAAGACCGGCAAGTTCCGCGTCGTCGGCAAGGTGGATCTGCCGAAGAAGGCCAGCGGGGCACGGACCGACACGATCATCTTCCGCGCGCCCGAGTCCGGTCTCAGCCAGTTCATGCTGGGCGCCGTGCATTTCGCCGGGTGGAACGGCGGAGCCGACGTGCGCAGCATCCATCTGGAGGAGTTCGCCGCCGGGGCCGCCGCTCCCGCGGGGTCGGCCGGCGGCGCGCCCGCGGGAGGCTTCGGCGGGGTGGCGAGGACGCTCGCGCTCAAGGACTACGAGCGTCAGTCGCGCTCGCACGCGCACGCTCGCTCGCCGGAGGGCGTCTCCGGCGCCAGGGCGCGCATGATCTTCCACGCCCACGCGATCGAGAAGGGCCTGAGCCGCAGCGACTTCCGCGCCGGATTCGGAAAGATCGCCGTCCCAGGACTCGCCAAGGAGATGAACGCCTGGCTGGCCGCGGGGCGCAGCACCGACGACAGCTTCCTGCAGAGCTCGGCCGCGGTGATGAAGACCTACTTCGAGCGGCACGCGGCCCTGAAGAAGGACGTGTCCGAGTTCCGGAACCTCTTCAGCCCCGTTTCTCAGGGGATCATCGACAACTGCACCCACCACGAGGGCGGCGTGCTGCCCGCCGATCAGCTCCGCGAGATCACCCGCGAGACGGAGGCCGAGCGCAGCTTCATCGACGTGATGTACGGACGGCGCAGCGTGCGCGAGTTCACGCGCGAGCCCGTCAGCGACGAGGATATCGCCCGCGCCGTGCAGATCGCGATGCAGGCGCCCTCGGTGTGCAACCGGCAGGGTGCGCGCGTGCACCAGTTCGACGACCCTCAGATCATCAAGTCCGTGCTCGACATCCAGGGCGGTTTCAGCGGCTACAAGATGCCTCCTCGGCTCCTGCTGGTCACGGCCGATCTGGATGCGTTCCTCTTCGCTCCCGAGCGCAACCAGCCCTTCGTCGACGGCGGCCTCTTCATGATGTCGCTCCTGCTCGGCCTGACGCAGGTGGGACTGGGCTCCTGCTCGCTCAACACCGCGATGGGCACCGAGAAGGAGAACGCGATCCGCAAGATCATCGACATCCCGGACCACGAGGTGTTCATCTCGTTCGTCGCGGTCGGCCACTACGACGAGAAGGTCCTGGTGCCGCGCTCGAAGCGAACCGATATGGACGACGTGCTGATGCGTCATCGCAAGGGCTGACGCCAGGTGACGGAGTCGAGGACGAAGACCACCACTCTGCCCGCGACGGATACGGTCGCGAGCACGGCGGGGCCTAGGGAGGCAAGAGAGATGGAGGATGGCTCGATGCCGTCCACTGCGGTTTCGCCATTGCAGACGGCCATCTGGCCGCAGTCCGGGATCTCCACCGAGGTGGCGCCGCATTTCGACCTGTTCGGACCTGTCGGACTGTCGTTGACGCAGGCGGGGGCCGATTTCGGTCCTGGCGGCCGGATCACCACGAGCACGTACTACAACCTGTTCAACCTCGGCAAGTGGCGCAAGCACTGCGGAGAGCTGCCCCTGCAGCTGCAGCTCAGCGGAAGCGGCCGCTTCGTGCTGTCGATATATGCAGCCGGCCCGGATCAGTCCACCCGTCAGGTCTTCAGCGAGACCGTCGCTCTGGACGGCTCCTTCCGTCAGCCGGTCCGCCCCGAGGATCTCGCGCACACCGATGCCGTGCTGTTCTTCTCCTTGACGGCCCTCGACCACGCACGACTGGATGATTTCGCGTGGGCGACGACGGCGCCGCCGCGGAACACGCCGGATCTGATGCTCTCGATCACGACCTTCCGCCGCGAGGCGGAGGTCGCGGCGACGGTGGAGCGCTTCCGCCGCTTCCGCGCGACCTCCGAGCTGCGCGATCATATCCGCATGGTGATCGTCGACAACGGCGGGACGGTGACGGTCGATGACGGCGACGGCGTCGTCGTCATCCAGAACGAGAACCTCGGCGGTGCGGGCGGATTCACGCGCGGTCTGCTCATGGCCGAGGAGACAGGCGCGTCGCACTGCCTGTTCATGGATGACGACGCCTCCATTCAGATGGAGGCGCTCAGCCGGACATGGTGGTTCCTCGCCTACGCGCTCGATCCGCGCACCGCCGTCGCCGGCGGCATGATCAATGCGGCCTACCGGTGGCAGGTCTGGGAGAACGGCGCGCTGTTCGATCTCGGCTGCAAGCCGTTGTACGGCGGCCTGGATCTGCGCAGGCGCAAACACGTCTTCAAGATGGAGTACGAGACCACGGACTCTGCTCCCGACGACCTCTACGGCGGATGGTGGTTCTTCGCCTTCCCGGTCGCTCAGATGAAGCACCTGCCCTTCCCCTTCTTCGTCCGGGGCGACGATGTCAGCTTCTCGCTGTCCAACGACTTCGCCATCGTCACCCTGCCCGGCGTCGCATCGATCCAGGAGAGCTTCACGGACAAGGCATCGCCCTTGACCTGGTATCTCGACTTCCGCAGTCATCTCGCCCACCATCTGGACGGTTCCGCCAAGGACCGGAGCTGGCGGGAGCTGCAGGCGATGGTGCGCAGCTTCTATCTGCGGAACGTGCTGCGCTTCCATTACGACACGCTGTCCGCGGTCAATCTCGCACTCGAGGACGTCATGAGGGGACCGGCGTTCTTCGACGAGCACGCCGACATGGCCCAGCGTCGGGCCGACCTCAAGGCTCTGACCACGACCGAGGCCTGGCAGCCCATCCCGACAGCGCCGCGACAGAGGCTCGGCAAGTATCCGCGTCCGTTGCGCGCGCTCTGGCTCGCGACCCTGAACGGGCACCTGCTTCCCCTCGGCGGCCGCATCGGCTCGAGACTGACCCTGTCCGCACCCTATCGCGAGGACTACCGCAAGACGTACGGCGCCAAGGAGATCACGTACCTGAACGCCGATGGAACCGCGGCGTACGTCGTCCGCCGCGACGGGCGGCGCTTCCGGGCCGAGAGCATGCGGCTGCTGAGGAACACTCTGCGTCTGCGGCGGCTCTACCCGAAGATGCGCGAGGAATGGCGACAGGGGTACGCGACGATGACATCGAACGAGTACTGGGTCGACAAGCTGCGTCTGAATTCACCCGCCGAGGATCGGGATCAGTCCAACGGCCCGCACTGATCGATGCGATAGAGGGTGGATTCGCCGTCGGTCGCGACCGGTTCGAACAGGCCCGCCTCGACGGCGGCATGCGGAGCCGGGAAGTGGTTCCCTGCCGGATCTCCTCCCGCGAAGGCATGCGGGTTGTAGATCACATACCGCACTCGCAGGTCGTCGAGCGCCTCGCAGACCTCCGGGTCGCTCTCGATCCGCGCGAGATTCCAGGCGAGCACACGTCGGCTGCGATCCCACAGCCCGTTGACGTGCGGGAAGACCGGCTCGCGGTGGGCGTACATCCAGCTCAGGGCCGACCCGTCCCACGGGTCCCCGAGCAGGAGCTGGTCGGCGGGGACGATGTCCGGAACCACGTCCTCGAAGAAGGCGATCTGCTTCGCGGAGACGATCTCCCGATCCGCCGCGCTCGGCGGCTGGCGGAATACGAAGCCCGTCGCCTCGCTCACGCCGGTCACGGCGAGCGAGCTCATCGCCGTGACCGCAGTGCCGATGCCGAGCGCCGCGGCGAGCCCGGCGACGAGGGAGCCGCTGCGGACCCGGAACAGCCATGGGACCGTGACGACGCCGAGCGCGGCGAGCGGAACCGCCAGGACCGGCAGGGTCGCAGCGAGGCGATAGCCGTCCTTGTACCAGATTCCCGTCAGCAGTTTGGTCAGGTCGTCATCGGACCCTGTGGCCAGGACGTACAGAGCGCCGAAGACGAGGTAGGAGACGACCAGCCAGCGCAGATCCGGGCGGCGCAGAGCCACGACGACGCCGACGAGCGTCATGATCGCGAGCAGGGGCGCGATGCCGGTGACGATGCCCTCGGCGCCCATCCTGACCTGCATCGTGAGCACCTGCGCGATCGCATCCCCGAGGGTCTGCCTCGCCCTGGCCTGCGGGCCGTTCAGGCGATCCGAGAGCGGCTCGTCGAAGAGCCCGAGGCCGATCACGGCGTATCCGAGCGCCGCGACCGCGACGACCACGAGCGCACCGCTCGTGCCCCACAGGATGACTCGGGCACGCCGTGCGACAGGACCGCCCTCCCGGCGCGCCGTCCGATACGCGGCGCCCAGCCGCCAGAGCACGTACGGCGCCAGGATGAGCGCCCACGTCGGCAGGACCCGAGGGTGGCTGAACGCGAGCGCGCCGCCGGCCACGAGCACTCCCGCAGCCGCGATGGTCCACCGCCCTCTCCGGGTCGCTCCCCTCCGCGGCAGGAGAGCATCCTTCGGGATGAGCGCCTTCGCGGCAAGGATGCCCAGTCCGGTCGCGGCGGGCAGCAGCGCGTGCGCGAGCGCCGTCGGATAGATGGTGCCCCAGGTGAGCAGGCTGTACGGAAACCATCCGAAGGACACCCCCAGCGGCATCGCCACGAGGGGCGCGATCCGCCCCGGGACCAGGAGCCGCACGAGCCAGGCGATGCCGGGCAGCCAGAGCACCGAGATCACGGCGATCCAGACCGCGTTGAAGGCCACCGGCACCGGAACGCCGACGGTCTGCGCCGTCAGAGCCGCGAACGAGTGCCAGGCCGACGGATAGTACGAGATGACGCCGCCGTCGGTCTCGATGAGCGAACGGAGCGTGAACGGAGAGGCGGAGAAGCCCTCCATGATCGCCGAGGCGGCCGAGAGATGGAAGACGTTGTCGTAGGTCTGCGAGATGCGCTCAGGCGAGGGCACGCGGACGAAGGCCACGACGGCGGACGCGACGGATGACAGGATCCAGAGGATCGCGAGCCACCCCGTTCCTCTGTCGATGCGGCGCTCGATCCGCGGCATGCGACGCCGCAGCAGCATGGAGACTCCGAGCCCGAGGGCGGACGGTACGGCGACCTGCCACAGGCTCAAGGGCATCCCGAGGGCTCCGAACACGGTGGCGGCCAGGCCCGTGAGGCAGACGCCGACGAGGCCCGAGACCGCAGTCCTGGCGAGAGCTCCCAGCGGCAGCGGAGCGGTCGCCACCAGTCCGGGTCCGATGACGACGACGCAGGCGAACAGAATCGCCGGAAGGGCGTCGAACCAGGTCATCGTGCCATTATCTCAGCGACGGGTGCGTGAGACCCTCAGGACCGCTGGAGGTCCCACCGTCCCTCGGGTCATCGCTCGCGCACATCCTCCTTGAGGACCCACCGCGGTCCGGAGGAGGTCTGCACCTCCAACCACTTCCCCGACGAGGACACCCGCGTCGCCTGCACCACCGTCCCCACACCCAACGTGCTCGGAGCGGTGCCGGCCCCCCAATGCGCAGCAGCCGTGCCGCACTCCGCGAGCGGCGACACGAGAGCCTGCGTCGACTCCTGCACCACATACTGCTTGGACGCCTTCTTCGTGCCAGCCGGATCCGCGCACATCGCCACCGAATCCCGCGCAACCCACCCGGTGCCGGCGCTCGTGCGGACCTCCAGCCACTTCCCCGACGACGACAACCGCGTCGCCTGGAGCACCGTCCCCACACCGACGTTCTTCGCGCCCGTGCCACACTTCGCCAACGGCGACACCCACGCCAGGCCACTCGTACGCACCACATACCGGTCCGTCGCCGTCGACGTCCCCGCAGGATCCACGCACGCCGCATCGACATCCGCGGACGTCGCCGCCTCGACACCGCTGCGCGCCACCCACCGGAGCCCGGACTGCGTCTGCACCTCCAGCCAGTCGCCGGAATACGACAACCGCGTCGCCTGAAGCACCGTCCCCACACCCAACTGCTGCCCCGCACCGCACTTCGCCAACGGAGACACCCACGCCATCTGCGACGTGCGCACCACATACTCACCCGAGGCCCCCGACGTCGCCGCCGGATCCACGCACACCGCATCCACATCCGCAGACGTCGCATACCCGACCGCACTGCGCTCCACCCACCGCGGTCCGGAGGAGGTCTGCACCTCCAACCACTTCCCCGACGAGGACACCCGCGTCGCCTGCACCACCGTCCCCACACCCAACGTGCTCGGAGCGGTGCCGGCCCCCCAATGCGCAGCAGCCGTGCCGCACTCCGCGAGCGGCGACACGAGAGCCTGCGTCGACTCCTGCACCACATACTGCTTGGACGCCTTCTTCGTGCCAGCCGGATCCGCGCACATCGCCACCGAATCCCGCGCAACCCACCCGGTGCCGGCGCTCGTGCGGACCTCCAGCCACTTCCCCGACGACGACAACCGCGTCGCCTGGAGCACCGTCCCCACACCGACGTTCTTCGCGCCCGTGCCACACTTCGCCAACGGCGACACCCACGCCAGGCCACTCGTACGCACCACATACCGGTCCGTCGCCGTCGACGTCCCCGCAGGATCCACGCACGCCGCATCGACATCCGCGGACGTCGCCGCCTCGACACCGCTGCGCGCCACCCACCGGAGCCCGGACTGCGTCTGCACCTCCAGCCAGTCGCCGGAATACGACAACCGCGTCGCCTGAAGCACCGTCCCCACACCCAACTGCTGCCCCGCACCGCACTTCGCCAACGGAGACACCCACGCCATCTGCGACGTGCGCACCACATACTCACCCGAGGCCCCCGACGTCGCCGCCGGATCCACGCACACCGCATCCACATCCGCAGACGTCGCATACCCGACCGCACTGCGCTCCACCCACCGCGGTCCGGAGGAGGTCTGCACCTCCAACCACTTCCCCGACGAGGACACCCGCGTCGCCTGCACCACCGTCCCCACACCCAACGTGCTCGAACGCAGATCGCACGCCGCCCACGGTGCGAGCTTCGCCGCCGTGCTGCTGAGAACGACGTACTGGCGCTCGGCACCGGAGGTGCCGGGAGGCAGAGTGCACTCCGCCTCCTCGGCATCGGCGGTGCGGAGGAACTCGCGCGAAACCCAGCGCGGCCCCTCCAGGGTGAGCACTTCGATCCAGTCGCCGTCCGCCGTCACGCGCCGCGCCTGCAGGATGGTTCCCGCCGACAGAGTGAAGACGTCATCGTCGCACGCCGTGGCCGGCGACTTCCGCGCGTTGAGTCCTGTCGTCGTCACGTACTGCAGCTGCGCGGAGCGCACGTCCCCCGGGACACCGCAGATGCTCGCCGGCTTCTGGGTCGATCCGAACCAGTCGGTGAAGTAGTTGTAGAAGTTGCGGTTGCCGTAGGCCGAGCAGCTGTCCCCCTCGCCGTAGCCGGCGCGGAGCGCCGCGGCGTTGGGCTGGTAGGGCGTGTAGTAGTAGAGCGCGGACGTCGCCTTGTTCGCGACATAGACGTTCCCCCGCCCGCACGAGGCCTTCGGGTTGTAGAGGATGCCCCAGGTCTTGCCCGGCGCGTACCAGGTGAAGTGCTTGCCCTCCATGTAGATCTGCATCTGCCGTGCCGCGCCGTAGATCTGGTGGAAGAATCCGACGAAGCTGGGATCGCAGGGGGCTGTGTCGGGGCACCCCTGTCCGAGCGCCGCGTTGTACCGCCATCCACTCGGCCAGGTGTGCGTCACCAGGCCCTGCTCCTTCTGGAGCATGACGATGAGGACCTGCGGATTGATGCCGCAGGCCTGCGCGGTCTTGTAGATGATGCGGGCGGCGCTCTCGTTCGCCGCCCCCTCGTAACCGCTGCAATAGGAATCCGCCGGGCGATCGACCGATGTGATCCTGAAGTCTTTCAGGCAGACGATCGGCTTGCCCTTCTCATCGTTTCCGACGACGCACTTCTTGACCTTCGAATCGAAGAAGGCCTGGATCTGCGCCTCGGTCATCGTGCCCTTGTTCGTGAACACCGCATCGCTGATGATGTTGCCAGGGTTGAAGCCGACGAGGGATGTCTTCAGCAGGCCGGCGGACGTCGCGTCTCCCGCGCTCCGCGCCATCGAGAGCGTGCTCACCCCCGCCTGCGCCGCGGCGGCCGGTGCGGCGGACGCCGGCATCGCCGAGCCGATCGATACCGCGAGAACGGTGGCGAACACGGCGAGGATGCGGGTCATCCGAAGCACGTTTCGAGAGCGTGGGGCACGTCGAGACATGTGACTAGTGTGACGTAAGTGACGAAATGATGCCACTGTGACTGAAAAAACGGCTCAACCGACCGGCGTGTCGCGGATTTCGTGGACTCTCAGCGGCCCTGTGCGAGCGCCTTGAGCAGGTACTCCCCGTACCCGCTCTTGCGCAGCGGCTCCGCCCGCTCGCGCAGCTCGTCGTCGGTGAGGAAGCCCATCCGCCAGGCGACCTCCTCAGGACAGCCGATCGACAGACCCTGCCGCTTCTCGACGGTGCGGATGAAATCGGTCGCCTCCGCGAGCGAGTCGAACGTCCCCGTGTCGAGCCATGCGGTCCCGCGCGTCAGCAGCTGCACCTTCAGCCTGCCCTGCCGGAGATACTCCCGGTTGATGTCCGTGATCTCCAGCTCGCCGCGCGGAGACGGCTCGAGTCCCTTCGCGATCTCGATCACATCGTTGTCATAGAAGTACAGCCCGGGCACCGCGTAGTTGCTCTTCGGCTGCGCGGGCTTCTCCTCGATGGAGACGGCTCTGCCCTCTCCGTCGAACTCCACCACGCCGTAGGCGGTGGCGTCGTCGACCCAGTACCCGAAGACGACCCCGCCCTCCAGCTCGGTGTACCGGCGCAGCTGGGTCCCCATCCCCTGCCCGTAGAAGATGTTGTCGCCGAGGACGAGCGCCACGGAGTCGGATCCGACATGGTCCTCCCCCAGGATGAACGCCTGCGCGAGCCCGTCCGGCGACGGCTGCACCTTATAGGTGATGGACACCCCGAAACGCGATCCATCGCCGAGAAGGCGCTCGAAGGCGTCACGGTCGTGCGGCGTCGTGATCATCAGGATGTCCCTGATCCCGGCGAGGATCAGCGTCGACAGCGGGTAGTAGATCATCGGCTTGTCGTAGACCGGGACCAGCTGTTTGGAGACGCCGAGCGTGATCGGATGGAGCCGGGATCCTGTGCCTCCCGCGAGAATGATGCCGCGCATGGGGTCCATCCTCCCCGATCCCGCGCACCGGGACAAACACCCGGGCTCGTCGGACTCCGCCCGGTACGCTAGCGACATGCAGAAGCTGCTCGTCACCGGCGGCGCCGGATTCATCGGCTCCAACTTCGTGCACCACGTCGTCGAGAACACCGACGCCCATGTCACGGTGCTCGACAAGCTGACCTACGCCGGCAACCGCGCGTCGCTCGCGGGGCTGCCCGCCGATCGCGTCGAGCTCGTCGTCGGCGACATCGCGGACGCCGGGCTGGTGGACGAGCTGTTCGGCGCGGTGGACGCCGTCGTGCACTATGCGGCGGAGTCGCACAACGACAACTCGCTGCACGACCCGCGGCCTTTCCTGGACACGAACATCATCGGGACCTACACGCTGCTGGAGGCGGCGCGACGTCACGACCGCCGGTTCCACCACATCTCCACCGACGAGGTCTATGGAGATCTGGAGCTCGACGACCCGAACCGCTTCACGGAGTCGACGCCCTACAACCCCTCCTCCCCGTACTCGTCGACGAAGGCCGGCAGCGATCTGCTCGTGCGCGCCTGGGTCCGCTCCTTCGGCGTCCGCGCCACGATCTCGAACTGCTCGAACAACTACGGCCCCTACCAGCACGTGGAGAAGTTCATCCCGCGTCAGATCACGAACGTCCTCCGGGGCATCCGCCCGAAGCTCTACGGCGCCGGCCTGAACGTGCGCGACTGGATCCATGCGGACGACCACTCCTCCGCGGTCCTCACGATCCTCGAGAAGGGCGAGATCGGCGAGACGTATCTGATCGGCGCCGACGGGGAGAAGGACAACCGCTCCGTCGTCGAGCTCATCCTCACCCAGATGGGTCACGACGCGGACGCCTACGACCACGTCACGGACCGGGCGGGCCACGACCTGCGCTATGCGATCGACTCGACGAAACTGCGCACGGAACTCGGCTGGCTGCCGCGATACTCGGACTTCGCCTCCGGGCTCGCCTCGACGATCGCCTGGTACCGCGACAACGAGGACTGGTGGGCGCCGTCCAAGGACGCCACCGAGTCCTTCTACGCCTCGAAGGGACAGTGATGACGGAGTTCGGCAAGGCGCTCACCGTCGCCGAGACGCCGATCCCAGGGCTGCTCGTCGTCGAGCTCCCCGTGCACGGCGACTCCCGTGGATGGTTCAAGGAGAACTGGCAGCGGGAGAAGATGACGGCCGCCGGACTGCCGGACTTCGGTCCCGTCCAGAACAACATCTCCTTCAACGACGCCGTGGGCACCACTCGCGGCATCCATGCGGAGCCCTGGGACAAATGGGTCTCGGTGGCGACGGGGCGCATCTTCGGCGCCTGGGTGGATCTCCGTGAGGGCGCGTCCTTCGGCACGGTGTTCACGGCGGAGCTCGATCCGTCCAGGGCGATCTTCGTCCCACGCGGCGTCGGGAACTCCTACCAGACGCTCGAAGCGGACACCGCCTACGCCTACCTCGTGAACGACCACTGGTCCCCCGACGCCGAGTACTCCTTCCTCCATCTCGCGGACGAGACCGCCGCGATCGCATGGCCGATCCCCCTCGGCGAGGCGGAGATCTCCGCGAAGGATCTGGGCCATCCCCGACTCGGCGAGGTCTCGCCGATCGGACCGAGGAAGACGCTCGTCATCGGATCGGCCGGTCAGCTCGGCCGCGCCCTGCAGGCCGAATTCGGCGACGCGCCGGACGTCGAGTACGCCGCGCGCGACGCCTTGGACCTGACCGCGGACGACCTCGCGGCCGCCCGCCGCTGGCGCGACTACGACACGATCATCAACGCGGCGGCGCACACCGGCGTCGATGCCGCGGAGACCCCCGACGGACGCGCAGAGGCCTGGACGGCGAACGTCACCGGTGTCGCGGCGCTCGCACGGATAGCGGCCGAGCACGGCATCACACTGGTGCACGTCTCCAGCGACTACGTCTTCGACGGAGCCAAGGACGGCCCCTACTCCGAGCAGGATGCCGTGCGGCCGCTCGGAGTGTACGGGCAGACCAAGGCGGCCGGCGACGCCATCGTCTCGACCGTGCCGCGGCACTACATCGTCCGCACCTCCTGGGTGATCGGCGAGGGGAACAACTTCGTCCGCACCATGGCCTCGCTCGCCGAACGGGGCGTCGATCCCTCCGTCGTGGACGACCAGATCGGCCGGCTCACGTTCACGGACGATCTCGCCCGCGGCATCCGGCACCTGCTGGACACGCGTGCGCCCTTCGGCGTCTACAACCTCACCGGCGACGGCGAGCCGAGCAGCTGGGCGCAGCTCGCGGCGCGCGTGTTCACGCTCACCGGGCACGACGCGGCACGGGTCAGGGGCGTCACCACCGAGGAGTACTTCGCCTCGGTCGCAGGCCCGGTCGCGCCGCGGCCGAGGAACAGCGTGCTCGATCTGACGAGGATCCGCGCCACCGGCTTCGCCCCGCGCGACGCCGCAGACGCACTGCGCGACTATCTGAGCTGAGCCCGGGGCGGGATCGCGCCGCTCAGAGCTCCGCGTGCAGCGCCCACACCCGCTCGGCGGCGCTCGCCCAGGAGAACGCGCGCGACCGGTCGCCGGCGAGAACGCGCAGCCGGGCAGCGCCCTCACCCGCTGCGTCCGCGACGGCATCGGGCAGCTCGGATGCCGCGACGAGCCGCGCGCCATCGGCGAGCGCGTCCCGGTGCACTCCGCTGTCCGCCGCCACGACGGGAACGCTCAGCGACATGGCCTCCACCGCGCGCCACGGCCATTCTGTGAGCGCGGAGGTCGCGACGAAGACGAGCGCGTCCGCGAGGACCGCCGCCCTGTCGCGCTGCTCCAGTTCTCCCCGCACGTGCACGCGGCGCTCCGGCAGCCCGGCCGCCGAGGCGATCTCCGTGATTTCGGGCTCTGCTCCCTCCGGAGCGTCCAGCACCACCGCATCGGCGTCGGCCGCGACGGCTGCGCGGAACCCGTTCTCCAGCGACTGCGCCGTGCCCGTCAGCACGACGTAGCGATCGGGGAGCGAGAGGGTCCGTCGTCGTCCCACCGCGTCGACGGGTGCGGCGAAGCCGGTCGGCGGGGAGCCGGCGATCACGCGGACCCGATCCCCGAAGCGCGCGATGCCCTCGAGGCGTTCGACGAACGCGTGGGTGGGGACGACGACCGCGTCCGCGTGCTTGACGGCACGGCGGAGCATCCCGCGCTGCCAGGACGCCGCCGGCTTCGGCATCCTCGCCGGCGCCTCCCAGGCGTTCAGATCCCACAACGTCACGACGATCTGGTCGGAATCGTGCAGTCGGTCGTGCCGCACCAGCGGCGCCATCAGGCTCGGCGAGTGGATCAGTCCCCCTCCGATCCCCGGCGCGATGCCGAGCTGCCAGGACGCCGCCAGCTCACGCCGCGCCAGCGACAGGGTCCGCACCTCGCCGAGTCCCGGGATACGAGGGACGGACCCCGCAGGAGCGATCGCCTCGACACCGCATCCGCTCGGCGCGGTCGCGATGAGACCCACCGTCAGATCGAGCGCCGCGGAGGCGGCATCGGCCGCCACGACCTGCGCGAGCTGGTCGAGGACGACACGCAACTGAGCACCCATGAGTGAAGCGTAATCGGCATCCGGTCGCCGACCCTGGATCCTCGCCCCGAGTCGCAGCCGGATGACATCCGCGCGGTTCGTGCTTGAATGCTCTGATGAGCGACGGACGACTTCCGGTACGACGCCGGTGGCTGGGATGGACCATCGGCGTTCTCGTCGTGCTCCTGCTCCTGGCCGTCGGCTGGGTGGCGATCCGCGGGATCGGCGCAGCCAACGCCCTGCAGCAGATCTCGAACACGGCCGGACGCCTCAAGACCGCGATCGCCGACGGCGACATCGACCGCGCCCGGACCGCTGCAGACAGCATCGCCGGCCAGGCGGCGACGGCGCGCGAGCTCACCGCCGACCCGATCTGGCGGGGCTTCGAGTTCGTGCCATGGCTCGGCCCGAACTTCACCGCGGTGCGAGAGGTGGCCGAGATCGCCGACAGCGTCTCCGCCGACGCGCTCGCCCCCGTCCTGACGGCAGCCGAGGACCTCGACCTCGCCGGCCTCGGCTTCACCGGGTCCGCCATCGACCTCGAGCCCTTCGCCGCCGTCCAGGAGCCGCTCGGAGATGCGAGCGCCGTGCTGGAGGACGCCGATGCACGGGCGCGCGCGATCGACGCCGGTGCGACGATCCCCGCCCTGGCGGACGCCGTCCGGGAGATGCGCGAAGTCGTCTCCGAGGCCACCGGCGTCGTCGGAGCGCTGCACGGCGCATCCGTGCTGCTGCCGAGCATGCTCGGAGCCGACGGCCCCCGCAGCTACGTGGTCGCGATGCAGAACAACGCGGAGGTGCGCTCATCCGGGGGCATCGTCGGCGCCCTCGCGCTCGTGACCGCAGACCACGGGAAGATCCGCATCGCGCGTAACGCCTCCACTCAGGATTTCGCCCCGCTGACAGAGCCGCTCGAGCTCAGCGAGTCGACGATCTCGCTGTTCGACGACCAGCCGGGCACCCACATCCAGAACATCACGAACATCGTCGAGTTCCCCGAGGCCGGCCAGGCGCTCGCCACCCGGTGGACGCAGCGCTACGGCGGCACGGTCGACGGTGTGATCGCGGTCGACGCGGTGGTCGCTCAGCATCTCGTGGCCGCGACCGGCGACCTCTCCTTCGGGCCTTTCACGGCGACGGCGGACAGCGTCCTCGGCATCCTGCTCTCCGAGATCTACAGCGCCGTGCTGGATCCCGCTCAGCAGGACGCCGTGTTCGCGCAGGCGTCCAGCGCACTGCTCGCCGTCACCATGCGGGGGGCCGATCCCAAGGCTCTCCTTGGTGCGCTCGTGACCAGCGCGGACGAGGGCCGCATCCGCATCTGGAGCGCCCACGAAGACGAGCAGGACCTCCTCATGGACTCCACGCTCGGAGGCACGCTTCCCCAGGACGACGACACAGCGACCTGGGTGGGCGTGCTCTTCAACGACACCACGGGCGGCAAGATGGACTACTACGCGGAGGCCGAGATCGCCACCGCCGTAGGCGTGTGCCACGGCGAGCCGACCACGCAGGTGCGGGTCACGTGGACCAACGGCGCACCGGCGGACGCCGCAGAGACGCTCCCCTCCTACGTCACCGGCGGCGGCGTGTTCGACGTGCCGCCCGGCTCGACGCGCACCCTGATCGCGGTCTACGGACCGCAGGGCGCGACGCCGTCGCATGTCGACAGGGACGGCACGGAGCAGCGCGTGCAGACCGCGGAGATCGACGGACGCCTCGTCATCCAGCGTTCCGTGCAGCTCGGCCCCGGCGAGTCGACGACGATCACGATCGAGTTCACCGGCACGGGCGCGGGCGAGCGTCTGACCGAGGTCGCGCACACTCCCCTCATCGAGGCGCCCAAGATGACACGGGAAGAACTTCACTGCGCCTCGTGACATTCGCACCGCTTTGCGGTACTGTCGGTGTCACTGGGGAATATGGGCTCTGCCGACCTGCCGTGGGGGCAGGAAGGGTCCGCACGGTATCGAGCGCAGGGGTGTGCTTGGACTGTGATTCCGCGTGTATATCTCTCTGGGGGAGAAATCATGCTGAAGAAGTTGGCTGCCATCAGCCTCGCCGCCGGCGCATTGGTGCTCGCCGCACCTGCTGTCGCCATGGCCGCGCCGAGCGATCTCGCTGCGACGACGGCCACCGATCCGTACGCGGAGGATCCTCGCGTCACTGTCGATCCGACGATCGACATCTGCGAGACCTCGACCATCGTCTTCGGGCCAGGGTACTTCCTGCCCGGCGAACGCCTCGGCGTCTCCGTCTCGGGTGCGAACGCCGGCGACGCGTCCTATTCGGGCGACACCGCGGCCGCCGACGGCGGACTCGTGCTGACGTTCCGCCCGCCGTCCGACGGCAACGGCACCTACGCCATCGCGTTCACCGGCGCCGAGCGCTCGTATACGGCGAGGGTCACGGTCACGGCCGGACATGATGACGCCGTGAGCTGCGATCACGATCCGAGCGTGGCGCCCGCGAGCACCGAGCTTCCGCTGACGGGCTCCGGCTCCGACCTCGAGCTGGCCCTCACCGGCGGCTCCGCGTCGCCGTGGGTCCTCGGCGGCGGGGCTGTCGCTCTCGCCGCAGGCGGAGCGCTCATCGCCACCGCCGCGGTACGCCGCCGGCGGGCCTAAGGTCCGGAAGCCGCACTGCGGCGACCGCGACTGGCCGGACGGCGGCGGTTCCTCCCCCTCCAACCGCCGTCGTCTCGAGCCTGAGCGGGCTCGGAGAGCGTGGGGCTCTCCGAGCCCGCTTTCGCGCGCCGCGGCATCCGCCGGCCCGACCTACGGGGAGGGCGTCGCGGTGGGCGTCGGCGGATGGAGCTTCTCCTGGATCAGCTCTCTGATGTACTCGTAGTTCGGATTCTCGAAGTCCACGCCGCCCTCGGGCGTGAGCTCGACCGTCGTCACGGGCTGATCCTTCGCCTTCAGGATCAGGTCGAAGAACTCCGGCAGCTTGTCCTGCGGCAGATCCGTCGCGACCAGCGCCGTCCCTGCCGAGGCGAGCTCGTTGAAGCGCATCAGCACCGTCTCGGGCGTGAACTGCGCCAGGATCGCGGTCTGGAGCTCCCGCTGACGCTTCA
Organism: Microbacterium tumbae; assembly: GCF_054780175.1. Taxonomy (NCBI): domain Bacteria; kingdom Bacillati; phylum Actinomycetota; class Actinomycetes; order Micrococcales; family Microbacteriaceae; genus Microbacterium; species Microbacterium tumbae. The sequence continues at coordinate 117,513 of NZ_BAAGWV010000004.1, forward strand.
TGCGGTCCCAGTCGCTGGTGGTGTACCGCGACCGCGCGTACCACTGCGCCGTGTCGCCGTCCATGTGCTGCGCACCGACCTCGATCCAGCCGATCGCCCAGTCCTCGGCGGGCTGACCGGTATACGAAGGCCCCCAGCCCTCCGGCAGGCGTTCTGTGACGGTGACGTCGATGCCGCCGAGCGCGTCGATCAGGTTCGCGAAGCCGTCCATGTCGATGAACACGTAGTACGGGATCGTGATGCCGAGGATCCCCTCCGCCGCATCCTTCGTCGCCTCGATGCCGGGCTCGGATCCATTGGCCACCGCATCCGGGTAGAGCTCGGCGCCGTCACGGCACACCTCGACCTCGGTGCGGAGCTGGTTGATGCCGCTCCCCCAGCCGCAGGTCTTGTCGCCATGACTGGTGTGCCCGTCAGGGTAGAGATCCTGCATCGGCCCCTCGGCGAAGGGGAAGCCCGGCATGTCGCGGGGGATGCCGGTGATCGTCACCGCGCCGGTGTCGGCGTTGACGGACACCACGGAGATGCTGTCATAGCGCATCGAGTCGCGACCCTCGCCGCTGTCCGCGCCGAGGAGGAGGATGTTGTAGTAGCCGTCGCTGGGAGGCAGGCTCGGTCCGCTCTGACCGAAGATCGCGCCCAGCGCGTCGCGGGCGGAGCCGACCGACGTGGCGGCGTACCCCGCACCCCCGCCGAGGAGTCCGAGGAGGATGAGCGCCACGACCGGCAGCGCCACCCGTGAGATCGGCGGCACCTTCACCAGCCGCATCAGGCGCAGCGTGTCGAACGTCAGCACGATCCACAGCACGACGTACCCGACCAGCAGCAGCTGGATGACCGTGAGCACGACGGCGGAGAACCAGCCGGCGCTGACCGTCAGCCAGAGGAAGGCGGGCCTCGCGAACAGCGCGAGTCCTGCGGCCACGATCACGAGGAACCATCCCAGCAGCGTCGCCCCCAGGCCGAAGCGGCCCAGCCGGCGGTTGCCTGCCAGCACCTGAGCCGAACCGGGAACCAGGACGTTCACGAGGAGCAGCCACCAGCCGCGGCGCCCCATGACCGCTTCATCGGAGGCGTCCGGGTTGCGCATCGGACGCATCTCGACCAGCGGCCCGCTCGCGATCCGCGGCCCGGCGATCGTCACAGGGAGCCCTTCAGGCGCTGGTTCTTCTCGGCCACCTGCCCCTCCATCGTCCGCGCGAGCTCCTCGATCCGATCCGCCAGCGCGGCATCGGATGCTCCGAGGATGCGCGCCGCCAGGAGGCCGGCGTTGCGGGCGCCGCCGATCGAGACGGTCGCGACGGGGATGCCGGCCGGCATCTGCACGATGGAGAGCAGGGAGTCCATGCCGTCGAGGTAGGCGAGCGGAACCGGCACGCCGATGACGGGAAGCGGCGTCATCGACGCCAGCATGCCCGGAAGATGCGCGGCTCCGCCGGCGCCGGCGATGATGACCCGGAGGCCGCGGGCTCGCGCCTCGCGCGCGTAGCTCATCAGTTTGTCCGGTGTGCGGTGGGCGGAGACCACCTCCACCTCATGCGGGACGCCGAAGTCGGTGAGCGCCTGCGAGGCGTCGCTCATCACCCGCCAGTCGGAGTCGGATCCCATCACGACGCCGACGAGGGGCTGGGCGGAGGAATGCAGCGGCTCAGTCACTCACCCAGGGTATGGTCTGGATCTTCGGTTGCGCTGAACGGCACGCGTCTTCGGATGCTTCGAGGTCGGTGCGCTTCGACTCGGTCGCCTCCGGCGTCCTCGCTCAAAGAGCGGAAAGGAAACGGCACCGCTCGCGTGCTCGCTCAACGAGCCGGTAGGAAAGGTATCGCTCGCGTCCTCGCTCAACGAGCGGGAAGGAAAGATCGCCTCCGACGTCGTCGCTCAACGAGCGGGAAGGAAAGGTCGTCGCCGGCGTGATGTTCAGCGGAAGTGATCGGCGGCGGCGCGGGCGATGAACACGACATCGTCGAGCTCCTCCCCCGCGGCGTTCACATGACCGACCTTGCGGCCGGGCCGCGGCGCCTTGCCGTAGGTGTGGACTTTGGCGCCTGGGTGCGCGCCCAGCGCGTCCTCGAGGCGCTCGTCCATGCCGCCTTCGGCGGGGCCGCCGAGGATGTTCACCATCACCGACCAGGGCGCACGAGGCGTCGTCTCCCCCAGCGGCAGATCGGCGACGGCTCGCAGATGCTGCTCGAACTGCGAGGTCACCGCGCCGTCCTGGCTCCAGTGCCCGCTGTTGTGCGGACGCATCGCGAGCTCGTTGACGAGGATCCGCTCGTCGTCGGTCTCGAACAGCTCCACCGCCAGCATCCCGGTGACCTCGAGCCCCTCGGCGATCTGCCGCCCGATGCCCTCGGCGACCTGGGTCAGCCGCACCGTGGCGTTCGGCGCAGGCGCGAGCACCTCCGCGCACACGCCGTCCCGCTGCACGGTCTCCACCACGGGGTAGGCGACCATCTCGCCGCTCGGACGACGGGCGACCTGCTGCGCCAGTTCCCGCACGAAGCTCACGAGCTCCTCGACGAGCAGCGCCTCCCCCGCGGGCAGGGCGTCCAGCCAGTCGGCGGCGTCCGCGGCATCCGCGACGACGCGCACGCCCTTGCCGTCGTAGCCGCCGCGCGGCGTCTTCACCACGGCACGTCCGCCGTGATCGTCCAGGAACGCCTGCAGCTCCTCCTGCGAGGCCGCGGCCGCCCACTCGGGCTGCGGGATGCCGAGATCGGCGAGCCGGGCGCGCATGTCGAGCTTGTCCTGCGCGAACCGGAGCGCATCCGGTCCGGGATGCACCGCCACGCCGTCGTCGACGAGGGCGCGCAGGACGTCCTGCGGGACGTGCTCGTGATCGAAGGTGACGACATCGACGTCCTGAACGAACGATCGCACCGTGTCGAGATCGCGGTAGTCGCCGACCGCCGTGGCGGCGAGTTGCGCGGACATTCCCTCGTCCTCCGCGAGCACCCGCAGCTCGATGCCGAGCTCGACCGCCGGAGCGATCATCATCCTGGCCAGCTGACCACCGCCGATCACACCCACCCGCAACGCCATTCGCGCACTCCGTTCGTCACTGCCATTCTCCCGCATCCAGGGAGCGCCGACGACGACGATCAGCCGAACGCCGCGGGCTCGGCTCCGGTCTGCGCATCGCGGTGCGCGAGGATCTGATTCACCTCGATCTGATCGGCCAGCGTCTCGTGCACGAGCGTCACGCTCGGGACGTTCGTCATCCGCAGGGCGGCACCCGCCCCGTTCGAGAGCGAGATCGTCCCCGTCCCCCACATCCGCTGCAGGATGCCGCGGCGCACCGTGATCGAGTAGCCGCGGACATGCGACATCTCGCGGCTGCGCCGGGATCCCATCCCGTCCTTGACGATGACGCGCCTGGTCGTGATCACATAGGTGCGGGAGAGCCACACCAGGAACGGCACGACGACGCCGATCAGCACCAGGGCGCCGGCGGCGGCGAGCAGCATCCAGTTCTCAAGGCCGTCGGGAAGGTTGTCGTAGAAGTAGGCCGTGGCGCCGAAGACGACGATCAGCAGCAGCGCCGACCAGAACAGCCGGCGCGCGTGCGCGCGGAACCGGGCGATGAGCAGCTCCTCGCTGGGCGCGCCGGGCGGCGGCATCATCGGCCGTCCGCCGAGCGTCACGGGCTGGGTCACCCCTCCATTGTGGCCGAGGTCGCCGACATCCCCGTTCAGGGTTCGGCGTGTCAGGGATGCCGCTCAGACGAGCCCTGCGTGCACCACGTCCCCCGCGGCGACCGCATGCGGCGTCCCGGCCACGTCCACGATCAGCCGCCCGTCGATCTCGAGGCCGGTCGCGCGACCGCGGAGGACGACGCCGTCCGGCAGCGACACGGAGACGTCGCGCCCCAGGGTGAGGCAGCGCTCCTCGACCCGCCCGCGCAGTCCTGACGCGTCCGCGTCCCCGGACGCCGCGAGCCGGCTCACCGCCAGGTCCAGTCCTGTCAGGAAGTCCGCGGCGAGCGCATCGACATCCGCCTCGGCGCCGAGAACCGCGAACGAGGTCGCCGTGGGCACCGGCAGCTGCACCGCCGTCATCGCGGTGTTCACACCGGCGCCGACGACCACGGCCCCATCCGCCGCCTCGGCGAGGATGCCGCAGATCTTGCGTGTGTCCACGAGCACGTCATTGGGCCACTTCACGCCCACCTGGCGCCCCGGGAGCTGAGCGGCCACGGCGTCCGCCATGGCCAGGCCGGCCGCGAGCGGGATCCATCCCAGGACGCCGGGCGCCGGGAGCGTGCGCAGCAGCACCGAGATCGCCAGAGCGGATCCCGCCGGGGCGGTCCAGACGCGATCGAGCCTGCCCCGCCCCGCCGTCTGGTTCTCGGTGATCAGGACGCTCAGGTGCGGAGAGCTGTCCGCTCGCTCTCGCAGCTCGGCGTTCGTCGACGAGGACTGCCCCACGATCGCGAGGTCTGCCGCGACGGAGGCGGTGCGCGGGAGGAGCATCAGTCCTCGCCGTCCTTGGCCTCTTCGTCGTCGTCGTCCTCGCCGACCTGCGCCGCGCCGATCTCCCGAGCACGCCACTCGTCCCACTCCGCCATCAGGCGCTCGATGGCGACGTGGAACCTCGCCGTCGCGACTCCCGGCGTCGTGTCGCCGAAGTAGTGCTGCACCCACATCCGCAGCTTCTTGACGGCATCCTCGTCCGCCCGCACGCGCTCGATCTGGGCGACGATGTCTGCAGCTCCCTCGACGGTCAGCCACTCACAGTCCGACAGGTAGCCCTTGGTGTCGATCGACGCGCGCTCGTCGACGGGGCGCGTGATCATGAGCGGCTTGCCCGCAGCGAGGCGGTCGTACACCATCGCCGAGATGTCGACGACGGCGACGTCCGCCGCGGCGAGCTGCCAGCCGAGCTCCGGACCGTCGTCGTAGACGTGGGATGCTCCCGGATCGGCGGCGTTCGCCGCCTCGATCGCGGCGACGATGCGGCGGTGGGCGGCGCCGTACGCGTCGTCGACGACGCCGCTGCGGGGGTGCGGCCGATAGATCACCCGATGCGTCCCCGTCGCGAGGAGCCTCTTCACCAGCGTCTCGCCGTGACTCGCGATCGAGCCGTAGAAGGCGCTCGGGCGATCGCCCTCCCAGGTGGGGGCGTACAGCACGACCGTGCGCTGATCGGGCGCGTAGGGGAGCGATCCGGAGTAGTGATCGGCCTGAGGGCGCCCGATCTCGATCGTGCGCCGTTCGATGTCGTAGTCCCACAGCGTCCGCGACAGCCTGTCGCGCGCCGCCTGCCCTGCCACCAGCGCGTAGTCGTACGCCTTGTACTGGTTCGTGGTCATGTACATCTTGTCGGACTCGCCATGGTTGATGAAGACGTGCCAGCGGCGTCCGTACCGGAACATCTGGAAGTTGCGGGTGTTCTGGTTCACGTACAGGACGATGCGGATGTCCTGCTTCGCGAGGAAGCGCTCGAGGTCCCTGACCTTGGGCACGAACGCCACCGGCGGCGCGTCCTCGCCGAGGAGCTTCTCCGTGCCCGTGGCGTTGCGGGACAGCACGACCACGGGCCACAGCTTCGCGAGCTCGGCGAGAGGCCGGTACCACTGGCGCATCTGGTACATGTTCACGGCGCCGTCGGCGAAGTAGACCGCCACCCGATAGTGGTGCTCGGGATGCTCCGGCAGCTCGGCGGTGCGTCGGCGCACGCGCTGGACCGCCGATCGCGACGCCAGCGCACGCCGGAGCAGTCGATACGCCTTCTTCCCATCGGACACGACACTCACCCTCCCAGCGTACCCAGGCGGCATGCCCCGCCCCATGACATGATCGGGGGGTGCATGACAACGAATCGACAACGCCTTCCGCCGGCGTCACGTTCGTCATGCCCGTTCTGAACGAGCGCGCCTATCTCGCCCACGCCGTCGACTCGGTGCTCTCGCAGGAGGTGCCGGGCGAATCGGAGATCGTGCTGGCGCTGGGCCCGTCCACCGACGGGACGACCGACCTCGCCCGCGAGCTGGCAGGGCGCGACCCCCGCATCCGCCTCGTCGACAACCCCGCGGCGCACATTCCGGTCGGGCTGAACGCCGCCATCCGCGCCGGCCGCTTCCCCACGATCGTGCGCGTCGACGCGCATTCCGAGCTCTCCCCCGGCTACACCGTGCGCGCCATGGAGACGCTCGAGCGCACGGCATCGGCGAACGTCGGAGGCGTCATGCACGCCGAGGGCCGCTCGCCGTTCCAGAAGGCGGTCGCCTGGGCCTACAACTCCCCCATCGGGCTCGGCGGCGGCGCGTATCACGGCGGCGCCCGCGAGGGAGAGGCGGAATCCGCCTATCTCGGCGTGATGCGCCGGGAGGTGCTGGAGGAGGTCGGGCTCTTCGACGAGTCCATCCGTCGCGGCGAGGACTGGGAGCTGAACCTGCGGATCCGTCAGGCGGGGCATCGGGTGTGGTTCGATCCCACGCTCGCGGTGACCTACTGGCCGCGCGAGAGCTGGCTGCGCCTGGCGCGACAGTTCCGCGCCACCGGCGCATGGCGCGGCGAGCTCGTGCGACGCTACGGCCGCCGCAACGGCCTCCGCTTCTTCGCGCCGCCCGCACTCGTGCTGAACGTCGTCGCCGCCCTCGCGATCGCGGTGCTGCAGCTGACCGGCGTCCTCAGCGGCGCGGGCTCCGCGATCGCCTCCCTCGCGTACGCCCCGCTCGCCGCCTACGTCCTGCTCGTCATCGCGATGGCCCTGACGCCTGGGCGGAGCATCCGGGAACGGCTCTGGACGCTCCTCGTCCTGCCCACCATGCATCTCTCCTGGGGGCTGGGCTTCCTCGGAGGAGTCCTGCGCGGCGCGCGCGACACCGTCGACGCCTCCCGCCTCGGAACGCGGAACACACCGCTGCCCTGAGAGGCGCGAACGGTGCTCGCGACGCCGGCCGCACAGGACGCCCCGGCAGGGGCCCTCAGCGCGGCGCGAGTGCGGGATAGAGGGTTTCCAGGGGCGCCGAGAGCGCGGCCTTCAGATCGCGACTGGTGCGGTCGGCGAGCACTTCGACCTCTCCCGCCTCGAGACCGTCGTAGATCGCGGCGACGATGGCGGCAGGATCCTCCTTGGGAACGTCGAGCCCGGCGGTCATCGGCGTGTCCGTATAGCCGAGGTGGGCTCCGAGGAGATGGGTGTGCTGCCCCAGCAGCTCCACTCGCAGGGCGTTGCTGAGCGACCAGAAGGCCGCCTTGGTCGCTGCGTAGGGACCCGTGCCCAGCCAGCTCAGGGCGGAGTGGATGTTGACTACGGCACCGCCGCCGTTGCCGGCGAGGACGGGGGCGAAGGCCTGGATCACGGCCAGCTGCGCGAACACGTTGGTCTCGAACACCCGCCGGACGTCGTCGAGCGGCACCGTCAGCGCCGGCAGGCCGCTGTCGGAGATTCCCGCGTTGTTGATCAGGATCGTCGTGTCGGACGCCTGGGCGACGATGTCCTCGATCGAGGTGCGGGAGTCGATGTCGAGCGGCAGCCCGACGATCCGCGGGTCCGACCACGTGCGCGGAGAGCGCGCCGTGGCATACACCTTGGCGGCGCCGCGCGCGATGGCCTGATGAGCGAACTCGCGACCGAGTCCGCCGTTCGCACCGGTGACGAGGACGATGGCATCCGCCAGCGAGGTCTTCCGTGGAGTCGTCATGGGACGGGGTTTCCTTTCGTTCTTCTCAGTAGGGATTTCCAACTCAGTTATCTGAATAGTAGATCACAACTCAGAGCGATACGATGACGCCATGTCCGCATCGACCGAACGCAATGCCCGATGCTCCGTCGCGAGGAGCCTCGACGTCCTCGGCGAGAAGTGGACGCTCCTCGTCGTCCGAGAAGCACTGTGGGGCGTCACCCGGTTCCGCGACTTCAGGGAGAGACTCGGCGTCGCACCCGACATCCTGGCCGCACGACTGGACACCCTCGTGCGCGGCGGCGTCCTGGAGCGCCACCCCTACCGGGAGGCCGGACAGCGGCAGCGGGACGAGTACGTCCTGACCGAGGCCGGCGAGCAGCTCAAGACGGTGCTCGCGGCGTTCGTCGCGTGGGGGGACGAGCACCGGCCGTCCGGGCACGGCCCCGCCACCGTCTACGTGGAGGACGCCATGGGAGAACCGGTCCGGCTCGCATTCCTGCGCGAGGACGGCACGGAGCTCGATGCACGGGACGTGACGGCCGTTCCAGGACCGGGGGCGCCTGCCACGGCGGCCTGAGATCCGGAGAGCCGCCCCGGCGGCGCGCCGATCATCCCGCGCGCTATCCGTCGACGAAGCCGAGGTCGAGGATCCTGGAGACCACCCGCTCTGCCGCGCGCCCGTCGTCGCGGCCGTTGAACTGACGTCGCCACGCGTCATAGCGCTGCGCATACCGCTGCGGAAGATACTCGTCCGCGAGCGCCTCCACCAGCTCCTCCTGCGTGGACAGAAGAGGCCCGGGCGCGCGCGCGGAGAGATCGAAGTAGAACCCGCGCAGGCGTCCTCGGTAGTGCTCGAGGTCGGGGACGAGGAAGTACATCGGCTTGCCCGTGACGCTGAAGTCGAACATCACCGAGGAGTAGTCCGTGACGAGAGCGTCCGCGATGAGGAGGAGCTCAGCCGTCTGCGGATACCCGGTCACGTCGATGACCCTCGCACCGCTCTGATCCCGGCCGGGACGGAACGTCCGGGAGTGCCCGCGCACCAGCACGACGGCATCGGCGTCCTCGGCCAGCCGCTCCGGGTCGATGAAGTCGACGATCTCGGTGCGATCGTCGCGCCAGGTGGGCGCGTAGAGCAGCACCCGCTCCTCCGGCCGGATGCCGAGCATCTCCCTCACCTGCGTCCCCTCCCCGGTCACGAGCAGATCGTTGCGGGGATAGCCCTCCAGCCAGATCGGCCGCCCGAAGAACGCGTAGGCCTTGCGGAGGATGCGCTCGGAGTACGGATTCTGCGCGAGCAGCACGTCCCATCGGCGCGACTCCTTCACGACCGCGGCCATGCGCCGAGGATCGAAGCCGGGGCGGTGCAGGGCCAGGCGCTTGAGCGGGGTGCCGTGCCAGGTCTGGAGAACCTTCTGCCCCTCCTTGCGGGCGAATCGCCGCCGCAGCCAGTCGTTCACGACGAGCAGCCGCGATGCGCCTCTCGCGCGCCACCACTCCGGGCTGCCCTCCACGAGCGCGATCGCGCCCTCCGGCACCGCGACGGAGAGATCCGCCACGCTCCAGTACCGGGTGACGCCCGGCGCGCGCACGGCCAGCTCACGATCGATGGCACGGGGGTTGCATCCGGCGCTGTGTCCGTAGAAGCTCTCGAAGAACACGGCGTTCTCCGTGGCTCCCGCGGCCGAGGCATAGCGCTCCTCCAGCGCCCGCTGCCCCTCGGCGGTCCGGTAGACGTCGTCGAGGGGCGGATCGACGACGACGGAATGCCCATCGACCACGATGCCGAGGCCGCCGGCCACCGCACGGTCGGCGCGCAGGCCCGCCAGATCGACATCGCCGATCCGCAGCAGGTACTCCCCGCTCGGGAGCGGGAGCTCCGGCCCTCCGAAACGCGAGAGCCGCAGGGGGAAGGCCGCCTTCCAGGTCTTCCCCCCGCCGGTCGCCTTCGCCGTCACGCGCGCGCGCGGACCCTCCAGGACCGCGAAGGCCGGCCGCGGGCCGTCGCCCGCCACGATGAGCGCTCCGTGCTGCTCATCGATCACGACGGTGGTCATGCTGCTCCCTTCGGCGCGGCGATTCCCCGCGCGCGGATCGCCTCGTACACGCGATGAGCCGCCCGCCCGTCGCGGAAGGCATGCATCTGCGCGCTCAGCGCGGACGATCGCTCCGAGTAGCGTGCGCGCACGGACTCGTCCTCCCACAGCTGCTCCAGCCGGGCGAGCACGCCATCCCAGTCGGCGGTCTCATCCCCGGCGGTCACGGCGTCCAACCGGCCGTAGAACCCTCGTGTGCGAGCGTACTCCACGGCATCCGGGACGAGGTGGATGACCGGCATGGCGAGGAGACCGACGTCGTACGCCAGCGAGGAGTAGTCGGTGACGAGCGCATCCATCGCCGGCAGAGCAGGCGTCACGTCCGTGAGGACGGCGCTCCCCAGCATCCGCACCCGCGTGCTCGGCAGCGCAGGCGCGTACGCGCCCTCGCCGAGCGGGTGCGAGCGGACGTAGAGCACGGCGTTGCAGCGTTCGAGGACGGTGACGATGCGCACCCATTCCGCCGCCGTGGGCACCGCCGGATCCGCAGCCCCGTCGCGCCAGGTCGGCGCGTAGAGCACTCGCCGGGCTTCGCCCGGAACGGGTCCCGCAGCCTGCTCGAGCAGGGCGGATGCATGATCGCGCCGCTCCTCGGCGGTACCGGCGGACAGGACGTCGACGCGCGGCTCACCGGTCACGACGACACGCTCGTCGCCGAGGCCGAAGGCGGACTCCAGTCTCCCCCTGGACCTCTCGGAGGCGGCGGGCAGGACGCGGATGCGCTGCGCGGTGCCGCGGTAGAGCATGCCGATGAGTCGCCGCAGGATCGGCGCTCCCGGGATGGACGGGACCTGCGTGGTGGCCGGCGAGTCCAGCCCGATGCGCTTGAGCGGGATCCCGTGCCAGAGCTGGACGGTGAACCCGCCGCCGCCGGCATAGCGATTGACGTCGCCGAAGCCGTGCGTGACGACGAGCACCCCGGCGCGGGCCGTCGCCCACCAGCCGCGGAGACCGCCCTTGCGGATCGTCCGGATCCCCCGCGCGGCCGCCTCGGCGTCCTCCCGAGGGGACGCGGTGAGCCAGACGGCATCGTGTCCCGCGTCCTGCACGACGCTCCAGAGCGCGAGCGCTCCGTCACCGATGCCCGCTCCGCTGCCGAAGACCCAGCGCCGTCCGCGAGGGATCAGCAGGGTTCCGATGCGCCCGACGGCATACAGCGGGATGCGGAGGAGCTTTGCCGCATTGCCGGTGCCGAAGGAGAAGGACGCCACCCCGCGAGCCTATCGCGAGGGGTGGCGTCCTTCGTGTGCGTCGGCGGGGCGCCGCCGACGGGTCAGAGCGCGAGCTCGCCGAGGGTGACCTCGATCTCGTAGGTCTTGCCGTCGCGGACGTAGGTGAGCGTCGCGGTGCTGCCTGCGGCCGCCGCGCGGACCTGAGCGGTGAGGTCGCTGGCGCTGCTGATGGGCGCGCCGTTGAACTCGGTGACGATGTCGTCCGCCTCGAGCCCGCCGGCCTCGGCCGCACCGCCGCGGGTGACCTCGGCGATGTAGGCGCCGGCGATGTCGGCGTCCGCGTCGCTGGACGCATCCCTGACCGAGGCGCCCAGCAGGCCGTGCGTGGCGGAGCCGTCCGCCATGATCTCGTTCGCGACCCGCTCCGCGACATTCGACGGGATGGCGAAGCCGACGCCGATGGAGCCGGACTCCTCCGCATCGGTCGCCGTGGCGATGGCCACGTTGATCCCGATGAGCCTCCCCTCGGCGTCGACGAGGGCGCCTCCGGAGTTGCCGGGGTTGATCGCGGCATCCGTCTGGATCACGGCGATCGAGATCGACTCGCTGGTCGACTGCTGCGGCGTCTGGCCGGGGATGTCGAACTGGTACGGACCGCCCTCCTGCGAGCCGTCGCCCTGATCGCCCTCGTCCGAGTCCTCCGAGGCCGAGTCGGGCAGCGCCGACGAGGCGATCTGGATCGAGCGGTTCAGCGAGGAGATGATGCCGGTGGTGACCGAGTTCGCGAGACCGAGCGGCGCTCCGACGGCGACCGCGGTCGCTCCGACGTTCAGCGCGGACGAGTCGGCGAACTCGATGGGGGTGAGGCCTTCCGCGTCGGTGAGCTTGATCACCGCGAGGTCGTAGATCGGATCGGTCCCGACGACGGTCGCCGCATAGATGCGCCCTTCCGAGGTCGTGACCCGGATGGTGGGATCGGCGACCGCACCCCCGAGCGTCACGACGTGGGTGTTGGTGAGCACGTAGCCGTCCTCGCTGAGGACGACGCCCGATCCGCTTCCGGACTCGCTCGTGCCCGCGACCTCGATCGTGACGACGGAGGGCAGCACCTTCGTCGCCACCGCCGTGGTGGCGTTGACGTCGTCCGGGTTGTTCACGGTGACCGTGCTCGGCCCCTCCGCCGAGCTCGAGACCGGCTGCGGCCAGAGCGTGGAGCCCAGGTAGCTGCCGCCGAATCCGGCCGCGCCCCCGACGAGGGCTGCGGCGACGATGATGGCCGCGACCTTGCTCGCGCCGAGGTTCCTGCGCTCCTTCGGCTCGTCGCCCGTGACCGGCGCGACCGGTGCGGTGCCGGCGAACGAGAGCGTCGGCTGGGCCGCCGTCGGACCGAAGGAGGCGCCGGCGGCCTGCGGTGCGCCCGTCGGCGCCTGGTGGACGGCCTGCGGGTGCGGGTGGACGGCCTGCGGCGTCTGGTGCGCGAACGGCGGCGCGAGCGGAGCATCCGGCGTCACCGCCTGCGGAGCCGCCGCAGGAGCCGCCGGCGGCGCGAAGGCCTCCGGAGCCGCAGGTGCCTCCGGCGTCGCAGGAGACCCTCCGTTCCGGGGATCCTGGGACGCGAAGGTCCGCGGCACCTCGTGGCCGTTCGGGGACGACGGGGCGGCGGCCGCATCCGACGGCGTGGGCCCGGTGGGGGTGTTGTCTTCGTTCATGGTGTGCTCCTTCAACAACGCCCCTTCAGACTGCCGCGGCTCCCTGTGCGTTTGTTATGGCCGGGATGAGTGTCCGTTATGGCCTTAGCCTGTTCTGCATGAGAGACATCCCCGGCGCATGGCGCCGTACTGCAGCCGGAGCCGGCCTGCTCTCGCCGTCCGGCGAGGTCGCCCCGACCATCTTCGCAGAGATGTCGGCAGCGGCGGTCAGAACCGGATCGATCAACCTCGGCCAGGGCTTCCCCGACGAGGACGGCCCCGCCGAGGTGCTCGAGGCCGCCCGGCGTGCCATCGCGGACGGCGCGAACCAGTATCCGCCTGGACGCGGCCTCCCGGATCTTCTCACCGCGATCAGCGAGCACCAGCATCGCTTCTACGGGCTCGACGTGGATCCCGCGACCGAGGTCATCGCGACCGCCGGCGCGACGGAGGCGCTCACCGCCGTCCTGCTCGCCCTGATCGACTCCCCCGAGGACGAGGTCGTCGTCTTCGAGCCGTATTACGACTCGTACGCCGCGGCCGTCGCCCTGGCCGGTGCGCGACTGCGCACAGTCCCGCTTCGGCTCCCCGACTTCCAGCCGGATCTGGACGCCCTCGCCGCTGCCGTCTCCGATCGCACGCGGCTCATCCTCGTGAACGATCCGCACAACCCTACGGGCGCGGTGTTCTCGCCGGAGGTCAGGGCCGAGGTCGTGCGACTCGCCGAGAAGCACGATGCGATCATCGTCACGGACGAGGTCTATGAGCATCTGGTCTTCACCGGGGAGCACATCCCGATCGCGACGCTGCCCGGGGCGGCCGAGCGCACGCTGACGATCTCCTCGGCGGGAAAGACCTTCTCCGCGACCGGCTGGAAGATCGGCTGGGTGCACGGCCCGGCCGATCTCATCACGGCGGTCCTCACCGTCAAGCAGTACCTCACGTACGTGAACGGCTCGCCGTTCCAGCCCGCCGTGGCGCTCGGACTGCGTCTTCCGGACGCGTTCTTCGAGGATGCGGCCGCCGTCCTCGCCCGCAAGCACGACGTGCTGGGGCGCGGCCTGCGAGCGGCGGGCTTCGAGGTGCACGCCCCGCAGGGCGGCTACTTCACCGTCGCGGACGCACGGGCGGTGGGAGGGGACGACTCCGCCGCCTTCTGCCGGGCGCTGCCCGAACGCGCGGGGGTCGTCGCCATTCCGCTGAGCGCATTCGTGAGCGCCAGGCACGCGGACGACTACGCCGGGCTCGTGCGCTTCGCCGCCTGCAAGCGCTTCGAGGTGATCGAGGAGGCCGCCCGGCGGCTCGCCGCGGCGTTCTCGTGTCAGCACCACAGCCCCGGCCACGACGCCGAACACATCCGACCAAGCGTCCGATGAAAGATCGAAGCAGCGGGAACGCAGTGCGGCTGCAGGGGCTGACCATCGCGTTGTCGCTTTCCGTCACCCGCCTTCGGTGACGGGCACGTCCTCAAGACGCCACGCGCCCGCAGCCTCGATCGTGACCGTGTCAGTGCCGGGATCCGGCCAGATCACGGTGAGCTCGTAGGCGTCGCCGTCCTCGTCGAGGGCGAGCGTCATCGCGTCCGCGAGCAGCTCGCCGCGCTGGTCGGCGCCGTCGTCGTAGGCATACTCGACGGGGAAGGCCCACCCCTCGCCGGTGAGCAGCGTGAGCTGCCGCGCCCCGCGCTTCTCGTCATACAGGCCCGTCCACGACAGCTTCGCGCTCTCCGGCAGCGCTTCCGCATCGCCGAGGATGCCGGAGACGTCGTAGGTCTGATTGACAGCCTCGACTCGCAGCATGCCGACCAGCAGTCTGCCGCGCCGCTCGACAGACACCGCGGAGACATCGTGCACGCCGCCGGTCGTCTCGACCCGGACCGCGTCCGCACCCTCGGCCACGGGGACGTCGGCGTCGGGGATCTTCGACTCCTCCTGCTCTTCTCCGGCGATCGGCGTAGCGCCGTCGAAGACGATCTCGACGCGGCGGTTCGCCCGGCGTGCCTCCTCGGAAGTGCCCTGCGCGATCGGCTCGCGCTCTCCGCGCCCCTCGGTCTCGACGGCAAAGCCGTCGCCGAGCGCATCCCGCAGCACCGACCCGACGGCGTCGGCACGGCGCTCCGAGAGGCTCTGGTTGTACTCCTCGGTGTCGACGTCGTCGGTGTGGCCGATGACGCGCACCGTGCCGCCGGCCGACGATGAGGCGACCTGCTCCGCGATCTCACGGATGCGTGCCTGCGCCTCGCCGCCGAGATCCGCGCTGCCGGTCGCGAACAGCACGTCGGACGTGATCCGGACCGTCGTCACCTCGTCGACCTCCTCGGTGGTGGACGAGTCGTCGTAGGAGACGACCGTCTTCTGCAGCGGGATGGGGTCGGCGATGACGGCGTCGGCCGGCACCTCGAGCCGGTCCGATCCTTCCGAGTCCACCACCTCGATCCCGGGGAACAGTCCGAAGTAGGGCAGCAGCACGTCCGCCGTGTCGGCTTCGGGCGCGGTCGTGGCGAAGGAGAACTCCACAATCTCGCCAGGGCGTGCGACTGGAACCTCGGTGCCGACGACTCCATCACCGGACTCTGAGGCGCGAACCGTGTCATAGACCAGCTCACCGCGCTCGTCGATCAGCCGCCCCGCGGCGGCGGTCGGGCGCGTCGAGGTCTGTCGGTACAAGTAGCGGGCAAGGCCGTAGCTCCCAGCGGCCATCGCGTCGGGAGCCTCCATCGCCACGCTGACGACGGCCGCGTCGCCGACGCGCTCGATCGGCGCGACTCGCACCGTCCACACCTCGCCGTGGAAGACCCTCTCGAACTCGTTCGGGTACTCCTCGAAGAGCTCTTGTTCCTCGGCCGACGTGCTCCCGTACGGTAGCTCTGTCGGTTCAGCCGAAACCCCATCAGAATCCTCAGGCGCACAGCCAGCGAGCAGGGATACGACGATCACGCCGATGACGGCACTACGGATGAGCTTCACGACACCTCCCAGACGATGCGAGGGGGCGCAACTGGCCTTGCGAACTTGTCCGTCCTGTGCAGACCCGGGACGTTCCTTCCCTTCCCACCGTCTGCCTTGCCCCCCGCCCGCGAACAGCGATAGCAACCACTATAGAAGCGAGACGCTCAGCGCGGGACGACCCGGTAGCGCCGCAGTCGCAGGACGGGGTTGACGGCGCGGACGCGTTCGATCTCGGTCGAGTCGAGCTCGGCCACGGCGATCCCCTCACCGCTCGCGAGGCCGGCGAGGACCACGCCCTGGGGGTCGAGGATCTGAGAGCGTCCGACCCCGATCGGCGCCGGGTGATCGGCCGCGACGATGTAGGCGGTGTTCTCGATCGCGCGCGCGGCGAGGAGCGTCGTCCAGTGGTGCTCCTTGAGGGGACCGCGCACCCATTCCGCCGGCACGACGATGGCGCCGGCGCCCGCCTCCGCGAGAGTTCGGGCGACCTCGGGGAAGCGCAGGTCGTAGCAGGTCATGAGACCGAAGCGCAGGCCCTCGAGCTCGAAGGTCTCCACCGCATCGGTCTCCCCCGGCGCGATCCAGTCGGACTCCTTCTGCCCGAAGGCGTCGTAGAGGTGCTGCTTGCGGTACACCGCACGGATGCCGTCGGCGTCCACGGCGACGAGAGTGTTGTGCACCCGCTCCCCCGCAGCCTCCACGAGGCCGGCGACGACCGTGACCTGGTTCGCGGAAGCCGCCGCTCGCAGCTCCTCGACGAAAGCGCCGTCGAGCTGCTCGGAGTTCTCCACGAGCGTGGAATCCAGGGGATCGACGAAGTAGCTGGAGTACTCCGGGAAGACCACGAGGCGAGCACCACGGCCTGCGGCCTGCGCGGTCAGCTCCGAGATGCGGGAGCGGTTGTCCGCGCGGGAGGAGGTCGGGGCGAACTGGCACACGGCGACGGCGATGGACATGCCCCCATCCTCCCGCATCCGGGCACGATGTGACGTCGCTCCGAATCCGTGCTAGGCTAACTTCTTGTGCCGCGGGGTGGAGCAGTTCGGTAGCTCGCCGGGCTCATAACCCGGAGGTCGCAGGTTCAAATCCTGTCCCCGCAACGAAAAACGAGGGAAACCCGGTCCGAAAGGGCCGGGTTTCTCTCGTTTCGGCCGCCACCATGCGGGCGAGGGACTCCGTCCCCCAGGGGCCCCATGATGCGAGAATGGACGGGATGATCTCCACCGCCCTCGCTGCAGCCCTCCGCGACGCCGGGCTGCGCTGGGCGCCGATCTCGGGGGACGCCTTCCAGATCGACGGCCCGGACTTCGAGGGCGATGTCTTCACCGTCAGTGACATGACCATCGAGGCGCATCATCACGTGACGGGAACGGTGCTCGGATTCAACGGCACCACCGAGTGGGCGCTCGACTCCGTCTCGATCGACGATGCCCTGTGGATGCCCCGTGAGCACCAGCTGCGCGACAGGATGGGATCGGCGTTCCGGTCGCTCGATCGGGAAGTCGTCGACGGACGCGCGGTCTACCGCGTGCGCGTCGCACTCGACGGACGCGAGCACGTCGTCGAGGACGAGGACGCGGAAGAGGCGTACGGGACGGCTCTCCTCGCACTGCTGCGCAGCATCTCCGGCTGAGCGGCGGTCGGGAATGGGCCGGGACGGGACTCCGTTTCGACTCCTCGCTGCGCTCGTCGCTCAACGAACGGGATGAGAACAGCGCTCGTCGCTCAACGAACCGGATGAGAACAGCACTCGTCGCTCAACGAACCGGATGAGAACAGCACTCGTCGCTCGACGAACGGGTGCGGACAGCGCTCGTCGCTCGACGAACGGGTGCGGACGGCGCTCGTCGCTCGACGAACCGGATGAGAACAGCGCTCGTCGCTCGACGAACGGGGAAGAGAGCTCAACGAGCCGGGAAGACGCGCCTGTCGCCCGACGAAAGGGAGAGGGCGCCCCGCAGGACGCCCTCTCCTCAGAACCGCACGATCACTCGGCGGCCTGGTCCTCCTCCAGGGCCAGCAGCGCCTCGACCGCGGCCGTGAGCCTGTCGTCGGCCTTGGCGAAGGCCTCGAGGTCGCCCGCCTTCAGCGCGGCGTCGCGATCGAGCATCGCCTGCTGTGCGTCGGCCAGCGCCTCCGCCCTGGCATCCGTCGTCGGGGTCTCCCCGGTGTCAGGGTCTGACGACTCCCCGGTGTCGGGGTCGGACGACTCCCCGCTGTCCGGCTCCGCCGGCACCTCCTCGTCGCCGCCGTCCGCTCCCGCATCTCCGCCGAACAGGGTGTCGAGCGCCTCGGTCAGCGTGTCCTCGAAGGCGACGCTGTCGCCGAAGGCGACGAGCACCTTCCTCAGCAGCGGGAGCTGCGTTCCGCTGGAGGACTGCACGTACACCGGCTGCACGTACAGCAGTCCGCCGCCGACGGGCAGGGTCAGCAGGTTCCCGTACTTCACCTGGGACTCGCCCTGCTGCAGCAGGTTCAGCTCGCGCACCACGTTGGCATCCGAGTTGAAGGTGTTCTGCACCTGGCCCGGACCGGGCACGGTCTCGTCCGTGTCGATCTCGAGGAGCCTGAGCTTGCCGTAGCCCTCGGCCTTCTCCCCCGCCGTCGACCCTGCATCGGAGTCGACGGCGAGGTACCCGGTGAGCACGTTCCGCTCGGTCGTCCCCTGGGACGCGGGGATGAACGTCGAGAACATCGAGTACCCAGCCTCCTCCTGACCCGGCATCTTCATCGTCAGGTAGTACGGCGGCTGGAGCTCGTTGGCGTTGCGCGGGTCGTTCGGCGTCTGCCAGCGGTTGTCCTGCTGGGCGAAGGAGCTCGCATCGTCGACGTGGTACACGCCGAGGATCGAGCGCTGCGCCTTGAACAGGTCGGTCGGATAGCGGACGTGGCTCATGAGCTCGGCCGACATCTCGTCGATCGGCTCCACGGTCGACGGGTAGATCTTCTGCCAGGCCTGCAGGATCGGATCCTCCTCGTCCCAGGCGTACAGCGTCACGGATCCGTCGTAGGCGTCGACCGTGGCCTTGACCGAGTTGCGGATGTAGTTGATGTCGTCGAGGGCGAGGCTGGGCGCCGCGTTGTTCGAGTCGGCGATCGCATCGGCCAGGCTCACGCTCGTCGAGTACGGGTAGCTGTTGCTCGTGGTGTAGCCGTCCACGATCCACACGATGCGGCCGTCTACGACGCTCGGGTACGGGTCGCTGTCGATCGTCAGGTACGGCGCGACCTTCTGCACCCGCTCCTGGGGGCTGCGGTCGTAGAGGATCTGCGAGTCGGAGTTCACCAGATCCGAGAACAGGATCTCGGCGTCCTGGAACTTCAGCGCGTACAGCAGCTTGTTGAACGTGTTGCCGACGCTGGGGCCGCCGTCGCCGTCGAACGTCGTCTTGGTCTCGTTCGCGCCGTCCTCGCCACGCGGGTAGTCGATCTCCACCGGGTCGGACTCCTCCGGAGCGCCGACGATCGAGTACTCGGGCGAGTACTCGCCGAAGTAGACCCTCGGCTGGAAGTTCTCGCTGTCGGTCAGGAAGCCGGAGGACGGGATGCCGCTCTCCAGGAAGACCGGCTCGCCGTCGGCGGTGCGCTGGTTGCCCGCCGCGGCGACGAGGCCGTAGCCGTGCGTGTACACCGCGGTGCGGTTGTTCCAGCTGTTGCCCTCGCCGAGCTGCTGCATGTTCAGCTCGCGCACGGCCACGACGGTGTCCTGGGACTGACCCTCGATCTGATAGCGGTCGACGTCCAGCGTGTCGGTGAACTGGTAGTAGCCGCGGTACTGCTGCAGCTGCTGCACGGTCGGGCTGATGATCGCCGGGTCGACGACGCGGATGGATGCCGTGGTCTCGGCATCCTCGCGCAGCTGACCGGCCTCGGCGTCCGTCTCGGCCTCGAACGGCGTGACCTCTAGATCCGCGACCCCGTAGGCCTCCTTCGTCCCTTCGATGTTGCGCTGGTAGTACTGGGCCTGGAAGCTGTTCTGGTTCGGCCGGACCTGGAAGGTCTCGACGACCCAGGGGTAGCCGACGCCGATGACCAGCGAGGCGACGATCAGCAGGGCGGTCGCGGCCAGCGGGAAGCGCCAGCGTCCGATGATCGCCGTCACGAAGAAGAGGATCGCCACCACGGCGGCGAGGATGGACAGGATCGCGAGACCGGGGATCGTGGCGTTCACGCTCGTGTACGCCGCACCCGTGATGCGATCCTCCTCGGTGATGAGCGTCTTGTAGCGGTCGAGCCACAGGCTCACCGCCTGCACGAGGAGGTAGAGGCCGGCGAGCACGGCGAGCTGGATGCGCGCCGGCTTGGAGATGCGCAGCTCGCGCTGCCCGATCTGCACCGAGCCGTAGAGGTACGAGACGAGCGCCGTGACGAGGAGGCACAGCAGGACCACGGCCGAGACGAACGCGAGCAGGATCGTGTAGAACGGCATCGCGAACAGGTAGAAGCCGGTGTCGAGGCCGAACTCGGGGTCGGTGACGTTGGTCGCGACGCCGTTGATCCACAGCAGCACCGTCTGCCAGCTGCCCGCGGCGGCGAACCCGGCGAACAGGCCGAAGAAGATCGGCATGCCCCACATCGCGAGGCGGCGCAGGGGCTCGATGACCTCCTGATACCGGTCCAGCTGCGAGCTCAGACGCACATAGACCGGGCGAAGCCGGTACGCGAGCTGGATCGTCAGGAACAGGGGAAGAGCCATCCCGAGGAAGCCCACCACGAACATCCCGGCAGCCGCGATCCACTGCGTGGTCAGCACACTCGCGAACGTCAGCTGGTCGAACCAGAGGAACTCGGTGTACAGCGACGAGAAGATGAAGAACGCGGCGACGAGCGCTGCGAGGATCACCAGCGTGATGGTGACGATGCGGCGGGATGTTCGGGGCGTGGCCGGTGTCGGCGCTGAGGTCGTGGTCACCATGCCATCCTAGGCATGATGGCTGGGCGCAGGCTGGGCTGTTCGCTCTGAGCGACGCTCCGGCGGCTCAGCTCGCGACCGCGGCCTCCGCCGTGCAGGTCGGCAGCTCGTCCAGGTCGCCATCTGCCGCGATGGCGTCGAGGATCGTCAGCGACTCCTCCAGCGTCGAGGTGGAGAACACCTGCAGCCCGTCCGGGACGTGTCCGACGACCTCGTCGCAGTTCGACGCCGGCGCCAGGAAGAAGTCCGCTCCGGCGTCCCTCGCGCCGTACAGCTTCTGCCGGATCCCGCCGATCGGCCCGACCGTGCCGTCCGCCTCGATGGTGCCCGTGCCCGCGATGTCCTCGCCGCCGGTGAGGTCGTCGTCGGTCAGCTGGTCGATGATCCCGAGCGCGAACATCATGCCCGCGCTCGGGCCGCCGACGTTGTCGAGCTGGATGGTGACGTCGATCGGGAAGTCGTACTCGGTCGTGAGCGTGATCCCGATGAGCCAGGTCTCGCTGCCGTCGGCCGCGGTCGTGCGCTCCGGGGCGAGCTCGGCCTGCAGCGGCTCACCGCCCCTGGTCACGCCGAGCGCGACCGGCGCTCCCCCGGCATCCTGAATCGCCTGGCGCAGCTGCTTGCCCGACGTCACAGGGGTCCCGTCGATCGATGTGATGACGTCCTCGGGCTCGAGCACCCCGTCGGCCGGGCTGTCCGCGACGGTCTCGACGACCTCGACGCTCGCCCCGGTGTCGTAGCCGATCTCGCCGAGCGCCGCGGCGGTCGCCTCGTGCTGGGAGTCGACCATCAGCACGGCGTTGCGCTCGTCGCGCTCCTCGGTCGTGACGCCCTCGGGGAACACCTGCTCGATCGGCACGACGGCGCGGGAGGGATCGAGCCATGCGAGCGCCAGCTCGAACCAGCTGGGCGTGCGCTGCCTGTTCCCCACGACCTGCACCGTGGTGAGGTTGAGCGATCCCGATGTCTGGAACGTCTCCGCGCCGGAGATCTCGATGAGCGGGACGTCGGCGTCGTCCGCGCTCCTCGCCGTGCCGAGGGTGTCGTAGACCGGTCCCGGCTGCTGGATCACGTAGGGCGTGGGCAGGAACGTGAGCACGACGAGGGCGACGAGGGCGACGAGGAGGGCCCACACGCCCAGTCCCAGCCGAGCGCGGGTCCTGGTCTGGCTCACGGGTTCTCCTTCGTCGTTCGCGAGTGGCGTACAGCGATCTGCTCGCGGTCGCCTCCTGCGCTGGGTGCTGCAACTAGCGTAGAGGGGGACGGTTATCGGCGTGCTGAGAGGGCGGTCGACATGGCAGACAACGATCCCGCACCGGACGACTTCCAGGAGTTCATCCGGCGGATGATGTCCGGCGAGGGCGTGGGGGACTTCGACCTCAGTGCGCTGCAGAACGCCTTCGGCGGGGCGGAGGGCATGCAGCTCGATCCCGCGATGCTGCAGGCGATGATGTCGCAGCTGCAGGGTGCGTTCGGCGGAGATCCCTGGCAGAACGCTCTGCGCCAGGCGCAGCACATCGCGAACCGCGACGGCCAGGGCATCTCGGAATCCGCGCGCTCCTCGCTCACCGAGGCGTTCGGGCTCGCGAACCTGTGGCTCGGCGAGGCCACCTCGATCTCCGAGCTCGCCGAGGCGCCGAGGGCGATGACCCGCGGCGAGTGGGTGGAGCAGACCCTTCCGGTGTGGAAGGAGATCGCGGACCCGGTGTCGACGAGCATCGCCGATGCGCTGACCTCGGCCCTGGACACGCAGGTCCCCGAGGACATGCGCTCCGTCGTGCAGGGCGCGGGCATGCTCATGCGAGGGCTGGGCAGCTCGGTGTTCGCGGCGCAGTTCGGCCAGGTGCTCGGCAACCTGTCGCTGGAGGTCGTCTCCGGCGGGGATGTGGGCATCCCCGTCCTCCCGGCCGGAACCGCGGCCGTGATCCCGCAGAACCTCACCGCCTTCGGCGACGGACTCGAGATCCCGGCCGACCAGATCACGTTGTATCTCGCGACCCGCGAGCTCGCCCACGCGCGTCTCTATCGACACGCCAAGTGGCTGCACCTGCAGGTGATGAGCCAGATCACGGACTTCGCCCGAGGGGTGACGGTCGACGTCGAAGCCCTCGAGGACGTCGCCAGCAGACTGGACCCGTCCGACCCGGAGGAGCTGCGCGCGGCCATCGAGGGCGGCGCCCTGCTGCCCGCCCAGACCGAGGCGCAGCGCGAGTCGCTGGCGCGGCTCGAGCACGTCATCGCGCTCGTGGACGGCTGGGTCGACGTGGTGACCTCCGAGGCGACCTCGCGGCTGCCCGACGGAATGCGCATCGCGGAGGCCGCTCGTCGTCGCCGTGCCGTCGGCGGTCCGGCCGAGGACGCGCTCGGCGCCCTGGTGGGGCTGAAGCTGCGCCCGCGGCGCCTGCGCGAGGCGGCGGCGATGTGGCGTGCGGTGACGGACGCCGTCGGCGTCCCGGCCCGCGACGCGCTGTGGGACTATCCTGACCTGATGCCCGACGCCTCGGACATCGACGACCCGACCGCGCTGATCGCACGTCTGCAGGCGACCGCCCGTGGCGAGGAGCCCGTCGCCGACGAGTTCGACGAGGCGCTCGCACGTCTGCTGGACGGCGACGACTTCGGCGGCGACGCCCCGAAGGACGACGAGCAGGACGGCGAGAAGCCGGTCTGACTCTCCTTCCACACATTCCGCGTTCCCCGGGTTCTCCACCGATCACGGCGATCGTCCCCCGGCGCGCGCGGACACGAGGACAATCGGGGCATGCCCCGCACGCCTCCGCTGCTCACCAGGGTCGACCCCGCCCTGGCTCCGCTGTGGCGTGACGGCGACACCCTCCAGTTCGGCATCCGCGGCACGCTGCGGGTGAACGCCGCCGAGCCCTGGGTCGAACCGCTCGTCGCGCGGCTGCGCGACGGCATCCTGCTGGGCACGTTCGATCTCGTCGCGCACCGCCTCGGCGCGCCCCGCGCCGAGGCGAGGGAGCTCCTGGAGCGCCTGCGCCCCCTGCTGCGGACCGATCGCCCTCCGGCGCGGGCCGCCTGGGTCGAGACGGTCAACATCGGCGACTCCCGGGTCGGCGGCTGGATGCGGGATGCGCTGCAGGACGTCGGGGTGCCGCCCGCCGGACGGATGCGGCAGGGCTCTGTCGGAGTGATCCTCGTCCACGGGGCGGCGGCGGCCGCGCAGATGCGGGACTATCTCCGCTCGGACGCGCCGCATCTTCCCGTCGCCTACGAGGAGGGCAGGATCACCGCCGGTCCTCTCGTCGTCCCCGGCGAGACGCCGTGCCTCGCCTGCCGCGACGGCCACGAGCGGGACCGGGATCCCGGTTGGCCGCTGCTGCACAGTCAGCTGGTCGGGCGCAGCAGCGCCGCGATCACGAGAATCGACGTGGCCGACAGCGCGCGAATGGTCGACCGCCTGCTGCGCGACCCGCATGCCGGCGGGTGCGAGGGGATGCTCAGCGCCGGGGGCCGCCCCGCGTGGCGCGCGGTGCGGTTTCACGCAGAATGCCGGTGCCGCGCGTCGTCGTTCCGATCTCCGCGAGGAAGCGGGATGCCGAGCGCTCACGGCGCCCCGCCGCCCGCGACCAGGACAGGGTGAGCGTGCGGCCGGCGCGAGTGATGCCCACATAGGCCAGCCGGCGCTCCTCGTCGACGGCCTCGAAGTCCGTGGCATAGGAGATCGGCAGCGCGCCCTCCGCCCAGCCCGCGAGATGGACGTGCGGCCATTCCAGGCCCTTCGCGGCGTGCAGCGTCGACAGGGTCACCGTGCGCAGGGTCGGCTCGTGCTGATCCTTCGCCCGGGCCATCAGCGCATCGCTGAAGGAGCGGAGCGTCGCCCCCGGCCCGGCCTCCTCCGCGAGCCGCAGCACGGCGCGCCTCGCCTCCCAGCCGTCGCGCTGCGCTCCGCCCGCCGCCGGAGGCTCCTCGGTGAGCCCCAGCTCCCGCAGCACCTTCTGCACGTTCGGCAGGAAGTCGCGTTCGGTGGGCGCGACCGCCGCACCGCGCAGGGCGAGCACGGCCTGCCGCACCTCCGGCATGTCGAAGAACCGCGTTCCGCCGAGGACGGTCGTCGCGACCCCCTCGGCGGCGAGCGCCTGCTGGATCGCGCCGGACTGCGCGTGCGAGCGGTACAGCACGGCGATGTCGGATGCCGGGACGCCGCCGGCGATGCGCGCGGCGACGTCGTGCGCGATCCCCTGCGCCTCCTCGTTCTCCGTGTCGTACGCCGTGACCGTCGGGGACTCCGCGGTGAAGGCCTCGCGGGCGGGGACGAGCTCGAGCGCTCCAGGCCTGCCGCGCATGAGCGCGTTCGCCGCGGCCAGGATCGGCGCCTGCGAACGATAGTTGGTCTCCAGCCGGACCACGGTGGCATCCGGATGCCGCCGCTCGAACTCCAGCAGATAGCGCTGATCCGCACCGGCGAAGGAGTAGATGGTCTGACTGGCGTCGCCGACGACGCAGAGGTCGCGTCGATCGCCCAGCCACAGCTCGAGCAGCCTGTTCTGCAGCGGCGAGACGTCCTGATACTCGTCCACCGTGAAGTGACGGTACTGCTCGTGGACGGACCTCGCCACGCGCGGCTCGGCCTCCAGCATCCCCGCGCACGCCAGCAGGACGTCCTCGAAATCGAGCTGATGCCGCTCGTCCTTGAGCGCCTCATAGCCGCGCTGCAGCTCGACGAACTGCTCGATGCTCACGCCGCTCACCGCGCGCCCCAGCTGCACGTGCTTCTCGATGCTGAGCATCGAGACCTTCCGCCACTCCATCTCGCTGGCGACGTCGCGCAGCGTCGCGCGGTCGGGCCGCAGCCGGAGCGCGTCCGCCGCCTGGCCCAGCAGCCGCACCTTGTTGTCGACGATGCCAGGAGCGGGGGAGCCGGCCAGGGTGGGCCAGAAGAAGTTCAGCTGGGCGAGCGCTGCGGCGTGGAAGGTCCGCGCGGCCACGCCTTCGATGCCCAGTGCCCGCAGGCGTCCGCGGAGCTCGCCGGCGGCCTTCGCCGTGAAGGTGACGGCCATCACGCGGGACGGCGAGTAGGCGCCGGTGTCCACACCGTGCGCGATGCGGTGCGTGATCACCCTGGTCTTGCCCGTGCCCGCACCGGCGAGGACGGCGACCGGCCCGCGGAGCACGGACGCCGCCTCGCGCTGCCGTTCGTCGAGCGCGTCGAGTGCGCTCACGTCGTCCCGTCGGGCCCGCCCGGCACGGAGGATCCGCGGTCCTCGTACCAGTCCACGATCAGCGCGCGCGCGATCGACGCCGCGCCGGGCAGGCCCACCGGCCCGTCCCCCGCGAGCGCCGTGCCGATCTCCTCGCGCGAGAACCAGCGCACCTCGATGATCTCCTCGCCGTCGGGGCGCACCTGCGTCTCGTCGGAGGCGGTCGCGCGGAAGCCGACCATCAGCGAGCGCGGGTAGGGCCAGGGTTGCGAGGAGATGTAGCGCAGCTCGGAGAGTGTGACACCCGACTCCTCCCGCAGCTCGCGGTGCACGGTGGCCTCCAGCGACTCGCCGGCCTCGACGAAGCCGGCGAAGCAGGAGAACATCCGGCCGCGCCACTGCGCGTTGGCTCCGAGGAGGAGCCGCTCGCCGTCCGGGCTCTGCACGGCGACGATCACGGCGGGATCGGTGCGGGGGAAGTGCTCGCGCCCGCACGCCAGGCAGTGGCGCGACCAGCCGCACTGGTGCAGTTCGGTCCCTCCGCCGCAGGTCGGGCAGAAGCGCGCATCCTGAAGCCAGCCGGCGAGCGCGACCGCTTCGATGAGGATCTCGGTGTGCAGCGCATCCATCGCACCGCTGTCGCGCACCGCCGCCCAGGTCTCGTCCGGAGTGGCGTCGACGGACCCGTCGAGCTCCTCGAGGCTCGGGACGACGGCCAGCAGCAGCGGCGTGCCGTCGGAGAGCCTGCCCAGCAGCGCCCACTCCGCCTCCCCTGCCTCTGAGGGGCGCACGAACACGAGTTCCTCGCCGTGCACCCTCGCCTTGCCGTCGCGCACCACGACGACGGCGACGTCGTCGGAGGCGCGCAGCGCATCGAGGATGCCCGGCTGATCGCGAAGGTGTCCGGCACGATCCAGCAAGGCACGACGAACGGTCATCGGATCCCTCTCTGCGTGGGTGGCGTTGGCTCTCCGGGCGTGGCGTGGGCGAAGCGAAGGCGCCTCCGACCTACCCTGGGGGCATGGCACGCTCTCCTTTCACTCTAGCGGCGGCGGTGACAGCCGCACTGCCCGGGGCGGAGGTCACCGGGGCCCGCGCCCTCAGCGCCGGCGGCGACGGCCGCTTCGACTCGGGCGTCGCGACGCTCGCCGACGGCAGGGAGCTCGCGATCAGGGTCGCCGACGACGAGGAGGCGGCCAGAGAGCTCGCGGCCGAGGCGATCGCCCTCCGTGCGCTGACCGCCGGCGCACGGGCGATGCTGCCCTTCCGCGTTCCCGAGTACATCGGGGAGACGAGGCTCGGGCAGAGCGCCGCGCTGGTCACCGGGCTGCTGGCCGGCTTCCAGATCGAGGCCGCGCACATCCCGGCCGGTCCGGGCGCCGCCGTCTCGGTCGGCCGTGCGATCGCCGCCGTCCACTCCCTTCCGCCGTCCGTCGTGCGCAGCGCGGGCCTCGCCGAGCGCTCCGCCGAGCAGACGCGCGAGGACGTGCGCCGGCTGGTCGATCGGAGCGCGTCGACCGGCCGCGTCCCCGCCCGCCTCACCGTGCGCTGGCGGGAGGCCGTCGACGACGACGAGCTGTGGCGCTTCGAGTCCACCGTCACCCTCGGCGGCGCACAGGCGACGTCGTTCCTGTTCGAGGACGATCCCGAAGCGGGCCCGCAGGTCTCCGGCGCCGTCGGCTGGCACGGGCTGTCGCTGGGGGATCCCGCCGTCGATCTCGCCTGGCTCTCCACCGCTCCTGACTCCGCCGCGGATGTGCAGGCGGCATATGCGGCGGCATCCACACGATCGACGGACGCCGCGATCGTCGTGCGCGCACGGCTGCTGGCCGAGCTGGACTTCGCCCGCTGGCTGGTGCACGGAGACGACCTGCGACGCGCGGACATCGTCGACGATGCCGCCGGCCTCCTCGAAGCCCTCGCCGACGGCCTGCGCAGCGACGACCTCGCCGTGATCGCCACGCGCGCCGACGGCGTGGACTCCGCGCTCGAAGCGCTCGATCGGGTGCCCGCGACGGCTGCGCCGATCGACACCTCGATGCAGACCGACGCCTACAATCCCGAGGAGCTGTGGCTCGACACGGCCGAGCAGACGCCCGCCGGGGATCCGGACGCGACGGCGGATCTGGCCGAGGTCACCGCATCCGGCCTGATCCCCGGCGCGGACGCCGCGCCCGGGGAACAGGAGGACGAGGCTCAGCGCGCGGCGCGCGCCGCGCTCCAGCGCTGGACCAGCTCCTCCTCTGAGTAGACCCGGTCCCCACGGATGACGAGATCGTCGGCCACGTAGTACAGCGCGACGTCGATGTCCTCCAGCGGCACGCCGAACCGACGGTGGTACGCGAGCCGGTACAGGGCGAGCTGCAGCATCCGCTCGTCCTTCTCGGCCTCCGTCCGGGGCGCCTTGCCGGTCTTCCAGTCCACGATCTCGATGCGGCCGCCGCGGTCGGCGCGGCGATAGACGGCGTCGAGCTTGCAGATCACGATGTGCTCCGCGCCGTCGGACGCCTCTCCGAGCGCGAAGTCGATCTCGATCTCGACGGCGATGGGCTGCAGGGGCGCCCATTCGCTGCGCTCGAAGGTCTCCTGCAACCTGGCCATGTCAGCCTGATCGGCGGCCGAGCCTTCCTGTGCGCCCGGCTCCTCCTCGTCCAGCTCCCAGAGACCCGCATCGGGAGCCGTGCCGGCGCCGACCAGTCCCGAGCGGTGCTCGACCCACGCATGGAACAGCGTTCCGAGCCTGGTCTGCCGGTACGGCCGCTCCGGCATGGGCCTCGTGAGCGAGCGGACGGTGCCGGCGTAGTCCGTCACGTAGTCCTTGAAGCGGGACGCAGGCACGCGCGTGGGAGCGGCGGCATCCACGCCCCGCTGCCGCGCGGCACGCTCGGCGAGCAGACGGGACAGCTCCGGCGCCGGCTCGGTGCGCCCTGCATCCGCCATCGCCGCGCGCACCGCGCCGGCGGCCGCCGTGACGACCCCTCGCCGTGCGCCGAGAGGGTCGAGCGGCCATTGACGCGTCTTGCCGGGGCCCGCGTAGGGATTGTCCTCCCCGGCCTCGCCGGTCAGCTCCCTGCCGAGGACGTCGAGAGCCTCGAGCAGATGGTCGGAGGGCTTCCGCGGGCTCTTCTGCCCCGCCCAGTGCGAGCCCGTGAGCAGCAGATCGGCGCGCGCGCGGGTGACGGCCACATAGGCGAGCCTGCGCTCCTCCTGCCGCTGATAGTCGCGATAGGCGTCCTTGAAGACCGTGAGGGCGCCAGGGGCGGTCCTGCTCCTGCTCGTGAGCGACGCGATCCCCGCCTTCGCCCGCTTCGCCGGATCCGGCTCCTCCTCGGTGGGGGGGACCCACTCGAACCTCGGCAGCGCCCCGCCGTCTCCGCGCAGTGCGAACGGCAGCACCCCGAACCCGAACCACCCCGAGGTGTCGGCGGGACGGGAGGGCAGCTCCCCGTCCACCAGACGGACCACGGCGACCGCGTCCCATTCCAGGCCCTTGGACCCGTGGATCGTCAGCAGCTGCACGACACCGGGCTCCGGCGGTTCGGGGCGCGGCATGAGCTCGTCGGTGCTCTCCGCCTTGTCGAGCCAGGCCAGCAGGCTCCCGATCGTGCCGCGCTCGTCGGCGTCCAGGAACGCCCGCACCTCGTCGGCGAACGCCCGCAGCTGGGTCGCGGCGACGCGGGCGGGCCCCCGGGTCTCGTTGGCGGCGAGCTCGATGTCCAGCCGCAGCTCGATCTCGATCATCCGGATCAGCTCGGGAATCGGCTGGGCCGAGGCCCGGCGCAGCCGCTCGAACATGTCGCCGGCCGCGCGGATGCGGACGCGGCCGGCCGGAGTGATGCCCTCGAGCAGGCGATAGTCGTCGCGCAGGCCGCGCAGCACGTCCACCGCATCGACGATCGAGACGGCCTCGTCGGCGCCGCGGGAGGCGCGGATACGCTGGCGGAGCTCGTCCGGCAGCGGCAGAAGACCGCTGTCCCGCCGGGAGAGCTCCGTCGCGAACGCGTGGAGCGCCGCCATGTCGGCGACACCGACGCCGAATCGGGGGCCGACGAGCAGCCGGATGAGCGCCGAGCCGGCGTTCGGGTCGTGCAGCACCCGCAGCACGGAGACCACGTCGACGACCTCCGGCGTCGCCAGGAGCCCACCGAGCCCGAGGATGCGGTGCGGGATGCCGCGCGCGGCGAGGGCGGCGGCGAAGGTCTGCATGTGACGTTTGGAGCGGAAAAGCACCGCGCCGGTATGCGGCCTCGCCGCATCCCCGTGCGCGGATCGACGCGCCGCGAACCACTCCGCGACCTCCGCGGCCTCGTCGTCGACGGTGAGGGGGTAGCGCACCTCGACGGTTCCCTCGCCCGCACCGGGCCTGGCCTCGAGCGGCGGGACGTCGAGGCCGGGCCTCTGCAGCGGCTGGAGCACGCGGTTGGCGATGCCGAGGATGCCCCGATCGTTGCGCCAGCTCGTCATGAGGCTGTAGGCGACGGCATCCTCCTCCTCGGCGAACGTCCGGGAGAAGGCGTAGAGGTTGTCGGCGCTCGCACCCCGCCAGCCGTAGATCGACTGGTGGGGATCGCCCACCGCCATCACCGCCGAATCCCGGAAGACCGCGGCCAGGAAGCGCGTCTGGATGACCGAGGTGTCCTGGTACTCGTCGAGGAGCACGACCCTGTGCTGCTCCCGCAGCTCGTCTCGGACGTCGGCCGAGGACTCCACGATGTCGAAGGCGCCGCCGACCTGGTCGGCGAAGTCCAGCACGCCGCGGCGGCGCTTCTCGGCGTCGTACTCGCGCACGAGCGCGGTCAGCGTGGGAAGTGCGAGCAGATTGGCCGCCGCCGTCTCCACCTCGCCGTTGCCGCGGTACGGCTCGAGATCCTCGGCCATGCGGGTCGCGATCCGATCGGCGCGATCCAGGTCCGCCCGGTGGTCGAGCGCGTCGCCGGCGAGCCTCTGCACGGCGTCGACCACCGTTCCGACGGCCTTGTCGATGTCCTCCAGCTCCGGCAGCTCGGCGCGCAGCACGACCTCGCGCGCCAGCATCCAGGAGGCCGCCTGGCTGAGCATGGCGACGTCGGGATCGCGGCCGATGCGCGCCGCATGCTCGCGGACGATGCCGTCGGCGAAGGCGTTGTAGGTCGACACCCTCGGCCGGATCAGCAGCTCGTCCGCCGTCGGCGGGGACGCCGGGTCCCACCCCGTGCCGAGACGGGCGGCCAGCTCGTCCAGCACGTGGATGCGCACGAGATCCCGCTGGCGCCCCACTGCGGCATCCGCGATCCGCGCGAGCGCGCCGGACGCGACGA
Organism: Microbacterium tumbae; assembly: GCF_054780175.1. Lineage (NCBI taxonomy): Bacteria > Bacillati > Actinomycetota > Actinomycetes > Micrococcales > Microbacteriaceae > Microbacterium > Microbacterium tumbae. The sequence goes on from NZ_BAAGWV010000004.1 coordinate 148,418, forward strand.
TCCGCGGAAGGTGCGGGAGGAGTCCCCGTCTGCCGTACTCGTCGATGAGCCCGAGGCGCGCGCCGATCCGCTCGGCGAGCTCGCCGGCCGCCTTGCGCGTGAAGGTGAGGCCGAGGATCTCGTCCCTGCGCACGTGCCCGTTCGCGACGAGCCACACGACCCGGCCGGACATCGTCTCGGTCTTTCCGCTGCCTGCCCCCGCCACCACCAGCGCAGGGGCAGGAGGAGCCTCGATCACGCGCTGCTGCGCGGGTGTGGGGGCCGGAAGGCCGAGGGCGGCGGCGATGTCGAGCGCCGAGATCCCCCTCCCCTCGCCCCAGGCGCTCACGCGCTCACCGCCGCGACCGTGTGGATGCGGCACGGCTGCACGCGCCACTGCGTGTCGGCGCAGTGCGCCTCGACCGGGGCCGTGAAGCTCGACGCGGACATTCCCCGTGCCGCATCGGCGATCCTGGCGAGGAACCGCGCCCGCTCCTCCCCCGCGAGGGTGTGCTGATGGGCGACGCGGTAGTCGCTGCCGGCGAGGGTCTTGGCGACGAGCACGAGCCTGGCCCCGGTGAGCGCCGCGGGGTCGGCTCCGTCGATCAACCCCTGCTGCACGGCGACCTGGTAGGCGGCGAGCTGCGCATGGTCGGCGACCTTCTGCTCGTTCTCCGGCTCGTACTTGCCGGTCTTGAGATCGACGACGACCACGCGCTCGCCTCCCGTCGTGTCGGCCATGCGCTCCCACTTCTGACCTCGCGCCTTGGCGTGCTCTCCGCCGCCGGCCGGATAGGCCTCCACCCTGTCGATGAAGCCGTGCACGATCGCGTGATGCGGGTGCGGTCCCGATTCGGCGCTCACCCCCTCGACCGCCGGGACGGCGTCCTCGGCATCCGGGACCTCGACGGCGAAGCGGAACTCCACCTCACCGGCGAGCACGCGCCCGCCCTCGGCGGCCACATCGGCGAGGTAGCTGTGCAGCCGGTCGATGTACGTCTCGGCCCGGCGGCGCTCCTTCCTGCCGATCCACGCGGTCTCGAAGTCGAGTTCCGGCCAGTGCTCGGCGAGGACGGCACGGAGCCGATCGAGCTCGCCGTCCGGAACCCTCTCCATCGCCTCATGGATGATCGTGCCGATCCCCGCCGACGGGGGCATCACGCTGTCGCCTCCGAGCGCGGACACCGCCCAGTTCAACTCGCACTCCTCGAACGATTCCATCCTCGACGGCGAGACGCGCGCCGCCTCCTCGGCCAGGTCGTGCAGCGGCGCGTCCGTGGACGGATCGGCGACGCCGTACCACTGCTCGGGATCCGCGCCGGGGACGCCCTCGCCGGCCAGGATCGCGAGCTGCGCCGCCGCCTCGCGGCGCGCGCCCTCGGATGCGGACGTCGTCAGCGTGCGACGATGCCGCGCCACGAGGCCGCGCAGCGTCAGCGGATGCTCGGCCGAGGCGTGCGCGGGATCGGGCGCGGGGAGGAAGGCGAAGAAGCCGCTGGGGGTGGCGTCGTCGTCATCGACGGCCGTCACCAGGAGACGGTTCCGCGCCCTCGACGCCGCTCGCACGAACAGGCGCAGCTCGTCGTGCAGTGCCGCCCGTCGCCTGTCGAGCACGCCGGGATCGGCCGTGACGACGCCGGTGCGCCCCGCGATGACCGCATCGGCCAGGCGCCAGGTGCGCAGCATGCCTCCGCGCAGCCGCACGTTCGGCCACACGCCCTCCTGGAGCCCTGCGACCACGACCGCGTCGAACTGGGTCCCGAGGGCGGTCGCAGGGGTGAGCAGGGTCACCAGCCCAGGGCGGTCGGGCGTGGAGAGCGTGTCCTCCGGCACCTCGCTGTCGAGGATGTCGTGGATGAAGACGTGCGGCCGTTCCTGCGGGGACCGCTCCACGAAGCGCTTGGCCGCGTCGAACAGCGCGACCAGGCTGTCCAGCGCCCGCGCCGTCTCCCCTCCCCCCGGCTGCTCCGACGCCGCGCGCCATGCCGTCTCCAGACGCGAGCCGTCCACGGCCCTGGCACGATCCCAGACCCGCCAGAGCAGCTCGTGGACGGTCTCCCCTGCGTCGCCGGCCGCCGCCACCTCGGTGAGCGTCCGCGCGAAACGGTCGGCCCTGCGCGCCTCCGGCGCGTCGATGCGGTCGAAGTGCGCGGGATGCGCCATCGCCTGACGCAGCAGTTCGGCCGCCGGCGTCGCCCCGCCGTCCGCGAGCTCCAGATGACGCAGGCGAGCGCGGAGGCGCCGCAGGCCGACGGCGTCCATCCCCCCGAACGGCGTGCGCAGCGCCTCGGTCAGCGTCTGCGCGTCGCGGTCCTCCGGCGGGGTGAGCGCGAGCCGGACGATGCCGACGATGTCGCGCACAGCCCTCTCGCTGCCGAGCGGCCGCTGGACGCCGGCGGCCCTGGTCGGCACCTCGCGCGCGGCGAGCTCGGTCTCGAGCATCGCGACCTGGCGCGTGTCGTGCGCGATCACCGCCATGTCGCTCCACGCGACGCCCTCGGAGAGATGCCAGTCCCGCAGCGCCCCGGAGATGCGGTCGAACTCCTCGTACGGCGAGGAGGCGAGGAACGTCGTCACGGCGGCGTCCGGCATCGCCGAGGCGGGGCCGGGCGCGCGGCGGTGCTCGACGCGGCCCGCGACGCCGATCGCCTGCGTGAGCGTGCGCGTGAGCGAGGTCAGCGCCGGGCGCTGCCGGTGCGGGACCTCGAGGACGTGCAGCTCGTCCAGCACGGCCGTCAGGTCGTGGAACAGCTGCGGGGACGCGCCGCGGAAGGCGCCGGAGGAGATGTCGGGGTCGCCGAAGGCGAGCACCGCGATGCCGCGGCTGCGCAGCGCTCTGACCAGTTCGATGCCGCCCCGCGTCATCTCCTGCGCGTCGTCGATGAGGACGACGCGCAGAGCTGCCAGCTGTCCGAGATCCGCGGCGTCCGCTTCGCGCAGCAGCGCGGCCGCCTCGCTGACGAGATCGGGGATGTCGCGATGGGCGGCGCGCATGCCGGCCAGGACCTCGCGGTACTCGCCGAGGAAGGCGCCGACCGCCCGCCAGATCTCGTCGCCGGAGCCCTGCAGCTCGACCGCGCCGACGCCGAGCTCCGTGCACTCGGCGAGGAACGTGCGCAGCTCCGACCGGAATCCCCTGGATGCCCTGACCGAGGCGCTCAGCGCCTGAGGCCAGCGGCTCGGAAGGCCTTCGTCCTCGTCCGCCGCGTGGCCGGCGAGCAGGTCGGCGATGATGCGGTCCTGATCGGCTCCGGTGAGCAGGGCGGGCGGCTCGAGTCCGGCCCGCACCATCGCGCCGCGCACGAGCAGGAAGGCGAACGACGCCAGCGAACGGACCAGCGGTCCGGGCGTCGCCTGTCTGATCCGCACGCCGATGACGTCGCGCAGGTGCGTGGCCGCCTGGCGGCTCGGCGTGAGGACGAGGACCTCCTCCGGCGCGAGACCGTGCACGCCGAGGAGGGCGGCGACCCGTGCGACGAGCGTGTGCGTCTTGCCCGTCCCCGGAGCGCCGATCACGACCCCCGAGGCTCCGGGTGCGGCGCCGACGACCCCGGCCTGCCCGGCATCCGCTGCGTGGGTGAGACCAGGATCCGCTGTCATGGGATCCACGCTAGCGGCGGGCGCCGACAGCGCGGGCCGGTCGGCGTGTGCGCCGTGGGCGAAATGCGTCCGGAGCCGGAGCCGGCCTCGATCCCCGCGAGGTAGAGTCATGTTCACGTCCCCGACCTATCAAGGAGCACGCGTGGAAATCCGCATCGGCATCGTCAACACCGGCCGTGAGCTGAACTTCGAGACGTCCGCCAGCGCCGACGAGGTGCGCGCGGACGTGACCGCCGCCCTCGAGCAGAGCACGGCGCACGTGAGCTTCACCGACGTGAAGGGCAACGCCTTCATCGTCCCGACCGCGAACCTCGCCTACATCGAGCTGGGCACCGAGGAGTCGCGTCGCGTCGGATTCGTCGCCTGACATGTACATCCTGCTGGCGCTCATCGGCGCGTGCGTCCTGGGCATCGGCCTGCACTACCTTCTCGCGCACCGCGACCTGCGCGGTGTCGCCGTGACGCCGGGGATCGCCACCGCGGTCACCGGCGTCGTGTACGCGGTGCTGCAGTGGCTCGGCGTGGGCGAGGACAGCGTCTGGCTGTGGCTGGCGAGCGTCGGCGGCGGCCTGGTGATCGCGCTGATCGCGACGCTCGCGATCAGCGCGCTCCGCGGTCGTTCGGATGCCGCGGCGGTGACTGCCCTGGGCATCTGACCCGCCGTGGACCGCGCCCGCACGCTGCTCTGGATCAGGATCTGCCTGGGCGTCCTCATGCTCGGGCTGATCGTGAGCGGTGTCACGGCGTTCCCGTTGCGCGCCGAGCTGGCGTTCGCCTCCGATGCGCTGCATGCCTCCCCCGCGGCGGCCTGGTTCCCCGACGCCGTGGGATGGGTCGATCGCGTGGCCGACGCCCTCGCCGCGACCGACGCGCGGTATCCCTTCATCGCCTACGGCACGGACTGGCTCGCCTTCGCTCATCTGGTCATCGCGGTCGTCTTCATCGGCCCTCTCGTCGATCCGGTGCGCAACATCTGGGTCATCCAGTTCGGGGCGATCGCCTGCGCCGGCGTCGTCCCGCTGGCGTTGATCGCGGGATCGATCCGCGGCATCCCGCCGGCCTGGCAGCTGATCGACATGTCATTCGGCGTGATCGGCGTGATCCCCGTCGTCATCGCCTGGCGCCTGACGCGGAGGCTGGAGCGCATCGGCGCGGCCTGAGCGGTCGCCTCGCCGCCATCGCGTCGCGAGAAACCGCCGCGCCTCCGAGGAACCGTCTCGCCCATGGTCTCCCAGGGCGGATCCGGTTTCTCAGGGCGGACCTGTTCCCGACGCCCTGGCGATGCGGACGGCGGCCAGGCGGACGACCGCGCTAAGCCGCCAGGCCCATCGCGTCCATGCGGCGCGCGTGCGCGCCCATGAGCTCGGTGTAGACCGGCTCGATCCGGTCGTCGTCGATGACGAGACGCTCGGGGCGGAGGGCCTGACGGGCCACGAGCAGGGTGTCGCCGACGAGGCGGCGCGCCCACATCGACAGGAGAGAGCGCCACTCGGCGTCCGACTCGATCGTCTCGGTGAGGATCGCGACGATCTCCTCGGTGTGATCGTCCTCGTTGAGGATCTGGGCCACCCGCGCGCCCGTGCCGTCGTAGCTCGACGCGAGCGCGAGGTAGAAGTCGTCCAGCATCGCGGCCGTGATGTAGACCGCCAGCAGCGTCTCACGCGGCCTGGCGCCGATCGTCTTCCGGCGGAAGGCATCCAGGTGCTCGCGGAACGGCAGCATCAGCTCCGTGGGGTCGTCTCCCCGCTCGGCGATGACCTCCACGATCGCCCGGTGCTTGCCGAGGGCGGCGCCGGCGGCGCGGGAGAGCGCCTCCTTCTCCGCGAGCTCCGGCGTCGCGCGGATGAGGCGCGTCAGCGTCTCGAAGTAGCCCAGCTGCAGGTACGCGGCCTGGCCGAGGAACCGGTTCAGCTCGGGGGCGAGCTCCGCGAAGTCGACGCGAGTGGCGCCGTCGCCCTCTCCCCTGCTGCGCAGCGTCAGGATGCGACGCGGCGAGGTGCGCTGCCAGAACCACTGAACCATGCGGCAAGCCTACCGACCCGGTATCCCTCCCGCGGCACCCGCTGCCGGCCCTCGGAGCGCCCTCGGGTAGGCTGGGGACACGCCCTGCCGTCGGAGCAGGGCCCCGCGCCTGTGGCACATGAGACGGCGTGGATCCGTTTACGTGGCGCACCCGCCATCACGGGGCGCCGGACAGGCAGCATCACATCGTGACAACCTTCGCCGAACTCGGCATCGATCAGGACATCGTCGAGGCCCTCGCGGCCAAGGGCATCGTGGACGCGTTCCCGATCCAGGAGCAGACCATCCCCCTCGGCCTCCCCGGCCAGGACATCATCGGCCAGGCCAAGACCGGCACCGGCAAGACCTTCGGCTTCGGCATCCCCGTGGTGCAGCGGCTCGGTCAGAGCCCGGAGCCCGGCGTCAAGGCCCTCATCGTCGTGCCCACCCGTGAGCTCGCGGTGCAGGTGTACGAGGACATCGACCTGCTCACCGGCAACCGCTCCACGAGCGTCGTCGCGATCTACGGCGGCAAGGCGTACGAGGGTCAGATCGATCAGCTCAGGGCCGGCGCGCAGATCGTCGTCGGAACGCCCGGACGGCTCATCGACCTCGCGGGGCAGCGACTGCTCGACCTCTCGAACGCGACCGAGGTCGTGCTGGACGAGGCCGACAAGATGCTCGACCTCGGCTTCCTCGCCGACATCGAGAAGATCTTCCAGAAGGTCCCCGAGAAGCGTCACACGCAGCTCTTCTCCGCGACCATGCCAGGGCCGATCGTCGCACTCGCCCGGCGATTCATGTCGAACCCGATCCACATCCGCGCCAACGACCCCGACGAAGGGCTGACGCAGGCGAACATCAAGCATCTCGTCTACCGCGCCCACTCCCTCGACAAGGACGAGGTCATCGCCCGCATCCTGCAGGCCGAGGGCCGTGGCAAGACCGTCATCTTCACCCGCACGAAGCGCGCGGCCCAGCGCCTCGTCGACGAGCTGAGCGACCGCGGCTTCAACGTCGGGGGCGTCCACGGCGACATGGGCCAGGAGCAGCGCGAGCGCTCGATGGCGGCGTTCAAGGCGGGCAAGCGCGACGTGCTCGTCGCCACCGACGTCGCCGCGCGCGGCATCGACGTGGACGACGTCACCCACGTGATCAACCACACCATCCCGGACGAGGACAAGACGTACCTGCACCGTGCGGGCCGCACCGGCCGCGCCGGCAAGACGGGCATCGCGGTCACCTTCGTCGACTGGGAGGACTTGCACAAGTGGGCTCTCATCAACCGGGCCCTCGAGTTCGGACAGCCCGAGCCCGTCGAGACGTACTCGTCGAGCCCGCACCTGTACACCGACCTCGACATCCCCGAGGGGACGAAGGGCCGCCTCACGACCGCGCCGAAGACGCCGTCGGTGAAGACGCAGCGCGCCCCGCGTCCGGAGCGGGCGGCCGATGCCGCTGAGCAGGGCGCGGACGACGGCACGACGCGCCGCCGCCGTCGCCGCCGCAACGCCACGGGCGCCGTCGGCTCCACCTTCGCTGAAGGCGCTGGGGAGTCGTCCGACTCGGGCGCGAGCGATTCCGGCGCCGTGGAGCGCGATGCCGAAGGCGCCGGCACGCACGACGGCGCGGGCAAGGAGCATCACGACGGCAGGCCTGCCCCGGCTCGTCGCCGTCGCCGCCGCCGCGGCGGCTCGGGCGGCGGCCCCGCCCCGCAGGCGCCCGCTGCCGGAGCCTGATCGTTCGATCCGGTCGGGGCTCGGATGCCTGCCGGCATCCGCCCCTCCTCCGGTGCCGCGCCGCACTCGCGCAGCGCGTCCCGGTCGCGCGCTGCCTTTTCCCGTTTCGCGCGGCTCATTTCCATCTCGCGCTGCTCAAGCACCCGCGCGCGGTGGAAAAAGACGCAGCGCGAGCAGGAAGGGACAGCGCCCAACGGAGAGCGACAGCGCTAGAACGACAGCGCGAGGGACGAGAACGAGGGCGTGGCGCAGCGGACGGCACCGAACAGCGCACGGCCTCAGGGGTACCGGGGCTGCGAACCCGTCGCGCGGTCGATGATGCGCGCGACCATCTCGTCGCTCGTCGTGTTCTCGCCGGGACGGTTCGGCTTGCCCGCTCCGTGGTAGTCGCTCGATCCCGTCACGATGAGATCGTGCTTCCTCGCCAGCTCGCGCAGCAGCGCCTTGCCCGCCTCGGTGTTCTCGCGATGGTCGATCTCGAGACCGGCGAGACCGGCGGCGATCAGGCGCTCGAGGTACGGCACCGGCATCATCCGGTCACGGCCGGAGGTGACGGGGTGCGCGATGACGGCCACTCCCCCCGCATCCGTGATCAGCCGCACCGCGGTCAACGGATCCGGGGCGTAGTGCGGCTCGTAATACCCCTCGCGCGGATGCAGGATGCCGTCGAAGGCCTCGGCGCGGTCGACGACGATCCCTCGTGAGATGAGCGCGTCGGCGATGTGCGGGCGGCCCACCGTCGCATCCGCCTCGATCTGCGCCAGGACGTCGTCCCAGTGCAGATCGTAGTCGCGGCCGATATTGCGGACGATGCGCTCGGCGCGGCCGAGCCGGTCGCTGCGGATGCGATCCGTCTCGGCCACCAGCGCCGCATGGTCCGGGTCGAAGAGATAGCCGAGGACGTGCACGCTGCGCCACTCGTGCTTGGCCGACAGCTCCATCCCGGGCAGAAAGGCCATGCCCAGCGACACCGCCGCATCGCCGGCATCCGACCACCCCGTCGTCCGGTCGTGATCGGTCAGGGCCAGCGTGCGGACGCCGTGGGCGCCTGCCTGCTCGACCACCGTCCGCGGGCTCTCGGTGCCGTCGGAGTGGTTGGAGTGCAGATGCAGGTCGCTCGGACCGTGGAACAGCTGCGCACCCGTCATCCTCCGAGCGTATCGCCGTCCTCAGGTCCTCGGCGCCAGCTTGGTGTCCTGTCGCACGAAGACGGCGTCATCGACGGGATTGCCGCGCACGGCCGCCGTCTCCGACACGAGCTGCTGCAGGATCGCGACCGAGACGAGCGCCCGCTGCCCCTCGGTGAGCCCGGCAGGGACGGGGACCTCGTAGGGGTGTCCGGCGCGCAGGCTCTCGCGCCCTGCGAGGAACAGCGTCGCCGCGGTGTTCTCCTCGAGCTGGTCCGCGAGCTGCTGCTCGCGGGCGCCACCGACCACGATGTGGGAGGTGCCGTGGCCGGCGACGTCCATCGGCCCGTGCAGATAGGCCCTGGTCCCGTACGCGGATGCCGGCACCAGCGGTCCCTCCCGGAACAGCAGCGCCACCGCCTCCGCGACGGTCAGCTGCGCGGCCGACGCCACGACGTCCACTGCGCCGGCGGTCAGCTGCTCGGCGGCATACGCCTTCAGCGTCGGCGTCGCCTCGGCGACGGCATCCCGGATGATGCGGGGCAGCTCCGCCCAGTCCGTCTCCGCCGTGACGCCCACGGCTCGCTCGGCGAGGATCGCGAGAGCCGAGTAGGTCGTGAAGAAGCCGACGGTCGACACGCGGCTGTCCGCGGCGCCGCCGAGGGTGAGCGCATCGCCGGCGGCGTCTCCGAGCGGGCTGCCCTCGGCGTTCGTGATCGCGAGCGTTCTGGCTCCGGCATCCGTCAGCCGGCGGACGACGTCGTGCGTCTCGACGCTGCGCCCGCCCTGGGAGACGGCCACGACGCGCTCCGGAGCTTCCAGCGGGACGGCCGGGAGGTCGGAGCAGTCCGAGCGCCACGCCTTGACGCCGCCGGAGCGCAGCGTGTGCAACGGGGTCGCGAGCGCCGCGAAGCTGGCGCCGATGCCGATCAGCGCGACCTCGCGGGCGCCCTGAAGCGATGCGCTCGTCCCGGCCAGGCGCTCGACCGTGGCGGCGAGCGCCTCGAGCTGACGGACGCGGCCCTCCTCATAGAAGATCTGGGTGCTCATCACTCGCCCTTCCGCGCTGCGACGATCCCGGCCAGCTGCGCGCGCGGACGCCACTCGCGACGGGCGACGGCGGGCACATAGTCCTCGAGATCCACCGGGAACCGCACCACGGTCTGCGTCTCCGCGGCGTAGTAGGCGGCCATCAGCATCTCGGTGACCGAGACGCCGGAGTCCAGCGACTCCAGCGGCTGCTCGCCCGCGCGGAACATCCGCACGAGCTGGGTGTTCTCCGCGACGTAGCCATAGGACGCCGGCTCGTCGGCGATCACCGGCATGAGGCCCTGCTCTGCCATCTGCTTCTCCAGCATGTCCTCGCCGGCATCCTGATCGAGATCGCGGGAGAGGAACACCTGCCCGTCGCCGGTGAGCGAGTTCGCGGACATCGAGTACTCCGGCCCCAGCAGCTCGAACGACAGCCGCATGCCCGCTCCGACATATCCCCAGGACGTGGTGGCCTCGACGATGACGGGCTCGCCGTCGCCGTTCACGAACGTGAAGGTCGCGCTCGCGTAGTCCTCCGAGGGAGTGTCGCGGTAATCCTGCACGCCGGGGTGGCGTTCCTCCAGCTTGGCGGCGTAGCGGTCCCGTCCCCAGCGCAGCGAGGCGATCGTCGCCGACACCGACACCGGCGTCAGCCACTCGTCGGAGTCGACGCCGGGCGGGGTCAGCAGGAAGCAACCCGCTTCGAGCGAATGGCACATCAGGTCGTTGAGCACGCCGCCGCCCTGCAGCTCGCTGTCCCAGAACCACGCCGAGTGCGGCCCGGAGTGCTCCTCGATGCATCGAGCGAGGTACGGGGAGCCCGATGCCGCCGCCCCGCGCGCCCAGACCAGATCCCTCGTGCGCGTGAGACGCGGCGCGTACACCTGGTTCTCCAGGTACCCGTGCAGCAGCCCGGCCCGCTTCACCGCGGCGGCGACCGCACGGGCCTCCGCGAGATTGCGCCCGAGCGGCTTCTCGACGGCGATGCCGCGCAGACTCCCGCGGCCGGCGACGACCTCCGCGCAGATCGCCTCGATCACCTCGACGCGCGTCTCGTTCGGCGTGAGCACCCAGATGACGTCGACGCGCGGGTCCTGCACGAGGGCGGCGACGTCGCCGTAGGCGGCGACGTCGCCGCCTACGCCGATCTCCTCGGCATACCTGGCCAGCTTCTCGGCCGAGGCGAGCGTGCGCGAGGAGACGCCGACGATGTCGGAGTGGCGGATGCTCTGCCACGATCGCACGTGGAAGCGGGCGATGAAGCCGGCGCCGACGATGCCGACGCCGAGGGTGTCCTGAGACAAGGTGTTCTCCTTCTGATGGATGGCGGATGTGCGCGTCAGCCCTTGACCCCGGTCAGCGTGATCCCTTCGACGAAGGTCCGCTGAGCGAAGAAGAAGATGACGACGACCGGGAGGGTGGCGAGGACCGTGACGGCCATGATGACTCCCCAGTCGGTGGAGTGCGAGCCGTGGAAGCTGGCGAGGCCGTACGCGACCGTCCAGTTGTCGGTGTCCTCGGAGGCGTACAGGAGCGGGCCGTAGTAGTCGTTCCAGCAGGCGAAGAAGGTGAAGATGGATGCCGCGGCGATGCCGGGTCTCGCCATCGGCACGATCACGCGCAGCAGGATCCCCCACTCCCCGTTGCCGTCGATCCTGGCGGCGTCGATGTACTCCGTCGGCAGCGACACGAAGAACTGACGCAGCAGGAAGATCGAGAACGCGCTGCCGAACAGGTGCGGGAGGATCAGCGGCCACAGCGTGCCGGTGAGACCGAGCCCGGACCACATGACGTACAGCGGCACCTGCGTGACCTGCGGCGGGAGCAGCATGGCGATGATCACGAGGAAGAAGAGGATGCTGTCGCCGCGGAACCGATGCTTGGCGAGGACGTAAGCCACGGGAACGGACGAGACGAGCATGAACGCCGTGGACAGCGTCGCGTACAGGAGCGAGTTGCCGAACCAGAGCAGCAGAGGTGCCGAGGTGAAGGCCTTGGCATAGTTGTCGCCCTGCCACGGCTGCGGCCACAGCGCCCCGGTGAGGGTCTGATGCGAGCCCATGAAGGAGGTGAGCGCGACGAACACGATGGGCATCACGAAGACGATCACCAGCGCGACGAGCAGAGCGTGCTCCCCGATCCAGCCGAGGGCCTTGCGGGCGGTCATCGGGTTCCCCTTCCGGTGAAGGCGCCCATGCGGCGCACGAGCAGAGCCATGACGGCGGCCGCGACGATGAACAGCACCACGGCCAGTGCGGCGGAGTAGCCGAGCTGGAAGCTCGAGAAGCCCTGCACGTACATCCACTGCGTGAAGGTGAGCAGGGAGTCGTTCGGGTAGCCGATCAGCGCGTCCACGCCCGATCCGATGCCCGTCTTGCCGTTCGCGACGGAGGATGCGACGGCAGCCTCGGTGAAGTACTGCAGTGCGGCGATGATGCCGGTGACGAGCGAGAACATGAGCACCGGAGCGATGTTGGGGATCGTGATGTAGCGGAAGCGCTGTGCGGCGTTCGCGCCGTCGAGCGAGCTGGCCTCGTACTGATCGCGGGGCACGTCGAGCAGAGCGGCGAGGAAGATGACCATGACGTCGCCCATCATCCAGATGCCCAGCAGCAGCAGGGACGGCTTGGAGAGCGCGGGATCGTTGAACCACAGCGGGCCGGCGATGCCGAGCTGGCGCAGCAGGGTGTTCACCGGTCCGGATCCCGGGTTGAACAGGAACACGAACGCGACGACGCTCGCGACCGGCGGGACGAGCGCCGGGACGTAGAACAGCGTGCGCCAGACGCCGCTGGCGCGCTTGCGGCGGGTCAGCAGCAGGGCGATCCCCAACGCGCACAGGATCCGCACCGGCACGAGGATGACGACGAACCACAGCGTGTTCAGCGCCGCCGTGCCGACGCGGCTGTCCTGCGTGAACATGTACTCGTAGTTGCGCAGGCCGATCCAGATCGGATCGCTCACGAGGTCGAAGCTCGTGAACGAGAAGTAGATGTTCGCGAGGAGCGGGTACACGAAGAAGACGGCGAGCCCGATGGCGGCGGGCACGATCATCGACAGCATCGCCCAGCGCGGAGCGCGACGGCGACGCGGAGCGCCGGGGGCCCGGAGGCGCGGGCGGGCGCCCGCACCCCCGGGGCGGTCAAGGACGGTCTCCGGCACGGGTCCGCTCACTTGGCCCCGCGCAGGCTCAGCGCGTTGTCGATGTCCTCGTCCACCTGCTTCAGCCCCGCCTCGAGCGCAGCCTCGTCCGCCTCGCCGGACTGGTAGTCGGCCCAGAAGGTCGCGAAGCCCTGCGTCAGGGTCGAGCCGATCGCCGTGACGGGAGAGGTGGCCGTGGCAGGATCGCCCGAGACGTCGATGAACGTGCGGTACGGGTCCGGGACCTCGAGGTCCGCCGAATCCGCCGCCGCCTTCAGCGTCGGGATGTTCTTGAACCCGTTGGCGATGTCGACGGCGGCCCCCGTGTCGGCGGCGAGGAACTTCAGCAGCGCCCAGGCCGCCTCCTTGTTCGCGGACTTGCCGCTGATCCCGATGCTCGCGCCCCCGGCGTATCCGCCGCCGAGGGTCTGACCGCTGCCCTCCAGGACGGGGAACGGCGCCGTGTCATAGGTCAGGTCCGGCGCCTGGTCCTGGATGAAGGCGACCCGCCACTCGCCGTCGAGGACCATCGCGACGCGACCGTTCTGGAACGAGTTGTCCGCCGAGAACTCGTCTCCGGAGGAGGCGGCGAAGGTCTTCAGCCTGTCGTAGCCGATCTCGTCGACGAAGTCCTTCTGCCAGGAGATCAGGTCCTTCCACTGATCGTCCTGCGAGATCACCGATTCGCCGTCCTCCATCCAGGCTCCGCCCGCGGCCTGGCCGAAGGTCGCGGGCGTCATCTGCCCGTTGCCGATGAGCGGGTTGAAGCCCAGGGTCTTGATCGAGCCGTCGGCGTTGTAGGTGGTCAGATCGAGCGCGATGTCCTCGAGCTCCTGCAGCGTGGTCGGCGGCGTCGTGTATCCGGCCGCCGCGAGCATCTCCGTGTTGTAGTAGAGGCCGTACACGTCGGAGGTCGTCGGCAGGGCGCACCGCTTGCCGTCGAAGGTCGTCGCATCGGCGAAGACCGGCTGGAAGTCCGCGTCCGACACATCGTCGCGGTCCATGTACGGCTGCAGGTCCACCATCGACTTGCAGAGCGTCCCGAGCGTGTCGTTCAGGTTCGTGATCATGACGTCCACCTTCGAACTGGTCGCGGCGACCTGCGCGATCTTGGTGTCCTCCTGACCGGAGCTCACCTCCACGTCGACGTTCGGATAGGCCTTCTCGAAATCGTCGACGGCGCTCTGGATGACCTCCGCCTCGCGATCCGAGTAGTGGTGCCACAGGGACACGGTCCCGCTGAGCTCATCGGCGGGCGGCGCCGATTCGGCGACCTCCTCGCCGCCGCCCGCCGAGCAGCCCGCGAGGACGATGGCGACGACGGTGCCGAGAGCGGCGAAGGTGGTGCGCTTCATAGTGCGCTTCATGGCATTCCCTTTCGGTGTGTGGGTGTGGGGTGTTTCAGGCACTGCAAGCGCACGTCACCGTGGACGGCGACGTGTGCGGGGATCCGCCGGTGCTACTGCACGGCGCGCAGACTCCGTTCCAGGGCGGCCTCGCGGTCGCTCTCCTCGGATGTCCTGGCGCGCGCGCCGAGGTCCTCGCGGAGGTCGACCCTCAGCACCTCGAGCGCGCCTTGGAGAACCGGATCCCCGTCGACGCGGGTGACCCCGACCGCCGGGTCCCAGCGTGTGCGGTTCCGGATCGCGGTGCGGGTCAGCTCGGCGAGGGTCGCCCCGCCCGCCTTGCCGACCGGTCCGCCGAAGACGACGTGGTCGGGATCCATCACGCCGAGGACGGGGATCACCGCATGGGCGAGCCGGGGCGCTAGGGCCTCGGCGACCCGCACGGGCAGCGGTGCGCCCTCGAGGATGCGATCGAAGGTCAGGTCGGGCTCATCGTGCTCCCGCGCCAGTCGCTCGAGCGCGGCGGCGCCGACGATGTCCTCGATGTCGAGGTTCTCCTCCACCCCGGCTACGAGCGCACGGGAGACGGGGAGATGCCCGATCTCGCCTGCGCCTCCCGAGGCGCCGTGCATGACGCGTCCGCCGATGTCGAGCGCGAGGCCGATGCCGTAGCCGATCCAGATCAGCGCGGTGATGCCGTCCGGGGCGTATCCGCCGGTCTTCCGCTCGGCGACCGCCGCGAGATTGACGTCGTTGTCGATGCGCACGCGGCATCCCAGCGCATCCTCGATCTGGCTGCGCACATGGCTGCGCGACCAGCCGGGCAACGCCTCGACGGAGCTGAGCTCGTCCGACCGGGGATCGACGCTGCTGGGAACCCCGATGCAGACGTGACCGACGCGGGACAGATCCACATCCGCCTCTCGGCAGGCGCGCAGGACCGCGCGGGCGACGTCCTTCGCTGCGCTGCGATCCGACCCGATGCCGTTCGCGGACTCGTGCGCGATCGTGCGCGAACGTCCGAGCACGTCCACGACGCTGGAGCTCACACCCTGCTGGTCGACGTTGACCGCGACGCCGTAGACGAGGTCGTCGCGGACGCCGTAGAGAGCCGCCGAAGGGCCTCTGCTGGCGGCCTCCTCGCCGACGCCGACGATGAGACCGCGTTCCTCGAGCCGCGCCACGATCTGCGCGGCGGTCTGCTTCGAGAGCCCTGTGAGTCCCGCGATGCCGTTGCGGCTGAGCGGGCCGCGATCGATGACCGAGGTCAGCGCGTGCGCGGCGTTCTCGTCGCCCAGCCAAGCGGGGGTGCGTTTGGTCACCATGTCATCGCCTCTCTGCCGAATCCGTGCGAGCAGTATTGCAAGGATCCCTGACAGTTCGCAACCACGCAAGCGGAAATCTCGCAGGAAACATGATGTTTACAAGGAGCTATTCCAGGTTTGCCCTTCTCTCTCCCTCGTTTTATCTGGCAATATTCCTGATAGTTCATTTCGGAAGTCGAGGAGCGCATGTCCACATCATCAGCACCGCTACGCATCGGAGTGCTCGGAAGCGGCGGCATCGCGACCGCCTCCTACGGCGTGCTCCCCAATCTGAGCAGGTACGACGGGCTCATCGACGTCGTCGCCATCGCCGACGTGGTCGTCGATCGCGCGCAGTCCGTGGCCGCCGAGTACGGGATCCCGTACGCGTACGCCGCGCTCGACGAGATGATCGCGGCCGGCGGGATCGATGCGATCGTGAATCTGACGCCGATCCCGCTCCACTACGAGACCTCGAAGACGGTTCTCGACGCAGGGCTGCATCTCGTGACCGAGAAGCCCCTCGCCGCGACGCTCGAGGAGGCGGACGACCTCATCCGCCGGGCCGATGAGCGGAACCTGCTGATCGTCTGCGCACCGCCGGACATGCTGCACGAGCCGTACGCGAAGGCCGCCGAGCTCGTGCGCGACGAGCGGATCGGACGGATCGCCTTCGCCCGAGTGCACAGCAGCCATGCCGGGCCGGGAGGGGGGCCTCGCGGCTGGGAATCCGATCCGACCTGGTTCTACCAGGAAGGTTCAGGTCCCCTGCTGGACATGGGCGTGTACGGCATACACGAGATCACCGGCATCCTCGGCCCCGCGAAGCGCGTCGTCGCGTTCTCCGGCATCACCGACGCCGTGCGGACCGTGCGCGGCGACGGACCGTTCGCCGGTCTCGAGATCCCGGTCGGCATCTCCGACAACAACCTGTTCATGCTGGACTTCGGCGACGCCGTGTTCGCCGTGATCGACGGCACGTACAACCTGCACGTGCACACCGGTCCGAAGATCGAGATCTTCGGACGCGAGGGCGTGATCAACATCCTCCAGCCGGGACGGGACGATCTCGAGATGTACCGGACCGACCTCGAGCCCGGCGTCGACGGATGGGTGCACGGCGATGCGCCGCTCGCGGAGAACACCCGCAGGGCCGTGTACGGACGCGCCCTCATGGTCGGTCATCTCGCGGAGTGCCTCCGCGAGGGGCGTCGGCCGGTGCTGAGCGCCGAGCACGCGCGTCACGCACTCGAGATCATGCTGGCGGTCGAGGTGTCCGCCGGCGAGAGCCGCGTCGTCGAGCTGACGACCACCTTCTGAAAGGACTTCCCATGCCGTTGAAGATCGCCGTGCTCGGCCTCGATCACTGGTACGCCGCCCTCCCCTTCGCCCGCGCCGTCACGGCCCATCCGGCATCCGAGCTGGTCGTGGTGGTCGACGCGGACGCCGATCGCGCCAGAGAGGTCGCCGAAGAGCTCGGCGTCGCCTGGTCGACGGACTTCGACGCCGCGATCGCGGACGCGTCCGTGGATGCGGTCGCCTGCTTCACGAGCGTGGATCGGAGTCCGTCGCTGTGCATCGCCGCCGCACGTGCCGGCAAGCACATCGTCGCCGTGAAGCCGCTCGCCATGACGCTCCGCGAGGCGGATGCCGTGGTCGAGGCCGTGGACGCCGCGGGCGTCGTGTTCGTGCCGAGCGAGGCACGACGCACCTCTCCGCTCGCCCTGGCGCTGTCGGAGATCGTGCACTCCGGGAGCATCGGGGAGCTCGTCAGCGGCACCTTCTCGATGCACAGCGCCGTCCCTGCGCCATGGCCGGGCGCGACAGGGGCCAGCTGGTGGACCGACCCGGAACGGGCGCCGGGCGGAGGATGGATCGACCACGCCGTCTACCAGATCGACCGGATGAACTGGCTCTTCGACAGCCCGATCGCGTCCGTCGGCGGCATCGTCTCGAACAGCCGTCACTCCGATCTCGGCGTCGAGGACTACGGCCACGCCGTCTTCGCGCTCGCGTCGGGTGCGATCGTCACGGTCGAGGACACCTGGCTCGGCAACGGCGGGGACTCGTTCACCAGCATGCATCTGGTCGGCAGAGCCGGTTCGGTGCACGCCGACACCCGCCGCGGGATGCTGGAGGTCTGGCGCGACGGCGAGTGGTCGTCGGCGCCGACCCCGAGCGACACCTTCGACACGCTCGACGTCCTCGTGCGCGCCGTGACCGAGGGAGCACGGCCTCCGGCGGACGTCCGCTCCGCCAGGCAGACCCTCGAGATCTGCCTGCGTTTCTACGAGAACGCGATCCGCCCGTGAGCGCAGACGCCGGTCTGCTCGGGATCGACGCCGGCGGCACGAAGATTCACGTCGCCTACCGTCCGCGGGCCGGTGCGCCCGTCGCAGAGCGCATGATCGAGGGCGCGGAGTGGAACCGGGCGACCTTCCCTGAACGCGCGCGACTCGTCGCGTCGATCACGGAGGCGACCGGGCGTCCGGTCGCCTCCGTGGCCATCGGCGCACACGGATGCGATTCGGATGCCGAGTGCGAGGGCCTTCGCCGGGAGGTCCAGGCGCTCGTCGGCGCACGGGTCGCCGTCGTCAACGACGCCGAGCTGTTCGGCCGCGCGATGGGCGCTCCGGACGCGATCAACGTCGTCCTCGGCACCGGTTCGATCGTCGTGGTGCGGCAGCGGGGCGGAGCCGCGTCCTATCTCGGCGGCTGGGGCTGGCTCGTCGGCGACGACGGCTCGGCGTGGGGCATCGTCCGCAACGCCGTGCGGGCGCTCACGGACGCACGCCGCGCCGAGGCCGATCCGCTCCTCGACGCGCTCCTCTCCCGTACCGGCGCACGCACGCTCCGGGACGTCGTCGACCTCATGCAGCGCTCGGAGGCCTCATCGTGGGCGGGCTGGGCCGACGCCGTCTTCACCGCCGAGGAGCACGGCTCGACGGCCTCGGCGCATGCCGTCCGGAGCGCACTGCAGCACACCGTCGGACTGATCGGCGAGGCCCGCAGGGTCAGCCCCGACGCATCCGTCGTCGTGATGGGCGGTGGAGTGGCGATGCACCAGCCGGGCCATGCGGAACGGATCCGGGAAGAGGTGCGGCTCCGCTCCGGCCTCGACGTGCTGCTGATCGACCGGCCTCCGGCCCACGGCGCTCTGCAGCTCGCGCAGGAGGCTCTCACTGCGTTGCAGGGCGATTCATAGCAGCTGCACATAGGCTCGGAGGCGATGTTCCGACTACTGGGGATCCTGCTGACCGTCCTGTTCGCCATCGCGACGGCGGTCGTGGTGTGGCCGCAGTTCTTCCGCCTCGAGCAGACGTTCCCGTTCGCTCAGCTCGTCGCCGTGCGCGGAACCGTGCTGCTGGCGTTCCTCGTGATCGCGGTCCTCGCACTCCTGCTGCTGCTGGCCAAGCCGTTGCGCGGATTCGCCGCCTCCATCCTCATCGTCGCGCTCCTCGGCGCTGCGGCGACCGCGGCGGTCGGCGCGCTGCGCGGATTCGGCGGCGATGCACTGCCCGCCAAGGGGGCGGACAGCATCCGGGTGCTGACCTGGAACACCGCCGGAGAGGCGATCTCCGCGGAGGACATCGCGAGCTCGATCCTCGCGCAGGACGCCGACGTCGTCGCCCTTCCGGAGACCGCCGAATCGGTGGGATCCCGGATCGCGGTGATGCTGCGGGAGCAGGGGCATCCGATGTGGGTCCACCACGTGCAGTTCAACCCCGACGTGGAGAACGGACCGCAGGCGTGGCAGACCACGATCCTGATCTCCCCCGATCTGGGCGACTACTCCGTGATCGCGTCGTCCAGCGACGGCTCCAGCAACACCGGTTCGGTGCCGAGCGCCGTCGTCATGCCGGTGGACGGCGACGGCCCGACCGTCGTGGCCGTCCACGCCGTCGCGCCGCGGGTCGAGGACATGGCCGCCTGGCAGTCGGATCTCAGCTGGATCGCGGACCAGTGCCCGGAGGGCGACTTCATCCTCGCCGGGGACTTCAACGCGACGATCGACCACATGGCCTCGCTCGGCGTCGGCGGCGGCGACATGGGCTACTGCCGCGATGTCGCCGCGCGAACCGGCAACGGCGCGACGGCGACGTGGCCGGCATCGCTCCCCGAGCTCGTCGGCGCGCCCATCGACCACATCATGGCCTCGCAGAACTGGGAGCCGACGGGCTCGATCGTCCTCGACGCCGGCGGCAGCGACCACCGCGGCCTCGTCGTGCAGCTCGACCCGGCCGGCGCAGAGGGCTGACGCCCGCAGCGGCACACCCGCATGCGCCGAACTCCTGCACTTCTCGTGCGCCCTCGTCCCTGCGGCACGGGACTGCGTCTCCGCGCGGCCGAGATGCAGGAGTTCGGTACGCCGCTCAGACCGCGCGCCGCCGCTGGACCAGGAGATTGATCACGCGCCAGCCGAGCAGGAAGAGCGCGAGTGTGAGCGCAGCCACGACGACGAAGGCCGTCGCCGTCCCCTGACCGGCCAGCGCGCGCAGCCCGATGCCGCCGGCCACGGTCACCAGCCAGACGAGCACGCCGGGGACGATCCGCTGCGCGGGGACCCCCACGGCCAGCGCCACGGCGTGCACCGCGATGAGGGCGGCCAGGAACGGCCAGATCGTCCCGAAGAGGCCGACGACGTCCCCGAAGACCCCCTCGGAGTGCGACAGCCGCCCGATGAGGCAGAAGACGACGACCAGGACGGCGTCGATGAGGATCGTGATCGCGGCCGACGGGCGGGCGGCGGCAGTCGTCTCCGGAGGCATTCGACCAGCCTACGCCGCACTCCCCCGCACGGGCGGAGGGTGAGAGACTGGAAGGCATGAGCACCGGCGACACGATCACCCAGGCCACCGAGGAGGACGCGGCGAAGACCGTCGTGACCAACCGCAGGCAGCCGTTCCCCCGAGGATTCCTCGACACCATCTCCACCGGCTGGGCAGAGCGCCCTGAGACGCTCCCGGCGGCGCGTGCGCAGGCGCCGTTCGCGGCGGCCAGGCGTGCAGCGGTGTCGGCGGCCTTCCCCGGCAAGCGCCTGGTGTTCCCCGCCGGATCGCTCAAGCAGCGCAGCAACGACACGGACTACCCGTTCCGTGCGCATTCGGCGTTCGCGCATCTGACCGGGTGGGCCTCGGACTCCGAGCCGGACTCGGTCCTCGTCTTCGAGCCGACGGAGGCCGGCCACGACGTCACGCTCTACTTCCGCGAGCGCGCCGACCGCACGACGACCGAGTTCTACGCCGACGCGACCGTCGGGGAGTTCTGGATCGGCCCTCGTCCGTCCCTGGCCGGCGTCGCCGCCGACCTCGCGGTCCCCACGGACCACCTCGCCGCCTTCGTCGCCGGTGACGACGACGTGACGATCGAGGATGCCGAGCTCGCCCGCTTCGTCTCGGAGCTGCGGCTCGTGAAGGACGAGTACGAGATCGCCGAGATGCGTCGGGCCGTGGAGGCCACGGCCGCCGGCTTCGACGACATCATCCGCTCCCTGCCCTCGGCGGTGGCGCACGCACGCGGCGAGCGCGTCGTGGAGGGCGTGTTCCACCGCCGCGCCCGCGAGGAGGGCAATGGCGAGGGCTACGACACGATCGCCGCATCCGGACCGCACGCCTGCTACCTGCACTGGACCCGCAACGACGGGACGGTCGTGCCGGGCGACCTCATCCTCGTGGATGCCGGTGTCGAGGCCGACAGCCTGTACACCGCGGACATCACCCGCACGCTGCCGGTGGACGGCGTCTTCTCCGAGGTGCAGCGCCGCGTGTACGAGACGGTGCGCGAGGCCGCGGACGCCGCCTTCGCCGCGGCGAGGCCCGGTGTGCCGTTCCGCGCGGTGCACGAGGCCGCGATGGCCGTGATCGCCGCGCGCACCGCCGCCTGGGGGCTGCTGCCCGTGACGGCCGATGAGGCTCTGGATGCGGATGCCGGCGGCCAGCACCGCCGATACATGGTGCACGGCACCTCGCACCATCTCGGCATCGATGTGCACGACTGCGCTCAAGCCCGCCGCGAGATGTACTACGACGGCATCCTCGAGCCGGGGATGGTGTTCACGATCGAGCCTGGGCTGTACTTCCAGATCGACGATCTCACCGTGCCGGCGGAGTACCGCGGCATCGGCGTGCGCATCGAGGACGACATCCTCATGACGGCCGATGGCCCTGTGAACCTCTCGGCGGGGATCCCCCGCACGGCGGACGAGGTCGAGGCCTGGATCGCCCGCGTCCAGGCCTGAACGAGGTTCCATTGTCGGCAGACCCGGATCGTTTGACGCCTCGATGGCGTGTCTCCGCACGACACGCCGTCCGGACGCCCGACGGTCTGGGCTATCCCTCGCTCGCATGAGCGTCGATGAAGCAACCGCCGCCGGTCTGATCGGCGCGCAGTTCCCCGAGCTGAGCGTCCTGCCCGTCCGCCGGCTCCCCTCCGCGGGCACGATGAACGCGCTGTTCCGCGTCGGCGATGATCTGGTCGCCCGTTTCCCCTTCGCCCCCGTTCCGGTCGAGGAGCTGCGGCAGGAGGCCCGCGCGATGGGCGAGTTCGCGGCGGCGAGCCCGTTCCCGGCGCCGGAGCCGATCGGGGTGGGCGTTCCGACGGGTGAGTGCGCGACGGCGTGGAGCCTGCAGACCTGGGTGGACGGCGCTCCGGCCACGCCGGACGGACTCGAGGAGTCGGACGCACTGGCCGACGACATCGCCCGGCTGGTGGCCGCTCTGCGCAGCATCCCCGTCGGCGATCGCCGGTTCGACGGCCGGGGACGGGGCGGCGATCTGCGCGACCACGACGAGTGGATGGCGGAGTGCTTCCTGCGCAGCGCAGGACTGCTCGACGGGGGAAGGGCGCGCCTTCTCTGGACGCGGCTGCGCGGACTCGGAGCGACGGACGCCGTCGCGATGTCGCACCGCGACCTGACCCCGCCGAACCTGCTCGTGCGGGACGGACGGCTGGCGGGAGTCCTGGACAGCGGATCCTTCGGCCCTGCCGACCGCGCGCTCGACCTCGTCGCCGCCTGGCACCTCTTCGATGCACCCCGTCGCGCCCGCCTGAGACGAGCCCTGGAGGTCGAGGAGACCGAGTGGCTGCGCGGCGCCGCGTGGGCTCTGCAGCAGGCGATGGGCCTGGGGTGGTACTACGCCGATGCGAATCCCACGATGAGCCGGCTCGGTCTCTCGACCATGGACCGGCTGCTGTCGGATCCGGAGCTCGCCGCTCAGTAGCGCGCGGAGAAGCCGCCGTCGGCGTGCAGGAGCTGGCCCGACACCCAGCGCCCCTCGGGCGAGACCAGGAACGAGACGAAGGCGGCGACGTCCGCCGGCGTGCCGATGCGTCCGAGCGGATGCGCGGGGACGAGGGCCTCGGCGAAGCCGGGCTCCATCCAGCCGGTGTCGATCGGGCCCGGATTGAGCACGTTCGCCGAGATCCCGAGCGGGCCGAGTTCTCGTGCGGCGGAGATCACGAGCCGGTCGAGGGCTCCCTTCGATGCGCCATAGGGCAGGTTTCCCGTGGTGTGATCGCTCGTCAGCGCGACCACCGCTCCCCCGGTGTCCGGGATCTGTCGCGCGAACGCGGCGATCAGCAGCAGGCTCGCCCGCGCGTTGACCGCCAGATGCCGGTCGAAGCTCTCGGCGGTGGTGTCGAGGATGCCGGACTCGACGTCGTGGGCATGGGAGAGCACCAGGGCCGTGATCGGACCCCGCGCTCCCACAACGGCGCCGATGAGCTCCTGCGGCCCCTCGCGGGTCGACAGATCGCACGGCACGTCGGCATCCGAGAGATCGCTGGTGACCACCTCCCAGCCGTCGGCGACGAGCCGCGGCACGATGCCGGCGGCGATGCTGTTCGCGCGTGCAGCGCCGGTGACGAGGGCGAGAGGCATGAGGGTCACCCTACCGGCCCCCGGTCTGGGCCTCTGGCAGGCGGGGATCACTGCGCGACGATCTCGACTTTGAATCCGGCCGCGTTCTCCAGCCAGCCGGCGTAATGATCCGGCCCTCCCGCGTGCGGGTAGCGCTCCGCGTAGAGCGGCGCCCAGCCGTGCGCGGGCGCGGCCCGCATGACGGCATCCACCTCGGAGCTCGTGCCTCCGCGGAACGCGAGATGATTCACGCCCGCGCGCCTGCGGTCGTGTCCCGCGGTGAGGTTCGGTGACGTCGTCAGCGTCAGGTAGGCGCCGTCCGCGCCCCAAGAGACCCCCTCCGCCCACTCCTGTACGAGGGTGAAGCCCAGCTCGTCGAGCAGCCAGCGCCAGACGTCCGCCTGCTCACGCTCGGCGATCCACACCTCGACATGATGGAGACCCGGCATCACTGCCGCCCGCGGTAGACCGCGGTGCGCAGCTCCACCGCCCAGACGTCGCGCGTCGGCATCCGGAGATCCTCGGCGACGGCGATCTCCGCCTCGACGTCATACGGCACGCGCACGAACTGGATGCCGAAGGGGTCCTCCGGCGATGAGCCGCCCTCGAGGATCACGTAGGACGGCGTCGGCTCGTCCAGCGGGTTGCCCGTGCTGCCGATGTTGAACAGGGTGCGGCCCTCGAAGGACTCGATGTAGGCGTCGTGGATGTCGGCGTAGCCGACGACCTCCGGCTGCGGCCCGTCGCCCGTCATCTCCGTGTTCTCGAACATGTCCGCGAACTGCTCGGGCGTGTGGTGGAAGTGCACCCGCACGTGCGGGCTCTGCGCCGAAGCGTGGAACAGGCGGATGCGGCGCCCGCTCAGCTCGAGATCGTGGCTGTACGGCAGACCTCCGAGCCACTTCCTGCTCTCCGCGGTCAGCTCGTCGCGCCACCACACCATCTCCGCGGGGCCGTCATCCGGGATGCCCTGCAGGAAGTCGTCCCAGTTGCCGCGCACGTTCACCTCGCAGACCTCGCGGCAGCGCCGTACGGCCGCCTCGCCGCGCGGTCCCTTCCCCGCGGTGTCGCCGAGGTTGAAGATCCGCGTGACACCCCGGTGCGCGATGTCCGCGAGGACCGCCTCGAGAGCGGTGAGATTGCCATGGACGTCCGAGATCAGCGCGATGCGTTCGAGGGTCACCCGACCATCGTCGCATGGGACGGACGGCGCCCGTTCCGGACTCCTGCACCCATCGATCGATCCGTCATGACGGCGCCGATTCCGACGACGGACGGCTGATGTGCAGGAATTCCGCACGAAGGATCCGCCCGACGCGCGGCAGCGGCGTCACCCGGCGAAGCGCGCCACGAGCGGGGCCAGCGACGCCCCGATCTCCTCGGCGGGGCGCCGCCGCCCCTTCACTTCGAAGGAGTGCCCGCCGCCGTCGACCCACTCCACCCTGGCGTCACGGCAGGTCGCGACGACCGCCTCGAACTGCTCCACCGGCTGGATGAACGGATCGTTCGCGCCCTCGATGAACAGCTGCGGCACGGCGATCGCGGGAAGATGGTCCGCCCTGAGCCTCTCCGGCCTGCCGGGGGCGTGCAGCGGATAGCCCAGATAGACGAGGCCGGCGACGTCCATGCCGTCCGCCGCGGCCATGGAGGCCATCCGTCCGCCGTACGACTTGCCCGCCGCCCACACCGGCGCGTCCGTGCGCTGCCGCACCGCATCCACGACGGCGTTCCATGCGGTGATCGCGTGGGCGGCCGGGCCCGGCATCCGACGCCCCTGCGCCCGGTACGGGAAGTCGAACCGCACCGTCGCGAAGCCGGCGTCGACGAGCGCGCCGGCGAGGCCGAGGAGGAAGGGATGCGCCATCCCCGCGCCCGCTCCGTGCGCGATGATCACCGTGCCGCGGCGTTCACCGGGGTCGCTCTCCGCGACCGGGATCGGGACGACGCCCGTCGAGAGCCGGACGTCGATCTGCTCCGCGACCACGAGCCGGCTCAGGATGCGTCGCGGCCGGTGTCCTCGCGCGGAGAACCCTGATCGTCCGAGCCGTCCTCGGCGCGTCCCTCCTCGACACGCGGCCCTGACGAGGTCTCGTCTCCGTCCTCAGACAGGCCAGACGGCTCCGAGGGGATCCGCTCCCCATACCGCGGCGCCGGGTCGGCGGGACGCGGCGGGATCACCGGCTCGGCGGCGGGAGCGACCGCAGGCGCTGATCCGGGCGCCACCCTTTCGCCGTACCGGGGCGGCTCGTCGAGGTTCACCGGCGGCCGCACCGGCGCCTGGCGCTGAGCGCCGAGCACCTCTCTGGCCTTCGCCAGGGATGCCGGCAGGACCGTCACCTCGTAGTGGTCGGCGGCCAGCTGCGTGACGCTGGCGAAATCGCGTCTGCGCCGCACGATCGCGAAGGTGACGAGGCTGAGGAGCATGCCGATCGCGACGCCCACGAGCACGAAGCCGAGGAACAGCTGGATCGGCGCCTCCGGATTGCCCAGGACGAAGATGGCCGAGAGGAACAGGCCGATCAGGATGCCGTTGACGGCGCCGGATCGTGCGGCCGTCGCGTAGCCGAGTCGTCCCGTCACCCGCTCGACCGTGCGCACGCTCTGCCCGACGATCGCGATGTCGCGCGCAGGGACCTCGCCGGCGATGAGCTTGGACACCGTCTTCTGCGCGCTGGGGTAGTCGCGCGTCGAGGCGACGATCTCGCCGACCTCGGCGCTGCTTGCAGGACGGTTCAGCATGCTCATCGTCCCATTCTCCCACGCGCCTCTCCGCAGGGCCCTGCGGACTACGCTGGACGGGTGAGCACACAACGGGTTTTCGTCGCGCGCCTGGCCGGCTGCGCCGTCTTCGACCCCGTGGGCGACCGGCTCGGCAAGGTCCGTGACGTCGTCATCGTGTACCGAAGTACCGGTGCTCCTCGCGTCATCGGCCTCGTGGTCGAGATCCCCGGTCGCCGCCAAGTGTTCCTCTCGATCGGACGCGTGACCTCCATCCGCTCCGGCCAGGTCATCTCGACCGGGCTCATCAACGTGCGGCGCTTCTCGCCGCGCGCCGGCGAGGTGCGGGTCCTCGCCGAGCTCCTCGGCCGTCGCGTCTCCCTCATCGACGGCAGCGGGGCGGCCGTGATCGAGGACGTGGCGATCGAGCCCAACCGTCTCGGCGAATGGGGTGTCAGCCAGCTCTTCCTGCGCAAGCCGAAGACGAGCGCCTCTCCGTTCGCGAAGGGACCGACCGCCTTCGCGACCTGGAGCGAGGTCGCGGAGCAGCGTGCGCCGGGCGAGGCGCAGTCCGCGGAGCAGCTCGTCGCCAGCTACTCCGAGCTGCACGCCGCCGACCTCGCCACGACGCTGCTCGATCTCCCCCAGCAGCGCATGATCGAGGTCGCGGAGGAGCTCTCGGACGACCGCTTGGCGGATGCGCTGGAGGAGATGCCCGAAGACGAGCAGGTGCACATCCTCGACCGGCTCGGCGACGAGCGCGCCGCGGACATCCTCGATCAGATGGAGCCGGACGACGCGGCCGACCTCCTCGCGCAGCTGCCGAAGAAGCGCCTGGAGCAGCTCCTCGGGCTGATGGAGCCGGAGGAGGCCGAGGACGTCCGCACGCTGCTCGCGTACGGACCGGACACCGCCGGCGGGCTGATGACGCCGGAGCCCATCATCCTCTCGGCCGACGCGACGGTCGCGGAGGCGCTCGCCCTCATCCGACGCCACGAGCTGCACCCGGCCCTCGCCGCCGCCGTCTTCGTGACCCTTCCGCCGTTCGAGACGCCGACGGGCCGACTCCTCGGCGTCGTGCACTTCCAGCGGATGCTGCGCTACCCGCCGCACGAGCGGCTCGGCGCCATCGTGGACGACAGCATGGATCCGGTGTCCGTCACCGCATCGGCCGCCGAGGTCGCCCGCATCCTCGCCAGCTACGACCTCGTGTCGCTCCCCGTGGTGGACTCCGCCCGCCGACTGGTCGGCGCGATCAGCGTCGACGACGTCCTCGACTACCTGCTGCCGGACGACTGGCGCACGCACGACATCGATGAACCCGCCGCCGCGCCGGAAGGCCGTGCACGATGATGGCGAAGCCCGCGCGCACCGGGCTGGACTCGCCGCTCGCCCGCACCGCCGCACGCCAGCGTCCCACCTCGCGCGATCGCTTCGGCCGCTTCACGGAGTGGGTGGCGCGTGCCATGGGGACGCCGGCCTTCCTGCTCATCCTCTCGCTGTTCTGCGTGGCGTGGATCGGCTGGAACACGCTGCTGCCCGAGGGCCTGCGCTTCGACGACGCGGCCCTGGGCTTCACCGCGCTGACGCTGATGCTCTCGCTCCAGGCCTCCTACGCCGCGCCGCTCATCCTGCTCGCGCAGAACCGCCAGGACGATCGCGACCGGGTCCAGATCGAGCAGGACCGCCAGCGTGCGGAGCGCAATCTCGCGGACACCGAATACCTGGCCCGTGAGATCGTGGCGCTGCGCATGGCCCTCGAGGAGCGCAACTCCCAGGTCGTGACCCGTGATGTGCTCCGTCAGGAGCTGAAGGCGCTGCTCGCGGACCTCGAGGACGGCGACGACGACGCGCCCTCGCCGCGCACCGGGCCCGTCAAGACCCTTCGACCGCGACCGCGCGCATGACGACGGAGCACGTCCGCGCGGCGGTCGCCGCCGTCACCGATCCGGAGCTCAGGCGCCCGATCGGAGAGCTCGACATGGTGCGCGAGGTCACCGTGGACGGCGCCATCGCTCACGTCGGCATCGTGCTGACGATCGTCGGCTGTCCGGCCGCCGATCGCATCGAGGCCGATGTCCGCCGCGCCGCGGCATCCGTCCCCGGCGTGGACGAGGTGCGGGTGGACGTGGGCGTGATGACGCCGACGGAGCGCAAGGCGCTCACCGAGAAGCTGCGCGAAGGACGCCCTGCACGTCAGATGCCGTTCGGTCCCGATTCGCTCACCAGGGTGATCCTGGTCTCCAGCGGCAAGGGCGGCGTCGGCAAGTCGACCGTGACCGCGAACCTCGCGGTCGCGCTGACCGCGAGGGGGCTCTCGGTCGGGCTGGTCGACGCCGACGTGCACGGCTTCTCCATCCCCGGGCTGCTCGGCATCCCCGCGGGGACCCAGCCGACCCGTATCGACGACCTGATGATCCCGCCGATTGCCCACGAGGTGAAGACCATATCCATCGGGATGTTCCTGCGCGACGGCGAGTCCGTCGTCGCCTGGCGCGGCCCGATGCTGCACCGCACGATCACGCAGTTCCTGACCGACGTGCACTTCGGCGACCTCGACGTGCTCCTCATCGACATGCCACCGGGGACCGGCGACATCGCGATCTCGATCGGGCAGCTGCTGCCTAACGCAGAGGTCGTCGTCGTGACCACGCCCCAGTCCGCCGCGTCCGACGTCGCGATCCGCAGCGGCCTCGTCGCCCGCCAGACCGGTCAGCGGGTGATCGGCGTGGTGGAGAACATGGCCGCCCTCACCCTGCCGGACGGAACCGTCGTCGACCTGTTCGGGTCGGGAGGGGGCGCCGAGGTGGCAACCGCCCTCAGCACCCCGGAGGAGGAGGTCCCGCTGCTCGCGTCGATCCCGCTGAGTCCGGCTCTGCGGGCCGGCGGCGACGCGGGCACGCCCGTCGTCATCGGAGAGCCGGCCGATGCGGCCGCGACGGCCATCCGGGATCTCGCCGACGCTCTCGTGCAGAAGGGCCGAGGCCTGGCCGGCCGGTCGCTGCCGATGTCCCTCCGCACCGCGACCGGCGAGGCGTGACAGAATCCTGTGGTGACCTCCGTACCCCGCACGATCCAGGTGGACGCCGAGCTGCAGCGCGGAATGACCTTCGACGCGACCGTCTACGTGGTGACGCGTCCGCTGGCGATCATCGCCTACGCGGCCCTGCTGGCGGCCTTCGTGGTCAACGCGCTGATCCTGCCGATGATCATCGCGGCCGATCCTGAGCGGGCGACGACGGCGTCGCTCACCCTCCTCGCCCTCGTCGCCCTGATCGTCGGATCGCTGCTGTTCACGAGAGCCTCCGCGCGGCGCGCCATCGTCACCGCGATGCCGTCCGGCTCCGTCGTGCGCGTCAGCGTCGGCGCGGAGAGGATCGAGATCGTCGCGAAGCAGGGAGTGTCGGAGGTCGCCTACGACGCGTTCAGCGGCTTCAAGCTCGGTCGGCATGCGGCTCTGCTGCGCGTGCGGGGCACCACCGTGGTCACCGCCTTTCCTCGCGCGCTCCTCGACGACGCGGACATCGCGCATCTGCGGGCGTCGATCGGCGCCGGCACGTCTTCCTGAGCCGCGTCGCGCCTCAGGTCGCCTCGGGATCGTACGGCGGCGGGCTGCTGCGGGTGAAGACCGGCGGCGTCTTCGACGGGCGGACCGCGGATGCCGCAGAGGTCGCGATCACGGGGTCGACGGGCGAGGCCTCCGCCGGCTGCCTCACCGTCGTCGCGGGGATCGGCTCCTCGAACAGGGCGTCCCGGATGATCCGCCGCGGGTCGTACTGACGAGGGTCGAGGCGCCTCCAGTCGACGTCGTTCGCCTCCGGCCCCATCTCCTCCTGGACGCGCGCCCTCGTATCGCGCAGCATCTCCCCTGCACGTCGCACCAGCTTCGCGAACTGCTCGGCATAACGGGGCAGCCGTTCGGGACCGATCAGCAGCACGGCGATCACACCGATCACCAGCAGCTTCTCGAAATCGAGGCCGAAATTCATGGCTCAAGGCTACCCCGCCGCGCCTGCCCGGCCACGCAGGATCCTGCGCATACGCTGGAGGAAACGAGCACGGGAGCAGTCATGAGCGAGAACGACGCCAACGCGCGATACATCCGCGAGGCCACCGTCGAACCCGATGCCATCGCCCGCGCCCGCGCCAGGGCCGACGAGATCGGCGCGGCCCCGATCAGCGCGCTCGTCGGCGCGCAGATCGCCGTGCTCGCGGCAGCGGTGAACGCTCGCACGGTGGTCGAGATCGGGACCGGTGCGGGGGTCTCGGGCCTGTGGCTGCTGCGGGGGGCGCCGAACGCCGTGCTCACGTCGATCGACAACGAGCCCGAGCACCTCGCCGCCGCCCGTCAGGCGTTCGCCGAGGCGCGCATCCCGACCACCCGCGCGCGTTTCATCACCGGCCGGGCATCCGATGTCCTGCCGCGCATGAACGAGGCCTCCTACGACATCGTCCTCGTCGACGCGGACGCGGAGAACGCGGTGGAGTACGTGGAGCACGGCCTGCGTCTGGTGCGCACCGGCGGAATCGTGCTCGTCCCCCGCATCCTCGCCGGCGGGAAGGTCGCCGACCCCGTGCAGCGCGACGCCGTCACCGCCGGCTTCCGCTCTCTCATCCAGGAGACCCAGCAGTCCCCCGCCGTGCTCGCCTCGATCTCCTCGTCGGGTGAGGGCCTGCTGCAGCTGATCAGCGTCGCCGAGAGCGACTAGCGACGGCCGTCCCGGGAACGAGCGAGGGGGCGGAGGATCCGCAGATCCTCCGCCCCCTCGGCACTTCTCCTGAGCGCGTCAGGCGGCGTTCACGACGCCGGCCAGCACGTCGTGAAGCTCCTTCGCCTCTGCATCGTTCACGGACACGACCAGCCGGCCGCCGCCCTCGAGCGGAACGCGCACGATGATGAGTCGCCCCTCCTTAACGGCCTCCATGGGTCCGTCTCCGGTCCTCGGCTTCATCGCTGCCATCGTGGCTCCTTTTCCTCGGTGGTATGCGACAAGTTTATCGGTAGCCGCCTGACCCTGTGCGATTACTGGGAAGAAACGTCATGAACATCAGGGAACCTGCCAGTAGGCGTTGGCGACGGCGTACACGTTGTAGATCCACAGCCACTGCCCGAGAAGGCATGCGGCGAGCACCGCGAGACGATATGCGCGGCTGCGCGGCACCGCGACGGCGCCCCACAGCGGCGTGATCGGCAGGAGCAGGCGGAACGTGGACGACTGCGGGAAGAAGACCGCCAGCAGGTACAGCAGATAGCTCGCGCTCCACAGCCGGACGTCCGCCCCCAGGCGTCGCACCGCAGGCAGCAGGAGCAGGGCCGCCGCCGCGGCGGCCACCAGCACCACGAGCGCCGCGATGCCCCCCCACCCCGGAAGTCCCCATCGCCCGAACCAGAACTGCGCGGCCTGCACCCAGCCGTCGAACGGGATGAAGCCCGCAGCGTCCACTCCCCAGTTCCGCCGCCAGGCGAGCTCGGTCGCGAGATAGGCATCCGGGTTCCCGGTGACGAGGCCAGCGATGACCTGCCATGCGAAGCCCGTCGCCGTGGCGAGCGCGCCCAGCAGGACGATGTGCACGACGTCGCGGACGGGGAGCGGCTCGGTGCGCCGGCGCACGAGGCGGAGGATGCCGTGCAGCCCGATGTACAGCGCGAAGGCGAGGATGCCCGGCCGCGTGAAGGCCATCAGGAGGATGAGCGGATACGCCACCGCATAGCGATGACGCGCCACGGCATCCAGCGCGAACAGGAGCATCATCAGGAACAGCGATTCGGCGTAGCCCACCTGGAAGAGCGCGGCTAACGGCCCCGCGGCGAAGAAGACCACCGCCCACAGTGCGGCGGAGGCGCCGATCCGATCCCGCAGCAGACGGTGCAGGGCGACGCAGGCGAAGTAGCCGGTGACGAGCGAGATCGCCATGGCGCCGGCGCCCCAGGAGCCGAGGGCGAAGCCGACGATCCGCGCGGCATATGCGAACACGGGCATGAAGGCCCAGGCGTTCTCGGCGACGTCGCCGGACTCGGTCAGCGGGAGATCGCTCGGATACCCCTCGACGGCGACCAGCCAGTACCACTGGGCATCCCAGCCGAGGACGAAGTCCGAGATGCCGGCGTCGGCGCCGTACCGCGAAAGCGGACCGGAGAGGGACGCCGCGAGGCCCAGGAACCCCGTGGTGACCAGACGCGCCGTCAGATAGACGATCGCGATGCGCGCCGCGACGGGGACCTCCGCCCACCGGCGGGCCGCCGTCATCAGGACGCGGTGAGCCACGTCCTGAGCCCGCGCTCGACGGCGACGATCTGCGCCAGCGGCACCCGCTCCTCGTCATGATGCGCGAGGTGAGGGTCGCCCGGACCGTAGTTGACCGCGGGGATGCCCAGCGCGGAGAACCGCGCGACATCGGTCCAGCCGTACTTGGGGCGGGGCTCGGCGCCGACCGCTGCGACGAAGTCCTGCGCGATCGGGGCGTCCAGGCCGGGGCGGGCGCCCTCGGCCGCGTCCGTGATCTCGACCTCGAACCCGGCGAGCACGCCGCGCACGTGCGCCTCGGCATCCGCAGCCGTCTTGCTCGGGGCGAAGCGGTAGTTGACCTCGACCTCGCAGAGATCGGGGATGACGTTGCCCGCGACGCCGCCGGTGATGCGCACCGCGCTGAGGCTCTCCCGGTAGGCGAGGCCCTCGACCGTGACCTCCTTGGCGCGGTACTCGGCGAGACGCGCGAGGATCGGCGCGGCGCGGTGGATCGCGTTCTCCCCCACCCAGGCGCGCGCGCTGTGCGCGCGGACGCCGTGCGTGCGGACGACGGCGCGGAGCGTCCCGTTGCAGCCTCCCTCGACCTCGCCGTTCGACGGCTCGCCCAGGATGGCGAAGTCCGCCTGGAACAGGTCCGGCCGCTCGGCGGAGAGCAGGTTGAGGCCGTTCAGCGACGCCGCGACCTCCTCGTTGTCGTACCACATCCAGGTGATGTCGACGACGGGATCCGTGAGCTCGGCGGCGAGCTTCAGCTGCACGGCCACGCCGGCCTTCATGTCGACCGTGCCCCGCCCCCACAGGTACGGGGTGCCATCGACGTCGACGTCCCGCACCGGCAGGTTCTCATTGATCGGAACGGTGTCGACGTGTCCGGCGATGACCACGCGCTGGGGGCGGCCGAGATGCGTACGGGCGACGATCGTGTTGCCGTGCCTCGTCACCTCGAGGTGCCCCAGCGCCGCCACGGCCTGCTCGATGGCGTCCGCCAGCGTCTCCTCCTCGCCCGAGACGCTCGGGATGTCGCAGATCGCGCGGGTGAGTTCGAGGGAGGACGCGGTCAGATCGAGCACCATGCCCCCAGCCTACGGCGCGCCGCGGTGCACCTCGACAGGCCCCATGAGCGGTCGGGCCTCCCCGCGGTGCCCGTCGCGCCTTTCGAAGGACGATAGCGTTGTCCTCATGAGCAACGCGCGCACGGTATGGGGTGTCGGACTGTCCACGATCGCCGGAGACGGCACGGTCCTCGACGCGTGGTACGCGGAGGTCGGCGCCGGCGAGCCGGACCCGGCGGACGCCGCGGCCGCGGTCGCCGCCTACGAGCCTCTCGCGGAGTCCGACGACCGCAGGAACGCGCGCACCGAGTTCGTGCAGCTGCGGATCGATCTCGACGAGGCGCCGGCTTCGACGGCCGACGCGTATCTCCGCCTGCACGCCCTCTCCCATCTGCTCGTCCGCCCGAACGAGCTGAACCTGGAGGGCGTCTTCGGATATCTGCCGAACGTCGCCTGGACCACGGCCGGCCCGATGCTCCCCGCGGATGCGGCACGTCTCCGCCCTCTCCTGCAGCGCCAGGGGATCCAGGTGCAGGGGCTGGACAAGTTCCCCCGGCTGCTCGACTACGTGCAGCCCGAGGGCGTGCGCATCGCGGATGCCTCGAGGGTGCGCCTCGGCGCCCACCTCAGCCCGGGAACGATCGTCATGCACGAGGGATTCGTGAACTTCAACGCAGGGACGCTGGGCCCGGTGATGGTCGAGGGCCGGATCTCGCAGGGCGTCGTGGTCGGCGCGAACAGCGACATCGGGGGCGGGGCATCGATCATGGGCACGCTCTCCGGCGGCGGCACGGTGCGCGTCTCGATCGGCGAGCGCTCGCTCCTCGGCGCGAACGCAGGCATCGGCATCGCGCTCGGCGACGACTGCGTGGTGGAGGCGGGACTGTACATCACCGCCTCGTCCAAGATCGTCCTCGCTGACGCCCCGAAGACGGCGGACGGCGCACGGCGCACGGTCAAGGCATCCGAGCTCAGCGGCCGCGACGGCATCCTGTTCTGGCGGAACTCGACCACCGGCGCGATCGAGGCAAGACAGCGCACGGGCGCCGGCGTGACGCTGAACGAGGCGCTGCACGCCTGAGACCAGGACGCGCGGATGCCGCCGTATGCGCGGTCGGGCATGCCGATGCTGATAGACTGAGACGGTCGCCCTCGGGCGGCTACGTCGTCGTCACGGGGTCTCTGAGGACCGAAGCGAGCAGATCAGCTCCCACCACCAGCATCCGCTGGCCTTTCGAACGGCGAACAGGTGCGCACCCGACAGAGCATGCGCCCTCGCCCACCTCACACCCAGCTATCGCGCGCCTTCATCCGCGCGCCGACGGAGTATCCCCATGCCTACCTTCCTCGAACTCGGCGTACCCGCGCCTCTCGCAGCCGTCCTCGCCGCCGACGGCAAGACGGAGGCGTTCGCCATCCAGCGCGACACGCTCCCCGACTCCCTCGCCGGCCGCGACCTGCTCGGCCGCGGCCGCACCGGCAGCGGCAAGACGATCGCCTTCGCCCTGCCGCTCGTGGCGCGCCTGACCGATGCCGGACGCAAGAGCCGTCCCGGCCACCCGCGCGGTCTCGTGCTCGCGCCGACGCGCGAGCTCGCCACGCAGATCGCCGCGACCATCAGCCCGCTGGCGAGGGCTGCCGGTCTCAGCGTCACCACGATCTTCGGCGGAGTCAGCCAGCGTCCCCAGGAGCAGGCGCTCCGCAACGGCGTCGACATCGTCGTGGCCTGCCCCGGCCGGCTGGAAGACCTCATGAAGCAGAGGATCGCGCACATGGACGCCGTCGAGGTGGCCGTGCTCGACGAGGCCGATCACATGGCCGACCTCGGCTTCCTCCCCGGCGTCACCCGCATCCTCACGGCCACGCCGGAGCGCGGCCAGCGCCTGCTGTTCAGCGCGACGCTGGACCGCGGCATCGACTCGCTCGCCCGCCGCTTCCTGAAGGATCCGGTCAGCCACGAGGTGGATGAGGAGAGCGTCCCGGTCGGCGAGATGACCCACCGGGTGCTCCTCGTCGAGGACGCCGACCGCAAGAAGGCCCTCGTGAACGACCTCGCGTCCGGCCTCGGCCGCCGCATCCTCTTCACCCGCACTAAGCACCAGGCCAAGAAGCTGGCGAAGGTGCTCACCTCTGCCGGCATCCCGGCCGTCGATCTGCACGGGAACCTGTCCCAGAACGCCAGGGAGCGCAACCTCAGCGCGTTCTCGACCGACCCTGCCGACGGCGGCGTCCGCGTGCTCGTCGCGACCGATGTCGCAGCGCGCGGCGTGCACGTCGACAACGTCGATCTCGTGGTGCACGTCGACCCGCCCGTCGAGCACAAGGCGTACCTGCACCGCTCCGGGCGCACGGCGCGGGCCGGCGCCGCCGGCACCGTCGTCACGGTCGTGCTCCCCGAGCAGCGCCGCGACGTCAAGGATCTGCTGCGCAAAGCGCAGATCTCCGCCGACCTCGAGCCGGTGACCGCTGACGCTGTGACCGGACTCGTCGGCGAGAGGGCCCCGCACGTGAAGCCCGCTCCGGTGCAGCCGCAGC
The DNA here is from genome assembly GCF_054780175.1 of Microbacterium tumbae. Lineage (NCBI taxonomy): Bacteria > Bacillati > Actinomycetota > Actinomycetes > Micrococcales > Microbacteriaceae > Microbacterium > Microbacterium tumbae. Next base: position 184,098 of record NZ_BAAGWV010000004.1, read on the forward strand.
AGCGTCCGCAGCAGAAGTCCCGCCCGGCCTCCGGACAGCGCGTCGCCGCGCCGAGCGAGTCCGGCTCCGCCACGAATCCGCCGGCACGCCGTCGGCGTCGTCGTCGCCCGCAGGGGCAGGGCGGTCAGGGCCAGTGGCAGGGCGGACGCTCGCAGGGGCGCTGATCCGCGCGGCTCGATCCTGCAGCGCGCGCCTGTCTCTCGCACCCGCGGCAGAGATCTCCGCAGCGCGTGAGGGAAACAGCCGCGCGACTCGCGTCTCCGCGGCTCACCGCGTGGGGAACGCGCGCTCCGGCGAGCCGGTGTACAGCTGCTGCGGACGACCGATCTTCGTCTGCGGGTCGAGATTCAGCTCGCGCCACTGCGCCAGCCAGCCGGGGAGGCGGCCGATCGCGAACAGCACCGTGAACATGCGCGTCGGGAAGCCCATGGCCTTGTAGATGACGCCGGTGTAGAAATCGACGTTCGGGTACAGGCGGCGTTCCTTGAAGTAGTCGTCCGCGAGAGCGATCTCCTCGAGCTCCTTCGCCAGATCCAGGAGAGGGTCCGTGACGCCGAGCTCGCGAAGGACCTCGTCGGCCGCCTCCTTGACGAGCTTCGCACGCGGGTCGTAGTTCTTGTAGACCCGGTGGCCGAAGCCCATGAGCTTGACGCCCTCCTCCTTGTTCTTCACCCGCTCGACGAAGCGCTGCACGCTCTGCCCCGAGTCGCGGATCCCGCCGAGCATCGTGAGCACCGCCTCGTTGGCGCCGCCGTGCAGCGGGCCGGAGAGCGCGTGGATGCCGGCGGAGATGGAGGCGAACTGGTTGGCGCCCGTGGAGCCGACCAGACGCACCGTGGACGTCGAGGCGTTCTGCTCGTGGTCCTCGTGCAGGATCAGCAGCAGCTCGAGCGCCTTGGACATGACGGGGTTGATCTCGTACACCTCGGAGTGCACCCCGAAGTTGAGCTTGAGGAAGTTGTCGACGAAGCTGAGCGAGTTGTCCGGGTAGAGGAACGCCTGTCCGACGCTCTTCTTGTGCGCGTACGCCGCGATGACGGGGAGCTTGGCGAGCATGCGCACCATGTTCAGCTCGACGTGCTCCGGGTTGTTCGGATCGGTCTGGCCCTCGTAGTAGGTCGAGAGCGCGGCGACGGCGCTGGAGAGCACCGACATCGGGTGCGCGGTGTGCGGCAGCGCGGAGAAGAAGTGCTTGAGATCCTCGTGCAGCAGCGTGTGCCGGCGGATGCGCTCGTCGAAGTCCGCGAGCTCGGCCGGCGTGGGCAGCTCGCCGTAGATGAGCAGCCAGGCCACCTCGAGGTAGCTGCAGTTCTTCGCGATCTGCTCGATGGGATAGCCGCGGTAGCGGAGGATGCCCTGGTCGCCGTCGATGAAGGTGATGTCCGACTTGGTGGACGCCGTGTTCACGAAGCCGTAGTCGAGACCCGTGTAGCCGGTCTGCCTGGTCAGCGTCGAGAAGTCGATGCTGTCGTTGCCCGCCGTGCCCCGCACCACCGGGAACTCCGCAGTCGTTCCGCCGATCGAAAGGGTCGCCTTCACCTGCTGGTCTCCCGTCGCGCTCACGCGGACCTCCTTGTGCGTCTGTCTCGACCGTGTCGGTCGTCGTCGATAGTGGCGCCGTGCGCCGGGTCGGATCTCGACCGAATCGCCTTTACAGCCTAGTGTGCGCACCGGCCTACTGTGACATCCGCCAAGAGATGGCGACACAGGAGGGTGGAAGCTACAGATTCGCGCTCGTCAGGCGCCGCGCCGCCTCGGCGACGCGCTCGGTCGGGGCCGTCAGTGCCAGCCGGATGTGCTGTGTCGAGCTCTCGCCGTAGAAGGGGCCGGGGCCGGCGAGGATGCCGAGATCGGCGAGACGCGACATGGACGCCCAGGCGTCCTGGCCCTCCGTGACCCAGAGGTAGAGGCCGGCCTCGGAGCCGTCCACGCGGAAGCCGGCCGCCTCGACGGCAGGGCGCAGCAGCTCACGTCGCTCCCGGTAGAGCTCCTTCTGGGCGGCGACGTGCGCGTCGTCGCCCAGGGCGACGGCCATCGCGTGCTGCACGGGAGCCGGAGGCATGAGGCCGAGATGCTTGCGCGCGGTGAGCAGCTCGCCGACGACCCTCGCGCAGCCGGCGACGAAGGCGGCGCGATAGCCGGCGAGGTTCGACTGCTTGCTCAGCGAGTACACGCTGAGCAGATCCGCCGTGCTGCCGCCGGTGACGCGGGGATCGAGCACCGAGGGGATCGACTGCGTGGCCCACGGTCCCTCCCAGCCGAGCTCGGCGTAGCACTCGTCGCTCGCGAGCACCGCGCTGAGCTCACGCGCGCGGACGACCGCCGCGGCCAGCTCGGGCACGGTCCAGGTGCGCCCGTCCGGGTTGCCGGGGGTGTTGATCCAGATGAGCTTCGCGCCCTCCGGCCAGTCGGCCGGGTCGTCGGCGCGGACGACCGAGGCTCCGGCGACCACCGCGCCCACCTCGTAGGTCGGATAGGCGACGGCCGGCTGGACGACGACGTCGCCCTCGCCCAGCCCGAGCAGCGTGGGCAGCAGGGCGACCAGCTCCTTGGAGCCGATCGTGGGCAGGACCTCGTCGACGGTGAGGCCCGTGACCCCGCGCCGGCGCGCGTACCAGGCGACGATCGCCTCGCGCAGCGCCGGGGTGCCGACGGTCTGCGGATAGGCGTGCGCGTCGGTGGCCGTCGCGAGCGCCGCACGGACGATCTCCGGCGTCGGGTCGACGGGGGATCCGACGGAGAGGTCGACGAGCCCCTGGGGATGCCGTGCCGCTCGCTCGCGGAACGGGACGACCGCATCCCACGGATAGTCGGCGAGGTCGCGGACGCTCAATGCTCGCCCTGCGGCGGGAGGGCGGCGATGATCGGATGGTCGTGGTGGATGACGCCGACCTTGGCCGCCCCTCCGGGGGAGCCGACCTCCTCGAAGAACTCGACGTTCGCCTTGTAGTAGTCCTGCCACTCCTCGGGAAGGTCGTCCTCGTAGTAGATGGCCTCCACGGGGCAGACCGGCTCGCAGGCGCCGCAGTCCACGCATTCGTCGGGGTGGATATAGAGCGAGCGCTCGCCCTCGTAGATGCAGTCCACGGGGCACTCGTCGATGCAGGCGCGATCCTTCACATCGACGCAGGGAAGAGCGATCACATACGTCACCGCTTCAGTCTACGACGCGCGGGTGCCGGGCTCCTCACGCTGCGGCACGCCGGTGATGATCGGCGGGGACTCCTCCTGCGCCGACGGGACGGGCGGCCGCTCCCTGCGGGCCTGCGGCAGGCGGGGCCAGGCGATCGCGAGAAGCGCCAGCCCCGCCAGCACGTAGAGCCAGACCTGACCCCAGACGGTGTTCTCCACGACGACCGATCCGCCAGGACCCACGCCTGAGATGACGGTGACCATGCCCAGCATCCCGAGTGCGGCCGCGAGCGTCGCGCCGCGGTCGTGGGTGAGCGCGCGGATCGCGACGAGGATCGCGCCGCACGCGATCGCGCCGACGACGATGCCGACCGGGATGCCGAGCCACACCAGGCTGTGCCCGATCGTGCCCGCGATGCCGAACACGCCGCCGACGAGAGCGGCGGCGATCCAGGAGAGGATGCGGGAGAACCAGGTGCGCACCCCGCGATTCTAGTGGGCGGCGGCTATGGGCCGGCCCCGCTGATCGGACCGCGCCCCGGTCACGCGGCGAGACCCGCCCACCGCAGGAGGGCGGCCACGAGCGCCGCGCCGAGCACCACGACGAGGAACGACTGCCGCAGCCACAGCAGCAGTGCGGCGACGAGCACCGCGGGAAGGCGCGCATCCACCACGACGGCCTGCCCCGCGCCGAACGTCTGCACGGCCACCAGCGCGGCCAGGAGCCCGACCGTGAGCAGATCCGAGATCCGCGCCGGGCGCGGCGCCTCCATCAGCTCCGCGGGGATCAGATAGCCGAAGGCCTTCAGCGCGAGGCAGATGCAGGCGGCGAGCAGCACCGCGCTCCACACGCTCATACGCCCTTCTCCCCCGCGCGATCAGCCCCATGGCCGGGACGCGTCTGCAGCGCATGGCCGTCGGGTGCGGCGCCCTCGCGTCCGAGCCAGTTGAACCAGCCCACCGCGATCGCCACGACGGCGGCGACGAGCACCGGCAGCCCCGGCATCATCGCCGGTGTCAGGGAGGCGGCGACCACCGCCGCCGCGACGCCGACGACGATCGCCTGGCGCTTCTTCAACCGCGGCCACAGCAGCGCGAGGAAGGCGGCAGCGGCGGCGGCGTCCAGTCCCCACGCCTTCGGGTCGCCGAGCACGTCGCCCAGCAGAGCGCCCACCAGCGTCGTCGCGTTCCAGCCCAGGAAGATCCCGATGCCCGTGACCCAGAACCCCAGCCGCCGCAGTCGAGGGTCATCCTGGGAGATCGCGACGGCCGTCGACTCGTCGATCGTGAAATGCGCGGCGGCGGCACGTCGCCAGAGGCCCGTCCCGATGACCGGCGACATGCGCATCCCGTAGGCGAGGTTGCGCACACCGAGCAGCGCGGCCGAGGCGACCGCCGAAGGCAGTGCGGCGACGCCTCCCGACGCGAGGACGCCCACGAACGCGAACTGCGATCCGCCGGTGAACATGAGCAGGCTCAGGACGCACGCCTGCCACACGTCCAGTCCGGCCGCGACCGCGAGCGCCCCGAACGATATGCCGTATGCACTGGTGGCGATGGCGACGCCGAGACCTTCCCGCCAGACCTCGCGGCGCCCGTTCGACATGGGCCTCATCCTATGCGAAGGGTCGCCGCGCTCATCCCGTCGCGGAGTCGCGCACGCCCAGACGCCCGCCGAGGAACTCGGAGAACCAGAGACCGCTGCGCTTCGGCGTCCGCCGCTGCGTCGCGTAGTCGACGTGCACGAGACCGAAACGACGCGTGTAGCCCCACGACCACTCGAAGTTGTCGGTGAGCGTCCAGCCGAAGTATCCGCGCAGCGGAAGTCCGCGCTCCACCGCGATCGCACAGGCGTCGATGTGCGCCTGGAGATAGTCGGTGCGCTCGACATCGTCGATCGTGCCGTCCTCCGCCACGACGTCCTCGTACGCCGAGCCGTTCTCGGTGATGTACAGCGGCAGGTCCGGCGCGAGCGCATGGACCATCTCGAGCACGTCGACCATCCCGTCCGGATGGATCTCCCAGCCCATCTGCGTGCGCGGAGCGTCCGTGCCGGCGAAGACGACATCCGCGCTGCCCGGGTAGGCGCTCGCCTCCGCGGTCGTCGCCTCGACGCCCGCGGCATCCGTGGTTCCGGCGGTGTCGCCCGACGCGGAGGCTGCGACGGTGTGACGGCTGTAGTAGTTGATGCCCAGGAAGTCGACCGGTGCCGAGATCAGGGCGAGGTCGTCGGCACCCGCGTGCCGGGCGAACCACTCCTCCTCGCCCAGGTCGCGCAGGACGTCGGCCGGGTACGCGCCGCGCAGCACGGGGTCCAGGAACAGCCTGTTGCTCAGCCCGTCGATGCGCCGCGCGGCGTCCAGGTCGACGGCGGCATCGCTCGCCGCGCGCACGGAGTAGAGGTTCAGCGTGATCCCTGCGGTGGCATCCGGCACGCGGTGTCGGAGCTCGGCGAGGCCGAGGCCGTGGCCGAGGAGCAGGTGATGGGCCGCGTGCGAGGACGCCGACCCCTCACGGCGCCCCGGTGCGTGGTGACCGCTGGCATAGCCGAGGAACGCCGAGCACCACGGCTCGTTCAGGGTGATCCAGTGCTTGACGACATCGCCGAGGCCGTCGGCGGCGAGCGCCGTGTACTCGGCGAACCGATGCGCTGTGTCGCGCTCGAGCCACCCGCCTCGCTCCTCGAGCTCCTGCGGGAGATCCCAGTGGTAGAGCGTCGCCCAGGGCGTGATGCCCCGCTCGAGCAGCGCCTCGGAGAGACGGCGGTAGAAGTCGATGCCCGCCGGATTCACCGCGCCGCTGCCGTGCGGCTGGATGCGCGGCCACGCCAGCGAGAAGCGATAGGCGCTCACGCCCAGGTCCGCCATCAGCGCGACGTCGTCGAGGAACCGGCGGTAGTGGTCGTCCGCGATCTCCCCCGTGCTCGCGTCGGCGATCGCTCCCGGGCGCTCGGCGAAGACGTCCCAGATGCTGGGCAGGCGCCCGTCGGCGCTGGTCGACCCCTCGATCTGATAGGAGGCCGTCGCCACGCCCCAGACGAAGTCGGCGGGGAGCTCGGAGCGGCTGCGGATCGTCATCTCAGGCTCCCGTCACGGTCTGGACGAGCCCGTCCGGATCGACGAGGAACACGCGTCCTCCCGCCTCGCCGCACGCCGTGGCGCCGACGGGCTCCCCCTCGATCTCGACGGCGAGGAAGCCCAGGGCATCCAGCTGGGGCTCTCTGGCCGTCATCTCCGCGCCGAAGGCGAACACCTCGATCGACGTGTCCCCGTCGCGCAGGAACGTGATCTCGAATCCGCGGTCGTCGTGCGGCTGGTGGATGCCTGCCATGAGGACGTAGCCGCGCCGTGCATAGTGCTCATGCGTCGCGTCGGCGTCCGCGACGCTCTCCGCGACGTGGTCGAATCGGGGCCGGTCGGGGTCTCCGAGCCCCCAGTCGGCGTCGACCGCGGCACGGTCGTACACCTCGTGGTAGCGCAGCGGTCCCTCGACGAGCTCGACGAGTGCGCCGTCGGGATCGTAGAAGAAGGTGATGCGCACGTCGCCCTCCGCATGGATCGGCTCGAGGTGGAACGTCACGCCCTCCTCCCGCAGCGCCGCGACGCGCTCGTCCAGGTCGGCGACCTTGAACCCGATGTGCCGGTACCCGCGCTGCAGGTCGTCGGGGATCCAGGTCGACGCCGCAGGCCGCTCGATCCGGAGGAGGCGGATGGTCGCGGTCACGACGTCGAGCACCGCCTCGTCGGCACCGATCGTCACGGGGCGGGCGCCGAGGAGGCGTGTGTAGAAGTCGACGGAGCGGGGGATGTCCGCGACGTTGAGCAGGATGGAGGTGATGGCCATGGCCGTTCCTTTCCGGTACTTCGTTGCAGGGATGCGGATTTCGTTGCGGGGATGCGGATGCAGACGCGCCCGCACGGACGCGCTCGGGGAGAGCCGGGTTTCAGGCGCGGACGCGCCCGGCGCGCCGGGCGGCGCGCGTGTGCGGTGTCAGCACGTGCTGCAGCGCGAGGCTGGCCGCCCCGACGGCCGCGGCGTCCACCCCCGGGTCGGAGATCTCCACCGTGACAGGATGGACGGCGCGCGTGCGGGCGTACGCCGCCATGGTCTCCCGGATGCGGCTGACGTAGATCGCCCCCGCGTCGGCGAAGCCGGGACCGGCGAGGAACAGCCGGTCGAGGTCGAGGAGGTTCACCGCGGACAGCAGGGCCATCGCGACGTGCTTCGCGGAGCGCTCGATGATCGCGAGGCAGCGGTCCTCCCCCCTGGCGGCCGCGCGCGCGATCGCGTCGAAGTCGCGGCGCAGATGGGCCTCGTCCCCGACGATTCCCATCTCCACCCTGAGGGGTGCGTCCGCGATGGCGGTCGCGATGATCGCCCGCGGAGCGGCGAGCGCCTCGAGGCACCCTCGGGCGCCGCACCAGCACTGCGGTCCGTCGAGGTCGAGGACCATGTGCCCGATCTCGCCGACGTTCGAGGATGCGCCGCGGCTGAGCGTGCCGCCGCTGACCAGGCCGAATCCGAAGCCGCTGGTCATGTAGAGGGTCGCGAAGTCGTCGGTGGCGGGGATCTGCCCCACCCAGTACTGCGCGAGCGCGGCGCACGCCGCGTCGTTCTCGCGCACGGTGGGCAGGCCGGTCGCCGTCTCGAGCACGCTCTGCACGGGATAGGACTCCCACTCCTCCGCCGTGAGCGAGAGTCCCTCGCCGCCGCTGCGCAGGTCGAGACCCGCGCCGGCCACCCCGATGCCGACCACGGCCTCGACGGGGATGCCGAGATGCTCGAAGAGCTGCTCGAGCTCCAGGGCGATGCGCGGCACCGTCTCGCTCGGGGGCTTCTGCGCGATGCCGGGCGTGGCGAGCTGGCCGACCACGCTGCCGCCGAGATCGGCGACCACGTAGGAGAGCCTGGCCTCGTCCAGGGAGACCCCCACCGCGTACCGCGCCGACCTGTTGAGCTCCAGCAGGCTCGGGCGCTTGCCGCCGGTCGAGTCGCCGTATCCGGTCTCCACCACCAGGCCCTCGTCGATGAGCGACTTCACGATGCGGGTGATGGACGTCGCGGTCAGCCCGGACATCTCGGCGAGCTCGATGCGGCTGACCGTGCCGCTGGAGCGGATCATGTCGAGCACCGCGCTGCGGGTGTTCTCCGAGGACGGCCCGAGCCGTCGTGTGCCGGTCATGCGCTGTCCCTGCTCACGATGAAGGGGGCTGGAGCACGGTCGACGACGGGAGCCCCGCCGGCGATCGTCGCCAGCATCCGCCTGCCGAGCATCTCGCCGATCTCGCCGCCGCGGCGATCGACCGCGGTGATGGCCGGAGCGGAGCTGCGGCACAGCGCCGAGTCCGTCCACGACATGACCGAGACGTCCTCCGGGACCCTGCGGCCTGCACGCAGGAGCACCGTGATCACCTCGTGCGCGTGCACGTCGCTGTCGAAGAGGAGCGTGGCCGGACCGCTCTCCGCGACGCTCATCGCCGCGGCGACGGCGTTCCGCGTGCTCCCGCCCGACTGCACGACCTCGACGTCCTCGGCCATCGCCTTCTCACGGGAGCGGGAGGTCACCGTGTCCAGCGAGGCCGTCACGTACACGGTGCGCTCGTGCCGGCGTCCGGTGAGGAACGTGCTGATCACGGCGACGGACTCCGCCACGTCGATGGCGACGGCGGGGAAGTCGCCCGCCTCATCCGAGGGCACCACGGCAGCGAACGGCAGCCTGAGCGCGCGCAGGAGGGCGATCCGCTCTGCATCGTCGTGCCCACCGAGCATGACGACGCCGGCGATCCCCTCGGAGTCCGCCCAGCGGCGGTACATGCCCTTCTCGGCCTCGGCATCCTCCACGACGCGGGTGAAGAGCCCGAAGCCCGCGGCGATCAGGGGTTCGGCGACCGCCTGCCGGAGGGCGGAGACGAAGTGATCGCCCGCCCCGTCGGCGGGGATGACGAGACCGATTCCCGTCATGCGCCCCCCATCATGGTGTCCTCGCCTGTCCTGCTCTGCGGCGCCGGGCCGACTGCCATCGCCCGGCCCGCTGATCGTCGCGAACGCGCTCGTCATCGGATACTACTTGATCGCCCCGGCGGCCATTCCGCGTTCGAACTGCCGTTGCAGCAGGATGTACGCGAGGATGGTCGGGATCGCGGTCACCACGGCGGCCGCGAGCACCTTCGGGATGTCGTCGTTGTACTGGCGCTTGAAGAACTCCGGCAGCAGCGTCACCACGCCCATGTCGTCGTTGACCAGGAAGACCTTCGGCAGCAGGTACGAGTTCCAGGCGTTGATGAGCACGAGCACGACGAGAGAGGCCGCCATCGGACGCGCCATCGGCAGCAGCACCGACCAGAACAGGCGGAAGGTGCCCGCTCCGTCCAGGCGTGCGGCCTCGAACAGCGTGTCGGGGATGTTGTCGATGAACCCGCGGGCGATGAGGATCGTGAACGGGATCTGCAGCGCGGCGATCGGGAGGATGACCGACCAGAACGTTCCCAGCAGCCCGAGCGTGACCGCGGTGGAGTACAGCGGCGCGATGAGGACCACCTCCGGGAGGGTCAGCGCGGCCATGAGGAGCCAGAAGTAGAGCTCCTTGTTGCGGATGCGCAGCTTCGAGAAGCCGAACGCCGCCATCATCGTCGCGATGTAGATGATGACGATGGCGCTGACCGAGACGATCGCCGAGTTCAGGAAGAACCGGAAGAAGTCGGGAACGGCGAGCACCGCGCCGTAGTTGCCCCATCCGGCGCCTTCGAGCGACTTCGCGATCATCGCGTAGAGCGGGATGACGAACGGGATGACCGCGATGGTCAGCACGATCTGCAGGATGATGCGCGCACTGCGCCTTCTGGTGTCAAACATCCGCTTCCGCCTTCCGCCTCTTCCTGTCTGCCGCCTTCGGGATCCGCTCGCGCGAGCGCATCTGCATGACCACGGACACCGCCACCGCGATGACGAGGAGGATCATCGAGAGCGCCGACGCATACCCGAGATCCCGGTCGGTGCTGGCGACCTCGGAGTAGATCATGGTGCCGAGGAACTCGGACGAATGCGCAGGTCCGCCCTGCGTGACCAGCCAGACGTTGTCGAAGAGCTTCAGTGCGCTGATGAAGTTCAGGATCGCCAACGAGACCGTGATCGGCTTGACGCTGGGCAGGACGAGCGAGAACAGCACGCGGAAGTTGCCCGCGCCGTCCATGCGCCCCGCCTCGAGCATCTCGGGATCGATCTGGGTCATCGCGCCGAAGTAGAGGATGAACCCGAATCCGATCGATCCCCAGCATCCGACGAGGATGACGACGAGGAGCGATGTGGTCGACTGGCCGATCCACGACTGCGCGAGCGCTCCGAGGCCGATCGACTCCAGGATCCGGTTGATCGTGCCGTCGCTCTGCCACACCTGCACATGGGCCGGCGCGAAGGTCGCGGGGGCCACGACGACGGGGATGACGATGAGCACCTTGTACACGTTCGCCAGGTACACCCTCGAGTGCAGGGCGGCGGCGAACATGACTCCGCCGAGCACCTGCACCGCGAACACGACGACGAAGTAGACGAGCGTGTTGGTGATCGCGGTCCAGAAGACGGGGTTGCCGAGCGCGTCGAGGTAGTTCTCGAGCCCGACCGGGATCATCCGCGTGCGTCCTCCCCGCCAGGAGAAGAACGAGATGTAGCCGGAGTAGACGATGCTGTAGTAGATCAGTCCGACCGAGACGATCAGCGCGGGGAGGATCCAGCGGAATCCGCCGGGGACGAGGAGGACGGCCCTGCGGGACCGCCCTCCCCTCCCTGCGCTGCTGTGACGCGTTGCGCGGGCATCGCGCGTAGCAGTGGTGTTCATAGTTCCCTCTTGACGCGGGCGGCCGGGCCGCCCGCGGTCACTCTCCTTCTTCGAAGGCCTTCGAGGTCGCCTGCTGGTTCGCCGCGATGTCCTCGATCGACATGTTCACGGTCGGGTCGAGCACCTGCTGGATCGCGACGACGATCGCGGCGATGGTGTCGGTCGTCGTCTCGCTCTGCCGCGTCTGGGTGGACTGCGCGCTCTCCGCGATCAGGTTCTCGATGGCCGGCTGCTGCACCTCGTTGTCGACGAGCTCGATCGAGGCCCAGTCCGGAGCGATCCCCTGCAGGCCGGGGAGCAGGTCGATGGCGTTCGCGACGGTCTGCTGTCCCTTCTCCGTCATCGTCATCCAGCGGACGAAGGTCTTGGAAGCGGCGATGTTCGGCGAGTCGGCGGCGATGGCCAGACCGTAGTCCACCTCGCCGAAGGTCTGCGAGCCGTTGCCCTTGCCCGCGACGTCGGGGAACTCGGCCGGCATCTGCACGAAGCAGGTCGGGTCGCTCACGCCGGCGGACTCCATCGAGATCTTGCACGACTCGGCGCCGGAGTACTGCGTGTACCAGTAGCCCATCTGCACCATCGCCGCGTCACCCCGCATGAAGGCCTCGTTCGCGAGCGGGTACTGGCCGGCGTCCAGCACGTCCGAGGAGATGATGCCGTCCTCCTTCATCTTCTGGATGATGCTGAGGACCTCGATCCCCTGCGGGTCGTCCCAGTTCGCCTCGCCCTTGGCCGCCTTCAGGAAGAAGTCGGGATCGACCGAGTTGGAGATCGCGTGGTAGAGCTCGCTCGGGAAGGTGTCCGCGCCGCCGGCGCCCATGGTGAAGCACTCCTTGCCGATGGCGGTGATCTTCGCGCAGGTGTCCACCCAGGAGTCGTAGTCCGTGGGGACTTCGGCGCCGGCCTGGTCGAAGATGTCCTTGTTGTACCAGAGGAATCCTGCGGACATGCCGCCCAGGGGCAGCGACACCTGCGTGCCGTCGAGCATGCGCAGCTGCTCGGCGTAGCCGCCGGCGAACTTCGACGCCCAGTCGTCGCCGAGGGTCTCCTCGGCGAGCGGTGCGAGATCGAGGGCGTACGGCCCCCAGACCTCGGTGTTGCTGACCGAGCCGCTCAGGTCGAAGACGTCGGGGCCCTGACCGGACTCGAGCGCCGACGTCATGGTGTTGCGGTAGTCGACGTTCTCGAAGTTCTTGTAGGTGACCGTGATGTCGGGGTACTCCTTGTTGAACTCCTCGATGTAGTGCTCGGCCACGGGGGTGTCCGGCGTGTATCCCCACCAGGTGACCTCGCCGGAATCGGCCGGAGCGGCGTCGGCGTCGCCGCCGCCTCCGCTGTTGGAGCAGCCCGACAGGGCGAGTGCTGCGGTCACCGCGACGGCCGCCGCGGTGAGGAGCGTGGACTTCTTCATGGATGACTGCCTTTCACTTCGTTGTGGGTACACCCGGGTGCCGTTATGCGACCGTATCCAGATCCGTGAGGAAAGGGAAGTACTTACACAACTTTTGTTAGTAACTTTTCGATGACAGCGGGAGGGAAGGATCGGCGATCGGGTCGCCGCGGGATGCACCGGCTCCCCGCCGATGCATCCCTGGTCTCTATCCGAGCGACGCGATTCCGCTCATCGCGAGCCGGTGATCGGATTCCTCCGCGTCCACCAGCCCGGACACGGCGACGGTGCCGACGAGCAGGCCGCCGACGCGCAGGGGCACCGCTCCGCTCGCAACGGCGAGCCGGGTGGGATCCAGCCAGTCGGGCGTCCGTCCGGCGAGGCGGGTCGTGAGCGCGACCTCGAAGCTGGACATGTCGAAGCGCAGGACCGTCTGGCGCTTGCGGGCGACCCAGCCGTCGTTCTCCGCGGTGGTCCCGTCGAAGGCCGCGTGGTAGACCAGCTGCTCCCCCAGGTGCACGGCGACCGTGACCGGCAGGCCCTCCCGCTCGCTGCGGCCGGCGATCGCCTCGCCGATCTGGCGAGCGGCGGTGCGGTCCAGTGCGGGGAACTCCAGCTCCGTCGCCTCGGCGCGCACCTCCTCGAGCAGTCGCAGCCGGACGGCCTCCGCCATCACGCGGATCCTCCCGGCTGCGGACGGCTGACGCCTGCGGCCGCGTAGATCGCATCGATGAGCTCCATCGTCGCGACGAGGTCCGCGGACTCCGTCGCCGCGGGCACGCCCGTCTCGATCGCCTGCACGACCGCGTCGAGCTCATGATCGTAGGTCTCCCGCCCGGCGACGGTCCACGTCCGGACGATGCCGTCGACCGTGCTGGTCAGGGAATGCCCCTTGTGCGGCAGCACGACGTTCTCCGCGCGGATCTCGCCCCGATCCCCGGTGATGACGACGGGAGCGTCGAAGGAGACCCCCGGCCCCATGCTCGCGTGCAGCGATGCCGCGGCCCCCGCCAGGGGGCCGGAGGAGAAGACGAGATCGGCCTCGATGGCGATGTCCGCACCGAGCTCGTTCAGCACGGCGGACGCCCGCACGACGGCGGGCTCCGCGCCGCCCAGCGCGCGCAGCCAATGCGCCGGGTAGCACCCGAGATCCATCAGCGCGCCGCCGCCCAGCTCGGGCACGTGGCGGATCGACGTCGGCGAGAAGGGGTTGTCGGCGGTGAAGCCGGCCTTGATCGACGTGATCTCCCCCAGCTCGCCCGACGCGACGACGCGCCGGAGTTCGGCGATGAGCGGGTGGTAATGATCGTGGAACGCCTCGATGAGGTGCAGCCCCGTCCGCTCAGCGACCGCGGCGGCCTGCCTGGCCTCCGCCGCGTTCATCGAGAAGGGCTTCTCGCACAGCACGTGCTTGCCCGCTTCGAGGGCCGCGATCGACCAGCGGGCATGGCCGGAGGGCGGCAGGGCGATGTAGACGAGATCGATGTCCTCGTCGGCGAGCAGTGCCTCGTATCCCTCGTATGCGCGGGGGATGCCGTGCAACGCGGCGAACCGCTCTGCCGACTCCGCCGAGCGGGATGCCACCGCGAGGATCTCCATGTCGTCGCGACGCGCCGCCGGCCGGATGACGCCCTGCGGGGCGATGCCCGCCGCGCCGAGGATGCCGACGCGGATCATGACCGCGCCTCGACGGGATACTCGACGAAGGCGATCCGCGTGCCGTCCGGCGACCAGCTCGGCACGTTGATCGTCCCCTGACCGCCGAGGAGATGCCGGAGGTCGCGGACGTCCGAGCCGTCCGCAGCGCACAGGCGCAGGATGACGTCGCGGTCGGCGGGATGGCCGAGCGTGCCGGTCGGGAAGCTCACGTAGGCGATCCGCCCGCCGTCCGGCGACACGTGCGGAAACCAGTTCACGCGCTCGTCGTGCGTGAGCTGCTCGGCGCCCGACCCGTCCGTGCGCATGCGGAAGAGCTGCGCGTGGCCGGGGACCGTGCGCGCGCGCTCGGAGTTGAAGTAGATCCACTCGCCGTCCGGAGAGTACTCCGAGCCGTCGTCGGGGAACTCGTCGTCGGTGATCTGCACGTCCTCGCCGCCGGCGGCGGGGATCGTGAACACGTTGCCGACGCCCCAGGCGCCGTTCTCCTCTGCGGTGATGCCGATGTAGGCGAGGGTCAGGCCGTCCGGGCTCACACCGTGCAGGAAGTGCATGCGGTCGCCGCCGGTGGCGTTCGTGATGCGGACCGCCTCGCCGCCGGCCAGCGGGGCGCGGTAGATGTGCCAGTCCTGCGCCGAGACGAAGACGTGCTCGCCGTCGGGGTCGAGGACGTGGTCGTTGTTCAGCTCCGGGATGTCGCCGAGGTCGATCCGCTCCGGAGCGCCGTCGCCTTCGAGGGGAAGGCGGAACAGGTGGCCATCGCCGTTGACGTACAGCGTCGTGCCGTCGAGCGACCAGTTCGGCGCCTCGTAGAGGACCTCGTCGGATTCGTGGACCACCTGCACCTCGCCGCTGTCGACGTCCAGGGTGAGAATGCGCGCGCGCTGTCCGGGGGCGAGGGTACGGGGCATGGTGATCTCCATCGGTCGTGATGCATCGGCCGGCTCGGCGGAGCGGCGATGGCGTTCACGCTAGCACGATCCCGCATACTTAGATACAATAAGTGACGAAGTCGGGGCCGGACCTCGATATCGCGACGACAGAGCCGCCGGAGAGAACAGTCGAGGACGACCCCGTGACGACGAACGATCAGACACCCGTGCCCGAGTACGCGCCCAGCGGTTCGCGCTGGCTGCGGCCCGCAGGGGCGACGGGTCTCACCGTGTCCGCGCTCGGCCTCGGCGGCGGACCGCTGTCGAGCATGCCCCAGGTCCTCGGCTACGAGGTGCCGCGGGACCGCGCCATCGATCTCGTCGACGCCGTGCTGGACAGCCCGATCGCCGTCATCGACACGTCCAACGGCTATGGCGACGGCGAGAGCGAGCGGCGGATCGGCGAGGCGCTGCGCCGCGCAGGACACCCGGACGACGTGCTCGTCGTCACGAAGGTCGACGCGAAGGACGGCGACTACTCCGGCGAGCGCGTGCGCCGGTCCGTCGAGGAGAGCCGCGAACGGCTCGGAATCGAGTTCCTGCCGCTCGTGCATCTGCACGACCCGGAGTTCCACGACTTCGACGAGATCACGCGCCCCGGCGGCGCGGTCGATGCGCTCGTCGAGCTGAGGGAGTCCGGCGCCATCGGCGCCATCGGCGTCGCCGGCGGCCACGCGCCGACCATGCAGCGCTACGTCGACCTCGCCGTGTTCGACGCGCTGCTCGTGCACAACCGGCTCACGCTCGTCGATCGCAGCGCGGAGCAGGTCGTGGCGGACGCCAGAGGCCGCGGCATGGCGGTCTTCAACGCGGCCGTCTTCGGCGGCGGCATCCTCGCCGCGCCGCGCGGCGGACGGAACGCCTACGCCTACCGACCAGCCCCCGCCGCGCTTCTGCACGCGATCTCCGCGATGGCGGATCTCTGCGACGAGTACGGCGTCGAACTCGGCGAGGCGGCCGTCCAGGCCTCGCTGCGCGAGCCGCTCGTGGACTGCACGCTCATCGGGATGAGCCGTCCCGAACGCGTGGCATGGACGCTGACCGCTGCGAGCCGGCCGATCCCCGACGAGTTCTGGGACCGCATGGACGCGCTGCGCCCCGCCCCCGAGCACTGGGTCGACGCCCAGGGCTGAGCCCCGCCGACTCCCGCCGGCGCACTCGCGCCGGCGGATCCGCCACCCAAGAAGGAGCATCACCATGCCACACGCCCGCGTCGACCTGCACAGCACCTATCGCGACCGCCTGCCCGAGCTCAGCCACGCCCTCCTCGAGGGCATGGCGAAGGGCTTCGACATGGACCGCAGCGACCTGTTCCAGATCTTCCGCCTGCACGAGAAGGGCGAGCTGGTGTTCAGCACGACCTATCCGGAGCCGGAGCGCGAGGACATCATCTTCATTGAGATCCTGGCGGGCATCGGCTACGCGTCGTCCGCGGTCAAGAAGCGCGCACTCATCGCGATCGCCGACGAGTTCGAAGCCCTCGGCATCCCTCGGAACAACCTCCTCCTGCACGTCATCGAGGTGCCGGCCGGCGACTGGTACTCCCCCGGCCTCCCCGGCGTCGCATGACGACCGCCGGCATCGGCATCGTCGGCGCCGGCGTCGTCAGCGAGACCTATCTCCGGAACCTGAGCGCGTTCCCGGATCTCAGGGTCGTCGCCGTCGGCGACAGGAATCCGGAACGGGCGAGGGACAGGGCCGAGGCGCACGGCGTCCCGGTCTGGGGCGACGTGGACGCCGTGCTCTCGCATCCCGACGTGCGGATCGTCGTCAATCTCACGACGCCGGCCGCCCACGTCGCGATCTCCACGGCGGCGATCAGGGCGGGCAAGCACGTGTGGACCGAGAAGCCGATCGGAATCGATCGCGCGAGCGTCGATGAGCTGCTCGCCCTGGCCGAGGCGGCAGGACTGCGGATCGGATCCGCTCCGGACACCGTGCTCGGTCCCGGCATCCAGAGCGCCAGGCGAGCGATCGAGACGGGGCTCATCGGCACTCCGCTCTTCGCGCGCACGGCGTTCCAGACGCGGGGCCCCGACGTCTGGCACCCCGCACCGCAGTTCCTCTTCGCGCGAGGGGCGGGGCCGCTGCTGGACATCGGCCCGTACTACCTCACCGCGCTGGTGAACGTGCTCGGCCCCGTCACCAGGGTGGGGGCCATGGGGCTGACCGCGCGCACCGAGCGCGAGATCCGCACGGGACCGGATGCGGGGACGCGCTTCCCCGTCGAGGTCCCCACCACGGTGCACGTGCTGACCGCCTTCGAGTCCGGGCTGCAGGCGCAGAGCGTGCTCACCTTCGACTCGGCGCTGGAGCGGCACGGCGTGATCGAGATCCACGGAACGGAGGGCTCGCTCTCGCTCCCCGACCCGAACCGCTTCGAGGGGCGGACCGCCTTCGTCCGCCCCGTCGAGGACCGCCGCGACGGCGAAGAGGTGCACCAGCCCTGGATCGAGGTGCCCCAGGACGGCGTCGTCGTCGGACGAGGCCTCGGCATCCTCGAGATGGCACGGGCGATCGCGGAGGGTCGACCGCACCGTGCGTCCGGCGCGCTCGGCCGGCACGTCCTGGACGTCATGCTCTCGGTCGAGGAGTCCGTCGCCGACGGGCGATTCGTCGCCGTGGAGAGCTCGGTGGAGCCGATCCCCGCGATGCCGGTCGACTTCGACCCCTTCGCGCGGACGCTGTGAGACTCAGTACCAGTTCGTCGCCTGGGAGTGCGACCACGCCGCGCAGGGCGAGCCGTAGGCGCGATCGATGTAGTCGAGACCCCAGATGATCTGGGTCCGGGCGCTGCTTCGCCAGTCGGCTCCTGCGGTCGCCATCTTGCTGCCGGGGAGCGCCTGGGGGATCCCCGTCGCCCCGCTCGGGTTGTAGGCCTGATAGTTCCAGCCGGATTCCTTGTTCCACAGCGACACCAGGCAGGAGAACTGCCCGGATCCCCACCCGTACCGGTCTGCGGCGAGCTCACGGGCGATCGCCTTGGCGCCGTCGACGGTGTTGGCCGCCGCCAGCTCGGCTGCGGCCTTCTCCTCTGCGGCCTTCTTCTCCTTGGCTGCCGTGAGCGCCGTCCTCAGCGTCTCGGTGGCGGAGGCGACGGGGGCGACGTCCTCGGCGGTGTCCCTGGCCTGGAGCACCTGCAGCAGAGGCGGCAGGGTGTCCGCCTCGGCGAGTGCGGCGATGCCCTCTTCGAGCTGCGCCGTGTCGATCGTCGTCGCGTCCGTCTTCAGGGTGAGGCCTGCTGCGGCGACGTCGGCCGTCACCGTCCGTGCGTCGGCGAGCGCGCTCTCCGCGCTCTCAAGGGTCTGCTCGGCGTCCTCGCTGATGGTCGAGAGCGGGACGGCGAGGGAGAGAGCCCCGGAGGCCTGGGCATCCGTGCTCCCGTCGGAGAGCTCGGCGAGGGACGCGACGGCGGCCGAATGATCCTCGACGGCCGCGGCGGCGCTGGAGGCGGAGCTCGTGACGATCGCGACGCTGAGCACGGCGCCGAGGGCGATTCCGAGCATCAGCGGATGACGGGACGTGACGTCGGCGTTCGCACGGGCGAGAGCCGCCGTGCGCGCCTGGGCGCGCGTGGAATGGGCATGGAGCATGACAGGGTTCGACTTTCGGGTCGTCGTAAGGCCCGGACCCTGGCAGCAGGGCGACTCGTCGGGAGCGATCCCGGGCGCAACTCGTCGATTCTGGTCATCCCGTCTGGATGAAACCCCTCACCCGCCTGGGCGCGCGGTGACCGTTCGGTGGGAAACGGCGCTGACGGCTCTCGGGAAGGTGTGTTATGCATTCGTTATCTTCACGAGAGGACCGGCGGCGATCGGACCACGGAAGAGCCCCGCCGCGCATCCGGATGACCGGTGCGCGACGGGGCTCTCGAGAAGGAGGGATCAGGCGTTGGCGTCCTGACGCTTCAGGCGTGCGGTCTCGCGACCGCGGATCGTCTGGTCGAGCGTCACCTTGCGGATGCGGACGACCTCGGGGGTGACCTCGACGCATTCGTCGTCGCGGGCGAACTCGAGGCTCTCCTCCAGCGAGAGGTCGCGCGGCGGCGTCATCGACTCGAAGTTGTCGGCGGTCGCCGAGCGCATGTTGGTGAGCTTCTTCTCCTTGGTGATGTTCACGTCCATGTCGTCGGCGCGGGAGTTCTCGCCGATGACCATGCCCTCGTAGACCTCCTGCGTCGGCTTGACGAAGAACGACATCCGCTCCTGGAGGGCGATCATCGCGAAGGGCGTGACGACGCCGGCGCGATCGGCGACGATCGAGCCGTTCTGGCGCGTGGAGATCTGACCCGCCCAGGGCTCGTAGCCGTGCGAGATGCTGTTGGCGATGCCCGTGCCGCGCGTCGTGGTGAGGAACTCGGTGCGGAAGCCGATCAGGCCGCGCGAGGGGACGATGAACTCCATGCGCACCCAGCCGGTGCCGTGGTTGATCATGTTGTCCATCCGGCCCTTGCGGTTCGCCAGCAGCTGCGTGATCGCGCCGAGGTACTCCTCCGGGGCGTCGATCGTGAGGTGCTCGAAGGGCTCGTAGGTCTTGCCGTCAACCTTCTTCGTGACCACCTGCGGCTTGCCGACGGTCAGCTCGAAGCCCTCGCGGCGCATGTTCTCGACGAGGATCGCCAGCGCCAGCTCGCCGCGGCCCTGCACCTCCCAGGCGTCGGGACGGCCGATGTCGACGACCTTGAGCGAGACGTTGCCGATGAGCTCGCGGTCGAGGCGGTCCTTGACCATGCGAGCGGTGAGCTTGTGCCCCTTGACCTTGCCCATCAGCGGGGAGGTGTTCGTGCCGATGGTCATCGAGATCGCCGGGTCGTCGACGGTGATGGCGGGCAGCGGACGCACGTCCTCCGGGTCGGCGATGGTCTCGCCGATCGTGATGTCCTCGAAGCCCGCGATGGCGACGATGTCGCCGGGGCCGGCGGATTCGGCAGGGTAGCGCTCCAGGGCGCGGGTCATCAGCAGCTCCGTGATGCGTGCGTTGCTGGTCGAGCCGTCCGCGCGCACCCAGGCGACGGTCTGCCCCTTCTTCAGCGTGCCGTTGAAGACGCGCAGCAGCGCGAGGCGTCCGAGGAACGGGCTGGAGTCGAGGTTCGTCACCCATGCCTGCAGCGGGGCCTCGTCGTCGTAGGCCGGGGCCGGGATGTGCTCGAGGATCGCCTCGAACAGCGGCTCGAGGTCGGCGTTGTCCGGCAGCTCGCCGTTCGCGGGACGGTTGCGGGATGCCGCGCCCGCGCGCCCGGAGGCGTAGACGACGGGGACGTCGAGCAGCGCGTCGACGTCGAGGTCGGGCACGTCGTCGACGAGGTCGGATGCGAGGCCGAGCAGCAGGTCCTGTGCCTCTCCTTCGACCTCTTCGATGCGGGCGTCGGGGCGGTCGGTCTTGTTGACGAGGAGGATGACGGGCAGCTTCGCCTCGAGCGCCTTGCGCAGCACGAAGCGCGTCTGCGGCAGCGGGCCCTCGGAGGCGTCGACGAGCAGGACGACGCCGTCGACCATGGACAGGCCGCGCTCGACCTCGCCGCCGAAGTCGGCGTGCCCGGGGGTGTCGATCACGTTGATCGTGACGGGGGACTCCGTGTGGATGCCGTTGTAGGTGATCGCGGTGTTCTTCGCGAGGATCGTGATGCCCTTCTCGCGCTCCAGGTCGTTGGAGTCCATCGCGCGCTCGTCGACGTGGGCGTGCTCGCCGAAGGAGCCCGTCTGGCGGAGCATGGCGTCGACGAGGGTGGTCTTGCCGTGGTCGACGTGCGCGACGATGGCCACGTTGCGGAGGTCTGAGCGGAGGGCGTGCGCCATGAAGGATTCCTCAAAGGAGTGTGAGATGTGGGAGCGCGGACCCTGAACTTGCCGAAAGGGCCGACGTTACAGGATATCGTATGCGCGCTGACCGCTCTCTGAGCGGATGCGTCGGGGCGCTCCGGCCCCATGCGTCAGGACGTTCCGAGCGGATGCATCGGGTGGCGCAATAGCATCGGTGCGTGACCCGTGCCGACGACTTCGCGCCCGCCTCCCGTGCCCGCATCGGCTGGGAGATCGCCATCGTGCTGGCCCTCGGGCTCGGGCAGTCCGCGGTGTACTCGATCGTGCAGCTCGCCTACCGGCTCACGGATTCCACGCCGCTGGCCGATCAGACCACGACGCTGAATCCCTCCCGCAGCGATCGGGAGGTCTTCGACCTCGTCTACCAGGTGCTCTCGCTGGGCTTCGCCCTGGTGCCGGTGCTGCTCGTGTGCTTCCTGCTCTGGCAGCGGTCCCGTCCCCACCTCGGCCCGCTGGGTCTCGACGGCACGAGGATCGGACGCGACGGCGGCCGCGGCGTCCTGCTCGTCCTCGCGATCGGCGTGCCGGGGCTCGCCCTGTACATCGTCGGGCGGATGCTGGGCTGGTTCGTCTCGGTCGAGGCGAGCGGCCTCGACGCGCACTGGTGGACGGTGCCGATCCTGCTGCTGTCGGCGGCGCGCGCCTCCCTGCAGGAGGAGTTCGTCGTGCTCGGCTATCTCTTCTTCCGGCTGAGGCAGCTGGGCTGGGGCCCGTGGCCGATCATCGTCGCCACGAGCGTCCTGCGGGCGAGCTACCACCTTTACCAGGGCCCGGGCGCCTTCATCGGGAACCTCGCGATGGGCCTGCTGTTCGGCTGGCTCTTCACGCGTTCCGGCCGCCTGCTGCCCTTCCTGGTGGCGCACTTCCTCATCGACGCCGCCGCCTTCGTCGGCTATCCCCTGGTGGCGCCCCTCCTCCCCTGACTCCTGCTCCCCTGACTCCTGCTCGCCGTCTCCCTCCCCGCGGGACTGCGACACCACGCCGAGCGGCATGCGTATCGCTGATGACTCGGCGTGGTGTCGCAGTCTCGGGGGTGGGTCCACTCGTCCTGCACTGCGGGGACCTCTGGCAAGGGGGCTGTGGATATGGTCCGCGGGTCGTCGCGCGGCTCCAGGATGAACGGCATGCGGATCCTGCCGACGCCTGTCCCTCTCATTCTGTCGCGCGATGAAGGCGTGAGTCATACCGAGCGCGGCTGGCGTGCCGGACGCCTACGACGCCTCTTCCGCGGCGTGTATGTGCAGACCGACCTCTGGGATGCCGCCCCGCCCTGGGAGAGGCAACTCGTGCGCGTGCATGCCGCGCTGGCGAACAATCCACAGCGAGTCGCCTGCAACGAGTCGGCCGCGACGCTCCTCGGCGTGCTGATCGCGTATCCGAGCCGACCGGTCCACGTCCTCCACGACGGATCCTCCTCGCGCGAATACGGCGGCATCCGCACCCACGTCTCGATCGATGCGCGGGAGATCATCGAAGTGGACGGCATCCGCCTGACCGCTCCCGCAGCCACCGCCGTCGACATCGCGCGCTCCCGCCCGCCGGCGGAGTCGCTCGCCTACGCGGATGCACTGATGCGCCTCTTCCCGACCCTTTCCGCGGACGCGCTCACGGCGTTCAACGAGAGCCTCGTCTCCGGGCGGGGTCGCCGCCAGGCTCGATGGGCTCTGAGCCGAGCGACGGGAGAGCCGGAGAGCGTCCTGGAGTCCGCGAGCGTGGCACTCATCGAGTGGCTCGGATATCCGCCCCCGCTCCTCCAGTACGAGTTCCGCTTCGAAGGCCAGCGGGATCGCGGTGACTTCTACTGGCCCGAATCGAACATCCTCGGCGAGGCGGACGGCGACCAGAAGTACAACGGTTCGTTCGGGGCCCCGGCATCCGCCATCCTCGCGGAGAAGCATCGGGAGAATCGCCTCCGGCGACACCTCAGCGGTCTCGCCCGCTGGGGCTGGACGGAAGCGAACGCGATCGATCCCCTGGACACCGCGCTGCAGAACGCCGGTCTGCGCCGTGTCCGGCCGCGGGACTCCCTGAAGCTCGCCACCTTCCGCCCCCTGGGTCGCTGACCCCCCTTCCCCCTCGAATCAACAACACCACGCCGAAACCGCAGCGATACGCATGCGCCTCGGCGTGGTGTTGTTGACTCGGAAGGAAGTCAGGGAGTCAGGCGAAGGCCTCCACGGGCGGGCAGGAGCACACGAGGTTGCGGTCGCCGTAGGCCTGGTCGATCCGGCGCACAGGAGGCCAGTACTTCCCTGCGACGAGCGCATGCACGGGATACGCGGCCTCCTCGCGCGTGTAGGGATGCGTCCACTCCCCCGCGATGAGCGACACCGCGGTGTGCGGGGCGTTCACCAGCGGGTTGTCCTCAGCCGGCCAGCGCCCCTCCGACACCTGGTCCGCCTCCGCCTTGATCATGATCATCGCCTCGATGAAGCGCTCGATCTCGCCGAGGTCCTCGGACTCCGTGGGCTCGACCATGAGGGTTCCGGCCACCGGGAACGACATGGTCGGCGCGTGGAAGCCGTAGTCGATGAGGCGCTTGGCGACGTCGTCGACGGTGATGCCAGTAGCTTCCTTCAGCGGACGCAGATCCAGGATGCACTCGTGCGCGACCCTGCCGTTCTCACCGGTGTACAGCACCGGGTAGTGCTCCTTGAGCCGCTCGGCGATGTAGTTCGCCGACAGCACGGCCGCCGCCGTCGCCTCGCGCAGGCCCGCGGCGCCCATCATCCGCACGTACGACCACGAGATCGGCAGGATGCCTGCGGAGCCGTACGGGGCGGCGGAGACGGCGCCTCCCGCGAAGACGTGGCCGCCGGCGTGCTCCGCGCGCTGCGCGAGCGGGTGCGAGGGAAGATACGGGGCGAGATGGGCCTTCGCCGCCACGGGGCCGACGCCTGGCCCTCCGCCGCCGTGCGGGATGGCGAAGGTCTTGTGCAGGTTCAGGTGCGAGACGTCGCCGCCCAGGTCGCCGAAGCGCGCGTAGCCGAGCAATGCGTTGAGGTTCGCGCCGTCGACGTACACCTGCCCGCCTGCCGTGTGCACGGCCGCCGTGATCTCGGTGACCTGCCCCTCGTACACGCCGTGGGTGGAGGGATAGGTGATCATCAGGGCCGCGAGCTCGTCGGCGTTCGCCGCGATCTTCGCCCGCAGGTCGCCGAGGTCGACGTTGCCGAGCCCGTCCGTCGCCACGACGACGACCTTCATGCCGGCGAGCACCGCGGACGCCGCGTTCGTGCCATGCGCGGACGAGGGGATGAGGCACACCGTGCGGTGCTCCTCGCCGTTGGCCCGGTGGTAGCCGCGGATGGCGAGGAGGCCGGCGAGCTCGCCCTGCGAGCCGGCGTTCGGCTGCAGGGAGACCGCGTCGTACCCGGTGACCTCGGCGAGCCAGGACTCGAGCTGCTCGATCAGCTCGAGATACCCCCCGACATCGGATGCCGGGGCGAAGGGATGGATCGAGGCGAACTCCGGCCAGGTGATGGCCGCCATCTCCGTGGCCGCGTTGAGCTTCATCGTGCAGGAGCCGAGCGGGATCATGCCGCGGTCCAGCGCGTAGTCGCGATCGGCGAGGCCCTTCAGGTACCGCATCATGGCGGTCTCGGAGCGGTGCACGTGGAAGACCGGGTGGGTGAGATACTCATCCGTGCGCAGGAGCTCTGCGGGAAGCTGCGCTCGCTCACCGGACGGAGCGGACGCCGCCCCTCCCCCGTCCGTCGAGCGCGCGAGGCCGAAGGCCGAGCGAGTCGCGACGGGCTTCCCCGTGAGAACCGTCGCGACCTTCTCCAGATCTGCCGCCGTGGTCGTCTCGTCGACCGAGACGCCGATCGTGTCCTCGCCCGCGAGGTGCAGCAGGATGCCTGCTTCATCATGCGCCCGTGCCACGACGCCCGCGGCATCCGGGACCCGCACCGTCAGTGTGTCGAAGAACGCGTCATGCACCACGTCGACGCCGTCCTCGACGAGCCATTCACGCAGCGAGGCCGCCTTGCCCGCGACCTCTTCCGCGATCGCCCGCAGGCCGTCCGGCCCGTGGTAGACCGCGTACATCGACGCCATGACGGCCAGCAGTACCTGCGCGGTGCAGATGTTGCTGGTCGCCTTCTCCCGGCGGATGTGCTGCTCGCGCGTCTGCAGCGACAGCCGGTAGGCGGGCCTGCCGTCCGCGTCGACCGAGACGCCGACGAGACGGCCGGGGAGCTGGCGCTCCAGTCCCTGCCGCACGGCCATGTAGCCGGCGTGCGGGCCGCCGAAGCCCATCGGGACGCCGAAGCGCTGCGTCGTGCCGACCGCGACATCCGCGCCGAGCGAGCCGGGCGAGGCGAGCAGCGTGAGGGCGAGCAGATCGGCGGCGACGACCGCGAGCCCGCCCGCGAGGTGCGCCGCGTCGATGACCGCGCTCGGGTCCCAGACCAGGCCGGACGCCGCCGGATACTGCACGAACACGCCGAACAGCTCCTCCGGCAGGGCCTCGCCCCCGGCGAGGTCGCGCTCCACGAGCTCGATGCCGACGGCCTGCGCCCGGGTCTCGAGCAGCGCCTTGGTCTGCGGGAACGCCCCCGCATCGACGACGAACACGTTCGAGGCCGCCTTCGAGGCGCGGCGCGCGAGGAGCATCCCCTCGGCGACCGCTGTGGACTCGTCCAGCATCGAGGCGTTCGCGGTGGACAGCCCGGTGAGGTCGGCGACCATGGTCTGGAAGTTGATCAGCGCTTCGAGGCGGCCCTGCGAGATCTCCGGCTGATAGGGCGTGTAGGCCGTGTACCAGGACGGGCTCTCCAGGACGCCCCGCTGGATCACGCTCGGGGTGATCGTGCCGTAGTAGCCCAGTCCGATCATCGGCGTGTTCACGGTGTTGCGCGCGGCGAGCGCCCGCAGCTCGGCGAGCGCCTCGGCCTCCGTGGCCGCCGGCGGGATGACGGTGTCGCCCTGCGCGGAGAAGATGGCCGCAGGGACGGCCTGGCGCATGAGCTGCTCGACGGGAGCGTCGGCGTCGTGCACGCCGAGGGCGCGCAGCATCTGCCGCTGCGCCTCGGCGGTCGTGCCGATGTGACGATCTGCGAAGGAGACCACGGCTCGGATCAGCCCTCCGTGTGCGCGACGTAGGCGTCGCGGTCGAGCAGTCCGTCGAGCGCGTCGCCTGCGACGTCGAGCTTGATCAGCCATGCAGCGTCGAACGGCGAGGAGTTGACCAGCGACGGATCGTCGGCCACGGCGTCGTTGACCGCGACGACGGTGCCGGAGACCGGTGCATAGAGCTCGGAGACGGACTTGGTCGACTCCGCCTCGCCGAAGACGTCACCGCGGGTGAACGCGGTGCCGACGGCAGGCAGCTCGACGAAGACGATGTCGCCGAGCGCATCGGCGGCGAAGTCGGTGATGCCGACGGTCGCGGTGGTGCCGGAGACGGCGACCCACTCGTGCTCTTCGCTGTACTTCAGGGTGGTGAGATCGGTCATTTCTTCCTCCGGTAGAAAGGCAGGTCGGTGACGACGGCGGGGATGCTCGTCCCCCGCACGTCCAGGAACAGATCCTCCGCGTTCGCGGCGGGGTCGACGAAGGCCATCGCGATCGGATGGCCGAGGGTGGGGCTGAGCGCGCCGCTGGTGATCTCGCCGACGACGGCGCCGTCCGCGGTGACGACGGCGTATCCGGCCCGCCCTGCACGCCTGCCCTCGGCCGCGAGGCCGATGAGCACCCTGGCGCCTTCGGCCGGCTCCGCGGCATCCTTCCCGACGAAGTCGTCCTTGTCGGCGGCCACGACCCGGCCGAGACCGGCCTGAGCGGGCTTGGTGTCGAGGGACAGCTCATGTCCGTAGAGCGGCATGCCCGCCTCGAGCCGCAGCGTGTCGCGGGCGGCGAGTCCGGCGGGGATCAGGCCGTGCGCCTCGCCCGCGACGAGCAGGGCGTCCCAGAGCGAGGGCGCGTCGGCGGCATGGACGAGTATCTCGAAGCCGTCCTCGCCGGTGTATCCGGTGCGGGCGATGAGCAGCGGCTCGCCGAGGTAGCGCGCGGACGCCCAGGCGTAGTATCTCTGCTCCGCCCAGGGGATGCTGACCTCGGCGATCCCCTCGGTCGCAGCGACGATCGCCTCCGCGGCGGGGCCCTGGACGGCGAGGAGCGCATAGTCGTCCGAGACGTCGGAGACGCGCACGTCAAAGGGGCGTTTCGACTCGTCGCTGCGCTCCTCGCTCAACGAACGAGAG
Source organism: Microbacterium tumbae (assembly GCF_054780175.1). Taxonomy (NCBI): domain Bacteria; kingdom Bacillati; phylum Actinomycetota; class Actinomycetes; order Micrococcales; family Microbacteriaceae; genus Microbacterium; species Microbacterium tumbae. Next base: position 211,064 of record NZ_BAAGWV010000004.1, read on the forward strand.
GGATCGACGCGCTCCTCGCTCAACGAACGAGAGGGGGCGACCCGAGCCAGGAGCGCCTCGGCGACGGCATCCCTGTTGCCCGCATTGGAGATGATCAGATAGCTCTCCTCGCCGAGGCGGTACACGATCACGTCGTCGACGATCCCGCCGGAGGCGGCGAGCACCAGCGAGTACTTGGCCTTTCCGATCGCCATCGTGGAGATCCGCCCGGCGAGCGCGAAGTCGAGATACGCCGCGGCGTCCGCGCCCTCGACCGTGAACTCGGCCATGTGCGAGATGTCGAAGAGGCCCGCCGCCTGCCGCACCGCGTGATGCTCCGCGAGATCGGAGGTGTAGCGCACCGGCATCTGCCAGCCGCCGAAGTCCGTGAAGGATGCGCCGAGCGACTCGTGCCGCTCGCGCAGCGGCGTGAATCTGCTGCTCGGCGGCGTGCTCTCACGCGGCGGGGTGCTGCTCGGCGGCGCACTGTCGTGCGACGCGGTGGTCTCGGCCATGGAGTTCTCCCGGATCGATCGGAAGGATGCCGTACGGGATGCACGGTATCCGAGAACTCCCCCTCTGTCATGGGCCTGAGAGTTTCACCCCCTCGGGGGCTTTCACCGTCGGCGGACCTCGAGGGGCGCAGGGAGACGCGATGCCGTCGTCTCACCAGACTTCGTCTCGGGCGCCTGCGGCGTCCTCGCTCAGCCTGATTTCTCGCTTCGCTCGAAATCACTTTTCAGAGCGGCCCGACCTGCGCGGTACGCGGGACCTGAGAGATTGGCGGGGAGGCTTGCTCCTTCGGTGCCCGGCACGCGTTCACCGGGGCTCTCCCGCACGGGTCGTGGGGCCTGTCTTCAGTTATGCCCTCACTCTATCGTCCGGCGGCCAGTTCCGCGCGAACCTCGTCGCGCAGCCGACCGAGGTTCTCGGGCTCCGGCGCCGCCCCGAGCAGCGTCTTCGTGTACTCGTGCTGCGGGTTGAGGATGACCTCGTCCGAAGGGCCGCGTTCGACGATGTCGCCGTGGTACATCACGAGGATCTCGTCGCTGAAGTGCCGCGCGGTCGCCAGATCGTGGGTGATGTACAGCACGCCGAGGTCCTCCTCGCGCTGCAGGTCGGCGAGGAGGTTCAGGACGCCGAGCCGGATGGAGACGTCGAGCATCGACACCGGCTCGTCCGCGACGATGAACCGCGCACCGGGCGCGAGCGCGCGGGCGATCGCGACGCGCTGCCGCTGACCGCCGGAGAGCTCGTGAGGACGCCGCTCCGCGTAGCTCTCCGCCGGGGACAGCCGGACCCGTTCGAGGAGTTCCAGCGCCTTCTCGCGCACCTGCACGGCGCTCAGCCCCGGATGGTGGATGCGCAGCGGCCGCTCCAGGTGGTGCACGATCGTGTGGAACGGGTTGAGGGAGGCGAAGGGGTCCTGGAACACCATCTGGACGTCCGAGCGATACCGGGCGAGCGCCCTTCCCCCGGTGCCGCTGGGCGCGTCGTCGAGCAGGATCTTGCCCGAGGTCGGGGTCTCCAGCTTCATGAGCATCCGCGCGATCGTGGACTTGCCGCTGCCGGACTCGCCGACCAGGGCGATGGTCCTGCCCGCCTCGAGCGTGAAGGAGACGTCCTTCACCGCGTGCAGGATCGTCGTCCTCAGGCCGGAGCGCAGCCGGAAGTCCTTGACGAGGTGCCGTGCTTCGAGAGTGCTCATCGCGTCTCCTGGATCGATCCGGACCGGACGAAGCCGCCACGCTCGCCGCGCAGGCTCGGGAAGCTGGAGAGCAGCTTCTTGGTGTACTCATGCTGAGGGGTGCGGTAGATCTCCTCCGCCGTCCCCTGCTCGACGATCTCGCCCTGCAGCATGACGGCGATCCGGTCGCTGATCTCGATGAGCATCGGCAGGTCGTGGGTGATGAAGATCACCGCGAAGCCGAGCCTCTCGCGCAGGCGCATGATCTCGCGGATGATGCCGCGCTGCACGACGACGTCGAGGGCGGTGGTCGGCTCGTCCATGATCATGACCTGCGGATCCAGGGCGAGCGCCATGGCGATCATGACGCGCTGGCGCATGCCTCCGGAGAGCTCATGGGGAAAGCTCGTGAGGCGCGAGGGGTCGACCCCGACCAGCCGCAGCAGCTCCCGGGCCCGCGCGGTCTTGGCGGCGCGGGCCATCCCCGGCCGGTGGGTGTCGAAGACGTCGAAGATCTGCGCCCTGACGCTGATGACCGGGTTGAGCGAGTTCATCGCCCCCTGGAACACCATGGAGATCTTGTCCCATCGGAATGCGCGCAGCCCCTCCCGCTCCAGCGCGACGATGTCGATGTCTTCGCCGTCGCGGTCGTGGAAGGTGATCTCGCCGCTCGTCATCAGCGCCGGGGCCTTGAGGAGCCGGTTGAGCCCGTAGGCGAGCGTGGTCTTCCCGCAGCCGGACTCGCCGGCGAGCCCGAGGATCTCGCCCCTGTGCAGCGTGAGCGACACGTTCCGCACCGCCTTCACCGGTGGATCCACCTCGTACTCGATCGACACCTCTCGTGCGGTCAGCACGGGCTCGGAGGCGGTCATGCGCCCACTCCCTTCGTCTTCGCCGCCTTGCGCACCCGCCGGGCCGCCTCCGGCGCGACGCGCAGCTTCGGATTGATGATCTCGTCGATCGAGAAGTTGATGAGGCTCAGCCCGCAGCCCAGCAGCGCGATCAGCACGCCCGGCGGGATGAACCACCACCATGCCCCGGTGCCGAGCGCCTGCCCCGACTGCGCGTCGTTGAGCATCGTGCCCCACGTGATCGAGTCGGTGGCCCCGAGCCCGAGGTAGGACAGGCCAGCCTCGCCGAGGATGGCGAAGATGATCGCGAACAGGAACTGCGCGGCAAGCAGCGGCAGCAGGTTCGGGAGGATCTCGACGAGGATGACGCGGAAGGACTTCTCCCCCGCCACCTTCGCGGCGTAGACGTAGTCGCGGCTGCGCAGCGAGCGCGCCTGGGTGCGCAGCACGACCGCGGAGCCCGCCCAGGAGGTGATGCCGAGGACGAAGGCGACGAGCAGCCAGCTGCGGGACTGGAAGTAGGTCGCGATGACCATCGCGAGCGGGAGGCCGGGAATGACCAGCGCGATGTTGGTGACGAGGTTGAGCGTCTCGTCGCGCCATCCGCCGACGTAGCCGGCCAGCACGCCGAAGAGCAGCGAGAGCACGATCGCGAGGACGCCCGCGACGATCCCCACCAGCAGAGAGCCCTGCGTGCCGTGCGCGAGCTGGGCGAGCACGTCGTAGCCGAGCTTCGTCGTGCCGAGCGGATGCTCGGGATACGGCGGCTGGAGCGCCGGGTTCTTGGAGCTGCGCGGGTTCTGCGCGAGCAGCGGGCCGAGGATGCCGAACAAGACGATGGCGCCCACGAGGACGAGCCCGGTGACGAGCTTCGGCGAGAGCCGGGGGAGCATCGCCCTGACACCGCCTCGGGCGGCCTTCTGCGTCACGATCGCGACGGTCCCGGGTGGGATGGCGGTGGGTTTCGTCGTGGTCTCAGACATTGTGGCGCGCCCTCGGGTCGATGTAGCCGTATACGAGGTCCATGATGAAGTTGGCGGCGAGCACCGTGATCGTGATCACGAGGAACACCCCCTGCATGAGGGCGTAGTCGCTGTTCTGCACGGCCTGGAACATGAGCTTGCCGACCCCGGGGTAGGTGAACACCTGCTCCATCACGATGGAGCCCGCCACGACGAACCCGAGGGTGATCGCGAATCCCGCGATCGAGGGGATCGCCGCGTTGCGCGCCGCGTACATGGTGAGGATACGGCGAGGGCGCAGTCCCTTCGCCTCCGCCGTGGTGACGTAGTCCTCGGACATCGTCGAGACCATCATGTTGCGCATCCCGAACAGCCAGCCGCCCACGGAGCTGACGACGATGGTGGTCGCGGGGAGGATCGCGTGCCAGATCGCACTGCCGGCGAACTCCCCGCTCCATTCCGGTCCGCCGCGGAACTCGAAGACGCTGTAGCCGCCGATGATCGGGAACCAGCCCAGCCCGACGGCGAACACCGAGACGAGCAGCAGCGCCAGCCAGAAGTAGGGGATCGACTGGAGCACCGTCGTGGCGGGGATGAGATGGTCGACCCAGGTGCCCCGCTTCCACCCCGCCCATGCGCCGAGGACGATGCCGAGCACGAAGGAGATCACGGTCGCGGTGCCGACGAGGACGAGCGTCCACGGCAGCGCCTGGCCGATCAGCTCTGCGACCGGAGTCGGGTACTTCGTCACGGAGATGCCGAGATCGCCCTGCAGCATCCTCCCCCAGTAGCCGAGGTACTGCTCCCACAGCGACTGGTCGTCCGAGCCCAGCAGCAGCCGGATGTTGCGGATGGTGGTCTCCGACACCTCGCCGCCGTTGCGCTGCAGCTTCGCGATCATGATGTCGGCGGGATTCCCCGGCATCAGCCGCGGGAGCAGGAAGTTGAGGGAGATCGTGGCCCACAGCGTGAAGATGTAGAATCCGATCCTCCTGGCGTAGAAGGTCATGTCTCTCCCTCGACTTCCTGCTCCTGCATCACTTCGCGATCAGCCCACCGGCTCGAGCTGCGTCAGGATGTAGCCCGCCGAGCCGGACCCCCAGGAGGCCGGGAAGACGTACATGTCGTCGTCCGTCGGCCAGCCGGTGTACGAGCCGGAGTTGTAGAAGGTCTGCGTCGCGTTGATGACGAGTGGGATGTACGGCAGGTCCCGGACGATCTCGTCCTGGATCGTGGCGTACGCGGCCTTCTTGGCGGCCTCGTCGTCGGTCGCCGCGGCGACGGCGATCTGCTCGTCGACGACGGGGTTGTCGTACCGGCTGAAGTTCCAGCGGCCCGCGGGGACCTGCTCGCCGACGGCGGCGGTCGACTGCGCCGCCGTGCCGCCGAACCAGTCGCGGTAGATCTGGAACGGGTCGGCGACGGAGGTGCCGACGACACCGCCCATGATCAGCTCGAACTGACCGGTCTGACGCGAGTCGCTGAACTCCTGCCACTGCACGGTCGAGGCGTTGATCTTGATGCCGGCCTCGGCGGCCTGCTCGGCGATCAGCTTCGCGGCGTCGTTGTAGTCGGTCCAGCCGTCGACGGAGGTCAGCGAGAGCTCGAGCGTGACGCCGTCCTTCGCGTAGAAGCCGTCCGATCCCTTGACGTAGCCGGCCGCCTCGAGGATGGATCCCGCCTCCGCGGCATCGGGCGACTGCGGGCTGACGCTGTTGGCGGGGTCCGCGACCCACTTCTCGTCGCGCGGGAGCAGCGCGAACGTCGGAGAGATGTCGCCGGTGAGCCCGACGAACGCCTTCTCCTTGATCGTGGCGCGGTCGATGGCCGCGTTCAGCGCCTGGCGGACCGCGAGGTCGGTCTGCGGTCCCTCGCAGCCCAGGTCCGCGTTCGAGCAGGTGTAGAGCACGGTCGGGTCCTGCGGGGTGTTGACCATCGAGATGAACCCGTTGCTCGTGACCGAGTCGGGGTTCGGGATGAACATGCTCACCCAGTCGATGTCGCCGGCCGCCAGCATGTCCTGGCCGGACTGGTTGCCGTCGATAGCGAGGTACTGGATCGTGTCGACGGAGACGTCGCCCGCGTCGCGGTAGTTCTCGTTGGCGATCATCGTGTACGACTCGCTCGTGACGGTGTCGACCACGTAGGGGCCGGAGCCGACCGGATCCTCGTCGTTGGCGAACGTGGTGAAGTCGGTCACGTCCGCCCAGACGTGCTCCGGGAGGATCCAGCTGCCGCCCAGCCGCTGCCACTCGTTGGTGAACTGCGGCGTGGAGTAGGTCAGCACCACGGTGGTGTCGTCGGTGGCCTCGGCGGAGACGAGCCCCTGACCCTCCGGGTTGTTCCCCTCGTACTGGAAGGTGAAGGCGACGTCCGCGCTGGTCAGCGGCTCGCCGTCGCTCCAGACGAGGTCGGGCTTGATGGTCACCGTGATCTGCGTGCCGTCCTCGTTGAACTCGTAGGAGTCGCCGATGAGGCCGATCGGCTCGGTGTCTCCCGTCTTGTTGAAGAGGAAAAGAGGCTCGAGGAGCGGGCCGAGCGCGCCGTGCAGGACGGTGGGCGCGAAGGGGTTGAAGTTCGCCTCGATCGGCGTCTGACTGCCGGCGAAGATCACCAGCGGTCGGTCGCTGTCCCCGCCGTCGCCGGTCTGGTCGCCACCACCGCCGGTGCAGGCGGTGAGGCCGAGTGCGAGAGCTGCCGCTCCCGCCATCGCCGCGATCGCTGCGCGGCGCTTTCCACTACGGATCATTGCTTGTCTTCCTCTCGATGCTGCGGTGCCTGAGGGGTGTCACTCATCCTTGAGTACCCGGTGAAGGGTTTTGTTAGGACAGTAACCTAACAAAACCTCGCACACCAGACAAGGTGCGTGGTTACGGCCGCGTAACGTTTACCGCTCAAGGATGTGACGCCGACCCGGCGCGTCATCGTTTTGCACTTCTGGTCACCGCGACACTAAGATCGAACCGGAGGTTAGAGTCATCATGACACGAACTGAGGATGCCGGCATCCGCGTCGCCGTCTCCACGGCGATCCTGACGCTGCGGCGCGCCGATGAAGGCTCCTCCGCGCTCTCCCTCCCCCTCGTGCTGCGCACGCGCGATCCCCACCAGGGGCAGTGGGCCCTTCCCGGCGGCTGGCTGGACGAGCAGGAGGGCCTCGAGGACGCCGCGGCGCGCACCCTCGGCGAGACGACCGGTCTCTCCCCCAGCTATCTCGAGCAGCTCTACGCCTTCGGCGACGTGGACCGCTCCCCCACCCGCGTCGTGTCGATCGTGTACTGGGCGCTGCTGCGCCAGGACGAGGTGGACGCGCAGAGCGCCGCGCACATCACGGCGGGCGACGCCCCCGAGAACGTGCGCTGGTTCGACGCCGCGGTTCTCCCCGAGCTCGCCTTCGATCACAACCGCATCGTCGACTACGCGCTGTGGCGGCTGCGCAACAAGGTCGGCTACAGCAGAGTCGCGCACGGCTTCCTGCCGCCGATGTTCACGCTCGCCGAGCTCCGCGACGCCTACGAGGCGATCCTCGGCCGACGCCTGGATCCGGCGAACTTCCGCCGTCAGGTCGAGTCGACCGGCAACCTCGTCCCCACGGAGCAGTTCCGGACCGGGAGCCATCGTCCCGCCCGGCTGTACCGCTACAACACCGATGTCGAACTGGCCGACCACGGCCCCCTCACGATCCGCTGACCCCGACCCGATCACCGTCGAAACGAGCACCCGATGAGCATCACCTTCGTCCCCGCCCCCGCCGTTCCCGCCGACCCGTCCGTCGATCACGCCATCCAGGCGATCGTCGCCGGCAGCTCGACGGACGCGACCTGCACGACGGACCTCGCCGTGGGTCCATGGGACTTCGACACGCGACCCGGCTACGGCCCCGGCTCCTCGATGGGAGACGTGATCCCCACCGGCGCTCCCCGTCAGGGCGAGCTGCCCGCGGAGTACCGGGAGGCCGGCGAGGATGAGCTCGACGCCCGCATCGTGGCGGCGAAGAAGACGCTCGGCGATCGCGTCGTCGTGCTCGGGCACTTCTATCAGCGCGAGGAGGTCGTCAAGCACGCGGACTACGTGGGCGACTCCTTCCAGCTCGCGAATGCGGCACTCGAACGCCCTGACGCGGAGGCCATCGTGTTCTGCGGCGTGCACTTCATGGCCGAGACCGCCGATCTGCTGTCGCGACCCGAGCAGGCCGTGATCCTGCCGAACCTCGCGGCGGGGTGCTCGATGGCGGACATGGCCGACATCGATCAGGTCGAGGACTGCTGGGAGCAGCTCGCCGAGGTCCTCGGCGACATGGATGCCGCTGACGAGGATGGCCGCGTACCGGTGATCCCGGTGACGTATATGAACTCCTCCGCCGCGATCAAGGGCTTCGTCGGACGGCACGGCGGGATCGTCTGCACCTCGTCGAATGCCAGGACGGTCCTCGAGTGGGCGTTCGAGCGCGGCCGCCGCGTGCTCTTCTTCCCCGACCAGCATCTGGGCCGCAACACCGCGAAGGCGATGGGCGTGCCGCTCGAGAGGATGCCGATGTGGAATCCGCGCAAGGCGCTGGGCGGCTCTGAGGCATCCGAGATCGTCGATTCCCAGGTCATCCTGTGGCACGGCTTCTGCTCCGTGCACCGCCGCTTCACCGTCGCGCAGATCGACCAGGCTCGTGCCGAGCATCCCGGCGTGCGCGTGATCGTGCACCCTGAATGTCCGATGGAGGTCGTCGACGCCGCCGACGAGGCCGGCTCCACCGACTACATCCGCCGTGCGATCGATGCCGCGACGGAGCCCACGACCTTCGCGATCGGCACCGAGATCAACCTGGTTCGACGCCTCGCCGCCCAGTATCCGCAGCACGAGATCTTCTGCCTCGATCCCGTGGTCTGCCCGTGCTCGACGATGTACCGCATCCATCCCGGTTACCTCGCGTGGGTGCTGGAGGAGCTCGTCGCCGGGCGCACGCCGAACCGCATCGCCGTGACGAGCGACGTCGCCGATCCCGCCAGGGCGGCGCTCGAGCGGATGCTGGCCGCGAAGCCCGCCCCGTTCACCGGGCCCTCACCCTCCCCGACCGTCGGGCGGGGGCCCGCGGAGCGCGCCAGGGTCGAGACGCGCCCGCGATGAACGTCATCGTCGTCGGGTCCGGCATCGCGGGCCTCACCGCGGCCCTGCACGCGCACGAGGCCGGCCATCGCGTATCGGTGGTCACGAAGGGCTCCCTCGGAGACGGGAGCACGGGCTTCGCGCAGGGAGGCGTGGCCGGGGTGTACGGGCCGGGGGACTCGGCGGCGCAGCATGCCGAGGACACCCTCGTCGCCGGGGCCGGGCTCTCCGACCCCACGGCCGTCGACGTGCTCGTGGCGGACGGCGCATCCCGGATCGCTGAGCTGATCTCGCGGGGCGTCGCCTTCGATCGCTCCCCCGACGGCGAGCTGCTCCTCGGACGCGAGGCGGCGCACAGCCACGCCCGCATCGTCCATGCGGGCGGCGACGCCACCGGCGCAGCCATCGCCCGCGCGCTGGTCGGCGCCGTCCGCGCCACCTCGATCGAAGTCGTCGAGCACGCCTTCCTCGTCGACCTGGTCACGGACGACGACACCGTGCACGGCATCCGCGTCCTGATCGACGGGGAGGTCTCGGTGCGAGCGGCCGATGCCGTCATCCTCGCCACCGGAGGCGCTGGACATCTGTACGCGCACACCACGAACCCGCTCGGTGCGACAGGCGACGGCATCGCGGCGGCGATCCGCGCCGGCGCGGCCGTCGCCGATCTGGAGTTCGTGCAGTTCCACCCGACGATCCTGGCCGCGGGCCCGGCCTTCCTCGTCTCCGAGGCCGTGCGCGGCGAGGGAGCGACCCTCCTCGACGAGGATGGGCGGCGGTTCTGCTTCGACACCCATCCGGATGGCGAGCTCGCACCGCGCGACGTCGTCTCCCGTGCGATCGCCCGGCAGGCCGCCGCACAGGGTTCCCCGGTGCTGCTGGACGCCACGATGCTCGGCGCAGACCGGCTCGCCGAGCGCTTCCCGACCATCGACAGGGTGACCCGCGAGCGCGGCTTCGACTGGGCGCACGAGCCGATCCCCGTGACGCCGGCGGCTCATTACCTGATGGGCGGCATCGTGACGGATCTCGACGGGCGCACCAGCCTCCCCGGGCTCCTCGCCGTCGGCGAGACGGCGCGCACCGGCGTGCACGGCGCCAACCGGCTCGCCTCGAACTCCCTGCTCGAGGGAGCCGTCTTCGGCGCCCGCGCCGCCGCGGCTCTGGGCTCCGCGGACGCCGCGCGCCGCGAACTCCCCCCCTCGTCGAGCGAGGGCGCCAGGCGCCCCTCCCACCCCCGTTCGTCGAACGCGGACGCCAGGCGCCCCTCCCACCCCCGTTCGTTGAGCGAGGACGCCAGGCGCCCCTCCCACCCCCGTTCGTTGAGCGAGGACGCCGAAGGCGACCGAGTCGAAACGCTCTTGGACCGGACTCCGTTTCGACTCGCTGCGCTCGCTCAACGAACGGATCAGGAGAAGGGAGACCCGCTCGCTCAACGAACGGATCAGAGGAAGGGAGACCCGCCCGCTCAACGAACGGATCGGGAGAAGAAGGGGAACCCACCCGACCGACGAGCGGGAGACGCCGTCGAGGCTTTCTCCCGGACAGCCCTGCAGCAGCTGATGTGGGAGGGCGTCGGGCTCCTGCGCACCGGAGAAGGACTCGCCGCTTCGCTCGCCACGATCCTCGCCTGGCGCAGCGAAGCATCCGCTCCATCCTCCGTCGCCGAGCACGAGGACGCCAATCTGCTGCTGCTCGCCGAGGCGACCGCCACCGCCGCCCTCCTGCGCACCGAGTCGGTCGGCGCGCACCACCTCGACACCCCCATCCTGGAGAGCGTCCGATGATCACCGCAGCCACCCTCACCCGCGTCGTCGCCGCCGCGCTGGAGGAGGACGCCCCATGGGGCGATCTGACCAGCACCGCGCTGCTGCCCGCCGAGGCCGCCGCGACAGCCGACCTCGTCGCGCGAGAGGCCGGCGTGTTCAGCGGAGGCGAGGTGTTCGCCGCCGCGTTCACGCTGACCGATCGGGCCGTCACCGTCGACCTGCACGTCGGCGACGGCGACGCCTTCGCGTCCGGCGATGTGCTCGCCTCCGTTTCCGGACCTGCAAGGAGTCTCCTGACGGCGGAGCGCGTCGGTCTCAACTTCGTCCAGCGGATGAGCGGCATCGCGACGGCGACGGCCGCGTACGTCGCCGTCGTCGCAGGCACCGGCGTGCGCATCGCCGACACCCGCAAGACCACTCCCGGCCTGAGGGCTCTCGAGAGGCACGCCGTCCTCTCCGGCGGCGGCAGCAACCACCGCTATTCGCTCTCCGACGCCGTGATGGCCAAGGACAACCACCTGGCCGTGCTGCAGCGCTCCGGCGCCGATCTCGCCACGGCGCTTCGGGAGGCGCTGTCGCGGCTGCCGCACACGACGCACGTCGTCGTGGAGGTCGACCGACTGGATCAGATCGAGGCCGTGCTGGCCGGCGGGGCGCACACCGTCCTGCTGGACAACTTCTCGCTCGACGACCTCCGCGCCGGCGTCGCCCAGATCGGCGAACGCGCGGTCGTCGAGGCCTCGGGAGGCGTGAACCTCGACACCGTGCGCGGCATCGCGGAGACGGGCGTCGACGTCATCTCGGTCGGCGCTCTCACGCACTCCTCGCGCGCACTGGATCTGGGGCTCGACCTGCGGATCGACGGATGACGCATCGGGACGTCCGCTGATGCTGTACCTCGATCACGCCGCGACGTCGCCGGTGCGCCCCGAGGTGCTGGAGGCGATGCGCCCGTACCTCACGGAGGTCTTCGGCAATCCTTCCAGCCACCACACCGCCGGCGAGGCGGCCGCCGAGGCGCTCGAGGATGCCAGGGCCCGCGTGGCTCGGGTCCTGGGCATGCGCACGGGCGACGTGATCTTCACCGCCGGCGGGACGGAGGCGAACAACCTCGCCGTCAAGGGCATCGCGCTCGCCGGTCTCGAACGGGAACGGCGGCACGTCGTGGTCTCGCCGATCGAGCACGAGTCGATCCTGGAGTCCGCGGCCTACCTGGAGCGCTTCCACGGCGTCTCCGTCTCGGCGCTCGCCGTGGATGCCCAGGGGCGGATCGCGCCCGAGTCGCTCGCCGGCACGATCCGCGACGACACGGCGCTCGTGGCGATCGGCCATGCGAACAACGAGATCGGCACGGTGCAGGACGTCACCTCCCTCGTAGCCGTCACGAAGGAGGCCGGCGTGCCGCTGCACGTCGACGCCGTCCAATCGGCAGGATGGCTGCCTCTGGCGGGCCTCGGGGCGGATGCCGTGTCGATCGCGGGGCACAAGCTCGGCGCGCCGAAGGGCACGGGAGCGCTGGCGGTCCGCGGGCGCATCCCGCTGGAACCCGTGCTGCACGGCGGCGGTCAGGAGCGCGGTCGCCGATCCGGCACGGAGAACGTGGCGGGAGCGGTCGCCCTCGCCGTCGCCCTGGAGCTCGCCGAGGCGGAGCGGGATGCCGTGGCCTCGGCCGTCGGCGAGCGGACGCACGCCTTCATCGACGGCGTCCTCGCCGCGGTGCCGCGGGCGCGCCTCACCGGTGATCCCCTCGATCGCCTCCCTGGGACCGCCAGCTTCACTTTCGCGGGCACGAGCGGCGAGGCCGTGCTGCTCGAGCTGGAGCGTCGAGGGGTGATCTCCTCGAGCGGATCGGCGTGCGCGGCGGGCAGCGACGAGCCCTCGCACGTGCTGCTCGCCTGCGGCATCGCCCCCGAGATCGCGCAGACATCGGTCCGATTCACCTTCGGCCGCTCTCCGCTGCCGCCTGAGGCTCCGCCGCGGCTGGCCCGCCTGGTGGCGGATGCCGTCGCCTCGGTCGTCGGCCCCTGATCCCCGCCGGCGTCCGGGGCGCGTCCAGGTCGTCGCGGGTGCAGCGTCTCCCTGCCCGCATCCGCGGACACGGATCGCAGCCCCCTCACCGCGCCGGTCATAGACTCGACCCGTGCCCGCTCCGATCGTCACGCTCATCGTCCCCGGACGGGACATCGCGTCCTTCGCCCCCGCCGCGCTCGACTCGCTGCGCGCTCAGACCGAGCAGCGCTGGCGGGCGATCCTCATCGACGACGGCTCCGCGGACGACACCGGCGAGATCTTCGCCGCGGCCGCTGCGGACGACCCGCGCTTCACCGCGATCCGCCACCCGGCGTCCGTCGGGCTCGGCGCAGCCCGCAACGTCGGCCTCGCCCTCGTCGACACGGAGTACCTGGGCTTCCTCGACGGCGACGATGAGCTCACCCCGACCGCGCTGGCGCGCCTCACCGGGACGCTCGCCGAGACCGGCAGCGACTTCGTCGCCGGCGCCTACGTCCGTTCGCGTCTCGCCGGCGGCGCCTACGTCGCCGGCCGGGTTCAGCCCTGGGTCGCAGCCGCCACCGACCCCGAGCGCAGGGGCACGACCCTCTTCGAGCATCCGCAGGCCTCGGCGAACATCGTCGCCTGGTCCAAGGCGAGTCGCACCGGCTTCTGGAAAGATCTGCGCTTCCCCGAAGGCGTCGCCTACGAGGATCAGATCGTCGCCCAGCGGATGTACACCACCGCGCGATCCTTCGATGTGATCCCCGACGTCGTGGCGCGCTGGCGGCTGCGCGCGGACGGGACCTCCATCACCCAGGGCAAGGCCAGGCTGACCGTGCTGCACGATTACCTGACCGCGCTGCGCGGCGGCATCCATGTGCTCAGGGATGCCGGAGCGCTCACCGCCGTCACCGCTAGGCTGGAGCTCATCCTCACCATGGATGTGCCGCCGCTCCAGGAGATCGCCGGCACCCATCCCGATCCCGCATACTCTGCGGCGGTCACGGCGTTCATCGCCGAGCTGCGGTCACTTCCCGAGTTCGCCGACGCCCACCCCGATCCCACCCTCGCGGCTGCGCTCAGCTGGTGACCCGCTGGGGCGCTCCGCTGCTACGGAGACCCATGAACACCTACCTCGACTCCCTCTTCTCCCTCGACGGCCGCACGGCGATCGTGACCGGCGGCAGCTCCGGCATCGGCCGAGGCATCGCGACCGCGCTCGCCCGCGCAGGAGCCGCGACCGTCGTCGTCGCACGCGGCCGGGACCGCATCGACGAGACCGTGCGCGCGCTGACGGACGACGGATGCCGCGCCGCCGGCGTCGTCGGAGACCTCAGCACCCGCGACGGCATCCGTGCCGCCGCCGAGGCGGCCGCCCTTCCGTTCGGGGAACCGGACGTCCTCGTGAACTCGGCGGGGATCAACATCCGCCCGGCCTACGCCGAGATCACCGAGGCCGACTGGGACGCCACGATGACGGTCAACGCGCTCGCCCCGTTCCTGCTCGGCCAGCGCTACGCCCGCGGCATGGCCGAGCGCGGCTACGGCCGGCTGATCCACATCAGCTCGCAGCAGGCGCATCGCGCCTTCGTCGGCAGCGGTGTCTACGGCGCGTCCAAGGGCACGCTGGAATCCCTCATGCGCTCGGAGGCCGAGGCCTGGGGCGGGACCGGAGTGACGAGCAACACGCTCGTCCCCGGCTTCGTGCTGACACCGCTGAACGCACGCCTGCAGGAGGACCCGGAGAAGATCTCCGCGCTCGCTGCGCGCACGATGATCGGCCGCAACGGGATGCCGGACGACTTCGCCGGCGCCGCCGTCTTCCTGGCCGGTGCGGGGTCCGGCTATGTCACCGGCCATTCGCTGTTCGTCGACGGCGGGATGTCGGCGCACTGATCCGCGGCGTCGCGGGAGGCCTCGCGTCGGAAAACCCAGATGCACTGCTCCCCCGGCGGCACGTCGACCTCGCGACTCGCCATCAACGGATCGGCTCGTCCGCGTTTTCCCGCTCAGAGATCCGTGTCCGGCGGCGGCTCAGGGACCGTGCGCACATCCAGCAGCGGCACGGGCGTGGTGAGGGCGGCGACGGCATCCTCGCCCGCGGAGTCGTCGGGCGCGCGATCGGCGCGGCGATCGGCGAGGGCCGCCGTCACCGCGCCGCCGAAGTGCCGGGCGACCTGCGCCGCGGCCTCCGCCCCGTCGATGCGGGCCGCGGCCACCTGCTGCGCGGCGAGCTCGGCGTACAGCCCGCCGGCCGCGAGCAGTTCGGCGTGCGTGCCGGACTCGACGATCCGCCCCGCTTCCAGGACGTGGATGACGTCCGCGCCCATGATCGTCGAGAGGCGATGCGCGATCGAGAGGACGGTGCGCCCCTTAGCCGCCTCGTCGAGGGCCTCCTGGACGACCCGCTCCGAGACCGTGTCAAGGGCGGAGGTCGCCTCGTCGAGCAGCAGCACGGGCGGATCCTTCAGCAGCACCCTCGCGATCGCGATGCGCTGCTTCTCACCGCCGGAGAGCCGGTAGCCGCGCTCGCCGACGATCGTGTCGTAGCCCTTCTCGAACCCGGCGATGATGTGGTGGATGTTCGCCGCGGTGCACGCCGCGATCAACTCCTCCTCGCTCGCCCCCGGCTTGGCGTAGAGCAGGTTCTCGCGAATGGTCGCGTGGAACAGGTAGGTCTCCTGGGAGACGATCCCGACGTCGTCGATGATCGACTCCTGCGTGAGGCCGTGCACGTCGGCGCCGGCGAACAGCACTTCGCCCCCCGCGGCGGCGTAGAGCCGGGGGGCGAGGTACAGCACGGTCGTCTTGCCCGCGCCGGACGGTCCGACGAAGGCGACATGCTGTCCCGGCTCGGCGACGAAGGACACGTCCTGCAGCGTCGGCCTGGCATCCGCCGACGCGTCCGGATAGCGGAAGACGACGTCGCGGAACTCGATCCGCCCGCGCGGGCCCGGCGCCTCCGGCACGGTGATCGCGTCCGGCGCGTCCTGGATCTCGGGCACGAGGTCGAGGTACTCGAAGATGCGCGCGAACAGCGCAGCAGAGGTCTGCAGGTCGAGCGCGACCCGCATGAGGCCCATGAGCGGCTGGAGCAGGCGCGCCTGGACGGTCGTGAAGGCGACGACCGTGCCGGCCGTGATCGCTCCGGCGCCGCCGGCGATGAGGTAGCCGGCCACGAGGTAG
Organism: Microbacterium tumbae; assembly: GCF_054780175.1. Taxonomy (NCBI): domain Bacteria; kingdom Bacillati; phylum Actinomycetota; class Actinomycetes; order Micrococcales; family Microbacteriaceae; genus Microbacterium; species Microbacterium tumbae. Next base: position 226,586 of record NZ_BAAGWV010000004.1, read on the forward strand.
ATCACGGCCGGGACGGAGGCCATCAGCACCTGGACGACGGCGAAGAAGCCCTGTCCGCTCATCGCTCTGCGCACCTGGAGACGCACCTGATTGCGGTTCTCCTCCTGGTAGCGCTCCGACTCGGTGCGCTGCCGGTTGAACGCCTTGGACAGCAGCATCCCCGAGACGCTCAGCGTCTCCTGCGTGATCGATGTGAGCTCGGAGAGCGACTCCTGCGTCTCGCCTGCGATGCGCGCCCTCACCTGGCCCACACGACGCTGCACCACGATGAGGAACGGCATCAGCACGACCGCGATGAGCGTCAGCCGCCAGTCGATGAGGATCATGGCGACCAGTGAGGCGATGACGGTGACGACGTTGCCGAGGATGCTGGTGACGGTGTTCGTCAGCACGCCGGAGACGCCGCCGACGTCGTTCTGCAGGCGGGACTGGATCACTCCCGTCTTCGTCCGGGTGAAGAAGCCGAGCTCCATCGCCTGGAGGTGCTCGAACAGCCGCACCCTGAGGTCGCCCGTGACGCTGTTGCCGACGGTCGAGGTGAACCAGGTCTGCGCGACGCCGAGGACGGCGGAGAGGAGGAACAGCCCCACCATGATGAGCACGAGCCGGATCAGCAGCCCCAGCTGCGGGTCCCCTCCGGCGACGGGGAACAGCGCGTCGTCGAAGATGCGCTGGACGATGAGCGGAGGGATCACGGCGATGCCCGCTCCGGCGACGACGAGGACACCGGTGATGACGATGCGGCCGAGGTACGGCCGGAAGAGCGCCACGACCCGTCGTCCGAGGCCTGCGATCTTCGGGGCCTGGGCGTTCAGCTTCTTCTGCGCCGCCTCGTCCACGCCCCGGAATCCGCCACCGCCGCCACCGCGTCCGCCGCCCATGCTCATGCGGTCAGCCTAGACCCGGCGAAGAAAACCCCTCCGCCCGGGAATGCTGTGTCCCCTCCCCCGGTTATTCTTGAAGCTTGCCCTCGTGCGGATGCCGTTTCCTCGGTTCCGCCGGTGGTCTTTCCGCCCGCCCCACACCCTGAGGAGACGTCATGGCCACCGCGACCGGTTCTGTTCCCACCACGAAGCCCGCAGCGAAGCCCGCGCCCATGGTCTCCCCTTCGGACATGCGGGTGATCTGGCTGCTCCTCGTCGCCGCCTTCGTCGCGATCCTCAACGAGACCACGATGGGCATCGCGATCCCCGATCTGAACGCCGACCTCGGCATCCCGCCGGAGCTCGGTCAGTGGCTGACGAGCGCATTCATGCTGACGATGGCCGTCGTCATCCCGACGACCGGATTCCTGCTGCAGCGCTTCACCACCCGCCAGGTGTTCCTCGCCGCGGCGTCGGCGTTCTCGCTGGGCACCCTGGTCTGCCTCGTCGCGCCCGGCTTCACGGTGCTGCTCGTGGGACGGGTGATCCAGGCGGCCGGCACCGGCATCATGATGCCGCTGCTCATGACGACGATCATGAACGTCGTCCCGCCGCAGTCGCGCGGGCGCATGATGGGTCGCGTCGGCATGGTCATCTCGCTCGCGCCGGCGATCGGTCCCGTCCTGGCGGGCGCGGTCCTCGACGCACTGAACTGGCGCTGGCTGTTCGGCATCGTGCTTCCGATCGCCCTCGTGTCGCTGGCGATGGGGGCGAAGTGGCTGACGAACCTCGGCGAGACGAAGAACGCCCCGCTCGACGTGCTCTCCATCCCGCTGGCCGCGCTCGGCTTCGGCGGGTTCGTGTACGGACTCAGCCAGTTCGGCGGCGAAGGCGGATCCGGTGCGACGGTGGGCGTGATCGCCATGGTGGTCGGCGTCGTGGCCCTCGCCCTGTTCGTCTGGCGTCAGCTCGTCCTGCAGCGGGCCGACGATGCGCTGCTGGATCTGCGGGTCTTCCGTTCTCGGAACTTCACGATGGCCGTCATCATCATGTCGATCGTGGCGCTGTCGATGTTCGGCACGCTGACCCTGCTGCCGCAGTACCTGCAGAAGGTCGTCGGCCTCGACGCCTTCCAAGCGGGTCTCACCCTTCTGCCCGGGTCCGTGCTGATGGGGCTTCTGGGTCCGATCATGGGCAGGATCTATGATGCGCGCGGCACGCGCACGCTGCTGGTGCCCGGCACGATCATGATCATGGCAGCGCTGTTCTTCTACGCGACCGTCACCCAGAACACGCCGTGGTGGCTGCTCATCGCCGTGCAGACGGTCATGTCCGTCGGACTGGCGATGTCCTTCACCCCGCTGTTCTCGGCCTCGCTCGGCTCGCTCCAGCGCTCGCTGTACTCGCACGGATCCGCCGTGCTGAACACCCTGCAGCAGGTGGCCGGTGCGACCGGCGTCGCGGTGCTGACGGTGACGTACTCGTCCATCCTGCACGCCGGCGAGAATGCGGGCCTGAGCACTCCCGTCGCCGGGGCCCCTGGAGCTCGCACGGCGTTCCTCATCGCGGCGATCATCTCGGTCGCGGCGTTCGCGCTGAGCTGGTTCGTGAAGAAGCCGGCAGACGACGCCGGCGAGGGATTCCCCGGCGGTCACTGACCTGCCTTCTCACGGTTATCGACCGAGGGGGCCGGTCGGTCCCGCGGGATACCCGACCGACGGGAGGGTCGGATCAGCCCGGTCGCCGATCCGTGCGGTCACCGATCGACCAGGACACGGCGATGAGCCACCGAGACGCTGCGAGAAGCTCAGGCGCCGGGGAGGGCGCAGGCGCCTCCGCAACAGGAGCCCGCATTCGCATCGCCCAGCAGGTTGAGTCCGGCGGGGGCGACGAGCGGCTGCACGGGAGCCGCGGCATCCGAGATCTGAGGAGTGCTCATGCTCCCAATGCTACGCCCGAGTAGGGGCGCGGGCGCAACCGCGCTCTCGCCGCCCATGACGAACGGCTGGCTGCCGCTCGTCGTGAACGACGCGACCACGCCCAGCGACCGGCGCTGCCGACCCCCGCAAACGATGCGGCCGACTCCGCCCTTTCCTCAGGCGGCGAGGGTGTAGCGGGCGTTGCCGCCCAGTCGTGGCGTGCGTTGCGGATCCACGTGGGGTGGCGGGATGAACCAGACGCGTGCGTTCACGCCCGCGCCGTCGATGCGGATCTCCCATCCGTTGTCGTGGATGCGGTGATGGCAGGTCTCGCAGAGGAGGATGCCGCGATCGAGATCGGTGCGGCCGTCGTCTCGGGTCCACCAGTCGAGATGATGCGCTCGGGTCATGCCGGGCGGGAGGGTGCACATCGCACAGCCTCCGTCTCGTTCGACGAGGGCGAGGCGTTGCGCCCGAGTGAAGAACCGCTTCTCTCTGCCCCAGTCGAGGATCTCGCTGTTCGTTCCGAGCACCGCGGGGATCGTTCCTCCACCGGCTGCCATCCTCCGAACCGCACCGATGCTGACCGGCTGGTCGATGCCATCGACCGTGCCCGATCCAGTGCCTGCGGTCAGGTCGTCGAGGGAGACGCGCACGATCACCGTCACCCCTGCGAGAGCGGGTGCATCGGCGTCACAGCCGATGACGTGCTGGCAGAGCGCGCTCAGCGCATCGGCCTGAAGCTGGGGCACCGTCCGGCGGTCGGCATCCGGAGCATCTGGGTCGAGCGCATGCGCCCGTGACGCGAACGTCGCGTTCACGTATCCCTGGATCGCCGCCTTGATCGGTGCGCCGTCTTCGACAGGGAAATCACCGTCCAGATGGAGCATCCCCTTCCTCTCGAACACACGCAGGGCGCGACGAGACCGCCGCTCCTCCTCGGCCGGCGCGATGCCATCCGGGTCGAGGTGCGCCTCGGTGCGGACGATGAGCTTACGCACCTCGTCCAGCGACAGCCCGATCGCCCTCGTCGCCAGCAGCTCCTCCGCCTCCGAGACCCGCTCCGGCCCCGCGACGAGACGCACTCGATCGAGCAGAGCGATGATCAGACTCGCAGCCGGGGCGCCCAGGACGCCGCAGGAGAGCGCACGCCGCACCGCCGGATACTTTGCCGGCAGAGGCGCGCCCCGCAGATCCGCCCGCGGTGCGACCGCCTCGCCGACGCGCACGAGCCGAGCCGCCTCGCCCGCCGATGCCCCGCTGGTCGCGGAGATCATCAGACTCGGGCTGCGGAACCCCTGCTGCTTCGCCAGCGACTCCGAGCCGAGTTCCGCACGCGACTCGTGCGCGATGACGGCGGCGACCTCCGCCTGCAGACCGTCGACGAGACGATGCAGAGCGCCTAACGCGTCGTTCGCGGCCAGGAGACGGAGCCTGCCGAGTTCGCCTGCGCCTTCGGCATCCGCCCATGCCGCATCGAGGCGGTTGACCGCCTCATGCAGAACGTCCAGATGCTTCGATGCCATGCCCTCTACGGTACGCCGATCGCGCGCCGGAGTCAAATATATGTTCGAATAGGACAGCCACGCATCGGGGAGACATTCGCTCTTTCGGACGACTCATCCGAGCCCGACCACGAGGTTGATCGTGGTCGCCAGGATCACCGTCGCGAACAGATAGGCCAGCAGGGTGTGCGCCACGACGATGCGGCGGATCGCGTTCGTCGTGACATCGGTGTCCGCGACCTGATACGTCATGCCCAATCCGAGGCCGAAGTACACGAAATCGGTGTACTCCGGAGGCTCGTCCTGGTTGAAGTCGATGCCGCCCTCGGGGTCGCCGTAGTACAGACGCGCATAGCGCAGCACGTAGTCGACCTGGATAAGCGCCCAGGAGGCTGCGACGCTCAGCACGGCGATGCCGGCCAGCACGTACTCCTGAGGAGCCGCGGTCTCCTGCCCCTGAGCCAGCACCACGCCGACGGCGACGAGGCTCACGAGGCTCCCCAGCACGGAGAACACCCGCGCCGTCCTCCTCCCCGGCGCTTCGGCGGTGGCGTGTCCCCTGGTCGCGGCGGCGTCCATCGGCCAGATCAGCACGAGCACCCAGACCACGTTGACCAGGGCGAAGACGCCCCAGGCGGCGACCACTCCGGCCGCCGCCCCCAGAGTGGCGGTGACGAGGATCCCCGTCGCGAGGCCGGCGAGGATCGCGAGGATCAGGCGCAGGCGGACGAGCGTCCGCAACGGGAGCCGGCTCATCCCCGAAGTCTAGGGCGTGCTGCTCCCTCACCGTCGCGCTTCGCGCCTCCCGCCCGCCGTCGTGCAGCGGCAGGCGGGGACGAGGGGCCCGGGAGGGCTGGACATCCGCTCCCGCCGGGCGCGAGACTTCTCGGCATGGAAGTGGATGATCGGGCAGACGGCCGGGACGAGACGCCGAACGAGCGCGCCGACCGCAACTGGGACGAGCTGATGCAGGAGCTGCGCGTCATGCAGACCGGCACGCAGGTCCTCTCCGGCTTCCTTCTGGCGGTCGCGTTCCAGCCGCGGTTCACCGACCTCGACGACCTGCAGCGCGGTCTCTACCTCGTTCTGGTGGGCCTCGCGGCTCTGGCGACGATCCTCGCCCTGACACCGGTCGGACTGCACCGCGCCCTGTTCGGGCGCCGTCGCAAACCGCAGCTCGTCCGCTTCGCCTCCTTCATCGTGCGCGCCGATCTCATCGTGATCGGCGCCCTCACGATCGGCGTGACGACCCTGATCGTCGACTTCGCTCTCGATCGCGCGACCGCGATCGTCGTGCTGATCGTCGTCACCGTCGTCGTCCTCGCCCTGTGGGCGATCCTGCCCCGATGGGCCGGTCGCGACGACGACGACATCAGCGCGGATCGCTGACGAGCCGCTTGCGCAGGATGAGCTGAGCGGTGCCGTCCCACCTCACCGGCGTCGGCCGGCGATATCCGCGACAGCGCGATGTCCGGGGACGGGCACGTCCACGTCGATGGTCTCGATGATCCGCTGCATGATGATCCTCCTGAAGGGTGGGCGGCATCCCATTCAGCAGGCGGACACGCCTCGCGCCATAGGGCCTTGACATGGAGCGACCCCGCCATGCCGATAGCCGCATACGGCCTCGCGTACCGTGGACGGATGCTCGCACGCCCCCTCTCCCGCCTCTTCTGGGCGTTCAGCCGCTGGACGCTCGCCGGCGAGCGAGCGCCGTCCCGTCCGACGATCCTGCTCGGAGCCCCGCACACCTCCAACTGGGACTTCGTTCTCATGCTCGCGATCGCCTGGCGCCTGGGCATCGACGTGCACTGGCTGGGCAAGAGCAGTCTCTTCCACGGCTGGCGCGGCCCGATCATGCGCCGTCTCGGCGGCATCCCCGTCGATCGAGACAGCCCCGGCCGCGTCGTATCGGACGTGGTCGACCGGGTGCGGGCCGGTGGCGTCTTCGGCCTCGTGATCACACCGGACGGCACCCGGGGCGGCAACGCGCATTGGAAGAGCGGCTTCTACCGGATCGCCCGCGAGACCGGGATGCCCGTGACCCTCGGCTACGTCGACCGGACCACGATGACGACGGGCCTGGGTCCCACGATCGAGCTCACCGGAGATGTGGTCTCCGACATGGACCGCATCCGCGCCTTCTACGCCGACAAGGCGGGCGTCCGCCCTGAACACCGCACCGAGCCGCGGCTGCGGGAGGAGGACCAGCGCCCAGATCACGCCGTGTGACACGGCCGCTTCGTCCTGGCGCACGGCCCGTCTAGCATCGGACGATCCGCGGCGTCCTGGGGGCGGCGGATCGAAGGGATCACCATGACCGACACCGGACGACTCGGATTCTCCACCCGGCAGCTGCATGCGGGCGCCGTGCCGCATGGCCCGCACGCTCCGCGCGCGACGCCGATCTACCTCACGGCGGGGTTCGAGTTCGACGACCTCGACGACGGCCGCGCCAGGTTCGCCGGGACCAGCGACGGCTACAGCTATACGCGCGTCGGCAATCCGACCAACGCCGCCGTCGAGCGGCGGATCGCCGATCTCGAGTCCGGGGCTGACGCGGTCCTGGTGAGCACCGGGCAGGCCGCGGTCGCGACCACGCTGCTCGCGCTCGTGGGCAGCGGCGATCACGTGCTCGCGTCCGCCAGCCTCTACGAGGGCACCAGAGAGCTCCTGCGGGACGATCTCGGCCGGCTCGGGGTGGAGGTCACGTTCGTCGGATCCCCGTCCGATCCCGAGGCCTGGCGCGAAGGCATCCGACCCCGGACCCGACTGCTGCTCGGAGAGTCGATCCCGAACCCGAAGAACGACATCCTCGACATCCGCGCGGTCGCCGGCATCGCGCATGCCGCAGGCCTCCCCCTCGTCATCGACAACACGCTCGCCACCCCCTATCTGCTGCGTCCGATCGAGCACGGCGCGGACATCGTCGTGCACTCCGCGAGCAAGTTCCTCGCCGGGCACGGGACGGTGCTGGGCGGTGCGATCGTGGATGCGGGCACGTTCGACTGGGCGTCCCGCCCCGACGCCTACCCGCAGCTCGCCGCCGACCGCGGACCGGACGGGCTCACCTTCGCCGAGCGCGGCGGCCGCACGGCCTTCGCGGGCTTCGCGCGGAAGGTGGCGATGCGCTACGGCCCCTCTCCTTCGCCGCTGAACGCCTTCCTGCTGCTGCAGGGCATCGAGACGCTCTCACTGCGGGTGCAAAGGCAGTCCGAGACGGCTCTGCGGATCGCCACCTGGCTCGAGGCTCAGCCCGAGGTCGAGTCCGTGGACTACAGCGGCCTCCCCTCGAGCCCCCACCGGGCGCTCGCCGACCGCTACCTCCCCCGCGGGCAGGGCTCGGTGTTCGCCGTCACGCTGCGAGGCGGGCTGGAGGCCGCCAGGGCGGCCATCTCGGAGCTGTCGATCTTCACCCACATGACGCACCTCGGCGATGTGCGCTCGCTCGTCCTGCATCCGGCCTCCACCACGCACATCTTCCGAGATGCCGCGGACCGGGAGGCCGCCGGCATCGGCGCCGGGCTCCTGAGGCTCTCCATCGGCCTCGAGGATCCCGAGGACCTCCTCGCCGATCTGCGCAGCGCTCTGGACGCCGCGGGATCCGTCGCCGATGTCCTCGCCGTGGACGTGGAGGCGGTCGCGTGACGCGCCCGCAGCATTTCGGATGGTTCCTGTCCCGCGGGTTCGGGCCGCACGGCTGGGCACGTCCGTACTTCGAGTGGGACTACGACTGGCAGCGCCCCGATCTCTACCAGCAGTCCGCCAGGGAGCTGGAGCAGGCCGGATTCGACTTCGTCCTCATCGAGGACGCCCTCTCGATCGGCATCACCCCGGAGACCCTCGGCCTCCGGGTCCGGAAGGCGTACGGCGGGCCGAAGCACGACCCGTGGACGCTCGCCCCCTATCTCTTCGCGGCGACGCAGCACCTCGGTGTCATCCCGACCGCGAACGCCGGCGCCTATCCGCCCTACCTCGCGGCCCGGCAGTTCGCCTCGCTGCAGCATCTCAGCGCGCATCGGCTCGGCATCAACGTCGTCACCGATGTCGGCAGTGCGCATCATTTCGGCCAGGAGAGGCTGCCGCACGACGCCGCCTACGATCGTGCGCAGGAATGGCTGGATGCGCTGCGGCTGCTCTGGCACAGCTGGGACGACGACGCGCTGATCGCGGATCCGGTCAGCCAGGTGTACGCCGACGGCGCCAAGATCCACGCGGTGCGGCACCGTGGCGAGTACTTCTCCTTCGACGGACCGCTCAACGCCGCTCCCTTCCCCGCCGGAGATCCTGTCATCGCGTCGCCGGGCGGGTCGCCTCGCGGCGTCGACTTCGCCGGATCCAACTCGCAGATCCAGCTGGCCCTGGCGAACCTCGACGTCGAGAGCATCCGCGCCTATCGCGCCAAAGTCCGCGCGGCGGCGCTCGCGCACGGACGGGATGCCTCGGACATCCGCACGCTCTTCGTCTTCAAGCCCGTCGTCGCCGCGAGTCCCGAGGAGGCGGATCGCATCGTCGCGCACTCGGCGGCCCCGGACGAGGCCACGCTGCGAGAGGTCGCCGAGGCGTGGTCGAGCGATCTGGAGACCGACCTCACCGTGCTCGACCTCGACGAGCCGCTGGACACGGCGATCTTCGGCGATCATGTCTCGAAGGGCACGATCCGCGGGCTCCAAGGCGAATTCGACTCCTTCGAGGGAGTGCCGCTGCGCGACATCCTGACGGGGAAGGCGCGCCTTCGCCGTGTCGGCGATCCACGCGGCGGAACGGTGGGCACGGCCGACGAGATCGCGGACCTCATCGAGAGCCTCGGAGACGACGCCGACAACGACGGACTGATCTTCTCCGGCGATCTTCATCCGGTGACGATCCACCGAGCGCTCGACGAGCTCGTGCCGATCCTGCGTCGCCGCGGCATCCTGCGCTCGGAGTTCACGGGAGCGGGCCTGCGGGCGGATCTCTCCGCGTTCTGAGCCCGGACTCGCATTGTCGGTCCGCACGCGGGTCGCGTCAAGGGGGTTCGAAATGGTCCCCCCGTCGGGAATCGTGGCCGGGACACGCCTCGACCGGGGTGTGTCCGCGAACGGAAGGAGAGCCTCGTGCTCACCCTCACCGACAATGCAAACGCCGTCGTGACCTCGATCGTCACGGGGCAGAACCAGGGCGAGGATGCGGGCCTGCGCATCGAGACGGCGCAGGGCAGCGGCCCTGCGGGCGAACCGCGTTTCGCGGTGCGCGTGGTGTCCGCCCCCGAGCCGGCCGATCAGGTCATCGAAGCGGCGGGCACCCAGGTGTTCCTGGAGACCGAGGCCGCCGAAGCGCTGAACGACAAGGTGCTGGACGCCGGCGTCGATGGCGAAGGATCGGTCAGCTTCACGATCCTGCCGCAGCCCGTCTGATCCGGACGCCCTGACCATCGGAGGAGCGGTCCCCGCCCCCGGTCGACGCATCGCCGGCCGGGGGCGGGGCCGTGCCAGGGCTGCAGACCGCTCCACCCGTCGGGCTTCGCCCGGCGGTCCCCTCGCCCGCATGGTCGACGGCGCGCATCCGCCCGGTGATCGAAGACATCCGTTGCAGCCGCGCATCCGGGCGTATTGAATGGGCCACACGCGCCCCTGCAGCAGCGGCGGCGGCGGACCGAAGCACGCGCGAGAGGGAGAACGGCGATGGCCTATGACGACGCTCGACTGCAGGAGATGGCACGCGACCACCTGTGGATGCACTTCGCACGGCAGTCGGTGATGACCGAGGGCCCGGGCGTCCCGATCATCGTGAAGGGCGAGGGGCACCACATCTGGGACTCCCAGGGCGGGAAGTACATCGACGGCCTCTCCGGACTGTTCGTCGTGAACGCCGGGCACGGACGCCGCCGGCTCGCCCAGGCGGCCGCGAAGCAGGCCGAGGAGCTGGCGTTCTTCCCGATCTGGTCGTATGCGCACCCCGCGGCGATCGAGCTCGCCGATCGCATCGCGGATCTCGCGCCGGGAGACCTGAACCACGTGTTCTTCTCCACCGGCGGCGGTGAGGCCGTGGAGACCGCGTTCAAACTCGCCAAGCACTACTTCACGCTCCGCGGCAAGCCCGCGAAGCACAAGGTGATCTCCCGGTTCGTCGCCTATCACGGCACCCCGCAGGGCGCTCTCGCGATCACCGGTCTGCCGGGGATGAAGTCGATGTTCGAGCCGGTCACGCCCGGCGGATTCCGGGTGCCGAACACGAACTGGTACCGGGCGGGCGAACTGGGCTTCGCGGGCTCCACAGAGGAGGAGTTCGGCATCTGGGCGGCCGACCGGATCGAGGAGATGATCCAGTTCGAGGGCCCCGACACCGTCGCCGCCGTGTTCCTCGAGCCGGTGCAGAACTCCGGCGGATGCTTCGTGCCGCCGCCCGGCTACTTCCGGCGCGTGCGGGAGATCTGCGATCGTCACGACGTGCTGCTCGTCTCCGACGAGGTCATCTGCGCCTTCGGCCGGCTGGGCGAGTACTTCGGCGCCACGCACTACGGCTACCAGCCCGACATGATCACCTTCGCCAAGGCGGTCACGAGCGGCTACTCGCCGCTGGGCGGGACGATCGTGAGCGACCGCGTATACGAGCCGTTCGCGACGGGGAACGTCTCGTTCCCGCACGGCTACACCTTCGGCGGCCATCCGGTGTCTGCGGCGGTGGCTATGGAGAATCTCGACATCTTCGAGGAGGAGCGGCTGCTGCAGAACGTGCGCGAGAACTCATCGGCGTTCCGCGCGACGCTCGAGAGACTGCTCGATCTCCCGATCGTCGGGGATGTGCGCGGCGACGGCTTCTTCTTCGGGATCGAACTGGTGAAGGACAAGAACACGAAGGCGACCTTCGATGAAGACGAGTCCGAGCGGCTGCTGCGCGGGTTCCTCTCCAGGGCGCTCTTCGATGCCGGGCTGTACTGCCGGGCCGACGACCGCGGCGATCCGGTCATCCAGCTCGCTCCTCCGCTGACGATCGGTCAGAGGGAGTTCGACGAGATCGAGCAGATCCTGCGCGGGGTGCTGACCGAGGCGTGGACCCGGATCTGAGCAGGCGTCAGCGCGCTCGGAAGGCGTCGAGGAGAAGGTCGAGCAGCCGCCCGGAGCGAGCGCGCTCGTCCGGGGAGGAAGACGGCCGCGCGACGCCGGACATGGCCACGAGCGCATCGTACGGGTCGACGTCGGCACGCAGCGTGCCGTCCTGCGCACCCGCCGCGAGCAGATCGCTCAGCGCCTGCGTGAGACGTGCCCGGCTCTCCCGGAAGGGATCGCCGCCGGAGGCGATGACGGCGTCGAGCGCTGCCCGCATGTCCTGCTTGGTCGTGGCGTAGTCGAGGAAGCGGTCCATCCAGATCCGCAGCGCCTCGGCTCCCGAGCGCCCGAGGAGCAGTGCGGGCACGGAATCGCACAGCTGGATGAGCTCGTTGCGGTAGACCGCGTCGATGAGCACCTCCCTGGTCGGGAAGTTGCGGTAGAGCGTGCCGATGCCGACACCCGCTTCCCCGGCGATCTGCTCGAGCGGGACATCCGGAGACTGCTGCAGGCGATCCGCGGCCACCTCGAGGAGACGTTCGCGATTGCGCCTCGCGTCGGCGCGCATCGGCCGCTCTGCGTCGTTCATCGATCTCCTCGGGAATAAGCGGAGGTGCCTCCGGTTAAACTCTTCGAAGCGGAGGATCCTCCGTTTCATTCTACGACCCTCATTCGGGAGGAATCCATGTCAGAACGCATCGTGACGCCGTTCGGTCCGACGACGACGGCCGCCGAGGTCGTCTCGGGAATCGACCTCACCGGCGGGCGCACGATCGTCACCGGCGGCGCCTCGGGCATCGGCGTCGAGACGGCTCGTGCGCTCGCCTCGGCCGGCGCGGAGGTGACGCTCGCGGTCAGAGACGCGGATGCCGGCGCGCGGATCGCCGAGGACATCGCGCGATCCACCGGCAATGATCGGATCCTGGTCGGACGGCTCGATCTCGCCGATCTGGACTCGGTGGCGGCGTTCGTCTCGGAGTGGGACGGGCCGCTGAACATCCTCGTCAACAACGCCGGCGTCATGGCGTCGCCGTTCGGCCGCACGGCGCAGGGATGGGAGCTGCAGTTCGGCACCAACCACCTCGGCCACTTCGCGCTGGCCGCGGGGCTGCACGATCGGCTCGCCGCCGCGGGCTCCGCACGCGTCGTGTCGGTGAGCTCGAGCGCGCATCACCGCTCCCCCGTCGTCTTCGACGACATCAACTTCGAGCGGCGCGAGTACGAGCCCTGGTCCGCGTACGGCCAGTCGAAGACCGCGAACGTGCTCTTCGCGGTCGAGGCGTCACGGCGGTGGGCCGCGGACGGCATCACCGTGAACGCGCTGATGCCCGGCGGCATCCGCACGAATCTGCAGCGCCACGTGTCGATGGCCGAGCTGGAGGAGCGTCGCGCCGCCGCGGGCGGTGCCGCACTGCCCTGGAAGACGACGGAGCAGGGAGCGGCGACCTCGGTCTTCGTCGCGACCTCGCCGCTGCTCGACGGCGTCGGCGGTCGATACTTCGAAGATGTCAACGAAGCGGTCGTCGGGGAGCTCAGCGCACGCAACGGCGTCGCCGAGTACGCTCTCGACCCGGAGGCCGCCCGTCGCCTCTGGGACCTCTCGGCCGCGGCCGTCGGTCGCTGACGCCACGATCCGCCGCCGAGGGCGCTGCCCCGACCGAGGGGATCGGTCGTGATGCAACGCCCTCGGCAGCCGGTCACGCGTCGAGACGGGGCATCCTGCGACGGACGCCGAGCCTCACCCCTTCTCGACGGGAAGCCACAGCTCCGCATCGACGAAGTCGGCGGTCAGCTCGCGATAGCGGACGATCGACGGGCCGGGGCGCAGCCGCCACGGGTTCGACGGGAACCACTCGGTGGCCGTCGCCGCCCAGAGGTTCTGCAGGGTCTCGGGGAAGGGACCGCGGACGGCGAAGACCGCCCACGTCCCGGCTTCCGCTGCGATCGTGTCGAGATCGGCAGGCACGGCGGTCCGCGAGGTCATCGCGACACCGTGCAGATAGGTGACCGGAGACCCTTCCGGCGCATCCGGCTCCGCATCGGCGGTCACGGCGAGGATGCCGGCGGGCTCCGTGTCCGCCAGGGCCTTGAGCCTCGCATGCTCCCCGGGATCGAGGGAGGCGATGTGCGCCTGGATGTGCGGATTGACCCCCGCATGGATCAGCGGGATGCGAGTGGCATGGCCGGCGAGCGTGAACGCCGGGCGATCGGTGATGGTGACGTGCATGGGGGTGCTCCCTTCGACGCTCAGGCGGAACCGGAGCGTGGGTTGTGTGCTGAGCGGACCGCCCGATCGACGCGCCTCGGCCGGAGCCGTCCCGTGCACGGCACGGAAGGCGCGGCCGAACGCCTCCGCCGATCCATAGCCGTAGCGCACGGCCACGGCGAGCAGGTCAGGGGCGCCGTCGACGAGGTCGGCCGCCGCCATCGTCATCCGGCGGCGGCGCGTGTACTCCGACAGGGGCATCCCCGCGAGCGCCGAGAACATCCGGCGCAGGTGGTACTCGGTGGTGCCGCGGCTGCGCGCGAAGGCGGCGACGTCGATCTCGTCCTGCAGATTCTGCTCGACGAGATCGACCAGGGCGTTGAGCGTGCCGATCATGGATCCTCCTTTCACGCTCCAGCATCCGCCGAAGGACACCGGGGCCGCCCGATCGTTCCGGACCGATTCCGTCAGCACCGCCCGACATCCTCGCCCTCGGGAATCCTCACCGGTCGAGCGCCGCGGGATGCCGCGCGAGAGTCGCGCTTCCCGCCGAGAAGTCAGGCGCCGTCGTGCTCCGCGCGGAACACGTACACGAGGGCGTTGGCATGGCCGTGCCCCATGCCCCGCTCCTTGAGGAACGCCACCTGCTCGCCGTGCTTCTTCCCCGCGTGCGGACGCAGCTCGGCGATCCATTCATCGATGGCTCTGCCGTACTTCGCCTCGATCGAGGGGAAGTACGACTTCGGGCCCTTCACCTGCTCTGACATGGGCTCCTCCGAAGGCTGCTCAGCACCGAGGATACGCGGCCGCCGTCGCCGACGGAACGCCTCGTGACCGACCGCTGTCCGTCAATCCCAGTCGAGGTACTCCTCGACGATGACGGCGGTCTCGATCGGGTGCGTCGCGGGGAAGAGATGGTCTGCGCCGTCGAGGGTGCGGATGCTGGCGCGCTCCGGCGCCGTCGCATACAGGCGTTCGCCGGTCTCGGCGAGGGTGACCGCGTCGTCCGCGCCCTGGACGATCAGGACCGGGATGGCGGGGGCGAGGGGGATGTCGACGTCCTCCGCGCCGAGCAGGAGCAGGCCGTTCACGCGGTCGGTGTGCGACGCCGCGAGCACCCGCGCCACGGTTCCGCCGAAGCCGTGCCCGCCGATCCAGGTGTCCTCGATGGCGAGGTGGTCGAGGACCGCGACGGTGTCGGCGACGCGCTCTTCGAGCGTCGCCGCTCCTTCGGAGCCGGTCGCGATCTTCACGACGCGGAAGCCCGCCTCCTCGGCGAGGTAGTGCGAGATGACTCCGAGGACGTCCTCGTCGAGTCCGCGGCCGGGAACGAGCACCAGCGTGACGGGTCCCTCGCCCTCGTCGGCATAGGCCACGGCACGACCCGCCGGGTCGAAGATGCTGCTCTCGGTCACGGGGGGGGTCCTCTCGCGTTCAGGGGTTAGCTCCACCTTACCTGCGGCGTCGACACGCCGGGAAAACGGGGCTCAGCCGCAGAAGGCGTCGACGGAGGACTTCACCTGTTCGACGACCTCGATCGCCTCCGGGGACTGCAGATCGGTCGCACCGGCGAGCTGCTCGGCGCCGGCGCCGATCGCATCACCGATCCGTCCTCCCACATCGTCGGCCACCCCGTCGAGCGTCGTCACGAGATCGTCTCGCGCCGCCTCGACCTGCTCCTCGGTCGCTTCGCCCGTCTCGAGCAGCGCCTCATACCGCGCGTAGGCGTCGTCGAAGGTCGCGCAGATCTCCTCCATCGGGATGCCGACCGCATCACCCGCGATCTGGGCGACCTGAGAGCATCCGGCGAGGAGGCCGACGGCGAGCAGGGGCACGAGGGCGAGGCGGCGCATGAGGTCGAGCGTAGCCGGGCGGGCTGGGCTGCTCCAGCGTAGCGGTGACCGGACGGGCCCGTCTCACCGCGTCAGGTCGCAGGAGTCATCACTTCAATTCTGTTCCCGAAGCCGTCACGGGCGTGAAAACGGACATACCCCTCGAACGTGTCACGCTCTGCCCAGGAGAGTTCGTACCCACCGCGTTCGATCCGCACAGCCGTCGCCTCGAGTGCCTCCAGCGAAGCACAGACGAGACCCGGATGCGCCTTCTGCGCGGGACGGAACGGATCATCGACTCCGAGGTGGATCTCGGCGGCGACGGCTTCTCCGTCGTAGGCACGGAACCAACAGCCCCCGCGACCCGCCAGAGACGGCGGTTTCGGGACCTCCGTCAGTCCGAGCGCATCGCCATAGAAGCGACGCGCCTCTTCCTCCTGGCCCCGGGGCATGGAGATCTGCACGTGATGAAGCCTCATCGCTCCTCCGATTTATCTTGATGTCAAGATGAAATCATCAACTCTGCGCGTGAGCAAGGTTCGCGCCGTCTAAAGGGCGATCAGGCCCTCGCCACACGGTGAAGCGGAGCTCCAGATGCGTTCGGCGTCCTTGTCACCGAACGATCCGATCACGAGATCGGCGCATGACGCATCGCGTCGATAACTCTAGACGTTGAAGCGGAACTCCACGACGTCGCCGACTCTCATCACGCCATCCGCGCGCGCATCGCGAGCAGTCCGTGATTCACGATCGCATTCACGACCTCACGAGCAACCTCATCACGGCCCGCGCCATCCGCATCCAGGGTCCACCACTTGTCGCGACCATCGATCAGCGTGCCGATTCGGCTGGACCAGTCGTGGATCCCTGCCGCATACATTACGTTCGGGCTAGGCTTTGCAGGAAGCCACCCATGCTCCTCGCGGGCCGCCGACCACTTTGCCTTGGCGATGACCTGCAGGTTCACCGTGAACTTCACGATTTCTCGGGTGCTGGACGTTGAGGATTGCACGCCCACCTGCGCGAAGAACCGCGGACTCGGCACGGCGAATATCCGCTCTGTCCCTCTCAGCCCTTGCGCTCGCAATCGAGGCGCGATCTCTTCACGCAGCACGAGCTTCAGCTGATCTTGCGATGACATCGCGATCCTCCACTCGGTATCGAGATGCCTAACTGTGACGGAACTCCACCACGTCGCCGTCCTGCATGACGTAGTCCTTGCCCTCGAGGCGAGCCTTGCCCTTGGCGCGCGCCTCGACGACCGAGCCGGTGGCGACGAGGTCCTCGAACGAGACGATCTCGGCCTTGATGAAGCCCTTCTCGAAGTCGGTGTGGATGACTCCGGCCGCCTGCGGCGCCTTCCATCCCTTGCCGATCGTCCAGGCTCGGGCCTCTTTGGGGCCCGCGGTGAGGTACGTCTGCAGCCCGAGGGTGTCGAAGCCGATGCGGGCGAGCTGGTCGAGGCCCGATTCCTCTTGCCCCGTGGAGGCCAGCAGCTCCGCCGCGTCCTCCGGGTCCAGGTCGATGAGCTCGGACTCGATCTTCGCATCCAGGAAGATGGCCTTCGCCGGCGCGACGAGCGCTTCGAGCTCGGCCTTGCGCGCAGCATCCGTCAGCACGCCCTCGTCGACGTTGAAGACGAAGATGACCGGCTTCGAGGTCAGCAGCCCCAGCTCCTTGATCGGCGCCAGATCGATGCCGCTCGTGGACAGCAGGATGCCGCGCTCGAGGGCGTCCTTCGCAGCGTTCGCCGCCTCCAGCACGGAGGGGTCGAGCTTCTTGCCCCTGACCTCCTTCTCGTACCGGGTGATCGCCTTCTCCAGCGTCTGCAGGTCGGCGAGCATGAGCTCGGCGTTGATCGTCTCCATGTCGGACGCCGGGTTGACCTCGCCGTCGACGTGCACCACGTCGCCGTCGGAGAAGCCGCGGACGACCTGGGCGATCGCGTCGGCCTCGCGGATGTTCGCGAGGAACTGGTTGCCCAGCCCCTCCCCCTCGCTCGCGCCGCGCACGATGCCCGCGATGTCGACGAACGACACGGTCGCAGGAAGGATGCGCTCGCTGCCGAAGATCTCGGCGAGCTTGGCGAGCCGCTCGTCCGGCAGGCTGACCACGCCGACGTTCGGCTCGATCGTCGCGAAGGGATAGTTCGCCGCGAGCACGTCGTTCTTGGTCAGAGCATTGAAGAGGGTGGACTTGCCGACGTTGGGCAGGCCGACGATGCCGATAGTGAGAGCCACGGATGACGAGTCTACCCGCGCGGGATGCCGCTCCCCTGCGGGATCAGTGCGATGACGTCCCGGAGCGATCGGCCGTCATGATGCGGCACGTCCGACCGGGGCGCCGCAGCGGCGTCCCGGTTGATCCAGACGGCGCGGATGCCGGCGTCCGCAGCTCCGACGACGTCGGCTGCGAAGTTGTCGCCGACGTGCAGGGCCTGCCCGGCGCGGATGCCGAGCCCCGCCAGCGCTCTCTCGAAGATCTCCGCGTCGGGCTTGAGGACTCCGATGTCGCCGGAGGCGACCACGAGATCGAAGTAGCCGCCGATGCCGACCTCTGCGAGCTTGGCGCGCTGGAACGCGGCGGGGCCGTTCGTGATGAGGCCGATCGACATTCCGTCGCGCCGCAGCGTGCCGAGCACGTCGAGAGTCTCGTCGAAGAGGGTGAAGGTGCTGCGCTCCGCCTGCACGTGCAGCACGACCGCCTCTTCGACGAGCGCGGGGTCATCGCGACCGAAGCGCTCCAGCGTCAGCCGCCAGATCTCCCTGGGGAGCGCGTCCTCGCCGAGCTCTCCGCGCATCCACCGCTCACCCTGCTCCGACCAGCAGTCCCGCCAGGCCGCGGTGTTCGCGGCGAGGATGTCGTCCGATGGCAGTCCGTGCCGCAGCTCCAGGGTCCGAGCGGTCTGCCGGACCGCCTCGCCCGCCCCGTCGCGCACGAGAGTGCCGTCGAGGTCGAAGAACACGGCCGCGATGGGGTCAGTCACCGCGTACCGCCCGGAACGCCCTCGTCACGTAGGGAAGATCGAGCGTACCGCCGTCCGCCAGCCCGAGATCGTCGAGGAGCGCGTCCAGCTCGCGCCGGATGCGCACCCTCTCCTCCGTCGGCGCGGTGATGACGTAGCTGCGCGACTCCGCCATGAGATGCAGCTGCTCGCGCGTCATCGGGCGCGACCATTCCCATTCCGCCGCCTCGAGCGCTCCGAACGGAGCCGCGACCTGCGGACCGTCGCCCTCGAACATCCCGGATGCCGGGGAGGTGCGCATGATCTCCGTCAGCCGCTGCACCCATTCCGAGCGATCGTCCCTCAGATTCCAGACGAGGCCGAGGACGCCCCCGGGACGCACGACGCGCCCGACCTCGGCGGAACCGGCCACCGGCTCCACCCAGTGCCATGCCTGCCCCAGCACGACGGCGTCGACGCTCGAATCGGGCAGCGGCAGCGCTTCTGCGGCCCCCACGTACGTCGGCACGCCCGGCACGTTCTCCCGCAGGGTCTGCAGCATCGCCGGGTCGGGATCGATCGCGACGACCTCGGCGTCAGGCGCCTTCGCGAGCACGCGCGTCAGCTTGCCGGTTCCCGCGCCGACGTCGGCGACGCGGTGCGCGCCGTGCGACAGCGGCTCCAGCATCCACGCCACCGCGTCGAACGGATAGTCGGGGCGCCCCGCCTCATAGCTCGCCGCCTCCGTGCCGAAGGATGTCGCCCGCGCATCGCTCATGTGGCCAGCCTACGGCGAGTCTGCGACATCGGCCCGCGCCTGCGGAGGAGAGTGAGGACGTGCCCCTGGACTTCACCGCGATCGACTTCGAGACGGCGAACTCCAGCCCCGCGTCCGCGTGCTCCGTCGGGCTCGTACGGGTGCGAGGCGGGGAGGTCGTCCAGGCTGCAGGATGGCTGATCCGCCCGCCGTCGGGCCATGACGACTTCCAGGAGTGGAACGTGAGGATCCACGGCATCCGCCCGCAGGACGTCGTGGACGCCGCCACCTGGCCGGCGCAGTTCGACCGGCTGTGCGACTTCGCCGGCGCGGACGTGCTCGTCGCTCACAACGCCGGGTTCGATCTGAACGTGCTCCGCAAGGCATCCGCCGCCACCGGCCTCGACTGCCCTCCGTACCGTTCGCTGTGCAGCCTGCAGGTGGCCCGCAAGACCTACGAGCTGGACTCCTACCGCCTGCCCAAGGCGGCGGCCGCCGCCGGTTTCGCCGAGTTCGCCCACCACGACGCCCTCGCGGATGCGCGCGCCTGCGCGCAGATCGTCATCGATGCGGCGCGCCGGGTGGGCGCGTCCGACGTCGAATCCCTCGCCGCAGCGCTCGGGCTGCGCGTCACGAACGCTCCGGTCGCCGCGCCGGAGCGCGCCGTCGCCTGACGCGCGGCCCTCCTTCCGGACGATGTCGGAGGCCAGGAGCACACTGGCTTCATGGATGCTCCGCTGATCGTTCTCCTCGTCGCCCTGGCCCTCGCGGCGGGCGCCGGCGCCGGCTGGTTCGCCCGCGCCTCCCGCGACGCGACGGCGCTCGCACGCGCCGAGGCTGAGCTCGCCGCCGCCCGCGACGATCGCGACAGGCAGTACGACCTCTACCGGGACGCCGTCGAGCACGCCCGCCTCCAGCAGAGCGCGGAGGCACAGCGCGTGCAGGAGCAGCACGCGGTGCTGACCGCATTGGCGCCGGTGCGCGAGAGCCTGCAGCAGATGCAGCGCACCGTGACCTCGCTCGAGCAGGAGCGGCATGCGCAGTTCGGCTCCCTCGCCGAGCAGCTGCGACGCGCTCAGGAGTCGGACGAGGCGCTGCGGGCCACGACCGAGTCGCTCGCCGGAGCGTTGCGCTCGACCGCCACGCGCGGCGTCTGGGGCGAGACTCAGCTGCGACGCGTCGTGGAGGCCGCCGGGCTCACCAGGCACGTCGACTTCGATCTGCAGTCCACGATCTTCTCGGATCATGGTCAGGGCCGGCCCGACATGGTCATCCGCCTCGCCGGCGGCGCCTCGATCGCGGTCGACGCGAAGGTGCCGTTGGACGCCTACCTCGAAGCCAGCGCCCTCGGCATCGGCGAGAAGGACGAGACCGCTCGCCGTCAGCTCATGCAGAAGCACGTCAAGGCGGTGCGCGCACACGTCGACGCCCTGGCCAAGAAGGCATACTGGTCCGGCCTCGACTCCAGCCCCGAATTCGTGATCTGCTTCCTGCCGAACGAGGCGCTCCTCGCGACCGCGATCGACGAGGACCCCACCCTGCTGGACCATGCCTTCGGCAAGCGCGTGGCGCTCGCCTCGCCTGTGAACCTCTGGGCGGTGCTGAAGACCGTCGCCTACACCTGGACCCAGCAGGAGGTCTCCGCCGAGGCGCGCACCCTTCTCACCCTCGGGACGCAGCTCTACGAACGCCTGGGAACGCTCGCGGGTCACGCCGACGATCTGCGCCGGGCACTCGAGCGAACGGTCGACAGCTACAACCGCTTCGCCGGGTCCCTCGAGAGCCGCGTCCTGGTGACGGCACGGCAGTTCCCCGGAATCGATGCAGGCGGTCTGGACGCGACGCCGCAGACCATCACATCGCCGGTGCGGCGCTTCACTGCCGCCGAGCTGATCGACGAGACACCCGATCCGACGGGGTTGCGGGCCGATGTCGGCGATGTCCGCGCTCGGTTGACGGCGGACGCCCCGGAATCGACTGTCCCGGAAGACTGACCGATCAGGCGCTTCCCGGCACCCAGCTGAGCAGCGCGATGACCAGGCCGGAGGTCACGATGAACGCGCCGATCATCCACCAGGCGCTGAGCTCATGACCCTCGTCGCGGCGGACCCGGAACAGGACGTCCGCACGGCGCGAAGGATCCTGCGCGATCCCCGAGCGCGCGGCGGCGGCGGTCTGCGCCGAGGCGGCAGCACCGTCGGGGCGGCTGGTCGAACCGAGCGATCCGTCCTCGTTGACCCGGAGGATGCGACCCGTCGCCGTGGTGACCACCTTGGCCGGTGCGGCCTTCTCGCTGCGCTCCTGCTGCGTGCTCATCGTTCCGTCCTCCTCCGGCCGCGCGAAGGCGCGCGACGAGATCCGGCCCCATTCTGCCAGCCCCGGCTGGGAAAGTCGGGATCCGGCCCGCTCCGCACGGGTACCGGCTCGGTAACGATGCGCTCAGCGCCTCACAGCCACTTGGACACGAGGTGCTCCGACGCGATGCGACGCAGCGTTCCCGACGCGCCGCGCAGCACGACGGACTCGGTGTACACGTAGCCGCCGTCGCGGCGGACGCCCGCGACCAACTGACCGTCGGTGACGCCGGTGGCGACGAAGATCGTGTTGTTGCCCTGCACGAGGTCGTCCGCCTCGTGGACCTTGTCGATGTCGAGTCCCGCGTCGATGCCGCGCTGCCGCTCCTCATCGTCGCGCGGCCAGAGCCTGCCCTGGATGTGACCGCCCAGGGCCTTGATGGCACAGGCGGTCACGATGCCCTCAGGGCTGCCGCCGACGCCGACGCACATATCGGTGCGCGCACCGTGCCTGGCCGCGTTGATGCCGCCGGCGACATCGCCGTCGCTCATGAGGCGGGTCCCCGCCCCGGCGTCGCGGATCTCCTGGATGAGCTTCTCGTGCCGCGGACGATTCAGCACCGAGACCACGATCTCGTCCACGGGCTTGCCCAGCGCCTTCGCCAGCAGCCGGATGTTCTCCCCGATCGGCAGACGGATGTCCACGACGCCGACGCCGGCGGGACCGGTGACGAGCTTGTCCATGTAGAAGACGCTCGACGCGTCCAGCATGGTGCCGCGGTCGGACACGGCGATCACCGACAGCGCGTTCTGGCGTCCGGCCGCGGTCAGCGAGGTCCCGTCGATCGGATCGACCGCGATGTCGCACGCCGGCCCACGGCCGGTTCCGACCTCCTCGCCGTTGAACAGCATCGGAGCGTTGTCCTTCTCGCCCTCGCCGATGACGACCCTGCCCTGGAAATCGACGGTGCCCAAGAAGGCGCGCATCGCGTCCACGGCCGCACCGTCCGCGGCCTCCTTGGCCCCTCGCCCGATGAAAGGCACGGCGCGGATCGCCGCCGCCTCGGTCGCGCGCACCAGCTCCAGTGCGAGATTGCGGTCGGGACGCAGGGGGCTCAGATCGGCCGTCAGACTCACCATGCGGTCAGCCTAACCAGCATGCAGGACGGAACATGCGGGATTATGCGTCGATATGGATGAAGGAATCGCCATTCTTAACAGGAGCGAAGCAGAGGCCCGCGCTGATCATCCTCGGCACAGGCATCCACCGCCCGCGGCGATAGAGTGACTGCTGTCCCGGCTTCATCTATCGCAGGAGTTCCTCATGCCCGTCGCCACTCCGGATCAGTACGCAGAAATGCTCGACCGCGCGAAGTCCGGTGGCTTCGCCTACCCGGCCTTCAACGTCTCCAGCTCCCAGACCATCAACGCCGTCCTCCAGGGCCTGACCGAGGCCGGCTCCGACGGCATCATCCAGGTGACCACGGGCGGCGCCGACTACTTCGCCGGGCACACCGTCAAGGCGCGCGCGACCGGCGCACTGGCCTTCGCCCGCTACGCCACCGAAGTCGCCAAGAACTATCCCGTCACGGTCGCCCTGCACACCGACCACTGCCCGAAGGACGCCCTCGCCGGATTCGTCGAGCCGCTCATCGCCGCCAGCGAGGAGGAGGTCAAGGCCGGCCGCAACCCGATCTTCCAGTCCCACATGTGGGACGGCTCCGCGGTCCCGCTCGCGGAGAACATCGAGATCGCCAAGGATCTGCTCCCCCGCATCAAGAACATCAACGCCATCCTCGAGGTCGAGATCGGCGTCGTCGGCGGCGAGGAGGACGGCGTCGCGCACGAGGGCTCCAACGAGGCGCTCTACACGACGTTCTCCGATGTCGACCAGGCCGTCCAGGCGCTGGGCCTCGGCGAGCAGGGACGCTACATCGCCGCCCTCACCTTCGGCAACGTGCACGGCGTGTACAAGCCGGGCGGCGTGAAGCTGCGGCCGGAGCTCCTCGGCGAGATCCAGGAACAGGTCGCCGCGAAGTACGGCACCGGCCCCAAGCCGCTCGACCTCGTCTTCCACGGCGGCTCCGGCTCCACCGCCGAGGAGATCGCGCTCGCGGTCGCCAACGGCGTCGTCAAGATGAACATCGACACCGACACGCAGTACGCGTTCACCCGGGCGATCGCCGGGTACATGCTCCAGAACTACGACGGCGTCCTGAAGATCGACGGCGAGGTCGGCAACAAGAAGCAGTACGACCCGCGGGCCTGGGGCAAGGTCGCCGAGTCGGCGATGGCCGCCCGCGTCGTCGAGTCCACCCGTCAGCTGGGCTCCTACGGTCAGTCCCAGAGCTGACGCGTCCCTTGCGACCTACGAACGCCCCCGCCTCCGAGCGGGGGCGTTCGTGCGTTCTGGTCAGCGCACGCGCCGGAGGCGGACGGCCCAGATCAGGAGGTCGACCACGGCATCCACGACGAGAAGGATGCCGAGGACACGGCCGACGCCCCGGAGGCGCGACAGGGCGAGCCCCGCTGTCAGCTCAGCCGTGCTCAGCGCGACGCCCCGCAGAGGCCGCTCCCGCAGCATTCGTCCGAACCGCGCCGTCGGACATCCTCGACGCGTCAGGGGCGTGAGGCCGCCGGCGCCCTCGATGAGGAGCTCGCGCACGAGCGCCCACCAGCCCGTCGGGACAAAGCGCCGGACCTCCAAAGCCCCCGGCTCCCCGAAGGCGGCGTCGATGAGCTCCGCAGGAACCCCGAACGCCGCCAGGAACGCCCGCTGACGCGCCTCGGCGCCCACGACCCCGCCGAGCGCCTCGGGGATGAGCGCCGCATGCGCCGCATCGACGTCCAGGGGCGTGCGCGACGCGACCTCCAGGAGGTCGTCACGCGACCCGTCCCCCTCGGTGAGAAGGCGATGGACGATCGCGGCGGTCTCGGGAACCGTGATCGCGTCGATGTCCAGGACCGGCTGCGCATCCCGCTCGGCATCCGTCCAGAACGGCACGACCCCGGAGGGGAGCCGGACATCGAACCAGCCGTCTCCGATCTCCGTCCTGCTGAGCTCGATCACCGGGAGGTCGGCGCCCGAGGCCGACCCGGCGCCGCTCGGCTCCGCCGTCGAGAAGCGCTGGAGGGACCACACCCCGCTCTCGACGTGCTCCACCTCGCTCTGCTGGAGCTGTGCGGCGACCCTGGCCATCCCCGGGCCCCGGTGCGAGAAGGATGCGACCTGCACGACGGCCGGCGCGAAGAGGGCGGGATCGATCTCGGCATCCGCTCCCGCCGGCGTCTCGGCATCGGCGCCGAACTCGTCGGAGGCATCCGCGAGCTCCGCCTCGTCGTCACCGACGTCGTCACCGACGTCGTCCCCGGCATCCAGCCAGAGCGTCAGGCCGGCCTCCCGGAAGGCAGCGAGGAGCGCACGGACGGTGAGGGTCATGGCGATCGCGTCGTCGGCATCGAGAGTGAGCACCCGGCCGTCATCGGTCACCGGGATCGCGACGACCGCCTCCTGGCCGTTCGACCAGGCCGCCGTCGCGTCGCGGACGGCCGCCGGCACTCTCAGCCCCCGCAGCACGACGCGGGCATCCTCTCGGGGGTCCATCCCGTCACGACGATCGACGGATGCGGAGAAGAGCCGGGCGGCGACATCGTTCGGAAGCACCGTTCGACAGTACCGGTGTCAGCTGCCGGCGCCCTGGAGGATGCTCGCGAACGCCGGGTCGCCGAGCATCGGGACCATGAGGCACAGCGACACCGCGAACGAGGTGACCACGGCGCCGACGATCGGCACCCACCAGCTCGGCTTCGGCGCGCGCAGACGCCGGACGGACAGCCAGACGGTCAGCGCATAGCCCGCGACGAGCACCGCGGCCGCGATGCCGCCCCAGAGACGCCCCTGATCGAGATTCGTGAACTCGCCCTCGATGCCGAAGATCTCCAGGTACCGGTTCATGACGCCAGGAAGATCGAGGTAGGCGATCGCCGACATCACGACGTTCACCAGCCCATAGGCGAGCAGCGCGATCGTGACGATCCGGTCGACTCCCCGCGGTCGCGGGGCCGGCGTCGACGACGGACTCGCCTCGGCCGCGCGTCCCGGGACGTGCACGGGTCCGAACCCGGCGGGAGGCAGATCCGCCGTCGCAGGATCCAGCGGCGGGAGGCCGGCCCGCCTGCGCTGCTCCTCCGGCGAGGCGTACTCCCCGTACTGCGGACGATCGTCGCTCATGACGCCCATGCTAGCCATCCGGGATCGGCGCGGCTCACAGAAATCGGAACCGGCACTGGAGAGGACGACGGCCCCGGAGGTGTGGGGACACCTCGGGGGCCGCGAGCGTGAGCGCTGGGGACGCTCTCCGCCGAAGGCACCGATGCGCTGGGGACGCTCTCCGGTGCCTGTAGCGCCGTTACGACAGACGTCTACTGTTCCCATGCTAGGAACAGCGGCGTCCGACTTCCACCCGTTTTGTTCAGATAGTGAAGTCGTCGGCCCCGAATGAGTCCGCCCCGAGCTGCAGGGACAGCTTCCGCGCGGCGCGCTGGAGAGTCGTCACCAGTCCGCGATCGACGATCGCACGGTCCGCGGGCAGGGAGATGGCGAGGGATGCCGTGACGTCTGGCGCGATCACCGGGACCGCGACGCACGTGCTGCCGATCGCGTACTCCTCGTCGTCGACGGTCCACGCCGGGGAGTGCTCGAGCTGCGTCAGCAGCGTCCGCCGGTCGCTGATCGTCTTCGGCGTGAGCTCCTCGAGACGATGCCGGCCGATGTAGTCCAGCCGGTCTTCCTCGGACAGGTCGGCGAGGATGCGTTTGCCCAGGGCCGTGGCGTGCGCGCTGGAGTGCAGTCCCACCCACAGCTCCACCCGCGGGTTGTGCGTGGCGTCGACGATGTCGACGAGATGCACCTCGCCGTCGTCGAACCGGGACAGATAGGCGGTCGCTCCAACCTCGTCCGTGACGTCCTTCAGCGCCTGGCGCACCCTGGCGAGGAACACCCCGCGGGCATCGCCCTCCGCCTGCATCGCGGGGAAGCGCCCGCCCAGGACGAGGCCGTCCGGCTCCGAGGCCAGATACCCCTCATGGATCAGAGTGCGCACGAGGTTGTACGTCGTGCCGATGGTGAGGCCCGTGGCAGCGGCGAGCATCTTCGCCGGCAGCGGCCGGGGAGCGTTCGCGACGATGTCCACGAGCCGGAGAGCACGTTGCACCGACCCGATGAGGGTGGGCTCCGGCTCCCGGGTGTTCACCGTGAGGATCCTGGATCCGCCGAGCGTCCGCCGAGGGCGCGCGCGTCTCGCTGCCCCGAGGCGTCCTGCCTCAGCTCCTTGGGAAGGGAGAACATCAGATCCTCCTCGGCCGTGCGCACTTCCTGGACGTCGCCGTATCCGGCTCCGTCGAGCACCTCGAGGACTTCCTGCACGAGGACTTCGGGGACGGAGGCACCGCTGGTGACCCCGACCGTCGCCACTCCGTCGAGCCACTCCTGCTTGACCTCGTCGGCGTAGTCCACACGGTACGCCGCCTTCGCGCCGTACTCCAGGGCGACTTCGACCAGGCGCACGCTGTTGGAGGAGTTCGCCGACCCGACGACGATGACCAGATCGGCCTCCGCGGCCACCTTCTTGATGGCGACCTGGCGGTTCTGCGTCGCGTAGCAGATGTCGTCGGAAGGCGGGTTCTGCAGCTCGGGGAAGCGCGTGCGCAGCCGGTTCACCGTCTCCATCGTCTCGTCCACGGAGAGCGTCGTCTGCGACAGCCACACGACCTTCGAGGGGTCGCGCACCTCGACGGTGCCGGCCTCCTCCGGATTGTTCACGATGGTGACGTGGTCGGGCGCCTCTCCGGCGGTGCCCTCGACCTCCTCATGACCTGTATGTCCGATGAGAAGGATCTCGTAGTCGTTCTTCGCGAAGCGCACCGCCTCGCGATGCACCTTCGTCACCAGCGGGCAGGTCGCGTCGATGGCGTGCAGCCCCCGATCGGATGCCGCGTTCACCACCGCCGGCGATACGCCGTGCGCGCTGAAGACGATGTGGGCGCCCTCCGGAACCTCGTCGACCTCGTCGACGAAGATCGCGCCCTTGGCCTCGAGCTCCGTGACGACGTGGATGTTGTGCACGATCTGCTTGCGCACGTACACCGGCGCGCCGTAGCGCTCGAGCGCCTTCTCGACCGCGACGACGGCACGGTCGACGCCGGCGCAGTAGCCACGCGGCGCGGCCAGCAGCACCCGCTTGTGTCCGTCGACCGGGTTATCCTGAAGCGCGACAGGCCGCGCCCTCGGAACACGGGGAGCGGCGAGGTGCACGACTGTCTGACTCACCCCTCGATTCTACCGGCGGGCAGCCTGGACGGACCTGGAAACGAGAGGCAGGGCATGACCGTCTTCGAAGCGGCCGCGGTCCCCGGTGCGGCTCCCCCGCCCGATTCCGTCGCCCCGCGCGATTCGACGGCCGAGGCACCGACATCCGTCGCCCGGCTCAACGCCACCATCCGCGACTTCGTCGCCCGCTGGAACACGGTGTGGGTGGAGGGTGAGATCACGTCATGGAACGTGCGCGCCGGCAACGTCTTCGCTCGTCTCAAGGACGCCGGATCAGACGCTCAGATCTCCCTGCGGATCTGGTCGAGCGTGCGGGCCAGGATACCCGCCGACCTCGCCGTGGGCGATCACGTCGTCGCCGCCGTCAAGGCGGACTACTTCGTCCGCTCCGGCGATTTCAGCTTCGCGGTCTCCGCGATGAAGCACGTCGGGCTCGGAGACCAGCTCGAGAAGCTGGAGAGGCTGCGCGCCCAGCTGCGCGAGGAAGGGCTGTTCGACGCCTCTCGCAAGAAGCCGCTGCCGTTCCTGCCGCACGTGATCGGCCTCATCACCGGAGAGCGATCGGATGCCGAGAAGGACGTCCACCGCAACGCGGAGCTGCGCTGGCCCGCCGTGTCGTTCCGCACCGAATACGCAGCGGTGCAGGGCGATCGCTGCGTTCCCGAGACCCTGGCGGCCCTGGCGAAGCTGGACGCCGACCCCGATGTCGACGTCATCGTCATCGCACGCGGCGGCGGCGATCCGCAGACCCTGCTCGGGTTCAGCGACGAGCGCCTGGTGCGCGCGGTGGCCGCGGCATCCACTCCCGTCGTCTCGGCGATCGGGCACGAGAACGACCATCCGCTGCTCGACGACGTCGCGGACCTCCGCGCCTCCACCCCGACGGATGCCGCCAAGCGCGTGGTCCCGGACGTGGGCGAGCAGCGAGCGCTGATCGCGCAGCTGCGCTCCAGGGCGACGAGCTGGCTCACCCAGCGGGTCTCGCACGACATCCTGCAGCTGGAGCAGCTGCGCTCCCGTCCCGTGCTGCGCTCCCCCGATCCGATCATCGACGCACGCGCGCAGGAGCTCCTGCTGCTGTCGGCGCGCGGTCGTGACGAGATCACCCGGCGCCTGGACCGCGCGACGAGGACCACGAGCGAGCTGCGAGCGTCGCTGCGCGCCCTCTCCCCCGCGGCGACGCTCGCGCGCGGCTATGCGATCGCCCACCTCGACGGCGGGATCGTCCTGCGCGACGCCGCCGACGCTCCGGCCGGCACGGCCCTGACCCTGACCGTCGACCGCGGCTCGGTGGCGGTGCGCTCGGAGGGCGAGATCGCGGAGGACGGCTGATCGAGGCGGTGTCGAGCGAAGACGTAGGATGGAGCATGTGACTCTGCCTCCCGCCGATCCCGTGGAAACGCTGTCGTTCGAGGCCGCACGCGACGAGCTGGTGAAGGTCGTCGCCGAACTCGAACAGGGCGCACCGACCCTCGAGCAGTCCCTTGCCCTCTGGGAGCGCGGCGAGGCGCTGGCGGCACGCTGCGAGGAGTGGCTGCTGGGCGCGAAGCGCCGCCTGGACGCGGCGCGCGAGGCGGCATCCGGCGAGGCCGAATCGTGAGCCGCGGGAACGAAGCGCCGATCGTCGCGGAGCTCGGACGCCCGGAGACCGCGGACGAGACCGCCGCGCGCAAGGCGGAGTCCAGCAGGGTCTATCGCGCCAGCCAGAACGTGCGCAATCTGGTCGCCGCCCTCCTGGTGACGCTCGCGATCGTCGCCGTGATCGTCTTCGCCGTGCCGCGGGGCGAGCCGGCGTCTGCGCCGAGCATCGACCTCGAGGGCATCGCCTCCGATGTCGAGTCCACCATGCAGCGCGACGTCATCGTCCCCGAGCTCGACAGCTTCTGGCGCGTGAACGCGGCCGAGCTCGAGGGCGGATCGACCACGGTCTGGAACATCACGCTCGCTCCGGCGGACGAGGACGAGCGCGGCTTCATCAAGGTCGCCCAGGCCTTCGACGCGGACGCGTCCTGGGCGCCTCAGATGCTCGGCGGCACCGCGCCGGAGGCCGAGACCACGCGCGTGGGCGGACTCGACTGGGACGTCTTCGACATCGGCTCCGGCGGAGACGCGAACATCCGCTACGCGCTGGGCACGCCGGTCGGCGACGACTACCTGCTGCTCTACGGATCGCGCACTGCGGCGCAGACCGCCGACCTCGCGCAGACCATCGCGCCCCAGATCGTCGAGCTGCAGGAGGCAGGATGACCACGCTGACCCCGACCGCCGCCTGGCAGGAGATGGCCGCAGGCAATCGTCGGTTCGTGAGCGGTGAGCCGCAGCATCCGAATCAGGATGTCGGCCGGCGCCACGACCTCGCGCACGCGCAGAATCCGATGGCGACGCTGTTCGGCTGCTCCGACTCGCGCCTCGCGGCCGAGATCATCTTCGACAAGGGACTCGGCGACCTGTTCGTGGTGCGCAACGCCGGTCAGGTCATCGGCGAGTCCATCGTCGGGAGCCTGGAGTACGCGGTCGAGATCCTGCGGGTCCCGCTCATCGTCGTGCTCGCGCATGACGAGTGCGGGGCCGTGCGCGCGGCCATCGACGGCACGGCGATCGACGCCGCCCCGCTCCCCCCGCACATCTGGAAGCTGATCGCCCCCATCATCCCCGCCGCCCGCCGCGTGCTCGCGCAGAACGGCGGATCCTCTCCTGCGGACATCGACGCCGAGCTCGTCGGCCGCGAGCATCTGCGCAACACGGTGGCGAACCTGCTGCAGTCCTCCGAGCTCATCAGCGACGCCGTCGCCGAGGGGCGGCTGGGCATCGTCGGCGCGAACTATCGTCTCGCCGAAGGCACCGCCGTGCCCGTCATCACCGTGGGAATCGACCAGGGGGCCGACGACGTCCCCGCAATCCAGGAGGGATCGAAGTGACCGAGACACACCAGCACAGCGACGAGGACTCGCAGGGCTACCGCATCGAGCACGACACGATGGGCGAGGTCCGCGTGCCGGTGAGCGCGCTGTACGGGGCGCAGACGCAGCGCGCCGTGGAGAACTTCCCGATCTCGGGCAAGGGGCTCGAGCCCGCCCAGATCGCCGCGCTCGCGCGGATCAAGAAGGCCGCGGCGCTCGCGAACAAGGAGCTCGGCACCCTCGACGGCGCCATCGCGGAGGCCATCGCGCAGGCCGCGGACGAGGTGGCAGCGGGCTCGCACGACGAGCAGTTCCCCGTCGACACCTATCAGACCGGTTCCGGCACCTCGTCGAACATGAACATGAACGAGGTCCTCGCGACGCTCGCGACCGGCATCCTCGGCTCGCCCGTGCACCCGAACGACCACGTGAACGCCTCGCAGTCGTCGAACGACGTCTTCCCGACCTCCGTGCACATCGCCGTCACCCAGGCGCTCATCGACACGCTCATCCCCTCGCTCGACCACCTCGCGGTCGCGCTGGAGGCGAAGGCGGAGCTGTGGAAAGATGCCGTCAAGTCCGGCCGGACGCATCTCATGGACGCGACGCCCGTGACCCTGGGCCAGGAGTTCGGCGGCTACGCCCGCCAGATCCGCCTCGGCATCGAGCGCGTGCAGTCGGCGCTGCCCCGCGTCGCGGAGGTCCCCCTCGGAGGCACGGCGGTCGGCACCGGCATCAACACGCCGCTCGGCTTCCCGCAGAAGGTCATCGCCCTGCTCGCCGCGGAGACCGAGCTGCCGATCACCGAGGCGAAGGACCACTTCGAGGCGCAGGCCAACCGGGACGGCCTCGTCGAGGCGTCCGGCGCCCTGCGCACGATCGCCGTCTCGCTGACGAAGATCAACAACGACCTGCGCTGGATGGGCTCCGGCCCGAACACCGGACTCGGCGAGCTGCACATCCCCGATCTGCAGCCCGGCTCCTCGATCATGCCCGGCAAGGTCAACCCCGTCATCCCCGAAGCGGTGCTCATGGTGTGCGCCAGGGTCATCGGCAACGATGCGACGGTCGCTTGGGCCGGAGCATCCGGCGCCTTCGAGCTGAACGTCGCCATCCCCGTGATGGGCACGGCGCTGCTGGAGTCGATCCGCCTGCTGGCGAACGCCTCCCGCGCTCTCGCGGACAAGACGGTCGACGGCCTGCAGGCGAACACCGAGCGTGCCGCCGCCTTCGCGGGCATGAGCCCGTCGATCGTCACGCCGCTGAACAAGCTCATCGGCTACGAGGCCGCCGCGAAGATCGCCAAGCACGCGGTCGCCAAGGGCATCACGGTGCGCGATGCGGTCATCGGCCTCGGCTATGTGGAGCGCGGCGAGCTCACCGAGCAGCAGCTGGACGAGAAGCTCGACCTGCTCTCCATGACGCACCCGGGCTGAGCTGCCCCGGCTCCCTGCCACACTTCGGGGGCCGACACGCCACGTGCAGGACGGGACGACGGTTCCGGTCCGATATCTGGCGTGTCGGCCCCCATTCTGTGACCGTCCCGACGATGCCGGGCGCGGGGCGTCCCGCCCTGCACCACCGTGCTTCGCGATGGGTTATCCATCGTTGCCGAGGATTCCGTGCCACAGGAGCGTCGGCGATCCGGCGCGGTTGACATCCTGGTGCGATGCTCGATCCGCACACCACCGTCATACGCCTCGGCGGACTCGCCCACGGCACCGCACTGCAGCGCTACGGCCTCAGCCGGGCCGAGCTCGCCAAGGCCGTGGGCCGACGCGAGCTCGAGCGCCTTCGTCCTGGGCTCTTCGCCACGAGCACCCTGGACCCGAACGTGCGCGTCGCCGCGCTGCACGGAGGTGCGCTGACCTGCGCGAGCGCGCTTCGCGTGCACGGCATCTGGGTTCTGGACGACGACACGCGGCCGCATGTCTGGGTCGGTCGCCGCGGGCGCGTTCACGAACACGGCGGATGCCGGTGCACCAGCCATTTCTTCCGCGGAGTCGTGCCGCTCGGCATCGTCGACGTCGAGACGGCGCTGATCCAGCTGTTCCACTGCGAAGGCGACGAATCGTTCTTCGCATCCCTGGAATCGGCGCTGCACCTGCGCAGGCTCTCGCGCGCGGCCAAGCTCCGGGTGCGCGCAGCGCTTCCGGCATCCGCCCGCTGGCTCGTCGACCTCGCGGGCGCCGAGGCCGAAAGCGGTCTCGAGTCGCTTCTGCGGCTGCGGCTCCACGTGCTCGGCCTCATCCTGGCCGCTCAGGTCGTCATCCACGGGGTGGGCCGCGTCGACTTCGTCGTCGGCGGGCGGCTCATCATCGAGGTGGACGGCAAGGAGAACCACACCGGCGCCGCGAAGCGGCACAGGGACCTGATGCGGGATGCCGCGGCATCCGCTCTCGGGTACGAGACGCTGCGCTTCAGCTACGGGCAGATCGTGCACGACTGGCCGACCGTGCAGGCGGCGATCCTCGGCGCGATGGCGCGCCTGCAGGACCACGCCTGATGCCGCGCCTGACACAGGCAGGGGGCCGACGTGCTAGCTGAGCTCGCCGCCCTCCAGCAGCTCCGTGACCAGCGCCGCGATCGCGGAGCGCTCGGAGCGCATCAGCGTCACGTGCCCGAACAGGTCGTGCCCCTTGAGGGTCTCGATCACGCTGGCGATCCCATCGTGGCGTCCGACGCGCAGGTTGTCGCGCTGGCCGACGTCGTGCGTGAGCACGACCCGCGAGTTCTGGCCCATCCGGCTGAGCACGGTCAGCAGGACATTGCGCTCCAGAGACTGCGCCTCGTCCACGATCACGAAGGCGTCATGCAGCGACCGCCCGCGGATATGGGTCAGCGGCAGCACCTCGAGGATGCCGCGCTCCACGACCTCGTCCATCACATTGCCCGAGACCACGGAGCCCAGGGTGTCGAAGACCGCCTGCCCCCACGGGCCCATCTTCTCGCCCTGGTCGCCGGGAAGGTATCCGAGCTCCTGCCCGCCGACGGCGAACAGGGGCCGGAACACGATGATCTTCTTCTGCTGCTGGCGCTCCAGCACCGCCTCCAGGCCCGCGCACAGGGCCAGCGCCGACTTGCCGGTGCCGGCCCGTCCGCCGAGGGACACGATCCCGACCTCCGGGTCGAGCAGGAGATCGATCGCGATGCGCTGCTCCGCCGAGCGGCCGTGCATGCCGAAGACCTCGCGGTCGCCGCGGACCAGCTTGTACTCGCCGTCGCTCGTGACGCGCCCCAGGGCGGAGCCGCGCTCCGAGTGGATGATCAGCCCCGTGTTCACCGGGAGCCCGATCGCCTCCTCGCTGGTGCCGACCTCGCTCTCGTAGAGGTCGCTCATCTCGTCGCCGGAGAGCGCGAGCGTGGAGATCCCCGTCCAGCCGGAGTCCACCGCCTGCTCGGCGAGGTACTCCTCCGCCCGCAGGCCGAGCGACGCCGCCTTCACGCGCATCGGGAGGTCCTTGGAGACGATGGTGACGTCCTGCCCGTCCTGGGCGAGGTGCATGGCCACCGCGAGGATCCGGCTGTCGTTGTCGCCGAGGCGGATGCCGCTGGGGAGGACATCGCCGTTCGTGTTGTTCAGCTCCACCCGCAGCGTGCCGCCTGCGCCGACCGGGACCGGGAAGTCGAGCCGGCCGTGCTCGACCCGCAGCTCGTCGAGATGACGCAGCGCCTGGCGGGCGAAGTACCCGATCTCCGGGTCGTGACGTTTGCCCTCCAGCTCCGTGATGACGACCACGGGAAGGACGATGGAATGCTCCGCGAAGCGGAAGAACGCCTGCGGATCGCTGAGCAGGACCGAGGTGTCGAGCACATAGGTCCGCAGGTCCGTCTCCGGTTCCTGCGGCGTGCTCGTGCGGGACTGCTGCTGCGCTGTACGTGTGGTCACGACCCACTCCCGACCCGGGTGGAACCCGGCTATCTCGAGTCGACCGCTGGCCACGAGTCGTGTTCCTTTACGGCCGACTCGACCGGGCACCGTGCCCGATGCCTAGAAGGTACGACCTGGCGAGGGCGACACGCCATCCCGACACGCTGGAAGAGGTGTTACGCGTTGGTGAACTTTCCCTGGCCGTCCCTCGAGCATCGCCGGCCGCTCAGCGGCCGAAGCGACGATCCCTGTCCGCGTAGTCGCGGATCGCGCGGAGGAAGTCCACCTCGCGGAGGTCCGGTCCGAGCGCCTCCACGAAGTAGAACTCGCTGTGCGCGCTCTGCCAGAGGAGGAAGTCGCTGAGCCGCTGCTCCCCGCTCGTGCGGATGACAAGGTCGGGGTCGGGCTGACCGGTCGTGTAGAGGTGCTCGCCGATCATCTCGGGTGTGAGCTGCTCGGCGAGATCCTCGAGAGTGCCGCCGGAGGCATTGTGGTGCGACAGGATGCTGCGCACGGCGTCGACGATCTCATTGCGGCCGCCGTAGCCGACGGCGAGATTGACGTGGAGCCCTGTGTGCCCGCTGGTGCGCCCCTCCGCGTCGGCCAGCACCCGCGCGAGCTCCGCGGGAAGGATGTCGGCGCGGCCGACGTGCTTGACCCGCCATTCCGGCTCGTGCGAGAGCGCGTCGGCGAGCTCGGCGATGATCTCGATGAGATCGGCGATCTCCTGGGAGTCGCGCTTGAGCAGATTGTCGCTGGAGAGGAGGTAGAGCGAGACGACCTTCACGCCGAGCGCATCGCACCAGCCGAGGAACTCGCGCATCTTCGCCGCTCCGGCCCTGTGACCGTCCGCGGCCGACCCGAGGCCGAGCTGACGCGCCCACCGTCGGTTGCCGTCGATCATCATCGCGACATGGTGCGGGACGGATGCCGTGTCGAGCCGCCGGCGCAGCCGATTGCCGTACAGCCGGTACAGCGGCCCCCGGCCTTCGCTCGCGCGTGCAATCACGCCTCCCACGCTACCGTGCCGCCCTCACGCCGCGCTGGGCGAATGCACAGGACATGTGCCGCGGAGGGAATGCAGACCCCCATAGAGTGAGCACGTGACCCCTCGCTCCCGAAAGCCGACGGACCTGCCCCAGCTGCCGCTGCTGGAAGCGGCAGCAGCCGACGCCGCCGTCGAGATCAAGCCGACCTGGCGCGGCTGGATCCACGCGGGCGCCTTCCCCGTGGCGATCGCGGCGGGTGTGGTGCTGATCGTGCTCGCGCAGGGAGCGCCGGGCAAGTGGGCGGCCGCGGTGTTCATGGCGACCTCGCTGCTGCTCTTCGGGAACTCGGCCGTCTATCACCGGTTCGACTGGGGCCCGAGGACCAAGATCGTCCTCAAGCGCATCGATCACGCCAACATCCTGCTGCTGATCGCCGGCACGTACACGCCGATCGCGACGCTCGCGCTGCCCCCGGAGAAGGGGATGCTGCTGCTGATCCTGGTCTGGAGCGGCACGATCCTCGGCATCCTGTTCCGCGTCTTCTGGATCGACGCCCCGCGCTGGCTCTACGTCGCGCTCTACCTGCTGCTCGGGTGGGCGGCGGTGATGTACCTCGTCGACCTCCTCAACGCGAATCTCGCCATGATGATCCTCGTGATCGTCGGCGGCCTGCTCTACACCGGCGGCGCGATCGTCTACGCCCTGAAGAGGCCGAACCCGTGGCCGGGGCATTTCGGATTCCACGAGATCTTCCACGTCTGCACGGTGCTCGCGTTCCTCTGCCACTGGACGGCCTGCCTGCTGATCGCGCTCGAACCGCTGGCCCCGTCGCTGGGGCTGCCCGGCTGATCCACACCGTCTCGTCAAGCGGGAAGCAATGATTCGTAACACGATGCAATGACGCGTCGCCGCCGCCGATACCGTCGAGGGGTACCCCTCTCCCTTTTCCTTCACCGGAGGTCTCCGTGATGCGCCGTTCCGCCCGACTTCTCTCCGCCGCCGCGGTGACCGCCGCCGTCGTCCTCATCGCCGGCTGCTCGTCCACGCCCGCAGACGACGACGCCGCGCCCGAGGAGAAGACCACCATCTCGGTCGGCTTCAACCCCGGCCCGTACCTGGAGATGTTCCAGGACGGGATCCAGCCCATCCTGGAGGCCGAGGGATACACGGTCGAGACGAGCGACTTCACCGACGGCGTGATCGTCAACGTCGCGCTGAGCAACGGCGAGATCGACGCGAACATCATGCAGCACCCCGTCTACATGGACTCGATCAACGCCCAGGAGGGGCTGTCCAACGCCGCGCTGGTGCAGGTGCCCGGTCCGCCGATGGCGCTGTTCGGCGGCAAGAAGAGCTCGCTGGACGATCTGGGCACCGGTTCGACGATCGCCGTGCCGAACCAGCCGTCGAACCAGTACCGTGCGCTGAAGGTCCTCGAGGGCCTCGATCTCCTCACGCTCTCCGACACGATCGATCCCGCCACCGCCTCTCTCCAGGACGTCGTCGAGAACCCGAACGACATCCAGTTCGTCGAGATGGAGAACGCGCAGCAGGTCCCCTCCCTGCAGGACGTCGACTACAGCGTCATCCAGGGCAACTTCGTCGTCTCCGGCGGCCTCGCGCTCACCGACGCGCTCGCGCTCGAGGACCTGACGGACGAGTTCTCCGTGGTCGTGGCCGTCGATGAGGCGAACCTCGACGCCGACTGGGCGCAGGCGATCAAGGCTGCCTACGAGTCCGACGAGTTCGCCGAGTACATCGCGGCGAACGAGCAGTACGACGGCTACAACCTGCCCGCCGCGCTGGAGGACTGATGGATGCCGTCCGCTTCGACGGCGTGAGCCGTCGATTCGGGCGCGGTGAGCGCACCCTCACGGCGCTGGACGCCGTCGACCTCACGGTCCCGCAGGGAGAGATCTTCGGCGTGATCGGGCACAGCGGCGCCGGCAAGAGCACGCTGATCAGGATGGTCAACGCCCTCGAGACGCCGTCCGAGGGCACGGTCCTCGTCGACGGCGTGGATCTGACGACCCTGTCCACGGCCGAGCTGCGCACCGCGCGCAAGCGCACAGCGATGATCTTCCAGCAGTTCCAGCTGCTGGAGACCGTGACCGTGCTCGACAACGTCGCGATGCCTCTGCGGCTGGACGGCGTCGGCCGGCGCGAGGCGCACGCGCGAGCTGCGGAGGCACTCGCGTTCGTCGGCCTCGGCGAGCGCGTCTCCGCCTACCCCGGCCAGCTCTCCGGGGGTCAGAAGCAGCGGGTGGGGATCGCGCGGGCGATCGTGCGCAATCCCGCCGTCCTGCTCTGCGACGAGGCGACGAGCGCGCTCGACCCGACCACGACGCAGCAGATCATCGAGCTGCTGCGTCGTGTGAACCGCGAGTACGGCACGACCATCCTCGTCGTCACCCACGAGATGGACGTCATCAAGGACCTCTGCCACTCGGTCGCGGTGATGGAGGACGGCCGCGTGGTCGAGCAGGGCTCGGTCATGGACGTCTTCGTGCATCCGCGCACGGCCATCGCCCAGGCCTTCGTCGGCACCGTGATCCCCCACGAGCTCCCGGACCGCGTCCGCCGCGCCATCGGCGGGAATCCGCTGTGGCGGCTGCGCTTCCTGGATGACGAGGTGACCACGCCGATCGTCGGAGCCCTCATCTCGGACTTCGGTCTCGAGGTGAACATCCTGCACGCCGACATGACCGATCTCCAGGAGCGCACGGTCGGGAACATGATCATCCAGGTCGCAGGCCCGGCGGCGCAGCAGTCGGCGGCGTTCGAGCATCTCGCGCAGCGCATCGTGAGCATCGAGGAGGTCACCGCATGATCGACACCCTGCTCACACCCGAGCTGTTCCTCGAGGCCCTCGGCGAGACGCTGTACATGCTCGGCGTCGCCCTGTTCGCCGGATCGGTGCTCGGCATCCTGCTCGGTATCGCGGTCGTGGTGACCCGGCCGGGCGGGGTCCTGCCGAACGCGGTCGTCTCCTTCATCCTGAACGCCTTCATCAACATCGTCCGCTCGCTGCCGTTCATCATCCTGCTCGTCGCGATCCTGCCGTTCACCCGCCTGGTGGTCGGCACGTCGATCGGCGTGAACGGCGCGCTCGTGCCCCTCATCATCATGGTCGCGCCGTACATCGCCCGCCTGGTGGAGAACTCGCTGCTCGAGGTTCCGGAGGGCATCGTCGAGGCGGCGAAGTCGATGGGCGCGACGCCTGTGCAGATCTTCACCCGGTTCCTGCTGCCGGAGGCGCGGGGGTCTCTCGTGCTCGCGCTCACGACGGCGACGATCGGCCTGCTGGATGCCACGGCGATGGCGGGCACCGTCGGCGCCGGCGGCATCGGGGACCTGGCGATCAGCTACGGCTACCAGCGGTTCGACGGCGTCATCATGCTCGTCACCGTGATCACCCTGGTGGTCATCGTCCAGCTCATCCAGCTGATCGGGACACGGCTGGCGCGGAAGCTGCGGCGGCGGTGAGCGCCGGCATCCGTCCGGCAGCGCGCGTGCGCGCGCTGCCGCAGAACTTCTTCGGTGCGCTGGACCGCGCGGTGGCCGACGCGCGCGCCGCCGGCGTCGACGTCATCGACGTCTCCAAGGGCAATCCCGACCTGCCCACGCCGGACCACATCGTCGCGGTCATGCAGCAGGCGGTCGCGGAGCCCGGAAACCACGGCTATCCGAGCTACGGCGTGCGTCCTGCCCTCGCAGACGCCATCGTCGCCCGCTACCGTGCCGACCATGGGGTCGATCTCGACCCCGTCACGCAGATCGCGGCGTTCCACGGTTCGCACGAAGGTCTCATGGCCGCCGTGCTCGGTCTGGTCGACCCCGGTGAGACCCTGGTCGTCCCCGACCCCGGGTATCCCGCGTACGCGAGCGCCGCGCGTTTCGCCGGTGCGACGCTGCGCCCCCTCCCCCTGGAGCGCTCCCGCAGCCACCAGCCGGACTTCGGTGCTCTGGAAGACCTCGACGAGGCCGCGGCGCTGCTGCTGAACTATCCGCACAATCCGACCGGGGCCACCGCGACGGCGGAGACATTCGAGCGCGCCGTCGCGGAGAGCGCGCGGCTCGGGGCCGTGCTCATCAACGACTTCGCCTACTCCTCGCTCGGCTTCGACGCCCGTCCGCTGTCCGCTCTGACGGTGGACGCGACCCGCACGGTCGAGGTGTCGACGCTGTCCAAGACCTACAACATGGCCGGATGGCGGATCGGCTTCGCGGTCGGCGCGCCCGACGCCATCACCGCCATGCGGAGGTATCAGGCGCACGCCTTCAGCACGATCTTCGGGGCGACGCAGGATGCCGCCGCCGCAGCGCTCGGCGGCGATCAGTCGGCCGCCGACGCCCTCGTCGGCGTCTACCGGTCACGCCGCGACCTGGTGGCGGCGGGACTGCGCGCACAGGGCTGGGATGTCGTCCCGGCCGAGGGCACGTTCTTCCTCTGGGTCGGGATCGACGACGCGGACGACGTCGCCGTGGCACGTCGCCTGCTCGAGGAGCACGGGATAGCGGTCGCGCCGGGCAGCGGGTTCGGCGAGCGCGGTCGCGGGTACATCCGGCTCTCGCTCGTCCACCCGCAGGAGCGGCTGGACGAGCTCGTGGAGCGCCTCGGCACGGCACGGGAGGGCCTGCGATGACCGCGATCCCCGTACGCCCTGGGCCCGCCGTCGTGCACGCCGGCGCCGGAGCCCTCGACCGGCTCCCCGAGCTCCTCATCGGCGACGAGGTGCAGCGTGTGCTGTTCGTGCACGGCATCCGGTCGCTGCGCGCGGCCCAGCCCTTCCTGCCGGATATGCCCGAGGTCGAGCTGACCGAGGCGCAGTTCCGGGGAGAGTGCAGCCCGAACGAGATCGAGCGCCTGGCCGTTCTCGCGTCCGAGGCGCGCGTGCAGGGCGTGCTGGGGCTCGGCGGCGGGAAGGCGCTGGACACCGCCAAGGCGGTCGCGCGTCGGCTCGATCTGCCTGTCTATCTCGTGCCGACGCTCGCGAGCACCTGCTCCGGCTGGTCGGCGGTCACCGTCTACTACGACGACGCGCACCGTCATCTCGGGCACGAGGTGTGGGATGTGCCGACGCGGGGACTGTTCGTCGACGCCGAGGTGCTGTTCGACTCGCCGGTCGATCTGTTCGTCTCCGGCGTGGCCGACACGCTCGCCAAGCACGTGGAGACGCGGGCCGCGTTCCGCCGACGCCCGACCGCCGACGCGCTGGCGTCGTTCGGCGCGGAGGCGGCGGAGCGCTGCGGCGAGCTGGTGCGCACCCTCGGAGCGACCGCCGTGGCAGATATGCGCAGAGGAGTGCGCTCCGACGCCTGGACCAGGCTCGCCGAGGCCGCGATCATCACCTCCGGGCTGGTGGGGGGACTCGGCGCCGCCTTCGGCCGCGCGACGGCCGCGCATCCGGTCGGCGACGGACTGAGCGCGATCGACGCCACACGCGATCTCCTGCATGGCGTGAAGGTCGCCTACGGCATCCTCGTCCAGCTGGCCTTCGAGGAGCGCTGGGACGAGATCGACGACCTCGCGGATGTCTACGCGGCGCTGGGGCTCCCCCGCCGTCTCGCGGACCTCGGCGTCGACGCCGACGCCGATCCCGTGCTGCATGCCATCGCCGAGGCCGCACTTGGCCCGGAGTCCAGCTTCCATCTGCTCGAGGACGCGCCCGACCCGGCCCGCCTGGTCGAACTCCTGCGTACGCTCGAAGTGCACCAGTCGACCCTCGCGCGCGTACCGCTCGCGGGCGTCGCCCTCCCCTGACCCCGAGAACCAAGGAGAAACACCATGGCCGAAGTCGAGAGCTTCACCCTCGATCACACCGCCGTCCACGCGCCCTACGTCCGTCTCATCGCGGTGGAGAAGGGCCCGAGGGGGGACGCGATCTCCAACTTCGACGTGCGCTTCGTCCAGCCCAACGAGGGCGAGATCCCCACCGCGGGCCTGCACACGATCGAGCACCTGCTGGCGAGCGTCCTGCGCGACCACCTCGACGGCGTGATCGACATCTCGCCGTTCGGATGCCGCACCGGCTTCCACCTCATCACCTGGGGGGAGCCGGCGATCGCGGACGTGGTCTCCGCCGTCAGGAACGGCCTCGAGTTCATCGCCGGCGAGGCGGAGTGGAGCGATGTCCCCGGCGTCTCCGCCGTGGAGTGCGGCAACTACCGCGACCACAGCCTGCACAGCGCGCGCGAGTGGTCCCGGCGCATCCTCGAACAGGGCATCAGCCTGGACGCCTTCGAGCGCGTAGGGGTCTGAGTGTTCGACGAGCTCGCCCATCGCGTCGTCCTCGTCACGGGAGGAGCCAGCGGCATCGGCGCCGGCATCGTCCGGGCGTTCCTGGCCGAGGGATCGACGGTCGTCGCGGCCGATCTGTCGCTGCCCGCCGGTCTCGAGCAGGCCGGGGACCGGTCGTGGACCGCACGCCTGAACGTGACGGACGAGGATGCCGTCGCCGCCCTCGTCGCCGAGGTCGCCGAGCGGATCGGCCTGATCGACGTCGTCGTGACGGCGGCGGGCACTTCCACCCTGGGCTTCGCCACGGAGACGACCGAGGCCGACTGGGACCGCAATCTCGACGTCAACGCCAAGGGCTCCTTCCTCGTCGCGAAGCACGTCGCGAAGGGACTGGTGGATGCAGGGCGCACCGGACGGATCGTCTTCATCTCCTCCCAGGCCGGCAAGAACGGCTACCGGGGGATGACCGCCTACGTCGCGTCCAAGCACGCGGTGCTCGGCGTCACGAAGACGATGGCGACGGAGCTCGCCCCGCGCGGGATCACGGCCAACGCGATCTGCCCCGGCATCATCGAGACCCCGATGAAGCACCGCGAGCGCATCGAGGGCGGAGCGATCCGCGGCATGACCGCCGAGGAGGTCGCCGCGGAGGACCGTTCGCAGGTGCCGCTCGGACGCACGGGGACGCCGGAGGACGTCGCGGGGGTGGCGCTGTTCCTGGCGAGCGACCTGGCGGGCTACATGACCGGCCAGGGGCTCAACGTCACCGGCGGGATGACGATGCACTGAGACCGCTCAGGAGCGGTCGGCGGCGTCTCCGCCCTCGCCCCGCTCCTGAGCTGCGGCCTCCTCGGCGTCCAGCTCCTCGCGGACCTCCTCGCGGTAGCGCACGCGACGGATGCGGCGGTTCATGTCCCAGATCAGCAGGACGACCGCGATCACGATGACGATCATGATCGCGAACCCGGCAGGACCCGGCGTGACCAGGTCGGGGTCGACCGTCATCGTCGGGGTCGGCATCGGCGTCTCGGACCCGAACAGAACCAGCATGTGGCCGCCTTTCGTGCGCAGGTCGCATAACCTGTATGTACCAGCCTAACGATCGAGAGACCCGACCCGTGACGACCGCCCAGGAGCTCGACGCCCGCTATGGGCGCACCCGGCACCGAAGGCTCCCCTGGATCATCGGCATCGCCGTCGTGGTGCTGCTCGTCGGCGCGTACGGCTGGATGAC
Source organism: Microbacterium tumbae (assembly GCF_054780175.1). Classification (NCBI taxonomy): domain Bacteria; kingdom Bacillati; phylum Actinomycetota; class Actinomycetes; order Micrococcales; family Microbacteriaceae; genus Microbacterium; species Microbacterium tumbae. Next base: position 269,497 of record NZ_BAAGWV010000004.1, read on the forward strand.
GGTCGTGCAGGCGATGAACTCCGTGGACGCCGACGATCTGGGCTTCGAGGTGGTGGACGCCTACACCGTCCAGGTGACTTTCCAGGTCTCCGGTGCGCAGGGCAAGGACGTCGCCTGCGCCGTCGAGGCGCTGGACGAGGAGTTCGGCGTGGTGGGCTGGAAGATCGTCGAACTGCCGGCGATCGACGCCCACACCCAGTCGTTCACGGAGCGGATCGCCACGGTCGCCGAGGCGACGACGGGTTTGGTCAACTCCTGCTGGGTCGCATAGACTCGCCTCAGACAACCGACGCCCCGGCCAGAGCCGGGGCGTCTTGGCATATCCCCGTCAGACAGAAGGAGCACGCTGTGTCCGCAGACGCTCAGGTACCGTTCCTCACGCAGGACGCCTACGACCGGCTCGTCGCCGAGCTCGAGCACCTCTCGACCACCGGACGCGAGGAGATCGCGAAGCGCATCGAGGCCGCTCGCGAGGAAGGCGACCTCAAGGAGAACGGCGGCTATCACGCCGCGAAGGACGAGCAGGGCAAGCAGGAGGCGCGCATCCGCACGCTGGAGCAGCTGCTGAAGACGGCGAAGGTCGGCGAGGCCCCGGCCAGCCGCGGCATCGTCGAGCCGGGGACCGTGGTGACGGCCGTCGTCGCCGGCGGCGAGGAGGTCTTCCTGCTCGGCAGCCGCGAGATCGCGGTCGGCAGCGACCTCGACGTGTACAGCGAGGCGAGCCCGCTCGGACAGGCCATCCTCGGCCTCAAGGTCGGCGAGAAGTCCTCCTACGAGGCGCCGAACGGCCGCACGATCTCGGTCGAGATCGTGAACGTGGAGACGTACACGGGCTGAGCCGACCGAAGCGCCCCTCTCGTGCCGGAGCGCGGGGCGCTAGTCCGGGACGACGATCGGATCGTACCCGGCGGCCCGGAGCGTGTCGAGGGTCAGCTCGGTGTGCTCCGCGCCGCGGGTCTCGATGCTCAGCTGCAGGATGACGTCGCTGATCTGCAGTCCCTGCCCGTGCCGGGTGTGCAGGACCTCCATGACGTTCGCGCCGGCCTGCGAGACCAGCTCGGACACCCGCGCCAGCTGGCCGGGACGGTCGGGCAGCGGGATGCGGATCGTGAGGTAGCGGCCGGAGGCCGCGAGGCCGTGCGCGACGACGCGCTGAAGCAGCAGAGGATCGATGTTGCCGCCGGAGAGCACGGCCATGGTCGTCCCGGTGGGCTCGATCTTGCCGGCCAGAAGGGCTGCGACGCCGACTGCTCCCGCCGGCTCGACGACGACCTTGGCCTGCTCGAGAAGGACCAGCAGGGCCCGCGCGATGTCGTCGTCCGACACCGTCACGACCTCGTCGACGAGATCCTGGATGATCTCGAAGGGCACGCCGCCCGGCTCCGCGACCAGGATGCCGTCGGCGATGGTCGGACGCGTCTCGATCGCGACGGGATGACCCGCCTGCAGCGAGGCGACCGTGGACGCCGCGTTCTCCGCCTGCACGCCGATGACGCGGATCGTCCGGCCGTTCTGCGCCGCCTTCGCCTTCGCCGCCGAGGCGACGCCGGCGATCAGCCCGCCGCCGCCGATCCCGACGAGGATGGTGTCGACGTCCGGTGCGTCGTCGAGCAGCTCGAGCCCGAGCGTGCCCTGGCCGATCACCACGTCGCGGTGGTCGAAGGGGTGGATGAGGACGGCACCGGTGCGCTCGGCGAACTCCGCCGCGAGCCGCAGGGAGGTGGCGACCGTCTCCCCCTCGAGCACGACCTCCGCCCCGTATCCGCGCGTGGCCAGGAGCTTGGGCACCGGAACGCCCAGCGGCATGAAGATCGTCGCGGGGATGCCGAGGGCCTGGGCCGCGAGCGCGACGCCCTGCGCATGGTTGCCCGCGGACGCCGCGACCACGCCGCGCGCCCGCTCCTCGGCGGTCAGCTTGGACAGCCGGTGGGCGGCGCCGCGGATCTTGAAGGATCCGGTGCGCTGGAGGTTCTCCATCTTCAGCAGCACCGAGGCGCCGAAGGCGTCCGAGATCGCCCTGGACGGCAGGGTCGGCGTGTGGGAGATCACTCCCGCCAACCCCCGCGCGGCCTCCTCGAACTCGGCCAGGCTCGGGGCTGCGTTCATGAAATCCTCCGTCTCCGCTCCCGCGGCACTGTACTCCAGATGAGATCGGCGCTCGGGGTGGCCCCCGCGCGCCGGGAACCCGTGCTCAGGCTCACCGCCACCACGTTCACGAACGCCGCGAGCGGCACGGCGAACAGGGCTCCGGGGATGCCGGCGATCATGGTCCCGCCGGCGACGACGAGCACCACGGCGAGCGGATGCACCTTGACGGCCGACCCCATGAGGATCGGCTGCAGGACGTGCCCCTCGAGCTGCTGCACGGCGAGCACGACCACGAGCATCCACAGCGCGATCCACGGGCCGTTGTACACGAGAGCCAGGAAGACGGCGAAGGCTCCGGTGACCACGGCGCCGACGATCGGCACGAACGCCCCGAGGAACACGAGGACAGCGACAGGGATCGCGAGCGGCACTCCGAGGAAGAAGGCGCCGACGCCGATGCCGATCGCGTCGATCGTCGCGACGAGGAGCTGGGTCTTCGCGTAGTTGACGACCGTGTTCCAGCCGTTGCGCGCGGCGCCGTCGACCGCGGGGCGCGCCGGGGTGGGGAAGAGCTTGAGCGTCCATCGCCAGATGCCGCCGCCGTCGGCGAGCAGGCAGATGAGGATGATGAAGGCGGAGAGGACCGCGCCCGTGGCGACGTGTCCGAGCGTGGTGCCCACGGCCAGCGCACCGTTCAGCAGCGTCTGGGTCTGCTCCTGGATCATCGCCAGCGCGCCGTCGAGATACTCCTGGATCTGCGCGGCGGAGAGATGCAGCGGGCCGTCGATGAGGTACTGGCGCAGCTGCTCGCCGGCGGCCACCGTGCTGTCGCGCACCTCCGCCCATTCCCTGGCGACCTGCCAGGACACCAGCCAGAGCAGGCCCCCCACGATCGCGAGCGTGCCGAGCAGCGAGACGACGATCGCCAGCCAGCGCGGCACACCGTGCCGGAGCATCGCCTCGAAGGCGGGCCAGAGGAGCGCGGTGACGAGGATGCCGACGAGCAGCGGGATCACGAGGAGCTTGAGCTGGATGACCAGCCAGATGATCACCCCCACCGCCGCCGCGATCAGAAGCAGGCGCCACGCGTACCCGGCGGTCACGCGGAGGGCGTAGGGAACGGCGTGATCGCTCTCCGTCGCCACGATCCGCTCGGGGGAGGTGAGCCGATCCCACAGCGATTCGCGCTTGCGCGGAGGCTGCGGATCGCTCATCCGCTCAGTCTACGCAACGACGATGTCGGATGCTGTCGATACGCTGACCACGTGACAGAGACTCTCAGCGCCGCCCAGGCCCGACGCATGACCCTGGCGGCGCAGGGTTTCACGCGCCGGCATCCGGCCGCCGTGACGTCGCGGCACATCCACCGCGCGATGGAGCGCATGGGCGTGCTGCAGATCGACTCCGTGAACGTGTTCGCGCGCTCCCATCACATGCCGCTCTTCTCGCGCCTCGGCGCATACGACCCGGCGCTCTTCGAGCGGATCTTCCACTCCTCCGCCACGCACTACGTCGAATACCTCGCGCACGAGGCGACGTTCGTCCCGGCATCCGACTGGGCGCTGTGGGGGTTCAGGATGGAGGACTTCCGCCGACGCTGGGCCGCTGCGGACTCCTGGCCGAGCAGCAACCGGCGCACTCTGTCCTGGGTTCAGGATGAATTGCGCGCCCGGGGTCCGCTGCGTCCGGCGGACCTGCGCGAGGACGCTCCGCGCGAGCGCGGCACGTGGTGGGACTGGGACGACGTCAAGCTCGCGCTCGAGCACCTGTGGCGCACGGGCGACGTCGCCATCAGCGGCCGGCGGGGCTTCGAGCGGCGCTATGCGCTGGCCGAGCAGGTGATCCCGGCTGAGATCCTCGCACGCAGCGTCTCCCGCGAGGAGGCCTTCCGCGAGCTCGTGCGGCGCGCGGCGAGGGCCACCGGCGTCGCCACCGCCTCCGACCTGGCCGACTATCACCGGCTGCGCGACCGCGCGGGCGTCCAGCGGGCGATCGGCGAGCTCGTGGACGCCGGCGAGCTCGCGCCGGTCGACGTGCGCGGCTGGGAGCGCGGCGGGCGCCCTGTTCCGGCGTGGCGGCACAGCGAAGCGGCTCTGCCGCGCCGGGTGGATGCTGCAGCGCTGCTGACGCCGTTCGATCCCGTGGTCTGGTTCCGGGAGCGGGCGCTGCGCGCCTTCGACCTCGACTACCGGATCGAGATCTACGTCCCCGCGGAGAAGCGCCGCTACGGCTACTACTCGCTGCCGGTGCTCGTCGGAGACCGCATCGTCGCACGCGTCGACCTCAAGGCCGATCGCGCCGAGTCGACGCTGCGCGTGCAGTCGGCGTGGTGGGAGCCGCAGTCGCGGCCGGAGGAGGATGCCCCGCGCATCGCCGCGGAGCTGGCGCGCGCAGCGGCCTGGCAGGGCCTGGAACGCATCACGGTGTCCCTGTGGGGAGACGCGACCGATGCGATCGCCGCCGTCCTGCGGGCCGAGCGGCACGTGCACGCCTCAGCGCCCGCCGCCCCCGCTTCCTAAGACAACCGCCCGTGTCACCCCTGCCCGTTGAACGAGCCACCTCCTCACCCGTTCATTGAACGAGCCACCTCCTCACCCGCTCATTGAACGAGCCGGCTCCTCACCCGTTCGTTGAGCGAGCCGAAGGCGAGTCGAAACGCCCCCCACACGAACCCCGTTTCGACTCGGTCGGCTGCGCCGTCCTCGCTCAACGAACGAAGAAGGGAGACGACCCGCACGTCCCCGCTCGACGAACGGAAACGGAGACGACCGTCAGAACTGCACGCGAGGCGGCTCGGAGATGGTGGTGCTGTCCGCCACCTCGAAGAACTCGCGCTCGGAGAAGCCCAGTCCACGGGCGAACAGGTTGTTCGGGAACACCTTGATCTTCGTGTTCAGCTCACGGACGCCGCCGTTGTAGAAGCGCCGCGCAGCCTGGATCTTGTCCTCGGTGTCGACGAGCGCGTGCTGCACCTGGAGGAAGTTCTGGCTGGCCTGCAGCTGCGGGTACGCCTCCGCCACCGCGAACAGGCTCTTCAGCGCCTGCTGGAGATGTCCCTCTGCGATACCCGCCTCCCCCGGCGAGCTCGCCGAGATCGTCTCGGCGCGCGCACGGGTGACGTTCTCGAAGACGGCCTTCTCATGCGAGGCGTACCCCTTGACCGCCTCGATCAGATTGGGGATGAGGTCGGCTCGGCGCTTGAGCTGCACCGTGATTCCGCTCCACGCCTCGTCGACGCGGACGTTCAGCTGGACGAGGGAGTTGTACGTCGCCCACAGATAGATGCCGACGATGACGATCACGCCGACGACGATCAGAACTGGAATGAGCCATTCCATGGAAGGCAACCCCCTCGAGCCGTGTTTGGTCTCATCCTAGCCGCGCAGTCTGCACGTGGACTGGGTGCGACTCACGACCCCAGCACGCGCTCGAGGTACCGGTTGCCGAAGAGCCGTTCCGGGTCGAGACGGTCGCGCAGCGCGACGAAGTCGTCGAAGCGCGGGTACCGTTCGCGGAGCTGCTCCGCGTCGAGCGTGTGCAGCTTCCCCCAGTGCGGACGTCCGCCGTGCTCGAGCATGATCTGCTCCGCGGCATTGAAGTACTCGGTCGGATCCGCACGCCAGTAGCGGTGCACGGCGATGTAGCCGCTCGCCCGGCCGTGCGCGGTGGACAGCCACAGATCGTCCTGGGCGGCGAAGCGCACCTCGACGGGGAACTCGATCCGCCAGCCGCGCTTCTCGATGAGCGCCCGCAGGGCGCGGAAGGCCGGTACGACGTTCTCCGCGGGGAGCGCGTATTCCATCTCCCGGAAACGGACGGTGCGGCGCTGCGTGAACACGCGGTGCGAGAGCTCGGTGTACTCCCGGTCTCCGGTCAGCCGCACGGCCAGGCGGTTGAACGGCGGGGTGATCCCCGGCACGAACCGGCCGGCAGCGCACACCGCACGATAGACGCCGTTCGAGAGCAGCGTCTCATCGATCCATCGTCCGACGACCGGCAGCGGCTCGCGCCTGGTCGACTCCGGCAGGCGCTCCTGCCGCTTGGTGAGCGCGACATCGGTGTGCGGGAACCAGTAGAACTCGAAGTGGTCCGAGGCCTCGGAGCGGTCGGACAGCGTGGCGAGCATGTCCTCCAGCGGGGCCGGTTCGTCGATCGCGTGCATGACGAAGGCCGGAACGCACTGGAGCGTGACCTCGACGAGGATCCCGAGCGCGCCGAGGCCCAGCGCGACGGCCGGCAGCAGTTCGGGGTTCTCCTTCTCGTTCACGCGCAGGAACTCGCCGGATGCGGTGATCAGGACGGCGCCGACGACCTGGGCGGATATGCCGCCGAAGCGTGCGCCGGTGCCGTGCGTGCCCGTCGACATCGCGCCCGCGATCGACTGGCGGTCGATGTCGCCGAGGTTCTCCATCGCCAGCCCGTACGGAGCCAGGAGCGCGGGGATGCGGTGCAACCGCGTGCCGGCCAGGAGCGTGACCCGCCCCGTCTCGGTATCCGCCGACACCAGTCCCTGCATGTCGTCGAGCTCGAGCAGCACGCCCGGCGCGACCGCGATGCCCGTGAAGCTGTGGCCCGCCCCGATCGCTTTGATCGCCAGCTTCTGCGCCGCCGCGGCCTGCACAGCGCGCTGGACGCCCTCAGGGGTCCGCGGGCGCTCGACGCGCGCCGGACGGATCGAAGCCGACCGTCCCCAGTTCTGCCAGACTCCGCCGGATCGTGTCACAGGAACGCCTTCCCCTCGCCGCGGTAGGTGGGCAGCTCGTCGACGACGGCGTCGCCGTCCACCAGCTGGTACGCCAGGACGCGCTCGGCGGGCTCCCCGCTCTTGGCGTGACGGAACCAGACGCGATCGCCGAGATTCAGCCCGGATGCGGCCCGACCCTGCAGAGGCGTCTGGACCTCGCCCGCAGCTTCCCGCGGCAGGGTGCGCAGGCCGGCCGGCCACACCGGACGCGGCTGGCGGGAGGCGACCGCCGGTCCGGACGCGATCCACCCTCCGCCGAGCACGGTGGCGATGTCGGCAGCGGGTCTGCGCACCACGTCGAAAGCGAACGCGGAGGCCGGAGCGGGCCGGAACGAGCGGTAGCCGTCGAACAGGTGCCCGCCGAGGAGACCGCTGCCCGCCGTCGCCTCGGTCACGGACTCGTCGCTGCCGGTGAACTCCAGGGAGCCAGTGCCGCCCCCGTTGAGGAACTCCACGGGGGCGACGTCGCTGAGGGCGGTCGCGATCTCGGCACGGCGCCGCAGGAGATCCTCCCTCGAGCGCGCCTGCGCGAACCGGATGACCGGCGCGTCCGGGCCGGCGTTGTCGCCTTGACCGGCGATCTGCGCCTCGTACATCTGCAGACCTACCAGGCGGAAGCCGGCGCGACCGGCGATGTGGCGCGCGAAGCGGGCGACATCCGCCGCCGTGTACAGGGGCGAACGGCGCACGCCGATGTGACCGAGGGCGCTCGAACGCCACGAGGCGTCGGCGTCGACGGCGACGCGGATCTCGGCACGGGAGCCGGGGGCGGCGATGCTGTCGACGAGGTCGAGGTGGCTCGGATCGTCGACCATGAGGGTCACCCGAGCGGCCGCGATCTCGTCGTGGACCAGCCGCTCGAGGCTCGCCCTGTCGACGGTGGGGTAGCCGACGACGACGTCGTCGTGCTCCTCGGCGAGCCAGAGCGCCTCGGCGAGCGTGAACGCGAGGATGCCGTGATAACCGGGGATCCGCAGCACGGCGTCCACCACCGCGCGCACTCTCACGGACTTGGAGGCGACCCGGATCGGGATGCCTCCCGCGCGCACGAGCATGTCCATCGCGTTGTGACGCAGGGCCGCGAGATCGATCACGGCGACGGGAGCCGGCAGATGGGCGGTGGCCTCGGTCAATCGCGGCCACCAGCGCGCCGGATCCTCCCATCCTCGGGCGGAGGGTGTCGTCGGGCCTGCGATCAGATCGAGCACTCCCCCACCCTACGGCTTCCGCCGCGGCATCCGCGGATAGGCTGTGAGTGCGCGCCCCCGTAGCCCAACGGCAGAGGCAGGCGACTTAAACTCGCCGCAGTGTCGGTTCGAATCCGACCGGGGGCACGAGGAGTCCGAGCCCTGTGCGCAGCCTCCATCTAGCGGGTCGGTCCTCAAACCTCCCCGAAGGGTCTTGCCAGTCGTCTTCGCGACGAATGTCGGAGGCGATCTCGTTCATCACCGGTGCCGCCGCGCTCAGATCACGGTGGTGCCGCCGTCGGCGACCAGCTCCATGCCGTTGACGTAGCTCGAGTCGTCGGAGGCGAGGAACAACGCGATCGATGCGATCTCTTCGGGGCGGCCCATCTCTCGCCGGGGGATCACGGATTCGAACGTCGTCCTCAACTCTGGGCTGAGTACGTCGCCCATCATCGGTGTGGCGACCGAACCGGGGGTCAGCACGTTCACGCGGATCTTCCGGTCTCGCAGCTCGGCCACCCACACTCGTGCGTATGCGGCGAGCACGGCTTTGCTTCCGGCGTATACGCTCCAGGCGGGGTAGCCCCGGAGCGAGGCGTTCGAGCCGGTCATGAGAATCGAGCCTCCGTCGTTGAACAGCGGCAGTGCTTTCTGGACCGTGAACAGCGTGCCCTTCGCGTTGAGGTCGAAGGCGGCGTCGAACTGCTGCTCGGTGATCTCGCCGAGCCCGCTCTGCTCCCCGCCCCCGGCGCTCGCCCAGAGGACGTCGATCGTGCCCCTCTCCTGCCTGACCGTGTCGAAGAGCCGGTCGAGGTCATCGAGGTCGGCCGCGTCGGCTTGCACGCCGGTCACGTTCCGGCCGATCGACTTCACGGCTTCGTCCAGTGCGTCCTGTCGTCGACCGGTGATGAAGACGTGAGCTCCTTCGTCGACGAACAGCTTCGCGCCGGCCAGTGCCATTCCGCTCGTCGCGCCGGTGATGACCGCGACTTTTCCATCAAGCTTTCCCATGACTACTTCACCCCTTCGAGGTCGACGCCGAGGGAGAGGTTGAATCCCAAGCCGTGCTGGGCGAGCCCCATCTCCAGCAGGCTCGCTCCCTCCAGCCAGTGCGCCATGCTCAGGTCGCCGACGTCCCGCGGGCGATGGCCGAGGCTCGTGATGAACGCGGACACACTCGCCTTGGCCTGCGTGTCGTCGCCGGCCACGAACACGTCCCGCGGGCCGCCAGTGGCCAGGACGTCACGGAAGAGGGTGTTGAGCGCTTTGACGACGTGAGCGCTCGCAGGGACCGCCTCGGCGACCAGCTCGGCGATGGAGGTGTCGTGAGGGACGGCCAGGCCGTTGCCGGCGGGGCTGAAGGGGTTCGTGATGTCGACGACGATCTTGCCGGCCAGTGCGTCCCCGTACTCGCTGACGACCTCCACGGCGCTCTCGAACAGCACAGCGAGGATGACGATGTCCCCGGCGGGGGTGGCGCCCCAGGTGCCGACCGTGGCGCCGCCGAGGGCACGGGCGAGGGCTGCCGTCTTCGCCGGATCCCGGCCGATGACCTCGGTGGTGTTGCCGCCTTCGAGGGCCAGGGCGCCGATGGCGCTGGCCATGTTCCCCGCTCCGATGATGCTGATGCTGCTCATACCGTGCTCCTTCGTGTCTCTATCGATCGGCCGGGGGCTCTCGTCGTGCGCTCGGGTGGAGGCACAAGGTGAGGTATCCCTCCGGTTATTGACATGAACCGGAGGGGTACCTCATGTATTCCCGCGATGATGCAGAATCGCGGCAGGCCTCTGGTTCCTGACACCGTGCCGGGACCCCCTGCCCGAGACGGAGGATGCCCTCAGCTTGCGCAGTAGAATCGGCCGGGTGAGCATCAGCGACGTCGAGCGGACGCGAGGGCCTTGGCGCCGCGATGCGCAAGAGCGCCATGACCGGCTCATCGCCGCGGCGCGACGAGAGTTCGCCGCCAGAGGTGTGGACGCTTCCTTGGAGGGGATCGCACGCGACGCGGGCGTCGCCATCGGAACCCTGTACCGCCATTTTCCGACTCGACTGGACCTGCTCCTGGCTGCCCTGGAGCCTCGGCTTCGAGAGTTCGCCGACGGATCGAACGAGGCCCTGGAGATCGATGATCCGTGGGATGGATTCGTCTCCTACCTGGAGAACCTGTTCCGCGTGCAAGCCGGAGACCGAGGTTTCAACGACTTCCTTTCCCGCCGATTCCCCGGCAGCGCCGACACCGAGCGCATCCACGACCAGATGTGCCGACAGATCGAGGATGTGCTCACCCGCGCCCAAGACGCCGGTCGGGTGCGCCCCGACATCGCGTTGGCCGACATCGTCAACCTCATCTGGTCCAACGGCCGGATGATCGATGCCACCACCGCCACGGCGCCGGGTGCGTGGCGGCGCAGCCTCTACCTCATGCTCGACGCCTACCGAGCCGAGCGAGCGCGTCCGCTCCCCGAGCCGCCGATGACGGAAAGACAGCTCTACGACGCGATGGTCCGTCTCAGCACGGCGGAATAGATCACGGGCGCCGCGCTCCTCCGGGGGCGTCCGCTATCCGCCATCGCATCCGCGAATCGTCGCAGAGCACCGCGCAGACGACGAATGCCCCGTCCGCTCGAGCGGACGGGGCATTCGCAGCAAGACCTACTTCGCGGCGACCTCAGCGGTCTCGGCGGCCTTCTCGGCCACCTTCTTCGCCGCGGGCTTGCGGGCCGGAGCCTTCTTCGCCGGAGCCTTCTCCGCCTTCTCCTCGGCAGGCGCGGCCGCCGGAGCGTCCGCAGCCGGACGCGGACGCGAGGCGAACTCCTCGAAGAACGCGCGCGGCTGCTGGACCTTCTCGAGGTTCACGATGTCGCGGTCGAGCCACAGGTTGTTCCACCAGCCCCACAGGACACGGAACTTACGCTCCCAGGACGGCATCGCGAGGCCGTGGTAGCCACGGTGCGCGACCCAGGCGAAGAAGCCCTTGATCGCGATCTTGCCGGACTGGAAGACTCCGGTGCCCAGGCCGAGGCCCGCGACCGCGCCGAGGTTCTTGTGGATGTAGTCGACCGGCTCCTCGCCGCGGAGCACGGCGACGAGGTTCTTCGCGAGCCGCTTGGCCTGGCGGACCGCGTGCTGTGCGTTCGGCACGCAGAAGCCGCCGACGCCGCCGCCGGTCAGGTCGGGGACGGCCGAGACGTCGCCGGCGGTCCAGGCGCCTTCGACGACGTTGCCATCGGCGTCCACGACGCGCAGGGAGGCCTGGGCGCGGATGCGGCCGCGCTCCTCGACCGGGAGATCCCCGGCGCGGACCACGCCGGGGTTCGCCATGACGCCGGCGGTCCAGACGATGATGTCGGTCGGGATGACCTCACCCGTGGAGAGCTCGACGTTGCCGTCGACGGCACCGGTGACCTGGGTGTCCAGGTGCACGTTCGCGCCGCGCTTGGCGAGATCCTTCAGGACCCATTCGCTGGTCTTCAGCGAGACCTCGGGCATGATGCGGCCCATCGCCTCGACGAGGTGGAAGTGCGTCTCGTCGAACGAGAGCTGCGGATAGCGCTTCAGCAGCGCCGAGGCGAAGGAGCGCAGCTCGGCGAAGGTCTCGATGCCGGCGAAGCCGCCGCCGACGACGACGACGGTCAGCAGACGCTCGCGCTCGGGCCCCGCGGGTAGGGCGGCGGCCTTGTCGAAGTTCGACAGCAGCTTGTCACGGACCCAGACGGCCTCCTCGATCGACTTCATGCCGATCGCGTTGTCGGCGATGCCTGGGATCGGGAAGGTGCGCGAGACGGAGCCGGCGGTGACGACGATCTGGTCGTAGGCGAACTCGTAGGGCTCGCCCTGGGTCGGCGTGATCGTCGCGACCTTGTTCGCGTGATCGATCTTGGTGACCTTCGCCGAGACGACGTTCGTCCGCTTCAGGTGCCGGCGGGTCGCGACCACCGCGTGGCGCGGCTCGATGGAGCCGGCGGCGACCTCCGGGAGGAAGGGCAGGTACGTCATGTACGGCAGCGGGTCGACCATGGTGACCTCCGCCTCGCCCTTGCGGAGGTGCTTCTCGAGCTTCCACGCCGTGTAGAAACCCGCGTAGCCACCACCGACGATCAGAATCTTGGGCACAGTGCTGTTCTCAGGCACAGAGGGACAACTCCTTGTCAGGGTGCAGGCGTGCGTTGCGCGCGCGCCGAACGGATGCGCCGGGCAGCTGCGATGACGCCTAGCGCTACCAGGATACCAGGGACCGTGAGCGCGATGAGCGGCAGGGTACCGTAGCGCAGTGAATCGGCGCTGGGAAGAAGCGGGGAACTCGCCGCGCTGGGGGGATCCGCGGCCGGCAGAGGGTCGACCTCGACCGGGCCGACGGTAGGCAACGGCGCCGGTTCCGAGTCGGCGCGCCGGTACAGTCTGATCCACTCGGCGAGGTCGGCGGCGGGATCGGCGTCGACCTCGGCCACCTTCGCCGTGACGGCGGCGTTCGCATCGATGAGGCCGTAGCCGTAGATCGCGTCGGGGACCTTCGTAGCGCCAGGAGCTGGCAGCGCCGTCTTCAGGATGCGGTTGATGACGTTGCCGGCATCCAGATCGGGATGGGCCGACTTCACCAGCGCCGCGACGCCGGCGACGATGGGCGCCGCACCGCTCGTGCCGCTCCAGTCCGCGAGCGTGCCGTCGGCCGAGACGCCGAGAAGTCCTTCACTGGGCGCCGATATGCCGATCGTGATGCCCTGCGTCGATGCCTCGATGCTCGCCTCGCCGTGCTGATCGACGCCCCCCACCGTGAGAACGCCGGGGATCGTCGCCGGAGCCCCGACGATGCTCGTCCCGCTCCCCCTGTTGCCGGCTGCGACGACCACGATGACGTCGTGCTCGAAGGCGTACAGGAAGGCGTCGTCCCAGCTCTCGTCCCAGTCCAGCGTGTTCGTCGTGAACGAGAGGTTGATGATGTCCGCGCCCTCGTCGACGGCCCAGCGCATCGCGTCGGCGATCTGCTCGGCGAACGGCACGGACGCCGCGGCGCCGAAGTTCACCGAGATCGACAGCAGATCGGCTTCGGGTGCGACGCCGATCATCCCGGTGCCGTCCGCAGCACCGCGACCCGCCGCGAGCGAGGCGACCCACGAGCCGTGGTCGACGTCGACCGTGCCGACGGGCGTCCGTCCGTCGGATGCCCCGGTGCCGGAGACATCCGTCCCGCCGATGACGGCGCCGTCGAAGATCGGGACCGTCGCGATCCCGGTGTCGATCACTGCGATCGTGACGCCCTCGCCTCGGGTCGCCTGCCAGGCCTGACGGATGCTCGCGCCGTCCAGCCAGTACTCCGCCGCGCGGATCGGATCGGTGGGATCGTCCGCCACCGGGGCGGGAGTGGCGGTGGCTCCGGCGAGCAGGACGGATGCCGCGACCGTCGCGAGGGCGACGGCGCTGCGCAGCATCCTGCGGTCGATCATGCGATCGCCGCGCCAGGACTCTCGCACTGGCATCGTTCGGGCGACCAGCTCGAACGGGCCAGCGCCGCATCGCCGATCGGATTCACGCCAGGGCCGGCCGCCAGCGCATGCCCGGCCAGTGCGTGCAGGCACTTCACGCGCGTCGGCATCCCGCCGGCGGAGACGCCGTCGATCTCCGGGACATCCCCGAACAGCGCACGGTCGGCCAGATACGCCTCGTGCGCCGCACGGTAGGCGGCTGCGACGTCCTCGTCCTCATCGAGCAGGGCGGCGAGCTCGGGCATCACCCTGGTGGCCTCCAGCGTGGACATCGCCGCGGTCGCGGCGGGATGGGTGAGGTAGTAGAACGTCGGGAAGGGCGTGCCGTCCGGAAGCCGCGGCGAGGTCGACACCACGGTCGGATTGCCGCAGACGCATCGGGCGGCGATCCCCACGACCCCGCGCACGGGGCGGCCGAGCTGGGCGGTCAGCACGGCGATCTCGGCGGGCGTCGGCGGGTCGAAGGGCGGTGTCGTCACGTCTCCAGGTTACGGGAGAGGATGCTGGCAGAACCCCTACCGCGCCTCCACGGCCGTCTGGGCGAGCCCCGCTCCCGCGACGCTGCGGAGCAGCTGCGCCATCCAATCCGCGGCGCCTTCCTCGAGAGCATCGCTGACCGGACCCTGCTCCTGCGGAAGGTCGGCGACGTCGAGATCGTCGTCGATGAGATAGACGACCTCGCCCGGCTTCACGAAGTACAGCCGCTCGCGGGCCTGCGTGACGATGTAGGCCGGGTCGTCCCAGCGCTCCTGCTCCTTCTCGAGCGCGGCGATCTCGTCCTCGGAGACCTGCACGGCCTGCTCGAGCGCGGCGATCTTCTGCCGCTGGTCGATGTAGGTGCCCAGCGTCGGCACGAGGACCCACGCCCCCAGCACGACCAGCGACAGCATGATCGCGGAGAAGGCGGAGAGACGGATGCCGGAGGCCCACTCCCGCACGTCGACCGTGCGCGCGGGGCCTTTGTCCTCGGCGCCGCCTCTGCCGGATCCGGCACGCCGCGCCGCGGCAGCGGGGCTCGCCCTCCGGGGGGACGACGAAGGGGGAGCCGGACGCCTCGCCATGGCTCCCCCTCAGTCGGTTCGATGTATCGCGCGCGCTCGCAGGTCAGGCCTGGAAGCGCGGGAAGGCGGAGCGGCCGGCGAAGACCGCCGCGTCGCCGAGCTCCTCCTCGATGCGCAGAAGCTGATTGTACTTCGCGACGCGCTCGGAGCGAGCCGGCGCACCGGTCTTGATCTGACCGGCGTTCGTCGCGACCGCGAGGTCGGCGATCGTGGTGTCCTCGGTCTCGCCGGAGCGGTGCGACCACATCGAACGGTAGCCGTTGCCGGTGGCCAGGCTCACGGCGTCCAGGGTCTCGGACAGCGAGCCGATCTGGTTGAACTTCACCAGCAGCGCGTTGGCGACGCCGCGGTCGATGCCCTGCTGCAGGCGCGTCGGGTTGGTGACGAACAGGTCGTCGCCGACGAGCTGCACCTTCGAGCCGATGGCGTCGGTGAGGTCCTTCCAGGCATCCCAGTCGTCCTCGGCGAGGGCGTCCTCGATCGTCACGACGGGGAAGGAGTCGACCAGGTCGGCGTAGAACGTGATGAGGTCGTCAGCGCTCTGCGCCTTGCCGTCGAGGGTGTACACGCCGTCCTTGAAGAACTCGGTGGCGGCGACGTCCAGGCCCACGGCGACGTCGGAGCCAGGAGTGAAGCCGGCCTTCTCGATCGCCTTGATGAGGAACTCGAGGCCCTCGCGGTTGCTGGGCAGATCGGGGGCGAACCCGCCCTCGTCGCCGAGGCCCGTCGCGAAGCCCGCGGCCTTCAGCTCGCCACGGAGCACGTGATAGACCTCGGTGCCCCAGCGCAGCGACTCGGAGAAGGTCTCGGCGCCGATCGGGGCGAGGAAGAACTCCTGGAAGTCGATGCCGTTGTCCGCGTGCTCGCCGCCGTTGATGACATTGAACAGCGGGACCGGCAGCACGTGCGCGTTCGGGCCGCCGATGTAGCGGAACAGCGGCAGGTCGGCGCTGTCGGCCGCGGCCTTGGCGACCGCGAGGCTGACACCGAGGATCGCGTTCGCACCGGTGCGCTGCTTGTTCTCCGTGCCGTCCGTCTCGATGAGGATCTGGTCGACGATGCGCTGCTCGCTGGCCTCGACGCCCTCGATGGCAGGGCCGAGCTCATCGATGACGGCCTCGACGGCCTTCAGCACGCCCTTGCCGCCGTAGCGGCTCTCATCCCCGTCGCGGAGCTCATACGCCTCGAACGCACCGGTGGATGCGCCGGAGGGGACGGCGGCGCGCTGCACGATGCCGTCATCGAGGAGCACCTCCACCTCGACGGTCGGGTTGCCGCGCGAGTCGAGAATCTCGCGTGCGCCTACAGCCTCGATCAGTGCCACGAATGTGCTCCTTGCTCAGGGAAAGGTGGTGGTGGAGCGTCGTCGATCCGCCGCCAGTCTAGCCGCGTAACCTGCCCGTCACACGACGACGGCGAGCGCGATCCCTTCAGCCGCTCCGTGGGGCTCTGGACGGGAGGAGGCTCTTGCACTTCCTATTCAACACGTGTCACACTACCGTCAACACGAATTGAACGAAGGAGTTCGAATGCGGATCATTCTCGACACGGACATGGCGATGGGCGTCCCCGGATCGGAGATCGACGACGGATTCGCGCTCGCGCTGATCCTCTCCGACGATGTCTTCGATCTGGAGCTCGTCACGACGGTCAACGGCAACATCGACGTGGAGTCGGGCACATATCTCGCCGCCGAGCTGCTGGAGCGCCTCGGTCGCAAGGACATCCCCGTCGTCCGCGGAGCAGGGGCTCCGCTGGCGGAGCCCGATCGGCTACGCTCGGCCTCCGACTCCACGCGCACCGCCTTCGGCCACCACGTCGCCGCCCCGGGATACGCCGCCGCGGAGATCGCCCGCCGGGTCGTCGATTCGCCCGGCGACGTGACCGTGATCGCCATCGGCCCCCTCACCAACGTCGCCGCAGCCATCGCCCTGGACCCCCGCGTCGCGACGCACGTCAAGGAGATCGTCGTCATGGGCGGCGTCTACCTGCAGCAGACGAACAAGGTCGGCATGCCGGGCGAGTTCAACTTCTGGGTCGACGCGCTCGCCGCACGCGCCGTGCTGCGCTCGGGGGCGCCGCTGCGCCTGGTGGGACTCGATGTCACGAACCGTGTGCGTCTGACGCGCGAGCATGCCGCGCAGATGGCGGCGAGCGGTCGCAGCTTCGGCACCTTCGCCGGCGACTCGACGCTCGCCTGGATCGACGCGAACGCGCAGCGGCACCCCGGCGACATCGCATCACTGGGATCCTGCGCGATGCACGATCCGCTGGCGGTCGCGGCGATCAGCCGGCCCGATCTGCTCACCTGGCGCGATGCGCGCGTCGACATCGTTGCGGACGACCCGGTCGGTCGCGGCATGTCGATCGCCGACTTCCTGCTCTCCGAGGATTCCCCCGCCGCCAACGCACGAGTCGCCGTCGACGTGGACGTGGACGGCTTCACCCGATACTTCGTCGGTCGCATCGACTCTCTCTGACCCGTACCCGCACCAGAACGCAACACCCGAGAAAGGCAGAAACATGCAAAGACGCAGTATCGCCGCCGTCGCCGCCCTCGGCACGGCATCCATGGTCCTCGCCGGATGCACGGCAGACCCCTCATCCCCGGACGGCGACGCCTGGGCTCTGCCGGAGGAGGATCCGACGGCGACGATCCAGGTCCTCGGCCACCAGGCGGAGGACACCGGGATCCTGGAGGTGATGGACGCATTCGAAGCGGCGCACCCGAGCATCACCGTCGAGTACGAAGCGGTGCCCTTCGATCAGCTCAACTCGATCCTGGATGCGCGCATCGGGAACAAGGACGGCAATCCCGACGTGTACTGGGCCGATCAGCCGCGCATCGCCACCCTTGCATCCCGCGGATTCACCGAGTCGCTCACCGAGCAGTTCGCCGACGAGATCGGCGTCCTCGACGAGGCCCCCGTCGAGTCGAGCTCCTACGACGGAGACCTCTGGGCACTGCCGATCGCGAACTCGACTCAGCTGCTCTACTACAACAAGGCCCTTCTGGATCAGGCGGGCATCCCGTACCCGTCGGCCGATCCCGAGGACCGCATGACCTGGGAGGAGCTCAGCGAGGTCGCCGCGCAGGCCGTGGACGGCGGGGCGAAGTACGGCATCCTCTTCGGCCAGCCGGATCGGTATTACCAGCTCGAGCCCCTGGCCGTCTCGCTGGGCGGTTCCGCCGGCGGCGCGGGCGACGGCAATCTCACCCCGGACATCACCACTGATGCCTGGGTCGACGCGCTCACCTGGTACGGCAGCATCTTCGCCGACGGACTGTCCCCGCAGGCCGTGAACTCCGAGCAGAGCTCCGAGGAGTTCCTGGCCGGGAACGTCGCCTACTTCGTGCAGGGGCCGTGGCTCGTGCCGAACCTCACAGGCGCCTCCGTCGACTGGGGCGTCGCCGCGCATCCCTACTTCGACGGCGGTGATCCGGTCACGCCGACCGGATCCTGGTCTCTCGCGATGAGCCCGTTCTCGGACGAGAAGGAGGCCGCCGCGATCTTCATGAAGTGGATGTCGATCGATAACGGCGGAGGCTATGCGGTCAACTTCCCCTCGCCCGAGCTCCCGGTCAGCGCGGAGGGCAAGGAGTCCTACTACGGCCGCGACGTCTTCGCCTCGCCCGCCGGCCAGGACGCGGCCGCTCTCATCGACTACGAGACGCAGAATACAGCCGTGCCGCGTCTGTCCACCATCGGATACGTCGAGTTCGAGGAGATCCTCGGACGGGCGTACTCCGACGTGAAGAACGGCACGGATCCGGCGAAGGCTCTGGCCGCGGCGAGCGCCGAGCTCGAGACGGCGTGGGCGAAGTACCAGTGAGCGTTCGCGAACTCGCGCAGGTCCGGGGGACGGACGCCCGTCCGTCCCCCGGACCCCGGCGCCGCACCGGACGTCGCCGCGAGGCGGCATGGGCCGTGGCCTTCATCGCCCCGGCGCTGCTGGCCATCATCACGATGAGGATCGCGCCGTCCATCGGCGCATTCTGGTCGTCACTGCACACCGCGTTCCCCGGCGGGCTCAAGGAGCCGGAGTTCACCGGCGCGGACAACTACCTCGAGCTGTTCGGCAGCGCCGCCTTCGGCGAGACCGTGCTGCGCACCCTCGTCTTCAACCTCATCATCAACCCGGCGCAGGTCATCATCGCGCTCATGATCGCCGTGCTGGTCACGCGCAGGATCAGGGCGAAGATGCTGTGGCGCACCCTGATCTTCATCCCCGCCACCATCCCGATCGTCGGATCCTCCATCGTGTGGGGCATCGCGATGCGCCCGGACGGTCCCCTCAACGCGCTGCTCGAGGCGCTGGGCATCGGCAGCCAGCCGTTCCTCACGTCGCCCGAACAGGCGCTGGCCTCGATCATGATCGTCGCCACCTGGGTGGGCGTCGGGTACTGGATGCTGTTCCTCATCTCCGGCATCGAGACGATCCCCGACGAGTACTACGAGGCGGCCAGACTCGATCGCGCCGGGCCCGTCCGGACCTTCTTCTCCATCACCCTGCCGCTCCTCAAGCGCCCTCTCCTGTTCGTGCTCGTCGCCGACACCGTCGCCAACTTCGTCCTCTTCGTCCCTGTTCAGATGCTCACCGGAGGCGGACCGGAGAACTCCACGACCATGCTCATGTTCGACGCCTACCGGACGACCTACACATACAGCGACAAGAGCCTCGGCTCGGCGGAGGTCGTGATCCTCACGCTGATCATGCTCGTCTTCGTCGCCGCCCAGTTCGCGCTCCTGCGCGAAGACCGCCAAGGAGTCTCGGATGAGTGAAACGACCTACCGCCGAGCGCGATGGACACGTCCGTCATGGCCGCTCACCGCCGCCGCGGTTCTGGTCAGCGCGATCTTCGTCATCCCGGTTCTCTGGCTGCTGGCCGGATCGCTGCGCCCAGGATCCGAGATCTTCGATTCCCTCTCGCCGCTGAGCTGGCGGATCCTGATCCCGTCCTCGGTGACCTTCGACAACTATGCCGCGATGATCTTCGGCCCGTTCGGACGGTCGCTGGTCAACTCCCTCCTCATCTGCCTGATCTCAGTGGCGATCGGCACCGTCGTCTGCGCTCTGGCCGCCTATGCGGTGGCCGTGCTGCGCTTCCCGGGACGGGGCGTCGTGTTCGCGGTCATCGTGGTCGGGTTCATGATCCCGTTCGAAGCCGTCGCGATCCCGCTCTCGCAGCAGTTCACGAGCTGGGGACTGGCCAACACGATCGTCGGCCTCGTACTCCCCGGCATCGGCAATGGATTGGCGATCTTCAACCTGCGTCAGCACTTCCTGTCGATCCCCTCGTCCTACCGGGAGGCCGCGAAGATCGACGGGGCGTCTGAGCCGCGGATCTTCGCCTCGATCTACTGGCGACTCGGCGGCGGTTCCCTGGTCAACTCGGCGCTTCTGATCTTCCTCGGCCAGTGGGGAGCATTCCTCTGGCCCCTCCTGGTGGTCTCGGACAGCGATCTGCAGGTGGCCCCGGTCGCCCTGGCTCAGACGTTCGGCGAGCACAGCGCGAGCTTCGGGCAGCACTTCGCCGGCGCGGTGATCCTGTCGCTCATCCCGGCACTGCTGATGTTCGCGCTGCAGAAGTCCTTCGGCGGCCTGTCCGTCGCGAGCGGAGAGAAATGAACCACACGCATCCTTCCCATCCCGTGCTCGTCGTCGGCAGCGCCAATCGCGACTACCTCGTCCGTGTGCCCGCGTTGCCCGCGCCCGGGGAGACCGTGCTCGCGCAGAGCATGAGCAATACCTGCGGCGGCAAGGGGGCGAACCAGGCGGTCGCCGCCTCGCGTCTCGGCGCGTCGGTGAGCTTCGTCGGCTGCGTCGGCGACGATTCGGACGGCGCACTGCTGCTGCGCGAGCTGCGCGCGGAGGGCGTCGAGGTCTCGGACGTGACCGTGCTGCACGATGCCGACACAGGTCGCGCCTTCGTCTGGGTGGATGATCGCGGCGAGAACTCGATCGCCGTGGTCTCCGGGGCGAACTTCCGCCTCTCACCGGCGAAGGTCCAGCGCGTGGTGAGGCGCTCGCCTGCGGGCACCATCCTGGTGATCCAGGCGGAGATCCCCGCGGACACCGTGACGGCCGCGGTCCGCGCGGCGGAGACGACGCGCGTGGTGCTGAACCTCGCCCCCGTGATCACGCTCCCGGAGGATGTCCTCTCCCGCGCGGACCCGCTCGTTCTCAACGAGGCGGAGGCGTCGGCGCTGACCGGGATCGAGGTACGATCACCCGACGACGCGATGCGCGCGGCCAGGGCGATCCGTCCTCTCCCGCGCAGCGTGGTCGTCACGATCGGCGCAGGAGGTGCAGTGTGGACAGACGGTCCGAGATCGGGCATCGTGCCGATCACCGAGCAGGTGCCGGTGGTCGACACCACGGGGGCCGGCGACGCCTTCGTCGGCGCGCTGTCCGCCGCTCTGGCGAACGGCCGGGCGCTGGATGCCGCGGTGGAGCACGGCGTACGCTCCGGAAGCTACTCGGTGACCCGGCCGGGTGCGCAGGCGTCCTACGCGCGGGAGTCCGACCTCGCCCCGGCACGGGCGTCCTGAGCACGTCCACGCCGGGGAGACGATCATGGCGGTGACCCGCGCCCAGGTCGCCGCGGCCGCCGGGGTGTCCCCCGCCGTGGTCTCCTATGTGATCAACGGAGGACCGAGACCGGTGTCCGCGAACGCCCGGAGCCGCGTCGAACAGGCGATCTCCGAGCTCGACTACCGTCCGAACGCGGTCGCATCGGCGCTCCGCCGCGGCAGCACACGGATGATCGGCCTGCTCACGGACAGCCCGATCAATCCGTTCTACGCCGAGCTCGCAGAGGCCATCGCGAAGGAGGCGACGCGTCACGGACTCGCCCTCACCCTCGGGATCGTGGACATCGTCGGAGAGAAGCACGTCCCGTTCCTGAAATCGATCGTCGATCATCGGGTCGACGGAGTGATCGCGGCGACCGATCATTACTCGCGGCTGGCGAACGACGTGCTCGGCGCCGTCCCCGTGGTCGCGATCCAGAGCACCCGCAGCCGCCGTGTCGGCACGTCTAGCGGCGTGGCGTTCGACAATGAGCACGCCGCACGCCTCGCCGTGGAGCACCTCATCGCCCATGATCATCCGGTGATCGCCTGCGTCGCCGGCCCCTGGCACTCCGCGAGCGCCGACGGTCGCGTGATCGGATGGCGGGAGACGCTGACGACCGCCGGTCTCCCCGCAGGAGACGACCTGATCGAGCACGCCGAGTTCTCGGCAGCGGGAGGCCGAGCCGCGACATACGCGCTGCTGGGACCGAGCGCGCGGCATCTCAGCCGCGCCAGCCGCCCTCGGGCGATCCTCGTCTCATCCGACGTGCAGGCGATCGGCGTGCTCCAGGCCTGTGCCGAGCTCGGGCTGCGCGTCCCGGAGGACGTCGCGCTCGCCTCCATCGACGGCACCGACCTCGCGCTGCGCCTGAGCCCACCGTTGACGAGCGTCCGCCAGCCCCTGGACCAGATGGCGTCCGCCGCGATCGAGGCTCTGCTCGCGATCGCTGACGACGCCGGGCCCTCGACGGAGATCGTCCGCGGCAATCTCGTCGTGGGCCGCAGCTGCGGCTGCACGCAGGACCTGCACGTCTGAGCCTCGAATGCGCCGGCTCCTCCGGCGCAGATCTCACACCCTCCGGCGCAGATCTCACACCCTCCGGCGCAGATCTCACACGACGACGGCGAGCGCGAAGCCGTCCCAGCCCTTGAGGCCGACGGTCTGCAGGGCCGTGGCGTCGAAACGGGGGTCCTCTCCCAGCATCCGCAGTCCCTGCCGTGTGCCGACGACGCGCGGATCGGCGGTGTCGTCGTTGACGATCTCGCCCTCCCGGCCGATGTTGTCGACGACCACCACGGTGCCCGGTCGCCCGAGCCGCGCCGCCCAGTCGAGATAGACCGTGTTGGACTCCTTGTCGGCGTCGATGAACACGAGATCGAAAGGTTCTGCGCCGTCCAGCGAGGGCAGCACCTCGGCTCCGCGCCCGATGCGGATCTCGACGCGATCGCCGACGCCCGCGGCATCCAGGTTGCGTCGTGCGACGGCGGCGTTGCCCGGCTCCGCCTCGATCGTGACGACGAGGCCGTCTTCTCCGACGGCACGTGCGAGCCAGGTCGTCGAGTACCCGCCGAGCGTGCCGATCTCGAGCACTCGCCGCGCTCCGGCGATCCGTGCGAGCAGGTTCAGCAGCTTGCCGCCGACCGGCGCGACCTCGATCGAGGGGAGGCCTGCCGCGCGCTGCGCGTCCAGCCCGGCCTCCAGGGCAGGATCGTGTCCGACGAGCGTGTCGACGAGGAAGATGTCGGCGGCGCGCCAGTTCTCAGGAGTCGAATCGGCCATGTGCCCAGCCAACCCTCGCGCCCGGAGCCCGTCAAGGGCCTTCAGCGCTCCGGCGACAGCAGGCGGACCGCGGCGCCGTCGAGCTCGGGCTGGCGACGGAACTGGCCGCTCAGCGCGAGCACGACGACCGCCCCGGCGCACACGATCCACCCCGCGACGCCCAAGGGGCCGGCGAGGGCCATGTCGATGGTCGTGCCGGCCGCATGGACCAGGACGACCATGCCTCCTGCCGCGTTCAGCGCGCCATGGGCGAAGACGGCGGGCCAGAGCGACGCCGACCGCAGGCGGAGCCATCCGAGCAGCACGCCCCACGCGATGCAGCCGCCGACCATCAGCAGGACCCCGGTGAGGTCGAAACGTCCGAAGTTGTAGCCCAGGAGGATCACCGGGGCGTGCCAGAGCCCCCAGATCACCCCGCTGATCAGGAGGGCCGGCCACGTGCCGAGCGGACGCAGCGCCGGCACCAGGAAGCCCCGCCAGCCGAGCTCCTCTCCGAACGCCATCACCGCGTTGATCGTCGCCGCGGCGATCGGGATCGCCACGAGCTGGGAGAGGACGACGACGATCGCGGGCGGCGCGGGCACCCCCTCCGGCAGGGAGGCCGCCAGCGTCTCAGCGAACCCGGAGAAGCCGATGAGATCCAGCTGCACCCAGCCGAACACCGCCGCCACGGCGATGCTCACGGCGACGAGGGCCACCGGCGCGAACAGCGCCGCGACGCTCAGCCAGACCACTCGCTTCGCCGGCCGCAGCGGCCACATGCCGAGGAACCTCAGCCGTCCCCCCTTCGGAACAGGACGCAGCGCGGTCATGACGATCAGCACGGCGAGAGCCGGCGTGAACATCATCACGGGGACGAGCGCTCCCGCGAGCGGGTTCGCAAGCCCTCCGGAGATCCACAGGGGAAGGGCGACCAGCCAGGCGAGCCCGCAGGCGAGGGCGACGAAGGCGATCGTCGCCACCGGACGGACGCGGGTGATCATGATGCTCCTCCTTCGGTTCCTTCGGAGATGCCGGACGCCGCCACCAGGACGGACGCCGCCGTGGCCGCATCGTCGACGGTGACGACGAACACCTTCCCGTTCCTCTGCTCCACCTGAAGGGCTTCACCGCCGCGCAGCACGACGCCGCGCCGACCGTCGAGGCCGATCCGGTAGCCCCAGCCGCCGAACTCGCCGAACGGGTTGACGGTCACCACGCGCACCGAGGCGACGTCAGAGGCGGGGATCGCGAACCGCGGCCAGCCCACGGCAGAGCGCACCTGCAGACCCGCGGCGTTCACCCTGACCCTGAAGACGAGCATCGTCGCGGCCAGCACGGCGAGCGCGATCCCGATGATCGCGGAGAACCACCACCCCTCGACTCCCCTCGCCCCCAGCAGAGCGGCTGTCGCGAGCACGAAGAACACCGCGACGCCGAGCACGATCTGCGCGCCGCGCGCCGTGCTCGCCGTTCCCATCCAGACGGCGCGCTCGGTGCCCGCCAGCTCCAGCGGCCCGGCCGGCACCCCGGCATCCGTCGTCGTGTACGCCGCAGGCTGGAGGAACCAGCCGAGCACTGCGAGCCCCGCCATCAGCACGATCCCCAGGATCACCCAGGGCGTGATGTCCGGCGTCTCCGCGGCGTCGGCGAGCCCGCGCTGCACGCCCACGCTTATCAGCGAGGTCGCGGCCAGCAGAGTCGACACTCCGAGGCTCATCGCGCCGAGGAAACGCGCGGTCGGCGACCACTGCGGTCCGTCCGGGCGGCCCTCGGAGCGCGAGCGCGGCGGCAGCCGGTGCCCGAGGAACGCCATCACGGCGAACAGGACGACGATGCCGCCGCCGATCCCCAGCAGCAGCGCGAGATACGTCCACCCGGGTCCGTAGCCGTCGACCCCGTCGAATCCCCAGTGGATCGCGGCGGGCTCGGGAACCTCCGGCAGCCACGCCGCGATGATGATCGCGGAGAGCGCGACGATCGCGGCGGGCACGATCACCCCCACCCAGAGGAAGGCGGTGCGGGCGCGACGGACGTCGGCGTTCATGCGGGAGTCTCCTTCACGAGAGCGGCCAGTGTGGCGGGTGAGAGGCCGAGAGCGGCCCCGCGGGCGACGAGCGCTGCGATGTCCTGGGCGAGTTCGGCGAGCGGCGCAGCGGATGCCGCCACCGCCGCCCCCCTTCCACGGCGCAGGTCGACGAGTCCTTCGTCGCGCAGCTGCTGGTAGGCGTGCAGCACGGTGTGCTGATTGACGTCCAGCGCCTCGGCCACCTCGCGGGCGGGAGGGAGCCGGTCGCCCGGCACGAGCTTCCCGGACAGCACATCGGCGCGCACGGACGCCGCGACCTGCTCGAACAGGGGCCGCGGACTGTCGACGTCGATCCGGATCAGCATGCCACCTCCAATGTTCTATTAATTCTATCCTAACTAGAACTTATGTCGCTACCCTCCATTCCGCTTCGCATACCCGTCGCGATCCGCCACACTGGCGACATGAAGGTCACCCCTCGCCGACTCGCGATCGGCATGAGCCTGTGGATCCCCAACCTCTTCAGCGGAATCCGCGTCCGCCGCTTCAGCACGGACTGGACCCGCGCCACTGTGGAGCTGCACGTGAACGTCTTCACCCGCAACTACGTCAAGACGGCCTTCGGCGGCTCCATGAGCGCGATGACCGATCCCTACTTCTTCATGCTCGTGATGCACCAGCTCGGTCGTGACTACGTGGTGTGGGACACCCGGGGCGAGATCGAGTTCCTCAAGCCCGGTCGCGGCGTCCTCACCGCCGAGTTCGAGGTCGCTCAGGAGCGCGCTGCGGAGATCCGCGAGCGCGCGCACGGCGGCGCAAAGGTGCTCGAATGGTTCGAGACCGTCATCACCGATCGCGGGGGCGACGTCGTCGCGAAGGTGCGCCGCGAGGTCTACATACGCGAGAAGAAGCGCGTCACCGCAGCGCGCGCCACCTGACGTTCACGTCGCCGTGCCACGATGGGCGCGTGCCCCTCTCCCGCCGCCTGAGCCTCTCGGATGCCGTCGCCATCGGCCTCGGCTCGATGATCGGCGCCGGTGTCTTCGCCGTCTGGGCACCGGCTCTGGGCGCGGCGGGTTCAGGCATCCTCGTCGCCCTCGCGATCGCAGCCGTCATCGCCTGCTGCAACGCGATCAGCTCCGCACAGCTCGCCGCAGCGCACCCGGTCGCCGGCGGAACCTACGCCTACGCCCGTGCGGAGATCGGGCCCTGGTGGGGATTCGTCGCCGGCTGGTCGTTCGTGATCGGCAAGATCGCCAGCTGCGCAGCGATGGCGCTGACATTCGCGTCCTATGCCGCGCCGGAAGGATGGCGCATCCCCGTCGCCGTGCTCGCCGTCGCCGCCCTCGTCGTCGTGAACTGCTTCGGGGTGACGCGCACCGCGCTCGCCACCCGCATCCTCGTCGTGGCCTCTCTCCTGGGGCTCGCGCTCGTCGTCGCGGCCGGAGCCTCGGGCGAGACGACCGCGCCCCCTGCGGACCTGGCCGAGGCCACGGCGTACGGGGTTCTCCAGGGCGCGGGACTGCTCTTCTTCGCCTTCGCCGGATACGCGCGGATCGCCACGATGGGCGAGGAGGTCATCGATCCCGCCCGCACCATCCCGCGCGCGATCGTGCTGGCCATGGCCGGTGCCGTCGTCGTCTACGCCGCCGTGGCCCTCACGGTCGTCTCGGTGCTCGGCGCGGATGCCGTGGACAGCGCCGCACCGCTCACCGACGTCGTCGTCTCGGCAGGATGGACATGGGCGTCTCCCGTCGTGCGGGTCGCCGCCGCCACGGCATCCCTCGGCGCCCTGCTCGCCCTGCTCACCGGGATCGGCCGAACGACCCTCGCCATGGCGAGGGAGTCCGATCTGCCTCGCTGGCTGTCGACGATCGACGAACGCTGGCACGCGCCGCGCCGCGCCGAGATCGCGGTCGGCCTCGTCGTGGTCGGCGTCGTGGTCGTCGCCGACCTCCGAGGCGCCATCGGATTCTCCTCGTTCGGCGTGCTCCTCTACTACCTGATCGCGAACGCCGCGGCCTTCCGGCAGCGCGCTCGACGCTATCCGCGCGTGATTCCGGTCGTCGGCGCCCTGGGATGCCTGATCCTGGTGAACACCCTCCCGGTGCTCGCATCGCTGATCGGAACCGGGATCGTCCTCGTCGGCGTGCTCTACCGGATGCTCCGGCTGAGGCTCATCCGGAGGCGGAGCGATACGACGCCGGCGTGAACCCCAGCACGGCGCGGAAATCATTCGTGAGGTGGGCGTGATCGGCGTAGCCGAGCTCGGCGGCGACGGTGGCCAGATCGGCCTCCGGATCCTCGCGGATCCGCTGCGCAGCCTCCTGCAGGCGGCGACGACGGATCATCGCGGCCGGGGACAGCCCGACGTGACGCTGCGCCAGACGCTGCAGCGTGCGCACGGACACCGCGAGACGCGCCGCCGCCTCCGCCGCCCCCGCGATCGAGGCATCGCCCATCAGCATCCTGGCCATCTCATTGGCCTGGTGCGCCGCCTGTCCGACCTCGCCGACGCGTGCGATGAGCCATGCCGCGAAGGCGTCGACAGCGGCACCGCGCTCGCCCTCCTCCATCGCATGAGCGACGGAGCGATGCAGCTCGGGCGCTTCGAACCGGGCGGAGTCGTCGCGGAGGAGCGCCGGCGCCTCGGCCAGCGCCGCGAGCGCGGCCGGTCGGAGCAGGGCGCCGACGGCCCACCCTCGCCCGGTCAGATCACGATGCGTCGCTCGCGTACTCGGGCCCGCGAGCTCCACGCCCTCCGCCTCGACCACCAGATTCGACGCCGGGTAGGCCACGATGTGCTGACGAGAGGCGCGCCCCGGTTCGACGTCCCACTCCGGGATCCAGAACCATTCGACGAGGTCACCGGCGCCGGCGGGCGGAGGAAGACGGTGGAACTCCGGCATCCTCGCCGGGTACAGCACTCCCCTGCGCGCATCCATCACGCTCACACGATAGTTCTCACCGACGACATCGTGTCGCGAATCTCCAAGCGCGCCTCCTCGCACCGCCCGTACCGTCGAGGCATGGACGACACAGGACTCACCGGAGCGCACACCACGAACGGCCGCCCGAACAACGCGACCTCGCTCACCCCCTTCCTCGCCATCCCCGGCGCCGCCGACGCGATCGTGTTCTATCGCGACGTCTTCGGCGCCAGCGTGATCGACGTGACCCGCATGGAGGGAGTCGTGGTGCACGCGGACCTCGACTTCGGCGCCGGACTGCTGCAGCTGGGCGAGCCCACCGAGGCGTACCGCCTGGTGGCGCCTCCCTCCGGCGAGGACGACTGCTACTCGCTCGGGCTCTACGTCGCGGACGTGGATGCGGTCGTGGAGCGCGCCGTCGCCGCAGGCGCCGTCGTGCGCGAGGCGCCGTCGGCCTTCGTCTCAGGAGATCGGTTCGCGTCGATCCGGGATCCCTTCGGCGTGCGGTGGTCGGTGATGTCGCGTGTCGAGGATCTCTCCCCCGAGGAGAGCGCCCGCCGGGTCGAGGAGTGGGCGGCGGGTCTCAACGTCGCGAGGACAGCGCCGTGACGACCGCGGGCAGCAGCGCCTCGGCGGTCTGCCGGTAGCCGGCGGCGCTGGGATGGAAGCGGTCGAGGCTGAACATCTCGTCCGGCTCCTCATGGAAGGTCGGCCCGACCATGTGCCGGAGATCGACGGGCACCGCCCCTGTGCGCCAGGCCACCCTGGTCTGCGCGAGTGCGAGGCGCCGGGACATGCGGGACAGCAGCGCCCGCAGCGGCTGCGGCACGGGGCGCAGCGCCCCGAGGTCGGGGCACGTGCCGACGACGACCGCGGTCCCGGCATCCTGCAGCCGCACGATGGCCTGCTCCAGCTGCTCGGCGGCGGCGGTCGCCGAGACGAGATGCGTCACGTCGTTGCCGCCCACCACGATGACCGCGACGTCGGCGCGGTACCCGCCGGGCAGCGCGTCGAGCTGGCCGGCGAGCGCGGAGGACTCCGAGCCCACCACGGCCGCCGTGCGCAGCCGCACCGGCCGCTGCAATCGGCGGGCGAGTCCCTTGGCGACCCGCCCGCCGAGCGTCTGCTTGCGGTGCTCGGCGCCCAGCCCGGCGGCCAGCGAGTCGCCGAGCACGAGCAGCTCGATCGGACTTCCATCCAGGGATCGCCGCCAGACCCGATCGGCGTCGAGCGACACCTCGCCCAGGGGCTTGCCGATGCGCCGCCGCGCGATCGCCGCCTGACGACGCAGGAGGATCCGGATGCCTGCGACGAGAACGACGCCGGACGACAGGCACGCCGCGAGGACGGTCGCCGGTCCCCTCACGCGCGTCACGCCCGGGAGTCAACACCGCCGAGGTGAACCCGCGGTGAACCGGCCCCGGGGGGGGAAGAGGACCGGATCGTGATGCGAGGAGCTCCGTTTCGACCCGCCCCGCTCCCTCGGCGAAAGGGAGAGGAGTCTCCGCGGAGGACGCCTGCGAGTCGAGACGCAGCCCCCGATCCCGGCTGCATCAGCTCAGCGGCTTGAGCTCCAGCGATCCGGTCGCCGCGCCGGCGGAGACGGTCGCGAAGGAGGTGTAGCCGTCGGCCGCCGCGCGCTCCAGCAGCGCTTTGAGGTTCTTCGTCCGTCGCTCCAGCCGCACCCGCACGCCCTCGGAGGTCAGGAGCGCCGCCTTGTGCGCGATGAGCTCGGCCACCGGCACATCCGTGTCGTGCACGATGACGACGGACGAGGCATCCGCCGCTTGCGCGTCCGCGACGAGATCGACCAGACGCTCGAAGCCGAGCGAGAACCCGACGGCGGGCACCTGCTGGCCGAGGAACCGCCCGATCATCCCGTCATAGCGGCCTCCGCCGCCGAGCGAATAGGGCACCGAAGGGTGCGCGAGCTCGGCGATCGTCCCCGTGTAGTAGCCCATGCCCCGCACGAGGAACGGGTCGAAGACGAGCGGGATCTCCTCGTTCGCGCCCCGCCCGGCCGCGACCGCCTCCCCGATGCCGACGAGGTGGGCGACGATGTCGTCCGGAGCGCCATCGGGCAGCGCCTTGCGGATCTGCCGTTCGCCGTAGGCGTTGTACTCCCTCGTCTGCGGACGTCGGAGGAACGCATCGAACGCGTCGGCGGCCGATGCGCTCGCGCCGCGCTCGCGCAGTTCGGCGACGATGCCGTCCGGACCGATCTTGTCGAGCTTGTCGATCGTGATGAGGACGCCGGGGCGCTCCGCCTCGGGGAAGCCGAAGGAGTCCAGCATCCAGTCCAGCGCGCGGCGGTCGTTGATCCGGATCGTCGCGCCCTCGAGGCCCAGCGCGTCGACGGCATCCAGAGATGCGACCATGAGCTCGGCCTCGGCACGGGCGGAGTCGTCGCCGATGATGTCGATGTCGCACTGCACGAACTGGCGGTAACGCCCCTTCTGCGGACGCTCCGCCCGCCAGACCGGGCCGATCTGGATGGATCGGAAGACACCGGGCAGCTGCGCACGATTCGATGCGTAGAAGCGCGCGAGCGGGACCGTGAGGTCATAGCGCAGGCCGAGATCGCTGAGCGCCGCAGGGTCGTCGGCGGCCGCGCGGATCGCGTCGGCGTCGAGCCCTCGACGCAGGATGTTGTAGGAGAGCTTCTCGTTGTCCCCGCCGATGCCGGCGTGCAGACGCTCGTACTCCTCGACGACGGGCGTCTCGATCTCGTCGAAGCCGTGGGCCAGGTAGCGCTCGCGGATGACGGAGAGCACGCGCTCACGGCGGGCCTTGTCGGCGGGGAGGATGTCGCGCATGCCGCGCGGCGGGTTCACAGTAGCCACGTGTCCATCTTCCCAGGTCGGACGCCGCGCGCTCACGCCTCGGCGGCGCGCACCTCGTCCTCGAGAAGGCGGATGCGCTCGCGTAGCGCGCGTTCGGCGTCCCACCCGTGCGCGCGCGCCTGGGCGACGAGGGCGAGAAGGGCGTCGCCGAGCTCCGCCTCGGACGCCGGAGTGGGCGGAGCGGGTTCGGAGCTCCATCTCGACTCGCTCGCGCTGCGCGCGCGCTCGCCCGAGGAACGACGGAGGGCGCCGGGGACGGAGGCCGCGCGGCCCAGGACCTTCTGGGCGAGGGCGAGGGCGGGCATCCCCCTCGGGATGCCGTCGAGCGCACTGGTCCTCGTGCGCTTCTCCGCCGCCTTCGCCGCATTCCAGTGGACCAGCACCTCCTCGGGCGTGGTGGCGACGGCATCCCCGAAGACATGCGGATGACGCCGGACCATCTTCTCCGTGAGCGTCCGGGCGACGTCGTCGATGTCGAAGGGATCGTCCTCGTCCTGCGCGGCGATCGCGGCATGGAACAGCACCTGCCACAGCAGATCGCCCAGTTCTTCGCGCAGCTCCGCTCTGTTCCCCGTCTCGACGGCGTCGATGAGCTCGTGGGACTCCTCGATCAGGTAGGGCACGAGCTCGCGGTGGGTCATCCGCTGCGACCATACGCAGCGATCGCGCACGGCCCGCATCGTCTCCGCTGCATCTCGCAGCGCGTCCTGGCTCATCCGGCCTCCTTCATCCGACGTCGTCATTCCGCAGCAGAGCTCACCCTGCGATACCAGCCCGCCCTCGCGGACACCGCGACCGCCGAGATCACGAGCGCGATGAGAGAGCCGACCAGCACGCCCAGGATCGCCTGATCGCGCACCGCTGCATCGCTGGCGAACGCGAGGTTCGCCAGGAGCAGCGACACCGT
Source organism: Microbacterium tumbae (assembly GCF_054780175.1). Classification (NCBI taxonomy): domain Bacteria; kingdom Bacillati; phylum Actinomycetota; class Actinomycetes; order Micrococcales; family Microbacteriaceae; genus Microbacterium; species Microbacterium tumbae. The sequence goes on from NZ_BAAGWV010000004.1 coordinate 301,103, forward strand.
GAACCCGATGCCGCCCAGTGCGCCGGCGGCGAGCAGGTCGGCGGTCGTCAGCACGGGAGGGCGTCCGCGGGATCCCACCCGCATGGCGACCGCGCCGAACAGGGTGATGCCGATGACCTTCCCCACCGGGAGCGCGATCGCGATGCCGAAGAAGGCAGGCGACAGCTCGGCCGGCGAGACGGCGGGGATCACCACGAAGGCCGCCGCGAACGCGAACACGGGCAGGATCGCGCCGTTCGCCCAGGGCTCGATCGTTCCGCGCGCACGGTCGGCGGGAGCCGGCGCCATCGCCAGCCCCAGCATCACGCCGGCGATCGTGGCATGCACGCCCGAGGACGCCACGACGCCCCATGTGAGGACGGCGACGACGACCATGAGCACCGCGACCGGGATACGCGCCCGACCCCGGAGCATCCGGCTGAGAACGCCGAACACGGCGACGCCGAGGAGGCCGAGCACGAGCATCGCCGGGTTCAGATCGCGGGCGAAGAGGACGGCGATGAACACGATGCCGATGATGTCGTCGAGGATCGCCAGGGCCAGCAGGAACACCCGGACGGTTGAGGGCAGTCCGCGACCGAAGACCGCCAGGACACCGAGCGCGAAGGCGATGTCGGTGGCGGTGGGGATCGGCCATCCGGCCGCCGTCCCCGGGCCTGTCGATGAGCCGCCCGCGATCGCCAGGTAGACGAGGATCGGCACGATCACTCCGCCTGTCGCGGCGATGGCCGGCTGGATCGCCTTCCCGAAGGAGCTCAGCTCGCCGCGGGTCAGCTCGTGCAGGAGCTCGATCGCGACCACGAAGAAGAAGATCGCGAGCAGGCCGTCCGAGATCCAGTGCGACACGGAGAGGTCGAGGCCGGCGAGGGGGATCGCCAGATGGGCGTCCAGCACCCCAGCGATCGCATCGTGCGCCGGCGTGTTGGCCAGCACGAGTCCGAGGCCGGCGGCCCCGAGAAGGAGGATCGCAGGGAACTGCGCAGATCGGAGCGGGTTCCAGGAGGCAGGCATCGGAGCCATGCTACGCGTGGAGGCGTCGGGCCGCCGGTGCGGACGATCACGCCGGCCCTCGAGGACATGTCCGCGAACTCGCGGGTGCAGCGACCCGCCACCGACTCCTTCCCGGACACGGCTCACACCGATGTCGCAGAAGCCGTCGTCGATTCGCGTGAGGACCCGCACCGTCGCGAGGAGGCCCCCACCGTATCGAGCGCGTCAACGCTCCGTCACGCGGTCGGGAGTGCTCTCCGCTCCGGGATACGCTCGAATCATGACCCCCGAGCCCACTCCCACGGAAGCCATTCGCGTCATCGGCCGCTTCGAAGCGGGCCAGGGCATTCCCGAGGCCATGCGCGCGGACGTCCGCATGCTCGGCGCCCTCCTCGGCCAGGTGCTGCGCGAGTCCGGAACCCCGGGCCTGTTCGAGGACGTCGAGCGCCTGCGCCTCGCCACGATCCAGGCCTACGACGACGAGAGCCTCGAGGACTTCGAGCGCGCGGCGTCGATCGCCGACGAATTCACGATCGAGCGTGCCGACGAGGTCGCGAGGGCCTTCACCGCCTACTTCCATCTCGTCAACCTCGCGGAGGAGCACCAGCGGGTGCGCGTGCTCCGGGAGCGCGCCGGCCAGCCGGGACGCGAAGGAGCAGCGGACACGGTCGCCGGGGCCTTCGCGCAGCTGCGCGAAGAGGTCGGCGAGGATGAGGCCCGGCGTCGCCTGGCCGGGCTCCGGTTCCACCCCGTCTTCACCGCCCATCCGACCGAGGCACGACGCCGCGCGGTGTCCACGAGCATCCGTCGGCTGTCCGAGCTGCTCACGCAGCACGACGCCGCCAGCGACGGCGGGGCGGAGCAGCACCGCGCGCGGCGCCGGATGCTGGAGGAGATCGACACCCTCTGGCGGACCGCGCCGCTGCGGGCCGAGAAGCCGACGCCCGTCGACGAGGTCCGCACCGTGATGAGCGTGTTCGACGAGACGCTCTTCACCACGGTCCCGCATGTGTACCGCCGGATCGACGACGCGCTCCGCGGCGAGGAATCGGGCGCCAGCGCCCCGATCGTGCCGGCGTTCGTGCGCGTCGGATCCTGGGTCGGCGGCGACCGCGACGGCAACCCCTTCGTCACGGCGTCCGTCACGCGCGAGGCGGCGCAGATCGCCTCCGACCACGTCCTGCAGGGACTCGAGCGGGCGCTCAACCGGATCGGCCGCACCCTGACCCTGGATGCCGAGAGCACACCCGCCTCCGCGTCCGCGGCCGCACTGTGGGAGTCGTTCGCCGCGACAGACGCCGAGGGCGCTGTCGAGCTTTCCGCCCGCTCCCCCGGAGAACCGCACCGCCGCCTCCTCCTGCTGTTCGCCCGCCGCGTCGCCGCGAAGCGCACCGGCGCCGCCGGCGGCTACGCGCACCCGGACGAGCTCCTCGCGGACCTCCGCACCGTGCAGGACTCGCTCCTCGCCTCCGGCGCCCGCCGGCACGCGTTCGGCGGCGTGCAGCACCTGATCTGGCAGATCGAGACCTACGGATTCCACCTCACCGAGCTCGAGGTGCGTCAGCACTCGCAGGTGCACCGCGAGGCCCTCGCCGAGCTGGACGCCGGTGCGGAGCCGAGCGAGCGGACCGAGGAGGTGCTGGAGGTCTTCCGGGCGATCGCCGAGATCCAGCGTGAGTTCGGCCCCAGCGCGGCCGGCCGCTACGTCGTCTCCTTCACGCAGTCCGCCGAGGACCTCGCGAACGTTCGCCGTCTCGCCCGCTATGCGCTGGGCGACGACGCGCCGGTGCTCGACGTCGTCCCGCTGTTCGAGACCTTCGCCGACCTGCAGGCGGCGCCCGCGATCCTCGCCGAGGTCGTCGGATTCCCCGAGTTCCGCGAACGCATGGCGGAGACCGGCAACCGCCTCGAGGTCATGCTCGGCTACTCCGACTCCTCGAAGGACGTCGGCCCCGTCGCCGCGAACCTCGCCCTCTACGAGGCGCAGGAGAAGATCGCGCAGTGGGCGCTGGATGCCGGCATCGAGCTGACCCTGTTCCACGGCCGCGGCGGCGCCCTCGGCCGCGGCGGCGGGCCCGCGAACTCGGCGATCCTCGCCCAGCCGCCGCACTCCGTGGACGGCCGGTTCAAGCTCACCGAGCAGGGCGAGGTCATCTTCGCCCGCTACGGCGAGCCGGCGATCGCCATGCGCCACATCGATCAGGTCGCCGCCGCGACTCTCCTGGCGTCCTCCCCGACGGTCGAGCGGCGCACCAGCGGAGCGGCGGAGCGGTTCGCCGGGATCGCGGCGACGATGGACACCGCATCCCGCGCGAGGTTCTTCGAGCTCGTGCGCGCAGAAGGCTTCGCCCCGTGGTTCGCCAGGGTCACTCCTCTGGAGGAGATCGGCCTGCTGGCGCTGGGCTCGCGCCCTGCTCGCCGCGGACTCTCCGTGGAGTCCCTGGAGGATCTCAGGGCGATCCCGTGGGTGTTCGCGTGGACGCAGGCGCGCATCAACCTCGCGGGCTGGTTCGGGCTGGGGACGGCTCTCGAGGCCGTCGGCGACGAGGCGCTGCTGACGGAGGCCTACCGGGAGTGGCCGCTGCTGCACACCATGATCGACAACGTCGCGATGAGCCTGGCGAAGACCGACGAGCGGATCGCTCGGCGCTATCTCGCGCTCGGCGACAGGGACGATCTCGCGCAGCTCGTCCTCGACGAGATGACCCTCACCAGGGAGTGGGTGATCCGCCTCACCGGCGGAGCAGGTCTCCTGGAGAACAAGCCCGTGCTGCAGCGCGCCGTGCAGCTGCGCAGCCCCTATGTCGACGCGCTCTCCCTGCTGCAGCTGCGCGCCCTGCGCGCCCTGCGCTCCGAGGAGCCGATCGGCTCCGGGACGGATGCCGAGCAGCAGCGCCTTCTCCTGCTCTCCGTGTCGGGCGTCGCGGCCGGCCTGCAGAACACCGGGTGACCCGGCTCAGGCTGCACACAGCCGCGTGTAACGTGCCGGAAACATTCGCGTAGAGTGAGATCTCGCGCCCACTCGGCGACCCTTTCACGCGACACGATCGCGCTTCCCCGGTTCCCGTTCCAGAAAGCCGTTCCCGCGTGTCCGAAAACACCTCGTTCCATCCGCTCGCTCCTGCCGTCCAGCCCGTCTTCGACGCCGTCCAGGGCCGCAGCCCGCACGAGCCGGAGTTCCAGCAGGCCGTGCACGAGGTGCTCGGCTCGATCGCCCCGGTGCTGGAGAGGCACCCGGAGTACGTGGACGCCGGCATCCTGGAGCGCGTGGTGGAGCCGGAGCGGCAGATCATGTTCCGCGTACCGTGGATGGACGACGCCGGCCGCCTGCACGTCAACCGCGGCTACCGCATCCAGTTCTCCTCCGTCCTCGGCCCGTACAAGGGCGGACTGCGCTTCCACCCCTCGGTGAACCTGTCGATCATCAAGTTCCTCGGCTTCGAGCAGATCTTCAAGAACGCGCTCACCGGCCAGGGGATCGGCGGCGCGAAGGGCGGATCGGACTTCGATCCGCACGGACGCTCCGACGCGGAGATCATGCGGTTCTGCCAGTCGTTCATGAACGAGCTCTACCGGCACCTCGGAGAGCACACCGACGTGCCCGCCGGCGACATCGGCGTCGGCGGACGCGAGATCGGCTTCCTGTTCGGCCAGTACCGCAAGATCACCAACCGCCACGAGTCCGGCATGTTCACCGGCAAGGGCACCGGCTGGGGCGGCGCGGAGGTGCGCACCGAGGCGACCGGCTACGGCGCGGTGTTCTTCGCGCAGGAGATGCTCGCCGTCAAGGGCGACTCCCTCGAGGGCAAGCGGGTGGCGGTGTCCGGTTCGGGCAACGTCGCGATCTACGCGATCCAGAAGGCCGCGCAGCTCGGTGCCGTGGCCGTGACGGCGTCCGACTCCTCCGGCTACGTCGTGGACGACGCCGGCATCGACCTCGGTCTGCTCCGCCAGATCAAGGAGGTCGAGCGCGGTCGCATCGTCGAGTATGCGAACCGCCGCGCGAGCGCCCGCTTCATCGAGAACGGCAGCGTCTGGGAGACGCCCGTCGACATCGCGGTGCCGTCTGCGACCCAGAACGAGCTGCACCTGGCGGATGCTGAGGCGCTCATCGCCAACGGCGTCCGTGCGGTGTCCGAGGGCGCGAACATGCCGTGCGTGCCGGAGGCCGTCGAGGCATTCCAGAAGGCAGGTGTGCTGTTCGCTCCCGGCAAGGCGGCCAACGCCGGCGGTGTGGCGACCTCCGCCCTGGAGATGAGCCAGAACGCCTCGCGCCAGCGCTGGGCCTTCGCCGACAGCGAGCGCAAGCTCCGCGAGATCATGTCAGACATCCATCACGCCGCCTTCGACGCCGCCGAGAGGCACGGCATGCCCGGCGACTACGTGGCGGGGGCCAACATCGCCGGCTTCGAACGCGTCGCAGCGGCGATGCTGGCGCAGGGCGTCATCTGACGCGCTGCGGGCTCCCACCCGACGGATCGCATCGCGCTGCTCTTTCCGGAGTCACGCTGCTCTTCCCGGAGTCACGCTGCTAATTCCCGCGTCACGCTGTTTTTTCCCGGAGTCACGCTGCTCTTTCCCGGATCGTGCTGTTCTTTCCCGCATCCGCTGCGGGAATACCCGCAGCGCGAACAGATTTGAGCAGCGCGACTCCGGATTCAGCAGCGCGGCCTCGAGCGAGGCGGACCAGGGCAGACCAGGGCAGCCTGGGCAGACCAGGGCTGCCTGGGCGGACCGAGCAGGCCCGGCGGAGCAACCCCGGGTGGACCGAGCAACCCGGGAGACTCAGCGCGCGCCGTCCTTCCAGACCCCGGCCACGAACGGCACCCCCGGGTCGATAGGCCAGGTGCACGCGGGTCGGAGCACCGCAGGTGCCCGCTGCCGATCAGGCGCTGCGGATCCTGCGCCACCTCGCGCGCAGGGGCCGGACCTGGGCGCCTCGGCGTTCGAGCTCGCGCCGGCGGCTACGCCAGGCAGGAGCCGCTCGCACGCCTGGGGTGCTCGCTGCTCGCGGCTCTCGCCGTGATGACAGGGCGCGATGTCCTCTACATCGTCGAAGAGCGCACCGCCCGCCGCCCCGCGCTCGTCACCGACGCGGGGGTTCGCCTGCCCGCGCGTCTCACTGCGACGGGTCGCGCGATGCTCGCCGCTCTCCCCGGGAGCAGGTGCGGGCGCTCTATCCCGATGCCTCGGCCTTCACCGAGCGCACCGGGACCGGTCCCGCGCGTCCCGCGCAGCTGCGCGGGGTGCTGCGGGACGTCCGGCGCGCCGGGTTCGCCAGGGAGGACGGCGAGGTCACGGACGGCTTCCGCTCCGTCGCGGCCGCGATCCAGAATGCCGCGGGCTGGCCTGTCGCCGCCGTCGCCGAGCTGCAGCGCAGGGTGCGCGGACGACCGCTCTCTGATCGCCGACTCATGGGAGCGAATCGGGGCGCTACGCTCGAAGGGTGCTCGAGACTCTCACCGGATTCGCCGTCGTGGGACTCGCGATCGCCGTGGGGTACGTCATCGGCCGGATCGACCTCCTCGGCTCCGGCGCACGTCATGTGCTGGGCCGCCTGACGTTCTTCGTGCTCTCTCCGTTCCTGCTGTTCACCGTGCTCGCGCAGGCGGATGCCAGGGTGCTGTTCTCCTCGCTGCTGCCGGTCTCCGCGATCGCCGCCGGCGTCGTGATCGTGGCGTACGCCCTCATCGCGCGGTTCGCCTGGCGACGGCCGATCGGCGAGACCGTGATCGGGGCGCTGTCCGCGGGGCAGGTGAACTCGAACAACATCGGCATCCCGCTGTCGCTGTACCTGCTCGGCAGCGCCGCCTATCCGGCTCCCGTGATCCTCATGCAGCTGCTGGTGTTCACGCCGATCTCCCTGACGATCCTGGACACCGTCACGCGAGGACGCGCCTCGCTCGGGCGCACGCTCGTGCGGACGATCACGAATCCGATCATCCTCGCCTCGGCGCTCGGCACTCTCGTGTCGGTGTTCGGCGTCGAACTGCCCCCGATCGTCATGGAGCCCGCGCTGCTCCTCGCCAACGCGTGCGTTCCGGTGCTGCTGATCAGCTATGGGATCTCCCTCTACGGCCAGCGGGTGCTCGGCGCCTCAGGGCATCGCAAGGACGTGCTGCTCGCATCCGGTCTGAAACTGCTCGTGATGCCGGTGCTCGCCTGGCTGGTCGCGCAGTACGTGTTCGGGCTCACGCCGCACGCGGTGCTCGTCGTTGTGGTGCTGGCGGCGCTTCCGACCGCGCAGAACGTCTTCAACTACTCGCAGCGCTACGACATCGGCGAGGCGATCTCCCGCGACACCGTCTTCCTCACGACGATCGGATGCGTCCCGGTGCTGCTCGCGGCGACGCTCATTCTGGGCTGAGCGACCCGCTTCAGACGAAGGCGACCCGCGGCGTCGGGTGATCGACGTGGACTCGCCCTGCCGGACTGGTCCATTCGATAACCCCTCCTGGGAGGTGCCGAACCCGCCAGCGATGCCGATCCTGCACATCGGGATGCTTGAGACTGTGGTGCTTCACGCAGAAGCAGGAGAGATTCTCGGTCTCCGTCTTCCCGCCCTTGGCGTAGTCGAGGTTGTGGTCGATCTGACATCGTCGCGCCGCTCGCACGCAGCCGGGGAACCGGCAGTGCTGATCCCTCGCCCGCAGGAATCGCTTCATCGTCTCGGTCGGGGAATACGAGTCGGCAGAGGTCGTCATCCCCTTCGCATCCAGGAACAACCGCGACCACACCGGCTGCTCTGCCGCGAGTCCCCGCACGATCTCGGGGAGAACAGGCCCCGCCCCATCGATCTGCCCCATCCGATCGTCCGCACCGGTGAGAGTGGTGGCGGCGATCGTGACCTGGACGCTCGCACGGATCGCCTCCGCGGGAGTGCCGATCATGTGCTCCGCTCCACCGGCGACGAGCAAGGCGATAACGACATCGGTGCGCACCTGATCGAGGGTCCGCTCGTCTTCGGCACCCGGCTCGCGGTCGGCGATGATGGCCTTCGACATCTCTGTCGCACGATCGAACGCCGCGCGCACCAGGACCTCCGGCCCTGTGACCTCCAATACGCCGAGTCCGTCACTGTCCGTGTACACCCGAACCCGGTGGAACGCCTTCGCCCTGCGGTGACGCTCCGCCACATCGAAGGCCGCGATATCCGCCGCGAGCATCTTCGCCTGGAACTCCGTCCGACCGGCTGACTCCGCAAGCGCGATCTCCAGGGCCCGTTCCGCGTACTCCGCCCGGTCTGCCTCCGAAGCATCCACCAGCACGGCACCGGCATTCGCGATCACCTCTGCATGGCGCAGCGTGACCCGTCCTTCCTCCAACGCCGCCAGCACCCTCGGGTACTCCCGGGCGATGATGTGGGACCTGTGCAGCATCCCCTCGGCCATCGCCGACGAGACATGCCCGGCGGCCGCCACCTCAGCGGCCAGGGAGCGCACCGCCATCTCGTGGTAGCGCGACCCGAACGGGTCTTCGCGCAGCAAGAGGTCGAAGCGGTCTGCCAGCGCGCGGACCCGCCGCCCCTCCAGGGAGGCCACATGCCGCGAGGACAGCTCGAGCACCGACAGCAGAAGATCATTCTGCGGGGTTCGAGTCTCTGCGGGGATGGCCATACCCCACTATCGAACATATGGACGTACTATGTCAAGGCATATCTAGAACAAATATTCTAGCTTGGAGACTACCGTGCCCTGAGCACCGCGGGGAGCACGATGTGCGCGTCCGGGATCATCCCCGGCGTGACCCGCTTGCGGAAGATCCAGTAGCTCCACGCCTGGTATACGAGGATCACCGGCAGGGCGCAGACGACGACGATCGTCATCACTCCCAGCGTGTACGGGCTGTTGGACGCGTTGGCGATCGTGAGATCGTATGCGGCGTCCACCGTCGAGGGCAGCACGAGCGGGAACATCCCGGCGAAGATCGCCGCGGCGCCGAACAGTCCGAATCCGGCGTAGCCGAGGAACGCCCTCCCCTCACGGCGCCGGCGCGCGGCCGCCCAGCCGAACGCGGCGGCGGCGACGGCGAGCACGATCAGCGCCCAGGCGAGCAGGTTGCCGCCGTGGACGAGCTGCACCCAGATCGCCCAGCCGGCCGCCGGCACGAGGCACAGCGGCGCCCAGCGTGCGGCGAAGCGCCCGGCACGCTCGCGCACGTCCCCGTCGGCCTTGAGCCCGAGGAACGTCGCCGAGTGCGCGAGAGCGAAGCCGACGACCGCGAGCCCGCCGAGCACGGCCGGGACGGTCAGCCACACGAAAGCACCGCCGACGCGATTGCCGCCCGCGTCGATGGGAAGCCCCGTGGACGTGAGCGCCAGCGCCGCGCCGATGCAGAACGCCACGATCAGCGAGCCGAGACCGATCATCCTCGTCCAGAACGTGCGCCAGCGCTCGGTGTGGATCTTGCCGCGGTACTCGATGCCCACCGCACGGACGATGAGTCCGACCAGCGCGATCGTCAGCGGGAGGTACAGCGTCGAGAACAGCGAGGCGTACCAGGCCGGGAACGCGGCGAACATGGCGGCGCCCGCCGTGATCAGCCACACCTCGTTGCCGTCCCAGACCGGCCCGATCGTGTTGAGCATGACCCTGCGGTCCCGCTCTGAGCGCGTCGAGAAGATCATGTGCATCCCGACCCCGAGATCGAATCCCTCGAGCAGCAGGTAGCCGATCCACAGCGCGGCGATCGCGATGAACCAGAAGACGGCGAGCGGTTCCATGGTCGTTCCTCTCTTCGTGCCGTGGTCAGTAGGCGAAGGCGAGCACGTCGTCTCGCCTGTCGGGGTCGGTGTCGTCGCCGGCATCCGGATGATGTCCGAGCTCCGGCATGGATGCCGCGACACCGCCGCGGACGTACTTCACCATCAGGAACAGCTCGATCACGAGGATGACGGCGTAGACGAGGGTGAGGGTGATGACCGAGAACAGGAGCTCCCCTGCCGTCACGCCGGGCGAGACCGCCGCAGCGGTGTACATGAACACCCCGTCGACGCCGGTGGCATCCGGGTTCGGCGCGACGACGAAAGGCTGACGCCCCATCTCGGTGAAGATCCACCCTGCGATGTTCGCGGCGAACGGCGCCACGATGCCCAGCAGCGCGAGGCGCATGATCCACGGCGAGCGCGGCACGGTGCCCTTGCGGGTGAGCCACAGGGCGACCACGCCGCCGAAGGCGACCACGCCGCCCAGTCCGATCATGAGCCGGAAGCCCCAGTACGTCACCCACATCACCGGCACGTACTGCACGGTGCTGCCCGCCCGGTCTCCGTAGAGTTCATCGTCGGGGATCGTCGCACCGTACTGGTCGACGTAGGTGGGCTCGAGGTCGCTGATGCCGGGCATCTCGGCGCCCCATTCCCCCGTGCCGAGGAAGCCGAGGAGCCCTGGCACCTCGACGAGAGTGATCACGTCGGCGCAGTCGCGCGATCCTGGATCTCCGAGGGAGAGCACCGAGAACGCCGAGCCGGTGTGGCAGGCGGCCTCCGCGGCCGCCATCTTCATGGGCTGCTGCTCGTACATGAGCTTGCCCTGGACATCACCGCTGGCGACCGTGCCCGCGAAGCCGAGGATCGCGACGACCGCGCCGAAGCGCAGCGACCAGAGCCAGACGCCGTGGTCCTTGCGGTCCCTACCGGGGACGGCGGCCGCCTCGCCGACGACGACGCGGCCGGACGCATCCACCGTGTCGATGCCGTCGCGGCGGCGCTGCCAGAGCTGGTACCAGGAGATGCCGAGCAGGAACATGCCCGCGACGACGAGCGCTCCGAAGATCGTGTGCACGTACGCGGCGAGCGCGGTGCTGTTCGTGAGAACCGCCCAGACGTCGGTCATGACAGGGCGCCCGTCCTCGCCGAGCTCCACGCCGACAGGGTGCTGCATCCAGGAGTTGGCGACGATGATGAAGAACGCGGAGACCCAGGATCCGATCACCGCGCACCACAGCGCCGCCAGGTGCAGCCCCTTGCGCAGACGCCCCCAGCCGAAGATCCAGATGCCGAGGAAGGTCGACTCGACGAAGAACGCGAGCAGCCCCTCGAGCGCCAGCGGGGCGCCGAAGACGTCGCCGACGAATCTCGAGTACTCGCTCCAGGCCATGCCGAACTGGAACTCCTGGACGAGCCCGGTGGCCACGCCGACGATGAAGTTGATCAGGTAGACCTTGCCCCAGAACTTGGCCATGCGCAGGAACTTCTCGTCGCCGGTGCGCACCCAGCGGGACTGCATGATGGCCACTGACATCCCGAGTCCCAGCGTGAGCGGGACCATGAGGAAGTGGTAGACGGTCGTGATGCCGAACTGCCAACGGGCGATGTCGAGAACGTCCACGGCGGGACTCCTTCACGAAACGGGCGATCGAGCGGGCAGGGCAGCCGCTCACCAGAATTCTACGCCACGTAGAACTTCTTCGACAGAGCATAGAACAATTTCGACCGGGGGTAGAATGAATGCGCCGTGAAAACACGCCGCGGCGAGGGAGGCCGTCATCATGGGAACGCTCGGAGAGCTCGAACGCGCCGTCATGGACGCGATCTGGGACGCCGATGCGCCCGTGACCGCCTACGACGTGAAGGATCAGCTCGAGGCGGCTGGTCGCCCCCTTGCCGTGACGACCCTGCTGACCGTGCTGTCCCGGCTGGAGAAGAAGGGCTTCGTAGCACCCGACCGCTCTTCGCGTCCGCACCGTTACTCGGCGGTGGCCTCGCGCGCCGAGCACACCGCCGAACTCATGCACTCGGTGCTCGGCGGCGCGGGCGATCGCACCGCCGTGCTGGAGCGCTTCGTCGGCGGGGTGTCCGCGGAGGATGCCGCCGTGCTCCGCCAGCTCCTCGACGGCGCCGCCTGAACCGCGTGGCATGAACGCGCTTCCGGCTCTGAGCGACCCCGCCCTCGTCGGTGCTGTCGTGATCCCGCACGGCGCGGTGATCGTCGGCGCGATCGTGCTGGGCCTCGCCGCCCTCGCGCTCGCGTGGCCGGTGCCCGTGGCGCTGTCGCGGTCGACTTGGCCGATGCGGATGCCGGTGATCGCGCTGCTCCTCTGGCAGGCGATCGGCCTGGCCGGCGGTCTGTCGATGATCGGCGCCCTCGCCCTGGCCGGATACGCGATCGCCCCGCGGCATCCGTGGCTCGCCGTGATCCCGGCCGCCGCCTTCACGGTCTACCTCCTCTCGCACCTGGCGGTCACCGTCGTCCAGGTGACGCGCCAGCGGCACCGCCATCTCGCCCTTCTCGAGATGCTCACGTCTCCGCATCCCACCCGGGCCCGCACCCGCGTCATCGACGAGGCCGTGCCCGTGGCGTACTGCCTGCCGCACGGGGCGCGCTCGGTCACCGTCCTCTCCCAGGGACTCCTGGATCGCCTCGATGCCGACGAGCTCGTCGCCGTGATCGCCCACGAGCGGGCGCACGTGGAGCAGCGCCACGACCTCCTGCAGCTCGCGTTCCGCGCCTGGCGAGCCGCCCTGCCGTGGTTCCCCATCGCTGCGAGGGCGGAGGCGGAGGTCGCGGCCCTCGTCGAGATGCTCGCCGACGACCATGCCCGCCGCGAGGTCCGCGACGAGGTGCTCGCCCGCGCCATCCTCGCCGTCGGGGCGAGCGGGATGCCGGGCGAGGAGCGCGTCGTCTCCGGTTCGACGAGGGTCAGCGACCGCTTCCGGCGCCTGGCGGCCTGAAGCCCTCGCCCGCCCCGGATCCTGGCGCTCCCACGCGGGTTCCTCCTCTTGCCGCCTCTGCCACCGCGAGGTTCCTCCTCGTGCCGCGTGCAGCGTCGACACACGGCGGGATGAGACACCTGCCTCGGACCATGCAGACGGGCCGCCTCACCGCAGGGTCGGGCTCAGCGAGATGACGTCGTCGCCCGGCGTCCGGTCGGCGGAGCGGTGCGAGACGAGGAAGACCACCCGGTCGGAGGCAGCCTGCCGCACATCCGCCATCATCGCCTCGGCGGTCGGTGCGTCCAGATGGGCCGTCGGCTCATCGAGCAGGATCACATCCGCCCTCGTGAGCAGCGCCCGCGCCACCGCGAGGCGCTGACGCTCGCCGCCGGACAGAGCGGACCCTGCGGCTCCGACACGCGTCTCGAGTCCCTCGGACAGCCCGCCCATCAGCGCGCCGAGGCCCGCGCGCTCCAGGGCCTCGCGCATCGCGGCTTCGTCGGGGGCGTCCTCCCGCGATCTCGCGAGCAGAAGGTTGCCGCGCACGGTGGAGTCGAAGACGTAGGCGTCCTGCGGACACCATGCCACCCGTCCGCGCCATCCGCGCTCGGTCATCGAGGCGATCGGAACGCCGTCGGCGCGGATCTCACCGTCCTCCACGGGAAGCGCCCCCATCACGGCGGACAGCACCGTCGACTTCCCCGAGCCGGACGGGCCGTCCAGCACGAGCCAGCGCCCGCGGCTCGCCGTGCCGCTGACGTCCGTCACGGCCGGCTCCCTCGTTCCCGGATAGCGGATGCGCAGCGCGTCCAGTCGCACCTCTGACACCGGATCCTGCGGCTCGCCGCGGCCCCAGGGGATGCGGGGGGCGGGACGGAGCACCGGTCCCAGCGCTGCCAGCACAGCCCTCAGCGCGGGCAGCCGGTGCGCGGCGGCGGCGAAGGCCACGAGCGGTTCGAGCAGCGCCAGCGCGAGGAGCGCGACCACGCATCCGAACTCGGCGGGCAGCCCGGGGTCGAGGACCGGGACGAGCACGGCGAGCGCAGCCGTCACCAGAGTGACGAGGGCGGCGCCCAGGCCCGCCGACCATGCCGCCCGCCGCTCCGCCGCAGCGAGGCGCTCCGCCGCAGCATCCAGCACCGCGAGCGCGGCATCCGACACCCCGTTCCCGCGCAGGTCGGCCGAGGCATCTGCGAGTGCAGCGGTGCCGCGCACGATGTCCGAGCGGGCGGCGACGCGGGCCGCTCCCGCGCCTCGTTCGGCGCCGAGAGCGAGCAGCGCGGCAGCGACGACCGCGCCGAGGAGCGCCACGGCGACGGTCACGGCCAGCGTCGGCGCGATCAGGACGGTCGTGACGATGGCGCCTGCGGTCACGAGCATCCCTGCCGCGAGCGGAGGAAGCACCCGTGGGAGCTGGTCGCGCAGGTCGTCCGTCAGCGTGACGAGGTAGTCCAGCGGTGCACCGCCCTCCAGCAGACGCCGGGAGCCGGCGCCTCGTGCGGAGATCGCGCGCCAGAGCCGCAGCCGCAGCGCATCGACGACCTCGAAGGCCGCCCGGTGCGTGACGAGCCGCTCGGCGTACCGGCTGACCGCGCGCCCGATGCCGAAGGCCCGCACGCCCACGATCGCCACGAGGAGGTACATGATGTACTCCTCCACGCTGGCGCGGACGATGAGCCAGCCGGAGACCGCCGTGAGCGCGGCCCCCAGGCCCGCGGTGAGCGCCGCGAGCAGGACGGAGGCGATCCAGATCCCGAGATGCGGGCGCAGCAGCGCGAGCGGCGCCGCGGATGCTCGTCTCGTCGCAGCATCCGCACCACCGCCATCCCCACCAGGTGTCTCAGATGGTCGCCTCGACTCCGCACGCGACGGCGCGGGGGTCTTGTATGGCCGCGTCACGCGCTCGGATACGACCACACGAGGCACCTCCCCCGCACCCGCAGACCCCGAGGCGACCACACGAGGCACCTCTCCCGCGCCCATCGGTGCGGATCCGACCGCCACCGTGCCCGTCGCGAGCGCGAGGGTCTCGGGCTCGTGGCTCGCCAGCACCACGACGCATCGCTCGGCGCGGCGGAGGATCGCCGAGCGCACCGCATCGGCGGAGGCGACGTCCAGATGCGCCGTCGGCTCGTCGAGGATCAGCAGGCGTGCTCCCGCATCCGCCCTCGCCAGAGCACGGGCGACGGCGAGACGCCGCTGCTCCCCCGGGCTGAGCTCCGCGACGGACGCATCGGCGAGCGCCGCGAGCCCGACCTCTGCGAGGGCGGCGCGTCCCGCTCCATAGAGCTTCAGCTCTTCCAGGGCCGTGGCGCCGAACGCGCGCGGAGCCTGCGGCGCGTAGGCCACCGCGCCCGGGGACACCCCCGCGATGCCGCCCGATATCTCGGCGTCGGCGGGCAGGACGCCCGCGAGCGCGGCGAGCAGTGTCGACTTGCCGGCGCCGCTGGGGCCGACCACGGCCGTGATCCCCGACAGGTCCGCTGTGACGGCGTCCACCGCCGCATCCGATCGCCCGGCGTACCGAACGGTCAGCGCCTCGATGCGCGCCGAGGCGGGATCGTCCCGGCGCACGTCGACAGTCCGGGGGCGGTCGATCAGGGACTTCGCGCGATCCAGCGCCGACAGGCCGTCCTGCGAGGCGTGGAAGGCTGTGCCGACCTCGCGCAGCGCCGCGAAGCACTCCGGAGCGAGGATGAGCGTGAGCAGTGCGGGCTCCAGCGTCATCGTGCCGTTCAGCAGGCGGAGGCCGAGGAACACCGCGACCACGGCGACCGAGATGGTCGCCGTCAGCTCGAGCGCGAGCGCGGAGAGGAAGGCCCAGCGCAGGGTCTCCTCGGTACGCGACCGGTAGCGGAGCTGGATGTCATCGAGCGCCGCCGTCTGATCGAACGCCCGGCCCAGCCCGACCAGCACGGGCAGACCCCTGGCGAGCTCGGAGAGATGATCGGCGAGACGCGTCAGCGCCGAGAGCGCCGCGTCCGTGCGCTGCTGGGTGTGCTTGCCGATGAGGATCATGAACAACGGCACGAGGGGGACGGTCAGCACGATCACGACGGCGCTCACCAGGTCGGCGCCGAGGATGCGCACGCCGACGATCAGCGGCACGACGGCCGAGGAGATCACGGCGGGCACGGTCTGGACGAAGTAGTCGTCGAGCGCGTCGAGGCCGTCCGCCGCGAGCACGGCGGTGCCGCCGCCGGAGACGTCGCCCGCGGCGATGCGGCGCCACAGTCGCCCCCGGAGATCGCTCTTCACGCCGCTCGCGAGGCGCCGGGCGTGCACGGACGCCGCCCATTCCGCTCCCGCGCGCAGCGCGGCTCCCCCGAGGCCGATCGCCACGATCAGGCGGATCGCGCCGGCATCCGATCCCCCCGAGGCGAGGAGGCCGATGCCGCGCGCCACCGACTCGGCGATGAGGACGAGTCCGAACGCCCTCAGCGCCGCGAGGACGCCGAGCGCGTACAGCGAGCGCCGCGGAACGGCGGACAGGTCCGGCGGACGGAAGCCCGGCGCCTTCGCCGCGCGCTCCGCCTCGATGACCCAGGGATCGTTCGGCACTGGCTCTCGGCTCACGAAATAATTCTACATTGCGTAGAAGTCGAGGACGGCGCCCGCGACCCCTAGCGGCGCAGCGAGCGGATCGCCGCGATGAGGATGCCGAAGGCCACGATCTGCAGACCGGGGACGAAGCTGCGGACGTTTCCGCTGAGCATCGGCAGAAGGACCGCCACGATCACCCCGATCGCGAGGATGGCGATGATGATCACGCGCCAGAGAAGCGCGCCCCTGTCCGGTGTCGGTGTCGGTGTCGTCATGCCGTCGCTCTCCTCATCCCTCCGGCGGATCGGAGCCCCAGGCTATCGGACCCGACCTCACCCGAACGGGAGGATCTCACCCGAACGGGAGGACCGGATGCCGCGCACCGCTCCTCCCGTTCGGGTGTCCTCCTCCGGTTCGGAGGGCCCGCATCGCGGGAGTCGATCCCCTGTTCGCGTCCGGGAGACCCGCCCGCGGCCGAGCAGCGGCTACACCGGCTGCGGATGCGCGTCCGCGACGAGCTCGAGCAGATGAGTGGAGGGGGCGCCGCCCCGATCCCACGAGGGCGAGACCACGGAGACCTTCCACAGCGGACCCGCGTCGTCCGCGAGCGCGACCGCGCGCAGCTGTGCGGCCTGGGGCTTGGCAGCGACGTGCTTCGGCACGATCGCGACGCCGAGACCGCGCGTGACGAGATCCAGGAGCGTGTGCACGTCGTTGACCGTGCATCGGATCCGGCGGTGGATGCCCTGCGCGAGCAGCAGGTCGTCGTTGAGCACCCGGACACCCCACGTGGGCGCGAAGTCGATGAAGTCCTCGCCCGCGAGGTCCTTCCAGTCCACGGGCGTTCGGGCGGCCAGCGGATGCTCGGCGGGAGCCAGCAGGACGAGGGGCTCCTGGCCGAGGGTGCGATGCGGAAGCGAACCGAGGTGACGGGCGCCGGCGACGAACGCGACGTCGATCTCGCCGGAGCGGGCCATCGAGATGAGCTCCTGGGACCCGGTCTGCGTGAATCGGGTCTCGACGCGAGGATGCCGGCGATGGAACCTCTCGAGCAGGGTGACGACGTCGACGAAGCCGAGGCACTGCTCGGCGCCGATGTGCAGCGATCCCGTCACCTCCCGCGTCGCCTTCACGACGGCATCCCGCGCGCCGGCCGCGTGCGCGAGCATGTCGCGTGCATAGGGCAGGAGCGCGACGCCCGCCTCGGTCAGCTCGACGCGACGCGTCGTCCGGTCGAACAGCGGCGTGCCGAGCTCGAGCTCGAGGCTGCGGATCGCCGACGACAGTCCGGACTGCGAGATGCCCGCGACCTCGGCGGCGCGCGTGAAGTGGCGCTCCTCTGCGACGGCGAGGAGGTACTCCATCTGACGAAGATCCATTCAGTGCTTCCGCTCATGAGTGTGAGAAATCACGGCTGTTGGACTTCTAGATTAGCGATTCATAGAGTGGCCCTGCGACGCCGCAGCGGCGTCCGCATCTCTCGGAGGAAGAACCCATGCAGCAACGCACCATCGGCGGCCGGAACGTCTCGGCGATCGGGCTCGGCGGAATGCCGATGTCGATCGAGGGGCGCCCCGATGAGGCGCGCTCGATCGCGACGATCCACGCCGCGCTCGACGCCGGCGTCACCTTCATCGACACGGCAGACGCCTACCACCGCGATGCGAACGAGGTCGGTCACAACGAAGAGCTCATCGCACGCGCGCTGCGCGAGTACGGCGCGGGCGATGTGCTCGTCGCCACGAAGGGCGGCCACCTGCGTCCGGGCGACGGCACCTGGACGCGCAACGGCGATCCCGAATACCTCAAGCGCGCGGCGAAGGAGTCGGCCCGCCGGCTCGGCGTGGACGCGATCGGCCTGTACCAGTTCCACCGTCCCGACCCCGAGGTGCCGTACGCCGACTCCGTCGGCGCCGTCCGCGACCTCCTGGACGAGGGCGTCATCCTCATGGCGGGCATCTCGAACGCCGACGTCGCCCAGATCGACGAGGCGCGCGAGGTGCTCGGGGGCCGGCTGGTGTCGGTGCAGAACCAGTTCTCCCCCGCGTTCCGCTCCAGCCAGGGCGAGCTCGAGCACTGTGCGGAGCTCGGCATCGCCTTCCTGCCGTGGAGCCCCCTCGGCGGCATCAAGAACGCCAAGGACCTCTCCGGTCGTCACGGCGCGTTCCAGCAGGTCGCCGACGAAGTGGGGGCGAGCGTCTACCAGGTCACGCTCGCGTGGGAGCTCGCGCTCGCTCCCGTCGTGATCCCCATCCCCGGCGCTTCGCGCCCCGAGAGCATCCGCGACTCCGCCGGCGCACCCGAGCTCGCTCTCACCGCCGACCAGCTCGCGCGGCTGTCCGCCTGATCCGAAGAGGAAGAACAATGAAGACCTTCACCCTGCCCGGCACCGACATCGTCGTGCCCAATGTCGTCCTCGGCCTGATGCGCATCCAGGACAAGTCCGATGAAGAGGTCCGCACGCTCGTCCGCACCGCCCGCGACGCCGGCATCACGTTCCTCGACCACGCCGACGTCTACGGAACCGGGATGCACGGCTGCGAGCGCCGCTTCGCCGAGGCCCTCCGGCTCTCGTCCTCGGAGCGCGAGGAGTACGTGATCCAGTCCAAGGCCGGCATCGTCAAGGAGGGGCCGTACTTCGACTTCTCCTACGAGCGCATCGTCGAGTCCGTGAACGGATCGCTCGAGGCGCTCGGCACCGACTACCTCGACATCCTCCTGCTGCACCGCCCCGACGCGCTCGTCGAGCCGGAGGAGGTCGCACGGGCGTTCGACGAGCTCTCGTCCGCCGGCAAGGTCCGCGCCTTCGGCGTCTCCAACCAGACGCCCCGCCAGATCGATCTGCTGCGCAAGCACGTGACCCAGCCGATCGTGGCGAACCAGCTGCAGCTGTCGATCACCCACGCGCCGATGATCGCGCAGGGCGTCGCCGCGAACATGCAGAAGCTCGACCAGTCGATCGTCCGCGACGACGGGATCATCGACTACTGCCGCCTGAACGACATCACGATCCAGGCCTGGTCGCCGTTCCAGGCCGGCTTCTTCGACGGGCCGTTCCTCGGGTCCGACCGCTACCCCGAGCTGAACGCCGTCGTCGACCGGCTGGCGGAGAAGTACGGCGTGCCGGCCGAGGCGATCGCCGTGGCCTGGATCACCCGCCACCCTGCGCAGATGCAGGTCGTGCTCGGCACGACCACGCCCTCTCGCGTGCAGGCGGCCGCCCAGGGCTCGGACATCCCGCTCACGCGCGCCGAGTGGTACGAGCTGTTCCGTGCGGCCGGCTACACCGTGCCGTGATCGGCCCGCTTCCCTGACGGCGAGAGGCCGGATCCGTGCGTCGAACGGGTCCGGCCTCTCACTGCGCGAGCGTTCGATCGTCGGCGGCCTCGTCGTACCGGTCCTGTGCGTCGAGGACGTCCTCGACGTGGGTCTCCGCCCAGGTCTGCAGAGCCTTGAGCGGTTCGTGCAGCGTGCGTCCGAGGTCCGTGAGCTCGTAACGGCCGTGCCCGTCCTCATGGACCGCATGGACGACCATGCCGTCGCGTTCGAGGGCGCGAAGCGTGTCGACGAGGACCTTCTTCGTGATGCCTTCCACCTCACGGTGCAGTTCGCCGAATCGAAGCGGTCGCTCGTGAAGCAGGATCGCGATCATCGCGGTCCATTTGTTCGCGATCCGCGCCAGCGATCGGCGTGACGGGCACTTCGCGGAGAAGACCGTCCATTCCCGGGTCATGCGCTGCTCCTTGGTGACGTTGAGGTAACCGCCCGCCTCCCGCGAGGCTGGGGTCTCAGGTTATCCAGCAGAAGAGAAGAGGAGACGAACATGTCGGCTATCGATGTCGTCGGACGATACGGGGCCGCGGCGGCGGCGGGAGACATGGCCGCGCTCGCGGCCGCATTGACGGAGGACGTCGTCTGGCATCAGCCCGGCGCCAACCGGCTCTCGGGCGATCATGTCGGTCCCGACGCGGTCGTGGCCCACCTCGGCCGTTTCATGGAGCTCAGCGGCGGCACGTTCGCTCTCGAGACCGAATCGGCCGCCGAGAGCGGAGATCTCGTCGCGACGACCGTGCGGTTCACCGCGCAGCGCCCGGGAGC
Source organism: Microbacterium tumbae (assembly GCF_054780175.1). Taxonomy (NCBI): domain Bacteria; kingdom Bacillati; phylum Actinomycetota; class Actinomycetes; order Micrococcales; family Microbacteriaceae; genus Microbacterium; species Microbacterium tumbae. Next base: position 321,387 of record NZ_BAAGWV010000004.1, read on the forward strand.
GGCCGATCTGGACCAGCACGGCGTGGACGTGTTCAGGGTCCGGGGCGACCGGATCGCGGAGATCTGGCTGATCGGCGAGGATCAGGCCGTCGAGGACCGGTTCTGGGGCTGAGCCGACTCGGATCTCCGGCGACCGTCCGCCTGGCGATCAGACCTCGATCGCCAGGCGGACGATGCGCCCGTCGCGGAGCTCGAACTGGTAGCGGAGGATGACCGTGCCGCCGGGGAAGTCGCCGTCCAGCCGGATCTGCACGACCGCGCGAGCGTCGTCGACGACCCTCTGCCCTATCCGACTGCTGGTGTAGGTGTACTCGGCGGAGGAGTTCTCGAGCCAGTCGTCGATCTCGGCGATGCCCGTGTGGACGCTGCCGTCGTCGAGGACGGTCGCGTCCGGCGCGAACGTCGCCGAGGCGTCGGCGAACCGGTGCTCGTCGTGGGCGTCGAGGTAGGCGATCACCGGATCGGGCAGGATCGTCGGGTCGTAGTCGACGAAGGTCTCGGTCATGCTGTTCTCCGTTCAGAGGATGGTCGGATAGGTGGACGGGCTGCGGTCAGGTGGTGCGGATGGTCCCGCCGTCGACGACGACGTCGGCGCCGAGGATGCTGCCCGCAGCATCCGACGCCAGGAAGGCGATGACCTCGGCGACTTCCTCCGGAGTGGCGAAGCGCCCCAGCGGCACGCCGCCCAGGGCGTCGACGAGCGACTTCCACGCGGCGTCGCGATCGCCGCCGAGGCGCTCGGCCAGTCGTTCGACGAGGTGATCGGCGCCCTCCGTCTGGATGCCTCCGGGCGAGACCGTGTTGACGCGGATGCCGTGCGGCGCCAGCTGGCCCGCCAGTCCCTTGCTGTAGGAGCGAAGCGCCGCCTTGGCCGCCGCATACCCGAGGGTTCCGTCCCAGAGCGGCATGCGTCCCTGGATCGACGCCACGTGGATGATCGCCCCGCGCCCCGCCCCGATCATCGCCGGGATCAGTTCACGGTCCAGGCGCACGGCGCCCAGCAGGTTGAGGCCCAGCTCCCTCTCCCATTCCGCCTCGCCCAGCGACGCGAATCCTCCCGAGGGAGAGCTGGACCCGCCCGCCGCGTGGACGATGACGTCGGGAACGCCGGCGGCGAGGACGGCGTGCGCGGCCGCCTGCACCGCGACGGGATCGGTCAGGTCTGCGGAGACGAAATGCGCGAGATCCTTCTCGTCGGAGCTGCGAGCGATGACCGTCACGCTCAGACCCGCGTCCTGCAGGCGGCGGACGACCGCCGCCCCGGTTCCCCGGGTGCCGCCGGTCACCACCGCTCGACGAGTCACTTTTATTTTAGAAGTCATGGTGACTGCTAGAATAGCATGCGATGTTCGGGGCTTCGAGAGCCAGAAGCCCGCCAGCCCTCGGAGGAGATCGGCATGCCCGCACGCGTACGCATCGAGGACCGCGGCTGCCCGCTGTCGACGGCCGTCGCCTACGTCGGCGAATGGTGGACGATCCTGATCCTGCACGACTGCTTCGACGGGTACACCCGGTTCGACGAGTTCCAGTCGAACATCGGCCTGTCCTCGAGCATGCTCACCTCGCGGCTGAACACGCTGATCGAGCGCGGGATCCTGAGGAAGCAGCCCTACCAGGAGCATCCGGTGCGCTACGAGTACGTGCTCACCGAATTCGGGCGGACGCTGCGGCCGATCCTGGTCGCCCTCGCCGCCTGGCGGAACGAGCAGCTGGCTCCGTCCGAACGGCAGATGGTGCTCGTCGACACCGCGACCGGCCGCGAGGTGGAACCGGTGACCATCGACCCCGTCACCGGTCTTCCGGTGACGGATCCGCGCTTCGCCTTCCGCTCCGGCCCCGCCGCGAGCACGCAGATGCGCGCGCGCTACGCCTCCCCGCGGACGCCGTCGGGGGCGGGAGCCGCGCCGAGATGAGCATCCGTCTCGGATATCCGGCGACGGAGACCGTGACGCCGGGGCGAGGAGCCCCGCGTCACCGCCCTCCCTCCGCTGCCATGCTCCCCGCAGGCGGCATGGCCGCGGACGCCCTGGCCGCGGCGACGACCCGACGCTGCTCCGCGAGCTGGTCACGGTCCGCGGCGCTGCCGCGCGCGACCCGGATGGCGAGCACGGTCGCCTCGGCCTGGTAGCGTCCGAGCGCGCGAGCGGCCGTCCTGCCCGCGCTGCGCCGGACCTCCGCACGCCATTGCCTGCGCGCGCGAAGGCGCGTGAGCGACTCGGCCTCGCCGGAGGCGATGTCGCCGCTGCGGACCAGGACGGGCACGCCGGCGGCGATCATCCGTCCACCACGACGACGGAGCACGACCGCGAGGATGAGCACGGCCACGAAGACGGGGACCATGACGGCGGCGTAGATCTTGAAGATCAGATACGGGTCGCTGCTGGCCAGACCCGCCCAGTCCCAGATCCCGTGCAGGACGATCGCGGCGAGGAGGCCGAGCGCGACGGGCAGCAGCCGCGCGCCGCGACCTCTCGAACGCGCGGCGATTCCGGCGCCGATCCCCGTCAGCGCGACCATGAGCGAGTGGAAGAAAGGCATCATGAGGACGCGCATGAAGATCGTGACGCCGAGCACGGAGATCGCGGCGGCATCCGAGGCCCCGGACCCGAGGACCTCGATCAGGGGGCGTCCGAGATAGAGGCTGTTCTCGGTGAACGAGAATCCGACGCCCACCAGACCGGCATAGACGATGCCGTCGAGGACTCCGGTGATCTCGCGTCGCCGGCGCACCAGAAGCCAGACGAGGAGCAGACCCTTGAGCACCTCCTCGGTCACCGGTGTGATGATCAACGGCCGCACCCACAGGCCGGCATCGACGCCCCAGAGCGCGTCGACCAGCGAGTGCAGCCACTGCTGCGACCAGATCGAGCAGAAGGCCGCGACGCTCGCCCCCCACGCGAACGCGGACAGCAGCAGCGCAGGACGCGCCCGATTCCATCTATTCAGCCAGAGGAAGGCTCCGGCGACGGGGATCGTGATGACGAGGGACGAGGCGAGGCCGAGTCCGACGCCGCCGAAGCCGATCTGACTCGCCGCCCACGTGATCGATCCGAGCCAGGCGACCACGGCCATGACGGGCCAGAGCGCCCTCGCTCGTCGTTGTCCGGTTCTCGTGCCGGTCCTCATGTCTCCTACCTCCGAAAGTCGATCCGCCGCCCCCATGGCGGCGGATCGCACCAGTGGACACCATGCCGTTACGGCATACTCAAGAACGGGAGAAGGGAACCGCCGATGAGCTGGAGCACACGCGACGTCGCGCGGCTCGCGGGCACCACGCTCCGCACGGTGCGCCACTACCACGAGATCGGACTCCTCGACGAGCCGGAACGGCAGCCGAACGGCTACAAGTCGTACCGCACGGAGCATCTCGTGCGGCTTCTCGAGATCCGCCGGCTGACGCGCCTCGGCATTCCGCTGTCGACCATCAGGACGGTTCTGCAGGATGCCGGGGATCTGGATGCCACGCTGGACGCGATCGAGAAGGATCTCGATTCGACGATCGCGCAACTGCAGCGAGCGCGGAAGGAGATCGGCGAGCTGCGCCGCACGCCGGTCGAGACCGATCTGCCGTTTCCCGCCGCCGTGGCGGCGAAGGGCGCGGAGCTCTCGGCAGCGGACCGGTCCCTGTACGCCGTGATCACACAGGTGGCCGGAGACCAGGGCCTCGCCCACTGGAGCTCGATCCTCCGAGGATTCGCGCGCACGCCGGCCTTCGACGAGTTCGACGCGCTCACCGCCGACGCCGATGAGGAGACCCGAGCGCGCCTCGCCGAGCAGATGACCCCGCACACATCTGATCTCCTCGCCGCGAATCCTCTCCCCGCGGACGCGCTCCCGCCCAGCATCCGCGAGCAGTCGGCCTTCGCCCGCACGGTCGTCGATGCGATGATCGACCTCTACAACCCCGCCCAGCTCGACGTCATCGCCCGCATCTGGCGCGCCATGGGGCTCGTATGATCGGTCTCGGGACGCGCAGGATCGCATCGGCGAGGATCAACGAGATCGCGCGGACGAGGAGCCCGCCTCGCCTGTCGCCCGCGGGAAACCGTTCACTCGCACCGTTCTAACGTTTCCGCCAACAGACGTCGTCGGCGAGACCCCCCGGGCTAGGTTACCCATGGGGGATATCTCTTACCCGAGCGCGACCCCAGGCGCGCGAGCCGGCTGTGCCCGACCGTTTCGGTCGGGCACAGCCGGTGCACATGAGGCCGCTCCTTCTGTGCCCTCTCCGGGCCTGCACATCATGAACGGCGGCCGGATCATGCCCCTCACCCCCCGCGCGAGGAGCAGGGCGCGCGCCACACGGCTTTCCGTCGCGGAAGAGGATGACCACGGCCGCCGGATCCGGCATCATGTCGGTATGCGACGGGGAATGAGCGTTCTCCTGACGGCCGCGCTGATCGCGGCCGCCTCGATCACGGGCGGAGTCGTGAGCGCTCCTTCGGCGCGCGCGGACGAACCGACGCCCTTCCCCGTGTCCGGGGGCGAGACACCGGTCGAGAAGGTGCGGGACACCGCATCGTTCCACGACTATCCGGGCGTTCAGGCGGACGACGAGGACATCTACACGGTGTCACTGGATCCGGGCCGCATCTGGGTCGACAAGACGGTGTTCAAGGATGACGCCGACCTTGCAGGGCAAGGGAATCCGGACGATCCGATGACCTTGCACACGGATGAGTTCTCGGTCGTCCTGTCAGCGCTGGGATCGACGCGTCAGATCAGCTCGACGCGCAGCATCTCGATCGACCTCGCGCTGATCCTGGACAACTCGACGTCGATGACCCAGTGCGTGCAGGCCGGCGCATCGTCGGACGGATACTGCAACGATCCCGGCAACTGGCAGCAGTCCAGGGCCTTCGCCATGGCGCAGGGCGTGAACACGGCGATCCGCACGATCGTCTGCGCCGATCCCTCGGCACGGATAGGGATCGTGCAGTTCGGGAACGACTCGGGAGTGGTTCACGCGCTGGGGACGCCGACCGCCGTGCCGGGATCGGCATCGGCGGCGTGCGAGCCGGGAGACGCCCCGACTCCGACGACCTACGTCACCCTCAGCGCACCGGGATCGGCGAACGGGAACATGACCCTGCGGGTGGGGACGGGTTCGCTGACGGTCGGCTCCGCGGGAGGCGTGTCCCAGAGCACGAACATCCAGCGGGGGATAGCCACCGGCATGGGGCTGCTCACCTCGCCTCCTGCGGGCACGGGAGTCACCGGAGACACCCAGCGGATCCCGAGCGTGATCGTGTTCACCGACGGCGAGCCGACCTACTCCGCCACCAGTGCGACATGGTGGGCGCCCGGACCCTCCGGCGGCAACCAGGGGCCGCAGGTCCCCGGACAGAACCAGTACTACGGCAACGGGTTCAAGGCGGCGATGACCGCCGCCTACTACAAGAACCGTATCGACGACGTGTACAACGACGAGGCCTACAACTCGGCGAACGGGCTCGAGGACGTCAAGGCGCTCGTCTACACGGTCGGCCTCGGCATCGACAGCCTCACCGCGAACGGCCGCAATCTCGCGCTGGCGACGCTGGACCCGAAGACGAACCTGGGCAGCACGGCGAACTCGATGTTCCAGGGCTTCACGAACGCCTTCGCCACGTATTCGTCGGGCTCCTCGGCGTCCGTGCCGATCAACGGGGCGAACTCGAACCCGAATCAGTTCTTCACGGTCACCCATCCGACGGCGCCGAACAATGCCTACGACGTGACCGATCTCCGCTACAACGAGTCGTTCTCCCCTGCGGCGTCGACAGAGCAGCTGATCGAGATCTTCGAGGGCCTGGCGAACCAGATCATCCAGAACAAGCCCGTGCTGCCGATCGACGTCGAATCGCCGAACCCGAACGCGGACGGCTATGTGACGTTCACCGACCCTCTCGGCGACTTCATGCGGGTCACCGATGTGCCCCGCATCACGTATTGCCAGGTGGATCGGGGCACCAGAGATCAGGACGACTGCGAGCCGTACACGTTCGAGACGCAGGTCCCCGGCTCGCCGTTCGTGAACGGGAACGTCTCGCAGTACGTGTTCGAGGGATCCTTCGACGCGAACGACCTGTTCCCCGAGACGCCCCTGTCGAACATCATCATCACGGTCGAACGCAACCCGGCGCTGGCGGTCGGCGACAAGGTCACGGTCAGGATCCCGGTGTCTCTTCTGCCGATGCGGGACACCCATGTCGTGGAGGACGCATCGGGCGATCCGGTGTCGATGACGTGGACGGCGCAGCATCCGGTGCACGTGTACTACGACGCCGCTCCCAAGGCGGGCGTGGCCGATGCGGTCGCCGATCCCTCCGTCATCGACGGGATCAACGGCAACGCCTACGGCGACAAGGAGCGTCTGGCGCAGTACGTCGCGGCGAACTCGGCCGACGGTCGCGTGCGGTTCTACACGAACGACTACGAGTCCGTCGACGGCGCCGACGTCGCGTCGTCCGCGGCGACGTTCCAGCCCGCAGAGTCCAACGACTACTACCTCTACGGCTACGACACGTCGCTGTGGCAGAACGAGACATGCACCGATCCCCTCACGCAGTCGGAGTGGAACGCGATCGTCTCTCCTGGCGCGATGGCGAATGCGCCGGTGTTCCACTGCTATCCGCGGTACACCCTCAACGGCGACGACACCGTGACCAAGGACCATCTCCCCCTGCGCACCTCCAAGCGCGCACTGCTGGACGGCGAGTACGGCACGATCACCGTCGCGGCGTATCCCGCCGGTCACCCGATGGCCGGGCAGATGCACGCCCCCGAGGGCCTGTACGACATGACTCTGCGGCCGCACGCCCTCGACACCGAGAAGTGCGCGGAGGGCGGGATCACCTGGCCCCAGGAGGCGAACAACTCCCCCGTCTGCACCGACCCCGGCGGGAATCTGACGGACACGGACCAGTGGAGCCACCTCACCGCTCTCTCCCCTGGCACGACGCCGGGCGTCCGGGTGCGACTGGGCAACAACGGATGGCTCTCCTACGCCGTCCCTGGGACGTTGCGGATCTCCAAGGTCGTCGACCATCCGGCCGGGCTCAGCCCCGACGCCTCCACCCTGTTCACCTTCCGGGTCTCGCTCACCAGCGGCGGGGAGCCTGTGGCGGGCGCGTTCGAGACCACCATCAACGGAGTCGACGGGACGACTCGCACGGACACGATCTCCGACGGCGGCACCCTGCAGCTGCGGGACGGGGAAGCCGCCCTCGTGCAGGGACTGCCGGCGGGCACGACGTACACGGTGACCGAGGAATCGCCGCCGCCCGGCTATGCGCCCGGTACGGTGACTCCCGCAGACGGCACCGGCACGATCACCACCCCGCAGACCACGACCCCGGCCGTCGAGTTCCGCAATGTCTACAGCGCCGACCCCGCGACGGTGGAGGACGCCCCGTCGGCGACGAAGTCGCTGACGGGGCGCGACTGGCTCGACGGGGAGGCCTTCCCCTTCCGGCTCTGCCCTGCCGGCGAAGCGCCCGACCCCGCCGCGCCCGCTCCGCCCGGCACCGGTCCCGATCCGGCGACGGGCTGCGTCACGGTCTCCGCCACGGAGGACGATCCGACCGTGGCCTTCCCCGGCGCGACGTTCACGACGCCCGGCGTCTACGACTACCGCATCTTCGAACCTGAGGGCGCTGCGGCGGGAATGACCTACTCCCATGCCGAGTACATCTGGCGTGTCGATGTGCGCGACAACGGCGAGGGCGCGCTGGAGGTCTTCTCGACACAGCTGCTGCGCGCGGTGGAGGACGACGGCACCGCGGCGACGCCGCCGGCTCCTGTCACCGACCCACAGGGCGCGGTGTTCGGGAACGCTTTCACCGCCGGCGACTTCCAGCGCCCCCTGCGCATCGTCAAGCTCGTCGAGGATCACTCCCTCACCGCACCGGGGCAGCTGCGCCCGCCGATCGCCGACTACACATTCCGGTTCGCCGTCGTCGACCCGCAGCCCGAGACCGGAGCCCCCCTGTTCGGAGCGGACCCGCCCGCGACCTCCGGAACGACCACCGTCGACGTCGTGAGCACATCGGGCAGCTCGTCGATCGTCTCGCCTCCGCTCACGTTCTCCGCCGATGACGCAGGCCGGACGTTCTACTACACGGCCGAGGAGGTTCCGGAAGGCGGCGCCCCCGGCGTGGACTACTCGGAGGACAAGTGGTTCTTCCGCACACAGGTCGTCATCGATGACACGGACCCCGAGAACGTCATCGTCGAACCCGTCGTCACCTACTGCCTGACCACGATCGCCGACTCGAGCGGCCCGTCGCCGGATGCGCCGTGGGGAGCCTGCGATCCCGACAGCGGCGAGTACCTCGGCCTCGCGGAGATCGACGGAACGCCCGCTCTGCTGAACACTCTGGACCCGCTGCCGACGACAGCAGTCGAGCTGCCGTTCAGCAAGGCCCTCACAGGCCGTGCGATGACGGCGGCCGACGCGTTCGTGTTCGATCTCGCCCCCGCCTCCGCGGCGACCGAGACCGCGATGGCCAATGGCTGGATCACGATGCCCGCTGACACGGCCGCAACCGTCACCGGCCCCGCGGATGCCGGGGTCCAGACGACCGGAGCGTTCGACGGGATCACCTTCGCGAAGCAGGGCCTGTACTCGTTCAGGATCACGGAACGCGATACCGGCCAGAACGGGATCGCTTACGACGCGCATGCGCTGATCTACGACGTCCGGGTGGTCGATCAGCTCGACGACGACCGGCTCGACGCGGTCGTCACGATCCGAGGCGCCGCTGACCCCGCTCCGGCGTCCGCCGACGACTTCGTGAACGCCTATCAGGGCTCCGCTCTCTACGCGGGCGCTGAGCTCTACAAAGTGCTCGCCGGACGCGATCAGCGAGAAGGGGAGTTCCTCTTCGACGTCACCGTCGACGAGGCGTTGCAGGCCAAGCTCGGCTGGGGTTCCCCGACGTTCACACTCGCGAACCCCGATACCGCGACGGCCGGCCAGAGCCTGCTCGTCGCCCGTCTCGAGGGCATGACCTTCACCCAGGCCGACATCGGACAGGAGTTCCGCGCGACGATCGTCGAACGCGAGGGCACGGCCCCCCGCGTCAGCTACGACGCGACCGTGTACGACGCGTACATCACGCCCCGATTCGACCCCGACGCGGATCTTCTGTACACCCTGACGCGAGTCGAGGCCGACGGCACGGAGGTCGCCTCCTACGACTCCCGCGACGACGACGCCCCCACGATCCGGTTCGACAACGCCTACACGCCCGCGGCGACCACTGCCGACATCCCCCTTCTGAAGGGTCTCGCCGGCGACCAGTGGACGGGGCGTTCATTCCAGTTCCGCCTGACCCCCGTCGGCGACGCCGGCTCCGTGCCGATGCCACCCGCCGGTGACACCGTCACCATCGACGATGAATCCGCTGTCGCCGCCGACCAGGCCAGGATCGGCGCGTTCGAGGACATCCCGTTCACCGCCGCGGGCGTCTACGCATACGAGATCCGCGAACTCGTACCGGATCCCGCGGATCCCGTCGTGGCCTACGACGCCCAGGTCAAGACCATCACCGTCACGGTGACCGACGACGGAGACGGGAGCCTGCATGCCGACGTCGCCTCCGACAGCGGGCAGCGGTTCGACAACGCCGTTCGACGAGAGTTCCGCACGCTGGTCTACAAGCATTTCGACGATCAGGCGATCAGCGACTCCCAGTTCTGGTTCAACGTCCGAGGTCTGGACGAGGCTTCTGCGGCCATGGGCGGCATCCCCTACCCCGAGGGAGTCGACTTGGCCACCTCGTCCACGCCACCGGGCCAGCCGTCGCTCATGGCCACGGGCGGTGATACCAACTTCACCGTCGATGCGGCCGGGCAGACCTTCTGCTACGCATACACGGAGATCGCCCCGCCCGGCGGCGCCGATCCCGCCGTCGTCTACGACGACCGGGAGTTCACAATCTGCGTGACGCCCGAGTTCGACGCCGACGGGTTCCTCTCCGCGACCTCGGTCATCACGGGATCCGACGGCAGCGAGACCACGTCCACCTGGTACGAGAATCAAGCCGGGTCCGCCTGGCCGGAGATCCACTTCGACAATCGCTCCGTGCCGGACCTCGAGATGGACAAGACCGCAGCGGGCCTTCCTGCCGTCGGCTATACAATCGGCGGCGAGTTCGAGTACGACCTCACCGTGACGAACCGTGGCGCAGGTCCCGCGTTCGCCCCCGCGATCACCGACGACGTCCCCACGACCCTCGAGGTCGTCGATGTCGCCGTCCCTGACGGCTGGACCGATCAGAGCAGCGGGAACAGCGTCCGCGCCACCGGTGAGAGACTCGCTCCGGGACAGTCGACGACGGTCACCATCCGCGTGCGCGTGCTCTCGGGCGGAGCGGACATCGCGAATCTGGCATGCGTCTCAGCCCCCGACGACGCCGATCCCGCGAACGACTGCGACTCCGTGAGCGTTCCTCCGAGCCCTGGGCTCGCGACCACGGGTGGAGCTCCGATGCTGCCCTGGATCGCCGCTGCTCTCCTGCTCATCGCGATCGGCATCCTGATCACGATCCTGCGCAGGCGTCGTCGGGGCGGGCCCGAGGACTGAGGCAGACCTGCGCGTCGACGACGGCGCTGGAGCCACGGGACCGCATCCTCGCCGCGCCGATCACCGTGATCGCATCCTCGCGTCATGCTCCGCGTTGTACTGCTCGAGCTTCTGCACGACCCGCATGCTCGCGCCGAACACCGGGGCGACGCGCAGCAGCTGGCGATCGTAGGAGACGACGAGATCGATCTCCTTCTCGTAGAGCCACTGCGTCTGCAGGCCGTCCATCAGGGTGATGAGCAGTTCGGCGAGCTCCCGGCTGTCGATGTCCGCGCGGACGTCCCCGAAGGTCTTCGCCAGGGAGAATCCGAAGGCGAACACACGACGTTTCCAGTGGAAGTCGTTCACGAAGTAGTCGTGAAGCGGATGGCCGATGTCGGAGGCCTCCCCGACCATGGCGAAGTAGAGACGGGTCAGTTCAGGATGCTCGGCGGCATTGCGGATCATGATGCGCGTCGGCTCGAAGTCCCGCATCTGAGCGATGCCCGCGCCGGAGCGTCGTGTGCGCTCATCGAGCACCGCCCGCACCAGCTCGTCCTTGGAGGAGAACTGGTGCAGCAGGCCCGACTGCGTCAGTCCTGCGCGCTCGGCGACCTGCCGCATCGAGAGACCTCGATAGCCGCTCGCGGCCAGCAGAGGAATAGCGGCGTTCACGATGGTGCGCCGCCGCCGTACGCTCTTCGGATACAGACGACGCTCTTGAGGACTCTCCATGGTCTAGAGACTACGGAAAGGGCGCCGCCCACACAGGGAGGACGATGCCCGGCGGCGGAAACCGTTCACTCACGCCGTTTTAACGACTCCGCAACTCGGTCCGGGTGCATCCGATGGACGGCATAGATTTTCCCTGTGCGGCATGTACCTCCCGACATGTCCCATCGTGATGCCGTGACCCGGCGCGGTGGCGGCCGGCCCGCTCCTGGCGGCCCGGCCGGCACAGCTCAGGCGTGGCTGTCAGGCTCGCAGCCTCGATGATGACTGCCGAACCGATTCGACAGGAGAGGAGCATGATGGCCCGTCACCGCAAACGTCCAGGCGAGGACCCCGACTACACGGTCCTTCCGGACGTACTGCCGTTGGACGATGTGGTCTATTCCCATGAGACCGTCGATCCGGAGCTCGCTCGCGAACTCTCGTCGGAGAGCGCTCCCCCGTCGCCGATGTAGCGGAAGGCACGTCGTCGGAGTCGAGCGGGCCCGAGACCTCGCCGTCGAGAGGTCATCTCCTCCGTGCGAGATCGGAGATCGTGGATGGATGCGCGGCATGCCGGCGCGCCGGGGGCAGGCGCACCGCGCGCGCATCGGATGCTCTCCGCCCTCCCCCGCGAAGCTCCGCTGCACGGGATGCGGTGGACGTTCCCCCTCCGGGATCGTGATAATCTGTCTGAGGTTCAAGGGCCTATGGCGCAGTTGGTAGCGCGCCTCGTTCGCATCGAGGAGGTCAGGGGTTCGAATCCCCTTAGGTCCACCCTGTGATGAGTCGCGACATAGGTCGCAGATGAGTCGCGAGATATGTCACGAGCGAGAGCCTGGCCATCGGCCGGGTTCTCGTTTTCGGTTTCGCCAGCATGAACGGTCTGGATCGATCGTGTGGGTGGAGAGTGCTTCGCCTGTCGCGATGTCATGAACCCAGACACCCTCAGGTCCACCATTGTGATGAGTCGCGACATGTCCCTCAGACGAGTCCACGCACGCTGAGGGCTCGGACTCCTTGCCGCAGTCCCCGAGAGGCACCCGATCGTGGAATCCGGTCCTTCCTCTTCGGGCAGTCCCGACGCGCGATCTGCGTGGCGGCGAGCTCATCGCAAGCCTTGCGGGGCCGGACCTCACACTTCCGCCTGCTACGTCGTCTGAATCAATGGGAGTGCACTTGCACCCATTGAGAGAGGAAAAGACGTGTCGCACGTGAACATCAGTAAGGTCTACTCGGCCCCGTACCAGGCGATGGCCGAGTTCGGAAACCAGGCAGCAGCGGCGGGGGTCGACGCGGGTCTGTCGCCCCTGCTCGTCGAGCTGGTGAAGGTGCGTGCGTCTCAGCTGAATGGCTGCGCTTTCTGCCTCAAGATGCACAGCGCGGACGCATTGAAGCACGGAGAGTCCCCGGATCGGCTGGCCGTGATCGCGGGCTGGTGGGAGTCTCAGTACTTCACCGAGGAGGAGCAGGCGGCGCTTCAGATCACAGAGCGCGTCACGATGATCGGAGATCCTGGACGGCTCCACAACCGCGGTGTCGACCCCGAGTCGATCTTGAACGATCAGCAGATCGCCGCTGTCACCTGGCTGGCCATCGTCATCAACAGTTGGAACCGCATCGCGATCAGCAGCCGCTTCCCCGTGGCTCCCTAGATCCTGTGGTCGATGAGGCCGCTCGATCGGTTGTGGTGACGTGACGAGAACCTCCCGGGCAGAGTGGCGCTACCAGCGTTCCTGCTCCGACCCGCGGAGGTTCTCGTGTGTCACCGTGTAGTGACGGCGGCCGGAGGACGTCTGCCAGACGTCCCGCTCTGCTCAGCTGTGTCGTCTTAGTCATGCAGGAATCGGAGGATGAGATGAAGAGGGATTCTGATGACATGTCTCTGGCGCAGGTGCTTGGCGAACGTCAGCATCTGCTCAACCTGTCGTTTCAGATGCTGGGCACCGCGGCCGATGCGGAGGATGCTGTTCAGGAGACCTACGCGCGATGGTTCCGCCTGACCGACGGGGAGCGGAACCAGATCCGCTCCCCGCAGGCATGGCTGACCCGCGTCGCGGGGAACATCTGCCTCGATGTGCTCGGTTCAGCCCGGCGCCGGCGCGAGGAATACGTGGGCGAGTGGCTGCCCGAACCGCTGTCGCACACCGCGGTCGGGGGATCATCCACCGCTGCAGATCCCCTGGACCGGGTCACGATGGATGACTCCGTCACGATGGCGCTGCTCGTCGTGCTGGAATCGCTCACTCCCGCGGAACGAGTGGCGTTCGTGCTGCACGACGTGTTCGCCCTGTCGTTCGACGAGATCGCTGAGATCGTCGGGCGCTCCTCGCAGGCGTGCCGGAAGCTCGCCTCCTCCGCTCGTCGACACATCGCCGAGCGCCGACGACGCGAATCCTCGGTCGAACGCCACAGCGCCGTTGTCAGAGAGTTCTGGGCCGCCTGTGACAGCGGGGATCTCACTGCTCTTCTGCGTCTGCTCGATCCGAACGTCGTGGCCCTGGTCGACGGCGGTGGGAAGGTGAGGGCAGCGCTCAAGCCCGTCAGGGGCGACGACAACGTGGCGCGTTTCCTACTGGGGGTGCTGGCGAAGCAGAGCGAACTGGAAACCCGCCTGGAAACCGTCAACTCGCGCACTGGCCTGGTCTTCCGCCAGCACGGTGTCGTCGCCGGCGTACTCAGCTTCGAGGTGAGAGACGACCTCGTCACTGATCTCTGGTTCGTGTTGAACCCGGACAAGTTACGCACCTGGAATCACGACTGATCACATTCAGCCCGACTGCTTCGTCTTAATGCATAGCGGGTGAGGTGAAGAGCCTCCTGCATCCGTGGGGAGGGCAGAAACCGCTCACGATGGACTGCCCATTCAACGAGCACTTGATCCACGTTGGAGAGCTATGACCTCCATCCTCACGCTGCCCGGCTCTCGACGGGTGCCGCTGAATCGAAAGGAAGAATGAGATGAGAATCGCTGTCGCCGGAGGAACCGGCACCGTTGGCCGACACGTCGTCGACATCGCGCGCGAGCGAGGGCATGACGTCGTCGTCCTCTCCCGCACCACGGGAGTGGACCTCATGACCGGCATCGGTCTCGCCCCGCGGCTCGACGGAGCAGACGCTGTCATCGACGTCTCCTCGGTTCTCACGCAGTCAGCCGCGAAATCAAGAGAGTTCTATCAGAGCCCAACGACGAACCTGCTCGCCGCCGAGAAGACCGCGGGCGTGCCCCACCACGTCGCGCTCTCGATCGTCGGCAGCGACAAGGCTCCGTTCGGCTACTACGCCGGAAAAGAGGTGCAGGAGCGTCTCGTGAGTGCAGGCCGTGTGCCGTGGACGATTCTTCGCGCCACCCAGTTCCACGAGTTCGCGCAGCAGCTCTACGGCCAGATGAAGTTCGGCCCGATCGCCGTCGTTCCCAAGATGTTCTCGCAGCCGGTTGCTGCACGCGAGGTCGGTGAACGCCTCGTCCTGCTCGCCGAGGGAGAGCCCGTCGGGCGTCCGGCCGATTTCGCCGGCCCGGAGCAGCTCCGAATGGTGGACATGGTGAAGGCATACGCGGGAGCGATAGGCGGCAAAGGCGCGATCGTGGAAGTCACCCTCCCCGGCGGCTTCGGCAAGGCGATGCGCGACGGCACGCTTCTCCCCGCCCCCTCTGCTGATCACAGTGTTCAGACCTACGCTGAATGGATCGCCGCAGCTCGCCTCCGGAAGCAGTCCTGACCGCAGGGCGAACGCGACGGATCAATCCCGAGACACGGCCCGCGAGATAGCGCTCATGCGGGCCGCGGAAGTGGCGGGGATGATCCGATGCGAAGTGGCTTGCCGATGCGATCCGCGGCCTCGAGCGCCGTGTCGAGGACCGTGATGAGGCGGCGGCCATCGGAGGTCACGTGGTAGTCGGCGAGCGTTGTGATCGTTGATGCGATGTCGCCGCCCCAGGGCGGACGACGTGTGCGATCGTCGATGTCCCAGACCACAGCGGAGGGCGCGAACGACCGCAGCGCCTCAGCGACCTCGCCAAGCTCCTGTCTGGCTGCGGCGGTGTGGTCAGGCGGCAGCTCACCGACTTCGTAGAGGGATGCGAGAGTCGCGTACCGGCTGCCTCGCGAGCCGTTTTCGAGCAGCACGGCAGTCGTGTCGAAGAACGACCCCAGAAACTCGGCGCCGCCCACGGGATACGCGATGGGACCGACGCGAAAGCAGAGCATGGCCCTCATTCTAGAAGGGCGCGAAGCAGCGCTCAGCGACCGGAATGCCAGCGCGTGCCCCTGGCCGGGCTCATGCTGTTCCGTCAGCGCTTCCGCGTCGGTGCAGCCTCTCCATCGCCAGGTCCGCACGTGCGCTCTGACAGCGCTTGTGCATCATGCGGTCCGAGGTATCGGACTCGTCGGCGAAGACACGGAACGTCTCATAGAGCACCTTCCGCACCTTGCATCGGTCGATCTCGAGATCGACCGCGATGACCTCCATCGGTACCCGCCGCGGAACCTCGATACGATCAGATCGAGTTCTTCACGAGTCAGTTCACGGCACGTGGAGCGTTCAGCCGGAGGATCACGCTGATCCCGAGATTCGGTCCGTGCAGACCGGTCCAAGCATCCCTGTCGGACGCGACGAACCTCGCTGACCAGGCGTTTCGGCATGACGGCGGGGATCCAGCCCCCACCCTCGTGATGAGCCGAGAGTCCGGTCGCATGCCGGGCTGTCGCCCTTCGGCCCCGGCTCCGCCGACCCCGCCTCTGCGATCCGCATGGCATTCTGACGTGCAGGCACGGCCGGCGGAGCCGGCACGATCCCGGAACGGCGTCTCAGCCGACCGCACGACGGGCGAGCAGCTGCCGGACGTGATCCTCGATCTCCGCATCGTCGACGAAGCCCATCTTCGCGTACGGCGAATCCAGCCGGGCGGCCGGTTCCAGCTTCACCGGCTCCTCGGACGCGATGCTCGCAGCGCGCTCGCGCAGTTCGGCGATCCGCGCCGCATGGCGCAGATCCTCCTTCGCCTCGATCTCGGCGCGCGCGACCTGAGCGCGGGAGCCGGCGACCGTCACGAGCGGCTGCGGCAGCGGACGAGGGGTCCAGGAGGCCGCGCCCTGGTCATGCAGCGGAGGAGACTCGCGCACAGCGGCATCCTCCACGACGACCGCAGGACGGCGTGCGGCACGCGCGACCACCGAGGCCATCCGCTGCAGGACGAGAAGGCTCAGAAGCGCGGTCGCCCCTCCGGCCCATACCAGGGTCTGAGCGCCCGTCGAGAGGAGCTGCCACGCACCGAGCCCGGCAACCGCGAGACCTGCGAGCAGCACGGCGAAGGCCGCCACCCGCACGCGCCGACGCGCACGCGCCTGCCGCAGCGCGGGATCGGCCTGAGCCGTGGCCAGCTCCTCGCGGAGCCGCACGAGCTCGGCGGCCTCCTTCTCGGACTGCACGCGCCTGGCGAGCTTCTGCTGGGCGAGGGCCGTGCGGGCGTTGAGCTCCAGTCGGACCTCCTCCGGCGTCTCGCTCGTCTCGGCGAGGACGCGGAGGGCCTGGTTGAGCCGCACGGCGTTGCGCTCCGCCGCATAGTACTGATGCCGACCACGCCAGCTGGGCAGCAGGTACAGCATCCACAGGAGCACGGCGACGAGGACGATCACTCCCCCGCTCAGCACCGGCCCGTTCATAGGGTCAACGGTAAGGGACCGTCGGCCCCCGGCCCCGGACTCCGGACGCGTGTCGTCCGCGAATCAGATCGAGAGCCGGTCCGAGGGCGGGATCGCCGCCGCATCCGCCGGCGCCGCGCCCTGCACCCACCGCGCGAGAACCCCCTGCGGGACGTCCTCACGGGTGAGCGCGAAGGCGTAGTGATCGCGCCAGTCCCCGTCGATGTGGATGTACCGGCGGCGCAATCCCTCGTACCGGAAGCCGAGCTTCTGGACGACCCGGAGACTGGCCGCGTTCTCCGGGCGGATGCAGATCTCCATCCGGTGCAGCCCGAACTCGGTGAAACTCGCGTCCGTGGCGAGAGCGACGGCCGTCGGGGTGATCCCCTTGCCTGCGAAGCGCTCGCTCACCCAGTAGCCGATCGTCGCCGAGCACAGCGATCCCCGCGCGACACCCCAGATGTTCAACTGGCCTGCGATCTCGCCCTCGTACTCCATCACGAACGGATACCCGGCGCCCTCCCGGTACTGCTGCAGGAGCCGCCGGATGCTCACGCGCATGTCGAAGGAGGCCACGCCGTTCGGGATCGTCGCCTCCCAGGGCTGCAGCCAGGAACGGTTGGTCAGCAGTTCGTGCTGGAGCGGGCGCGCGTCACGGGCCCGGATGAGCCGAAGCTCCACCGGCCCGTGACGGCGACCGCCCATCAGGTCCATGTCGTCCTCCACCGGTCCTCAGAGGCGGCCGGCGAACTCCTTCAGCCACGGACGGAGGTCCGGGCCCAGGTCGTCGCGATCGGCGGCGAGCTGCACGATCGCCTTGATGTAGTCCACGCGATCACCGGTGTCGTAGCGACGACCGCCGAAGATCACGCCGACGACGCCGGGACCGCCGGCCGTGGCCAGCTCCTCCAGAGCGTCGGTGAGCTGGATCTCTCCGCCTTTGCCCGGCTCGGTGCGCTCGAGGATCTCGAAGACGCTCGGCGGCAGCACGTAGCGCCCGATCACGGCCAGGTTGGATGGCGCGTCCTCCGCCGCGGGCTTCTCGACGAGTCCGGTCACGGTCACGACGTCCGCCTCCTCGGTCGGCTCGATCGCCGCGGCGCCGTACAGATGGATGCTGGCGGGGTCGACCTCCATGAGGGCGATCACCGCCGCGCCCGTGCGCTCGTGCACATCGATCATGCGCGTCAGCAGCGGGTCGCGCTCATCGATCAGATCGTCTCCGAGCAGGACGGCGAAGGAGCTGTCGCCGACGTGGGTCCTGGCCCGGAGCACCGCGTGTCCCAGCCCCTTGGGCTCGCCCTGGCGGACGAAATGGATGTCTGCGAGATCGCTGGACTTCACCACTCGCTCCAGGCGACCGGTGTCGCCCTTCTCCATCAGCTTCACCTCGAGCTCGGGGACGGAGTCGAAGTGGTTGGAGATCGCGTTCTTGTTGCGTCCGATGATGACGAGGATGTCGTCGATGCCCGCCTCGGCGGCCTCCTCGACGACGTACTGGATCGCCGGCTTGTCCACGACGGGGAGCATCTCCTTCGGCATGGCCTTCGTGGCAGGGAGAAAGCGCGTGCCGAGGCCGGCGGCGGGGATGACGGCTTTGATCTTCTGTGTGCCCATTGGCACAGCCTACTGGAGCACCTGCCTACAATCGGAGCATGCCGAACGACGTCGAGCACGCCAAGCGCGCACTGCGCGCCGAGCTCCGCGAGCGGCGCCAGCTGCTCTCCGAGGCGCAGCGGGACGCCGCGGCGGCCGCCATCGGCGAGCGGCTCGACGAGCTCGTGGACACGCTCGGCGCGACCTCCGTCTCCTGCTTCCTCTCCACGACGACCGAGCCGGGAACGCGCGACTTCGTGACGAGGGCGGTGCGTCGCGGCATCCGGGTCCTGCTGCCCGTCACCCGCGCGGACGGGCTGCTGGACTGGGCCGTCGCGAACGACACCGACGAGGTCTCCGAGGGGCTGTTCGGCCTGCCGGAGCCGACCGGCGAGGTCCTCGGCCCGATCGCGGTGAACGATGTCGACCTCATGATCATCCCCGCGGCGGCCGTCGACCGCACCGGTATGCGGATGGGCTGGGGACGCGGCTACTTCGACAAGACCATCGGATCCATGCAGAAATGCCCTCCGGTGTATGCGGTGATCTATGATTCCGAGGTACTCGATTCACTTCCTCGCGAGGTGCACGACCAGCCGGTGAACGGCGTCGTCACCCCCACGAGGACGCTCACCCTGTCGCCTGCGCGACGCTGACAACCCGGAGCGGACATGCCCACCTACGCCTATGCCTGCACACAGTGCGGCCACCAGTTCGACGCCGTGCAGAGCTTCTCCGACGACGCCCTCACGACCTGCCCGGAATGCGGCGGGGCGCTGCGCAAGCAGTACGGATCCATCGGCGTCACGTTCAACGGGTCCGGCTTCTATCGCACGGATTCGCGGAGTGGTGCTGGCGGAAAGAGCGATTCGTCGGCATCATCGAAATCGGATTCGTCGACGAGCGCCACCCCGGCTCCCGCGTCGAGTCCTGCCTCCAGCTGAGGCACGAACCAAAGGGGGGTTCCCGTGATCCAGGGATTCAAGGAGTTCATCACCAAGGGCAATGTCATCGACCTCGCGGTCGCCGTCGTCATCGGCGGCGCTTTCACCGCGATCGTGAACGCCGTGGTGTCCAGCATCATCAACCCGCTCGTCTCGCTGTTCTTCGATGCGGATGCGACGGGCAAGGTCGGCATCCAGGTGCCCGGCATCTACGGCCAGATCGTGACCTTCCCGATCGGAGAGCTGATCTCGGCGGTCATCAGCTTCCTCGCCGTCGCACTCGTCGTCTACTTCGTGTTCGTCGTCCCGATGAACAGGTACAAGGAGCGGCAGGCCGCGAAGAACCCGGCCGTCGAAGAGGAGACCCTCCCGACCGAGCAGGAGCTGCTCATCGAGATCCGGGACGCGCTCCGCAAGGGCTGAACCCGCGGCATCCGCTTTCCCGAGCCGGCTCAGAGCACCGTCCGCCACAGGACGCCGTGCTCTGAGCCGGCTCGTCGCTTTGAGAGCACCGCTCAGTAGTGCGGAGGGACGTCCTGTCGCAGACGGGCGTCGTTCGGGCCGGAATCGGCCGGCTGTGCGGGCGCGGCGGCACCTGGATCCTCGCGAGGCGGCTCGGGCGCCGGATCGCTCCCGGGCGCCGGGGTCAGTCGCGCACGGCGCGCTCCCGCCACCCTGACCACCCGCTGGCGGGGTTCGTCAGACATCGCCCCGCTCGATCGGCTGGGTGTCCATGTCGACGCGCTGGGTGTCCGCCGAGATGCCGAGCACCTCGGCGATGCGCGCGGCCGCGGTCGCCGGGTCGCTGTAGAGATCGAAGGCGTGCACGCGCACGTAGTGCCAGCCGAGCCGGCGCAGCACGTTCGGACGCAGCCGCAGGGTCTCGCGCAACGACTCCCCGCGGGACTCGGGATCGGACTCGATGACGACCGCCCTGCCGTCGTGCTGGGCCACCAGCGGGAGCAGGCCGCGGTAGTCGACGTCGACCGAGGCTCCGAACCGGCGCAGCTCTCTGGCAAGAGCGAGCGTGAGCGGATCGGCGAGATCCTCCAGCCGCGCATCGCGGCCTCGAGCGGCGAGACCTCCCAGGATCGACATCAGCGTCGCCGCGCCGTGCTCCAGCCGCCCGTCGTCGAACGCCGAGGGCCGGATCGAAGAGACGATGACCATGGAACGGCGCGCCCTGGTCATCCCGACCGTGAGAAGGCGCTCGCCGTCCGCGGTGGACAGATCGCCGAAGTCGCTGAGCACCCTGCCGTGCTTGGTGAGGCCGAAGCCGAGCGAGAAGATCACCCGGTCGCGGCTCTCCGCCACCGACTCCTCGAGCGTGAGCACGGCGAAGGGCTCCGCCGTGTCGCGGGAGACGAAGGCCGTGACGTCGCCTCGCGCCGCGAAGGCGCTTGTGACGGCGGCTCGGATGCGTTCGGCGTGACGGCGGCTCGCCGTGACGACCATGAGCGACTCGGACGGGCGGTGCACGGCGTGCTCGACCACCAGCGTGACGACTCGGGAGACCTCGGCCTCCGGGCTCTCCACCGCGCCGGAGACCGGATCGGGCGCCCCGACCCCGCCCTCGACGTAGTCGACGGTGAGGCTGCCCCGGCCGAGATAGGACCCCGCCCACGGCAGCGACTGGATCTCGCCGCCGTAGAAGGCGTCGTTGATGAGCTCGGCGAGATCCTCCCCGCCGGCGCGGTAGCTGCGGGTAAGGGTGAGCACCGGCAGAAGCTCGGCGAGCCGCTCGAACACCGACACGGTGTCGAAGGGGACCTCGGACTCCCAGTCCGGATCCGCGTCGACGGCGACCCGGAACGGGGTCGGGCGCTGCGTCACGGGGTCGCCGAAGGCGACGACCTGACGGGCACGGCGGATCGCCGGCGCGGCCTCGGCGAGATTGATCGCGGCGGCGTCCACGAGCAGCACCGTGTCGAAGGAGATGCTGTCCGGGATCTCCGGCACCTCGTACGGCGAGGATATCCACGCCGGGGCGAGCACCGACATCAGCGTCGGCGCCGCCGAGACGATCTCCGCCGTGGTGGGCGCGCCCTGGGTCAGAGCCCGACGGAGGTTCCGGGACTCGGCGGGCTCGTCGACGATGGCGATCTTCCACTGGTTCGCGAGCTGCCACGCCAGCAGAGGGCCGGCCGCGGAGGCGTGCGCCTCGTCGACGAGGCGGAAATCGCGCTCCAGCCGGTCGACGACCGCGGTGTTGGCGCCGAGGAGCGCGCGGTCCTGCTGCAGGGCGCGCTCCAGCAGGGACTGCCACCAGGCGAACTCGAGCTCCTCCGCGACGCGCTCCTCTGAGACGTGCCGCACCGAGAGCTCGGCCAGCAGCGGCTCGAGTCCCAGCTCTGCCAGCTCGTCGCGGATCGTGGCGCGCTCGACGAGGTTCTCGAAGACATCCGATCTCGCGGCGAGACCGGCGAGCGTGCGGGTCAGGCGCGCGACCGGAAGCGTCGACAGGGGCTCCCGGCGGCCGAGCGCGGTGTCCAGCTCGGCCAGCTCGGCCTCGGCGCGCTGCCACGCGGCATGCACCTCGCCGAGACCGATCGGGATCTCAGGGGCGACGCCGGCGTCGACGAAGCGCTGCCACTGCGTCCGCTGCTGCTGGATGCGCAGCAGCGCCTCGTGCATGTCGAGGATGTGCACACCGGGACGGACGTACTCCTTGGCGAGCTTGCGCAGCCGGCGCCGGTTCGCACCGGACATGCCCGGCGCATCCCGGCGGGAGCCGTGCGCCTGGATGAGCTCGCCCAGCGGACGCTCGAAGACGGTGGGGCTGAAGCGGTCCAGGGAGTCGCGCATCCCCTGCAGGAGTTCCAGATACTCCCCCAGCTCGTCGATCGTGGCGAAGGGACGCATGCGGGTCTGCGCGATGAGCTCGTAGCCCCGCTCGAGCAGCGCCGGGACGCTCGCCGCGTTCAGCCGTCCGGCCAGCTCGTGCGCGGCGCGTGCGGCCTCCGTGCTGTCGAAGCTCACGCCGTACCAGGGCGAGTCGTCCGGCCCGAAGCGGAACTCGCCGAGCCTGGCGGCCTGCACGAGCCTGGCCGCGGCGGCTGTGCGGTCGCCTGCGAGCCGGACGAGAGCATCCGGTCCGAGCCGCGCGGTCGTGGACGGCGGATGCTCGAGGGATGCCAGCCGGGTGAGCTGGCGCGTCGCGTCCAGAACGGACGCGCCCGTGTCGGCGACCGGAGCGGTCAGCGCGCGGCGGTAGTCGCGCAGCACCGTGCGCAGTCGCACCAGCGCGTCGTCGATTTCACTGACCTTGGGCGCCGATGCCTTCTCATTGCGCCCGATCGCGCGGACCAGGTCGCGACGAACGGCGGAGGGACCGACGGCCAGGCCGTCCAGGCCGATGCCGGCGAGGCGGTGCCGCACGCCCTCGAGCGTCGACCGGCGCGCGGAGACCACGAGCACACGCTTGCCCGCCCTGACGAGCTCGCCGAGCGCGTTGATCACGGTCTGCGTGCCGCCGGTGCCGGGGAGCGTCGCGATCGCGAGCGACTGACCGGCCGCGATCCGCGCGAGGACGGCCTCCTGCTCGGCGTCCGCGTCGAGCAGGAGCGTGTCGGACGCCGGGGCGCGGTCGTCGGGGCTCGTGACGTCCGGCTGCGCCCGCGGCGCGGTGAGCCGCTCGCGCTCGTCGACGTGACCGGCGAGCGCGTTGAGCACGGGATGGTCGAGGTCGCGGTTGTCGACCGCCATCGCGCTGGCGATGTCGGCGAAGACCGAGACCACGAGGCGGGGCTGCACCGAGAAGGTGTCGATCGCACGGGTGGTCGCCCGCAGGCTGTCGATGACCCGCTGCGGCTTGAAGATGCCGCCGTCATAGGCGAGCGCGGCGAGCGCCTCCGCGTCGAGGGCGATCCCGAAGTGCTCGCGCGCGATGCGGACGAGCTCGGGGTTGACGGCGAAGGCGCCCTGCAGCTTCAGCTCGAAGTCGGCGTGATGACGCCGGATGGCGAGCGGACGCAGCAGGACGGGTGCGGCGAACTGCACTCCGCCGATCCGCCAGCCGGCGAGGCCGACGGCCAGGTTCACGGCCTCGATGCCGCGGACCGTGCGCAGCTCGGTGTGCTTGGCGGTGATCCGCTCTGCGGCCAGACGCGCGGTGCGCAGGCCCACCTCGTCGCGGAACAGGTTCGAGAGCAGCGTGGAGCGGCCGGTGATGAACTGCGGCAGGCTGCCGGGGTGGGCCTTCGAGATGTCGATGCCGCCCTCGACGCCGTCGCGGTACCGGATCAGAGGCGAAGGGCCTCCGAGGTCGGCAGCCTCCGTCCTCAGGCGAACGCGCTCCGCGTCGGCGGCATGGGAGATGCCCACGCCGGTGGATGACTCGCCCAGCGCGCCGAGCGTCACCGAGGCAGCCGTCACCGCGTCATCCGCGGACTTGTCCTCACGTCGCCACACATATCACAGAGTAGGTGCGGACGACCGGGTCCGCCGGTATCCTCGTGGGGTTTCCCCGGATTGATGCTCAACGCACTCCCTCTGCACAATCTCCGATCCGACCGGGTACTCCCCATTCACGTGTTCTCGGCTGTCCGCCGCTCGCCGGGACGACCAGGATGGAGGCATGAACTTCCGCTACGACTTCGTTCCCACCCCGCTGGGCGACGCCCTCGTCGTGTTCTCCGACGAGGGCGTCGTGAGCTTCGACCTCTCTGAAGGAGACGATCCCACGGTCCCCTGGCTGCTGGAGGGGGTCGCACGCCGCCTGCGTGCCGTGCCGGAGCCCGATCCCGGTGCGGCCGACGAGCTCGCGCATCTCGCCGCCGCGTACTTCGACGGAGAACCCGTGCGCTTCGACGAGCACGTGCCGCTCGACTGGCGGCTGATCGACGGCTTCCACCGCACGGCGCTGCAGACCATCTGCGGGATCCCCTGGGCGCAGACCGCGAGCTACGGCGAAGTGGCCGTGCTGGCCGGACACCCCGGCGCGGCACGGGCGGTGGGCACGGCCTGCCGCCTCACGCCGTTCTCCCTCATCGTGCCGGTGCATCGCGTCGTCCGCTCGGACGGCTCGGCCGGTCAGTACGGCGCGCATCCGGAGCACAAGCGGTTCCTCATCGATCTCGAGGCCGACAACGCAGCCGCCCGCACCCCGGCCCAGACCTGACGAGGCCCCGGCGGGTAGGCAGCCGGGGCCTCGTCCGGACGGCACCGCCCGGCTCCGAGGAACGAGGTCAGTGCTGGACGGGCTTCTCCGCACCGAAGCCGGTGAGCGAGCGCACCTCCATCTCGGCCGCGAGCTCGCGCGACTCCGCGCTGCGCGCCGTGACCGTCCCGAGCCATCCCAGAAGGAAGCCGAGGGGGATCGATACGATGCCGGGATTGTTCAACGGCCAGATCGCGATGTCGATCCCGGGGATCATCGCGGTCTCCGATCCGGAGAACACCGGAGAGAGCACGATCAGGATGATCGCCGAGCCGAGCCCTCCGTACATGCTCCACACGGCGCCCCGGGTGTTGAAGCGGCGCCAGAACAGCGAGTAGAGGATGGTCGGCAGGTTCGCGGATGCCGCGACGGCGAAGGCCAGTGCGACGAGGAAGGCGATGTTCTGCCCCTGTGCTCCGATGCCGCCGACGATCGCGAGGATGCCGATCACGACGACCGTGCGGCGGGCGACCCGCACCTCTCCGTTCGGATCCGCCGAGGCCGGAGAGCCGTCCGTGCTCCTCCGCCGCTTCTGGATGACATTCGCATAGATGTCATGCGCGAAGGAGGCCGCCGCCGTGATCGTGAGCCCGGCGACCACGGCGAGGATCGTGGCGAACGCCACAGCCGAGATGAAGCCGAGCAGGATCGGACCGCCGAGCTCCGCTGCGAGCAGCGGGGCGGCGGAGTTCACGCCGCCGGGCGCCGACAGGATCGTCTCGGGTCCCACCAGCGCACCGGCGCCGTAGCCGAGCACCAGGGTCAGCAGGTAGAAGCCGCCGATCAGCCAGATCGCCCACACGACGGACCGGCGGGCCTCCTTCGCGGTCGGCACCGTGTAGAAGCGCATCAGCACGTGCGGAAGGCCGGCGGTGCCGAGCACGAGCGCCATGCCGAGGGAGAGGAAGTCCCAGGGATTCGCGCCGTACTGCAGTCCCGGCGCGAGGATCGCATCGCCGTTCGGCGAGTTCGCCACGGCGGCCTCCAGCAGGGTGCTCAGGTTGAAGCCGTTGATCGCGAGCACCCAGATCGTCATCGCCAGCGCGCCGCCGATGAGGAGGAAGGCCTTCACGATCTGGACCCAGGTGGTGCCCTTCATCCCGCCGATGAGGACATAGACGATCATCAGGACGCCGACCACCGCGATGACGATCGACTGTCCCAGCCGGCCGTCGATCCCCAGGAGCAGGGCGACCAGGCCGCCGGCGCCCGCCATCTGCGCCAGCAGATAGAAGAAGCACACCGCCAGCGTGGTGATGGCGGCCGCCATCCGCACCGGTGTCTGCTTGAGCCGGAACGAGAGCACGTCTGCCATCGTGAACTTGCCGGTGTTGCGCATGAGCTCGGCGACGAGCAGCAGCGCCACGAGCCACGCGACGAGGAACCCGATCGAATAGAGGAACCCGTCATAGCCGTTCACCGCGATCGCGCCGCAGATGCCGAGGAAGGATGCCGCGGAGAGGTAGTCGCCCGCGATCGCGAAGCCGTTCTGCGGCCCGGTGAAGGATCTCCCCGCGGCGTAGTAGTCCGCCGCCGTCTTGTTATTGCGGCTCGCGCGGATGACGATGAAGAGCGTCACGGCGACGAACGCCGCGAAGATCGAGATGTTCAGGACGGGGTTGTTCTCGGCCGTCGAATCCACGGCCATCGGAATGCGGATCATGCTCGCTCCTGCGCCTTCTCGAGTTCTTCACGGATCCGTGCGGCGACGGGATCGATCCTGCGATTAGCGAATGCCACGTACCACATCGTGATGGCGAAAGTGGTGACGAATTGCCCGAGGCCGAGGAGCAGGCCGACGGTGATGTCGCCGGCGACGCGCTGTCCCATGAATTCAGGGGCGAAGGCCGCCAGCAGCACGTACCCGAAATACCAGATCAGGAAGAGCGCCGCCAAAGGGAAGATGAACGATCTCTGCGTCCTTTTCAAACCCTGGAAAGCGGGCGATTGCTCGATGGCGATGTAGTCGATGTCTCCGGCCGATTCATCGTCGATTCGGTCAGTCATGAGGCCTCCTTGCCGCATGTCGGATCCCCGCGCGGAGGTGACCGCCCGGGTGGTAGGGTCGACGCTACGAAACGGGGAACAGGGCCGTCACCCCCGAAAGTAGGTAGATGTGATCTCCACGATCTCGAGCGAGTCGGATGCCGAGCTCGTCGCGCAGGCGGTGCGCGAGCTGGCCCGGCGCACCCGCTTCCCGGTGGCGTTCGGAGGGCTCTTCGAAGACGGCGAGGTCTCCGTCACGAGCATCGTCGGCTCACGCACGCACAGCCTGGAGGGCCTGCGCGTGCGCCCGGAGCGCGGGCTCGGCGGTCGCGCCATGACCGAGCAGCGCCCGCGGATGACGAGCGACTACCGCACGTCCCAGCAGATCACCCATGACTACGACGGCTTCGTCCTCGGCGAGGGGCTGCGCACGCTGCTCGCCATCCCGATCGTGGTCGACGGACGCTCCAGGGGCGTGCTCTACGCGGGGGCGTGGGAGCGGTCGCCGGTGGGCGGGGTCACGACCGCGCCCGCGATGAGCGTGGCGGAGTCCGTGGCCGCCGAGCTGCGCATCCGCGATGAGGTGGGACGGCGCCTGCGTGCGATGGCGTCCACCGCGCACACCTTCACGCCGTCGCATCGGGAGGAGCTCCGGGAGAGCTTCGCAGAGCTCCGCAGCATCTCGGCATCCGTGAAGGACGAAGGACTGCGTACGCGGCTCAGCGAGCTGGAGCAGCGGCTGCTGCAGCTGGCCGGCGATGCTGCGACGACCGGGCCGATCCCTCAGATCCACCTCTCACCGAGGGAGAAGGACGTTCTCGCCTGCGCGGCGCTGGGCGCGACGAACGCCGAGATCGGAGCACAGCTGGGGTTGCGCGAGGGAACCGTGAAGGCCTATCTCGGCACCGCGATGTCGAAGTTGGACGCCTCCACCCGGCACGCCGCGGTCGCGAGAGCACGGCGTGCCGGGCTTCTGCCGTAAGCAGTTCGCGAGGACCTCTGCACCGGCTCTGCCCAGGTTCGGCCGCTAGCCTGGACCTCGGCTGCTCCCCCGCGGCCCCGGACGAGGCGGACCAGTACCCGGCGCGCGAAAAGACTGGCTCCGCGGGAGCGCGTCATGTCGTGGATCGTCCTCATCGTGTCGGGAGTACTGGAGGCTGTCTGGGCGACCGCGCTCGGCAAGTCCGATGGGCTCAGCAGACTCTGGCCGAGCGTCGTCTTCTTCGCGGGACTCACCGCGTCCATGTTCGGCCTCGCCTGGGCGATGCGTGAGATATCGACCGGAACCGCTTATGCCGTCTGGGTGGGGATCGGCGCATCCCTCACCGTCATATGGGCGATGATCACCGGCGATTCCGATATCTCCTGGATGCGCATTCTGCTTTTGCTGGGACTCGTCGGATGCATTGTCGGATTGAAGCTCATCGATCCCGGTCATGAATGAATTCCTGGCGGATAACAATTCCTGCGCCTAGAATTGCGGAATGGCCAGAAAAATCGTGCATCAGCTTGTTGACGACATCGACGGAACGGTTCTCGAGGTCGGGGAGGGGGAAACGGTTCATTTCTCCCTCAACGGCATCTCCTATGAGATCGATCTGACCGACGACAATGCGGCCGAGCTGCGTTCGGCGCTCGAGCCCTACATCGCCGCAGGGCGTCGTTCCTCCACGGGATCCGCTGCGCGCTCGGGCGCGACCCGCAAGCGGGCCTCGACGCGCAACCCCGAGACCGCGGCGATCCGCGAATGGGCGAACGCGAACGGCTACACCGTCTCGGAGCGCGGCCGCGTCCCCGCTCCGGTCGTCGAGGCGTATCGCGCCGCGCACTGAATCGTCGACGCGCTCTCACTCGGTGAATGCTCGCCGAGTGAGAGCGCGTCGCCGCGCGAGCCCTGGCATCTCAGGACCTGGCTCGCACGACGATGCCGGTCCGATGCTCAGACGGCGGCGCGCCGGCGCGCTCTGGCGCTCCACCGCCCGCCGTCGTGCCCGACATCGATGGGATGCCGGAACGCCTCGGTGATGATCTCCGAGGTGATCGTCTCGCCGACCGGCCCGGCTGCGAGCACGCTCCCCTCGGCGATGATCATGGCGTGCGTGATCGATTCCGGCAGCTCCTCGAGGTGATGGGTCACGAGGATCGAGGCCAGTTCGCCCTCCGTGTGCGAGAGTTCGTCGATCGTCTCGAGGAGCTGTTCGCGAGCGGCGACATCGAGACCGGTGGTCGGCTCGTCGAGCAGCAGCAGCGCGGGGGCGGCGGCGAGCGCCCTGGCGATGAGCGCACGTCCGCGCTCGCCTTGCGACATCGTCGGCCAGATGACGTCGGTGCGCTCGTCGAGGCCGACGAGGCCGAGGAGTCCGGCGGCGCGCTCGAGCTCTGGACCGCTCGGCGTCCAGCGCATCACCGGCTCGACCGTCCCGGTGAAACCCGTCAGGACGACATCGGTCGCGCTGAGCGCCGAGCGGATCGGATGCCGCGGGTTCACATGCCCGATATGTCGACGCAGCTCCTGCATGTCGACACGGCCGAGGCGATGCCCCAGCACGTCGACGGTCCCCGTCGTCGGGTGCGCCTGCGCACCGCAGAAGCCGAGGATGGTGCTCTTTCCCGCGCCGTTCGGCCCGAGCAGCGCCCAGTGCTCGCCGCGATGCACGGCGAGATCGATGCCGTGCAGGATCTCCTTGCCGTTGCGGCGGAACGTGACGGCATCGAGCCGGAGGACCTCATCCGTCACCGCAAGGCCTCCTTCAGATCCGCGAGGTGGTTGCGGCTCTCCGCAGAAGCCGCGACGGCGTCATGCGCGGCGATCGCGTCGGCGAGACGCTCATGCCGTTCGTCGTCGGCGCGTCCGCCGTCTTCGCCCCGAAGCCGGAGCATCTCCACCATCGCCTGCCGCAGCCGAGGGGTGAAGCCGTCGAAGAGCTCGAGCAGGATCGGATTGCGCGCGGCTGCGATGACGCTGCGATGGAACGCCGTGTCGGCGTCGACGTGCGCCTCGATCCCGGGCGGATGCGTGCGCCGTCCGACGAGCGCGCGACGGATGGCACGGAGATCGGATGCGGTCCGCCTCCCGGCGGCGAGCGCCGCCGCCTCCGCCTCGATGGCGATGCGGGCCTCGATCACGGCGATGATGTCCGCGCGGCGGAGAACGACATCCCAGTCCTCCGCCGCGTCGAGGGCGGTGACGAAGACTCCGGCCCCCTGGCGCGTGGCGAGCACGCCGCGCCCTGCGAGCTGGCGGATCGCCTCGCGCATCGTCGATCGGCCGATGCCGAGCTGCAGGGCCAGCGTGGTCTCACCCGGAAGCTTCTGCCCGAGCTGCCACTCGCCCGTACGGATGCGCTCGAGCAGGAGGTCGGCGGCCTGATCGGCGAGCGGCATGCGCTGGACGTGCACCATGAACGACAGCCTAGCTTGTCGACTTGTCTGAGGAGTGGATCGAGAGCCAGCGCTCTCGTCGAGCGAGCACCACTCCCCACCGCTCGGCGAGCATCATCCTCCACCGCTCTTCGGCGAGCATCATCCTCCACCGCTCTTCAGCGAACGCCACTCTCCACCGCTCGTTGAGCGAGCCGAAGGCGAGTCGAAACGCCGTTCGACCCAGATCCGTTCGTCCCGCTGCGCTCCCCCGCCGAAGAACCGCCTGATGACGCCCCATCGCACGGGAAGCGGAAACATCCCGGAAACATCGGCGACTCAGCCGCGCAAAGCTCGTCTTGCAGGATGGATGCCACACCTCAGCAGTAACGGGGTCGTGTGGGTGACACGGCCTGAGAACGACCGGAGACGCAATGCCCACCGCCGCCCGCCGAGTTGCGATCCTGCATCCACGAACGAAGCGCCCCCATGCCGCCCTCTACCAGGCCGAGCTGGACATGCTGAACGCCTCGACGATGGAGACCGCGAACCGGCTGGGATGGGACCCTCTCCTCGTTCCCACCGCCGAGGTGCCGACCGCGGACACGCTGGCCGCCGCCCGGGCCGCGGATCTCGTCATCCTGATGGGCGGCGAGGACGTGGACCCGCGCCTGTACGGCGACAAGGTCGACTATCCCGGCTCGGGCCATCACGAGCCGCGCACGGACAGCACGCACATCGCCGTGGTTCTCGAGGCCCTGCAGCAGCAGAAGCCGCTGCTCGGCATCTGCCGAGGACTTCAGGTGATCAACGTGGCGCTCGGCGGAACGCTCGTGCAGCACCTGCCGACCGTGCACAACCACCGCGGTCCCTCCGCGGCGGACGCCTTCGTCAAGATGCGCATCCGACTCGAGCCGGATTCCGGTCTCGCACGCGATGTGAACGCCGCGCTCCCCGTGCTGTGCACGCACCACCAGGCGGTGGAGGTGCTCGGATCCGGCCTGCGCGTCGCCGGCCGGGCTGCGGACGGTGTGATCGAGGCCGTCGTGCACGAGACCGCCCCGATCACCGGGGTGCAGTGGCACCCCGAGCATCCGGACACCGCGACGTCGCAGCTGCTGCCGCTGCTGAAGCGTCTGGAACGTCAGCTGAAGCAGGAGCCGGTCCGCGCGGCGAGCTGATCGCCCTGCACCGAGCCTCCGAGCGCCAATAGCGCTGTCGGGGCCGTCGGTCAACCCGATCGCCGTCGGCCGCGGGCGCGTCTATCGTGACGACATCACGACGAAGGGATGCGCCATGTCCGATGAGAAGAGCTCGTCACCGGAGGGGGATGACGTCGAGGAGGTGCCCGCCGGCGGGGCGGGTGCGGATTCGGGCTCCGCGGAGACCGTCAGGATCGATCCCGATGACGAGGCCGAGATTCCGAACCGGTCGGAGGCGAACGACGAGGCCGGCGTAGGAACGCGCCCGCCGTCACGGGATCCCCGCGGGACGGAGCTCCCGTGACGGCATCGGCATCCGACGGGAGCATCTCGGCCTACCGGGACGGTCCCCTGATCGTGCGCGGGAACGTGCGGATCTACGGTTCGGACGGGGAGCCCGTCGACCTGCGTCGGGCGACGGTCGCGCTGTGCCGGTGCGGTGTGAGCACGATCAAGCCGTTCTGCGACGGCACTCACAAGCTGGTCGGCTTCCGCACCGACGACGATCCGACGAACGCCTGACGAACAGGTGATCAGGCCCGCTCGGTGCGCAGCGATGAGGCTCCGGTCGCCCAGGCATCGAGGATGTGCGCTCCGACGAGACCGTCGACGGTCAGGCACGCCGCCGCGCCGAACATGATGTCCGGCAGCAGGACGGGCTCCGCCTCGGCCAGCGCACCGGCGAGATCGTGACCTGCGATCTGCTCGTGGACGGCGTCGGCCTCCACGTGCTCGTCGAAGTACGCCGTGACCACCGTGCCGTACCCGAGGCGACGCAAGCCGTCGGCATAGTGACGGTTCGGGATGGAGGAGGTCATCTCGAAGGCGGCGAGATGGCCGACGATCGCACCGACGAGACGCCGGTTGAGGCCGAACATCGACATCATGTTCAGCGATGCCAGCGTGATCGCGGGCACGGCATCCACGTAGGCGCCGTAAGTCGCGTCGAGGCCCGCGCCCGCCATGCTTTCGGCGAACATCTGCGCGTGCACGCGTTCCGGACGGCCTCCACCGTATTCATCGGCCTGGATCTCCACGAGCGCCGCCTTGGCCGCGCCCGTCAGGCGGGGGATCGCCCAGCTGTGCGGATCGGCCTCGCGCAGCGTGTAGACGGACCGCTGGATCAGGAACTCCTCGGCCTGCTGCAGGGTGGCCTTCTTCGCCAGGTGGCGAGCAAGGCTGGGACCCGCGTCCTCCGATGTCAGAGCGAACAGCGCCGCGGCCACATCACCGGCGACAGGAGAGGGAAGCGAAGGGACGGGGACGCGCTCGCGAATCGCCGTCTCGAACCCGTGCTCGAGACGGCGGCGCACCCGGATCAGCTCCGGATCCCACTCGAGCGCTGCGGGGAGCGCGGGCACGGATCCATAGCTCAGGCCGTAGAGCACGAAGAGGCTGAGCTGGATGTCGTCGTCCATGACGACGTCCTCCACTGCGGTCAGGGCGTCGGTCGCGACGCGGATCAGGTCGGCGAATCTGTCGCCCTCCTCATCGCCGATGCTCCCGAGAAGGATCTCGCTCAGCGGTCCTCGCGCCGAGAACGGGACCTGTGTCGTGCTCATGCCTGCCGCTCCTCAACTCCGACGGCGTCGGCCGTCAGCTCCACTCTCGCACCGGACACGGGACGAGGCGAGGGGGTTGCGCCCGCGCGGCGGGGACCGGTAGGCGGAGGGATTCTGCGACGGTCCTGGACGACGAGGGCTCCAGAGGCGGTGCGCGATTCGGCTCGCGATCGCTCGCACTGTGGATGCGGGAGAGCGCGGCTTCTCAGTCGCCGTCGGAGGTCGTGGAGAGTCCCTCCATCGGGCCGAGCTCGATCGTCGGCGTGTAGAACGGCAGAGCCTGGGCGGGTGCGGCGGTCACCATGTCGAGGAAATTCTCACGGTGTCGACGGACTCGCTCGATACGATCGTCGGTCCGACGGGGAATCAACGTCGCGTGCGCCTTCGGGTAGTTCCGCTCCAGCCCGGCCGCGAACTCAGGCTCGATCGAACGCGCATAGTGGAACAAGCCCATGATCCGGCCTTCCGCCTCTCGCGCATCCCGCCTTGTCCTCTCGGCGTGCTCGTCCAAGCCGAACTTCTCCACGAAGTAGAACTCCTTCCGGAGCTGAGCCTTCAGACGTTTCCTCAGACGGGGGTACTTGTCGTCCGAGACCGACAGGCCTGTGACGAACATCGGCTGGCCATGCTTGAACGTCCGGGTCTTCGAGGCATTGAGCTGAAACCCGCGGCGCGTCAGTTCCGACGCCACGACATCGCTGACGTCGAAAGCATGCGTGCCGCTGAAAGAGAGGTCATCCGCATAGCGCGTATAGGTGAGCCCTGCGTTCTCCGCGACCTGCATCACCGCTTCGTCGAAGTCCCTCAGGACCAGATTCGAGATCCGCGGGCTGGTCCGGGCGCCGAGAGGAAGACGTCCCTCGCACGACACGAGACGGGCGATGATGGTCGCGGCGTCCGCGCCGAACCCCGCCGCTTCAAGCGACGCCGTGATCCTCTCCGTGGTGATGTTGGAGAAGAAGTCCGCGATATCGAACTTCTGGAGGTGCTTCGCCCCGATATGGGGCTCTGCATTCGTCAGGATGGACCGGCGCGCGACATACCCGTGGACTGCCGCTCCCATGGCGATGTCGACCGGGAACAGGAAGGCGCTGATACGACGCTGTGTGATATCGAGTTCGCGGTCCGGGATCGCGACGGCGCGCCATTTGCGACGCACGCGCATCATCTCCTGGTCATACGCCTCGCCGGAGTCGCAACGCTCTGCAAGAACGTGCAGTCCCGCAGCCGACCGGCCGAGCGGTGCCTCCAATGAGGCAGCGGAGTCGTGATAGGTGAACTCGAAAATAGGGTCCAGGGGCGCCATAGTGGCTCTCTTTCAGGTCACAAGGTCACGGAGACGACTCGTCTCCAAAACTGCGGCGCCCCTGGCTACTACAGGATAGGGTGTCGGCGCCCGCCTAGGTGCCTATCGTCGTCATAGTCGATCAGATAAGCGTACTTCCGGCCGAGTGCGGCGAATCTCAGCGTCTGAAAATCCGCCGCCTTTCCGGAGAGGTGCTTTCCCGTCACACCCAGCACATAGTCCGTTACGGCGAGACAGGGCGCGCGCTTCGTGCCTCGCAGTGCGACGGCGGAAGGGAGATCGTCCACGGTCGACTTCAGTGCAGACCAGATCTTGCCGTAGAGCGGATCCATCACGGGGTTCTGCTCGAACACGACGGTGAGATCGAAGTCGCGATATCTCGCCAGCACGCTGCTCAGCAATGTGCCGTACATGTTCGTGAGCAGGTCCGTGACCGATCGTTCGTCATCCCTCCGCGCATACGCGGCGTACGCACGGAAATCGATCGAGCCGAGCGCATCCAAGAGCACGCCACGGACCGATTCGCTGTCTTCGGTGAAGTGGAACCCCGTGGCGCTGAAATTCCGCCGCCGCTCCTGATCCACCCACAGCGTCGCATCGCCGCGCACGCGATCGTATGCCTGCTTGATCAGACGCTCGGCTCTCGCGACGTCGTAGAACGCCGTCACTCCCACAAGGGTCATCGGGTCGTTGGCGGAGGTGCCCGACTCGTCGACGAACAGAAACACGGGCTGGCGGCGTTCGAGAGGAGCGGAAGATGGAGAGCGCACACACGAAACATATACGGCCGGCGAGCGGGTCGCACACGCGCGCATCCGATTCTCAGGCCCCGGAGCCGTCGAACCGTCGCAGCACCGGACCGAGACGCGCATAGGAGTTCTCGATGTGGGTGCGCATCGCCGCCGATGCCGACTCGGGATCGCGCGCACGCAGCGCCGCGAGCACGTCCGCGTGCTCTGTGACGGTGTTCTCCTCGAAATCGTGCCGGAAGTTCAGCCGGTAGAGGTGCATGTGCGAACGCAGTCGTACGATCGCGTCGGCGAGCAGCGGGTTCCCCGCGTGGTCGGCGATCAGATGATGGAAGCGGAGATCCTCGTCGATGAACCGACGGTAGTTCGTGAAGTGCTCGTCCTCAGCCGGGCTCGACGCCGAGCGCATCCGCGCCACCGAGGCCTCGAGCTCCTCCTCCGCCTCCGCCTCGAGCCGGGCGGCCGCACGCCGCGCCGCCTCCGGCTCGAGCAGTTCGCGCATGTCGTAGAGGTCGCGCAGGCCTGCAGCGTCCAGCAGCGGAGCCGCGACATACCCCTTGAGGGTGCGCCTCTCGACGAGCCCATCCGACATCAGGCGCGTGAGCGCTTCGCGGATGGGCGTCTGCGAGACGTCGAGGTCCCTGGCCACGGCATCGATGTTCACCCTCGCCCCCGGTTCGATCGTCCGGTCCATGAGGAGCGCGAGCACCGCGTCGTAGACGTCGTCGCCGAGGGCGCGACGAACGGGGAGCGGCCGCGGGCCGTGCCTGTCGTCGTCGCTGAACATGAGTCTCATCCTATGGCGTGCCCCGTCCGACTCCCGGGGATGCCCCTTCCCTGCGGGGCGCCGGGACGTCCGCCGCCGGCAGCTCCGTCCACACGTCGTCATCCACCCTCCTATGCAGAAGAGCGCTGTTGCGCCGCACCTGTTCCGCATTCGCCGCACCGATCACCACCGCATGCACGGCCGGATGGGTGAAGGGGAACTGCGCGGCGAGCTCCGGCAGCGTGCTGCGGTGCCGCCGGGCGAACTCCGCCAGCCGGGCGGCCCGCCGGAGCACCTCGCCGTCCGCCGGGGCGTAGTCGAACGGCGCGCCTGCGGACGGCCGGTCCGTGGCGAGCAGACCGGAGTTGAAGACCGCTGCGGCGACGAGGGAGACGTCGTACTCGAGCGCGGCGTCGAGGAGCTCCTCCGCCGCCGATCGGTCGAGGAGCGTCCAGCGGCCGGCGATCATCATCACGTCGGCGTCCGTCTGCCGGATGAACCGCGCCGGCATCGCGCTCTGGTTCATGCCCGCGCCGAACGAGGCGATGACCCCCTGATCGCGCAGCTCGCGCAGTGCGGGGAAGGCGCCGTCGAGCGCTTCGCGCTCATGATCGTCCGGGTCGTGCACGAGCACGAGGTCGATCCGATCGACCCCGAGCCGCTCCAGGGACGCCTCGATCGACCGCAGCACGCCGTCGCGGGAGTAGTCGCGCACGCGCCGATGGTCGGCGGGGACCGCGAAGAGGTTGTCGATGTCCGTGCGTCCGTGCGGCTCCTGCGGCACGAGCAGTCGTCCGACCTTGGTCGAGAGCGTGAACTCCTCGCGCGGGAACGCCCGGAGGCTCTCCCCCAGTCGGCGCTCGGCGAGGCCGAGCCCGTAGTGCGGGGCGACGTCGAAGTATCGCACGCCGCCTTCCCACGCCGTGGGGACGATGTCCTGCCATTCGTCCTCGGCGAGCGGCCGGTAGAGGTTGCCGAGCGCCGCCGCCCCGTATCCGATCGGCGAGACCCGCAGGCCGCCGCGGCCGAGCGGGACCCTGTCGACGAGATCGGTCATGCGACGACCAGACGATCGAGCGCGTCGTCGTCCCAGTCGATGCCGAGCCCCGGTGCGAGGGGCGCCCAGCTGCGACCTTCTTCGATGCGCAGCTCCGCGGTGGTGACGGCGCGCAGCTGCGGGATGTGCTCCAGGTACAGGGCGTTCGGGATGCTGCAGACGAGCGAGAGGTGCAGCTCCATGAGGAAATGCGGGGCGACCGGCGCATTGAATGCCTCGGCGAGGTGCGCGATCTTCAACCACGGCGTGATGCCGCCCACCCGGGCGACGTCGGGCTGCACGATCGAGGCGCCGCCCCGCTGCAGGTGCTCGCGGAAATGCCCGAGGGAGTACATGCTCTCCCCCACCGCTATCGGCACGGAGGTCGAGCGCGCCAGCAGGCGATGCCCCTCGATGTCCTCGGCGGGGAGCGGCTCCTCGAACCAGAAGACGTCGACCTGCTCGAAGAGCCTGGCGCGACGCACGGCCTCGGCCACGGTGAAGGACTGGTTCGCGTCGACCATGATGTCCATCCCTGGGCCGACCGCGTCCCGTACGGCGCGGAGCCGCTCCAGGTCCTGGTGCCCGCGCGGCATCCCGACCTTGATCTTGACGCCGCCGAGACCGCGTTCGCGGGCGTCGACGGCGTGCACGACCAGCTCGTCGGTGCTGAAGTGCAGCCAGCCCCCCTCCGTGTCGTATACCGGAACGGACGGCGAGGCGCCGCCCGCCGCCACCCAGAGCGGAAGCCCCGCGCGGCGGGAGCGTGCATCCCAGACGGCGGTGTCGACGGCGGCGAGCGCGAGTGCCGTGATCACCCCGACCATGGTCGCTCTGGTGATCCCGTAGAGCGTCTGCCACACCTCCTCCGGCCGGTCGGCGTCGAGCCCGATCAGCGCGGGCAGCAGGGACTCCCGCAGCAGGCTCAGCACCGCGGCTCCGCCCGTGCCGATCGTGTAGCTGTACCCGGTGCCCTCGCCGCCGTCCTCGGTGACGAGATGGACGAAGACGGTCTCCTGCTTCACGAAGGACTGCAGCGCGTCGGTGCGCGGCATCTCCACGGGAAGGTCGCAGAGCCGCGCGGTCGCGCGGACGATCCTGCTGCCCGGGGCCCGCCCGCTCTCCGCGTCGGGCGCAACCGCCGGCTCTTGTCGTGTCGTCATCAGCGTCCTCCCAGTCCGCCCAGGGTGACCCCTTTGATCAGCTGCCGTTGCAGCAGCAGCACGAGGATCAGCGACGGCACCACCGCCAGCGTCGACGCCGCCATGAGCAGCGACCACTGCGTGCCGAACTGACCGGTGAACATCCCGAGCCCGAGGGGCACGGTCGCCATGTCCTGCGTGTTGATGATGATCAGCGGCCACAGGTAAGAGTTCCAGTAGCCGATGAACGAGAACACCGCGAGGACGCTCAGCGGCGCCACCAGTTGCGGCAGGAGGACGGACCACAGCGTCCGCAGCCGTGACGCCCCGTCGATGAGCGCCGCCTCCTCGTACTCGATCGGGATCGTCAGGAAGAACTGCCGCATCAGGAACGTGCCGAAGGCCGTGAACGCGAACGGGATGATGAGCGCGCCATAGGTGTCGTTCCAGCCCCAGCTGTTGATCATGATGAACAGCGGCACCACGAGCACCTCCTGCGGCAGCACGAGCGTGAGCACGAAGAGCAGGAACAGCTTGTCGCGGAACCGGAATCGCAGTCTCGAGAACGCATAGGCGGAGAGCACCGCCACGACGACGGAGAGCGCAGCCCCGAGAACGGCGACCAGAAGGCCGTTCAGGATGAAGCGGCCGAACGGCACCACCGTCCACGCCTCGACGAAGTTCGCCCAGCGGATCTCCGACCCGAAGATCTGCGGGGTCGCGGTGAAGACCTCGTCCTCCGGTTTGAGCGCCGTCAGGAACATCCAGATGAACGGGAAGGCGAACAGCACCGCGACGACGGCGATCGCCCCGGTGTTCAGCCATTCGCCCATTGCTGCCCGACGCTGACGCGGTCGACGCGAGCGCGTCAGCGGCGCGGCGATCCGTGCCGCGCGTGCGCGATCACTCATAGTTCACCCACCTCCGCTGACCGACGAACTGCAGGGCCGTGATGAGCATCACCACGACGAAGAGGATCCATGCGAGGGCCGAGGCGTAGCCGAGCCGGTCGAAGACGAATCCGTTCCGGTACAGGTAGAGCACGAAGGTGTTGGTGCTCTCCCCCGGCCCGCCCTGGGTGAGGAACAAGGGCTGCACGAACACCTGGAAGGCGCCGATCATCGTCATGGTCGAGCAGAAGAAGAGCGAGGGCGACAGCAGAGGCAGGACGATGTGCCGCAGCCGCTGCCATGCCGAGGTGCCGTCGATGCGCGACGCCTCGAGCAGTTCCTTCGGGATGGCGCTGAGCCCTGCCGAGAGCACGATGACGTTGTATCCGAAGGACTGCCAGACCGACATCGCGATGACGGAGGGCAGCGCCCAGGCGGCGTCGGAGAGCCAGTTCGGGCCGTCGATGCCTGCACCGGCGAGCAGCGAGTTGACCAGGCCGTCCTGCGACAGGAGCAGGCGCCAGACCAGGGCGTTCGCCACCATCGGCGTGATCACCGGCAGGAAGAAGATGACCCGCCACGCGCCCGCCGCCTTCATCCTCGTGTTGAGCCACAGGGAGATCACGAGCGCGACGAGCAGGTTCAGCGCGGTGTAGACGACGGCGAAGATCACCGTGTTCCCCAGGACCGTGTAGAACGTGGGGTCGCGGAAGAGCTTCAGGTAGTTCTCGATGCCGATGAAGTCCGGAGCGCCGAACAGCTTCCAGTCGAAGAGGCTGATGAACGCCGACCCGAGCAGCGGCGTGAGGATGAACAGCGCGAAGCCGATCATGCCGGGCGCGAGGAAGGCGACCGCCACCCATCCATGCCGCGCCCGCCGAGGGGATCGTGCACCCCGTGGTGCGGGGGCGCCGTTCGGCGCCCCCGCACCACGGGACAGCACGGAGGAGGAGGAAGCCTCCCGCCGTTCGCTCACGATCGCCATCCGCTCAGCCCGCGACCGAGTTCTGAATCGTCGTCATGATCTCCTCCGCGGTGAGCTCGCCGCGGTATCCCTGGACGCCGTACTGCGTCATGAGGGTCTCGACCTGGTTCCAGGTCGGGGTGGTGCGCTGCGGCGTGGCGTTCGCGAGCAGCGCCTCCACGACCTCGGATGCGCCCTCCGACTTCCCCTCCGCCCATGCCGGGAGAGCTTCGACGCGAGCCGGGACGATGCCCCGGGCCTCCGCCTGCTTCTCCTGCACCGAGAGGGAGGTGAGCGCGGTGATGGCCTCGAAGGCCTCCTCCGGCCGCTCGCAGTTCGCGGCGATGCCGAAGCCCGAGCCCGCCGTCATCGCCGCGGCCTCACCGCTGGTGGACGGGACGATCGTGACGCCGAGAGTGAAATCGGCGGTCTCCGCGAAGCTGCCGTACATCCACGGCCCCTCGATGAGCATCGGGACCTCTCCGCTGGTGAACGCCTGCTGCGAGACCTCCGATCCATCCGCGGCCTCGGGCGCCTTCGCGACATCCTCGACCGCGACGAGGTCGAAGAAGCTCTGCATCTGCGCGACGAGGTCGGGGTTGGTGAGGTCGAGCTCGCCGTCCTCGGTGACCGCGGGGACGCCGTCCGCCAGCGCCCAGGCGTTGGGGATGAAGAGCCCGGGCGCGATCGCCAGACCCTTCTTGTCGCCGTCGGTGAGCGCCTTCGCGTCGGAGACGAACCGCTCCCTGGTGTACTCGGCGCCCGGAAGGTCCAGGCCGGCGGCCTGGAACGCGTCGACGTTGTAGAACAGCACGACCGGTTCCGCGTCGTAGGGGATCGCGCGGATGGTGCCGTCCACGGTCATGCCGCTGAGCATCGAGGCATCGATGTTGTCGATGTCGAACCCGCTCTGCTCGATGAGATCGTCGAGGGGCATCAGCAGGTCGCCGAGCTCCTGCGCCCTGGCGGCCTGCGTCGTCAGCAGGCAGGGCGGGTTCGCGCCGGACAGACGCGTCTTCACCTTGGTCCAGTAGTCCGAGAAGCTCGGCCCCTCGACGGAGATGTCGAGGTCGGGGTCCTCCGCCTTCGCGCCGGAGACGAAGTCCGCCCACTGCGCCTGATCGCCCTCGCTGGCGGCCCAGGTGTAGAGCACGAGCGGGCGTCCGGCGTCGCCTGCACCCGGGGAGCCGCCGCCTGCGCAGCCGGCGAGGGTCACGGCGGTCGCGCCTGCGACGCCGATGAGGACGAGGCGCTTCACGCGCCGAGAGGGGATTGCATTCATACTGTGTGCCTCCTTCATTGGATGCATCATCGATGCGAGGGTTACTGCTCGGGCCGTTCCGGGGAGAAGTCGATCGCGATGACGTCGATCAGCGCGCCGCTGGGTTCGGGGGCGACGATGCGCAGTTCCCCCAGCTCATCGCCGTTCGCGGACTGCTCGTGGACCTCGAAGGCAACGCCGTGACCCGGCTCGAATCCATCGGCGAGGCGGTGCACGCGCGTGATCCTGCCGACGGGCAGTCCGCGCACCACGATCTCCTCGACAGGCAGGGTCGTCAGATGGAGATAGACACGGCCGTCTCTCGCCGTCGTCGGCCCGTGGTAGTCGACGCCCGCGGTCGGCTCCACGCCGATCACGGCTTCGGCGTGCGACCGCATCCAGTCCGCGAAGGCGCCGAGGCGATCCTGCTCGACGTCCGGCAGGGCGCCGTCCGGCCCCGGCCCCACGTTCAGCAGGAGGTTCCCGCCACGGGCGACCACGTCGATCAGGGTGACGAGCAGAGATCGCGCGGACTTCTCGTTGTCCGGATCCCTGCGCCAGGCCCAATGGTCGCCGATCGTGAGGCAGAGCTCCCACGGCCCCGTGGGCGCGGTGAGCGGGAAGCCCTGCTCCGGGGTGCGGTAGTCGCCCTGTCCGGGGAGGCGGTCGTTGATCACGACGTCCGGCTGCAGTTCCTTGATGAGCCGCCGCAGGCCGGGCGATGTCCATTCCGCCGCGGAGCGCTCCCAGTCGCCGTCGAACCAGAGCAGGTCGATCCTCCCGTAGTCCGTCAGCAGCTCCGTGAGCTGCGCGCGCACGTACTCGAGGTACCTCGACCACTCCTCAGGACTCGACCTTCGATGACGGTCCGTGGCCTCCGGGGCGTCGGCGAACTCGGCGAGCCCGGCCGCCGGCCAGTGCTCCAGTCTGTACGGTCGGTCCTCATCCCGGAAGGCCGGATAGTCGGTGTGGTTCCAATCCGGGAGGCTGTAGTAGATGCCCACGCGGAGGCCCTCCGCGCGGACGGCATCGACGAACTCCCTCGTGATGTCGCGCCCGAAGGGGCCATGCTCGACTCCGAAATCGGACTCGGCGGTGAAGAACATGTTGTAGCCGGCGTGGTGGCGTGCCGTGAAGACGACGTAGGTCGCGCCGGCCTCACGGGCGCGACGCGCCAGGTCCGCGGCGTCCCATCGCGTCGGGTTGAAGGTCGGCGCGGTCGCCTGGTACTCGGCGACCGTGACCGCGTCCTCGACGGCTTCCATCCCGGGGATGATCGACCGTCCGACCAGCGGCCAGGAGATCTCGATCCCCTGCTGGGATGCCTGGTCCCAGTGCACGAAGATGCCGAGCCCCGCGCCGCTGAACCATTCACCGCCCGGGATGCGGTCCGTGGGCTGCTGGAAGCCTGCGTATGACATTGAGCTCTCTCCTTTGAGATTCCGATATCCGATACGATACCTGATACACGCACTTCGGACAAGAAGGAATAAGGTCTCCCCATGCGCATCGCCTTGCACTCCGAGATCCGCGAGGGCGCGATCGATGAATATCGACGTCACCATGCCCGGATCCCCGACGACCTCGCCGCTTCATTCACCCGCCTCGGCATCCGCGACTGGACGATCTGGCGCGCCGGTCGCAGACTGTTCCATCTCGTCGACTGCGACGACTGGGATGCCGCCCTGGCGGCGCTCGACGCCGATCCCGCCAACGAGGCGTGGCAGGCCGACATCGGCCGCTTCGTCGAGCTCTTCCGCGACGCCGACGGCGCCGAGGGGCTCACTCCGCTCGAACAGATCTGGAGCTTGAGCGCTCAGCTCGGGCGTTGAAGCGCCTCGCGCGAGGAGACGCGATCCGCAAACGCTCCGCGCACACGTCCTATCATGGCTTCGTTCCGGAAGCCATGGACCTCCGCCGAGGCGGGGACCAACGTCGCCCGGTCGCGCTCTCGTCGGCCGCAGCGAGGATCGCTTCATGCCTGTTCGTGACGCCCAGCTTGCGATAGATGCCGCAGGGGCGACGTCGATGCGCTCGGCGACACATACTGGGCTCGCGCGTCTGCGAGACGCTCTCGACGGCATAGCCGGCGGGGCTGCGGTCAAGGGCTCTGTGGTGATGCGAGGAGCCGCCGCCAGTCGTCGGGCGTGGAGAGCGGGCCACGCTGCTGGTGCAGGGCGTCGAGCTGCCGCCGTCGGCCTTCTTCGTCTGCGGTGGCATCCGCCAGGCGCGCGGCCAGCTGCTCTGGGGTGTCGAGCACCAGCTCGTGGTCGGGCGCTTTGGCCTGAGGCGCGAGAGCAAGCACCACGAGGTCGAGGTGATATGCGGCCTTGACCACGTCGAGCACGTGCGTGCCTCCGTTGATGTCGAGGTAGGTCGACGCGCGCGCCAGCTCTTCGCGGATCCCCGTGTGCGTGATGCGCGGGGTAAGCCGAAGGTTCGGATGCGCGCGGGCCAGGCTGTGCAGCTTCTCGCTCATCAGCGTCAGCGCGGCGACCGAGAACGTCACACCGGGAAACGCCTCGAGCAGCGCCGGCAGCGCCGGCAGCGCATCGGAGCTGGTCAGCGTGAACGTGCGCGCGAGGTCGTAGCCGCGCTTGTCGGCGAACTGCCCGATGTGCGAGAGGTAGGCGAGGTCGATGGCGGTGCCGGGATGCCGCTCGGCGACCGTGCGTCGCAGCCTGTCATCGCAGAACACCACCCGGGTCAGGGCGCGCGGCGCGTCGAGTTCGGAGGCCATGTTGCCGGGCACGTCACCGGGCATGGGCTCCTGCCAGACCAGCGTGGTGCGTGCGCGTCCGGCACGTCGGCGCATCGTGAACAGCGGGTGCGACAGCGAGTTGATCAGCACATGGTCGTCGGGGATCCCTCGTTCCTCGAGGAAGTGGGAGACGAACTCGGCGAGCGATCCGAAGGTGTGCTGGCTCTGCGGCGAGCGCAGCGTCACGACGCGCGAGGCGTGGTCCACCTCGATCTGCCGTCCGGAAGGCCCGCGGTACGCGGTCTGGTAGGCGATGCCGCCGCTGTGGTGTGTCGTGGCGTACTGGTTGCCGTAGCGGTCCCAGTGGTCGGTGTGGGTGGGTGTGCCGTCGGGCAGCACCCAGTCGACGCTCTCCACCTGCCGGAAGCCGTCGGGCTCATAGTGGATGCGCCCGATCGGCCGGCCGTCGCGCAGGATCTGCGCGTAGGGCTCGCGCCCCTGTCGGATCTCACTCCACGCGGGCACGGGTACCTCGTCGAAGAACAGCGGCCTGCCCGTGCGCTCGATCCCCGTGTACTCCGTGAACGGGGACAGCGCCCCGTCGGGGAGCTCGCCGTCGTAGCGGATGACCACCGTCGCGAACGGGATGCCCGCGGTCGTCAGCGACTGCAACAGCTCGCGGGTGGCGTCGTCGTACGCGTCGAACAGGGCTAGCATGTCGGCCCCTCGCTCAGCAGGTCCTCCCACAGGCGCCGCACGCCGTCGGCCGTGTACGCCGCCGCCTTGCGCAGGCTGTGCGCGCGCATGTCGTCGAGCCGGTCCGACGTGAGCGTCTCGATCAACGCCTCGGCCATCGCCTCGGCATCCCTCTCGCTGAACGTGCACGGCACGAGGCGGCCGTTCACGCCGGGCTCGACCATCTCCCTGTTGCCGTACTCGACGTCGAACCCGACGAGCGGCAGACCCTCGGCCATGGCCTCGAGCAGCGACAGCCCGAAGCCCTCCGAAGTGGAGGCCGACGCGTACACGGCGTATCCGCCGAGCACGCCCGCGAGCTCGCGATGTCCCATCAGGCGCACACGGTCGCGCATGCCGGTCTCCTCGATCACCGCGTC
The DNA here is from genome assembly GCF_054780175.1 of Microbacterium tumbae. Lineage (NCBI taxonomy): Bacteria > Bacillati > Actinomycetota > Actinomycetes > Micrococcales > Microbacteriaceae > Microbacterium > Microbacterium tumbae. Next base: position 366,027 of record NZ_BAAGWV010000004.1, read on the forward strand.
GAGCGGGTCGCGCTGCCCCTCCCCGTACACGTCGAGGCGGATGCCCGGCAGGATCTTGCTCGCGATCGCGACGGCGCGGATCAGGATGTCGATGTGCTTCTCGGCGGCGAGGCGGCTCACGGTCACCACGGCCTGAGGCTCGTACCCGGCGCGTGCGGTGGGCTCGTGCACCACGCCCACGGGGATGCAGGCGACCGGGAAGCGCCTGTCGGGGAACCGGCTGGACAACTGGTCCTGCAGCACCTGCTGCTGTCGCCTCGTCGAGACGATGAAGCCGTCGACCAGGTCGGGCCGTGTGAACACGTGCTCATAGTGGTTGTTCCACAGCAGCACGCCGTCGTCGATCTGCCTCAGGTCGTAGTGTTCGGCGTGCACGACCGAATACAGGCTCCGATCGCCGATCACCGGGTAGATCCCATCGATGACGTCCAGCGCCCGGTCGACGATCACGACGTCGTCCGGGCGATCGAACAGCCGCGCGAACACGTGCTGGAGGAATGCCGAGCGCCCATCGAGCAGGAGATCGCCCGGGAACGCCAGGGCGCGCCCCCGTCGGACCGGGACCGCGTACAGCGGCGAGGCGGGCGTGATGCGCGTGCGCACGATCTCCCCGTCCTGCAGGAACTGCTCGGCGGCGACGCGACCGTCGGGCGTGTGGAACACACGACGCACGGCCTTCCCGTCATGGAAGTGCTCCACGCTGTGCAGCGTGTCGGCGTAGTGAGCGACACGCACGGCCTCGCCGCGCACGATGGTCTCGACGCGGTCGACGAACCTCCCCTGCACGGTCCAGATCCGCAGACGGACACCCGTTCCCGTCAACGCGAGGTCGATGCGCCCCCGTGCGCGCTGCGGCTCGCCGTGCGGCTGGTCGACGGCCGCCAGGAGCTCGTCGACGCTCACCGTGCAGCCGGGCGCAGAGCCGCCCGTGAGCAGGTCGTATATCCAGATCACCCGCTCGCGCGCGAAGCCGAGCCGCGCCGCGGCTACGCTCGGATGCGTGGCCATGTAGTCGGTGAACACGTACCGGTCGTCGACCCACGGGATGCCCGCGAGCAGCCGGCTGCGGTACATCTGGGCGTACTCGACCCCGCTGGAGGCCCGACCGATCGCCTTGTTGACGTTGAAGACGCGCATGGCGCCGCTCAGGCGTACTGGATGACGAGGCCGCCGCCGGCGCCGCGCTCGATGCGGCTCAGGCAGAGCTGCCGCACGATGTCGCCGTCGATGCGCCGTTTCATCTGCTCGAATGCGAAGTACGCCTCCCGACGGTACTCGTACTCGACTTTGTGCTGCGCCATGTTCCGGTCCTTCACCACGGTCTTGAGCTGCTCGAGGAAGTCGACCTGTTCGATCCAGGCGACGTCGATCGACTTGAGGAACACGATGTTCTGGAACCGCGCGTACACCTCGGGGTCGGCCAGCAGGTCGACCTTCTGCTGCACCGCGTCGGCGAACATCCGCATCAGCAGCGCACGCACGCGCCGGGGCTCACCGACGTCGAGCGCGTCGAAGTCGTCGGGCAGGCGGTAGCCCAGGTTGTCGAACACATAGCGCATGACGTCGCCGCGCGTGCGCCAGGAGTGGCCGGCCTCGGCCTCCGCGAACACGCCGGCCGCGATCGCCTCGAGCTCCCGCCGGGCGACCGGCGTGCCCGTGATGATCTCATCGCGCATCGCGTATACGAGGTCGCGCTGCCGCGACACCGCGATGTCGAAGTCCTTCGACAGCGCCCGGGCGCCGCTCGCGCTCTCCTCGCTCGCCCGCTGAGCGCGCCCGAGCAGGCGGGCCATGGCGCGCGGGCTGCGGCGGCCCTTCAGCACGTCGTCCTGCTCCACCGATCCGAACCTCACGAACAGCTCGTCCTGCAGCGAGGCGTGGAAGCGGCTGCTGCCGGGGTCGCCCTGCCGGCCGCTGCGGCCTCGCACCTGCCCCTCGACGCGCTGGTTCGGCATCTTCTCGGTGCCGATGATCACCAGGCCGCCCCGTTCCCTGGCCTCCGGAGTGAGCTTGATGTCGGTGCCGCGGCCCGCGATCAGCGTCGCGACCGTGATCGCGCCCACGCGGCCCGCCTCGCGCACCATGAGCGCCTCCTTGGCCTCGCTGAGCGCGTTCAGCAGGTTGTGCTCGATGCCGCGGTCGAGCAGGTGGTGCGAGTACGTCACCGAGCTCCTGACCGATCCGGTCGTGATCAGGATCGGGCGTCCGGTCTGGCGCATCTCCTCGATGTAGTCGAGCACCAGACGATCCTTCTCGGCGGCCGTCTGCACGACGACATCCGGCTCGTCCACCCGGATGACCGGGCGGTAGGTGGGGATCTCGACGACCTCGGTGCCGTAGGTCTGCAGCAGCTCCTTCTCCGAGCCCTTCGCGGTGCCGGTCATCCCGCCCATCCGCTCGAACATCAGGAACAGGTTCTGATAGGTCACCGATGCCATCGCGCGGTTCTCGGTCGTGGTGTCGAGTCCCTCGCGCGCCTCGATCGCCTGGTGCAGACCGCCCTGCAGCTTGTTGCCCTCGAGCAGGCGACCCGTGACCGAGCTGAGCAGCACCAGCGATCCGTCCATGACCATGTAGTCGCGCATGGGCTGGAAGCTCGTGCGGGCGCGCAGGGCCAGATTCACGTGCCGGTTCAGCTGGAACAGCTCGGGCGCATACAGGTTCGGCACATGGAAGAACCGGTTGCCGCTCGCAACGCCCTCCTCGGTGAGGCGCACGACGCCCGTGCTCTCGTCGTACTCGTACTCGACGCCCTCGCGCAGGGTCGCTGCGAACTCGTCGGCCAGCGGGTACAGGTTCGACTGCACACGCGGCGATCCCGAGATGACCAGCGGCATCTGCGCCAGGTCGAGCAGCACCGCGTCGGCCTCGTCGATCAGCGCGTAGTGATACGGACGCAGGTACTTGTCGGCGCTCGTGCCGGCCAGGTTCTCGAGCAGATAGTCGAAGCCGATCTTGTCGCTCGTCGAATAGACGATGTCGGCCGCATAGATGTCCTTCTTCTCCGCGATGGAGAAGTCGGGCGCACCCGCCTCCTGCACACCGATCGCGAGCCGCAGGCCCATGAACTCGAACACCGGTCCGAACTCCTCGGCGTCGCGCCGAGCGAGGTAGCCGTTGACGGTGACGAAGATCGCCCCGCGTCCCGTCAGCGCGTTGAGGTACAGCGGCATCGTGGCCGTGAGGCTCTTGCCCTCGCCGGTCTTCATGGCCGCGATGCCGCCCTGGTGCATCACGATCGCGGCCAGCAGCTGATTCTCGTACGGGAACTTCCCGACCACGCGCAGATCGGCCTCGCGGATCGCCGCGAACGCCTCTGGCAGCAGCCGATCGAGCGTCTCGCCTCGGGCGAGCCGGTCCCGGAACTCGCGCGTCTTGTCCCGCAGCTCCGCGTCCGACAAGGCCCGCATCTCGTCCTGATGCGCGTTCACCTGCTGGACCGAACGGCGGTTCCGCACGTCGCCGCGAGCGCTCATCCCTCTCCCTCCCGCAGGGTGAACGCCGTGAAGCGCAGCTCGTCGCAGCCGCCGTTCACCAGCCGGATCGTGTAGTGATGGCACCCGGCCGGGTACTCGAACGCGTACGCCGGCGGGTGGAGCACCTCGGCGCGGATGAGTGCGTCGAAACGGTCGAAGAACCGCACCTCGAAGATCACGCTGTCATCGGGCGTCGGCGTGAGCTCCGGTTCCAGCCGGTATGTCCGCCCCGCGTGCAGCAACGGCAGCGAGGGCGCGTCGCGCACGGCCTGATAGTCGGTGAACGAGTACCACTCCTGCATGGTCGTGCCGCTCGGCATCAGGCGGTTCACGAGGTGCACGTCTCCCGATGCCTCGCGTGCGAGCGCCGTGCCGTACAGCGAGGCGCGGCTGTTGATGCCGCCCCAGCGGACGGTCGCGATCCGACTATTCGCCATCCCGTACCCCCTGGTACTCGTCGATGACCCGCTTGTACTGGTTCACGAACCACGTCACGATCGACGGGCTGTCGTCGTTGTGGCGCCCCTGGTAGCCGCGCGCGATCACGGTGGTCGGCTTGCCGGTCTGCGAGCCCAGCAGCGTGTAGTAGGCGCGGTCGTCGTAGTCGTCCTGCTCCATGTAGGACATCAGGATCTTCGTCGCGCCGAACCCCGGGTCGCCGTTCCAGCGGTCGATCAGCCCACGCGTGAACGAGCCGACGTCCGTCGGCTCGCCGTCGTCGTCCGTCCGGTCCCAGAAGTTCACGATGTCGAGGACCGTGAGGAACTCCTTCGGCCGGACGAGGCGCCCGCGCTCGGCGACATAGCCGAGGTCGATGATCGGCTTGCCCGCGATGATCGCGTGCGCGTCGAACTGCGAGCCGTAGTGGAGTGCGCCGAACGACCCCATCGACAGGCCGGAGAAGATCACATCGCCATCCGTGAAGCCGAGGGCGTCGATCAGCTCGCGGATGACCTGCCGCAGCTGCTCCTCGAGCTCGCCGCCCGACAGATAGAAGCGCCCGCCCTCAAGCCGCGGATCGGTGATCAGGAGGAACGGATGCCCGAGCCCGGCCATCATGAAGTAGCCCTCGAACCCCTCGGCCGGGCGGTAGCCGGCGAAGTAGATGTTGAGCGGCGGCGTCAGGTCGCCGGGGTGGAAGTAGTAGAACAGCTCCTCACGGCGGCTGTCGACGAGGCGTCTCCCGCCGGGCAGGAAATGCCCCGCGCCCATCCTCGAGTGGCGGTAGTGCAGCGGGCCGATCCTCACGCTGCCGCGGCCGCGTGCGAACAGCGCGCACGACAGGTAGCCGCTGGTCGGGTGCGCGAACACGATCGGCTGGGCCAGCTCGGCCTCGGTGTAGGTCTTCTGGAACGCGATGACGTCTGGGGTGCCGCTCTGGATCAGCTGCACGACCAGCTCGAGCTCGCAGCCGTCATCCTTCGTGAACTCCGGCCACAGCTCGAGCGCCCGGTCGTTCTCGTAGCGGATGTTCTCCTTCCACATCATCAGCTGACGGGCGTCGCCGTCGTGGTCGACGTCGACGACGAGGTGGCCGCTGCCTTCGTACCGGGCGGTGCCGCGGTGGAAGGGCGACAGCTCGGTCTTCTGCATGCCGAGCTTCTGCCCGAACTGCTTCGCGAAGTAGCGGCGCGGCAGCTCGTCCATGACGCGGGCGCGGTCCTCGACGCTCTGATACGTCGCGGCCTTGCGCGTCAGCAGGGGACGGTGGACGTCGCCGAAGCCGGGCATCAGCGCACGGTCGACGATCAGCGTGTGGGGCGTGATGACCGCATCGACGGCTCCCAGCCGCTCGGGCGCGCACGGGGCGTCGATGATCGTCACGTCGACGCGACCGATGAGCGCCGGCTCGAAGCCGACCTCGTCGTCGACGTGCGCGAACACCCACTCGACGCCCGCCGGCGTCGGGGACGAGGCCGACCAGTCGTCACGGCCGATCTGCAGCACCCGCATACGTCACCTCCTCCTTGATGAGATCCCAGCGCCCGAGCACCTCTGGGGCGCTGAACAGGTCCTCGAGCACGCGGCACTGAACAAGCGACTGGTTCCAGTGCTCGAGGCCCGACAGGTAGTGCTCGAGCGCCGCGGCGAGTTCGGCGTCGTCGCGGATCGCGTAGCCGTTGATCGGATGCGTGCACAGCTCCTGCTCGTAGCGGTTGATCTGCGGCACGCCCGCGTTCACCGCCTCGGTCGCGAGGCGGCGATTGACCGTGGCACCCAGGTCGACCAGCACGCGCGTCTTCGCCAGAGTCCGGATGAGGTCGGCCTCGCGATCGACGAACGCCAGCTGGATCTTCTCCTCTGGCCCCTCCGCGATGCCCACGTCGATGCCCAGCAGCGCGCTCTCGTCATCGGCGAGGAAGGCGAGGTCGAGGTTCTGATAGCCCGCGATCACACGCCGGATGCGCTGCAGATGGTCGAGGTCCTGCGACCGAAACGTGCACACCAGCAGCCGGGTGCGCTCGTCGGCCACGAGCTGCGTGGCCATCGTCGCGATCGCGAAGTCGAGTTCGTCGGCCGTGATGTCATCGGCGAACAGCGAGATGTACACGTCGGCCTCGTTGGCGCTCGCACCGAACGTCGGGCGGCGCTCGAGCGGGTAGACCGACAGCGTCGGCAACATCGCCCAGTCCAGCTCCTGATCCGGGTCGGCGCTGTCGCCCGGCGTGCCGAAATCGGAGAGCACCACGCCCGCCCTGGCGAGCAGCGCGCTCGACACGCGCGTCGGGCGCGCTGCGGTCCACGACAGCACGAGCGTCTGGTCCGTGAGCAGCGACGCGACCAGGTCGTCGTGCTGCTCCGCGAGCGCCAGCACGACCGTGCCCTCGCCGTGCTCGCGCAGGTATGCGCCGAGGAGCTCGGCGATCAGCTGCTCCCAGCCGTCGTACGACGCCTGAGCGAAGCGGTCGTCCGCGTTCTGCACCACGTCGATCCGCCCGGTAGGCAGATCCTCGCTCACGATCACGTCCCCGGCCGGTGACAGGTAGTACTGGGTCGCCGGCTGGCCGTCCTCGCTGTGCATCAGCACGCTCGAGAGGAAGCCGCGGTCGTCGTAGATGCGCTCGACCGTGGGCATGCCGTCTCCGTAGAACCGGATGGACTGCAGCGTGCCCTCGCGCGACAGGTGCACGCGCGCGTACACGCTCTCGCCCCGCATCACCGTGACGAGGAACGGGTTGTAGAAGAAGCTCGCATCGTCGGGCCACTCGAGCTCGAGGAAGTCGAGCGGGCGCGTGTAGTCGTCGACGACGCCCTGCACATGGTCGAAGAACGACCAGTACGGCACGTCGAACACATCCTGACCGTGCAGGAACCGACGCAGGCTCGGCGCGTAGTTCAACACGATCAGCCGCGTGGGCTCGTCGCCCTGGCGGAAGATGCGCACGCGCGTCACTGTGTCGTCGGGCTCGCCCCCCGCCGTCTGCGACGCCGCGTCGTCGGCGACGTACCAGGGCCGGGACGCGCCGTACCAGGCCGGGATGAAATGCATCATGCCGCCGCACCTCCGGCTCGCGTCGTGAAGCTGAACACGTACTTCGTGCCGATCAGCGTGTCGGTGATCTCCTCCTGCAGCATCCACAGCAGGCTGAGCAGGATCATGAGCGTGCCGGGCGCCATCAGCAGGTGCTGCAGGTTCGGGTGCGCGCCGACGAAATGCAGCGGCAGACCGACGAGCACCACCAGGAGCACGCCGCTGATCGCGGAGAGGGCGACCACGCGGTGGCGGATGTGCCGTCGGGTCGCGGGGCCGGGCTCGACGTGGTCGAAGTATTCTCCCGCGTCGCGCATCCGCCTGGCCGTCTCGCGTGGATCGACCGTGAACAGCCCGAAGAAGATCGTCAGCGCGAACAGCAGCAGGAGGAACATCCCGAAGCCCAGCGGCGTGCTCAGACCCCACGCCGACAGGAACAGCTCGGCTCCCGCCGCCGCCGCCGGGATCACCTCCGCGACCGCGTGCGCCACGTACTGCGGGATCGCGAGCAGCGCGAGCGCGTACATGATGGGCGAGGCGCCGGCCGGGTTGAGCTTGATCGGCAGATACGACACCCCGATGTAGCCGCTGTCGATCGCGACCTTGTTCACGTGCAGACGCAGCTCCGCGTTGCCGGCGAGCACGCCCAGCAGCACGACGCACACGCACGCGGCAGCCACGAGCCAGAGGATCGGCGCATACTGCGGGTCGGTGATCGTCGCCGCGAGCGCCTCCCCGTCGCGCATGGCCGTGATGACCAGCTGGTACAGGATGAACATCGTGATGCCGCCGAGGCCCAGGTCCTCGTTCTTCTGCGCCAGCCACGCGACGAGCATCGCTCCGCCGGTGAGGATCACGACCACGAGGATCTGGGCGTTGACGCGCCCGTCGAAGGGGCCCCAGCTCAGTTCGCTGATCTCGTAGCTCGCGGTCAAGCTGATGGCCTGGATGACCGCCAGGATGACCATGACGACGTAGCGCGCCCGCTTCACGGTGTCCTCGGGGATCTTGCGATCGCGCGCGATCCTGCCGATGAACAGGAAGCGCCACAGGATCGCCGCCCCCATCCACGGGCCCAGGCCCAGCGAGAACACGGACGGCGAGAAGAAGTCGCCTCCGGTGGCGATGTTCGCCGCGTTGAGCAGCGCGCTCGCCTCATCCGGTCCGGTCGCTGAAGAGTGCAGCCACGGGATGGGGATGCTGCGGCCGATCATGAAGCACACGAACAGCAGCGCCGTCCACAGCAGCTTGGTCCTCAGCGGCGCGAACTTGCCGTCACGTATCTGCGCCACGCGCCGTCCCTCCCCCCTCACGCGTCGCAGCTCACTTCCGGTTGCCGAAGATGTTCAGCGACGACAGCAATGAGCCGAGGCGCGATGTCCGTCCGGCCGCGGGCGCGGCCGACTCGCTCTGCAGGTAGCTCTCGGCCTGCGACATGCTCTCGAGCACGGAGTCGCTGACCGACGACTCGGAGTCGCTCGCCGACAGCGTACCGCTGACCGACTCGTAGATCACGCCGCTCTCCGACTCGGTGGTCGAGCCCGACATCGACTCGGAGTCGCTGACCGACTCGGATGCCGATTCCGAGCCGGGAGCCGCGCCCGATTCGCTGAGCGGCGCCGGACCGTCCGCGAAAGGCGATGCGGACCCGCTCGCCGAGGTGGAAGACGACTCGGCGCCCGGCTCCGACTGGCTCGTCGAACCGGACTCGGATTCGCTTGTGGAGTCACTGGCCGATTCCGACTCGGACTCGCTCATCGGCTCCGACTCGCTGGTCGACTCCGACTCCGACTCACTCGTCGACTCAGACTCGCTAGTCGACTCCGACTCAGATTCGCCGGCCGACTCCGACTCACTCGTCGACTCCGACTCACTAGTCGACTCCGATTCGCTGGCCGACTCAGACTCAGACTCAGACTCACTGGCCGACTCCGACTCACTCGCCGACTCAGACTCCGACGCACTCGTCGACTCCGATTCGCTAGTCGACTCCGACTCCGACTCAGACTCCGACTCGCTAGTCGACTCCGATTCGCTAGTCGACTCAGACTCCGACTCAGACTCCGACTCACTGGCCGACTCAGACTCCGACTCGCTCGTCGACTCCGACTCGCTGGCCGACTCCGACTCACTCGTCGACTCCGACTCGCTAGTCGACTCCGACTCACTAGTCGACCCCGACTCACTAGTCGACTCCGACTCAGACTCACTCGTCGACTCCGACTCCGACTCCGACTCCGACTCCGACTCCGACTCAGATTCGCTAGTCGACCCCGACTCGCTAGTCGACTCCGACTCAGACTCACTGGCCGACTCCGACTCCGACTCAGACTCACTCGTCGACTCCGACTCCGACTCAGACTCACTGGCCGACTCCGACTCCGACTCAGACTCACTGGCCGACTCCGACTCCGACTCAGACTCAGACTCCGACTCACTGGCCGACTCAGACTCCGACTCACTCGTCGACTCCGACTCCGACTCAGACTCGCTAGTCGACTCCGACTCAGACTCACTAGTCGACTCCGATTCGCTGGTCGACTCCGACTCCGACTCAGACTCCGACTCAGACTCCGACTCACTGGCCGACTCAGACTCCGACTCACTCATCGACTCAGACTCCGACTCACTCGCCGACTCCGACTCAGACTCAGACTCCGACTCACTGGCCGACTCAGACTCCGACTCGCTAGTCGACTCCGACTCACTCGTCGACTCCGACTCGCTAGTCGACTCCGACTCCGACTCAGACTCCGACTCACTAGTCGCCCCCGACTCGCTAGTCGACTCCGACTCAGACTCAGACTCCGACTCACTCGCCGACTCCGACTCCGACTCACTCGTCGACTCCGACTCCGACTCAGACTCGCTCGTCGACTCCGACTCCGACTCCGACTCACTGGCCGACTCAGACTCCGACTCAGACTCCGACTCACTGGCCGACTCAGACTCACTGGCCGACTCCGACTCCGACTCCGACTCGCTAGTCGACTCCGACTCCGACTCCGACTCACTAGTCGACTCCGACTCCGACTCACTGGCCGACTCAGACTCACTGGCCGACTCCGACTCCGACTCAGACTCACTCGTCGACTCCGACTCCGACTCCGACTCACTAGTCGACCCCGACTCGCTAGTCGACTCCGACTCAGACTCAGACTCCGACTCACTGGCCGACTCAGACTCCGACTCACTCGTCGACTCCGACTCCGACTCACTCGTCGACTCCGACTCCGACTCACTCGTCGACTCCGACTCGCTAGTCGACTCAGACTCCGACTCCGACTCACTAGTCGACTCCGATTCGCTGGTCGACTCCGATTCGCTGGTCGACTCCGACTCCGACTCAGACTCCGACTCAGACTCCGACTCACTGGCCGACTCAGACTCACTGGCCGACTCCGACTCCGACTCAGACTCACTCGTCGACTCCGACTCCGACTCAGACTCAGACTCACTGGCCGACTCCGACTCCGACTCACTAGTCGACTCCGATTCGCTGGTCGACTCCGATTCGCTGGTCGACTCCGACTCCGACTCAGACTCAGACTCCGACTCACTGGCCGACTCAGACTCACTGGCCGACTCCGACTCCGACTCAGACTCACTCGCCGACTCCGACTCCGACTCACTCGTCGACTCCGACTCAGACTCCGACTCACTCGCCGACTCAGACTCCGACTCACTCGTCGACTCCGACTCAGACTCCGACTCAGACTCGCTAGTCGACTCCGACTCCGACTCCGACTCACTAGTCGACTCCGATTCGCTGGTCGACTCCGACTCCGACTCAGACTCCGACTCACTGGCCGACTCAGACTCACTGGCCGACTCCGACTCCGACTCAGACTCAGACTCCGACTCACTGGCCGACTCAGACTCCGACTCGCTAGTCGACTCCGACTCGCTAGTCGACTCAGACTCACTCGTCGACTCCGACTCGCTAGTCGACTCCGACTCCGACTCCGACTCACTAGTCGACTCCGACTCCGACTCAGACTCAGACTCCGACTCACTGGCCGACTCAGACTCACTGGCCGACTCCGACTCCGACTCAGACTCCGACTCACTAGTCGACCCCGACTCGCTAGTCGACCCCGACTCAGACTCAGACTCCGACTCACTGGCCGACTCAGACTCAGACTCACTCGTCGACTCCGACTCCGACTCACTCGTCGACTCCGACTCGCTAGTCGACTCAGACTCCGACTCCGACTCACTAGTCGACTCCGATTCGCTGGTCGACTCCGATTCGCTGGTCGACTCCGACTCCGACTCAGACTCCGACTCAGACTCCGACTCACTGGCCGACTCAGACTCACTGGCCGACTCCGACTCCGACTCAGACTCACTCGTCGACTCCGACTCGCTAGTCGACTCCGACTCCGACTCCGACTCACTAGTCGACTCCGACTCCGACTCAGACTCAGACTCCGACTCACTGGCCGACTCAGACTCACTGGCCGACTCCGACTCCGACTCAGACTCCGACTCACTAGTCGACCCCGACTCGCTAGTCGACCCCGACTCAGACTCAGACTCCGACTCACTGGCCGACTCAGACTCAGACTCACTCGTCGACTCCGACTCCGACTCCGACTCACTCGTCGACTCCGACTCCGACTCACTCGTCGACTCCGACTCGCTAGTCGACTCAGACTCCGACTCCGACTCCGACTCACTAGTCGACCCCGACTCGCTAGTCGACTCCGACTCCGACTCCGACTCACTGGCCGACTCAGACTCCGACTCACTCATCGACTCAGACTCCGACTCACTCGTCGACTCAGACTCCGACTCAGACTCGCTAGTCGACTCCGACTCCGACTCCGACTCGCTAGTCGACTCCGACTCAGACTCCGACTCACTAGTCGACTCCGATTCGCTGGTCGACTCCGACTCCGACTCAGACTCCGACTCACTGGCCGACTCAGACTCCGACTCAGACTCACTCGTCGACTCCGACTCCGACTCCGACTCACTAGTCGACCCCGACTCGCTAGTCGACTCCGACTCAGACTCAGACTCCGACTCACTGGCCGACTCAGACTCACTGGCCGACTCCGACTCCGACTCCGACTCAGATTCGCTAGTCGACCCCGACTCGCTAGTCGACTCCGACTCAGACTCACTGGCCGACTCCGACTCACTCGTCGACCCCGACTCACTCGCCGACTCAGACTCAGACTCACTCGTCGACTCCGACTCCGACTCAGACTCCGACTCACTGGCCGACTCAGACTCAGACTCACTCGTCGAGTCCGACTCGCTGGCCGACTCCGACTCACTAGTCGACCCCGACTCGCTAGTCGACTCCGACTCAGACTCACTCGTCGACTCCGACTCAGACTCACTCGTCGACTCCGACTCCGACTCCGACTCCGACTCGCTAGTCGACCCCGACTCGCTAGTCGACTCCGACTCAGACTCACTGGCCGACTCAGACTCCGACTCACTCGCCGACTCCGATTCGCTAGTCGACTCAGACTCGCTAGTCGACCCCGACTCGCTAGTCGATTCCGACTCAGACTCACTCGCCGACTCAGACTCACTCGTCGACTCCGACTCGCTAGTCGACTCCGACTCCGACTCACTGGCCGACTCAGACTCAGACTCACTCGTCGAGTCCGAGTCGCTCGGCGTGATCGACTCGGAGTCCGACTGGCTGACGGACTCCGAATCCGACTGCGATTGCGATTCACTATCCGAGATGATGTCGCTCGGGGCGCCGGGCGAGCTCGCCTCGTTGAAGTAGTAGAACAGCGCGTTGATGTTGTAGACGGAGACGCCGCCCGGGGGCAGCGCCTGGGCGGCGATCATCAGGCCGTCGGTGGTGGTGAGATAGCCCGCGTAGAGCGTGCCGCCGATATACATCGGATACGCGACGAAATGCGCCTGCGCGCCGTTGATCGTGACGTTCAGCGCGGCAATCACGGCCGCGAAGTTCTCCGCCGTGATGGTGCTGTTCGACGTCGTGATCGCGGTGGTGTAGGTCACGACGTTGCCGTTGTAGGTGCCGCTGCCGACGCTGCCATACGACGCGTGGCCGGCGTCGCTGCTCGACAGGCTCGAGTCCGCGCCTCCACCGTACGAGATCGAGGCGTTCGTGAGGCCCTGATCCGAGTAATGCGGGATCTCCGCAGCCGTGGCGATCCCGATGCCGGCGTTCGTGCGCAGCAGCGATGCACGAGACGGTCTCGCGGTCTCGCTCGTCAGCTCGCTCTCGGACGTCGACTCGCTCGCTGCAACCGACTCGCTCGCTGACTCGGACGAGGAGATGGATGTCGAAATCGACTCGCCGGAGGATGTCGACATCGACTCCGACTGGGCAGCGGTCTCGAACGGCGCCTCGGACTCGGATGTCGCGGTGGACTCAGACGCGGTGGCCGGCTCCGACGCGCTCTGCGATTCGGCAGCCGCGACGAACGCGGCCGCCTCCGAATCCGAAGCGGACGTCGACTCCGCCGCGCTCTCCGAGCTCGATTCGGAGGCGCTGGTCGACTCGGAGCCGCTCTCCGATGTCGACTCCGAGGCAGAATCACTCGCCCCCTCGGTGCCGGGCGTGAGCACCGTGCTGCCGTCCGTGGCGAGCGTGGTGAGATTCGTCGCCGTGACGTCATATGAGACCGGAGTGATGTCTGACATGTTCTACCGCGCCCTCCCTGAGGTCAGTCGTGCGGGATCTGCCCGAGACGGCGTACCATCCGCCAGTGGTTCGTGTCGTCCATCCGTTTGAACTCGATCCGGTCGAGTAGCGCCTCGGCGATCGGCAGGCCGCGGCCGCCCTCGGCGTCCTCACCCGGCATGTCCTTGCCACGCTCGGGGGTGAAGGTCTGACCGGTGTCGTCGAGCTCGGCCTCGATCGCGTCGTCGTGCACGCGGATCGTGAACTTCCACCGCACCTCGCCCTCGGGCCGCCCGTACTCGACCACGTTGTTGGCGATCTCGATGATCGCGGTCTCGAAGAGCATCACGTCCGTCGGGTCAAGCTCGGGGTGCGCGGCGGCGGCCTGCGCCAGCAGGGTATGGACGGCATCGAGCTGCTCGGGCACCGCGAAGCCCTCCAGCACGAACTCGTCGCCCGCAGGCGCGTTCTCACCAGTCATGAAGCGCCTCGTCGACAGTGCCGTACGGCGACAGGATCCGGTCGAGGTTGGTCAGCTTCAGCACCGCACGCACCTGATCGCCCGCGGCGGCGATCCGCAGGTCGCCACCCTGCTGACGTGCCGTCTTGAGGCCGCCGATCAGCGCGCCCAGGCCCGACGAGTCGATGAAGTCGACCGCGTGCAGATCTACGATCAGCCGGGTCTTCCCCGCAGCCACTAGGTCATCGATCCGCGCCTTCAGCGGCGGCGCCGCGACCAGATTGAACTTGCCTTCAGGTGACAGCACGACGTGCGTGCCCTGGTCTGCTTCCTCGAAACTCATCAGTCGGTGCTTCCCTTCTCCGATACGGGGATCATCTGGTGGCGCGGGGCGTCCGCGCCGGGCAGCCGCCTCAGCGCGACGGCCGTGACGTCGTCGGTCGCACCGTTGGACACCGCGAAGTCGACGATACGGTCGACGATCTGCCGGCATGTGAGGCCAGGGTCCAGAATGTCGTCGAGCTTGGCCTCGACCTGCTCGAACGAATCGTCGAGCACGTCGAACACACCGTCGGACACGATGACCAGCAGTTCGTCCTCCGCCAGCACGTCCGTGGCTTTCGTCCAGTCGTCCTCGATCGGCGCGCCAAGGGGCAGGTACCCCTGCGTGAGCCGGCGATAGCCCCGTTGCGAGGCGATGATCGCGAGTCCGTGCCCCGCATCCAGGTAGTCGAGATCGCCGGTCTCCGGCTCGAGCCGCCCGACCCAGAGCGTCGAGAACCGGTTGTTGGCTTCGAGATCATGGCGGGTGGTCTTGGAAGCCCGCACGACCGCATCGCCGACGTCGGTGTAACGGGAGTGACCGCGCAGCACGGCACGCACCTCAGAGGCGATCAGCGACGCGGCGAGTCCCTTGCCCATCACATCACCGAGCACGACCTGCAGTCGCTTACCGCCATCATCCGGATCATCCACGACGAACCAGTCGAAGTAGTCGCCACCGGCCTCGCGCGCGGGCTGCACTCGTCCGGCGATGTCGACGCCGCCGATGTCCGGCGTAATCGTCGGCAGCATCAACTGCTGCACCTGCCCCGCGAGATCCATCTCCTCCTGCACCGCGAGCTCGCGCTCGAGTAGCGCGCCCAGGTCGGCGAGCATCTCGCGCTGCTGGCGGCCCAGCCGGCGAGGCACCAGGTCGAGGATGCACAGCGCACCGACGTTCTGTCCGCTCTGTCCGCGCACGGGCACGCCCGCGTAGAACCGCACACGCGGCCCGCCCGTGACCGAGCTCATGTGCGCGAACCGCTCGTCCTCACGCAGATCGTGCACCTCGAGGATGTCGTTCTGCTGCACGGTGTAGCCGCATGCCGAGTCCTCGACCGGGATCTCGCCCGTCGGGAACCCGACCGACGCCGCCGTGAACTGCGAGTCATTGCCGATCAGGTTGAGCGCCGCGATCGGGGCGCCGAAGATCGCCTGCGCGAGACGCACGACGCGGTCGTAGCGGTCGCTCGGCACGAGACTCGCGAGCGCCTCCGCCTCATGGCGGGCAGTGCTGGGGGGCATGGCCATGGCAGCTCCTCAGCTAGCGAGCTGGTCGAGGATGGGTTCGATCTGCAGCACAGAGCGCCGCGTCGCCGACCAGCCCATGCCCAGCGAGGTCTCATGCGTGGTGATCAGCACCACCACAGCCTCCTGATGGTTGGGCAGCACCATCATGAAATGGATCGTGTGGCGCGTCGTCATCTGCATCTCGTCGATGAGACGCTCGCTCGGCCGTCCGCGCTTGGCCGAGATCAGATCCTCCACCCGGCGCACCGTGGAACCGCGGAACATCTCGACCGCCGCCGCCGCAACCGCCTCGAGGTACTCCTCTGTGAAGTACGAGACATGATGGGCCACGCCGAGCAGCCCACCCGTACGCAGATCGGCAACGGCGCAGCCGAGCGCCCCATCCACCTCCAGGAGGACGGACTCCATCACCTCATCAAGCGCGCTCACGTTTTTCATGGTAGCTGTACCCGCCTATTTGTGATGATGCAACATCAGGCGCTGAGACGGTCGTCGACTCTGTCGAGGGTGCAGGGGGAATCGCCGACCTCGAGCGTGATGGGGCGCTGAGCGGGAGTCGTCGCTTCTGACGACCCGCCCGGCCAGCACCAGAAGGCGCGCCCACCTAGACGATGAACTCGCCCTCCCTGGGAACTAACTGCGCCGTCCTGGGCCGCAGACGCGGACAAGGCCCGGGCCCCGGCCCTTGATCTCATAGGGCCAAGGTTCGAGCCTTGTGCGTCAAGTGCCCCTGGAGGGACTCGAACCCCCAACCGTTTCCTTAGGACGGAACTGCTCTTCCATTGAGCTACAGAGGCTGGCCCTGACAGTCTACCCAGTCGAGACGAGTTCCTTGGTCGACACGATGCGGGCGAAGCCGCCCTGCTGCAGCACGAGGGCGGTGGTCGCCATGATCTCCGCCGCGGATCTGGTCACCCGGCCGACGCCGGCGACCTCGGCATCCAGATCGAACGTCCGCGTCGCATCGAGCACGACCGTCACGACGAAGCCGAGGTTCCCGGCCATCCGCGCCGTCGTCTCCACGCACATGTTGGTCTGGATTCCGCAGATGACGACCTCCTGGATCGACTCGGCGTCGAGCCAGGCCTTCAGATCCGGCGTACCGTAGAAAGCGGAGTTCACCTGCTTCACGACGAACAGCGCAGGGTCGACGGCGGCGACCGCGTCCACGAGCGCGTTGCCGGGATTCGACGGATGCAGCGGCGAGGCCGCCCCGCGCGAGTCATGACGAACGACGACGATCGGCTCGGACGAGGCCTCCCACGCCGCGATCAGGCGCCGGACGTTGTCCTCGCATTCGGGATTGGCCGTCGGCCCCCAGAACGCGAGGTCGTCGAAGCCGCGCTGCATGTCGATCACGATGAGAGCACGCGTCATGTGGCCATTCTGCCGTGGATGCTCAGAGGCCGGCCCGTTTCGACTCGGGCGCTGCGCGTCCTCGCTCAACGAACGGGGGACAGCGGCTCCGGCATGTCCTCGCTCGACGAGCGGGAGGACAGAGGCTCCGGCATGTCCTCGCCCAACGAACCGGGGGGACAGGGGCTCCGGTATGTCCTCGCCCAACGAACCAGGGAGACAGCGGCTCCGGCATGTCCTCGCTCAACGAACGGGGGGACGGCAGCTCCGGCATGTCCTCGCCCAACGAACCAGGGAGACAGCAGCTCCGGCATGTCCTCGCTCGACGAGCGGGGCGGCAGAGCGCTCGACGAGCGCGGAAGCTCAGGCGGCGAGCGCCAGATAGGGCTCCCACCGAGGATCCGTGCGCTCGGTTCCCCGGACGGTCCACGCGGTGCCGTGCGGTGGGCGCGGCGTGAAGCGGAGCTCCCAGCCCATCTCCTGCGGCGTGCGGTCGCTCTTGATGTTGTTGCAGCGCAAGCAGCACGCGACGAGGTTCTCCCAGGAATCAGCTCCCCCACGCGAACGCGGCAGCACGTGATCGATCGTGGACGCGGCTTTGCCGCAGTATCCGCAACGATGATTGTCGCGTCGCAGCACACCGCGCCTCGTCACGGGCACGCGTCGCGACGACGGCACCCGGACATAGCGACTGAGGATGATCACCGCCGGCCGATCGAAGGAGCCATGGGACGCCCAGACGGGATCGCCCTCGACGTGCTCGATCACGCTCGCCTTCTCGTTCATCACGAGCACGAGCGCTCTCTTGAAGGACACGACCGCGAGCGGCTCATACCCGGCGTTCAGGACCAGTGTGCGCATCTTCATCCTCTCGATACGCCGGGACGGCTTCCCGGCACTCTCGACTCACTCGGTCGCGCGGGCGGACGAATTCTGCACGCAGGGACGAAAAAAGGCGCCGTCTAAAGACAGCGCCTCTCACGCACGGCTGCACCGTGGCATCCCTGCGGGCAATGCCGAAGCACCAGAAGGCCGAGCGCATCCATGGTTCGGATGCCCGGTATTCGGTCCATCAGCGACTCCCGCCTGTGCGACAACGGGATCAGGCTAACCCATCAGCCTGCATACCGACGAAACGGCGGATGAACGGCCAGGGCGTGTCGGCGTCAGCCGGCGTTGGCCTTCAGCCAGGCGATCGGCTCGACGAGGCTGTCGTTGATCCGGACCTCGAAGTGCAGATGCGCCCCGTAGGAACGGCCCGTGTTGCCGACGAGCCCGATGAGCTGACCGGCCTCGACCGTCTGACCGGCCTGCACGACCCGTGAGCCGTAGGTCATGTGGCCGTAGAGCGTGGATACGCGCGTACCGCCGATGACATGGTCGATCACGATGCCGACGCCGTAGCCGTAGTAGCTCTCACTCGAGACGCGCACCACACCGGAGGCCGCCGCGTAGATCGGCGTTCCCGCCGGCGCGACCATGTCGGCGCCGTTGTGCGAGCTGCTCAGCGTGCGGGAGACGTAATAGGAGCCCCGAGGAAGCGGATAGCGCACCTCGCCGGACCCGGCGGCGGTCAGCGCATATTTGCTGGTGTCGAAGGACACGGAACTCGCGGATGCAGCAGCGGCGGCACGCGCCTTCGCCGCCTCCTCCGCCTTCTTCTGCTCGATCTCCGCAGGGGTGGTGGCCGCGTAGGTCCCCCGATCCATCGGCGCCGATGTCGCCTCCGAAGCGACGACGAGGGATTGAGCGTCCTCAGCGGCGAGCTGCTGCAGGGTGGTCGAATCCGCGAGCGGAGTCGTTGCGGCGTAGGCGGGAAGAGCGACGGCTGCGACGAGAGCTCCGACCGCCGCGAAGATCGCGACGGAACGCAACGGCTTCGTCACCGAGCCCCGACGACCGCGACGTGCGGCATCTCGCCGGGACGTGATGCGCTTTTCGGTTGCGGTCGTGGGCTTCTCGATGTCTGCGGCCAAAAGGGGATCCTCCTGCACCCGTGCGCTCGGGCAGCGCTGACTCGTCGGCGCTCTGCTCCTCGACGCGCTTCCTGCAGGACGGCACTCGATTCATGCAGACGACGAGCCTGTTGGGCGATCTTCGTCGGGTGCCGTCAGCGGGCTTCTTCGCTGGCGACCTGTCCGAGGTTACCGGAAGATAACGATCCTGTCACCCTCAGAGCCTGGCAATCCCCCGAGCGCGGATGCTTCAGCAGCCGCGCCGACAGGGTCGTCAGGCCTCTTCGCCGACCAGGAAGATGTGCGAGGCGAGCTCGACGGGTAGCTCGAGGCTCTGCTCGTTGTCCTCCATCTGGATGAGCACATACCCCTCGTTGTAGCGGTACGAGCCGAGTGCGCCGGGAACGACGCCCGCGTCGCGCAGCTGCTCGAGAAGCTCGGGGTCGACCTGCGCCGGCTCGGCGAGTCGACGGACGGTGCCCTGGGTGGACTCGCCCGCCGCGTTCAGCTTCTGCACGAGACCGATCACGCCCTCATCGAACGTGCGCGCAGGAAGGTCGCCCAGCTGATCGAGCCCGGGGATCGGATTGCCGTAGGGCGATTCGGTCGGGTGGCCGAGCAGTTCGACGAGACGTCGTTCGACCTGCTCGCTCATCACGTGCTCCCAGCGGCACGCCTCCTCGTGCACGAACGCCCAGTCGAGGCCGATCACGTCGGAGAGCAGCCGCTCGGCGAGACGGTGCTTGCGCATCACGTCGACGGCCTTGCGCCGGCCGGACTCGGTGAGCTCGAGGGTGCGATCCTCCGAGACGACGACGAGGCCGTCGCGCTCCATGCGGCCGACGGTCTGCGAGACGGTCGGACCGGAGTGACCCAGGCGCTCCGAGATGCGCGCGCGCAGCGGAACGATGTTCTCCTCCTCAAGTTCGAGGATGGTGCGGAGATACATCTCCGTGGTGTCGATCAGATCGGTCATGAGCCCTCCGAAGGTTCTTAGGCAAGCCTACATTCTTCGTGGGACATGAGCGCTGCCACGCGGCGAGGCAGCGCAGGCATCCGGACCTAGAATCGACCTATGGCGATCGAGATTCCCCGTGACCTCCTGCCCGATGACGGCCGCTTCGGCTGCGGTCCCTCGAAAGTGCGCCCGGCGCAGCTCGAGGCCCTGATCGCATCGGGGTCCTCGATCCTCGGCACCTCGCATCGCCAGGCGCCCGTGAAGAACCTGGTCGGCAGCGTCCGGGAGCAGCTCTCCGCACTGTTCCGCCTGCCGGACGGATACGAGATCGTCATCGGCAACGGCGGATCGACGGCGTTCTGGGACGCCGCGGCCTTCGGCCTCATCGAGAGCCGCAGCCAGAACCTCGTCTTCGGTGAGTTCGGCGGCAAGTTCGCCGCCGCGGCGGCGGCTCCGTGGCTGACCGCGCCCGACGTCCGCGACGCCGAGCCCGGATCGCGCACGTCCGCGGAGCAGGTCCCGGGCGTCGACGTCTACGCCTGGCCGCACAACGAGACCTCCACCGGCGTGTCGGCTCCCGTCGAGCGTGTGGCGGCCGCCGGCGCCCTGACCGTCATCGATGCGACCAGCGCGGCGGGCGGCATCGACTTCGACGTCGCGCAGACCGACGTCTACTACTTCGCTCCGCAGAAGAACCTCGGCTCGGACGGCGGGCTCTGGCTCGCCGCGGTCTCCCCCGCCGCGATCGAGCGCATCGAGAGGATCGCGGCATCCGATCGCTACATCCCCGAATTCCTCAGCCTGAAGAACGCCGTGGACAACTCGCGCCTGAACCAGACGCTGAACACCCCGGCGCTCACGACCCTGCACCTGCTGCACAGCCAGCTGGAGTGGATCAACGGCAACGGCGGACTCGCCTGGGCGGGAGCGCGCACGGCGGAGTCCTCGCAGGCGCTGTACGACTGGGCCGAAGCGTCAGCCGTCGCGACGCCCTTCGTCGCCGACCCGGCACATCGCTCCCCTGTCGTCGTCACGATCGACTTCGACGAGAGCATCGACGCCGCCTCGATCGCCAAGACGCTGCGCGCGAACGGGATCGTCGACACGGAGCCGTACCGCAAGCTCGGGCGCAACCAGCTGCGCATCGCGACGTTCGTCTCGATCGAGCCGGACGACGTGCGTCAGCTCATCCGGTCCATCGACTACGTCCTCGCGCACATGGAGGGCTGAGCGACCCCCGATCCTCCTCCGCGATGTCCGCGCGCTCGCGCTGCTCGTTCCTGACACACGCGGCTCTTCTCTCCCCGCGCGGCAGGAATCTCCGCAGCGCACGAAGGAAACAGCAGCGCGACTCGGGAAAGAGCAGCGCGAGGAGCGACTACTCCCCTTCGGAGGGATCGTCGAATCCGCAGGGAGCGGGACGCGGAGGAGAGGTCACCGCGACGAGCGCTTCCTCGGCGAGCGGACGCCGTCCGGGGCATCGCGGTCGACATCGAGGATCCCGAGCAGATGCGCTCGTCGCACCGCCTCGGTGCGCGAGCTCACCCCGAGCTTCCGGTAGATGCGCTTGATCTGGGTGCGGACGGTGTGTTCGGACACCACCTCCTTCTGCGCGATCTCACCCGCTCTCATCCCGCCCACCCACAGCATGAGCACGTGGCTCTCCCTGGGCGTGAGAGTGACGATCTCGACCGGATTCGCATCCTCCGCCGCCATGGCCTCGGCAGGAGGGGTCCGGCCGATGAGCGTGTAGAGATCCTCGATGTCGCCCCGAGGCGCCCTGTGCAGCAGCGCTGGCAGGCTGCCGGGAGCCGCCTGCACCAGCTGGCCGAAGCGCATCCGCGCCTCCGTGCGGTCGCCGAGCCGCAGTTCGGCGACCGCACTGATGAGATGGGACTCCCACAGGTCCCGCTTGGGCAGATCCGCCGTCCGCAGCGCCCTGGCCGCGATTCGCGACGCCGTGATCGCGTCGCCCGCGAGGAGATGGGTCCGCGCCCGGGGGACCAGGGTCCGGACCGGATCGCCGTGCCGTTCGGAGAGACGGAGGACCATGCTCCCCTCGCCGTTCAGGAGCAGCGCGTCGAGACGAGCGCGCAGCAGGATGCCGCCGGCGATCGATTCCGGGGCCCCTCGTCGCCCTCGTTCGAAGCCGGCCTCTCTCAGTCTTCGCAGCGCACGGACCGGCTCCTCCCTCATCAAGTCCGATGAACACTGGGCGTAGATCGCGAACGGCCAGAGCTCCGAACCCTCCGAGAGTCTGGTCAGATCGGCGGCGTATCGCCCCGCCTCGGTCAGATCGAGGCGGTCCGCGGCGAGGATGCCGCGGGCGATCGTCGCGCCCGCGAGGATCGCCTCCTCGCACCAGTCCGGCACCGGCGCGGCGCGTCCGATCCGATCCAGCCATCGGGCGGTCAGGTCCGCCTGTCCGTCCACGGCGGCGGTCATAGCCGCGTTGGCCATGGCGCCGACTTTCGCGAAGTGACGATGCGGTGGATCGCCTCCTGCTCTGTGCGCCTCGATGAAGTGCAGCATCGCCGCCGGGAGATCGCCGCGCAGCAGCTCGGTCACGCCGCACTGCAGAGCGATCTGACCGGGCCGGATCTCCTCCGTCCCGCGATCGAGCACCGCATCCTTCAGACTGCCCCGCAGGGATCTGTCCCTGAGCAGCTCCGTCAACTCGACTGCTCTCCCGTAGTCGCCCCGCCACCGCGCGCTGACCATCTTCATGAGGATGCGCAGCGTCGCGCTCGTGGGATCCGCGTCCGCGTGCGCCCGCCCGCCCAACCGCTCGACGACCGAAGCGAAGCGCTCCAAGAGCGCTCCCGACTCGACCGGCGCCCCCGGCCGAGTCCGCTTCAGCTGATAGGCGATCACGCCGGCGGTCACGAGCAGCGGCCGCTCGCCCAGCGACTCGTCGTCGAGGGCGTCCACGGCGTCGAGGATCAGCCGGACATGGTCCTCGTCGAGGTCGTACCAGCGGTTGCGGAAGACCTCCTCCGCCTTTCTCGCCGCCTGTCGGCCGCCGCGATCCATCGAGGATCCTCCCCTACCCGCACGATGACCGACACGGAGTCTTCGAGTTCGCGGAGGAACGCCCCCTGACCGCGCGCACGCAGTGTCCGTCCCCCAGAACAGTCGGTGTCCTCGCACCACGACGGCTCCCGCCGTCGCAGCACCCGCGCGGGGGACGTGCTTCCGCTCGATATCGTCCCAGCGACGGCGCGAGGCACGCGAAGGCTCCGCTGACCCTGACGCATACGCCGCGGGTCAGCGGAGCCTCCGCTCGCGCCTATGCGCCGCGTCGCCGCCTCATGATCGCGATCCCGACCGCGATGAGCAGGGCTCCTGCGGCGAGCGGTGCGAGGAGCCAGGCCGCCTGACCGCCCGTGATGGCGAGCGAGGGCCGCTCCTCCGCCGTGTACCAGGACTCGTCCTCATCGGTGACGGGTCCCCCGGATGGGGTCGTCCCGGTCACGACCGCGACGTTGTGGTACCCGCCTTCGATCGCGACGTCCTGCGCGGTGAACGTCACCGACTCACCGGGCGCGAGCGTGCCGTCGAAGCCCTCGGGAGGCGCGATGCGCCCTTCGGGATCGTCGACGAGCTGCACGTTCCGGAGCGTCGTATCCCCCGTATTGGTGACGATGTAGCTCCACTCGACGGCGTCGCCCACGGCGAGCTGCGCGCCCGGGGCCTCTTCGTACTCGACGCCGTTGGTCAGCTTGACCAGGGCGATCGAGCTCGCCGGTGTGAAGCACACCTGTGCGTCGTCCTCGTTCGACGGCGCTGCCGCCAGCGCAGGCGTTCGTCCGTCGGCGTCCGCGACGTTCACCACGCAGCCGGCGTCGACGTCGTCCTGCGTCAGCGCGTAGCCCGCCGACGCCGTGACGCTCTCACCGGGCGCCAGCGCGAAGGCCTCCCCAGGCCATTCCTGCCAGACGATCTCGCCGAGCCCTTCGAGCTCGTCGTGGATCTGCAACCCGGAGAGCGTCACGTTGCCGGTGTTGGTGAGGGTGAAGCTCCACCGCACCTCTCCGCCCGCCGCGGCATCGCCGAGGAGCGCTCCCTCCTTCTCCAGCAGCAGCGATCCGCCCTCGGGAAGGGTCACGGTCGCGTCGGCAGGATCCTCGACGACGGTCCCGTTCGGATCCAGCCCCGAGGCCGTCGCCGTGTTGTGCACGAACCCGCGGTCGAGATCCTCCTGCGTCAGCTGATAGCGAGCGGTCGCCGGAGCGGAATCGCCTGCTTCGAGCACGCCCTCCTCGCCGGGCCACTGCACCTGCAGGTCGACGACGCCGTCCAGATGATCGACGAGCTCGACCGACGTCAGCGGGTTCTCTCCCGTGTTCGTGATCGTGAACTCCCAGTCCACCCATTCACCGGCACGGGCGTCGCCGGCGAGCCGACCGCTCTTCTCGAGGTCGATCTCGGAGACGCGCGTCGCATACCCGAAGTCGACGGCGATGCGATCCTCGGCCTTCGCGAGCTGGATCGCCCCCGAGTCGCTGTCGAGGTCTCCGTCGAGGTCGTAGGTGTTGGACACGACGTGGTTCGCCGGGAAGCCGAGGCCGGAGACGTCCACGACCGTGCGGTATTCGCCCGAGTGGAGGGCCGGGAAGAGGTATCCCCCGTCGGCTCCGGTCTCGACGACCGCGACCTCCTCGCCCGCCGCGTCCAGCAGACGCACGGTCGCGCCGCCGATCAGCGGCTCGCCTTCGTCACGCACTCCATCGGCGTTCAGGTCCTCCCAGACGATGCCCGCGATGGACGAGTCGACGACGGTGATCTCCGCAGGATTGCTCATGCCGAGCAGACCGTTCACGCCGAGCCAGCCGTTCGTCGTGTTGACGTAGCGGTCGCCGTCCCGCTGCCCTTCGACGTCCAGGGTCACGAGCAGCCCGCCGAGGCCCGGCTCCCCACTCGCGAAATCATGCACGATCACGCGGAGGGCGGTCACGCCGTCGATCTCCGCGAGGTCGACGCCGTCGGCGTCGGCCCAGTCGATCGATGCGTCGTTCGCCTCGGCGGCGTAGACGTCGGATGCGGGATCGGTCGTGTACTGAAGGGTCGCGTATCCCTCGGCCGCCGGTGCTCCGGCTCCGTCGGTCACGATCGCCGTCGCGAGCTTCGCCGTGCCGGAGAAGCCCGTCCCCCTGGCATCCCCGTCATAGGGCAGGACATCGACGAAGTAGCTCTCGCCCTGGGAGCTGCTCTGGAAGTTGTACCAGCGGGTCTCCCAGGACGCCTGCGGGTCGCCGACCTCGATCTGCTCCTCTCCGACGACGACCTTCTCCTCGGTGACGACCTGGGCCTGGAAGACCGTGGTGGTCGTGGCATCCGTGCGTGCGCTGACCGGCTGGGTGGTGCCCAGAGCGTCGATCGTCGCCGTGTTCACGAGTCTGCTGTCGGCCGGCGCGAGGACCGACGTGGTCACGACGTAGGAGATGCTCGGAAGCTCATCGCCCGTCCGAACGACGCCGTCGTAGGCGAAGGTGAGCACAAGACCCGATTCCGCGCTGCCGCTGCGCGTCACCTGCCACGGTGCGGCCACCTCGCTGGTGTCCACCGAGACGAGACCTGCGGGAAGCGTGTCGACGATCCTCAGATCGCGGACGTCCACGTCCTCGATCGCGCCCAGGGCTCGTTCGACCGCAGGGGTCAGCGTATAGGTGACGTCCGACCCGCTGACGATGGAGGACCGATCCGCGGCCTTGTCCAGCAGGAGCCGGTACGAGCCGACGTTCACGAACTGGGTGACCGCCGACTCGCGCGGCGTCCCCTCCCCGTCGGTGAAGGTCCAGCTGGCGTGATCCGTGGCGCTCGTGCCGAGCGGGGCCACGATCGTGAAGGGCACCGCCACGGTGAAGGAGGATGTCGCCGCCGGCGTGCCGTCGCCCCATGCGCCGGCGGTGTACGCCACGCGGATCCCGGAGACGGCCGTCGTGCCGCCCGCCTCGGCGACCGAGGCGACCCAGGAGTTGTCCTCGGGGTTCTCGGAGTCGCCGCCGGCGGTGTACTGGATCGTGTAGTCCCCCGCCGCGAGGGATGCGCTCCCGGTGCTGTTGCCGACATAGATATCGGCGCCTTCGACGATCCTCTGCTCGGCCGGATCCCAGAAGTCGTAGGCGATCAGGTCGTCCGCCGCGGTCGTCGTGTTCGTGGTGCTGTCGACCGCCGGCCGCACGACGAATCGGGAGGCGACCGTGCTGCCGAGCGAGATCTCCGCACCGCTCACGTTCGTGTAGGGCTGCCCCGAACGCGAAGGGTCGGCCGGGATCGAGAAGTCGCCTTCCTGATCGTCGAAGAGGTAGATGTTCTTGCTCCGTGCGATCGCTCCGAAGGGCGGCGGCTTGAGGACCGTCCCCTCGGCGGTGTTGCCGTCCGCGTCCTCGCCGACCGCCTCGCCATCCGTGTCCGTCCAGTCCCGCGGCGTGACGGTGTTCACGAGCCTGATCGCGCCGAGCGAGTCGACGGGCACCTCGGACTCGCGCACCCAGAGGCGCACCGTCGCCGTTGCCGAGGGCATGCTCGCGAAGCCGTCGAAGGTGAGCGTCGCCGCGTTCCCCGACTGCGCGAGCTCGACGGTGGCGCCCTCTTCGGAGATCGAGACGATCTGCGCGACGAACCGCGCGTCCTCATAGCCCTCGGGGGCCTGGAGCGTGAAGGCGTCGTCGACGACCACCGGCTGCCGGAGCTCGATGTTGTGTGCGCCGATCTTGCCGACGGCATCCGTGATGCTGACGGGGAAGTCGATGTACCGCGCGGGAACCGCCCCCGCACCGTCGCCGAAATCGAACGTGCTGAGGATGTTGTTGCCTCCGCGCGTCTTCGTGAGCTCGGCCCGGGGTGCGTTGCGCACCTCGATCGGGTCCGTGGCAGCGGTGCGCGCATCCTCGCCGACGACGGCGGTCACGGCGGGCTCGTACACGCTGCCGTTCGGCACGTCGCCGGACGGTATCGCCACCAGCACCCCGAAGCTCAGCACGCTCGGGTTCCCCGTCCCATTGCCCGTGCTGATCGTCGCGGTCAGCGTGCGGCCGTCACCGGAGAGCGTGTATCCGGCCTGGTAGACGCTGCTCGAGCTGTCGAGCGAGGCGAGCGAGGACTCGTCCCAGGCCCACCCTTCGGGGAGGGTCTGCGTGAACACGCCGTCGCCGAGATCGGTGGCGTTGAGGTTCCAGCGGAAGCCGACGACGTCGTTGCTCGCGACGACGCCGTTCTCCGCCCCGGCGTCGAACTCGTTGGGCACCTGGGCGCCGTCGTAGACCGTCACCAGCTCGAGCGAGTTGATCGTCCCCGAGGCTGCGACGGCGGCTGCCGGCAGCGAGATAGCCCCCAGCACCGCGAGCGCGAAGCCCAGTACAGCGGCGACCAGGCGGGCGAGCCTGTTCTTGGCGATGGCGACGTCCTGTCGCTCCCTGTCCGTGCTCATTGATTCATCTCCCCTGTCGAGTGGAGCGACCTGCTCCCTCGGTGGCGGCCCGGCCCCTCGCCTGGGGTGGGAATTCTGGGGATTCGAGAACGGGGGCCGGGCTCGCCGATTGCACGGCCTTGAGGCTGCGCAATCGAAACGCTATGAGCGCACCGGTGGTGATCGCGGCCCGGGCGCCCGTTTATACCCAGCGATGTACCCAGTCGAGAAGGCACGGATCGTCAGCGGCGAGGCGCGGTGACCGGGGGCCTCTCGCGCGGTTGCGGGCAGGATGCCTCACGGCTCCTCGTCGGGGACGGAGAGTCCGGCAGGCTCGCGCTGCTCATTCCTGGGGCACGCGGCCCTTCTCTCCCCGCGCGGTGGAAGTCTCCGCCGCGCGTGCGGGGGACGGCAGCGCGACGCGGGGAGCAGCAGCGCGACTCAGGGAAGAGCAGCGCGAGGAGGGACTATTCCTCTTCGGAGACGTCGCCGGACGCCTCCGAGTCGTCAGGGGCGGCCTCGAGATCATCCTCGAGCACCGAATCGTCTCCCTCGCCCTCGAGCACCGAATCGTCGAGCTCATCGATGTCGACGCCGTCCAGATCGCCGGCGTGCAGACGCGGTATCACGTCGTCGTCCTCATCGAAATCGTCCAGATCGGCGTCCTCGAGGTCCTCGTCGTCGAGATCTCCTTCGGCGTCGACCGCGTCCTCGGCATCCTCGTCGGCCGCAACGGCCTCCGCGGCGGCCTGCTCCGCGAGCTCGGCCTGATGCGCTCGGTATTCGGCGAGCCGCTCCGCCCACGGCACCCAGTCGGGGGCGAGCAGCGCGCCCTCCCCCGGAAGCAGCTCGACCTCGAGCACGGTCGGCTCCTCGTCCTCGACGCGCGCGACGGTGACCGTCCAGAACCAGCCCGGGTAGCCGGGCAGACGGTTCTCGAAGCGCAGCGACACCGAGCCGTCGTCCTCGAGGAGATATCCGGCCGCAGGCCCGACGGTCGACGAGGGCGTGATCTCGTGGAGCGCGGCGAGCGCGAGATCACGGGCGGCGAGCAGTCGCTCGTCCGGTTCAGGCTTCGAGGTCATCGGCCACCTTGCGCAGTACTGCCGCGATCTTGCGACCGTGACTCGAGGAGGGGTACCGACCGCGGCGGAGGTCGCCGCCGATGCTGTCGAGGAGCTTGACGAGGTCTTCGACGATGATCGCCATGTCGTCGGCCGGCTTGCGCTTCGCCTTGGAGAGGCTCACGGGAGCCTCGAGCACGCGGACGGACAGCGCCTGCAGACCGCGCTTGCCGTCGGCCACGCCGAACTCGACGCGGCTGCCCGACTTCACCGCCGCTCCTTGAGGCAGGGCGGAGGCGTGCAGGAAGACGTCCTGGCCGTCATCGCTGGCGATGAAGCCGAACCCCTTCTCGTCGTCGTAGAACCTGACCTTGCCGGTGGGCATGGGAGAACCTCGCTGGTTGATGCTGTCGATGTGCGGGCACGCCGAAAGGCTTGCCCTTCCCCCAGCCTACCGGTCCGCGAGGCACTAGGCTGAGACGGATGAGCAGCCAGAACTCCGAGCCGGACGTTCCCGTCCGCGCGGTGGATCGGATCCTCGCCTTCACGGCGCTGACGCTCGCCGCGCTCTCGGTGCTCTGCTTCTTCGCCATCATCATCGCCACCGCGGTCGGCATGCAGCACGCCGAGTTCGCCGCCGCGCCGTGGCCGCTCGTCGCCGCAGTCCCGCAATGGGGTCTGCCCATCGCCTTCGTCATGATCATCACGCTGCTGATCATGAGCTTCGTGCGGAAGGGGCGCGCAGCGAAGCGCTCCTGAGATGAGCACGCACGCACGCCCGCTCGCCGTGTGGCTGGCCGCTGCCGATGACACGGATCTGGAGCGGCTGTTCGCAGAGCGCGAGGTGCGCTCTGACGCTGCATGGCACGACTTCTTCGATGCGGCGGAGGCGCTGCTCGAGCCGGCATCGCTCGAGCGCGCCCTGCAGTCGGTCAGCGCGGAGGAAGCGCGTGCGCTGCTCTCCGGGGACCCCGCTGACGCACCACGACTCGCCGCCCTCGGCCTGGTGACCCCGGAGGGGACGCTTCCGCCCCCCGTCGCCGGACTGCTGGCGGGCCGCACGCCCCCGGACCTCGCAGAGGACGCGCCGCCCGCCCCGGCCGCGGACACGGCGGCGGCCCACGCCGCGGAGCGGGCGTTCACGGATGTCGCCGCCATCGCCGATCTGCTCCTCGCGACGCGGGAGACGCCGTTCTCCCTGCTCGCCGGGGGCACGCTCAACGCCGCGGAGCGCCGACGCATGTCGGAGGCGGGCATCGCGGCGGACGGCATCGGTCCCCTCCTCGCCCTGGCGGAGATCGCCGGACTCGCACGCGCTCACGAGCGCACGCTGCGTCTCACCCGTGCCGGCGACGCCTGGCTGCGCCGGAGCGCCACCGAACGCTGGGCGCAGTTGGCGACGGCCTTCCGCGACGCTCTGCCCCGCAGCATCCGCACCCCCGACGGCGGGTGGGCCCCGCCGTCGGGCTGGTCCGCGCGACGTCCCTGGGATCCGGCCTGGCCCGCGCGCAGCGCCGAGCTTCTCCACGAGGCGGCACTCCTCGGTCTCGTGGACGACGAGGGCGGCGAGCCCGCCTGGGCGACTCCGCTTCGCCTGGGGCGCCCCGCCGACCCGGAGCCGCTCCGGGCGATGCTCCCCGCCGAGGTCGATCGCCTCTTCCTGCAGAACGACCTCTCCGCGATCTCCCCCGGTCCTCTGGCGCCGAGCCTGGACGTGCGCCTGCGCTCGATGGCCGACCGCGAGTCCGCCGCCCAGGCGTCGTCGTACCGCTTCACGGCCGACTCGCTGACCCGCGCGCTCGGCGAGGGCGAGACCGAGACGTCGATCACCACGTTCCTCGGCGAGCTGTCGCTCACCGGCATCCCGCAGCCCCTGCAGTACCTGATCGCGCAGACCGCCGCCCGGCACGGCCTCGTCCGCATCTCCGCGGATGCCGCCGCCGGCCGCACGCGCGTGACGAGCGCCGACGCGAACCTCATCGACGCGATCTCGGTCGACCAGGCGCTGCGCCCGCTCGGCCTGCATCGCGAATCCGGCGCGCTCACCACTCGCGTGAGCCCCGAGACGACCTACTGGGCCCTCACCGACGCTCGTTACCCCGCCACGATCGTCGATGCGGACGGGACCCCTGTCGCGGCGCGGCGCGAGCTGCTCGACGACGTCGACCGCGCCTCGGCGCCCTCGTACGCCGCGCTGATCGCACGGCTGCGCGAGCGCCAGGGTCCGGACGCCGATGCGGCCTGGCTCGATCGGGAGCTCGACGCCGCGGTGCGCCAGCGCGCGGTGATCCTCGTCGAGGTGGGGATGCCGGACGGATCCACGAGGCAGCTCACGCTCGAGGCCAGCGGCCTCGGCGGCGGACGGCTGCGCGGCCGCGACAGGGCGGCGGATGTGGAGAGGACGCTGCCGGTGTCCAGCATCCGATCCGCTCGCATCGTCGCGCAGTAGACTGGTCAGCTATGTCTGATGGCCCCCTGATTGTCCAGAGCGATCGCACCGTGCTCCTCGAGGTCGCCCATGCGGATGCCGAGAGCGCCCGCCACGAGCTCGCGATCTTCGCCGAGCTCGAGCGAGCTCCAGAGCACATCCACACCTACCGCATCACGCGTCTGGGCCTGTGGAACGCCCGCGCGGCGGGCCATACCGCCGAGGACATGCTGGACACGCTCGACCGCTGGTCGCGCTTCCCCGTGCCGCCGTCGGTCTCCGTCGACCTGACCGAGACGGTCAACCGCTACGGACGCCTCGTCATCGAGCGCGATGACGAGGGGGGCCTGCTGCTGCGGTCCACCGATCCGGCCGTGCTCGCGCAGGTCGCGGGCAACAAGCGCATCCAGCCGCTGTTGATCGGACATCCGGCGCCCGACACCTACGTCGTCGACGCCTGGGCGCGCGGCCAGATCAAGCAGGAGCTGCTCAAGATCGGCTGGCCCGCCGAAGACCTCGCCGGCTACACCCCCG
The DNA here is from genome assembly GCF_054780175.1 of Microbacterium tumbae. Lineage (NCBI taxonomy): Bacteria > Bacillati > Actinomycetota > Actinomycetes > Micrococcales > Microbacteriaceae > Microbacterium > Microbacterium tumbae. The sequence continues at coordinate 397,338 of NZ_BAAGWV010000004.1, forward strand.
GCACCCCGTACGACATCGATCTCGCCGAGGACGGCTGGCAGATCCGGCCCTATCAGCAGGAGGCCGTCGACGCCTTCTCGAAGGACGGCTCCGGCGTGGTCGTGCTCCCCTGCGGCGCGGGCAAGACCATCGTCGGCGCAGGCGCCATGGCCGCGACCAAGACCACGACGCTGATCCTCGTGACGAACACCGTCTCGGCGCGGCAGTGGCGGGACGAGCTGCTCAAGCGCACCTCCCTCACCGTCGAGGACATCGGCGAGTACTCCGGGCAGGTCAAGGAGGTCAAGCCCGTCACGATCGCGACGTATCAGATCCTCACCGCCAAGCGGAAGGGCCAGTACGCCCACCTCGCACTGCTCGACGCCTTGGACTGGGGACTCATCGTCTACGACGAGGTGCACCTGCTGCCTGCTCCGGTCTTCAAGCTGACCGCCGATCTGCAGGCGCGCAGGCGCATCGGCCTGACCGCCACGCTGGTGCGCGAGGACGGCAGGGAGGGCGATGTGTTCAGCCTCATCGGTCCCAAGCGCTTCGACGCGCCGTGGAAGCAGATCGAGGCGCAGGGGTTCATCTCCCCGGCCGCCTGTTACGAGGTGCGCGTCGACCTGCCGCCGAGCGACCGGCTCGAGTACGCGGCGGCGACCGATGACGAGCGCTACCGTCTCGCCGCATCCGCCCCGGCGAAGATCACCGCGGTGAAGGAGCTCATCGCCAAGCACTCCGACGAGCGCATCCTCGTGATCGGTCAGTACCTGGATCAGCTCGAGTCGCTGTCCGAGTCTCTGAACGCCCCGCAGATCACCGGTGCGACGCCCGTCGACGAGCGGGAGGAGCTGTACCGCGCGTTCCGCGAGGGCGAGATCTCCCTGCTCGTGGTGTCGAAGGTGGCCAACTTCTCGATCGATCTGCCGGAGGCGTCGGTCGCCATCCAGGTGTCGGGGTCGTTCGGGTCGCGCCAGGAGGAGGCGCAGCGGCTCGGCCGCCTCCTGCGCCCGAAGCAGTCCGGCCACACGGCCAGCTTCTACACGCTGGTCGCCCGCGACACGATCGATCAGGACTACGCCCAGAACCGCCAGCGCTTCCTCGCCGAGCAGGGGTACAGCTACACGATCATGGATGCGGACGCGATCGCGGCCTAGCCGCTCTTCCTCGAGACTGCGACACCACGCCGAGCACGCCGCGATGCGCCCGCCGCTCGGCGTGGTGTCGCGGTTTCGAGGGGCGAGAGCCGGGCGCTCCGGCAAATGATCAGCCAGGACATCACCGGAGTCACCATAATGGGGGCATGACTGATGCGCGCATCCTGGTCGTCGACGACGAGCCGAACATCCGCGACCTGCTGTCCACAGGCCTGAGCTTCGCCGGGTTCCAGGTGAAGACCGTCGCCAACGGCGCAGCCACCATCTCCGCCGTTCTGGAGGAGGAGCCGGACCTCATCATCCTCGACGTGATGCTGCCGGACATGAACGGCTTCAGCGTCACCAAGCGGCTGCGGGGAGCGGGCTTCACGGCGCCCATCCTGTTCCTCACCGCCAAGGACGACACGCAGGACAAGATCGAGGGGCTGAACGCCGGAGGCGACGACTACGTCACCAAGCCGTTCGCTCTGGACGAGATCGTGGCCCGTGCACAGGCGATCCTGCGGCGCACGATGCAGGCCGACGAGGAGTCGATCATCCGCGCCGGCGAGCTCTCGATGGATCAGGACACGCACGACGTCTTCGTCGGCAAGGCGCCGATCGAGCTCAGCCCCACCGAGTTCAAGCTGCTGCGCTACCTCATGCTGAACCCCAACCGGGTGCTCTCCAAGGCGCAGATCCTCGACCATGTCTGGGAGTACGACTTCAACGGGGACGCCGGGATCGTGGAGAGCTACATCTCCTACCTGCGCCGCAAGATCGACCCGCACACCGAGGAGTCGCTCATCCAGACCAAGCGCGGCTTCGGCTACATGCTGAAGGTCGCAGGCAAGTCGGCCTGACCGGCCGGCGCCGCACGCCGTTCACGGAAGGGACCGGACCGCATGGCGCACAAGCCCGACGCGGTCACCCGGTGGTGGCGGCGGATCAGCCTGAGGGCGAAGGTCACCGGCGTCACCGTCGCCGTGCTCGCCCTGGGACTCGTGGTGGCAGGCATCGGCACCGTCCCGATTCTGCGCGCGGCGCTGGTCGGGAACATCGACGCACAGCTGCCCGGGCTGACGGATCTCGACCTCGCGGACCGGTACTTCGTCGTGGCCCCCGACGGGCAGGGCGGGCTCAGCTTCACGCCTCAGGACGACGCGGCCCGCGGCGACACCTTCGTCGCGTTCTACGACGCCACCGGCCGGTTCATCGCCGAAGCCGGAGGCGCCCCTGGCGCAGGACGCCCCGAATGGCCTGCGACCTACACGCTCGCCCAGGCGAAGATCGACGAGGACAACCGTCCGCTCACCATCCGGGGCGAGAAGGGCAGCGACTTCTACGCCGCCGTCAGCATCAAGGAGGGCGACGGGACCTTCTACGTGCAGCTCGTCGCGCTGTCACTGGAGGAGGCCGACGGCATCATCGGCACCTACTTCGCGATCTACATCACGGTGACGCTGTTCACGATCCTCATCGCCGCCCTTCTCATCCGCGGGCTCGTCACGCTGACCTTCCGGCGGCTCAGCCATGTGGAGTCCACGGCGATGGCGATCGCCTCGGGCGACTTCAGCCAACGGCTGACGGATCTCGAGCCCACCACCGAGGTCGGCCGCCTCAACTACGCGATCAACACGATGCTGGACCGCGTGGATCGCTCGCTCGCGCAGCGCGACCGCACGGTGCAGCACATGCGCCGATTCATCGGCGACGCCAGCCACGAACTGCGCACCCCGCTCGTGAGCGTGCGCGGCTACGCCGAGCTGTACCGGATGGGCGCCATCCGCGGCGAGGAGGACACCGCCAGGGCGATGGAGCGCATCGAGAAGGAGGCGATCCGGATGGGCGTCCTCGTCGAGGACCTCCTCGCGCTCGCCCGACTCGACGAGGAGCGCGAACCGGAGATCTCCCCGCTGGATCTGCGCCCGATCGCGCGGGATGCCGCGCTGGATGTCAGGGCTGCCGCTCCCGGGCGCACCGTGACCGTCATCGACACCACGAACAAGAGCGTTCCCCCGAAGGATGCCGCGACGCCTCGGGCTCCCGAGCCGAACCACCCGTCGCCGACCGCGCGCGGAAGAGCGGGCGCCACCTTCGCGCGGCTGCGCCGCCGCCCCCGCGGAGTGCAGCCCGAACCGGTGCCGGAGATCGACTTCAGCGAGGCGGTCGACGTGCCGGTCCGCACTCCCCCGATCGTGCTCGGCGAGGAGAACAAGGTGCGCCAGGTGGTCACGAACCTGCTGGGGAACGCCCGCCGGTTCTCCTCGGAGGACAGCCCCGTCGAGATCATCGTCGGGGCGGACCGCGCATCGGGCACGGGCTCCATCGCGATCGCCGACCACGGCGAGGGCGTGCCGGAGCAAATCCGTGAGCAGATCTTCCAGCGCTTCTGGCGGGCCGACACCTCCCGCGCGCGGGAGACCGGCGGCTCGGGACTGGGTCTTGCCATCGTGGCCTCGATCATCGAGGCGCTGCACGGATCCGTCGCAGTCACGGAGACCCCGGGCGGAGGCGCCACCTTCACCGTGACACTGCCCTTGGCCCCCGCTCGCGCCGTGCCGGAGCATCTGCTGGAGGACACGCAGCCGATCGAGCCGCTGACCCTCTGAGCACGCACTCGCTCTGCACCGCCGGTGCTGTGAGGCGTCTCTCCCGGAGACCGCAGGAATCCGCCGTTCCCCTCCTGCGGGTATGACAGCAGCCCGCCTACTCTCGGAGAACCCGACGCAGAACGTGTCGGCCACCGAGAGGAGTCTCCCCATGACCGTCTTCAGCGTCGACACGGAAGCCGTGCAGGCCGTCACCACCGCCACTCGCGGGACGGTGGATCGGCTGCAGGCCGAGTCCACCGCTCTCACCGCACAGCTCGCGCAGCTGCAGGCCTCGTGGACGGGCAACGCCTCCGCCGCGTTCCAGGCCTGCGGCGAGCAGTGGCGCACCGCGCAACTGCAGGTCGAGCAGGCTCTCGCCTCCATCAGCACCGCACTCGGCACAGCCGCGGTGCAGTACGCGGACGCCGACCAGTACTCGGCGAACCTGTTCCGCTGACCCTCTGCTCGACCGGCGACCGCGACACTCCCGCCCCGCTCACTGGGCGAGGATGCCACAGGGGCCGCCCACCCCGCTCGTCGAGCAAGGACACCACAGGGGCCACCCACCCGCTCATCGAGCAAGGACACCACAGGCCACCCACCCGCTCATCGAGCGAGGACACCGCAGGTGATCGAGTCGAAACGCAGAAGGACCCCGAGCCGTCAGGCTCGGGGTCCTTCTGTCAGGACATGAGGTCTCGACTCGCTCCGCTTCGCGGGGCTCGCTCGACCCTGACCCGCCCTGGCTCAACGCCGCTGCGCGGCATCAAGCCCGGTCGTGTCAGAAGTCCATGCCGCCCGTCGGGTCGGCGGCGGGCGCCGGAGCCTTCTCGGGCTTGTCGGCCACAACGGCCTCCGTGGTGAGGAACAGGCCGGCGATCGACGCGGCGTTCTGCAGCGCGGAGCGGGTGACCTTGGCCGGGTCGATGATGCCGGCGGTGAACAGGTCGACGTACTCGCCGGAGGCGGCGTTCAGGCCGTGGCCCGCCGGGAGCTCGGAGACCTTGTTCGCGACGACACCGGGCTCGAGGCCGGCATTCAGGGCGATCTGCTTCAGCGGAGCCTCGATGGCGACGCGGACGATGTTCGCGCCGGTCGCCTCGTCACCGACCAGCTCGAGGGCGTCGAGCGCCTTCTTGCCAGACTGGATCAGCGCGACGCCACCACCGGGGACGATGCCCTCCTCGACGGCCGCCTTCGCGTTGCGGACGGCGTCCTCGATGCGGTGCTTGCGCTCCTTGAGCTCGACCTCGGTGGCCGCGCCGGCCTTGATGACGGCGACGCCGCCGGCGAGCTTGGCGAGGCGCTCCTGGAGCTTCTCGCGGTCGTAGTCGCTATCGGTGTTCTCGATCTCGCGACGGATCTGCGTCACGCGACCCTCGATCTGCGCGGTGTCGCCCGCACCCTCGACGATCGTGGTCTCGTCCTTGGTGACGATGACCTTGCGCGCACGGCCGAGCAGGTCGAGGGTGGCGTTCTCGAGCTTGAGACCGACCTCCTCGGTGATGACCTGTCCGCCCGTGAGGATCGCGATGTCCTGCAGCTGCGCCTTGCGACGGTCGCCGAAGCCGGGCGCCTTGACGGCGACGGACTTGAAGATGCCGCGGATCTTGTTCAGCACCAGGGTCGCGAGAGCCTCGCCCTCGACGTCCTCGGCGATGATGACGAGCTCCTTGCCGTCCTGGATCACCTTGTCGACGACGGGCAGAAGGTCCTTGATGTTGGAGATCTTCTGGTTCGCGATGAGGATGTAGGGCTCCTCGAACACGGCCTCCTGGCGGTCGGGGTCCGTGACGAAGTAGGGGTTGATGTAGCCCTTGTCGAAGCGCATGCCCTCGGTGAGCTCGAGCTCGGTGCCGAAGGTCTGCGACTCCTCGACGGTGACGACGCCCTCCTTGCCGACCTTGTCGATGGCCTCGGCGATCAGCTCGCCGATCTCGGAGTCGGCGGCGGAGATGGAGGCGGTCGCCGCGATCTCCTCCTTGGACTCGATCTCCTTCGCGCTGGAGAGCAGCTCGGCCGTGATGGCGGAGACGGCCTTCTCGATGCCGCGCTTGAGCGAGATCGGGTCGGCGCCGGCCGCGACGTTGCGCAGGCCTTCGCGGACCAGAGCCTGTGCCAGCACGGTCGCGGTGGTGGTTCCGTCGCCCGCGACGTCGTCGGTCTTCTTCGCGACCTCCTTGACGAGCTCCGCGCCGATCTTCTCGTACGGGTCGTCCAGCTCGATCTCCTTGGCGATCGACACACCGTCGTTCGTGATGGTGGGGGCGCCCCACTTCTTCTCGAGCACGACGTTGCGACCACGCGGGCCGAGGGTCACCTTGACAGCGTCGGCGAGGATGTTCAGGCCGCGCTCGAGGCCGCGGCGGGCCTCCTCATCGAAAGCGATGATCTTTGCCATGAGTTTTGTCGTCCCTCCTGGACGTATACGTTCGGTTTAGCACTCAGAGCAATCGAGTGCTAACGCCCATTCTGGCACTCGACCCCATCGAGTGCAAGCCGCGTACGCTCAGGGAGGAACGGCGGATCGGCGCGAGCGGATCGCGCGAGACGGCTACTCCGCCGGAGCGACGGTCGAGCGGTCGACGCCGATCACGACCGTCAGCTGGGCGCCCTCGGTGTTGTTCAGGTCGGCGTAGAAGTCGCTCTGCTCGACGAGCGCGCCTCCGATGAGGTTCGCCAGGCCCAGCGCCGCCTCCTCGTCCGCCTCCGCCACGTAGTAGACGGTGGTCTCGGGGAAGTCGTCCGCCGAGCCGTCGACGGCGAACACGATGTCCGCATTCCATCCCGCGTTGACCAGCGTGTCCCGCATGGCGTCGTCCAGGGCCTCATCCGGCGACGCGTTCAGGATCATCACCGAGTAGGCCGTGTCCACCACGCCGGTGTCCTCCGGCAGCGGAGCCGCGCTCTGCTGCGACTCGGGGAACAGGGAGATGCGGTCCATCACGACGAGGGTTCCGAAGATGCCGACGACGAGCAGGACGAGCGCGGCGACAGCCGCCCAGAGCAGCACCATCCAGCCGTTGCTGCCGGGATTCTCGGCGCGGTGCGCGCCGACTCGACCGGACGTGCGGGGGACATCGTCGAAACGATCACGAGCGGGCTTGGACACCCCTCGATGCTAGGGCATGCGCTCTGGGATCCTCGCGGACGACGCTCAGGATGCGACGGACGCGAGCCCGCTCTCAGCCGACGAAGCCCTGCATCCGAGCGGTCCGCCGCGCTCCCCGCGCATCGCGGATGCGGCGCAGCCGGCGCACCAGCAGGGGGTCGTGCTCGAGCGCCTGCTCGGTGTCGATGAGCCGCCAGAGCAGCTGGTAGTACCGTGCCGGGCTCATCCCGAGCCGATCGCGGATCGCCTCCTCCTTGGAGCCGCTGTGCCGAGGCCAGGAGACCTCCAGCGCGAGGATCGCGCGGTCGCGGTCCGTCAGATCTCCGAGCATGTCCGAAGCATACGTCCGCACGCCCGGATCAGGCCCGCGCCACTCCCGGCTCGCTCATAGCCAGGACGCGCCACGGGATGCGAGAACGCGAGAGAATGGGAGGGACTCAGGAGGTCCCATGTCCTACAGCGTGAACAAGTCCGACGCCGAGTGGCGCACCGAGCTCGGCGATGAGCAGTACGCCGTGCTCCGTCAGTCCGCCACCGAGCGCGCCTGGACCGGCGAGCTGCTCGACGAGAAGCGCGCCGGCCTGTACACCTGCGGCGCCTGCGGCGTCGAGCTCTTCAAGAGCGGCACGAAGTTCGACTCCGGCTGCGGCTGGCCGAGCTTCTACGAGTCGATCCGCCCGGAGGCGGTCGAACTCATCGAGGACCGCTCCCTCGGGATGGTGCGCACCGAGGTGCGCTGCGCGAACTGCGGCTCGCATCTCGGCCACGTCTTCCCCGACGGCTTCGGCACCCCGACCGGAGACCGCTACTGCATGAACTCGCTCGCGCTGAACTTCACACCCGAGGCCCCGCAGGCGTGAGCGCGCTCGACGCCGTCCGCGCCAGGCAGTCCTGGTCGAAGGTCACGGAGGACGCCCCGACCAGGGAGGACCTGCTCCCCCTTGTCGCCGCTGCCGGACGCGTCGCGGATCACTCGTCCCTGCGCCCCTGGCGTCTGATCGAGCTGCGCGGCGACGACCGTGAGGTCCTTGGCAGGGCGATCGCGAAGGCGAACGGCGACAAGGACCCGTCGTCGAAGCCCCTGCGCGCTCCGCTGCTGATCGCCGTGGTGGCCAGCTACCGCAAGAGCGACAAGGTCCCGCGCTGGGAGCAGGAGGCCGTCGCTTCCGGTGTCGCGCACACCCTGAGCCTGCTCCTCGACGAGGCGGGCTGGGGCGTCATCTGGCGCACCGGCGGATATACGCGCGCGAAGGCCGTCGCCAAGGCGCACGGGCTGAAGAAGAACGAGGAGCTGCTGGGCTGGCTCTACGTCGGCGGCAAGCCCGCGAAGAGCCCGGGGCGGCGCAAGCCCGTGGATGCTGCGCAGCTGCTCACCCGGATGCCCCCGCGAGAGTAGTCGTCCCCGCCGCCGGCCGCAGGTGGCCCGAACGGCCGACTCCTCGCGCCCGAGGCGACGAAACGGGCCCCCTCCCCGCGCCGGGTCGCAAGCCGGACGTGGGCGGGTGGCCCGATTGGCCGCGTCACGACCAGCAAGGCGACGACACGAGACACCAGCCGACGAGCACGGGCCGGACGGAGCGCAGCGGCGATGGTCAACGCCGACGCCGCACCAGCGCGACGAGCACGGATGCCATGGCGACCGAGACCATGGCGACGAGCTGCCACGTCGCCGGGCCCGCCTCCGTCGGCCAGATCGTGTCGATGACGACCGCCGTCACGAGCTGTCCGAGCACGGATCCCAGTCCGAGCAGCAGCACCCCCGTGTGCGCGACGAGGAACGCGCCGAGGAAGATGTAGGTCACGCCGAGGAGACCGCCGAGGTACAGCCAGGGCTCGGCGGGCAGCGACTCCGGCATCCCTCGGACGAGGATGCTCGCCGTCGCGGCGAGCGCGAGCACGATCGTCCCGACGATGAAGCTCGTCATCGTCGCGATCATCGGAGAGCCGACCCGCTGCGCGAGCCTGCCGTTCGCGGCCTGCTGCCAGGCGATGCCCACGCCGGCGGCGAAGGGCAGCAGAAGCATCCACAGCGGCGTGCCGGCGAGCACGTCGCCTCCCAGCGAGATGCCCGCGGCGACGAGGGCGAGGGCTCCGCCTGCGACCCGGCCCATGGTCACGGCGACGACCCCTGCCGGTCCGAATCCGATGCGGTCCAGCACGAGGCCGTGCACGGTCTGGCCGGCGACGACCCCGACGGTGAACAGCGAGACGCCGAGCACCGCGGCCGTGAACCCCTGCGTGGAGACGGTGAGGGCGCCGCAGGCGCCGCCGAGCAGCATCCACGGCGGGATGCGGCGGCCTCGGATGCTGTGCAGGAGGCGGACCATCCCCGACCGGCCCGAGGGAAGCGACACCACGATCAGCGCGAGCACGAGCGTGCCAACGGCGAAGGACACCAGCCCGGCCGCGACACCGTCGTCCAGGCGCGCGCCGAGGACGCCGTTGATGCGCGCCTGCACCGCGGTCATGACCCCGATGAGGACGGCGCCGCCGAGGGCGATCGGAGCGGGCAGCGTACGATTGGCGGGCACTCGTGCACCCTATCCGAGCCCGGTGGCACGCTCTGACACCCGGCATGTCCGTGTCCGGGACTACTCTTGCGGCATGTGCGCAAGCTACGGCCTCGATCCCCGCTTCACGGACGCCGAGCTGCTCGCCGAAGTGGATGCCGAGGTCCTCGAGGGCCTGCGGGAGTGGGCGGCGCGGAATGCCGGGGAGACCCTCCGGCCGACCGGCAGGAACCTGCGCAACCTCAATCCGCTGCTCGTCTCCCGCGACGGCGATGCCGCGCGGGAGGCCGCCTGGTGGGGCTATCTGGTGAACGGCGAGCCAGCGAGGTTCCCCTCCATCAACACGCGCTCCGAACGCCTGCAGGAGCAGGCGGGCGGGGCGAGGATGCATGCGATCGTTCCTGCGACCGGCTGGTTCGAGCTCCAGAAGCCCGATCGCGTCTGGCACGAGTTCGGCCTGGAGGAGGGCACGCTGTTCGGCATGGCGGCCGTCGCCCGGCGGGCGCGCATGTCCGACGGCGGATGGATCACCTGCTACTCGGTGGTGATGCGCCCGGCTCCGGCTCATCTCGTCGGACTCCACGACCGGATGCCGGTGCTCATCCCGGCCACTTTCGCGCACGAATGGCTGACGTCGGACGCCGGGCGCGATGTCGTCGACGAGGCGCTCTCGTCGGCGGCATCCCTCGACGAGCGGGTGAGAGCCGTCCCTCGCACAGACGACACCGGCGATCAGGAGCGGCTGTTCTGATGGACGGCGAGGCGCTGATCGCCGCCGCCGCGGCACGCGTGGATGAGCTCCCCGGTGCCGGCCTCGGACATCCCTTCGGACCGGAGACGGACGTGTACAAGGTGCGCGGTAAGGTGTTCCTCCTCGTGTCCGGGGTCGACGCCGACGCGATGCTCGTCCTGAAGTCGCTCCCGGAGGAGTCCGAGGCGCTACGCGCCGGATTCGACGAGATCACGCCCGGCTATCACATGAACAAGCGGCACTGGATCTCGGTGCGGCCCGGCCCGTCGCTGGAAGCGGGGCTCGTCGCCGAACTCGTCACGGAGTCCTACCTGCTCGTCGTCCAAGGGCTGCCGCGAACCCTGAGGCCGGTGGATCCGGCGCTGTTCGGACGCATCTGAACAGCGCCGGACCCCCGTCGTTCAGACCTTGCTCCGGCCTCCGATGACGCGGAAGAGGAACGCGATGAGCGCGATCACGCCGACGATCAGCGCGACCCACAGCAGCCAGTTGAGCGCTGCGTTCAGCCCGCCGACGATGGCGAGTACGACGGCGATGATGATGATCAGCACCAGTGCGATATTCATGAGAACGTCTCCTTCGCTCGTGACGGACTCCACACTGGCAGCGACGGCGACCGCGGGCACGAGGGTTGACGCGCTGTCACGGCGGTGGTATCGCCACCCCGCGCAGCCCTCGCGGCGCCGCGATCAGCGTCGCGGGACGCTCACCAGGCGTATGCCTCCGGCGCCTGTCCGCCGGGACCGGGGAAGATGGCGTCGAGCGCCGACAGGTCGTCCGCGGAGAGGCTGATCTCGAGCGCGGCCACGGCCGACTCGAGCTGTCCGACCGTGCGCGGGCCGATGATGGGACCGGTGACGGCGGGCTGGTGCAGCAGCCAGGCGAGGCCGAGGGCTGCCGGGGTCCAGCCGCGCTCCCTGGCGAACTCCTCGTAGGCGTCGACCTGCGCGCCGTGCTTCGCGCGCGTCTCGGCGGCACGTCCGGTGTTGGACCGGGCGTTCGCATCGTTCGAGCCGCCGCTGAGGAGACCGCCGCTGAGCGGCGACCACGGCAGGATGCCGAGGCCGTAGTTCACGGCGGCGGGGATGACCTCGAGCTCGATCGAGCGCTGCGCGAGGTTGTAGAGCGACTGCTCGCTCACCAGCCCGAGGAAGTGCCGCTGCTTCGCGACCTCGTTGGCCTGAGCGATGTTCCAGGCGGCGAAATTCGAGCTGCCGGCGTAGACGACCTCCCCCTTGGCCACGAGGATCTCCATCGACTGCCACAGCTCCTCCCAGGGGATGTACCTGTCGATGTGGTGGAACTGATAGAGATCGATGCGATCGGTCTGCAGCCGGCGGAGCGATCCGATCGCCTCACGGCGGACCTGCCAGGCGGAGGCGCCGCGCGCGTTGACCACATCGCCGTCGACCATCGGCGAATGCACCTTCGTGGCGAGGACGATGTCGTCGCGCACCCCCGGTCGCGCCGTGAACCAGCGCCCGATGATCTCCTCGGTCGCACCTCGTCCCGCGCTGCCTCCGTAGGCATTCGCGGTGTCGAAGAAGTTCACGCCCAGCTCGACGGCGCGGTCCATGATCGCGAACGACTCCTCCTCCGAGGTGCGATCGCCGAAGTTCATCGTGCCCAGCACGATGCGTGAGACGGAGGTTCCGGTGCGGCCGAGGTGCGTGTAGTCCATGGGAATCATCCTGGCACGCACCGGTGCCGTCAGGGGCCGCCCCGTCGCATCGGCGTCCTCCGGTCGCACAGCGGGAAGCGCCGGCGGCGTGCGTCATGGATGCGCCGAACGGTTCACCGCGGCGAGGTCCTCTCACTCCTCGGTGAGCTCCCAGTACATGACGTCGTCCAGGACCCAGGGATCGAAGAGGCCGTTGTTGACGGAGACGTTGCGCGGCAGGTCAGGGCCGTAGAAGTCGCCGTCGCAGGGCGTGAGCCGCAGCAGGTAGATGCCGTAGTTGTAGAAGCGCAGGATGCGGGTGGCGCGACCGCTCGCATCGAGGGGGACGAGGGTGGACTGACCGTTGTCGGAATCGACGCAGACCGCGCCCCCCGGAGCGCCGATCATCGTGAACCGGATCCCGGCGTCCATCCCCTCCCGAAGCGTGACGGACGGGTAGTCCATGAAGCCGTCGAGGATCAGCGGCTCGATCGTGAACAGCACGTCCGTCGCGCCCGATGCGACGCCGTCCACGACGCTCCACACGGTCGCGGTGTAGGTCCCTGCGCTCAGCGCCACCGAGCGCGCATCGAACGACCAGGTTCCCTCCTGGGTCGCCGCTGTCCGGTAGACGTCATCGCCGATGCCCACGGAGATGTCCGTCCCTGGAGGGGCGTCGCCGCTGAACACGGGGGCGAGATAGGCAGATGACGGGGTCGCCGTCATCACGGCGGGCGCGGGCGGGGCCGCGGGCTCCTGCGAGGGAGGGGTCACCGTGGACGGATCCGCCGGCGCCTCGGGCGCCGGGCGTACGGGGAAGCCGTCGCTGTCCGGACCCGGGAGGAAGATGTCGATCTCCTCGACGGGCGGCGGCGTGCTCGGCGGCCCGAGCGGGGCGCCGGTGGCGGCCGGCGTCGGGGTCGGCGACGGGAGCGACGGCTCCGGGCGCGCATCGACGACGGGGCGGTGCGTGGCGTCCGGCAGCGGAAGCGCGACGATCGCGTCGCCGGGCGCGACCGGACGCGTGATGGCGCCGAGGCCGAGGCCGAGGCCGAGAGCGCCGATCAGCACGGCGGCGACGCTGGCGAAGCCGAATCCGACGCCGGCTGCGACCGTGATCGTGACGGGCGCAGCCCACAGCGCCGACGCGGCCGGGAGGACGACCCCGAGAGCCGCGAGCCCTCCGACGGACGCCGCCGACTTCTTCCCGTCGCGATACGCGGCCCTGAGCTCCATCTCGAGCGCGCGGCACCGCTCGCACGTGCCCAGGTGGGATGCGAGCGCGAGCCGGCCCTGCACGCTTCCGCCGACGATCGTCTCCGGAAGTGCCGCGGCGACATGGTCCGGGTCCGCCCTGAGGTCCGCCGGGACCTGATGGAGCAGCCACTGCACGCGCAGGCCGCTGCGCGCACGGCGGTGCAGAGCGGAGACCGCATTCGGACGGATGCCGAGCTCAGCCGCGATCACGGGCCGGCTGACATCCTGGATCTCGGACAGCCACAGCACCCGCTGCCAGCGGTCGGGAAGCGCTCGAAAGGCGTCCAGCAGGATGGCTCCGTCGTACTCCCGTTCGAGGTTGCGCAGGTTCTCGTCCTCGCTGACGACGTCCGCGTCGGGGTCGTTCACCAGAAGCGCGTTCTCGCGGTGCCAGCGCGCCGCGATGTTCCGGATGACAGCGAAGAGATAGGCGCGGAAGGCGCTCGTCGGCCCCTTCCCGCGCGTCCGGATCTGCTCGTAGATCGTCAGGAAGGCCTCCGAGACGAGGTCCTCCGCCTGCATCGGCGCGAGCCGCCGCGCCGCACGGCGCGCCGCAGCGACATGACGGATCCACAGCAGCTCGTACGCGCGGTCCTGGCCGCCCCGCAGCGCGCTGACGAGCTCCTCGTCGCTCATCGCCGCGAGGTCATCGGCGACGTCCTCAGGGGATTCGGCAGGGGGGATCGATGCGCTCGTCAACGGCGTCTTTCTCTCAGGACGGCCTGAACCGGACCTCGGCGACGTCATGACGAGAGCCCGTCCGATCCGCGCGAAGAACTGGACAGCCGGAGTCTATTGCCTCGCGTTCACGTCGGGGCGGCAGGGTGATGCGATGCCCACCGGCTGACCTCCGTTCGGGGGTCAAGGCCGGCCGCTGCGTCACCTTTCCCGCCGAACGCGCACTACTCATATGAACGAGGTACAGAGCTCGGCCCCGAGGGCAGCCCCCCAGCCCCGCCGGCTCCGGTCTCGAACGAGCGTTGGGAGGTGCTCGGTGAGTGACGTGCGCAGATCGGGACAGAGGATGCGGCGAGCAGCGGTCGTGGACGGATTCGTCCTCCAGCGGAGCCGGATCGGGCAGCTCCTGGCGGACGAGGGGGCGCTCGAGGTCGTCCACGAGTCCGGCGCGCTGCGGCAGTTCATGTCGTGGCTGAGCAAGGCGGATCGCGGACGATGGCCGCACCTGCTCTCGTTCGGAGTCCCGGCGGATGCCACCGACCGCCCGCCGCTGCGCGCTGTGTCGGCGCTGCGCAGGGCGGGTATCCGGATCCTGCTGGTGGCCCCGCCGTCCTCGCGCGCCAACTCGCGTACGCTGATGGACTCCGGCGCGGATGGGATCGTCTCCACATCGGATGGCGAGGCCGAGTTCCTCGCCGCGGCGACGACCGTGCTCGCCGGCGCCCCGTTCGTCTCGGCCCACGCGCAGAGCATGATCGACGGCACGCAGCGGGCGGCGCGGCTGAGCGCGCAGGAGGAACGGGTCCTCACGCTGTACGCCTCCGGCATGACCGTCGCCGAGGCGGCCGCGGCGATCGGCGTCCGGCACGACACGGCGCGGAAGTACCTCAATCGCGTCAGGGACAAGTACACCGCCGCAGGCCGTCCCGCACGCACGAAGCTGGAGCTCGCTCGGATCGCCTGGGCCGAGGGGCTCATCGTCACCGAGCTTCCCGCGGCGTCAGAAGCAGGCTGACACCGGGGCGCCCCGCATAGAGACCGCACGGCCTCCCACCTCGCCCTCCCCAGGTGCGGGAGGCCGTGCCTCCTTCACGAGGCGTCAGCCCGTTCCGCCGCCCAGGGCGGCGAGCAGGTCGGCGAAGTGCTCGAGATCCTCCGACGACCAGTCGCGCAGTCGCTCGCCGAGACGTCCCTCGTAGCGGGATCGCGCGAGGGCGACGCGCTCCTGCGCCAAGTCGGTGGCGACCAGCACGCGAGCACGGCGGTCCTCCGGGTCGCGGACGCTCTCGACGAGGCCCAGCTGCTCGAGCTGACGCACCTGGCGGCTGACGGCCGATTTGTCCGTCTGCAGCCGCTCGATGATGGCGCCGGCCGAGGTCGCCTTGCCCGTCGCGATCGAGACGAGCACCTGGTAGCCCAGCGGCTGGAGATCCGGATGCACCGTGATGGCCGCCTCGCGCCAGCTGATCCGGATGCGGGCGAAGAGACGGGCCAGCTCGTGCTCGACCCTGCTCACCGCCTGATCGATCTCCGATTCCGGGATGCGCCCTCCGACGGCGGACGCCCCGGAGTCGACGGGTTCGGCGGGGGCGGTGCTCATGCTCGCCAGTGTACGGCTAAGCCCCGCCGTCGGGCTCGACGGCGGGGCTTCATGAGTCAGACCTCGGCGAGCAGCCGGAAGACCTTGGAGGCCGTCTGGATCTCGTCCGCGGAGAGCTCCCCGATGACCCCGCGCAGGCGCGAGGCGTGATCCCGGCGCAGCTCGGCGAGAGCAGCCACCGCAGACGACGTGGCCGTGAGGACGCGCAGCCTTCCGTCTCGCTCGTCCGGCCGGGATTCCAGCAGGCCGAGCTCCTCCAGCATCCGCACCTGCCGGCTGATGACGGACTTGTCCATCTCGAAGCGCTCCGCGAGGAGATGCGCGTTCGCGCTCCCGGCGCGATCGATGAACGTCAGCAGCTTGTATCCGGAGACCTGGAGCTCGGGGTGGACGCGGGCGGCGGACTCCTTCCAGAGCGACCGCGCCCTCGCGAAGATCAGGTTCATGTGCCCCTGGAAGTCCGCGAGCGCACCGTCGACATCCGTCGGGACGTCCGCCTCGGCGGTGACCATGTCAGCGCCCCTGCTCCCGATCCTCGCGCTCGAGCACGCGCACCGAGCCCGTGGCCGGTGACGCGGATTCGTCGCCGACGATGCGGATCGTTCCCGTGGCCGCTCCCACCTCGGCCTCGGAGACCTCGATCACGGACTCCTCGGCCTGCTCGCGCAGCTGCTCCGCGGCGTTCTTCGTCGACAGCGGCTTGTTCTTGATGAACGCGATCGCGATGACGGCCAGCACGGCGAGCGGGATGGCGATGATGAACGCATCCGCGATGCCGTGCCCGTAGGCGCCTTCGACGATCGCCCGGATCGTGTCGGGCAGCTCGGCGACCTTCGGCACATCGCCGGAGGCGAGGTTCTGCAGCGCGTCGATCTCATCCTGCGTCGTCGGGGCGAACCCTTCGAGGCCGTCGGTGATGTACGTGGCGACGCTGGTGGACAGCAGCGAGCCCATGACGGTGACGCCGATGGTGCCGGCGATGGTGCGGAAGAAGTTCACGTTCGACGAGGCCGCTCCCAGCTGCTGGGGGTCGGTGTCGTTCTGCACGATGAGGGTGAGGTTCTGCATGACCATGCCGAGGCCCGCGCCCAGGACGAGCATGTAGATCGCCACCAGCGCGAACGGGGTGTCGTAGCGGAGGGTGGCCATCAGGCTGACGCCGATCGTGGTGAGCACGGAGCCGGTGAGCATCCATCCCTTCCACTTGCCGAAGCGGCTGACGAGCTGACCGATGACGATCGAGGAGCCCATCTGGCCGATGATCATCGGGATCGTCATGAGGCCCGACTCGGTGGGCGTGGCGCCGCGGGCGAGCTGGAAGTACTGCGCGAGGAACACCGACGTGGCGAACATCGAGACGCCGATCGCGATCGAGGCGAGGACCGACAGCGTGAACGTGCGGTTGCGGAACAGCGACATCGGCACGATCGGTTCCTTGACGAAGAACTCGACGGCGATGAAGCCGAGGATCGCGAGGACGGCGACGACGCCGAGCATGATGCTCGTGGCGGAGTCCCACTCGAACTCGCTGCCGCCCATCGAGACCCAGATCAGCAGCGTCGAGACGCCGACGGCGAGCAGGACGATGCCGAAGTAGTCGATCGAGACCTTGGCTCGCTGCGGCTTGGGCAGATGCAGGGTGAACTGCAGGAGCACGAGGGCGACGAGGGCGAAGGGGACGCCGATGAAGAAGTTGGCGCGCCAGCCCCACACGTCGGTGATGACGCCGCCGAGCAGCGGTCCGCCGATCGTGCCGAGCGCCATGATGCCGCCGACGACTCCCATGTACTTGCCGCGCTCCCGCGGCGAGATGATGAGGGCGACGGCGATCATCACGAGCGACATCAGGCCGCCGACGCCGATGCCCTGGACGACGCGGACCGCGATGAGCATGTTCGTGTCGGTCGAGAAGCCGGCGATCACGGTGCCGACGGTGAAGAGGATGAGCGAGATCTGGACGAGGATCTTGCGATCGACGAGGTCGGCCAGCTTGCCCCAGATGGGGGTGGAGACGGCGGTCGCCAGAAGGCTCGCGGTGATGACCCAGGTGTACTGGGACTGGGTTCCGCCGAGGTCGGCGATGATGACGGGCATCGAGGTCGACACCACGGTGCCCGAGAGCACGGCGACGAACATGCCGACGACGAGCCCGGAGATCGCGGTGAAGACCTCGCGTGCCGAGCGCTGCGTCTCGGGCGTGGAGGAAGAGATGGTGGTCAAGGTGGGATGCTCCTAGAAAGTTGATCTGGATCAACGATACGACTTTAGTTGCGGAAGCGCAACTATCGCTCTGAGTCAACCAATCCGGCCGTCCGTCTATGCCCGCGCCTTCTATGCCCGAGAATGAGGAGATGCAGTCGTGGGAGTTGCGTGAGTGGTACGGCGAATACCTCGACGCCGTCAACCGTCATGACCTGACGGCGATCCGCGCACTCGTCGATCCGGCGGTGCGAAGGGCCCATCTTCCCGGCGGCGCCGATGCCTGGATCGAGGACATGGCGGAGCTGTTCCATGCCTTCCCCGACTGGCGATGGCGGCGGATCCAGCTCATCATCGAGGACGATCGCATCGCCGCGCACCTGCGCGGCAGCGGCACCCATCTCGGGACGTACCGCGGCGCGACCACGACCCGAAGGCACGCCAACGTCGCGGAGTTCGGGATGTACCGCGTCTCCGGCGGCCGCATCGCCGAGTACACCGGCTCGGACCGCGAGCTCGAGCTGCTCGCCCAGCTCCGGGGAAACGGCTCCTGAGCGGGCCGGCCGCGGAGCGGCACCCTCCTGCCCGCCCGGATCGGCGCATCGGGCACCAGAGGGCGCCCGCGAGGCGGGCGGCGCTCAGCTGCCGGAGCGGAGCGCGAGTTCGATGATCTCGAGCCCTCGGATGCTGTCACGAGGGTCCACGGGCATGTCGGCGCCCGCGGTCAGAGCATCCGCCACGCCCTCGTAGAAAGCGAGGTGCCGTCCCGGCCTCAGGTCGATGGACGCGCTGCCGTCGGGCGTCGCGACCGTAGCCGTCTGACCGCCGCTGCCGAAGCCGGGGTCGGTGGGCCGCATGCCGGCGATCGACTGGGGCTCCTGCGGGTCGAGGCCGTGCGACTCGAGGACGGCGTGCGAGCCGGACGCCCGGAATCGCGGACGGTTCGAGGGCGACACGGCGCTCATCCACAGCCGCGACCGCACGCCGGAGAGATGCGTCAGGGAGACGAACGCGTCGTCGTCCGCGGCTCCCCCTCGGCGACGATCGAGCTCGGCGTGGACGCCGACGACGTCTCCGAAGAGGATCATCGCCTGGTCGATCAGGTGCGGACCGAGATCGAACAGGATGCCGCCGCCCTCGGCGGGGGTCGCGGTGTCCTTCCAGCGCGCGCCCAGCTCGGGCGCCCACCATTCGAACGCCGAGTCGAACTGGTGGATCTCCCCGAGCGCGCCGGCGTCGATGTGCGTGCGAAGGGTGAGGAAGTCGCCGTCCCAGCGCCGGTTCTGGAACACCGTCAGCGGGACTCCCGCACGCTCCGCAGCGCTCACGACCGCGGCGGCCTCGCGCACGGATGTCGCGATCGGCTTGTCCAGGACGACCGGGATGCCGGTCCCGATCGCGCGATGCGCGAGCGGCGCATGCGTCTCGTTGGGGCTGGTGACGACGATCAGGTCGAACCCGCCTGCGGCGAAGAGGGACCCTGTGTCGGGGAGGATCGTCGCGCCCGGGTGCCGCTCACGGGCGGCGGCCGCGCGCCGGGGATTCCCGGTCACGATCGCCGCGACCTCGAGCCGCGGCTCCGCTTCGACCAGCGGAGCGTGGAAGACGCTGCCGCCCGTGCCGTAGCCGATGATGGCGGTGCGGATGCTCATCGCGCTCCTCTCAGCGGGGTCCGGCGAGGTCCGCGGGGAGCCCCGCGACGACGCGGTCCACCTCGTCGAACAGCGCGTCCGGGATGGTCAGCGTGACGGCGGCGACGCTCTCCTCGATGCGCTCCGGTCTCGATACGCCCACGATCGTCGTGGCGATGCGCGGATCGCGCGTGGAGAACTGCAGCGCCGCGGCGGCGAGCGGCACGTGCGCCTCGGCGCACAGCTCCTCGATGCGCCGGATCGCCGCGAGCAGCTCCTCCGGCGCCTCGCGATAGCCGTAGCGCGTGGACGACCCTGCGCCCGTGGCGAGGATGCCGCCGCCGAGGACGGCCGCGTTGACGACGCCCATGCCGCGCTCGGCCGCCGCGTCGATCATCCGGCCGGCGCGACGGTTCACCAGCGTCCACCGGTTGTGCGTGAGGAGGACGTCGAAGAAGCCCGTCTCCACGTATTCCGTGATGGTCGTCGTGTCGCCCCCGGCGACGCCGATCGCGCCCGCGACGCCTTCGTCCTTCAACGCCCGCACGACCTCGACGGGACCGCCCGGCGCGGTCGCCTCGGCGAACGTCGTGTTCTCCGGGTCGTGGAGGTACAGCAGGGGCACCCTGTCGACGCCGAGACGTTCGAGGCTGCCCTCGATGGCCCGGCGCATCTGCGCACCGGAGAAGTCCCCGGTGGACAGGTCGCGAGTCACCTTGGTGGCGAGGACGAAGTCGTCCGGCACGCCGCCGACCTGGGCGATGGCCTTGCCGATCCGGCGTTCGGACTCCCCGTCGCTGTACGCGCAGGAGGTGTCGATGGAGCGGATCGGCCCCGTCAGCGCTGCGACCGCGGTGGCGATCCCCTGCTCCTCGGCGACGTCGTAACCGAAGTTCTTCGGCATCGATCCGAGCGGGGCGCCTCCCACCGTGAGCGGGGTGATCCGCAGTCCTGTGCCGCCGAGCGGCCGCAGGTTCCATTCCATGTCAGTGCTCCCTGATGTTCCAGTCGAAGAAGTCCTCGGCGCCTGGTTCGAGATGCGCGGCTGCAGCTTCCCGATCGAAATCGACCCCGAGGCCGGGACGGTCTCCGACGCGAACATGCCCGTCCACCACGATGGGGCTGTCGAATCCGTCGAGGATGTCGTACCACCAGGCGTCGGCCGAGACGGGGTATTCGAAGGCGATGAGATTGTCGGGCAGCGTCGCGGACAGCTGGATCAGCGCCGCCAGCCCGAGCAGTCCGCTGCTCACCCCGTGCGGGGCGACGCCGACGCCGTGCAGATCGGCGTACTCCGCGATCCACTTGAACTCGGCGAGGCCTCCCACATCCCCTGGATCCGGTCCGATGACGCGGACGGCGCGCTGTTCGATGAGCTCGCGGAAGTTCTGCCGCAGGTACAGCTGCTCGCCCGTATGCGTCGGAACCGTCGTCGACGTCGTCACCTCGCGGTAGCCGGCGACGTCATTCCACGGCACGAAGTCGCCGGTGAGAAGGTCCTCCGCCCACGCGATGTCGAACGGCTCGAGCGCGCGCAGCAGGGTGATCGCATCGGGGACGGTGAAACCGGGGCCCATGTCGAGCGCCAGCCGTCGATGCGGTCCGATCACGTCCTTCATCGCGGCGACGCAGTCGACGATGTGCCCGATGCCGCGGGGCGTGAGAGGCCCGCGGTTCGGGTGCAGGGGCCCCTCACGCAGTTCTCCGTAGAGGAAGTCGGGAGTGTTCGGCGCCATGAAGCCGTGCAGGCCGACGCCCTCCTTGAAGATGGAGAACTGCTCCGGGGAGTCGACCATGAACTGCATCGACGCCGCGTAGTCCTCGGGAGCGTGGTTGCCGAGCGTCGTGCGGATGCCGCCGTTGTAGACCCGGACGCGGTCGCGCACCTTGCCGCCGAGCAGGCGGTGCACGGGCACGCCGAGCGCTCGTCCGGCGATGTCCCACAATGCGATCTCGATGGCGCTGACCACCGCTCCCCAGGGCTTGGAGCCCCCGAGCCTGCGGATGCGGATCATGCAGCGCTCGACCTCGGTGGGATCCTGCCCGATGAGCAGCGGGCGGTAGAGGTCGAGCGAGCCGGCCACCGCACGCGGCTTGGAGAACTCGATCTCGGAGAACCCGTCGATGCCCTCATCGGTGAGCACGCGGATGATGGGGCTGCGACCGATCCGGGCGCAGCGGATGTCGATGATCCTCACCCCTTGACCGCCCCTCCGGTGAGGCCGCCGACGAAGTAGCGCTGCAGGGCGATGAACGCGATGACCAGCGGCACGGTGAGCACCACCGACGCGGCCATGGTGGCGCCCCAGTCGACCGAGAACTCGTTGGCGAACTCGGTGAGCGCCACGGGCGCCGTGCGCGCCGCGGTCGAGCTGGTCATGACGGAGGCGAAGAGGAACTCGTGCCACGACTGCAGGAAGGCGAACATGCCGCCGGCGACCAGGCCGGGCGCGCAGATCGGCAGGGTGATGTAGGTGACGGCGTCGAACCGGCTCCCGCCGTCGATCTGCGCGGCCTCCTCGAGGTCGACGGGTATGGCTGCGATCTGGTTGCGGATCATCCACGTCACAAGGGGCACCGTGATGGCGAGATGGGCGAACGCGAGCCCGATGGTGGTGTCCAGCAGCTGCATCGACGACACGATCTGGTACAGCGGGAGCAGGACGACCGTGAGCGGAACGACCTGCCCGAGCAGGATGAACAGGGCCATGGGTCGCGCGCCACGGAACCGGAAGCGCGCAAGCGCGTAACCGGCGCTGAAGCAGAAGATCAGGGTGGCCGCCGCGACGAGCAGTCCGACGACGATCGAGTTGAGCAGGGCTCCCGGCATGTTCGACGCCGTGAAGACGGTGACGAAGTTGTCCCAGGTCCAGGCATCCGGGAGGAGGCGGGTGGGGACGCGGAAGATCTCGTCACGCGGCTTGAACGACGTGAAGACCATCACGACGACCGGAGCGAGCGACCAGACGAGGATGACGGCGAGGACGAGCCACACGCCGACGACGGAGAGCGAGCGGGCGAGGGAACGGTTCTTCATGACTGCTCCTCGATGTCGGTGCGCATGGTCCGCGCGAACAGGACGGCGAAGACCCCACCGATCACGAGCTGGACGAACGCGACGGCGTAGACGAGGGTCTGATCGCCGTTCTGGAACGCCTGGTACAGCAGGATCGGCAGGATGGTGGAGGCGCCGGCCGGTCCGCCGCTGGTGGTGACGTAGATGATCGTGAACGAGTTGAGCGCCCAGATCGCGAGGGTGAGGATGCAGATGCCTGTGGTGGTGCGGATCGCAGGCAGGATGATGTTCCACAGGATCCTGACGCTGCCCGCGCCGTCCAGGCGTGCGGCCTCGTACCGTTCCTCGGGGATGCCCGTCAGGGCTGCGGACACCATGAGCATCACGAACGGCGCGGTGACCCAGATCTGGATGAGAGCCACAGCGATCAGGACGATGTCGGGGTTGGAGAGCCACCGCACCGGGCCGTCGATGAGCCCGAGGTCGAGCAGCGTCTGATTGAGGATGCCGTAGTCCGTCGAGAGCGTCCACCGCCAGATCGTGGCGGCGACGACGCCGGGGATGATCCACGGGATCATCACGAGTCCCCGCCAGAGCCCGACGAGACGCAGGTGCTTCGACTGCAGGACGAGGGCGCCGAGGTAGCCGATGACGACGCCGCCGACCACGGAGCCGACCGTCCAGACCAGGGTGTTCCACATCACCGGCCCGATGTTGGGCGCGGCGAACAGGCGGATGAGCCCCTCTCCCCCGTCCGCGATGACCCGCACGATGGTGGTGCCGATCGGCACCACCATCAGGACGACGGTCAGCACGAGCGCGGGGAGCATGAGGGCCACGGGACGACCGGACCGGCGGCGCGTGCCGGTCGTCCCTGCGGTGATGCTCTGCGTCGACATCTTCTCTGCTTACTGTGTGGCGTTTCTTATGGTGGGTCGTCTACTCGGCGAATGCCTGATCGACGATCTGCTGGATGTCCGCTGCGGCCTGCTCGGCGGTCTTGCGACCGAGGGCGACCTCCTGGATCTGGTCGTGCACCGCCTGCACGGAACCGGTCCACCGTGGGTCGTTCGGCGCCGGCACCGAGTGCTCTGCGAGCTGGTCCGCATAGGCCACGCGCTCCGGCGTCTGGAACTTCTCATCCTCCGAGGCGCTGATGCGCGCCGGGAAGGTCAGCGTGAGCGCGGCCATGCTCTCGGGCTCCGCGAGGAAGGCGACGAAGTCCTTCGCCGCGTCGAGATGCTCGCTCTCAGCCGGCACCAGATGCGCCCAGCCCACGCCCAGCGCGGTTCCTGGACCTTCGGGGCCGGGGAGCACCGCGGTGGCGATCGGCGAGCCCTGCGCCTGAGCCTCCGCCACGTCGAAGACTCCGCCGGGGTACATCGCCACCCTGCCCTGCAGGAACAGCTCGCGGATGGCGGTGTTGTCGAGCTCGAACGAGCTGGAGCTCGCCCACCCGTCCGCGATCGAGCCGCCGATCATCTCGACCGCCGCCTGCGTGGACGCCTCGTCGAGCTGCGGAGCGCCGTCCTCGATCGTGGCGCCGTCGGAGGCCGCGAACTCGAGGAAGCGGAGGGTGAGATCGCTCGGATCGCCCTGCATCGGCCAAGCGGTGCCGACCACGTCACCGGAGGTGAGGGTCTTGGCATCCGCCACGAACTCGTCCCACGTCGCCGGCGGGGCGTCGATCCCCGCGGCCTCGAAGAGCTCCGGGTTGTAGATGAGCGCGTTCGTCGCCCAGCGGTAGGGCATCGCATAGGTCTTGCCGTCGAACGTCAGCGATTCGACGAGACCTGGCGCGAAGTCGTCCTCCGGGATGTCCGCACCGAACAGATCGCTGAGATCCGCGAGCTGGCCCTTGTCGGCGTAGGTGCGAACGCGAGAGATCGATTCGGTGATCACGTCCGGGACGTTGCCCGAGTCGAGCGCAACCGCGGTGCGGTTCGCGACGGTGTCGCCGGTCGTCTCCACCAGCTCGACGGTGACGCCGGGGTGGTCGTTCTCGTACGTCTCGACGAGCTGCTCCGCCACGTCGTAGTCCCAGTCCGGCACCCACCAGGTGACGACGTTCTCGTCCTCACCGGCATTGCTCTGAACGATGTTCACGATGACGGTCGCCGCGATCGCGGCGACGGCAACGCCCGCGACACCGATCAGGACCCCTGTCCGCGCCTTCACTGCCATGTTCTGCTCCATTGCTCGAAACGACCCCTCGGGTGGAGCCGGTAGACCAATGATGCAATTGGTAATTACAGGATGTCAAATCCTGTCGTGATGAACTTCGACATCCAGACGGCTCAAGTCACCCCGGTGGAAGCCGGCGAACCGCTCGATCGCCCGATCGGAATCGTCGAAGGAGGTGCTGCGCATGACCAGGAGCGGCGCCCCCGCCTCGACGTCGAGCGCCTCGGCCACGGCCTGCGAGGCCTGCTCGGCGACGACGGAGCGGCGGGCGCGCGCGAAACGCACGCCGAACTGACGCTCCAGGATGCCGAACAGCGAGACGTCGTCGAGCGGCACGTCCAGGAGGGGCCGCCCCACATCCAGCGGGAGATGCGTGCGCGTGAAGGCCCACGGCACCCCGTCCACCTCGCGGATGCGCTCTATCTCCACGACCTCCACGCCTTCGGATATCCCCAGATCATCGGCGATGCGCTGCGGGGCAGGCACGATCCCGCGCCGGATCACGCGGGAGTGCTGATGCCCTTCGTCGCTCTGGATGTCCTCGAAGGCGCCGACGAGGGCTCCGCCGAACCCGGCCGACGATCTCCGGTCGGCCAGGAACGTGCCACGCCCCTTCTCGCGGCTGATCACCCCCTCGTGCTCGAGCTCCAGCAGGGTCTGCCGCACTACGGTCCGCGAGACGTCGTAGGAGTCGCAGAGCTCGCGCTCCGTGGGGATGCGATCCCCCGGCTCGAGTCCGCGCGCGGCGATGTCCGCGAGCATCAGCGCCTTGAGCTGCGAGTAGAACGGCACAGGGGACCGGCGGTCGATCGTCGCCATCTCCTCAGCCATCGGCGCGCTCCCCGACGGCACGCAGAGCGGACATCGCCAGATCGTGGTCTCCGCTGGGAGACCCGACGATGCCGGACACCGTCACCGCGCCGACGACGCTGCCTGCGACCTCGACCGGCACCGACCCGCCGGCGACGGCGAACTCCCTCGGATCGAGCCAGTCCGGCGCCCGCCCCGAGTCTCGCTGCCGGAGGAGGAGCTCATAGCTGGGCACCTCGTGCCTGACGGCCGTGTTCACCTTGCGGCGCACCCAGTCGTCGTGCTCCGCGGTCGTCCCCGCCAGTGCTGCATGGAACACGATCTGATCTCCTCGGCGCACGTCCACCACGACCGGAAGACCGTGCGCGTCCGCGATCCGCAGCGCCTCCTGCCCCACGGCGATCGCGTCCGAATGCGAGAAGCGGTCGACCTGCCTGATCCCGCGCTCCGCACGGACTCTCGCCAGTTCTTCGCGAATGAACGCCTCTTCCATGAATCTCCCGTCATTGGTAATGACAGGATACTTGCTGCCGGCCTTCGACCCGGCCGCGCCGCTCCGGGGCTCCTCGGCGATCGCTGCGCCGATATCCTCCGTGCCACAATGTTCTCGTGCGCCCCTCGAGAAGACCGGCCGTCATCCGCGGCTTCGCAGGTTCTTCTCTGGCGACCTTCGTCGCCCTGGCCGGTCACGTCTCGGCGGGCGGCGCGATGCCCGCCCCGTCCGGGATCCTCGTGCCGTGGCTGCTGTCCTTCATGGCCTGCGTCCTCCTCGCGGGTCGCAAGCTCTCCGTGACGCGGCTGGCCCTGTCGGTGGCCGTGAGTCAGATCCTCTTCCATGCCCTCTTCGTGCTCGGCACGATCGCACCCTCCGGGACTGCGCCGCTCGGACACGTGCACGGCACGGTCGCAGCCCTGCCGGTGGCCTCGGCGACCGCATCCGCTCTGCTGGCCGATGGGACGATGTGGTTCGGTCACGTGATCGCCGCGCTGTCGACGATCGTCGCCCTGCACCGCGGCGAACGTCTGCTCCTCGCACTGCGGGATCTCGCCATGCAGGCGGTGCGGTGGGCGCGGCAGCGTCTCGGCGCCGCCCTCATCGTCCTCCGCCCTCGTCCGGCGATCCGGTTCGCCGGCTTCACGGATGCCGATCGGGCGCTGTGCGAGCGTCTGCTGAGCTCGCTCCGCAGACGCGGCCCGCCTCTCCTCCTCACCGTCTGATCCCCGCCCGTCGGCACTCGTGCCGCAGGTCGGCTTCCCACGTGCGCCGCGGCGCGCGCCGAATGCACGGCGGCGCCCTTCGGGACGCCCGACGAGAGGTCCATCGATTCCATGTCCCCTGTCCGCAGGATCGGGGCGGGACTGGCGGTGGCGACGGTCGCGACGCTCGCGACGGCCGCCCCGGCATCCGCCCACGACGAACTCACCTTCAGCGACCCCGCCGCCGAGGCGCGGCTGGACTCCGCACCCGAGGAGGTCACGATGGAGTTCTCCGGCGACCTCCTGACTCTCGGCGAGTCGATGACGGGGGCCGTCGTCCTCGTCATCGACGGAAGCGGGAGGGATTGGGCGACCGGTGATCCCGAGGTGATCGGGAACTCCGTGACCGTCGATCTCGACGAAGGCATGCCGGATGCCGGCTATCAGGTGCGATGGCAGGTGGTGTCGGAGGACGGTCACCCGATCTCGGGGGTCATCCCCTTCACGATCGGAGACGCCGAGCCCTTCGAGACCACGACCGCCGAGCAGGCCCTCCCCTCGGACGGGGCGGCGGACGCTCAGGATCAGACCGTCTCAGAGACGAGCAGTGCGATGCGCATCGTGCTCGTCGGCGCGGGAGGCGCGGCGATCGCCGCCGTCTTCTTCGCCCTCTACCGATTCCTCCGCCGTCCTCGGACGGCGCCCGCACAGCCGGATGCCGGCGAGAGTGCGGGATCAGAACTGTGAAAGGCAACGACATGAACACCTCCATCCGACGACTTCGCCTCTTCGCCGCCCTCGCTGCGGCATCCTCGCTCGCCCTGACGGGTTGCGCGGCCGAAAGCGCTCCGACCGACACGTCCGCCGCGCAGGCCGGCGACGTCGTCTCGATCGAGGACGCCTGGGTCAAGGCGGCCGACGAGGGGATGTCCGCCGCCTTCGGCACCCTCGTGAACAGCGGGAGCGCCGATGTCACCATCGTCTCCGCGGAGACGGACGCGTCGAGCATGATCGAGCTGCACGAGACGGTCGAGAACGAGTCCGGCGAGATGGTGATGCGCGAGATCGACGGCGGCTTCGTCATCCCGGCCGACGGCGATCTGACGCTGGAGCCCGGCGCGGACCACATCATGCTGATGGATCTCGCCTCGCCGCTGGCCGCCGGCGACGAGGTGACCTTCACCCTCACCTTCTCGGACGACTCCACCTACGCGTTCACCGCCCCGGTCAAGGACTTCACGGGCGCGGACGAGAACTACGAGGGCGGCGGCGAGCACGAGGGCATGGAGCACTGATGCCGGCGCCCGCACAGGGCGCAGGCGCCGATCGCGCCGGGTCGACCCGGCGGCAGTTCCTCCTCGGAGGAGCCGTCGCCGGCGTCGGCGCGGCCGCGGCGATCGGCATCGACCTCGCCCTCACCGGCCGGCCCGCGGAGACGCAGCCGGCGTCCACACCGATGAACGGCGCGGACACCGTCCCGTTCTTCGGCGCGCATCAGGCCGGCATCGACACGCCCGCACAGGCGCATGCGACCTTCCTCGCCCTCGATCTCCTCGAGAGCACCGACCGCGACGACGTCATCCGTCTCCTGCGCATCCTCACCGACGATGCCGCCCGGCTCACGCAGGGACGGCCGGCCCTCGCCGATTCGGAGCCGGAGCTGGCCGCATCGCCCGCCCGGCTCACGGTGACCTTCGGATTCGGTCCCGGTCTCGTCGCGCGTGCCTCCGCGGACGCGCCGAGCTGGCTGGTCCCGCTGCCTCCCTTCGGTGTCGACAGGCTGCAGCCGGAGTTCTCGGACGGCGACCTGCTGATCCAGATCGCCAGCGACGATCCGCTGACCGTCGCGCACACCGCACGGATGCTGCTGAAGGACTCCCGCTCGTTCGCCGTCCTCCGCTGGAGCCAGCAGGGCTTCCGCCGCGCCTACGGCACCGAACGGCCGGGCACGACCATGCGGAACCTGTTCGGGCAGGTCGACGGCACCGCCAGCCCGCAGCCGGGGACGCGCGAGTTCGACGACGTCGTGTGGTCGTCCGACGGACGGCTCTCCGGCGGCACGGGGATGGTCGTGCGGAGGATCCGGATGGACCTGGACAAGTGGGATCGCCTCGACCGCAGCGGACGGGAGGCGTCCGTGGGGCGGACGCTCGGCAACGGCGCACCGTTGACCGGGGTCGAGGAGTTCGACGAACCGGACTTCGAGGCCACGACTCCGATCGGATTCCCTGTCATTCCGCAGTTCGCCCACATCCGGCGTGCGCGCGGCGGAGGCTCCGAGAAGATCTTCCGCCGCGCGTACAACTACGACGAACGGCCCGGCGGCGCCTCCGTGTCGGAATCGGGCCTGCTGTTCGTCTCGTTCCAGGCCGATGTCGAACGCCAGTTCGTCCCGATGCAGAGACGGCTGGACGAGCTCGACCTGCTCAACGAGTGGACCACTCCGATCGGCTCTGCGGTGTTCGCCGTCCCGTCGGGGTGCGCCGAGGACGGCTTCATCGGCGAGACGCTTCTCGGCGGAACGCGCGACTGACCGGGAGCGGCCCGTCGTGCGCGACGTCGCCGGCTGCGGAATCGAGTGCGGCCGGCCGGACGCCCGCGCAGCGAGGCAGAGACCGAAACGACAGGCTCGGGCTCCCCGTCTGCGATCGGGGCGCGACCATGAGCGGTTCGCCCGGATCATTCCGCCCTCGTCGCGCCGCCGACGCCCTGGCCTTCGCGCCACGCCGACCACAGCCTGGCGTAGACACCGCCGGCGGCGAGCAGCTCATCATGCGTGGCGCTCTCGACTATCCGGCCGTCGTCCATCACCACGATCCGATCGCAGGTCGCCGCCTGAGAGAGGCGATGGGCGATCACCAGGCCGGAACGACCAGCCAGGACGGCTTCGGACGCGCGATCGAGCAGCCCTGAGTCAGCGGACCCGGCCTCTGCGGTCGCCTCGTCGAGGATCGCCAATGCCGGATCGGCGAGCAGGAGTCGGGTGAGCGCGACCTGCTGCGCCTGGGCATCCGTGAGCGGATGCCCGCCGGCGCCGATCGTCGTGTCGAGTCCATCCGGCAACAGGTCGAGCAGCCCGGCTGCAGCGGTGGCCTCCAGGGCGGCGCGTATCCGATCGTCGGTGACGTCGGGCGCAGGGAGGGTGAGGTTGTCGCGCAGCGTCCCGGCGAACACGTG
This sequence comes from Microbacterium tumbae, assembly GCF_054780175.1. Taxonomy (NCBI): domain Bacteria; kingdom Bacillati; phylum Actinomycetota; class Actinomycetes; order Micrococcales; family Microbacteriaceae; genus Microbacterium; species Microbacterium tumbae. Next base: position 426,832 of record NZ_BAAGWV010000004.1, read on the forward strand.
CACTTCCTGTGTGATGACCGCGGTGCGGGCGGGCCGGATGACGGTTCCCTTCGAAGGCTGACGGATGCCGGCGACCACAGCCGCGAGGGTGGTCTTGCCGGCACCGGACGCGCCGACCACGGCGACGTGCTGACCTGGAGGGATGTCGAGGGAGATGTCGTCGAGCACGAGGCGACTGCCGTCGTACCGGAACGCGACGTCTCGCAGCACAAGGGCGGCTCCCGCATCCGCCGCCGGCTCCGGCCCGCCCGCCGCGTCGGCCGGGATCGTCACGACGCCGACCATGCGGTTCAGCGACGCGAGGGCCGCCTGGAGGGTGTCGATGACGAACAGCAGCTGGTTCACCGGGCCGAGCAGGCGGAGCACCAGCAGCATGGCGGTGGTGGCGCCGCCGACCGTCGATGCGCCGCTGTCCACGAGGACGAAGCCGACTGCGAGCACCGCGACCAGGCTCAGGCACTCGCCGAGATTGAGGCGTCCGTTGAGCATGCTCTGCACGATCCGAGCACGCAGCGACTGCACCGCGACGCCCCACGAGTCCGTCATGACGGCACGGTGCCGCTGCGGGGCGAGACCGAAGCCGAGCACGGTCGCGTAGCCGCGCTGGGACTCCAGGATCTGCTGGGCGCGTGCGCTCATCGCTGTGCGCTCTGCGCGGTAGACGCGCGGCCCCGTGCGCAGGTACCACCGCATGGCCACCACGTAGACCGGCAGCACCACGACGAAGGCGGCCGCGTAAGGCCACTCCAGCGCTGCGAGTCCGCCCAGCGACACGACGATGGTGAAGGCGGTCACGGTCAGCACCGGGATCACGGCGGGGGCGGCGTCGGCGACGGCGGTGACGTCGTCGCTGGACCGGGAGATCAGGTCGCCCGTCCCGGTGCGCTCCACGAGGTGCTGCGGAAGCGTCATCGCACGGCCGACGAGACGCTCCCGCAGCGCAGCGAGGATGGTGTGGTAGGCGCGGGTGGCGAGCACGATCGTGAGCGCTGTTCCCGCGGCGCCGAGAACAGCCGAGAGCGCCATGGCGGCCGTGACCGCGAGCACGGTGCCGAGATCCGCCGTACCCGCCCGGACGCGATCGACGAGGAATCCGATCGCCACCGGAGCGATCAGATCGACGCCGGTGCTGACGATCCCCAATGCCCCGGTGGCGGCGAGCCGGAGCCGGTGGCCGCGGCTCAGCCGCCACACCTCGGCAGCCGTCTCGCGGCCGCTGGCGACCGGCAGCCCGGGCGGCTCGGACACGCGACTCATGGCGCCGTCCTTGTCCGCCCTGGCACGTCGTCATGCAGTTCGACGACCCGGTCGCAGCGCCCGAGCAGAGCCGGCGCCGAGGTGATGAGCAGCGTGGACCGGCCAGCGCGCACCTCACGAAGCCGCGCCGCGATCGCGTGCTCGGTGACCGAGTCGACCGAGGTGGTGGGGTCGTGCAGCACGAGCACCGGCGCGTCGCTCGCCAGAGCGCGGGCGAGCGCGATCCGCTGGCGCTGACCGCCCGAGAGCCGATTGCCGTTCTCGCCGACCGGGAGATCGAGGTCCGTGGCGAAGTCATCGCACGCAGCGGCCCGTACGGCGTCGTCCACCCTCTCGATCGCGCTCGCGGACGCCGCTATGTTGTCACGGAGCGTGCCGCTGAACAGTGTCGTGCGGTGCGGTGCGACGGTGACCAGGGAGCGGTACTGCGCTGGGGGGAGCTCCCGCACCGCGATCCCGTCGAGCCGCACCTGGACCCCTCCCTCGGCCGTCGGGTCCAGCAGCGCCTCCACGACGCCGGCGGCGGTGCGATCGCCGGCACGCACTCCGACGAGCTCGCCGTGCTCCACCAGGATCACCGTGCCGGACCCGGATCCGTCGGGCACGGCCACGGCGAGCGCCGGCAGTGCGGCCACCTCGCGCCGGATCGCTTCGTCGGGTGCATATGCGGAACCCGTTCTTCCTCGCAGCGCGTCGAGCACGCGCGCGGACGAGGCGAGCGCGCCGGCGAGGTTGGGGATCGACAGGCTCGCGATCCCCTGGATCTGCGGCAGCAGTGCTTGGGTGAGCCCCACCGCCGCGATCAGCCCGCCGATGCTCAGCTGCGCATCGACGGCGAACCAGCCGGCCAGCCCCATCACCGCGGCGACGAAGACGCCGCTGACCACGCCCGAGCCCACGAGGAACCTCCCCAGCAGCCCCGCGTTGCGCCATGCGCCGATGAGCGTCTCCTGGCTCGCCTGCCGGTACCGCCGGGTCGCCTCGGACTCCGCCCGGACCCCCTTGATCACCCGGTACCCGGCGACGAGGTCCGTGGCCCTGCCGACGGTGGCGGCCAGCAGGTTCTGGTATACGCGGGTGTCGTGCGAGAGCCGCTCGCTGAGCACGCCCATCAGCCAGACGGCGACCGGTGCCCCGAGAAGCACCACGAGACCGAGCAGCCAGTGCGTCTCCAGCAGCGACACCGCGATGAAGGCGATGGCCGCGATCCTCGAGACCGGGATCACCAACAGGATCACCGCGTTGCATACTCTCGTGACGTCCGTGGTCATCACCGAGACCACACTGCCGTCGGGCGGGTCGGCGCTGCCGCCGAGCGGATGCAGCACGGCGGTCGAGAGCGTGCCGCGCAAGCGGTGCTGCAACAGCTGCACGGCATAGCTCGTGAGCCGGTTCGACGATCTCGCCGCGAGTGTCAGAGCGAGGTAGACCGCGACCAGGACTCCGAGCCACAGCACCAGCTGTCCTGGATCCCCGGTCGCGAGCGCGCGGTCGATCGCGAGCCCCATCACGACCGGGACCGCTGACTCCCCCACCTGCCACACGATCGCCAGCAGCGTGGCGGGGACGCAGATCCGCCAGGCCGAGAGCATCACGCGCAGCAGGAACCGGCCCGGTGCGAGTCCCGTCTCCGCGGGGAACGGCCGGGCGTCCAGCGGCTCGGCGGGATCGTGCAGGAACACGGGCAGCCAGCGCGTCAACGGTCCTCGGCCCAGGCCGGCCGGGTCGCCGTCCGGGAAGCCGGCGCGATCCCTCACGCTCCGCTCCGCTCCGGATGCTCCGCATCGAGCGGGAAGCACCACTGCAGGGCGTCGGCGAACAGCCCTCGCCACCAGGCGTAGTCGTGTCCCCCGGCGAACTCCCGATAACGGGTGTCGTAGCCCTTGCCGGTGAGCACCTGGTCCAGCCAACGGCTGAGAGAGAGCGATCCCTCCAGCTCGCCGACATCATGATAGATGCGCACCGGCGCCTGCGGCGCCGCCAGGCAGTCGGCCATCAGCGTCGGGACCGGGTTGCGGCGCAACAGCTCATCCGCCCCGGTGCCCCACCGCTGCGCGGGATGGTATCCGCACGAGGGGGACTGCAGAATGGCGTTGCCGAACGCATCCGGGTGATGAAGTGCCGTCCACCCCGCGCACAGGCCGCCGTAGCTCTCCCCCGCCAGCGCCGCATCCGCGGGATCGTGGGAGAGCGGATACCGGTCGCGCAGCCACGGCAGGAGCTCCTCGACCAGCATCCGGGAGAACCCCGGATCGCACAGCAGCTCCGTGTACCTCTGCCGCCCGAGCGGATCGACGAGCACCACCGCGCACGCTCTGATCACGCCCGCCGCGACGAGGGCGTCACGAACGCTCGGCGCGCTGTGGTCCTCTGCGCCGTCCAACTGGATGACGAAGGGCAGCGAGGCGTCACGCGGGACCTCGCCCGGTGGCATCGAGACCCAGATCCGGCGTTCGTTTCCCAGGATCCCGCTGACCAGCACACCGGACTCCATCGCGGGGGTCGAGCGTTCTTCAGCCCGCGCGAGCCAGCGCAGCGGATCCGCGTCGGGCATCACGGCCACCGAGGATCCGGAGAACCGCGCCTCCGGATAGTCGGAGAACCGCGGCGGAGGGTTGAACGGGTCCGGCACCTGTTCCTCCCGCCCCTCGGGATCCCGCCGCGAGAAGACGTACCCGAAGCGCAGGTCGGAACGCGTCCGCAATGTGAGGACACGGAACGGCGTCCCCGCCACGGCCACGAACTCGGCGTCGATCGTGTTGCGGCCGATAACGGGTCCGATGACCGCGGAGAGGCGCGTCGTCGTCGCGCTCATCGCCTCGTCGACGAAGGTCACCTCCACCTCGTCGGCGGAGACACGCCCGACGAGCGGCGCACCCGTCTCCTCCAGGTGACGACGGAACCGTTCTGCGCTCCACTCCCCGCTCGCCAGCTTCTCGACGTGGGGATCAGTCATCGTCGCCCTCTTCCACGCCTGTGCCGGCGGAGGCAGGCGCGCCTCCGGTCTCTGCGCCCGTCGACGAGTTCGGGCGGATCATCGTCCGTTCTCGCCCCAACGGCACGACCTGCGGGGTGCCGGCCACCGGATCGGGCACCACCAGGCAGCGCAGACCGAAGACCTCCTCGACCAGTTCGGCGGTGACGACCTGCTCCGGCGCGCCTTCGGCGACCACGGCGCCGTCCTTCATCGCGACGAGGTGGGTGCCGTACCGGGCGGCGTGGTTGAGGTCGTGGAGCACCGCGACGATGGTGTGGCCGACCCGGTGCAGGTCGGTGAACAGTTCCATCAGCTCGATCTGGTGGGTGATGTCGAGGAAGGTGGTGGGCTCGTCCAGCAGCAGGATGTCCGTATGCTGCGCGAGCGCCATCGCCACCCACACCCGCTGTCGCTGGCCGCCCGACAGCTCGTCGACCTGCCGTCCGGACAGATCGGTGACCGCAGTCTGCTCCATCGCTCTGGCCACGGCCTGCTCGTCGGCTTCGGTCCACTGCCGGAGGAATCCCTGGTGCGGGTACCTGCCCCGGGCGACCAGATCGGCCACCGTGATCCCGTCGGGTGCGATCGAGATCTGTGGCAGCAGACCGATCCGGCGCGCCACTTCCCTGGTCTTGTACGACTGGATGTCGGCCCCGTCCAGCATCACCCGTCCGGAGCTCGGCGCGAGCAGCCTGGACAGGCCGCGGAGCAGAGTCGACTTGCCGCAGGCGTTCGGGCCGACGATCACCGTGAACGACCCGTCCGGGATCGCCACGGAGAGGCCTTCGCTGATGACGCGTCGGTCGTAGCCGATCGTCGCCGCGTCCACGTGGAGACGGGCCGCGAACGGCAGAGCTGCATCGTCCTCGTGACGGGCATCGGTGTTCACAGGCGTCTCCTTGCTTCGATGAACAGCAGGTAGCCGAGGTAGCCGCCGCCGATGATCACCGTGATGATCCCGACCGGCAGCGGCGCGGGCGCGATGTGCTGGGCGACGTAGTCGGCGGCCAGGCACAGCAGAGCGCCGACGAAGCCCGCGGGGCCGAGGGTGATGCCCGCGGTGCGGGCGAGTCGACGGGCGATCTGCGGCGCCACCAGCGAGATGAACGCGATCGGCCCGGATGCGGCCGCGACGGTCGCCGTCAAGGCGACTCCGACCACGATCAGACCGAGCCGGGCGGAGGAGACGCGCACCCCCTGTGAAGCGGCCGCGTCATCTCCCAGCTCCATCTGGCGCATCGGCCGGATCAAGGAGCCCGCCAGCACCAGGAGCACTGCGATGCTGCCGCCGCCGACCACGACTCGCTCCCAGGAGACGCCGTTGAGCGACCCGGCGCCCCAGACGGCAGCCGACATGGCGACGTCCAGGTCGGCCTTGAGGATCAGCCAGGTGTCCAGAGAGGCCAGCATCGCCGAGAGACCGATGCCGACCACGATCAGCCGGAATCCCTGCACTCCCTTGCGGTAGGCGAGCACGTACACCAGGAGAGCCGCGGCCAATCCGCCGAACAGCGCCCCGCCGACCAGTTGCCAAGAGGTGCCGTTGATCACCAGGATCACGATCAGCGCCCCGGTGAAGGATCCCTGGGAGAATCCGATGATGCCCGGGTCGGCGAGTGGGTTGCGCAACAACGACTGGAAGATCGCGCCGCTCACTCCCAGTGCGGCGCCGAACACCAGGGCCGCGACCACCCGAGGAAGTCGCCACTCGACCACGATGTCGTGGACGATCCCTGGCTCCCCGCCGCTCAGTGCGGAGACGACCTGCCCGGGGTTCAGCTGGTACGAGCCGGTCATCAGCGCGAGCATCGCCAAGCCCGCCGCAGCCAGCGCGAGTCCGCAACAGACGACGATGCTCCGCACCTCCACCCGCATACCGAGCCAGGACCGTCGCACGATGAGCGTCCGCCGCCCGAAGTCGACCGCACTCACAGACCGCTCGCCTTCTTGCGGCGGACGAGCGCGATCAGGACCGGGGCGCCGACGAACGCGGTGACGATCCCGACCGGGATCTCGCCCGGGTGCATCACGACCCTGCCGAGGATGTCGGAGGCCAGCAGCAGGCTCGGCGCCAGCAGCAGGCTGTAGGCGAAGATCCAGCGCTGATCGGGGCCCACGATCCAGCGCGCGACGTGCGGGATCATGAGCCCGACGAAGCCGATAGGCCCGGCGATCGCCGTGGCGCCCCCGGCGAGCAGCGTCAAGGCGGCGACCGAGAGGACGCGGGTGCGCACCACGCGGGCACCCTGGGCGACGGCGAGGTCGTCGCCCAGGGCCATGGCGTTGAGCGGGCCCGACACGGCGAGCGCAAGGACGATCGCCACCGCGAAGAAGGGCAGGATCGGCCACACCAGTTCCAGAGGGCGACCAATGATCGAGCCTGCGTTCCAGGACCGCAGCGCGTCGAACGCCTGCGGATCGGTCAGTTGAAGCGCCTCCCTGACGCCGCCGAGCACGGCGCCGATGCAGACGCCGGCGAGCACGAGGACGACGGGGGATCGGCCTCGTCCGCTCGCTCCGAGGCCGAGCACCAGGATCGTCACGACCAGCGCACCGGCGAAGGCGAACCACATGTAGCCGCTGATGTCGCTCACCCCGAGGACGCCGACGCCGACCGTCACGGCCAAGGACGCCCCCGCGTGCACCCCGAGGATTCCCGGATCCGCCAACGGGTTGCGCGTGAGAGCCTGGATCAGAGCACCGGAGAGCCCGAGCGCCGCCCCCACGACGAGACCCACGATCGTGCGCGGCAGCCGGTAATCGCGGATCGCGAACTGGTCGATGTCGGCGGACGGATGCGTCAGGGCGTCCCACACCACGGACGGCGCGATCGTCGTCGATCCGATCATCACACTGAGGATCAGGAGGATCAGCAGCGCCAGCAGCGCGACGATCAGCCCGAGCAGTCGACGACGAGGTCCGGGCGCCGCCACGGCGCCCGGACCGTCGTGTCGCAGGGTCAGAGCCGTCACTCCTCGGCCGGGAGCGTCGCCAGCGCGCTGTCGAGAGAGTCCAGATAGCGGTTGACCTGACCGTAGGAGCCGTTGCCGGGGCAGAAGACGCCGAGCGCACGACCGGACTCCACGGCAGGCAGCGCCCGCCAGGTGTTGGTCTCGACGACGGGCTCGAAGGGCTCCTTCGGGTTGCCTTCGGCGTCGACGTCATAGGTGATCACGTCGTACTGGGCCAGTTCCGCGAGCTTCTCGAACGGCAGAGAGGTCCATCCCAGAGGGTCTTCGCCCGCGGCCGCCGACACGAAGTCCATGCCGACGTCGTCCCTGGCGACCTCCACGCACCCGATGTCTGCGATGGAGAACGTGCCGGGATCTGCGTTGGCCCAGCGAGCCACGTTGACGAACGACGTGCTGTCGATGAGGTCGGCGTACTTCTCCTTGATGCCCGCGACCTTCTCCTCGAACTCCGTCCTCTGGTCGGTCAGCCCCTCCGTCAGAGCGCCGGCGTCCGCGATCGCCCCGGCCATCGTCTTCCACTCCGTGTCGAGTCCCCAGAAGACGGTGGGGGCGATCGCCCCCAGCTGCTTCTCGACCTTCTCGAACCCGGAGTCATCGCCCTGGTACAGGATGAGATCCGGGTTCAGACTGGCGACCTTCTCGATGTCGATCTCTTCGGTTCCGATGTCTGTCGCCGCGTTGAACTTCGCCTGCTGGTCCTCGGGCAGCGCCTCGGGCTGGTAGTACGGCGTGACGCCGACCGGTGTGCCGCCGAGGTCGATGAACGGCTGAGCGGTGCCGCCGATCGTGACCACCCGCTGCGGGTCGACGGGAACCTCGATGGTGCCGTTGTCCGCCGTGATGCTGTGCGTCTCACCGGTCTGATCGACGGCGTCCTCCTCCGCGCTGCCACAGGCGGTGAGGAGGAGCGCGGCGCCTAGGAATGCGGCGGCTGCGGCCGCGTCGCGTCGCGTCAGTGTCGTGGTCATGGATATGCCCTTCTTCTCGGGTGATGGGGTTCAGCGGGGATCGCCGCGCACGAGTTCATGTACGACGACCCCCCAGCCGACGGTGCGGGTCGCGCTGATGGCCATTCCCGCACGGGCGATGACGGCGTCGAGCTCCGCGACGGTGCGCAGTCCGGAACCGTGCACGGTGAGAGCGAGCAGATCGTCCTCGGCGTCGTGCTCGTCGAGGCCGTCTGCATCGAAGGTCTCCTCGATCAGCAGCACCCGTCCGCCGGGCAGGAGGCTCTCGGCCGCCCGTCGCAGCGCGTGGGCGGCGTCGGCGTCTGCCAGCGGCTTGAGCGCGCGGCTGACGAGCACGGCGTCGGAGGCCGGGCCGGGTTCGAAGATGGACTGCTCGACCACGCCGACCCGCGCCCGCTGCTGCCCGTCGCCGAGGGTGTCGCGCAGGTCGCGGCGCAGCCAGTCGGCCTGTGCGGGGAGCGCGCAGATCGTGACGCGCAGGTCCGGATGCGTGGTGACGAACTCACCTGCCAGTGCGCCCGCGCCATCCGCGTGGATCACCAGGTGCTCGACGCCGCTGAGGAGATCCGAGCCGGCGAGCGGCACGGCCAGCGCAGGGGTGAACTCGGCGATGCGCTCGAGGCGACGGTCCTCGTAGCCCTGCTCCTTCCGCACCTCGGCGTATGTCCTGCCGGTGACGGAGGCATACGAGGCCCGCCCCGTCCTGATCGACTCGGTGAGCCCGTGGATGCCGAGCATCTCTCTGCCGAGCGCCCCGGACGGGTTCAGGTAGTCGGCCATGAACTCGACGGTCAGGACCTCGCCCATCGGCGCCAGGCCGTAGTGACCCGGCTCGGTCTCGCTCACCACGTTAAGGGCGTGGAGATAGCGCAGCAGCTTGCCGAGCGCCCGCTCGTCCGCACCGGTCCTGGCCGCCAGGTCCGCGACGCCGGTGACGCCTCGGGAGATCAGCTCGGCGACATCCAGCTCGACGGCCGTGCGGACCGCGATCGGTGCGATCAGCTCGGTCAGGTCGTGGAGCTGCTCGAACGGCGTCCTCGACTTCTCGGGATCCGGCACCTCCCCGTCGGTCTCCAGAGCGACGACCTCGCCGCGCCGCCAGTATCCGGTGAACTCGATGGCCTGCTTCGGCATGCCTCGGTCCTCGACCAGGTGACGGCGCAGGTCCCGCACGGCCGTGCGTTCGCCGGCGACCCAGGCGAACGGACGACCGTCCCACCAGGCCGCGCCGCGGACGGCGTCCACGAGAAGGGTGGTGGTACCCGCCTCGGCGCCGTCGCGCACGAGCCAGGTGACCTCGACGCCCGGGAGCTCCTGCGCATCGCGCAGCGGGATGCGGTGGGAGCCCTCTGCGACCTCTACGAACACCTGCGCCCGGGCATCCGCGGGCAGCTCCTCGATCAGGCGGGCGATCGCGGGGATGGTGGTGTCATCGCCCGCGACGAGCAGCCAGTCCGCCTCCGCCGGAAACGCCTTCGAGCCGGTGGGACCGGTGAAGTGGAGGCGGTCGCCCGGCCGGGCACGATGAGCCCAGGTGGTGCCGACGCCGATGCCATGCCTGACGAAATCGACGTCCAGCTCGCCGGTCTCGCGACTCCACCGACGCACCGTGTACTCCCGTGACAGGGGGCGCGGATCCCGCGGAGTGCTCAGGCCGCTCTCCTGCTGCACGGGGAGCACCGGCTCGCTCTGGCCCGGATACGGGAAATAGAGCGCGATGTCATCGTCGAAGCCCAGCGAGTCGAACGCGGGCTGCGCAAAGCCGGTCGCCGAGGTGAAGGAGCGCAGCTGCTCACCGGACAACGTGACCCGGCGCATTCCGGGTGTGATGTCGACCGTCCGGACGACCTCGACCTCCCGGAGGACGGCAGGGTGCACCGTGAGGCGGCGTGAGGTTTTCGGCATGCGGAGCGCAGCCCTTTCGGATCGCATCGGGAAGGAGAGGCCGCGCGCCGCCTGCGGCAGGAGGGCCGCTGATAAGGTTAGGTAATCCTCACTCTCGACAGGGTGCGCAGACTGTCGGATACTTAGGATGTGATCCGCCCCTCCTCCATCACCGTCGGCGCGAGCGATCCACCGCCGATCCCCGGCGCCCGTGCAGGTGAGACCGGGATGCCGCGTCGACCGATGCTGCTCTGGGTGCGCACGGGCACCGCGCACGTCCGCCTCGACGGCCTGGCATACCGGATCGACCGCGGACAGGGGATCTGGATCCCGGCCGACGGCTGGCGCGACCGCGTGATCGTCACCGAGCCGGGCACCGTGGCCTTCCCGCTCCTGCCGCAGGCCACGATCGGGTCCGGCGCGCCGAACGCGACGACGCGCTTCGACGTCCCCGACGACTGGCAGGACTGGCTGATCCAGCACTTCAATCTCCAGGTCACGCCGTACAGTGCGCACGGCTATCCCGAGGCCGCCATCGCGGAGCTGCTGCGTCCGGCACGACGTCGCCGGCACGAGGCCGGGCCTCTGGCACCGCCTTCGCCGCCTCCGCTGCCGAAGACTCCCGGCGCTCGAAGGCTTGCGGAGGAACTGCTGCGCGACCCCGCTCTCACCCTCACCGTCGAGCAGTGGGGTGCGCGCGTGCTGTGCAGCCCGCGCAGCCTGCGCCGTGCCTTCGTCGCCGACACCGGCCTCACCTTCGAACAGTGGCGACTCGGCTGCCGGCTCGATGCTGCCGTCGAACTCCTCGCCGCCGGCTACGACGTCGAGCAGGTGGCCGCACGGGTCGGCTTCGCGAGCCGCAATGGCCTGACCCGCGCGTTCAAGCAGCGTTTCGGGCAGACACCCCGCGATTTCGGCAGGGAGATGCGGCGCACGCTCACCGGCGACGGCTCGATCGGACTGGGCGAGCGGGCGACGGCGGCCCGACAGACCGATGCGATGGTCGGCATGGTGGGCCGGGGCTCTGCCCGCGTCGTGCCGGACCTGCTCCCCGCGACCCGCACGCCGCCGCACGCCAACGACGCCCATGTGCTCTCGTGGGTGTACCGCGGCAGCGGATATCTGGACGTCGCCGATCGTCGGTACGAACGGGAACGAGGGGTAGCCACCTGGATCCCGGCGGGAGCCGACCACGTCACCGCTCTCCGGGAGAACTCGATCTCGCTGCCCCTCGGCAACGCCAGCACCGCCGATCTCACCCTGACGGAGCCGCTGCAGGTCCGATTCTCGCCGGCCTGGGACGACTATCTGATGTTCTGCTCCGTCAGCGCCCGTTCCGAGCTGCGTCCTGCAGATCACGATCCCCGTCACGTCCTCGGACTCTTCGCCGAGCAGGTCGCCGCCCAGCATGCGCTGTCGGTGCCGATGCCCGCCGACCCGCGGGCGCGGGCGGTCGCCATGGACTATCTGCGCACCCTCGGCACTCCCGGCGGATCATCAGCGCACGACGTGTCCGCAGACATCCACCGCGCCTTCCGCGACGAGACGGACATGACGTTCGCCCACTGGCGTTACGCGGCCCGCATGCGCATCGCTCGCGACCTGATCCTCGGCGGCGCGAAGCCCAGCGCCGTCGCGCGCCGGGTCGGCTACGCGCACCTGCCGACCTTCAGTGCCGCCTTCTCCCGCTTCCATGGAGTCTCGCCCCGCGAATACCAGGAACGCGAGACCGCGAGCGGCTGACCGGCGTTGCGTCTTCAGCAAGAGCGCTCCACACGGACGAAGGCACGGAGCCGACTGCGGGACTCGAACCCGCGACATCCTGTTTACAAGACAGGTGCTCTACCAGCTGAGCTAAGTCGGCGGACAGCGTCGGAGCGCTGCTGCATCTGAGATTCTATGGCACCGGCATCCTGCGGATGCGACCGCCGGATACCTGACGCAGACCGATCAGTCGGCCGGCGTCTCGGTCGGCTCCGGCGTCTCCGCGGACTCATAGTACGCGTCGCTCGCGACCGTGAGCACGAACTGGGAGAACTCGGCGGGGTCGTCGAGCGCTCCCACGTAGACCTGACCGTCGACGACCACCGTCGGCGCGGAGCTCAGCACGAGGTCGTCCGAACCGGGCAGCGGGCCCTCCAGCGCACGCGCCGTGGCATCCTTGGCCCACGAGACGTAGTCCTGGTGCTCGATGCACGAGCGCACCGTCTTGACGTCGTCGACGCCGACCGCGCCGGCGAGGTTGGCGAGCTCGACGTCGGTGCGTCCGTCGGTGTCGACGTCCGGCTGGTCGGCGAGCAGCTCATGGTTGAACGCGTAGAACTGGGTCGGCGCGTAGCTCGCGACGCAGGCGGCGGCGGCGGCGGCGCGCAGCGAGTACTTCGTGCCGTTCGAGTTGGCGGTCAGCAGCGCGACCGGGTGATAGGTGACGGCCGCAGCGCCCTCGGTGATCCAGCCGGACAGCTGCCGGGCGTTGGCGCGCTCGAACTCGCCGGCGCCCGGCGAGAGGTAGTCGACGTAGATGTGGATGTCCACCGTGCCGGCGCTAGTGGGCTCGGGCGTCGGCGTCTCAGCCCCGCCCGCCTCGGAGGGATCGGGGTCCGGCGTCGCGGGGATCTCGGCGCCCGAGATCGTGGAGCCGGTGATCTCGTGAACGACGACGCCGTCGTCCTCGAGTCCGGCCGGGCTGAGCGTCGGTGCGGACACCGTCGAGGAGACCGCCCACGTCACCGCCGTTCCGACCGCCCCGACGGCGACGACGGCGACGAGGCCGATGATGATCCGTCGCACGATGCGCGCGCGGGACTGGCGCGCCTTGACCTGCTGTGCCTTCTCCCGAACCGCCTCACGGGAATTGCGAGGGGTGGGGACGTTCGGCGTTTCGTCGCTCGACATCGTTCCTCTTGAAGATCTGGTGGGGACGGGCCTCCCCGGCGGGCCGCGGAGAGGCGGCACCGAGATCGATGCTAACGAGGCATTCTGGGAAATACCCAGAAGCGGCCATCCATGACATACTGATCTCGGCCCGAAGGCGGGCCACGGCGGGTCGTCCCCGCCGCTTCCATCACAACGGATCGTCCGGCACGTACCTGCCGGTGAAGGAGAAATGCAATGGCATCTGTAACGTTCGACGACGCTACCCGCCTGTACCCCGGCGGCACCCGTCCGGCTGTCGACAAGCTCAACCTCGAAGTCGGAGACGGCGAGTTCCTCGTCCTGGTCGGCCCCTCCGGCTGCGGCAAGTCCACATCCCTCCGCATGCTCGCCGGCCTCGAAGAGGTCAACGCCGGCCGCATCCTCATCGGCGACCGCGACGTCACGGACGTGCCGCCGAAGGACCGCGACATCGCGATGGTGTTCCAGAACTACGCGCTGTACCCGCACATGACCGTCGCCGAGAACATGGGCTTCGCGCTCAAGATCGCCGGCATCGGCAAGGAGGAGCGCGCCGCTCGCGTCCTCGAGGCCGCGAAGCTGCTCGATCTCGAGGACTACCTGACCCGCAAGCCGAAGGCCCTCTCGGGTGGCCAGCGTCAGCGTGTCGCCATGGGCCGCGCGATCGTCCGTCAGCCGCAGGTGTTCCTCATGGACGAGCCGCTGTCGAACCTCGACGCCAAGCTCCGCGTCCAGACCCGTACCCAGATCGCGTCGCTGCAGCGCCGCCTCGGCGTCACGACCGTCTACGTCACGCACGACCAGACCGAGGCCCTCACCATGGGCGACCGCATCGCGGTCCTCAAGGACGGCATCCTCCAGCAGGTCGGCTCCCCGCGCGACCTGTACGAGAAGCCCAACAACGTGTTCGTCGCCGGCTTCATCGGCTCCCCCGCCATGAACCTGTTCTCGGCGGACCTGGCCGAGGGCGGCGTCCGCTTCGGCACCGAGGTCGTCGCGCTGGACCGCGACACCGTCGGCCGCGCCACCGGCAGCCAGGTCACGGTCGGCGTCCGACCCGAGGACATCACCGTCGGCGGGGCGGACAGCAAGGGCCTCTCGGTCACGGTCGACCTCGTCGAGGAGCTCGGTGCCGACGGCTACCTCTACGGCCACACCGAGATCAACGGCAAGCGCACCGACCTCGTCGCACGCGTCGACGGCCGCAACCACCCGAACGCGGGCGAGACGGTCACCCTGTCCGCCAACCCGGGGCACGTGCACGCCTTCGACATCGAGTCGGGCGACCGCCTGAACGACAAGCCGGTCGTCTCGGCCTCGTAGCCCCTTCCACCTCGCGGCGCGGGTCGACCTCCTGGGTCGCCCCGCGCCGCGTCGTTTTCGGCGACGACCCCGCAAGGAGCACCATGCAGGACGCCCTGCGCATCACCGCGCGTACCGTGGACCCTGGACTGTTCGCCCTGCCGTGGTCGACGCCGCTGGCCACCTGGCCCTCCGAGCACATCGTCTCGCTGCCGAAAGGTCTGTCCCGTCACCTCGTGCGCTTCGCCGACCTGTCCGGCCGCGTCGTCGCCGTCAAGGAGACCACCGGCGAGATGGCACGGAGGGAGTACGAGATGCTCGGCAACCTCGCCAAGCTCGACGTGCCCTGCGTCGAGAGGGTCGCGGTCATCGAGGGACGGACGGATGCCTCGGGAGATCCCCTTCCCGCCGTCCTCGTGACGTCTCATCTGCGCTTCTCCATGCCGTACCGCGCCCTGTTTACCCGGGTCCTCCGTCCCGATACGGCGACGCGCCTCGTCGATGCGCTCGCCCTGCTGCTCGTGCGCCTGCACAACGTCGGCTTCTACTGGGGCGACGTGTCGCTGTCCAACACCCTGTTCCGCCGGGATGCGGGCGCCTTCGCCGCCTATCTCGTCGACGCCGAGACCGGGGAGCTGCACGAGGAGGGGCTCACCGAAGGACAGCGCGCCTACGACCTCGACCTCGCCCGGACGAACATCGCCGGCGAGATCATGGACCTCGCCGCGGGCGGCCGGCTCGAGCACGGCGTGGACGCCGTCGCCATCGCCGACGGCATCGTCGACTCCTACCGCTCGCTCTGGGCGGCCCTCACCGCCGAAGAGTCCTTCGCCGCATCCGAGACCTGGCGCATCACCGAGCGCGTCGAACGGCTGAACGCCCTCGGCTTCGACATCGACGAGATGTCCATGTCGACGACCGCGGACGGCACCCTCGTCGAGATCCAGCCGAAGGTCGTCGACGCCGGACACCATCAGCGCCGGCTCATCCGGCTTACGGGGCTCGACGTCGAGGAGAACCAGGCACGGCGCCTGCTCAACGACCTGGACGAGTTCCGCGCACGGTCGACCAAGCAGTGGGCCGACGAGGAGATGTACGCGCACGAGTGGCTCACCCGGGTGTTCGAGCCGGTCGTGCGCGCGATCCCCTATGACCTGCGCGCCAAGCTGGAGCCCGCGGAGGTGTTCCACCAGGTCCTCGAGCACCGCTGGTACCTCTCCCAGGCGCAGGGGCGCTCCGTCCCGCTCGCCGAGGTCCTCACGAGCTACATCAACGAGGTGCTCCGGCATCGCCGCGACGAGGCCACGATCATGGGCCCGCCGACCGAGACGGTGAGCCTGCCGATCGTGACGGGCTCCGTGCCCGTCTCCGACGACACCGACGAGATCGACTGGCGCGACCTGGTCTGAGCGACATGCGGATGCTGCACGCATCCCCGCGCGCGCGAGCGGGCGACGGTGGATCGCACCGTCGCCCGCTCTCGTCGTTCGTCAGCCGAGCTCGCGCTCCCGCTCGCGGCGCCGGGCTGCGATCAGCACGGCGCCCGCGACCAGGACGAGGACTCCGAGTCCGAGCAGCCCGACCGGGAGGACCGCCCCCGTGAGGGCGAGACCGCCGTCATCGCCGGGAGCGGCGGGAACGACCGGCCTCTCCTCGACGGCGACCGTCTGCGCAGCATCCTCGATGTCGGTGTGCTCGGCCACCGGCTCGCCCTCCGCGGCCGATCCCTCATAGAGGTGCTCGAACGCCACCAGGCTCTCTCCGGCGTAGCCGGCGGGAACTGCGAACACCACCTCGACAGAGCCGTTCGCCTCGGTCGGCGTGAACGTCGTCGAACCGGTGATGCCCGTCGCCGAACCGTCGGACTGCAGCATCAGCTCACCGGCGACGGTGTACTCGGTGCCCGGCGTCAGGTTCTGGTAGGCGATCGTGTCGATGACCGTACCGCCGCTCCAGACCAGGTCGTGATCCTGATCGGCATCATCCACCAGCGAGGTGCCGATCGCAGGAACCGTGACGACCGGCTCCTCCTCCACCGTCACCGTCTGCGCGGCATCCTCGATGTCCGCATGCTCGGCCACTGGTTCGCCCGCAGCGGCAGATCCCTCATAGAGACGCTCGAACGCCACCAGGCTCTCCCCCGCGTACCCGATCGGAACGGTGAAGGCGACCTCCACGGTGCCGTCGGCTGCGGTCGGCGTGAACGTGGTCGTCCCCGTGATGCCCGTGCCCGAGCCGTCCGCCTGCAGCAGCAGGTCGCCCGCGACGGTGTACGGCTGCCCCGGCGTCAACCCCGCGTACACGATCGTGTCGACCACCGTGCCGCCGTTCCATGCCAGCGCGTGGTCCTGATCGGCGCTGTCGACCAGAGTGGTGCCGATCGCGGGATCCACTGCCGCGAGCCATGCGCCCTCAGCCGATGCCGTCGTCGTCGCCTCCGCAGCAGCAACGAGGATGATCGACTGCGCGTGCGCATCCTCCGTGGGCGCCGTACTGCCGGAGACGGGGACGGAGATCACGAGCCCGGTCCCCTCCGCGCCGTCGACCGTCGCGGAGATCGTCGCGGATCCGGCCGCGGTCTCGCCACGGAGATCGAGGTACAGCTCCTGACCGTCGACGACCGCATCGATGTCGACGGCCGTCCCGGCCCCATCGGTGATCGGATACGCCGGGTCGGCGGCGACGCTCGCCGTGGCCTGGTTCGTCGAGACGATGAACGGGCCGTAGAGCACGCCGGCTGTCCCGGAGGCCGCTGGGGCCGTCACGGAGACCTCGACAGGAGCAGGAGCCGGCGGCGACAGCGCGGTGTCGGCGTTCGCGCCGTTCACCAGGTACCAGTACACCGCCTCCGAGTCGGGGGTCTCCCAGCTCCAGGCTGCGTCGAAGTCCAGGTCCGTGTATCGCCAGATCGCGTACTGGGTGGCCTCGACCGCGTCGTCGACGGAGAGATCCGCGACGCCGGCTGCCGCACCGAGCTCCGTCAGGCCCAGCGCCGGAAAGGAATGCGTGAGGACCCAGTGCACCTTCGCCTGGATGACGGGATCCGTGAAGTGGTTGTCGCCGAGGTAGCTCGCGTAGTCCCCTGCGACGGCGTCCGTGAAGGTGCGGGCGCTGATGTCGTGCTCGATGCAGTAGGCCCAGAGACCGGTCGCTCCGGGGTCGTCCGGATCGGCGGGAGCCTCTGCGTAGACCGGATGGATGGAGGTTCCGCCGTATCCGACCGACCCGCCGATCCATACCGTGTCGCCGGGGTCGATCTCCGCGGCAGCGGCCGATGCGATAGCTGCGGGAACGACCGCCGCGACCCCCAGGAGCACGGCGGCGAGACCGCGCCCCCATCGCCCGCTCGTCGTCGAAGTCCTCGTGCGCACCACTGTCGCTCCCCTTCCTCTCGCCATCGCGCGTGTGCGGCGACGGCGTCCACGGGCAGGGGTTCGGACCCCCGCGGAGTCAGTCTGAGGCGGGGAGGATGCCGGGGGCAAAGCATCCGCCCGCTATGACCCCCGAACGGAGGTCAAAGCAGCAGACCCGCGTCATACCCGCGAGTCAGTATCCGACGGTGAAGCGCTCCCGGCGGTGATTGCCCTGCTCGATCTCATCGACGACCGCGACGGCGAGATCGGCCCCCGAGATGTACGACTTCCCGTCGGCATCCCGCACGAGGACGTCGCCGCCGTCGCGGTAGTGACCGGTGCGCTCGCCCTCGGCCCAGGGACCGAAGACCTCCGCGGGGTGGATGAAGAACCAGTCCACGGATGCATCCGATGCCTCCAGAAGCGCGAGCGAGTCGATGCCGACCTGCGCCTCATGCCTGTACTCCTCCGGGAAGTCCTGATCGAACAGCCTCGGCCCGCCCGGGGCGACGAGACTGCCGCCGGCGCCGCCGATCACGCCGAGGCGCATCGGTGTCCCTGCGACCTGCTGCACGAGATTCGTCAGCGCCTCCAGCGCCTTGTCCGCCATGTCTCCCCGCGGGGAGATCGCGGAGACGACCGCATCCGCCTCGGCGAGCAGTCCCGAGAGCGGTGCGAGGTCCAGCGCGGAGCCCTGCTCGTAGAGCGCGCCCTCCACGCGGCCCGTCGGAACGGAACGCGAGACCGCGACGACGGCGTGGCCTCGGCTCACCGCCTCCTGCACGATGTGCCGTCCGGCGTAGCCGGTTCCTCCCAGGACGATGATGCGGGCCATGACGGTTCCTCCCCTACTGCCGGGCGTTGCGGATGGTCGAGATCTGATACAGCGCGACCGAAGTGGCGATGCCGGCGTTCAGCGACTCGGTCGTCGCGCTGATCGGGATCGACACGATCTGGTCGCAGGTCTCGGCCACCAGGCGCGAAAGCCCCTTGCCCTCGGAGCCGGTCACGATCACGACCGGACGATCCGCGAGCTCGAGCGCGGGGAGCGAGACGTCGCCGTCGCCGTCCAGCCCCAGCACGAAGACGCCCTGCTTCTTGAACTCCTTGAGCTGACTCGTGAGGTTCACGGCGAGCGCGACCGGGATGCGCGCGGCTGCACCCGCGCTCGTCTTCCACGCCGCGGAGTTCACCCCCGCCGAGCGCCGCTGCGGAAGGATGACCCCGTGGCCGCCGAAGGCGGCCGTCGAGCGGATGATCGCACCGAGGTTACGAGGGTCGGTGATGCCGTCGAGAGCCACGAACAGCGGGATCTCGCCGCGATCGATCACCTGCTCGAGGACATCCTGCGGGTGCGCGTACTCGTAGGGCGGCACCTTGAGGGCGACGCCCTGGTGCACGCCGTCGAAGCCGGCCATCCGGTCGAGCTCCTGGCGCGTGACCTCGAGGATGGCGATGTCGCGGTTCTTCGCGATCGACAGCATCTCCTTGACGCGGTCGTCCATCTCCACCCGCTGCGCGATGTACAGCGCGGTGGCGGGGATCCTCGTGCGCAGCGCCTCGAGGACGGAGTTGCGCCCGGTGACCGTCTCCGTGTCGCTGGTGTTGTCCTTCGAGCGCGCCGATCGGTTCGGGCTGCCGCCGGAGGTCTGCCGCTGGCCGGGACGGCCCTTTCCTCCCGCCGCGGCATAGCGCTCGGCGGCCGCCTTGCGCTTGCCCGCGACGTGCCAGCCGCGATCCTCCGCCTTGGGGGTCGGGCCCTTGCCCTCGAGCGCCTTGCGCCCGAGGCCTCCCGTGCCCTTGGTGGCGCCCTTCTTCTTGCTGTTGCCCGCTCCGGGGCGGCCTGGCTTAGCCATCGATGCTCCAATGTGTTCCGTCCGGGCCGTCTTCCAGCGCGATGCCCGCCGCCGCGATCGCGTCGCGGATGCGGTCGGCTGCCGCCCAGTCCTTGTCTGCGCGCGCCTGAGCGCGCTGGTCGATCATGGTGCGCACGAGTGCATCCAGCGCGGATGTCTCGGCGGAATCGTCTCGCGCCGCTGCCGCCGCGCCGTCCAGCCCGAGCACGTGCAGCATCGCACGCGCGGATGCCGCGGCCGTCGTCGCAGCATCCGAGTCGCCGGCATCCAGCGCCGTGTTCCCCGCTCGCACGGTCTCGTGCAGCACGGCGAGCGCCTGGGGCACGCCCAGGTCGTCGTCCATGGCGACGGCGAAGGCCACAGGGAGGCTCTGCGCGGCGAACCGGCCGTACCCGCCCGTCGTCCTGGAGACGCGCTGGAGGAAGGTCCTGATCCGCCCGAGAGCGGCGTCCGCCTCGGCGTACGTGGAGTCGGTGAGGTCGAGGCTCGAACGATAGTGCGCCGCGGAGAGCGCGTAGCGCACCACGAGCGGATCGTGCTGGGCGAGCACATCGGCCGCGAGCGTGAAGTTCCCGAGCGACTTCGACATCTTCTGCCCGTTCACCGTGATGAGGCCGTTGTGCACCCAGTACTGCGCGAAGCCGTCCCCCGCCGCGGTCGACTGGGCGAGCTCGTTCTCGTGATGCGGGAAGCGCAGGTCGAGTCCGCCGCCGTGGATGTCGAACTCCGCGCCGAGGTAGCGCTTCGACATCGCCGAGCACTCGATGTGCCAGCCTGGACGTCCGGCGCCCCACGGGGACTCCCAGACGGCATCGGCGGGCTCCCCGGACTTGGCGCCCTTCCAGAGCGCGAAGTCCTGCGGGTTGCGCTTGCCGCGGGGATCCGCGTCCTCGGCGGCCTCCATCGCGTCGATCGACTGATTCGTCAGAGAGCCGTATCCCGGCCAGGAGCGCACGTCGAAGTAGACGTCGCCCGAGTCGTCGGGCGCGGGGTAGGCGTGACCGCGCTCGATGAGCGTGGCGATCAGCTCCTGCATCTGCGGGATGGATCCCGTCGCCCGCGGCTCGTAGGTCGGAGGGAGGATGCCGATCCCGGCATACGCCGCCGAGAACTCCTGCTCCATCCGGTACGCCAGCGCCCACCACGGCTCGTCCGCCGCGTTCACGAGCACCTTGTCATCGATGTCCGTGACGTTGCGTACGAAGGTGACCCGCCCGTAGCGGTGCGCGAGCCAGCGGCGGAGCAGATCGAAGCTGAGCGCCGCCCGGACGTGCCCGATGTGGGGACCGGACTGCACCGTGGGTCCGCACACGTACATCGTGATGTTCTCGGGGTCGAGAGGCACGAAGTCGCGCAGCTGCTGTGCGCGGGTGTCGTAGAGGCGGAGAGTCACCTCACTAGCGTACCGGGGCGCGCCTGCGCGAACCCCGGCGGCGGGCCTCAGCGCCGTGACGTGACGCTCTCGCGCCGGTAGGTCACCGCCTGCGCCCTCCCCCGGAAGACGCTGCGCCTGTCCACCTCGACGAAGGCCGCCGCCGGGATCGCGAGTTCCTGCGCCTGCCGGAAGTCCTGGATCCGCGGATGGAGCTCGAGGAGCACCCGCCCGTCGTCGCCGAGCAGACGCAGCGACCCGGTGCTCGTCGGCTCGTTCACGGTGTACCCCGCGATCTCGCCGTCGCGGATGATCCGCTCGTCGCGGCGGATCCGCACGGTCAGCGTCGCGGCGTCGCGGCGCAGCAGGACGCGCTCCCGTGCGAGGAGCAGCAGGACGATCAGGGGGATGAAGACGATGACGCCCACGATCATCCCCGTGGACTTCGCACCGCCCGCCGCCAGCTCGTTCACGATGCCGGCGAGGAGGTCGAAGTTGATCAGCGCCGGCACGAGGATCGCGACGAGGTACGCGAGCCCGAGGACGAGCATCAGCCGGCGTCGCGGCTGCCGGATGGCGAGCTCTCTCATCGTGTGTCTCTGATGGTGTGCACGAGCGCGACCGCGGTCACCGCGATCCCCTCCCCGCGGCCGGTGAAGCCGAGCCCGTCGGCAGTGGTCGCGGTGACCGTCACCCGCGCCCCGCCCAACGCGCTCGACAGCGCGCGTTCGGCCTCGGGCCGTCGCGCGCTGAACCGCGGCCGATTGCCCTGAAACTGCACCGACACGTTGCCGATCGCGAACCCCGCCTCGGTGAGCAGCTCGAGCGTGCGGACCAGGAAGACCTCGCCGTGCGCGTCGGCGTACTCCGGATGCGCCGTGCCGAAGTGCTCGCCGATGTCGCCGAGCCCCGCGGCGCCGAGGAGCGCGTCGACGATCGCGTGAGCGACGGCGTCCCCGTCCGAATGCCCGGACAGCGCCGGCTCCCCCGGCCACTCGATCCCGGCGAGCCAGAGATCCCCCTCGCCGCCGAAGGCGTGCACGTCCGTGCCGATGCCGACGAGCGGCCCGGCAGGAGTCTCCGGCCGGGCGACGGATGCCGTGGGCGCGGCGCTCGGCGCCACGAGACGCCGCGCGCGCTCGAGATCGGATGGCGTGGTGATCTTGAACGCGCGCTCCGACCCGGGAATGTGCCGCACGGCGTGCCCCGCGGCGGCGAACAGCGCGGCGTCGTCGGTGTACTCGGCACCGGATGCGAGGGCGGTCGCGTAGGCCGCCTCCAACGGAAGGCGCGCGAATCCCTGAGGGGTCTGGGCCGCGGCGAGCTCATCGCGATCGACTGCGCCGACGATCTCGCCCGCGTCCACGCGCTTGAGCGTGTCGACGACCGGAAGCACCGGGATCACGCCGGCATCGCCCTCCACGGCCTCGGCCACGGCATCGAGCTGCTCAGGCGGCGTCAGCGCACGCGCGGCGTCGTGGACCAGCACGGTGGTGATGTCGCCCCAGAGCGCACGGAGACCGGCGGCGACGGACAGCTGCCGCGTCTCACCGCCGGTGACCACCCGACCGAGATCGGCACGATCGCCGGCGGCCGCACGCAGCTCGGTCTCGGCGTCGCCCTCGTAGCCGACGGGCGCGACGACCACCACCTGCATCGGACGGGCGGCGAAGACGCCGTCGAGGGCGTGCCGGAGCACCGGGCGCGTATCGATGCCGACGAACGCCTTGGGCGCATCGGCGCCCAGGCGCGTGCCGGCGCCCGCCGCGACGACGATCACCGCCGTCGTGGGAACCGGGAGCAGAGTCACGCTCTCACGTTACCGCGCGGGAACCACGCACACGTCTCGATGCACGTCCCCCGAGCGCCACGCGCACTTCGACGCCGCGCTGCGCGGAATCGATGCGGAGCGCCTCAGGACGCGAGGACCTCGTCGAGGAGGGACCCCGCCTTGTCCTCGTCGATCTTCTCCGCGAGAGCGAGCTCGGAGATGAGGATCTGGCGAGCCTTCGCCAGCATCCGCTTCTCTCCCGCGGAAAGACCGCGGTCCTGGTCGCGACGCCACAGGTCGCGGACGACCTCGCTCACCTTGATCACGTCGCCGGAGGCGAGCTTCTCGAGGTTCGCCTTGTATCGACGGGACCAGTTCGTGGGCTCCTCGGTGAAGGGCGCGCGCAGCACCTCGAACACGTGGTCGAGGCCCTCCTTGCCGATCACATCGCGAACTCCGACGAGGTCGACGTTCTCGGCGGGGACCTCGATGATCAGATCCCCCTGCGTGACGTTGAGCTTCAGATACTTCTTCGTCTCGCCCTTGATGATGCGGTCCTTGACCTCGATGATCGTCGCGGCCCCGTGGTGCGGATAGACGACCGTCTCGCCAACCTCAAAAAGCATAAAAGCGTGTCCTTTCGGCAACCTCCAGAATACCACAGGGGACATGCGCTAAGGTATGCCCCGCATCGTCCGGGACCGGGTGCGGCATACGCATAGAATGGATGTGCACTTCCCCGCCGCACCTCTGGAGGATCCGTGAAATCGCGCCTTGCTGCGTCTGTCGTTCTCAGCGCTCTCGTGCTGGCGGGAGCGACGGGGTGCACGTTCATCACGCCGCAGGCCAGCACGATCGCCTACTCCGCCTCGGACGGCGTCAACGTCTCCGACGACGACGCTCCGCTCGCGGTGCGCAACGCCTTCGTCGTGGCCGACGAGTCCGGCCAGTTCGGCAACCTCATCGCCGGCATCGTCAACCCGACCGACGACGATCTCGTCCTGCTCGTGACCGTCACAGGTCTCGACCCGATCGAGATCGAGGTGCCGGCCGGCGAGACCGTGAGCCTCGGCGCCAACGCGGATCCCGTGCTCCTGCAGGGCGTTCCCGACGAGGACTCGGGCCTCGAGGGCGTGGACTTCGCCCCCGGCTCGACGGTCGAGGTGCACTTCCAGTCCGGCGACAGCAACGGCGTCACCGCGAACGTGCCCGTCCTCGACGGCGCCCTCCCGTACTACACCGATCTCGTCCCCGAGCCCGTGCCGATGACCGCTCCCGGGGAGATCCCCGTCACGGACGAGACCTCGACGCCGGTGCCGACCGATGCGCCGGAGGACGACGGGAGCCACTGAGCCCCTCACCTCGAGAGAGGCCGGTCGCCCTCGAGGACGACCGGCCTCTTCTCTTTCGCCCTCAGCCCTCGAAGCGGTATCCGAGGCCGCGGACGGTGACGAGCATCGTCGGCTCGCCCGGGTTCTCCTCGATGCGCGAGCGGATGCGCTTGATGTGCACGTCGAGGGTCTTGGTGTCCCCGA
Organism: Microbacterium tumbae; assembly: GCF_054780175.1. Classification (NCBI taxonomy): domain Bacteria; kingdom Bacillati; phylum Actinomycetota; class Actinomycetes; order Micrococcales; family Microbacteriaceae; genus Microbacterium; species Microbacterium tumbae. The sequence goes on from NZ_BAAGWV010000004.1 coordinate 450,974, forward strand.
AGTAGTCGCTTCCCCATACCCGGTCGATGAGCTGACCCCTGGTCAGCACGCGGCCGGCGTTGCGCATGAGCACTTCGAGGAGCTCGAACTCCTTCAGCGGCATGTTGATCTGGGATCCGGCGACGCTCACGGTGTGCCTGTCGATGTCGAGGGTGACCCTTCCGCCATCCAGCACGCGCTCGTCGAGCTCGCTCTCGGCCTGGACGACGCGGCGCAGCACTGCACGCATGCGGGCGAGCAGCTCCCGTGAGGAGTACGGCTTGGTGATGTAGTCGTCGGCGCCGAGCTCCAGGCCCACGACGATGTCGACCTCGGAGTCCTTGGCCGTGAGCATGATGATCGGCACGGCGGAGGTCGATCGGATCTGACGGCACACCTCCGTTCCCGGCATCCCCGGGAGCATGAGGTCGAGCAGGACGATGTCGGCGCCACGCTCGCGGAACGCGGCCAGCGCTCCGGGGCCGTCCTCGGCGATCTCGACCTCGTATCCCTCACGGCGGAGCAGGTACGCGAGCGGATCGGCGAGGTCGGGCTCGTCCTCGACGAGAAGGATGCGGGTCATGCGTTCTCTCCGGTTCGGGCGCGTGCGAGCTTGGTCGCCTTCTTCGCGCGCTTCTTGTTGATCTTGGCGGTCAACCGGTCCTGCTCCGGCGCTTCGATGCGCGGCAGACGGATCGTGAACGTGGAGCCTCGGCCCGGTCGCGACCACAGCCGCACCTCGCCGCCGTGCCTCTGCACGGCGTGCTTGACGATCGAGAGCCCGAGGCCGGTGCCGCCGGTACGGCGGGACCGGGCCTCATCCGCGCGATAGAAGCGCTCGAAGATGCGCTCACGATCCGCCTCGGAGATGCCGATCCCCTGATCGGCGACGGCGATCTCGACGACATCGCCGTCGATCTTGACGCCGACGCCCACACGCGATCCGCGAGGAGAGTAGACGATCGCGTTCGCGATCAGGTTCCCGACGGCCTCGATGAGGATCTGCGCCTCACCGCGCACCCATGCGCCTCGGTCACCGCCGCGGATGAGCTCGACGCCGGCGGAGTCCGCCTGGACGACGTGCGCCTCGATGGATGCGGCGAGCACCTCGTCGATGGCCACCGAGGCCACATCCGAGAGCCCGTCCGCCGCCTGGAGGCGGGACAGGCTCATGATGCGGCCGGTGAGCTGGCCGAGGCGGGCCGCCTCGGCCGAGATCCGCGCCGCGAACACCCGCACCTGCTCGGGATCGTCCGCGGCGGACTCGATGGCCTCGGCGAGCAGGCTGACCGCGCCGACCGGCGTCTTCAGCTCATGACTGGTGTTCGCCACGAAGTCGCGGCGCACCTGGTCGAGACGCTCCTGCTCGGTCACGTCGCGGATCACGAGCAGTGTGAGGCGGGCGCCGACCACGCTCGCGCGGGCGGAGACCAGTCGAGGATCGAGTGTCGAGCCGCCGCGGCTGAGCCGCATCGTCTCAGTGTGCGGACCACCGCTGGAACGTACCGTGCGGACCAGCTGGCGCAGCTCGTCGTTGTCCAGGGTCGCACCGATCTCGATGCCGAAACGAGCCGCGGCGCCGGAGCGCGCGAGCACGAGTCCCGAGGCGTCTACGACGCACGCGGCGTCGTCCATGCTCTCCAGAACCTCCGCCGCCCCGGGGGGGACGATCGTCGACGTCGCCTGCTCCGCACGAGCCCTGGCCCGGTATGCGAAGAGGATCAGCAGGACCAGGCCGGCACCGATCACTGCGCCGAGAGCGAGGGCGAGCAGCGCGATCTGCGGCGTGGTCATAGCTCAAGAGTAGAGTGCGTTCACCGGCGCTTCGGCGGGTTTCCGCGCCAGGACGGGGGTGCGAGAACTAGTATTCACGTTCTGGGCACCGTTCGTTAACCTTCAGCGAACACAATCGCCTCGGGCCTGCGCGAAGCGCTGCGCTCGAAGAACGGCCCCTTACGCCGCCGAGAACCGAAAGGTTGCGCCGCACATGCGCGAAGTCTTCCACCAGTCCCTCGAGGACGTCCAGTCCCGTCTCGTGGAGATCGCCGATCTCGTCACGGTGTCGATCGACAAGGCCACCAGGGCGTTCGCGACCAGCGACGTCGCCCTGGCCGAGGAGGTCATCGCCGACGACGCGAAGATCGACGAGCTCGCCGTCGCCCTCGATGAGCAGGCGATCGAGATCCTGGCCCGTCAGCAGCCCGTCGCGCGCGACCTGCGCATCGTGGTCACGGCGCTTCGCGTGAGCGCCTCCCTGGAGCGCATGGGCGACATGTCCGAGCACATCGCCCAGCTCGCCCGCCTGCGCTTCCCCGAGCGCGCCATCCCGAAGGGCCTCAAGGGCACCTTCACGAAGATGGGCGAACTGGATGTCGAGATCGCCCGGACGCTAACCGAGCTGCTGCGCACGCAGGATCTGCGCATGGCCGACACGATCCGCAACACCGACGACGACATCGACGAGCTGCACGCCAGCGTCTTCGAGAAGGTCCTCAGCGACAACTGGAAGGGCGAGGCGACCGCGACCGTGGACGCGACCCTGGCGAGCCGCTACCACGAGCGCTTCGCGGACCACGCGGTCGCCGTGGCCAAGAAGGTCGTCTATCTCGCCACCGGCGACTGGCGCATCGACGAGGAGGACATCGCCCTGGTGGTCGAGGCCCAGGAGGCCGAGCAGGGAGAGATCGGGCACGCCTGACCTCGGAGCTCCGAGACCCCGTCCTGACGACGAGACCCCGTCGCATCTGCGCAGATGCGACGGGGTCTCGTCGATGAAGAGGGCCTCGAACGTCTACTTCGAGCCCTGCGCCGCAACCGCGGCGGCACCGGCGGCTGCGGCCTCGGGGTCGAGGTAACGACCAGGACCGGTCGGCACGTTGTTCTCGTCCAGCTCGTAGACCAGCGGGATGCCGGTGGGGATGTTCAGCTCGGCGATATCGTCGTCGCTGATGCCCTCCAGGTGCTTCACGAGGCCGCGCAGGGAGTTGCCGTGCGCCGTGACGAGAACGGTCTTGCCCGCCTCGAGATCGGGGATGATCGCGCTCTCCCAGTAGGGCAGCAGCCGGTCGATCACGAGCTTGAGCGACTCGGTGCGGGGCACCTCGCCGTCGATGCCGACGTAGCGCGGGTCGTTCACCTGGCTGAACTCGCTCTCGTCGTCGAGCACGGGCGGCGGCACGTCGAAGGAGCGACGCCACAGCTGGAACTGCTCTGCACCGAACTGCTCGAGGGTCTCGGCCTTGTCCTTGCCCTGCAGCGCGCCATAGTGACGCTCATTGAGGCGCCAGGAGCGCGTCACGGGGATCCAGAGACGGTCGGCGGCGTCCAGGGCGATGTCCGCGGTCTGGATGGCGCGGCTCAGCAGCGAGGTGTGCAGGACATCGGGGAGGATGCCGGCCTCGGCCAGCAGCTCGCCGCCGCGGCGTGCCTCGTTCTTGCCCTGCTCGTTCAGGCGGACGTCCACCCAGCCGGTGAAGAGGTTCAGTTCGTTCCATTCGCTCCGGCCGTGGCGGAGCAGGATCAGGGTGCGCGTCGCAGTCATGACCCCAGTTTATCGGCGCAGGGTCTCCGCGCCCATCGGAAGACCGCGACAATGGAGACATGGCGTCATCTCCCCTCGGACATCCCACTCGAGGCACGACGGGGACGAATCGCCTGCGTCGCAACGACCGCTGGATCGCGGCGAGCCCTGCCCTGCGTCATGCCGCCGATCCGCTGGTGGTCGACCTCGGATACGGCGCGAGCGGGGTGACAGCCTTCGAGCTCGCCGCGCGCCTGCGACAGGTGCGGCCGGATGCCGAGGTGCTCGGACTCGAGCTCGACCCGGAACGCGTCGCGACGGCCCGTGCACAGCTGGACGACGTGCGCGCGGGGCGGACGCCTTTCCCCTCCGATCTGCGGGTCTCCTTCGCCAGGGGCGGATTCGAGGTCCCGACGCCCGGAGGCCGCCGCCCTGCGGTGATCCGCGCCATGAACGTGCTGCGCCAGTACGACGAGGCGGAGGTCGCCGGCGCGTGGCGGACGGTGGCCCCGCGACTCGCCCCCGGCGGCCTGTTCGTGGAGGGCACCTGCGACGAGATAGGCCGCATCGCGAGCTGGATCGACGTCACCGAGGAGGGCGCTCCCGCGCGCTTCACCCTCTCTCTGCGGCTCGCCGAGCTGGAACGGCCGAGCATCGTCGCCGAGCGTCTGCCGAAGGCGCTCATCCATCGCAACGTGCCCGGCGAGCGCATCCACACCCTGCTCGCAGACCTGGACCGGGAGTGGGATCGCGCCGCCGCCCTGTCCACGTTCGGCGCGACGCAGCGGTTCCTCGCCGCCGTCACCGCCCTGAAGGCTCAGGGCTGGCCGGTGGTCGGCGGTCGCGCCCGGTGGCGTCTGGGGGAGATGACCGTGCCGTGGGAGGCGGTCGCGCCGGCCTCCGCGCCACCCGCCTCATCCGCTCGTTGAGCGAGCGCCGTCTGCCCGCACGTTGGGCGAGCACCCCCACCCGCACGTCGAGCGAGTACCCCCTGCCCGCTCGTTGGGCACGCCACCCCCACCCGCTCGTTGGGCAGCCGCCCCCACCCGTTCGTTGAGCGAGCGCAGCGAGTCGAAACGCCCCCACCACAAGACCCGTTTCGACTCGGTCGGCTCCGCCGTCCTCGCTCAACGAACGAGAGGAAGGAACCGGCTGCTCCGCCGTCCCGCCTCGTCCGCTCGTTGAGCGAGCGCAGCGAGTCGAAACGCCCCCACCACAAGACCCGTTTCGACTCGGTCGGCTCCGCCGTCCTCGCTCAACGAACGAGAGGAAGGAACCGGCTGCTCCGCCGTCCCGCCTCGTCCGCTCGTTGAGCGAGCGCAGCGAGTCGAAACGACCCCACACGCGCACGCCCACCCTGCCCCGCTCGTTGAGCGAGCGCAGCGAGTCGAAACGCTCCGCCGTCCTCGCCCGACGAACGGGAGAAGACGAGCGGAAGGTCAGGCGTCGCGAGGGTCGGGGGCGGAAGGGCGACGGGACAGTCGCGTCAGCCGCGGGACCTCGACGGTCGCTCCGGCATCCGCGGGCACGATCACCTGCTGCGCCGCGGCGATCTCCGCCCCGTCTGCACGGACGACGAGATCCCCCTCCGGAGCACGCCGCGAGAGGATCGCGAGCGCGATGGGACCGTCCTCATGATGCCGCGCGACCGAGGTCACATGCCCCACCTCGACATCGCCGGCGAACACCGGCGAGCCGGGCTCCGGGAGGACGTCATCGCTGCCGTCGAGGTGGAGGGCGGCGAGACGGCGAGGAGGATGACCGAGATTGTGCACCTTCGCGACGGTCTCCTGTCCGCGATAGCAGCCCTTGTCCAGATGCACGGCGGTGCGGATCCAGTCGGTCTCGTGCGGCAGCGAGCGGTCGTCGACCTCGGCGGCCCAGCGCGGCCGCCACGCGGCGACCCGGAGAGCCTCGGCCGCCAGCATCCCCGCCGCCTCGACGTCGTCCAGCGACGCCTCCGCATCCGCACCCGCGATCGCGATGCGCCAGGCGAAGCCCGCACCGGGGTGATCGACGACGCCGGAGTACTGATGCCCGCCGGCCCGCACCTGCTGCCAGGGGTCGGTCCACACCAGCGGCACGTCGTTCGGCGACGACACGACCTCGGCGACGGACGCCTCCGCGACCCCGCCTGCGAAGAATCCGAGAAGCACCAGATCCGGTCGCTCCACGACGCTCACCTGCGCGCGGAAGACCATGCGCTTCAGCCAGCCGACCAGCGGCTCGACATCCCCGGCGTCCACGATGAGCCAAGCCGAGGCGCCGTCGTCCACGATGCCTGCGGCATGCTCGACGCGCCCCTGCGGGTCGAGGATCAGCAGTTCGCTGCTCTCCCCCGGCGCCAGCCGCGTCGTCGACTGGGAGGTGAAGGAGTCCAGCCAGGAGAGCCGCTCGGGGCCGCCGACCTCGACGGCACGACGATCGCCGAGGAGCGCGACCGCGTCGCCGGCGGCCAGCCGGCGCTGCTCGCGCATCGGCTCGCCGTAGTGCAGCACCACGTCTCCGTCGGAGACGGCGCCGGCCCGCGTGGCGAAGGAGCTCATACCTTCGCCAGACGTGCGGAGGCGTGCGAGGCGAGCTCGGACCCGAGGGCTGCGATGTCCCATGCCCAGAGCAGGTGCCCGTCGACCAGGCCGTACATCCGGGTGGCGGCGCCGTACGCCTTGCCGCCGGCCCCGCGGACGATCGCGTCCGTGGCGATGTCGATGCGCGGTCCCTTGATCTCCCCGAGGTACAGCTCGAGCGATCCGTCCGAGTGCGCGAGCGACACCTCGATCGGGAAGCCTCCGGACGCTGCGCGCAGCAGCTCGACGTCATCCGCGGTGCGGACGGGCGCCGCATCCACGGAGGGCAGCAGCGCAGGACCGGGGTCGGCGTCGGTGGCCGGCCGGGCCAGCCGCCAGTAACCGGTCTCGGCGACGAGAGGCCGCGCCTCGGGCTGCTCCGCGCCCTCGACGGGCTCCGCCGCGGGATCGACGGGGACGAACCAGGCGGTCGCCGAATAGTTCAGGTACGGTTCGCCGTCATGGCTGAAGCTCACCCGGTGGGTGAACTCGCCGCGATGCCGGTGCTCTCCGACGGTGTAGTCGATGACGCCTGTGCCTTCCCAGACGCCGATCAGCCAGGAGAGCGGGACGAGATCGGCGGGAAGATCCGTCGGCAGATCGAACACGATCAGCGCTGGCCGCGGAACAGGTTCCGCAGCACGACGCCCGAGACGAAGACGATCGCCAGACTCGCGAGGCCGAGCAGGCCGATGAAGAAGACCTCGAGCGCGAAGATATCCATGCGGTCAGTCTACCCCGCCGGTATCAGGGCGGCGAGGCCGAAGCCGACGGACACCACGCCCATCAGCAGCAGCGCTCCCATGATGCTGCCTGACACGCGCACGATGAATCCGTGCGTCCGGCCGTAGCCGAGCTGCACGGCGAACGACAGCAGCACAGCGCCGCCGAACGCGACCAGCAGCGAGGGCATCCGCCATTCCTCGCCGACGAAGATGCCGATCGCGACAGCGGCGAGCAGGGCGGCGATCCAGACGGCGAGCATTCCGCCGAGCGCGTTGCGCGGGGCCAGAGCCGGTTCGGACATGCATCCATTGTTGCGCATCCGTTGCCTTCGGCGGCCATGGGAGGCCGCACACAGCGGACGGCATCGGTATCATAGGCGCACGGCGTCGTACCCGATCGCCGTTCAGGGCGTCGGTTCTGACGCCCGGAAGGAAGTCGTGTGGCAATCCTGCTGGTCCTGACATCCGCATCCACCGCGGAGCCGGTTCTCCCCGCCCTGGAGCTGCTCAGCCACCGGGTGCGTCAGATCCCGGCCGAGCCGGCCCAGCTCGTCTCCGCGCCGGAGAGTGACATCGTCATCGTCGACGGCCGCACCGACCTCGCCGGCGCCAAGTCGCTGTGCAAGCTGCTGCGCACGACGGGCCAGGACGCCCCCCTGCTGCTCGTCGTCACCGAGGGCGGCATGAGCGCGGTCTCCGGCGACTGGGGCATCGACGACGTCCTGCTCTCGAGCGCCGGTCCCGCCGAGACCGATGCCCGCATCCGCCTCGCGATCGCCCGCGGCGATGCCACGGCGGAGCCGTCCCGCGTCCAGGCGTCCGGCGTCACGATCGACGAGCAGTCCTATTCCGCCAAGCTGCACGGCCGCCCTCTCGACCTGACCTATAAGGAGTTCCAGCTCCTGCATTTCCTCGCCACGCATCCCTCCCGCGTTTTCACGCGGGAGCAGCTGCTCAGCGAGGTGTGGGGATACGACTACTTCGGTGGCACCCGGACCGTCGACGTCCACGTCCGGCGACTGCGCGCGAAGCTCGGCGATGCAGAGCAGATCATCGGCACCGTGCGCAACGTCGGCTACCGGTTCAACGTCTACGAGGACGATCAGTTCGCCGACGCGCGCTGAGCGGCGCGCACCCCGTTCACGCTCTCGTCACCTGGCGGTGCTTAGATGAATCCCATGATCGATCCCGCACTCGCCGACGCCGGCCTCGGAGACGCCGACGACGATGACTTCGACGCGTTCGCGACGACGGACTCCCAGCTCCCCGATCACCGCTTCCTCGACCGCGAGCTGAGCTGGCTCGCGTTCAATCAGCGCGTTCTGGAGCTCGCCGAGGATCCCGCCCTCCCCGAGCTCGAGCGCGCGAACTTCCTGGCGATCTTCGCGAGCAATCTGGACGAGTTCTTCATGGTGCGCGTCGCGGGTCTCAAACGCCGCATCCTCACCGGTCTCGCGGTGCCAACGAACGTCGGGCGCACGCCCAGCGACGTGCTCGCGGACATCTCCCGCGAGGCTCACACCCTGCAGCTGCGGCACGCGAGCGTCTGGACGGACGCCGTCAGGCCCGCGCTCGCGGATGCCGGGATCGAGATCTCCGAGTGGTCGGAGCTGACCGACGGCGAGCGCGCCGCCCTCGGCGAGTACTTCCAGCTGCAGGTGTTCCCCGTCCTGATGCCGCTCGCCGTCGATCCGGCGCATCCCTTTCCCTACATCTCCGGGCTGTCGCTGAACCTCGCGATCCGGATCCGCAACGCCCGCACCGGTCGCCAGGAGTTCGCGCGGCTCAAGGTGCCGCCCATGCTCCCTCGTTTCGTCGAGGTGCCCGGCAGCGGCGAGATCAAGCGGTTCCTGCGTCTCGAAGAGCTCATCGCCAATCACCTGGACGACCTCTTCCCCGGCATGGAGGTGCTCGACCACCACGCGTTCCGCCTCACCCGCAACGAGGATGTCGAGATCGAGGAGGACGAGTCCGAGAATCTCATCCAGGCGCTCGAGGCTGAGCTGCTGCGCCGCCGGTTCGGTCCTCCCATCCGTCTCGAGATCACCGACGACATGGACGATCTCACCCTCGACCTGCTCGTCAAGGAGCTCGACATCACGGATCAGGAGGTCTATCGCCTCCCCGGGCCGCTCGACCTCCGCGGCCTCTTCGACCTCGGCCGGATCGACCGTCCCGATCTGCGCTACCCGCCGCACGTGCCGACGACCGCGCTGGCCTTCCAGCCCGGCGACAACAACGAGCGCAGCGACATCTTCACCGCGATCCGCAAGCGCGACGTGCTCGTGCACCACCCGTACGAGTCATTCGCGACGAGCGTGCAGGCGTTCCTCGAACAGGCCGCCCGCGACCCGCACGTGCTCGCCATCAAGCAGACCCTGTACCGCACCTCGGGCGACAGTCCGGTCGTGCAGGCGCTCATCGACGCCGCAGAGGCGGGCAAGCAGGTGCTCGCCCTCGTCGAGGTGAAAGCCCGCTTCGACGAGGCCAACAACATCGTCTGGGCCCGCAAGCTCGAGAAGGCCGGCGTGCACGTCGTGTACGGTCTGGTCGGGCTGAAGACCCATTGCAAACTCGCTCTGGTCGTGCGCGAGGAGGACGGGATGCTGCAGCACTACGCGCACGTCGGAACCGGCAACTACAACCCCAAGACCAGCCGCATCTACGAGGACTTCGGCCTCTTCACCGCCGACGCCCAGGTCGGCAAGGACCTCACCCGCCTGTTCAACGAGCTCAGCGGCTACGCGATCGAGAAGAAGTTCAAGCGTCTCCTCGTCGCGCCTCTGCACCTGCGCAAGGGGCTGCTCCGTCAGATCGAGCACGAGCGCAGGAACGCGCTCGACGGGAAGCCGGCGCACGTCCGGATCAAAGTCAACTCCATGGTCGACGAGCAGATCATCGACGGTCTGTACCGGGCGAGCGCGGCGGGTGTGAAGGTCGACGTCTGGGTCCGCGGCATCTGCAGCCTGCGCACCGATCTGCCCGGCGTCAGCGACAACATCACCGTCCGGAGCATCCTCGGGCGCTATCTGGAGCACTCCCGCATCTTCGCCTTCCACAACGACGGCGACCCGCAGGTGCACATCGGAAGCGCGGACATGATGCACCGGAACCTCGACCGCCGCGTCGAGGCCCTCGTGCGAGTCACAGAGCCCGCGCACGTGCAGGAGCTGCTCGCCCTGTTCGATGAGGCGATGGACGACGGGACGAACTCCTGGCACCTCGGCGAGAACGGCGTCTGGGAACGGCACACCGAGGACGCGAACGGCAAACCGCTCATCGACCTGCAGGATAGGACCATGAACCAGATCCGCAGGCGTCGCCGCAGTCGGTCGGTGCGATGACCCTTCGGCAGGCCGAGGGCTCGCTCACAGAGGTCGTCAGGGACGACAAGGCCGTCTACGCGGCCGGGGCCGTCGTGTGGCGGCTCGTGGACGGAAAGCTGCGCATCCTGCTCATCCACCGCACGAAGTACCGGGACATCACCCTACCCAAGGGCAAGGTCGATCCCGGTGAGATGCTGGCGCAGACGGCGGTACGCGAGGTGCACGAGGAGACCGGCATCCGCGTCGATCTCGGCGTCCCGGTGGGCGTGAGCCGCTACTTCATGCGTCCCAAACGCCAGAAGGTCGTGCACTACTGGGCGGCCGAGGCGACCGACGAGGCGATCCGCCGCTCGACCTTCGTGCCCAACAGCGAGATCGCCGCGCTCGAGTGGGTCGGACTGAAAAAGGCCCGCAAGCTGCTCAGCTACCCCGTCGACGAGGAGATCCTCGATGCCTTCGAGCATCTCGTGGAGGACGGGGTGCTGCGCACCTTCCCGATCGTCGCCCTGCGTCATGCCAAGGCCGTGGGACGATCGGACTGGGACGGACCGGATGCCGCGCGGCCGCTGACCGAGCGGGGCAGACTCCAGGCCAAGGGCGTCGTCGGCCCGCTGCGCGCCTTCGGCGTGCGCAAGATCATCACGAGCGACGCGGTGCGCTGCGTGCAGACCGTCGCCCCGCTGGCGAAGGCGCTGGACCGCGCCCCCTCGCAGACGCCGAAGATCAGCCAGGACGCCTGGGAGGACGGCCGCGCCGATGTGCGCGCCGTGATCGGCAAGCGCGTGCGGGCGGGCAAGCCCGCCGTCGTATGCAGCCACGGCCCCGTGCTGCCGGACATCCTCACCGAGATCGCCCTCGCCACGGGGACGCTGCGCGGCTCCTACGTCTCGAGCGCCTCCGCCCTCGAGGTCGGGGCCTTCTCGGTCGTGCACCTCTCGGCGACCAATCCCGGCTCCGGCATCATCTCGATCGAGACGCACGTGCCCAAGGTCTGACCCGCGTCATCCCGCGGAGGCCGCCCCAAGGGGACGCCCGCCGTTCACCTTCCGTTTACCTGCACGGGAGAGTCTCGTTAACCGCCGCCCATAGCGTCACTGTGTGCCCTGCACCGGGCCTCAACCATCCACGATCGAAGGATCCACAGTGAAGATCTCCCGAATCGCTCGCATCGGCGCCATCGGCGCCGTCGCCGCTCTCGCTCTCGCCGGCTGTGCCGCGAACGAGACGACGCCCTCCGATGACTCGTCCGACGCCCCCGTCACCTCCGAGCTCGCCGGTCAGGTCGAGGCCACCGGCGCCTCGTCGCAGGAGGCAGCCCAGCAGGCCTGGGTCGCCGCCTTCCAGACCGCCAACCCCGACACCACGGTCAACTACACCGCCACGGGCTCCGGCACCGGCCGTGAGAACTTCCTCGCCGGCTCCTCCAACTTCATCGGCTCCGACCGCGCGTTCAACGCCGAGGAGCTCGCCGCCGGCGGCTTCGGCTCCTGCGCCTCCGACGAGATCGTCGAGGTCCCGGTCTACATCTCGCCCGTCGCCGTCGCCTTCAACCTCGACGGCATCGACACGCTGAACCTGGACGGTGCGACCATCGCCGCCATCTTCGCCGGCGACATCACGAACTGGAACGACAACGCGATCGCCACGCAGAACCCCGGCGTCGAGCTGCCCGACCAGGCCATCGTCCCGGTCCACCGCGCGGACGCCTCCGGCACGCAGGAGACCTTCACGAACTACCTGAGCGCCGTCGCGCCCGACGTCTGGACCTCAGAGCCCAGCGACGAGTGGCCGCTGTCGACCGGCGAGGCCGGAGACGGCACCTCGGGCGTCGTCTCCGCGATCACGGCTGGCGTCGGCTACATCGGCTTCGCCGACGCCTCGCAGACGTCCGGCCTCGGTCAGGTCGCCATCGAGGTCGAGGGCGAGTACGTCCCCTACTCGGCTGAGGCCGCCGCCGCGCTCGTCGCCGCCTCGCCGCTCGAGGACGGCCGTTCCGAGCACGACCTCGCGTTCGCCGTCGACCCGGCCGCAGCGCCGGCCGGGTCCTACCCGATCGCGCTGGTCTCGTACCTCATCGGCTGCGTCGAGTACGACGACGCCGAGGTCGCCTCGCTCGTCAAGGCGTACTTCCAGTACGTCGCCTCTGCCGAGGGCCAGGACGTCTCGGCCGAGGCTGCGGGCAGCGCCCCGATCTCGGACGAGCTGCGCGAGCAGGTCAACGCCGCGATCGACGCCATCGTCACCGAGTGATCCTGCTCTCAGCCTGAGCTGAGAACCGCCCCCGCGGCGCTGTTCGACCGAACCGACCGGCGCCGCGGGGGCACCCGCATGAAAACCCGATAGCCCTCGAGCAACTGTGGAGCCGCTCAGATGACCACCACCACGACGGACAAGGACGGCGCGCCGGCGTCCGCGTCGAAATCGCCTCTGCTGCGCAGGGGGGATCGGATCTTCTCCGGCACCGCGCTCGGCGCCGGCATCATCATCCTCGTGACCCTGGCCGCGGTCGCGGTCTTCCTGATCGTGCAGTCCCTCCCGGCGCTCTCGCCGGACACCTCCGGCAACCACATCCTCGAGGGCGAGAACTTCTTCGTCTGGGTGTGGCCGTTCGTCTTCGGAACGCTGTGGGCCAGCTTCATCGCCCTGATCATCGCCGCTCCGATCGCCATCGGCATCGCACTGTTCATCTCGCACTACGCGCCGCGCAGACTCGCCGGCGTCCTTGGCTACGTCATCGACCTGCTCGCCGCCGTCCCCTCCGTCGTCTTCGGCCTCTGGGGCGCTCTCACCTTCGCCCCCATGCTGGTGCCCTTCTACAAGTGGCTCAACACGAACCTGGGCTGGATCCCGATCTTCTCCGGGACGCCGTCCGGCAGCGGCAAGACCATCCTCACCGCATCCCTCGTCCTCGCGGTCATGATCCTCCCGATCATGACCGCGATCTGCCGCGAGGTCTTCCTCCAGACGCCGAAGCTGCATGAGGAGGCGGCCCTCGCCCTGGGCGCCACCCGCTGGGAGATGGTCCGCATGGCGGTCCTCCCCTTCGCCCGCAGCGGCATGGTCTCCGGCGCGATGCTGGGACTCGGCCGTGCACTCGGCGAGACCATGGCGGTCACGCTGGTGCTCTCCCCGCTCGGCATCGTCACCTTCAACCTGCTCAACCCGGAGAACCCGACGACGATCCCCGCGATCATCGCCCTGCGGTTCCCCGAGGCGCACGACGAGGGCGTCAGCACCCTCATCGCGGCCGGCCTGATCCTGTTCATCGTGACCTTCGCGGTCAACTTCGTCGCCCGCTGGATCGTCTCCCGCCGCGCCGAGTTCTCGGGAGCCAACTGACCATGACCGCCATCGCCACCGCCCCCGCATCGGCCACGCGCACGAACACCGCGGGTCATCTTCCCAAATGGGCCCCGTGGGCTCTCCTGGCCGGCTCCTTCGTCATCGCCGCCGTCGTCTTCGCCCTGGCGAACATCGGCGGGGATCCGGCCGACTTCAACATCGCGCTGACCCTGGTCGTCGGGATGATCCTCTACATGGTGCTCGTCTTCGTGGTGTCGACGGTCGCAGAGAGCCGGCGGCACGCCACGGACCGCCTGATGACCGCGCTCGTCTCCACGGCGTTCGTCATCGCCCTGCTCCCGCTCATCTCACTGCTGTACACGGTGGTGGTCAACGGACTCGCGCGCTTCGACGGAGAGTTCTTCAGCTCCTCGATGCGCAATGTCGTGGGCGACGGCGGCGGCGCGATCCACGCGGTCTGGGGCACGCTGCTCATCACCCTCGGCGCGACGATCATCTCGGTCCCGATCGGGCTGATGACCTCGATCTACCTCGTCGAGTACGGCCAGGGCAAGAGGCTCGCCCGCGGCATCACCTTCCTCGTCGACGTCATGACCGGCATCCCGTCGATCGTCGCCGGTCTGTTCATCTACTCGGTGTTCGCGATCATCGTCGGCCCTGGGACGCGCCTGGGCATCATGGGCTCGCTGGCCCTCTCGGTCCTGATGATCCCCGTCGTGGTGCGCGGCTCCGAGGAGCTGCTGCGCATCGTCCCGAACGAGCTCCGCGAGGCCGCCTACGCACTCGGAGTGCCGAAGTGGCTCACGATCCTCAAGGTCATCATCCCCACAGCGATCGCCGGCATCACCACCAGCATCATGCTCGCGATCTCCCGCGTGATCGGAGAGACCGCGCCGCTGCTGCTCACCGTCGGCATGGTCCAGGGCATGAACCTCAACATGTTCAACGGCCAGATGGCGACCCTGCCGGTGTTCTCCTACATGCAGGCGAAATACCCGGGCATCCCGCCCGAGGCCTATATCGACCGCGCCTGGGCTTCCGCGCTCACCCTCATCCTCATCGTGATGGTCCTCAACCTCGTCGCGCGCCTGATCGCCAAGGTGTTCGCCCCCAAGACCGCCGGCCGCTGAGCCGCGCGCCGTTCCCGAACCAGAAGGATTCCCAGGTGTCCAAGAGCATCGAAGTCAACGACCTCAACGTCTACTACGGCGACTTCCTCGCCGTAGAGGGCGTCAACATCGACATCAAGCCGAACACCGTGACGGCTTTCATCGGCCCGTCCGGCTGCGGCAAGTCCACGTTCCTGCGCACGCTCAACCGCATGCACGAGGTCATCCCCGGCGCCCGCGTCGAGGGCGAGGTGCTGATCGACGGTCAGAACCTCTACGGGGCGAACGTCGACCCCGTGCTGGTGCGCCGCCAGGTGGGCATGGTGTTCCAGCGTCCGAACCCGTTCCCCACGATGTCCATCAGGGAGAACGTGCTCGCCGGAGTGAAGCTGAACAACTCCAAGATGGCCAAGAGCGACCAGGACGCCCTCGTGGAGAAGTCGCTGCGCGGCGCGAACCTGTGGAACGAGGTCAAGGACCGCCTGGAGAAGCCGGGCTCCGGCCTCTCCGGCGGCCAGCAGCAGCGCCTCTGCATCGCCAGGGCCATCGCGGTCTCGCCCGACGTCATCCTCATGGACGAGCCGTGCTCGGCCCTCGACCCGATCTCCACCTTCGCGATCGAGGAGCTCATCGGCGAGATCAAGGAGCAGTACACGGTCGTGATCGTGACGCACAACATGCAGCAGGCGAGCCGCGTCTCGGACAAGACCGCGTTCTTCAACATCGCAGGCACAGGACAGCCCGGCAAGCTCATCGAGTACGACGACACCGCGACGATCTTCACCACCCCGAACGTGCAGGCCACCGAGGACTACGTCTCCGGTCGCTTCGGGTGACTCTCTGGTTCTTGCTGGAAAACCCAGATCGACGGGCTCTCGGTCGGTGTGTCGCGCTTCGACACGCCGCATCCTGAGCAGTCGATCTGGGTTTTCCGATCTTCGGGGACCTCCATGAGTCGGTCTGCACCAGTCGGGGATGCTACGAGTTCTCCACAGGTACGTGCGATTCCAGGCATCACAGCGATCGTGCTCTACCGAATTCCTTCATCATCGGGGCATGTCGTCCGCGCACGCCACCCTGCTCGCACTAGGACGCATGGCTCGCACCTCCGAGCTGAAGAGACGCGGCGTCACCGAGCACGAGCTGACCAAGGCGGTCCGCGACGGCGAGGTCTTGCGCCCGCGACAGGGTGTGTACGCGCTTTCTGACACTGACACCGCGCTGCTGCATGCCGCTGAGCACGGTGGGACCCTTGGATGCTGCGAGGCAGGGCGCCTTCTCGGACTCTGGATCCTCACCGCCCCGCAACGGCATCACATCTGGATGGGTGCGGCGGGAACACCGAGAACCGACTGCGCGGACTGCCGCATCCACTGGGATGCCGGGCGCGTCCGTGTCGGCGTGCTGCCGCCGGTTGCGAACGTGCTGCTGCAGATCGCGGAGTGCGCCGACGAGGAGACCTTCTTCTGCGCCCTCGAATCGGCACTGCGCTGGTCGCGGATCCCGCCGGGAGACATCGCCTGGCTGTGGAAGCGTCTTCCCGCGTCGCTGCGATGGCTCGTCGGCTTCGCGCGGGCGGATGCCGACAGCGGGCTCGAGTCGCTCGTCAGACTGCGCCTGCGTCGGATCGGCATCGACGTCCGCACGCAAGTGCTCATCCACGGCGTCGGCGAAGTCGACTTCGTGATCGGCGGACGGATCATCGTCGAGGCGGATGGCAGGGAGAACCATGAGCGAGAACAGGAGCGGACGAAGGATCTCTACCGAGACGCCGCCGCGGCTGCCCTCGGCTACGAGTCGCTCCGGTTCACCTACGCGATGATCGTGCACGACTGGAAAGTCGTGGAAGCCGCGATCCTCGGCGCGATGCGCCGCGCCGGCCTGCGCTGAGCGGGTTGTTCCGGGCCTCATCCGGAAAACCCGGATCAGGTGATGCTCGGCCGGCGCGCCGAAGAGCGACACTCCATCGTCGTGCGTATTGATCTCCGTTTTCCGACGGGCTGACCAGAGCCGCGTGTCTCAGTCGCGCGGCGATAGCAGGTATTCGTTCAGGGCAGCCGTGAAGGCGGCGTCCACCGGCACGGCGGCGCCGTCGATGGCGGTGAGGGGAGCCGCCAGTCGCACGCTCGACACCAGCCATGCGGCATCCGCGTTCTGGAGATCGGATGCCGGCACCTGCGCGTAGTCGGTCGTGAAGCCCTGAGCCGCCAGGTGGTCGTAGACGCTCAGCTGCGTCGTGCCGTGCAGGATCCCGCCGCTCGGCGCGGGGGTGACGAAGCGGTCGCCGAAGCGGAGGATCAGCGACGCCGTCGGCGCCTCCAGCACGTATCCGTCGCTGGAGAGGAAGATCGCGTCGTCGGCGCCGCGTCGCGCCGCCTCGCGCAGCGCCGCCATGTTGACGGCGTACGAGAGCGTCTTGGCTCCGAGCAGCAGCCACGGAGCTCGCTCGGCGGCGCCCAGATCATAACCGCGATCCAGCGTCACCACGCGGATGCCCTCGGTGCGCACCCAGGAGAAGTCGGATGCCGGAGCCGCCGTCACCCACGCCGTCGGCGTCGGCCCGTGCTCCACGCCTCGACTGAGGATGAGCTTGATGACCCACTCCCCCGCAGGGCACCCGGCAGCGGCCGCCGCGACCGCCTGCCGCCACTGCTCGATGTTCGGCGCGGGCAGCTCGCAGAGCTCGGCCGAATGGGCCAGCCTGTGCAGATGCGGCACGAGCTCCTGAGGGTGCCCGTCGATCACGCCGATGGACTCGAACACGCCGTCGCCGCGCTGCGTGCTCAGCTCGCCCACGCTCAGAGCCGGCGCCGCGGCATCCACCTCCGTGAACGTGCCTGCATAGTCGGCGCGCTCCTCAGAAGCGGGGACGGGATCGATGATCAGAGCGAAGCGCCGGGTCATGGATCGACTCTACGGCGGATCAGGCGGCCGGGAATACCACCGGCACCCTGGCGTTACAATGGTCAGGCCGGGCCGCATAACCCCGGGCTCCAACTTCTGCCGCTATGAGCGGCCTTCCGCCGAGAGGCGTTCTTGCGGCCCGGTCTTTCTTTTGTCCGGGCTCGTGTCGGCCTCTGTCCGGGCTCGAACCGCCGCCGTCCATTCCGCAGGAGCATTCGCGCGTTCTGCAGGACCGTCTGGCGGAATCGTCGCGATCCGCCGCCGAAATCCGTCGATCCAGGACAATCGTCCTGCAGAACGGCCAGACCATCCTGCAGAACGGCCCCTGTCGCCCGATCAGGTCAGGACGCCCCGGCGCCAGTCCGTCGCCGCGGCAGCGAGATCGGCGGCGTAGACGCTCAGCCGCAGCGCGCGATTCGTCAGATCGCTGGCGCGAGAGGGCTCCGTCGGCTCGTAGTCGTCCGCGGTGTGCGTCGATCCGGACGCCTGCACCCGGCAGAACGCCGCCGCACGCTCCAGGGCCACGGCGAGATCGCCGCGGAACGCCCCGCGGAGGATCGTGTCGACGAGCACGACGAGCTCGTCGGGGCTCGCGGGCACAGGAGCCCCCGCGACGGCGGCGTCGACGGTGGGCAGCTCCACGCGCCCGCGCTCGTAGAGGAGGGCCGAGGTCGACGGATCTGCGCGCACGGCGAGCTGCAGCAGATACAGGCGCCACAGCACACCGGGGAGCGATCGTGCGGGGGAGGTCGACCAGAGCTCGGCGATCTCATCGATCCCGTGCTCCGCCGCGAAGGCGATCAGCCGCTCGGCGCTCGTCTCGTCCTCTCGCGCCCGGGTGAGCAGAGCGGATGCCGTCGCGTGGGCGACCCTCGTCACCTCGGCGGGGTCGAAGGACCCGACGAGGTTGTCGAAGGCCGCGCTGGGGCGGCGGACGGGACGGCGGAACTGCTCGGACATCCCTCCAAGGGTATCGGCGAAACGACCGTCGCCGGCACGGATCCACGGCGCCGGACGGTCACGATGGAGAAGACCGCCATCGCGACGAGCAGCACGAGCGCGGTCAGCCCCAGCGCGAGGAGCGGATGCCAGGCGTCGGCGATGGCGAAGACGACGAGAGGTCCGGCCGCGGCTCCGATGTCGCCGGCGGTGCGGGTGACTCCGACGGCGCCGCCGGCGCGGCGGCCGGGGAAGGCCTCAGCCGTGACGACGCCGGGGACGACGTTCGCGATGCTGGTGGCGAGCCCGTAGCCCACGACCGCAAGCGCGAACGCCCACGGGATGTCGAGGAGCCCGAACGCCACGAGCACGAGCGCGGATGCGAGGGACGACGGGATGACGACCGTCAGGCGAGCGCCGCGGTCGACTCGCCTGCCGACGAGGGGCAGCGCCGCGATACTGAGGACCGTCCCCGTGGCGAGCGCCAGCCCCAGCCCGAGCGGCTCCAGGCCGCCCTGATCATACGCGAGCACGGGGATGAGCCCCTGCTCGGCCGCGAACCGCGCGAAGAAGAGCGCGAACGACACGGCGGCGAGGGAGAGCAGCACAGCGCCCCTTCCCGGCACGCGCGCGACAGCAGCGGATGCCCCGACTGCAGCAGCGCCGTGCTCGTGCTCCCTCGGCTCCGCCCGCAGCGCATCCCAGTAGCCCTGCGCAGGGCGCGCGAGCTCCCAGGCGACGGCGAGCAGCACGGGGAGCGCGGCGGCGGCGAATGCGCCGGGCGGCCCGGCGAACGTCACGACCGCTCCCCCGAGCAGGGCTCCGACGGCGGCGGCGCTCATCTGCACGACGTTGGCGACGGAGACGACGCGACCGCGCCGATCGGCCGGAGCGCCGGCCAGCACCACCGCGAACGCGATCGTGACGGCTGCACCGCCGAGCACTCCGGCGAGCAGCCGCAGCGCGAACACGGCCGCGAGGTCTCCCACGAAGCCGGTCGAGGCCGTCACGACGGCGAGCGCGATCAGCACGGTGTGCAGCATGGCGCGGGAGTTCAGCCGACGCATCAGGAGCCCCGCGGGCACGTTGCCGAGGACGCGGCCGATCGCGAAGGCCGCGATGAGCGGCCCGAGCACGGCGAGGGGTGCGTGCAGCGCGGTCACATACAGCGGAAGCACGGGGACGACCACGCCCCAGGTCATCTGCGCAGTTCCGATCAGGCAGCAGAGCAGCACCGTCTGCTCCCCGCCGGCCGGGGCCGAGCGCCTCACGGCCGCAGGTTCTCGCGCAGCGTGCTCCCGGCATAGCTGGGTGCGAGGCTGCCGCGCCGCCGCAGCTCCGGCACGAGCAGCTCGGCGATGTCGTCGAGCCCGGACGGGGTCGGCGACGGCGTCGAGAACATGTATCCGCCGCGAGCTCCCGTGTCGGCGAAGTTCTGCTCGAGCTGATCGGCGATCTGACCCGGTGAGCCGCACAACGTGTGGTCGAGGCCCGTGGCGCTGCGCCAGCCGTGCTCGAAGAACTCGTCCCTCGTCATCTCATGGTCGGGTCCGTATTCGCCCACGAGCGTGCCGACCAGCCCCGAGGGGCTGGCCTGCGCCGCGCGGACCTCGTCGAGGAGCTCGCCGAGGACGAACCGCTCTGGCACGCGGGAGAAGTCGAAGCCCGCGTTGTGCGAGATGTACGCGCCGACGGCCTCCTCGTTCCAGAACTCCAGGACCTCCGCCCTGCGCGTCTCCGCCTCCGCGGCCGTGCGTCCGACGATCACCTGCGTCGCCCAGAGGATGCCGACGGCCGCCGGGTCCCTCCCCTCGGCGACGAGCGCCTCGTCCAGCGCCGCCCGGTGGCGCTGCTGACCCGCGAGCGCGCCGCCGAAGCCGAAGATCACGTCCGCGAACTTCGCGGAGGTCTCGATGCCGCGGGGCGAGTTGCCCGCCTGGACGAGGACCGGATGCCCCTGCGGGCTCGGCATGCTGCTGAGCGGCCCCTTGACGCGGAAGAAGCGTCCTTCGTAGTCGATCGGCGCGATGAGCGAAGGGTCGGCGAAGCGGCCGGTTTCGCGGTCCATGAGGATCGCCTCGGAGGGCACCGAGTCCCAGAGCCGCTGGCACACGTCGATGAACTCCTCCATGCGCTCGTAGCGCAGGCCGTGCTCGAGGAGCTCCTCGAAGCCGTAGTTCGCCGCATCCGCGCTGCGCGAGGAGGCGACGACGTTGAAGGCGATGCGGCCCCCCGTGACGTGATCGAGCGAGTTGAGCAGGCGCGCGACGTAGAAAGGGTGCATGAACGTCGAGGAGTAGGTCAGGCCGAAGCCGATGTGCTCGGTGACCGCCGCCATCGCGGCGATGAAGGGGCTCATGTCCTGCCTCGGCCATTGCACCCCCCACTCCACGGCCGGGGCGATCGATCCGCGCCAGGTGTCGGGGATGCCGCTGCCGTCGCCGAAGAACAGCAGCTCGACGCCCGCACGCTCGGCGGTGACCGCGATCTCCTGGAACATCCGCACGTCGGGGAAGGTGCGCCCGACCCAGGAGCCGGGCCGGGCCCAGCGTCCCTCGGTATGAGTGAACGACAGGTCGAAGGCGATGTGCATCCCGCTCACGCGACGCTCCCGTTCACGAGTTCCGCATCCGGGACGGATGCCGGCGACGCGCCGTTCCACAGCGAGACGAGCTCCGCACTCGTGCCGATGACGCCGACGTTCAGCGCCATCTGGGCGAGCGCCCCCTCGTGCAGGCCGAGGTCGTACGCGGCGGTCGCATCCCGCGGGATGTACACCGGCCAGTCGAGCTGGACCGCATCGGTGGCGGTCGCCTGGATGCAGCATTCCGTCGTCAGACCCGCGACGGCCACCCAGCGGATGCCGTCGGCACGCAGGCGCTCGGCGAGACCCGTGCCGAGGAATCCGCTGTACCCGGTCTTGCGCACGCGCATCTCGCCAGCGCCCGGCGCGAGCCCGTACCACTCGGCGCCCGGCGTGCCGACGACGCAGGGCTCGTCGTCGCCGAGCGGCGCGTCGAGGTCGCCGCTGCGCAGCCAGGCGCTCGCCCTCCAGCGGGTCTCGGTCGCCAGCTCGATCCAGTAGACGGGGACGCCGGCGGAGCGGGCGGCGTCGACGAGCTGTCCGCATCGTTCGACGGCGGCCGCCACCGCGGCGTACGCGGCGTCGTCGAGACCGTATCCTGCGAGCATCGCCGGATCCCCGAACGAACGCTGCACATCGACGACGAGAAGGGCTGCGCCGTCGGCCGTCAGCGTGCCGAGCTGGCGTTCGCGAAGGCCGGTCACGGGACGAGCTCGGCGGCCTCGTGGGCGCGCAGCACCGGCAGCACGCCCTCGCCGAAGGCCGGCATGTCTTCGAGGTAGTCGGGGAAGATCAGCATCAGACCGTCGAGCTCCGCCGTCTCGAGCACGGCGAGGATGCGTTCGGCGACGGTGTCGGCCGTGCCGGTGACATAAGGCGTCTGGAACGCCTCCTCGCCCTTCGCGCCCTGCGCCCAGGAGAGTGCGCGCTGCGCGTCCCAGCCCCAGGAGCGGCGCATGTTGCCGAGCGCCTCGCGATCGAGTCCATCGCCGTAGCGCAGGGCCCTCGCTTCCGCCGCGGCATCCGTCTCGTCCTGCACGATCGTGAGCATCGAGTAGGTGCGCACCGAGCGTCCGAGGGCCGCTGCCCTGTCGTGCACGTCGCGCGACAGGTCGCGCATGTCCTCCAGGCTCTCGGAGCCCAGAAAGGCCCCGTCGGCATAGCTCGCCTGGAACGCGCGGCCGCGGTCGGAGCGGCCGGCGCTGATGATCGTCGGCTTCGGATCGGGATGCGGTCGCGATTCGCAATCGGTGAGGGTGAAGAACTCCCCGTCCATCGTCACCGAGGGCTCGGACCACAGGCGCAGCACCGCCTGCGTCCACTCCTCGGTCATGCGGTAGCGCGCGTCATGGCTCAGCTCCGCATCCCAGATGCCCATCTGCTCGAACTCGTCGGCGTACGAGCCGTTGACGATGTTCATGCCGGCCCGGCCATGGCTGATCTGCTGCAGCGTCGTGAAGACCTTCGCGGCGAACGCCGGGTTCTGCATGTTGGCGTGCACGGTCGCCCAGATCTTGACGCGTTCCGTGGCCTCGGCGAGGCCCGCCATCATGGTCATCGACTCGAGCGTCTCGCCCCAGTGGTCCGTGGCGCCGCCGAAGCCGCGCCACTTCGCCATGGCCATGATGAAGTCGAGGCCGATGTCCTCCGCGAGGCGGGCGACGCTCCGGTTGTAGTCATAGCTGGCCGGCGGATAGGGCGCGGTCGAGGAGATCATCCAGCCGCCGGCGGCGTTCGGCAGGAAGACGCCGTAGTCCTTCGTGGTCATCGTGGGTTCCTTCGGTCGGTGTGCGGATGGGTGCGGGAGGCGGTCACGGAGCGGGCCAGACGACGGCGCCGTCCTCATAGATCGCCTCGACGAACGCGGGCTCGAAGAAGGCGAGCGCCTCCTCGCCGGTGAGCGGCGTCTCCAGAAGCGAGTACGTGTCGAGCATCTCGGCGACGGCCTCGACGTTGGCGGGGTCGATCGCACCGAGATCGCCGGTCTGGCTCTCGCGGATGACCTCGGTCTCGGTCTCCCAGACCTTCAGGTTGTGCTCGGCGTCGTATCCCTCGCCGGAGATCTGCGCGGCATAGCCGACGCACTCCTCGCCGTTCTCCTCGCAGTACTCGAACGCGTGGAAGGCCGCCCGCAGGAAGTCCTCCACCGCCGTGGGATTCTCCTCGGCGAACGACGGGTTCACGGCGAGGGCGCCGAGGGATCCGGGGACGTCGAAGTCGTACGGCCGCCAGACCGTCACCTCCTCGCCCGCCGCCTCGAGCAGGTTGGGCTCGTTCGAGATGAACCCGGTGAGGGAGTCGACCTGGCCGCGGGGCAGCACGCTGGGGTCGTAGCCGACCGTCACCTGCTGGATGCTGTCGACGTCGACCCCCGCGTTGTCGAGCATGGCGTGCACACCGGAAGGCAGCGCGCCCTTCTGCCCGAGGATCGTGCCGTCCAGCTGCGTGAGATCGGTGATGTCCGTGGGCGTCATGAGGATCTCGAGGCCGACGTTCGAGTACGACGAGATGCCGAGGAGCTCGATGCCGTTGTCGTGGGCGGTCAGCAGATCCTGCTGGCTGACCGAGGTGAACTGCACCTGGTCGCTCGCGACGAGCTGGGTGTTCTGTCCTGTGTCGCCCGTACCGGGCTGGATCTCCACCTCCAGGCAGAGGTCGGAGAAGTATCCGAGCTCCTGCGCCGCGAGGATCTCGAGGATGGAGGCGGACGCCTGGTACTGGTAGCCGGTCAGGAAGGTCACCGTGCCCGCGGACTCGTTGAGGGCGCAGCGGTCTTCGGAGATCGCGGAGCCGACGTCGTCGGAGGCATCGGGCTCGGCGTCTGCGGGACCGGAGCAGGCCGCCAGCGCTGCCGAGGCGGCGAGCGCGACGAGCACGGCGGCGGACGTGCGGAGGGGAGTGCGGAGTGCCATGGAAGCTCCTTCAGGTGCGGTGGAAGTGATGCAGAGCGGGGTTCTATTGCGGGATTCGGGGTCGGCGGACCATCGCGCCGTGCCGTCGGCTCGGCGCGATGGAAGGGCAGCGGGGCGTTACTCCTTCTCGCCCCTGTGCGTGTCGTGCCAGTGCAGCGCTCGCTTCTCCACGGCGGTGATGATGCCGAGCAGGGAGGCGCCCATGACGGCGAGGAGGGCGATCGAGGCGTAGACCACCGGGAGCTTGTTGTTCGAGCTCGCGAGGCTGATCGCCGTGCCGAGGCCTTCGGATGCCCCCGGCGCGAACATCTCGGCGACGACCGCGCCGACGATCGACAGGGGGAAGACGATCCGGAGCGAGGCGAAGAGGTAGGGCAGGGCGCTCGGCACGCGCACGTGCCAGAGCATCTCGCCCCGAGACGCATGTACGGTGCGGTAGAACTGGAGCACTGCCGTCGGCACCGAGCGGAGACCGACGGAGACGTTGATGAGGATCGGGAAGAAGCAGATGAGGGCGGTGACGATGAGCTTCGGCTCCGGTCCGAACCCGAAGGCGACGACCAGCGCGGGGGCGATCGCGACGAGAGGCGTGACGTTGAACACCACGGCGATCGGCATGATCGCCCAGCGCAGCACCGCCACCTCGCTGATCGCGACGGCCAGGACGGACGAGCCGACGAACGCGATGGCAAGTCCCAGCAACGCCTCCTGCAGGGTGACCCAGGCGTTGGAGAGGTAGTAGGCGGGGTTGCCGGCGAGCGCCTCGCCGATCGCCCCGAGCGGCGGCAGCAGGTAGGGCATCGCCCCAGCGCCGAGCTCCCAGAGCACGGCGAGCAGCGCGACGGTGATGACGATCGGCAGCCAGCGGCTCGGTCGCAGGAACCGGGGAAGGACGCGGGCACGGATGCGCGCGGCGGCCTCCGTGGGCCGCGTCGGCCGTGCGGTCTGGGGCAGCTCCGCTGGACGTGTGCCGGCGGATGCGTCGAGAGCGGTCATCGTTGTTCTCCTCAGGCGGCGTTCGAGAGATCGGGCGACTGCCATGCGGCCTGCAGCCGATCGCGGATGAGGTCTTCGAAATGATGGAAGTCGGCGGTCTTGATGAGGCTCGCGCTGCGCGGTCGGGGCAGATCGATGTCGATGACGTCGACGATCCGTCCCGGCTTGGGGGCCATGACGACGACCGTGTCGGAGAGGCGCACGGCCTCGGTGACCGAGTGCGTCACGAAGACGACCGTCGTCTTGATCTCGTCCCAGAGGTCGAGGAGCTGCTCCTGCAGCGATTCGCGCGTGAACTCGTCCAGCGCGGAGAAGGGCTCGTCCATGAGGAGGACCTCGGGCTGCAGCCCGAAGGCGCGCACGATGGCGGTGCGCTGCTGCATGCCGCCGGACAGTTCGGAGGGCAGCTTGTGCATGGCCTCGCCGAGCCCGACCTCGTGCAGCAGCTTCCGCATGTCGGGAGCCGCCCGTCCGGCTCCCGCGGCTGCGGCGGCTGGACGTCTCTTCTCCGCTCCGCGATTGACCTTGTGGGGCAGCGTCACGTTCTGCAGCACGTTCAGCCAGGGCAGCAGCGCGGGCGCCTGCGGCACGAAGCCGATGAGCTTCGCCGCGCAGGCGTCTTCGGGCGTGACTCCGAAGATCTCCACCGAGCCCTCATCGGGGGCCTCGAGACTCGCGATGAGGCGCAGGAGGGTCGATTTGCCGCACCCGGAGGGTCCGATGATGCTCACGAACCGGCCAGGCTCGATCGAGAGGTCGACGCCGTCGAGGGCGACGAGCGCGTTCTGCGCCCCGCCGTAGACCTTGCGTGCGCCGGATAC
The DNA here is from genome assembly GCF_054780175.1 of Microbacterium tumbae. Taxonomy (NCBI): domain Bacteria; kingdom Bacillati; phylum Actinomycetota; class Actinomycetes; order Micrococcales; family Microbacteriaceae; genus Microbacterium; species Microbacterium tumbae. The sequence continues at coordinate 476,659 of NZ_BAAGWV010000004.1, forward strand.
CGCGATGGCGGTGGTGGATGCGTGCATGCTCAGACCAGCTTTCTGAAGACGCGGTTGTGGTAGACGAGAGGATCGCGATCGTTGTAGACGACGTGGTCGACGGCGATGAGCAGCATGAGGTGATCGCCGACGGAGTACCGCTCGTCGATGACGCCGACGATCGATGCCATCGCGCCCTGGACCACGGGCACGTGCGCGTGCTCCGCGTCCAACTCGATGCCGGCGAACTTGTCGACGCCCTTGGTGGCGAACGTGCGTGCCAGATGGCCCTGATCGTCGGCGAGGATGTTGACCGCCACATGCTCGGTCGCCTGGAAAGCCCCGTAGCACTCGGCCGTGTCCGCCAGGAACACGGTGACGAGCGGGGGCTCGTTCGAGACGGCCGCGAAGCTGTTGGCGGTGAACCCGTGCTGGACGCCGTCGTGGGTGGTGGTGACGAGCGTCACCGAGGTGGCCATGTGACCGAGAGCGCGTCGCAGCGGGTTCGGCGGAGCCGGCCGCTCGTCCTCGACGATCGTCACGCCGCGACCTCCTCGGAGCGGCCGCTCGCCACCGCACGGAACAGGGCGACCCGCTCCGCGACCCACGACGCGAGGAAGCCGTCTCGCTCCTCGCCGGCGATGTCGGCCTCCAGCAGGGCCAGCGTGCCGAAGGGCGTCTGCGCGCCCAGCTCGTGCAGGAGCGGGCGCAGATGGATGTCGGCCGCGACGGAGGTGTGCGCCGGAGAGCCGGCGACGACGAGCGGGATCGCGGAGACGCCGGAGAGCGACGTCGGGCCGTAGCCGTCCAGGAACGCCTTCAGAAGCCCCGTGTAGGAGCCCTTGTAGACGGGGGTGGCGACGATGAGGATGCGCGAGCCGGCGACGCGCTCGCGGGCGGCGGAGACCGCGTCGTCCGAAGCGGCGAGCACCGCCGGCCCGAGCTCGGCGAGCTCGATGGGCTCGAGGAGCGTCATCGATGTCCGCTCGGCGATCAGCTCGCCGAGGCGGACGGCGACGGCTGACGTCTTCGATGGTGTTCTCGGGTTGCCCGAGAGTACGACGAGGGAAAGCATGGATCCTCCACAGGACTCAATCCGATGACTGCTGAGTGGAGAGCGTGCGGAGCGAATCACTGTCGTGGTGTTGCTCCGCGGAGGTCCATCTGGCACCGACTCTACGAAGACCGTGTTTCACCCATCGTGCGGACATGTTTCGCCTCGGTAAACTCCCCGACGCGAAGCGCCGCTTCACCGCGTGCTCTCCCCCGGAGCATCGGGCTCGGAGAAGAGCGGACGGGCGCGGTCGTCCTCCACGACGTAGAGCTCGATGCCCAGATCGCGCGCGGCGAGCGTCGCCCAGCCCGTGGAGGTGAACGCCTGCGCCGCGGTTCCCGTGACGCAGAGGATGGCGCGTGCGCCAGGGCGCACCGAGGCGGTCAGCCAGGCGAGCTTGAAGAGGTTGGCGCTCACCCTGTTGCGATGCGGCGACTTGAAGACGCCCTGGTTCGCGACCAGCTGGCAGAAGACGGCGCCCTCGGCATCCGCGCCCTCCACCTCGAGCCGGGTCGCGCCGTCGACCATGACCGTCACGGGGACGAGCTCCGTCCCGATCGCGGCGGAGAGCGCGGCGAGCATGCGCTGTTCGACGTCGTCCTCCTGCCACCGACGGCCCGCCGTCTCGATCTCGACGTCGTGCTCACCCATGTGCACCGCCTCCCTCCATGTCGACAGGGTAGGCATCCCGTGTTTCAGCCGGGTTTCCGGCGGCTGCCGGAGGGCGCCGGAGGCTCGGATCGCCACGCCCTCCCCGTCGCATTAGACTGGGGTTCGCGGGCCTCTAGCTCAGTTGGCAGAGCATCGGACTTCAACAGAATAGGAGCGCCTCGGGGGAAACTCCGAGGATGACACCACTCAAAGTCGGGGAACCCTTCCTGGGCAACCAGTTGGCGATCCCGAGCCAAGCCGGACGCGAGTCCGGAAGGTGTAGAGACTGGACGGGTGGCACCTACAGCGAAAGCCATGGTGAAGGGACAGTCCAGACCACGAACGCCCTCGGGCGGCGGCGAAAGCCGAAGTGGCATGTTAATCCGCGGGTCGAGGGTTCGAGCCCCTCGGGGCCCACCGCATGGCGTTGCCGTATGAGACGACACCGGTTGCTCGTCCGTCAGCCGTCCTCTTGACGGTCTCTGCCCGGCGATGCCGCCGACCTGACGCCGAGGAAGCAGGAGACGGGATGCAGTACGGGTACCCGTCACACGGCCAGCCATCGAACGGATGAGGAGCAACTGGCGATCCGTCGCGATGCCCATGCAGCCTCCCGGGCGCGATCGCGCGCAGGCTCCGCTATCACGATCCTCCGCTGTCCGCGACCCCCTTCCGCGGCATCCGTCGTCCAGGAGATCGTCGAAGGCGTCGTCCCGAGCGGGACGTCTCCGCGATGAGAAAGGATGCGACCGTGACCGGCGCCGGCGCCTCGGCGACGATGATCGCGCCCTCGGCAGAGGACATCACCGGCAAGAACGGGCACGTCCAGCCCGTCGACCGCACGGCGTCCGATGCGAAGGCCGACCACTTCGACGCGCTCGTGCTCCCCGGCGGCGTGGTGAACGCGGACCATCTGCGTCTCGATCAGGGTGCGATCGCGTTCGCACGGGGCTTCTTCGAGCAGGGCAAGCCCGTCGGCGTCATCTGCCACGGCGCCTGGATCCTCATCGAGGCCGGCGTCGTGGACGGCCGGACGCTGACGAGCTATCCGAGCCTGGCCACGGATCTTCGGAACGCCGGGGCGCACTGGGTCGACGAGGAGGTCGTCGCCGACCAGGGGCTCGTATCCAGCCGGACCCCTGGTGATCTGCCGGCCTTCAACGCCAAGGTGATCGAGGAGATCGGCGAAGGACCGCACGCCGGCCAGCGCCCGTGACGTCGCGCAGCCGATGCCTCAGTGCAGCGATACCCGTTTCGGCAGCGCCCACACCAGGGCGAAGGCGATGACCGCGAAGGCGACGCTGAGCGCGAGCGACGAGGTGGCGGCGGGCACGAAGTGCTCCGCGAGGACGGCCGACGCCGCGGCATCCGCGGAGGAGTAGTCCCCCGTCTGCATCGCCGCGCCGATATCGTCGCCGATCCCGTCGAGATCGGCCACGGCGAACAGCACGCTGGAGACGACCGCGATGCCGATCGCCGATCCGATGCGCTGCACCGTGCCGATCACGCCGCTCGCGGCGCCCGCCTCCTCACGACGGACCGTCGCGACGATGAACCGCGCGTTCGGCGCGATGAAGAGCCCGTTGCCGAAACCTGCGATGACGAAGGGCGCGAGCAGCGACCAGCTCGTGAGATCCGCGGCCGGGACCGCGGCGAGGACCAGCCACACCGCGACCAGCCCCACGACGAGAAGACCCGTCCCGAGCAGGAGGACGGTGCGGCCGAGCCGCTGCGCGAGCCGGTCGCTGAACGCCGCGCCGAAGATGTTCCCGATCGCGAACGGGATCGTGACGAGCCCGGACTCGAGCGCCGTGTGGCCGAGTCCGGCCTGCCAGAGCAGCGCGATCACGAAGAAGATGCTCGTGAAGGCCGCGAAGTACACCAGTGCGAGCAGGGTGCCGCCGGTGAACTGCGGATGGGAGAACAGCCGGGGCGGCACGAGCGGCGCGACGCCCCGGCGCTCGAGGGAGGTCTCCCAGAACCAGAACACCACCAGCACGACGACGCCGGCGACGAGCGACACGAAGGTCCACGCCGGCCAGCCCTCGTCCTGTCCCTGGATGAGCGGGACCAGGATCGCCGTGATCCCGCCCGCGAGCAGCAGAAGTCCGAACAGGTCCGTCGCCGACTTCTGGCCGGCCTTGACGGCGGGGATCACCGTCGCCGCGAGGATCAGCGCCACGACGCCGATCGGAATGTTGACGGCGAAGATCCAGCGCCATCCGGCATCCTCGCCGAGAGCCTGGATCAGCAGTCCGCCGACGATCGGGCCGAGCGCGGTCGAGACGCCGATCACGGCGCCCATGACGGCGAAGGCCTGCCCGCGCTTGAGCGGCGGGAACAGCAGCTGGCCGAAGGCCGTGACGGCGGGGAAGAAGATGCCGCCGCCGAGACCCTGCACCACGCGGGCGACGATGAGCTCGGTCGGGCTCTGCGCGATCCCGCAGGCGATGCTCGCCGCGGTGAAGATCGCGAGCCCGGTGAAGAACACCCACTTGTGGCCGAAGCGGTCGCCGATGCGCCCGGCGGGGATCAGCGCGAGGCCGAAGGCGAGCGCGTAGCCGGAGATGATCCACGCGAGGGTCGCCTCGTCCGCATCGATGGAGTCGCGGATCGTCGGCAGCGCGACGTTGACGATCGTGGTGTCGAGCAGGGACATGAAGGCCCCGATGAGCAGCACGGCGAAGGCCACCCAGGCGCGGGCGGGGGTGACGCCGGGGGGCGGTGTCCACTGCGGAGGCCCCTGGCGCTCCGCGGGTGCGGTCTGTTCTGTCATGGCATCCTCAAGGTCGTGATGTCGTATCCGTGTTCTGGGGCTTCTCGCCCTGGTGGCGACGACGCTCCCGCTCGTCCTCCATCAGATCGGGCACCTGATCGATCAGCGCATCGTGCCAGGCGACCTCGGTCTCGAGCCGCCGCAGCTTGTGCTCCAGGGCGAGGCGCTCCGCCCGCCAGAGATAGCGATCGATGCGCTCGAGCCGCATCCGGCCCTCATCGAGCATCTCCTGGTACGCATCCCTGCGGTCGGCGAGGGCGCCGGCGAGCTCTGAGATGCGCTCGGGATCGAGGCGGGAGAAGGCGAGATCGAAGGGATCGGGACGCGTGTCGAGTGCACGGAAGGTGCTCTCGCGGATCTCGTGCAGCGCACCGACTCCCTCTTCGGTGATCCGGTAGATCTGGCGCGCCGGGTAGTTCCCCTCGCGCTCGACGCGCTCGATCTCGATGAGCCCTTCGGCGAGCATCCGCTTGAGCGCCCCGTAGAGCGCCCCGACCGAGATGTCGGTCCATTCGTGCACGTGCTCCTGCTCCGCCAGGTTGCGCAGGGCATGCCCGTGCATCGGCCCGCGCTCGACGAGCGAGCTGAGGATGTACAGGCGGATGCTCGACACCGGAGTACTCTTGCACGAGTAGTCACCTGTCGTCAAGTCATCTCACTGCGGACTGCGCGCCCGGTGCCTGCGCACCGCCGCCCTGTTCGCGCAGCGCACGGAGCAGAATCGCTGGCGCCCGTTGCGCGTCACATCGACGACGACCTTCGTGCACGGATCCGCGGCACACCGCCCGAGGCGATGCATCCCCCGCGTCGCGAGGTGGAGGGCAGTGCCGACGCCGATCACGGCACGCAGGACGAACGGGAGCGCGTCCGTCTCATCCCGGTAGTGCAGATGCCACCCCTCGCCGTCGTGATCTGTGAGACGGGGGTACGCCGCCGCCTGCGCCATCTGCGCGTTCAGCAGGATCGCACGCTCAGCGGGATCGGCCGCGTCGACGATGCGCAGCCAGTCATCGATCGCGCTCCTCGTTCCGGCGTGATCGTCGACTTCCGGCGGGAACGCCATCGTCATCCCGAAGTCGCGGGTGCGACGCTCGATGCCCGTACGATCCTCCGGCCATTCGTTCGCGAGAGATGCGGCCAGCAGAACCGCGTACTCACCGTAAGGGTTGAGATACATAAGACCATTACAGCACGCTGGATGCATGGCCTCTCCGCGCACCCTTCCGACTCCGCATCCCTCTCGCGCCGTCCCCCACGAGCACGCCTGGCTCGTCGACTCGCGGCACGCCACCAGCGAAGGACGCATTCTCTACGTCCGATGCGCGGCCTGCGGTGCTCGTCGCGTAGACCTCCAGTCGCACCCCGCGAGCCCGCCGGAGGCGATCAGCCGGTCGCTGAGCTCCTCGGAACGTCCAGAAGCCTCTGCACGCCCGTGAGCACCGTCTCGACTGCACCGCCGGATGCTTCGGCGACCTGCGCGGAGAGCGAGCCGACCGAGACGTTCGGACTCCACACCTCGAACACGGCCTGCGCGCCGTATGCGGTCTCCCCCAGCAGGGCGTCCGCACCGCGCGCCCACTCACGCAGCAGGTTCTCGAAGCGCCCGGCGTCCGCGTGCGGCACGGCGAAGGTCACCTGCGAGAGCTCTTTCCGATCGACGAGGCGGGCGAGGTCCAGCGCCTCGGACACCGCGGTGGAGTATGCGCGCACGAGCCCGCCGGCGCCGAGTTTGACGCCGCCGAAGTAGCGTGTGACGACCGCCACGACGTCGGTGAGCTCCCGTCGGCGCAGGACCTCCAGCATGGGCACGCCCGCCGTTCCGGAGGGCTCGCCGTCGTCGGACGACCGCGCCCTGTCCCCTCGCGCGCCCGTCACCTGGGCCGAGCAGTTGTGTCTGGCGTCCCAGAAGCGCTTCTTCACGCCGGCGATGATCGCATCCGCCTCCTCGGAGGATGCGACCGGTGCGATCTGGGCGATGAATCGGGACTTCTTGATGACGAGCTCCCGCTCCACGGCCTTCGCGATCGTGGACGGATAGCCGGCGGTCACGATGACCCGCCGCGTTCGTCGGATACGGCGCCGGCCGTGAGGTCGGCGAGAGCGCGCACCGTGCGGAGATTGCGCGCGGTGCCCACCACGCCCAGCGCACGATCGAGCACGGCCTTGGTGAGCCTGCTCGAATGCACGCCCCCGGCATAGTCGATCCAGAGGTCGTGACCGACCAGCGCCAGACGCTCTCCCCCGGCCAGCCGCTGCTCGAGTGCGCCGACGGCTCCGGCGGCGGGCGGCTCCGCCAGGAACATCGCGTGCACGAGCCTCTCGTTCCCGTCCGCGAAGGGCTGCGCGGCGATCGATGCCGAAAGAGCCTCGTGCGTGCGCGCGATCACCGGGGTGTCCACGCCGAACTCCGCCGCGATCGCTCCTCGCACCAGAGCACAGCATGCAGAGACATCCGCCGGCGTCTCGCAGATGATGTTGCCGCTGGCGATGTAGGTGCGGATCTCGCCGAGCACGGGTGTCAGCACCTCGCGCAGGCCCTCCATCGGCACACGGTTGCGGCCGGAGACGTTCACGGCCCTCAGCAGCAGGACGCTGCGCGTCACGGCACGAGTTCGGCGCCCGCGTGCGCGAGCTCGGCGAGCGCGGCCTCGCTGGAGGCCGCGCCGACCCCCGCGATCAGCCCCGTGAGTATCCGCACATGGACTCCGTGCGATATGGCATCGAGAGCGGAGGCGCGCACGCAATGGTCCGTGGCGATGCCGACGACGTCCGCGGTGAGGACGCCGCGCTCGCCGAGCACCTCCGCCACGGTGCGTCCGTCCTCCGTCACGCCCTCGAACATCGAATAGGCGGGCTTGCCCTGCCCCTTGCGGACGTGGTGGGTGACGGCGTCCGTCGCGAGGAGCGGGTCGTATTCCGCCCCCGGAGTACCGGCGACGCAGTGCACGGGCCAGGTGTCCACGTAATCGGGGTCGGCCGCGAAGTGTCCGCCGTTGTCGCCGTCGGCATCATGCCAATCGCGCGACGCGACGATCACCTCGTATTCGCCGGCATGGGCGGCGAGATGCTCCGAGACGGCAGCCGCCACCGCATCCCCGCCCGCGACGGCGAGCGCGCCGTCCTCGGTGAAGTCGTTCTGCACATCGACGATGAGAAGCGCCCTGGTCATGCTCCGAGCGTACGCCGCGGGCCGCACGAGGTGTAGCGGTCCGCCGCGGATCGAGCAAGATCACTCGGCAGCCCTGGCATGCACGGCGGCTCGAGGACCGCTGCACGGCCGTAGGCCGAGAGCACAGCTGCCGGTCGGGTTCGGCCGGATCGACCGACATCTGCTCTTCCCACCGACATCTGTGTCACCGCGCCCGCCCCCTCCGCGCCTCCTGGCCGATCCCCTCGGCAGGCCGAGCCCGGCGGAGACGCAGAAGGCCCCGTGATGTTCTTCGCATCACGGGGCCGGTCCGGTGTGGAGCCGCCTGTCAGAATCGAACTGACGACCTTTTCATTACGAGTGAAATGCTCTGCCGACTGAGCTAAGGCGGCGTGCGCTCGCGAGAGCGGCACGATCAGCAATAATACCGGTCGGGCCGCTCAACGCGAAATCACTCGCAGCGCAGGCCGTCCTCGGGAACGACGTCATCGAGGAAGAACGCCTCGACCGCGTCGTCGACGCAGCGGTTGCCCTTGTTATAGCCGGTGTGCCCCTCGCCGACACGGGTGATCAGCACACCCTCTTCGAGCTGGTCGGCGAGCGCCTCGGACCACTCGTAGGGGGTTGCGGGATCGTTCGTCGTGCCGACCACGAGGATGGGCCCAGCGCCCTCGGCATGGATCTCGCCGCGGGTGCCGGTGGGCGGATACGGCCAGACGGAGCAGGAGTCGGGTCCCGACCAGTACGGCGCGACCGTCGGAGCGCCCTCGGCGATCTCGGCGTCCGCCGCCGCCTCGGCATCCGGATCGTCCTCCACCGGGTAGTCCATGCAGTTGTAGGCGCGGAACGCCTCGCTGGAGTTGTCGAGATAGCTGCCGTCGGCATCGCGGGCGTTGTAGAAGTCGGCGAGATAGAACATCGTGTACGGATCGCCCTCGAGGATCTCGGCCAGACCCTGTGTGAGGTAGGGCCAGCTGTCCTCGGAGTACAGCGCCGCGATGATGCCGGTCATCAGGGAATCGGCGCCCATCCGCCGGCCGTCGCCGTTGTCGAACGGGGTCCGGTCCGCGGTCGCGAGCAGCGCGGCGAGGTCGGCCATGCCGTCGTCGACCGTGCCGCTGAACGGGCACTGGCTGGATTCCTGGCAGTCCTGCATGTAGGCGCGCAGCGCCGACTCGAACCCGAGCGCCTGCGTCGCGCTGACCTCGTAGCCGCTCGTCGCGGGGTCGATGGCGCCGTCGAGCACGAGGCGTCCTGCGCGCTCCGGATACAGCTCCGCGTACGTCGCTCCGAGGAAGGTGCCGTAGGAGTATCCGAGGTAGTTCAGCTTCTCATCGCCCAGGACCGCACGGAGCAGATCCATGTCTCGCGCCGAGTTGATCGTGGTGATGTACGGCAGGATGCCGCCGCTGTTCGCCTCGCAGGCGTCGGCGAACGCCCGGTGCGCCTCGAGCAGCTCGTCCTCCCACTCCTGGCTGCCTCGCGCACCGGCGGGGATGTCGTAGAGATAGGCGTCCATATCCGCGGCGTCGAAGCAGGTGACGGCCGTCGACTCGCCGACGCCGCGCGGATCGAATCCGATGACGTCGTAGTTCTCGATGAGGTCCTCCCCCACGGCGAAGTCGAGGCTGTCGTGGACGAGCTCCACACCGCTCGCCCCCGGACCGCCCGGATTCGTCAGCAGCGAGCCGATCGGAGTGCCGGTCGCCTGGTGGCGCACGACGGACAGCTCGATCGTCTCGCCGGACGACGGGTTCTCCCAGTCCAGCGGCGCGGTGACGTCGGTGCAGTCGAAGCCCTCGCCGCACTCCGACCAGGCGAGCTCCTGACCGTAGAACGGCAGCAGCGCCTCGGCGACGCCGTCTGTGTCCGGGGCGTTGGTCGTCGAGGGGCGCGGCTCCACGCCCTCGGGGATGGCCGCGTACAGGCATCCGGAGAGCATCACGGATGCCGCGGCGAGCGCAGCCACGGCGACGGCGATGCGGCGCGCGCGAGAAGTCTGGCGAGATGTCACGGTTTCCTCCCGCTCGTGATGGTCACGAGCAAACTCTCCAGGGCGAGCAGCGGAGCGACGTTGCGCTCCAGCGCCTCCCTGGTCTCGGCGAGATGGTCCAGCACGACAAGCGTACGTGCCACGGGCCAGTCGCCCGCGAGCGCGCCCAGCTCGGCGCCCAGCTCGCGGTTGATGAGGTCGGCGCCCTGCCCGAACTGGAGCATGACGACATCGCGGTAGAGCGACTGCAGATCGGTGAGCACGCGGTCGATGCCGTCGCGGAGACTCCTGGTCGCCCGCTTCTTCTGGTCGTCCTCCAGCGCCGAGATCTGCGCGCGCAGGGCGGGAGGGACGGCCTGCCCCTCCGCGATGCCGACGGTGCGGAGCAGCGAGGCCCGCTCCGCGGCGTCCCGTTCGGCGGTGAGCGCCTTCGCGTCCTCGGTGGCGGCCTGGATGACCGCGCCCGCGACCTCGACCGCGGCGTTCACTCCGCGGACTCCGAGCACGGAGCGCAGCGTCTCATCGCGGCGCCGGCGGGCGGCGTCGTCCGTCGCGAGGCGCTGAGCCATCCCGATATGGCGCTGCGCGTGACGGGCGGCCTGCTCCGCGACCTCCTGGTCGACCCCCGTGCGCAGGGTGATGAGCCGTGCGACGTCGTCGACATCCGGCTCTCGCAGCCGCAGCGAGCGCACCCGAGAGCGGATCGTCGGGAGCAGGTCGGCCTCGCTCGGAGCGCAGAGCACCCACACGGTGCGCTCCGGCGGCTCCTCGAGCGCCTTCAGCAGCACGTTCGAGGTGCGTTCCACCATGCGATCGGCGTCCTCGACGACGATCACGCGGTACCGACCGGTGGACGGGGCGAAGTAGGAGCGCTCGACGAGGGCACGGGCCTCGGCGATCGTGATGATCACCTTGTCGGTGCGCAGCGCCGTCACATCGGGATGGGTTCCCGCGAGAACCTGCCGCATCGTGTGCTCGTCGTCGGGGTCGTTCGCGATCAGGGAGGCCGCGAAGGCGTGGGCGAGCGTGGACCGCCCGGAGCCCGGCGGACCGGTGATCAGCCACGCATGCGAGAGCGCGGCGGGATCGGCGACGGCATTGCGCAGCGTCTCGACCGCGGCATCCTGTCCCCAGACATCGGTCCAGGGGAACGGTGCAGCGGTCATTCCCACAGCCTATCCGGCGGTGCCGACAGCATCCCTCTCCGTCTCTGGGTCCGGACCTCGTCTCTGGTTCCGGCGCCTTCGTTCCTCGTTCCGGCCCCTTCGTCTCTCGTTCCGGCCTCTTCATCTCTCGTTCCGGCCCCTCTCCGTCCCTCGTTCCGGCCCCTCTCCGTCCCTCGTCCCGGCCCCTTCGCCTCTCGTTCTGCCCTCTCTCCGTCCCTCGCCCCGCCTCGTTCCGACCCCTCCATCCCTTGCCCCGCGCCCTGCCAGGCTCCGCCTTCCCGATCCGCGCTACCGTCTCGCTCACCCGTTCGCACGCCCGGCTCGCCCGGCTCGCCCGGCTCGCGCGGCTGAACCCCGAGTCGCGCTGCTGTTCCCTCCTCACGTGGCGGCAATATCTGCAGCACCATCCCGAAACAGCAGCGCGACTCGGGGAAGAGCAGCGCCCCCTCAGGAAAGAACTGCACAGCCCAGGAAAGAGCAGCGCGAACCACGAACAACGGTGCGAACCGGTGAGCGCCGGTGGAGGACGGCCGCAGACGTCGGAAGGTCCGGGCAAAATACCCGAGGGCGGGAACGCCCAGCGAGCGTCAGCGGAGGAGCGGAGCGACGCGAGCGCGGACGGCGGCGGCGATCTCGGATGCCGGTGCCGACGCATCCACCACGAGGAAGCGGTCCGGTTCGGCCGAGGCCAGGGCGAGGAACGCCTCCCGGACGCGGGTGTGGAACTCGGACTTCTCCGCCTCCAGGCGATCGAACGGCTTGTCGTCGGCGTCGAGGCGCGCACGCGCCGCCGCGGGATCGAGATCGAGGAGAACCGTGAGGTCCGGGAGCGCTCCCTCCGTCGCCCAGAGGGAGAGATCGCGCACTTCGACGGAGTCCAGCACGCGACCGGCGCCCTGGTAGGCGACGGATGAGTCCAGGTACCTGTCCTGGATCACGATCTCGCCCCGCTCCAGCGCGGGCCGCACCACCGTGGCGATGTGATGGGCGCGATCGGCGGCGTACAGCAGCGCCTCGGCCCTGGGCGCGATGTCGCCGTGATGGTGCAGCACGATGTCGCGGACCAGCTGCCCCACCTCGCTGCCGCCCGGCTCGCGGGTGCGCAGAACGATGCGTCCTGTGCTCGTCAGCCAGGACTCCAGGAGATTCGACTGCGTCGTCTTCCCGGATCCGTCGCCCCCCTCGAGGGTGATCCAGAGACCGGCCCTCGAGGTCACGCCTTCGCCTTCGCCGCCGCGTTCGCGGCACGGGTCGCCGCCGCCTTCTTCGCGGCCGCCGAGCGGGCCGCCGCCTTCTCCTCATCGGTCGCCGCCTTCGCAGCCGGGGCCTTCTTGGCAGGAGCCTTCGTGGCCGCGGTCTTGGCCGGAGCCTTGGCGGCGGAACGCGCACCGCGCTTGGGAGCCGGCCCCTTCGCCCGCTTGTCGGCGAGCATCTGCACGGCGATCTCGAAGGTGATGTCGGCGACCTGCTGTCCGCGCGGGATCGTGACGTTCGTCTCGCCGTCGGTGACATAGGCGCCGAAGCGTCCGTCCCGGATGCGGATCGGCTTGCCGCTGACAGGGTCCGCATCGAATTCGGCGAGCGCGCTGGACGCTCGTCGCGCGCCGTACTTCGGCTGCTTGTAGATCTCGAGCGCCTGCTCGAGGGTCACGTCGAAGATCTGCGATTCGCTCTCCAGCGAACGGGAGTCGGCGCCCTTCTTGAGATACGGCCCGAACCGGCCGTTCTGCGCGGTGATCTCCTCGCCGCTCTCCGGGTCGGCGCCGACGATGCGCGGCAGGCTCAGCAGCTGCAGGGCCGTATCGAGCTCGATCGTGTCGACGGACATGGAACGGAACAGCGAAGCCGTCCGCGGCTTCGGCGCCGTCTCCTTCTTCGCGCCGCGCTTCGGCTTCGTCTCGACGACCTCCCCCGTGGTCTCGTCGACGGCGGCGTCATCGGAGACGGGATCGTTCTCCTGGACGTACGGCCCGAACCGGCCGTCCTTCACGACGATGATCTTGCCGTTCTCCGGATTCTCGCCGAGCACGCGGTCGCCGGCGACCGGAGCATCGATGAGCTCCTGGGCCTTGGCCGCGGTCAGCTCATCGGGCGCGAGGTCCTCGGGCACATTGACGATGCGGGGCTTCTCGTCCGGAGCATCCGGATTCGCGACCTCGAGGTAGGGGCCGTACTTGCCGAACCGGAGAGTCGCGGTGTCGGTGATCCGCGTCGAGTTCAACGCTCGCGCGTCGATCTCGCCGAGGTTGTCGACGACCTGCCGGAGGCCGACCTGCGCGTCGGATCCGTAGTAGAACTCCTTGAGCCACTCGACGCGGTTCTGCTCACCGCGCGCGATGGCGTCCAAGTCGTCCTCGAGCGCCGCGGTGAAGTCGTAGTCGATGAGGTCGGCGAAGTGCTCCTCCAGCAGACGTACGACGCTGAACGCGAGCCAGGTCGGCACGAGGGCCTGTCCTCGCTTCGTGGCGTATCCGCGGTCGATCACGGTCCCGATGATGCTCGCGAACGTCGACGGGCGGCCGATGCCGTGCTCTTCGAGCGCCTTGACCAGCGAGGCCTCGGTGTAACGGGGTTTCGGCGATGTCCTGTGCCCCTTCGCCTCGGACTCCGTCATCGAGAGCTCGTCGCCGACGGCGACGACGGGCAGCGACTGCTCGGCCGCGGCATCCTGGGAGTTGCGCTTCTCGTCGCGCCCCTCCTCGTACGCCTCCAGGAAGCCCTTGAAGGTGTACACGGTCCCTGACGCGGTGAACTCGGCCAGCTGCCCGCCGGCCTGCACCGCGACGGTGACCGTGGTGGTCTCGTACTTGGCGTCGGCCATCTGGCTGGCGACGGTGCGCTTCCAGATCAGGTCGTAGACGCGCAGCTCCTCACGATCGAGCTGCGCGGACACGGACGCCGGGGTGCGGAAGGTCTCCCCCGACGGGCGGATCGCCTCATGGGCCTCCTGCGCGTTCTTGCTCTTGGACTTGTACACCCGCGGCTTCAGCGGCACCGCGGTGTCGCCGTAGAGAGAGACGGCCTGGCTCCGCGCGGCCTGCACCGCCTGGGTGCTCAGCGCCGTGGAGTCGGTGCGCATATAGGTGATGAAGCCCTTCTCGTAGAGGCGCTGGGCGACGCTCATCGCCTGCTTCGCGCTCATCGAGAGCTTGCGGCCCGCCTCCTGCTGCAGCGTCGAGGTCGTGAAGGGAGCATAGGGACTGCGGGTTCCGGGCTTCGCCTCCACCTTGGTGACCGTGCCGGCTCCTGCGGCGTCGACCGCATGGGCGAGGGCGCTGGCCTTCGCCTCGTCCAGGATGACGACGGCCTTCTTCAGCTTTCCGGTGTCGTCGAAATCGGTGCCGCGGGCGAGCTGGCCTCCGTCGACGCGCACGAGGCGGACGCGGAAGGCGCTCTGCGAGGCCGCCGTCGACTCGACATCCCAGTAGTCGGCGGACACGAACGCCATCCGCTCGCGCTCCCGATCGACGATCATGCGGGTGGCGGCGGACTGCACGCGCCCCGCGGAGAGGCCGGTCTTGACCTTGTACCAGAGCACCGGCGAGACGTCCCACCCGTAGAGCCGGTCGAGGATGCGCCGTGTCTCCTGCGCGTCGACGAGGGCGAGGTCGAGCTCGCGCGTGTTCCCGACGGCTGCCTGGATGGCGTCCTTGGTGATCTCGTGGAAGACCATCCGCTTGACCGGGACCTTCGGCTTGAGGGTCTCCAGCAGATGCCAGGCGATCGCCTCGCCTTCGCGATCCTCATCGGTGGCGAGAAGGAGTTCGTCGGCGGACTTGAGGGCGCGCTTGAGCTCGGCGACCGTCTTCGTCTTGCGATCGGAGACGACGTAGTACGGGTCGAACCCGTTCTCGACGTCGATCGAATACTTCCCGTATGCCTGCTTGTCGGCGGCCGGGATGTCCTTCTTGTCCGCAAGGTCGCGAATGTGGCCGACCGAGCTGAGCACCTCGTATCCGTCGCCGAGGTATCCCTGGATCGACCGCATCTTCGTCGGGGACTCGACGATGACGAGCTTCTTGCCTTCAGCCAAGGGTGCGTCCTTTCTTCGAAGCACACCATACACACCGCTGTCCTGGTGTGGTTCACAGCGGCGTTGTACGTGCAGCCGTCAGAATCCCTCGGGTGGCCCGGCACGGGCTCGGGAGACGGCTGCCAGTCCAGCGTACTTCGCCTGGACCTCGACGGTCGCAACGACGCCGATGACCTCGCAGAGGGTGAGCTCCGCTCCGGATGCCGCAGCGACCCGTGCGGCCAGCGCGCAGGGACCGTCCGGAGCGACGACGGCGCCGGAGGCCGCGTCCGCGGCGGCGAGCGCAGCGGCGTCCGCGGCCCCCGCGATGCGCTGAGCCGTCACGGCGGCTCCGCCGACCGCGACGAGGCCGAGGCCGAGGGTCGCGGCGACCGCCAGGACTCCGCAGGCCAGCGACGTCCCCGCCATCACAGGCCGCCGGCGAGCGCGCAGCTCGATGCACGGAGCGGGATCGTGAGGATCCGGCCGAGGCGCACGTCGGCCGAAGAGGTGACGCAGGTCAGGTCGCCGCGTCGCTCGGTGCTCACCCTGGCCCCCTCCACGGCCGATGCCACGATCGATGCCGCGTCTGCCGCGGACTCTCCTCGTCCCAGCAGCCGCGCGGCATCGGCGGAGGCGTCCTGCAGAGCGACCTGCTTCGCAGCGGCGCCGAGGGCCGAGGCTCCGAGCAGAAGCGTCAGCAGAACGGCGGGAAGCGCGACGGCGAGCTCCGCCGCGACCGATCCTTCCTCCCGATGGCGCGCGAGCATCACGACACCGTCAGCGCCCGGCGGACGAGATCGGTGAGGATGCCGCGCACCTCATCGCTGCGCATGATGACGACGAGCAGGCCGGCGAAGGCGACGGCGGCCATCGTCGTGATGGCGTACTCGGCGGTCGCGGCCCCGGATTCGTCCGCGAAGAGCCGGGCGGCCGTCGAACGGGTCAGGGCGGGCAGTGCGTGTCTGGTGTTCATGGTGTTCCTTATCTCTCTTTCCCGGATCGCTGCGCGGTCCGTGGTCGTAGGGGCTCCCGTTCACCCGAACGGGAGCGGCGTCGAGGCGAGCACGCTGAGCATCAGCGGAGCGACGCCGAGCAGCAGGAAGGCCGGCAGCGTGCAGACGCCGAGCGGGATGAGCAGCCGGGAGGAGAGCCTCGCCGCCCGCATGCGCCCCGCGATCCGTGCCGAATGCCGTTCCTGCGCGGCGGCGGCGCGGAGGAGCTCGACGGCCGGGACGCCCGCGGCTCGCGAGAGCTCGAGCACCGCGGCGGTTCGTTCGCCGCCGACCTCGTCCGCGGCCGAGCTGTCCGCCACGAGGCGCATCGCGCGTTCGATGGAGACTCCTCCGGACAGCGCGACCGACGTGAGCTCGGTGTGCATCCCCGGTGCGCGATCACCCGGCTGGGCGGCGCGTACCAGGCGCCCCGTCCACAGCCGCGCCAGAAGCACCAGCATCAGTCCGACGACGACGCACGCCATGCCGATCGGCTGGGTCGCGATCACGGTGAGCGTGTCGAAGCCGAGGGCGAATCCGAGCAGGAGCCCGGCCGGCGGCATCCACAGCAGCAGACGCGCCGTGCCGGCCGGCTCGGCCAGGGCGACGCGCACATCGTCGACGGCCGTCGCGGCATCCTGAAGGGCCTCGGCGACCGCCCGGAGGACGTCGGCCAGCGGCGCGCCGACGGCGGTGGCGATCTCCCATGCCGCGGCGGCATCGATCCATGCGCCGCCCTCCGCCTCGATCGCCGCGGGCAGCGCCGCACCGGACTCGCATCGTCCGACAACGCGTCCGGCGCAGGGGTCGCCGGTGTCGGCGAGATGGCGCCACGCGGACGAGGGCGTCGCGCCGGCCTGCAGCAGCACCGCGAGCGTGCGGATCGTCGACGAGGCCTGCGCAGCGACGACCGCGGCGTCCTCCGTCCCGCGCGACCTCCTCGGTGCGCGCCGTCGCATCACCACGGCGCCACCTCCTCGATCGACAGTCGATCGCCGGCGAGGACGAAGCGCCCTGCGCGCTCGATGCGCCGCACCCCGTCGGCGCCCCGCCCCAGGTGCAGCACGATCGTAAACGCGCTCACCACCTGTCTCGCAAGTGCAGGCGGGTCCATGCCCGCCAAGGCGCCCAGCGCCTCCATGCGAGCGGGCACATCGACGAGACTGCTTGCATGCAGAGTGCCGGCCCCGCCGTCGTGACCGGTGTTGAGCGCTGTGAGCAGCTCGCGCACCTCTTCTCCCCGGCACTCGCCGACGACGAGACGATCGGGCCTCATCCGCAGGGACTCCCGGACGAGACGGGCCAGCGTGATCGCGCCGGCGCCCTCGAGATTCGCCTGACGCGCCTCGAGGGCGACATGATGCGGATGGGCGGGACGCAGCTCGGCGACATCCTCGATCGTCACGATCCGATCGCCGGGAGGGGCTGCGGACAGCAGAGCGCTCAGCAGGGTGGTCTTTCCCGTGCCCGTGCCGCCGGTGATGAGGATGTTCGCCCGCTGCGCCACCAGCTGCGCCAGCCAGATCCGGCCCGCGCTCTCGAAGCATCCGAGTCGGGACAGCGCGTCGAGGTCGCCGGCCTCGACGCGCGGGATGCGGATCGACAACGCCGTTCCGCCCGTCGCGACCGGCGCGAGCACGGCGTGGACGCGGATGCCGTGCGCCAGCCGCACATCGACGCAGGGCGAATGGTCGTCGAGGTGCCGCCCTCCGAGCCCGACCAGGGCGACGGCGAGATCGCGCACCTCGCGCTCGGAGGCCTGCCATCCAGGGACCTCCTCCGCGCCACGACCGCGGTCGACGAAGAGGCCGTCGGAGCCGTTCACGAACACATCCGTCACCGTGTCGTCCTGGCAGTGCACGGCGAGCGGGCCGAAGGCGGGGTCCAGCGTCGCCCGGAGGCCGGGGACGGCTGATCCGGTGCGCGGAGCGATGACGAACGGGGTGACCATGCCCCGACGCTAGAGCGCCCGGCCGACGCCGGGAGACCGGAAGTCCACGACTCGTGCACAACCGGTTCACAGCTCGGGGAGTGCAGAACGAGTGCGCCCTGAGACGAGAATGGGCGGCACCTCACGGGGGGAATGAGATGCCGCCCACCGCGCGTCCGTATCGGGGGATATCGGGCACGCAAAAGCCGGAATGAGAATTCGGCTGACGTCGAGTGTACGCACCAAGACCGTCCTGGCAAAACCGACGGGAGTACCGACTTTCGGCAGTATGCCCGTGTCGGCGGCTCCCACTAGATTCACCGTGTCCCGGTCGTGTGCCCTGCACGATCACGTCCCGCCGCAAAGGAGCGCGCCATGAGCAGCCAGATCGACCACCTCCTGGACGAGACCCGGCGCTTCCCGCCGTCCGCAGAGTTCGTGGAGAACGCGATCGCGCGCCCTGCGCTGTACGAGAGGGCCGCCGAGGACCGCGAGGCGTTCTGGGGCGACCAGGCGAAGGATCTGCTGCACTGGCACACGCCCTTCACCCGGGTGCTCGACTGGTCGACGCCGCCGTTCGCGAAGTGGTTCGACGACGGCGAGCTCAACGTCGCCTACAACTGCCTCGACCGGCACGTCGAGGAGGGCAACGGCGACCGCGTCGCGCTCCTCTGGGAGGGCGAGCCCGGCGATTCCCGCCGGATCACCTACGCGGAGCTGACGGAGGAGGTCAAGCGCGCGGCCAACGTGCTCGCCGATCTCGGCATCGGCCACGGCGACCGCGTCGCGATCTACCTCCCGATGATCCCCGAGGCCGTGGTCTCGATGCTGGCGGTCGCCCGGCTCGGCGCCATCCACTCGGTCGTCTTCGGCGGGTTCAGCGCCGACAGCCTGCGCTCGCGGATCGACGACGCCGGCGCCAAGCTCGTCATCACCGCCGACGGCGGCTATCGCAAAGGCCGCGTCTCCGCGCTGAAGCCCGCGGTCGACCAGGCGCTCGGCGATCGCGGCGAGGGCGAGCAGCAGACCGTCGAGCACGTGCTCGTCGTGCGCCGCGGGGAGAACGACGTCGACTGGGTCGAAGGCCGCGACCTGTGGTGGCACGACGTGGTCCCCACGGCATCCGCAGCGCACGCCGCGCAGCCCTTCCCCGCCGAGAACCCGCTCTTCATCCTCTACACGTCGGGCACCACGGGGAAGCCCAAGGGCATCCTGCACACCTCCGGCGGCTATCTCACCCAGGCCGCGTACACGCACAGGAACGTGTTCGACCTGCATCCGGAGACCGACGTCTACTGGTGCACGGCCGACATCGGCTGGATCACGGGGCACAGCTACGTCGCCTACGGCCCGCTCGCGAACGGCGCGACGCAGGTGCTCTACGAGGGCACTCCGGATGCTCCGCATCCCGGTCGCTGGTGGGAGATCATCGAGAAGTACGGGGTGACGATCTTCTACACCGCCCCGACGGCGATCCGCTCGTTCATGAAGATCGGCCGCAAGGTCCCCGGTCAGTTCGACCTGTCGAGCCTGCGCCTGCTGGGATCCGTCGGCGAGCCGATCAATCCGGAGGCGTGGATCTGGTACCGGGATGTGATCGGCGCGGGCAAGGCTCCGATCGTGGACACCTGGTGGCAGACGGAGACCGGCGCGATCATGGTGTCCGCGCTGCCGGGCGTCACGGCGACCAAGCCCGGCTCGGCGCAGGTGCCGTTGCCGGGCATCTCGATCGACGTGGTCGACGAAGCGGGCAGCGAGGTGGGCAACGGCAACGGCGGCCTGCTCGTCATCACCGAGCCGTGGCCGAGCATGCTGCGCGGCATCTGGGGAGATCCGGAGCGCTACGTCGAGACCTACTGGGAGAAGTTCGCGAAGCAGGGATACTACTTCGCCGGCGACGGCGCGCGTCTGGACGAGGATGGCGACCTCTGGCTGCTGGGCCGCGTCGACGACGTCATGAACGTCTCGGGTCACCGGCTCTCGACGGCCGAGATCGAATCGTCGCTGGTGGCGCATGAGGCCACCGCCGAGGCGGCCGTGGTCGGAGCATCCGACGAGACCACCGGCCAGGCCGTCGTCGCGTTCGTCATCATCAAGGAGAGCTATCTCGCCGCGCACGACCCCGCAGGACTCGCGACGCTGCTGCGGCAGTGGGTCGGCGAGCAGATCGGCGCGATCGCACGCCCCCGCGACGTCTACATCGTCGGAGAGCTCCCCAAGACCCGCTCCGGCAAGATCATGCGCCGTCTGCTGCGCGATGTCGCGGAAGGCCGCGAGGTCGGCGACACGACGACCCTGGCCGACACCGCGGTGATGAGCATCATCTCGGCGCAGGTGAAGTAACAGCGCCTGCCGCGGTGGCGTCTGGACGACGCGAGTCCGGGGGCCGACACGCCAGATGTCGGACCGAAGGGCGCGAGACGCCCTGCACGTGGCGTGTCAGCCCCCAGACTGTCGCGAGACGGGCGCCACCCTGCCCGTCTCAGCCGGCCAGCAGGAAGACGACCTCGACCTCGACGGGGCTGTCCAGGGGCAGGACGGGCACGCCGACGGCCGCGCGGGCGTGACGACCGGCGTCGCCGAAGATCTCGCCGAGCACCTCGCTCGCGCCGTTGATGACGCCCGGCTGGCCCGTGAACGAGGGGTCGGATGCCACGAAGCCTCCCACGCGCAGGACGCCGGCGATGTTCTCGAGCCCGCCGGCGGCATCCGCCGCCGCAGCGAGGGCGTTCAAGGCGCACGTGCGGGCGTAGGCCTTGGCGTCCGCGGGATCCACGTCGGCGCCGACCTTGCCCGTCGCGGGCAGCGCGCCGTCGGTGAAGGGCAGCTGACCCGACGTGTGGACGAGCCCGCCGTGCACGACGGCGGGGACATAGGCGGCCACCGGGGCTGCGACGGCGGGCAGCTCGATGCCGAGCTCCGCGAGGCGCTGCGCGATGCTCATGCCGCACCGCCTTCGAACTGGCGCGCGGCCTGTTCGGCGGCCGCGAGGCCCGCGGTGTTGGAGCCGTCCTGCGCCGCCGGGCGCTTGAAGTAGGCGACGAGCCCGCCCTCCGGACCTTGGACGACCTGCACGAGCTCCCACCCCTGCCTGCCCCAGTTGTTGAGGATGGCCGCGGTGTTGTGGATCAGCAGCGGGGTGGTGAGGTACTCCCACGTGGTCATGGCACTCCTGCGCATCGGCGACGTGCGGAGCGGGTCCGCCGTCGAGGTGGTTTTTCAGGGAACTCCCCTACGATCAAGCGTATGCCTCAGAACAAGCGCACGCTGAAGGGCGTGCTCGGCGGTCTCGTCGGGCTCGTCGCACTCAGCGCCGTCGCCGGAGTCCTCGTGACGGCGACCGTGACCCCCGCGATCGCCATGACGGGACTGGCCGGATCCCAGGCACTCACCCTCTTCGAGGACATCCCGAACGACCTCGACGTGACGGCGCCCATGGAGCCGACCACGATCTGGGCGACGAGATCCAACGGCAAGAACGTCAAGCTGGCGTCCTTCTACGACCAGAACCGCATCCCCGTCACCTACGACCAGGTCGCCCCGGCGCTGTACGACGCGATCCTCTCCAGCGAGGACAAGTCGTACTACGAGCACGGCGGCGTCAACATCGCAGCGACGGCGAGCGCGCTGGTGGACTACGCGCGAGGCGCCTCGAGCCGAGGCGCCTCGACGATCAGCCAGCAGTACGTCAAGAACGTCCTGGTGCAGCGCTGCGAGCAGAACGTCGACACCAACAGCGAGACCTACACGGAGGACCTCGAGCAGTGCTGGCTCGACGCGACGAACGCCTCGGGCGTCGACGGCATGGAGCGCAAGCTCCAGGAGCTGCGCTACGCGATCCAGATCGAGAAGGAGTACTCGAAGAACGACATCCTCCTCGGCTACCTCAACCTCGCGAACTTCGGCGGCACGACCTACGGCATCGAGGCGGCGGCGCAGTACTACTTCGGCGTCTCCGCCGCGAAGCTGAACCTCAACCAGGCCGCGACGCTCGCCGGCATGGTGCAGAACCCGAACCGCTTCCGCATCGACAGGCCGAACGGCTCGTACACCGACAGCAGCACGGGCGAGCTGGTGAACAGCGCGGAGGACGGATACGCCAAGACCCTCGTCCGCCGCAACTACGTCCTGAACCGCATGCTGGAGGACGGCAAGATCACGCAGGAGCAGTACGACACGGTATACGCGCAGCCGATCACGCCGAAGATCGTCCCGGCCAAGCAGGGCTGCGTGACCGCCGGCCGGAACGCCTACTTCTGCCAGTACGTGAAGTCGGTCATCGAGACCGATCCCGCGTTCGGCGCGACCCCGGAGGAGCGCGCGCTGACCCTCAAGCGCGGCGGGCTCGACATCTACACCACGCTCGACACGATCGTGCAGGCGACGGCAGTCGAGTCGATGAAGTCGAACGTCCCCGCCTCGAAATCGGGGATCAACCTCGGTGCGGCGGGCGTCTCGGTCGAGGCGAGCACGGGCCGCATCCTCTCGATGGTGCAGAACACGAACTTCTCCGAGTCCTCGGAAAAGAAGGCCGGTTCCACCGCCCTCGTGTACGCGAGCGATCTGCAGCACGGCGGATCGCGCGGATTCAACGTCGGTTCGACGTACAAGCTGTTCACTCTGCTGCAGTGGCTGGAGGAGGGGCACTCCGTCAACGAGGTGCTCAACGGCGTCTCCCGCGTGTTCTCCCCCGTCACGATCTGCGGCAACACCCAGACGAACACGGTGAAGATCGGCAACTCGGGCGGCAATGGCGGCTACACGGGAACCGTGATGCGGTTCACCTCCGCCTCTCTCAACTCGGGCTTCCTGGCGATGGCGCAGCAGATGGACATCTGCGACATCAACAAGATGGCCGACCGGCTGGGCGTGACGCTGGGCACCGGTGAGAAGGTGACGGGGACGAACTACTTCAACGACGTCATCGGCTCGAAGGCGATCTCGCCTCTGGCGATGGCCGGCGCCTATGCGACCGTCGCCAACAAGGGCGTCTACTGCACCCCGAAGGCGATCGACAGGATCGTCAACCAGGAGGGCGAGGAGCTTCCGCTTCCGCAGTCCTCGTGCGAGCAGGCCATCTCCCCCGAGGTCGCGGCGACGGCGGCGTACGCGCTCCGCGGTGTGATGAACGGCGGCACCGGCGGCGCCGCGAATCCTTACGACGGCACCCCCGTCATCGGCAAGACGGGAACCCACGAGGCGACCCAGACGATGATGATCGAAAGCAGCACCAAGGTCACGACGGCGATCTGGGTCGGCAACGCCTCCGGCAACGCCTCACTGCGCGCGCACGGCGTGAACTACCTCCGCTTCTACCTCGCGAAGGACATCCAGCGCGCGGCCAACGCAAAGTACGGCGGGGATGCGTTCCCGGCGCCGGACTCCAACCTCACCCGCCAGGTCTACACGGATCTCCCCAGCGTCATCGGCATGACCGTCGAGGAGGCCACGAGGACCCTCCAGGATGCCGGCTTCGGCGTCACCGTCGGAGGCGCCGTCGACAGCACCGAGGCGAAGGGCCTGGTCGGCGCCCAGTCGCCGGGCGCGGGCAGGGTCGCCGGCGGGACCACGGTGACGATCCAGCCCAGCACCGGCAAGGCGCCGGCGGTGGACGTCCCCCAGGTGGTCGGGATGAGCTTCGGCCAAGGATCGCAGCAGATCACGGGCGCAGGCTTCCTGGTGGCGAGCGACGGCTGCGAGAACGGCGATGCCCAGATCACCGGGCAGAGTCCGGGCAAGGCCGCACCGGGCGCGACGATCACCCTGACCTGTGCGCAAGAGGGCGACGGCGGAGGCAACGGCCACTGATGCCCCGCCCGTCCGCTCACCCGGCCCTCATCGCGCTCGGCGCGGTGGGGGCCGCCGGTGTCGGCGCCGCCGTCTGGGGCATCGGCATCGAACGCTACCTGTTCACCGTGCGGGAGGCGTCCGTCGCGGCTCTCCCCCCGGGATCCGCGCCCCTGCGCATCCTGCACGTCTCCGATGCGCACATGGCGCCCTGGCAGCATCGCAAGCAGGACTGGCTCGCCTCGCTCGCCGAGCTCGAGCCGGACCTCATCGTCAACACCGGTGACAACCTCGGGCATCGCGACGGACTCGCCGGCCTGCGGCGCGCCTTCGACGCCTTCGCCGGAGTCCCCGGCGTGTTCGTGCACGGCTCGAACGACGTCCATGCCCCGTCACCGCGCAATCCGCTCAAGTACTTCATGGGCCCGTCGACTCTGCGCAGCGAGCCGGAGCGCCTCGACACCGCGGCGATGAACGCCTACTTCGAGGACGAGCTCGGCTGGACGGATCTCAACAACACCGCCGCCCGACTACAGGTCGCGGGGCGCGATGTCGATCTGTTCGGTGTGAGCGACGCGCATCGCAGCTGGGACCGCCTCGATGCGCTCCCCGACGCCATCGCCGCTCTCGGTCCGCGTGATGCCGTCACCCCCCTGCTCGGCGTCACGCACGCGCCGTATCAGCGGGTGCTGAACGCCTACGTCGACCTCGGCGCGGATGCGATCTTCGGCGGTCATACGCACGGTGGCCAGGTGTGCCTGCCCTTCTACGGCACGATCGTCGCGAACTGCGACATCCCGCTGAAGCAGGCCAAGGGCCTGAGCACCTGGGGCCACGGCGGTAAGAGCATCCCGCTCAACGTCAGCGCCGGGTGCGGGCACTCCATCTACGCGCCCGTGCGCTTCGCATGCCGCCCCGAGGCGACGCTGCTGACGCTGACAGCTCTCAGGTGAGCCATCGATTCGGCGCCGACCGAGTTTCGTTGTAGACTCGAACGGTTGTCAAACGGGGTGTGGCGCAGCTTGGTAGCGCGCTTCGTTCGGGACGAAGAGGCCGCAGGTTCAAATCCTGTCACCCCGACACTGAAGAGGGTCCACCGCAGGGTGGGCCCTCTGTCGTATCGGGGCTCGAACGATCGGGAAGGGGGAGGATGCCTCAGCAGCTGCCCTCTCCGCACCTTCTCACCCGCCGGATCGCGATCGCCATCAGCATCCCGTTCCTCGCGGCACTGGCCTACCTGACGCTCTGGCCGACAAGGGTCGAGGATCGGATGCCGACGACCCTGGACGGGGTGCTCGGCCTCTTCCGCGACCGTCTGGGCTGGACCTGGCTGGGCTTCGCACAGCTCGAGCTCATCGCCAACATCCTCGTGTTCATCCCCGTCGGCGTCCTCGCCTTCCTCCTCATGCCGCGCCGCATCTGGGGCATCGCCTTCGCCGTCGGCCCCGCGATCTCGCTCGCCATCGAGGCCTGGCAGGCGATCGCCCTCCCCGAGCGGGCCGCGACGCTCGCCGACGTCGCCGCGAACAGCGCGGGCGCCACGATCGGCGTCGGCCTCGCGATCCTGTCCACCCTGCTCCTCTCCCGCCGCCGTACCCTGGAGTCACCATGACGAGTCCCCGCCTGGTCGCCTTCGACCTCGACGACACCCTCGCCCCCTCGAAGGGCGCCATCTCGCCGCGCATCGCTAACCTGCTGCGCGCCCTCCTCGGGCGTGTGGACGTCGCGATCATCTCGGGCGGCAACGAGGATCAGTTCCGCACCCAGGTCATCGGGCAGCTCGGCGAGGCGGATGCCGCAGAGCTCGGCCGCCTCCATCTGCTCCCCACCTGCGGAACCCGCTACCTGAGACACGACGGCACCGCCTTCACCACCGTCTTCGCGCACGATCTCTCGGACTCGGAGAAGGAGGCGGCGCTCGCCGCGCTGCGCGAGGAGGCCGTGCGCCTCGGTCTGTGGGAGGCGGACCCCTGGGGCGAGATCCTGGAGGACCGCGGCTCGCAGATCACCTTCTCGGCGCTCGGCCAGCGTGCTCCCCGGGAGGCCAAGCACGCCTGGGATCCGGATGCGAGCAAGCGCGCCGCGCTTCGCGATGCCGTGGCCGCGCGCCTGCCAGGGCTCGAGGTGCGGTCGGGCGGCTCGACCTCGATCGACATCACCCGCGCCGGCATCGACAAGGCGCACGGCATGCGTGCGCTCACCGAGCACACCGGCATCCCCCTCGCCGACATGCTGTTCTACGGCGACCGTCTCGATGAGGGCGGCAACGACTACCCGGTGCTCGCCCTCGGCGTGCGCTCCATCGCGGTGGAGGGCTGGGAGGACACCGCCGACAAGCTCGACGAGCTGCTGAAGGCGCTGTAGCGGCGGCAGGGCTCTCGAACGCCGTAGCATGGCGCCATGGATGCTCTCCTCGCCGTCGTCGTCACCGCGGCCATCGCCAGCGCCGCCTGCTGGGTGCTCTCGCTGATCACCCGCGACACCTCCTGGGTGGACCGCGCATGGTCGATCGTCCCGGTGATCTACGTCTGGATCTTCGCCGCCGCGGCGATCGGCGGCGGCGAAGATGCGGCACGCCTCGTCGTGATGGCGCTGCTCGCGACGGCCTGGGGGGCGCGCCTGACGTTCAACTTCGCCCGGAAGGGCGGCTACACCGGCACCGAGGACTATCGCTGGGCGATCCTGCGCGGAAGGCTGTCGCCGTGGCTGTTCCAGGTGTTCAACCTGCTGTTCATCGTCGGATTCCAGATGGCGCTTCTCGTGCTCATCACCCTCCCCGCGTACGTCGCGCTCCAGCATCCCGCGCCGTTCACCGCCTGGGATGCGGTCTTCACGCTGCTGTTCCTCGCGCTGCTCACAGGTGAGACCGTCGCCGATCAGCAGCAGTGGGCCTTCCATCGGCGCAAGGCGGCGGGTGAAGCGTCCGGCTTCCTCACCGCCGGGCTCTTCCGCTACAGCAGGCATCCCAACTTCTTCTTCGAGCAGAGCCAGTGGTGGGTCTTCTACGCCATCGGTGCGACCGCCGCCGTGTCCGGCGGCGCCGGGTTCCTCGGCGGCGTGCTGAACTGGTCGATCCTCGGCGCAGTCCTGCTGACCGCGCTGTTCATCGGCTCGACGATCTTCACCGAGTCCATCTCGGCATCCAGGTACCCCGCCTACGCCGGCTATCAGCGCACGACCTCGATGATCGTCCCCTGGCTCCCCCGGAACGACGTGCCGGCGTCCGGGACCCCTGCGTGATCGCTGCTCGGTCCGAGCATCCGCATCCGCGCGCAGAGCACCCGCACGCGCACGCAGAGCATCCCTCCGCACCGGACGCATCCGTACCTCCCCGCGTGTCCGGGATGTTGCGGGTTCTCGCGCACCAGACACGCAACAACCCGGACATCGACCGCTGGCGTGTCCGGGTTGTTGCGACTGACGAGGTGCCTGAACCGCCACAACCCGGACACAACCGCACCGGGTCAGCGGCAGGATCGGGGCGTCAGCGGACGACGGCCTCCGCCGCGGACTTCGCGACCGGCACCAGGCGCTGCAGCTGCGTGACGTGCTTCGGCTCGAGCTCCGCGAGCGAGGAGACGCCGAGCAGGCGCATCGTGCGCTCGATCTCGGTGCGCAGGATCGCGATCGTCCGGTCGACGCCCGCGCGTCCGCCGGCCATCAGGCCGTACAGATACGCCCGGCCGATGAGCGTGAAGTCGGCGCCGAGGGCGACGGAGGCGACGATGTCGGCGCCGTTCATGATGCCCGTGTCGATCATGACCGTGAAATCGTCGCCGACGGCCTCGCGGACGGCGGGCAGCAGGTGGAACGGGATCGGTGCACGGTCGAGCTGACGCCCGCCGTGGTTGGACAGCACGATGCCGTCGACTCCGGCATCCCGCAGCCGCACCGAGTCCTCGACGTTCTGGACGCCCTTGATCACGATCTTGCCCGGCCAGAGGTCGCGGATCACCGCGAGGTCGTCATAGCTGATCGTCGGGTCCATCGCCGCATCCAGCAGCTCCCCGACGGTTCCGCCCGTCGTGCTGAGCGAGGCGAACTCGAGCTTCGGCGTGGTGAGGAAGTCGTACCACCACCACGGGCGAGGGATCGCGTTGATGATCGTGCCGAGGGTCAGCTGCGGCGGGATCGAGAAGCCGTTGCGCTTGTCTCGCAGACGGGCGCCCGCGACCGGGGTGTCGACCGTGAAATGCAGGGTGTCGAAACCCGCGGCTGCCGCTCGTCGGGTCAGCTCGTACGAGATCTCGCGATCGCGCATGACGTACAGCTGGAACCAGTTGCGCCCGTCCGGGTTGGCCTTCTTCACACCCTCGATGGAGGTCGTGCCCAGCGTGGACAGCGTGAAAGGGATGCCTGCCGCAGCGGCGGCTCCGGCGCCGGCCTCCTCCCCCTCGGTCTGCATGAGGCGCGTGAACCCGGTCGGCGCGATGCCGAACGGCAGGGCGCTGGGGCCGCCGAGGATCTCGACGGAGGTGT
Organism: Microbacterium tumbae; assembly: GCF_054780175.1. Taxonomy (NCBI): domain Bacteria; kingdom Bacillati; phylum Actinomycetota; class Actinomycetes; order Micrococcales; family Microbacteriaceae; genus Microbacterium; species Microbacterium tumbae. Next base: position 504,629 of record NZ_BAAGWV010000004.1, read on the forward strand.
CGACCGTCGGGGCCGGCTTGAGGATGCCGGGGTGGAACTCCACATCCTCGAACGCCTGCCGGGCGCGCGACAGCGACAGCTCGCCCTCGGCGGCGCCGTCGGTGTAGTCGAAGGCGGCCTTGGGTGTGCGGCGCTGCGCAATCTTCCGCAGGTCGTAGATCGTCAGCGCCGCGTCCAGGCGACGCTTCTTGCCGTCGAGCTCGGGCTTCTTGAACTTCATCAGCTCGAAGAGCTCGGCCGGATTGGGGATCTGGCGGGTGACCATCGTGGTCCTCTCGGGTTGGTCCGCGGAGCCTGTCCGAGCGCTCTGCGGGGGGGCGGTCAGTCTCTGGCGATGCTCGCCGTCGTCGTGCGGGTGAGTCCCGCGGCGGTGTAGTAGCCGGTGATGTGGTCCTTCACGAGCGCACGCGCACGGTCCGCGTCGCCGTCGTCGATGGCCTCGACGAGGTCACGGTGCTCGGCGCGCAGGTGATCGGCCATACCGGCCCAGTCTGCGAGGCGGGCCGCGCCAGCCTGCACGTAGGACTCGATGGAGGTGCGCAGCCCGGCCATCATCGCGGCGATCACGGCGTTGCCGGATGCTTCCGCGAGCGCCAGATGCAGCTGAGCGTCGAGCACGAGGAACTCGTCCGCGCTGAGCGACCCGGCATCCATCGCGTCCAGGATGCGGTGCGCCTCCGCGGTGTCGCGCGCGGGATCGACGGCGAGACGACCGACGACGGCATCCTCCAAGACGAGGCGCGTGCCGACCACATCCGCCAGCGGGAAGCCCTGTGCGGCCACCTGGAGCCGCAGGAGAGCGGACATCCCCCCCGTAGGCGTCGCGATGACGATCGCGCCGGATGCGGGCCCGGAACCGGTCGCCGTGCGGATCAGCCCCATGACCTCGAGGACCCGCAGCGCCTCGCGGACGCTCGACCGCCCGACGCCCAGCTCGGAGGAGAGATCGCGCTCCGAGGGCAGCCGGTCGCCGGGACCGAGGCGCCCGTCGAGCAGGTCGCGCTCGATGTGCTCGAGCACGGTGCGCCAGGCGCGCTGCGTCATCGACTCTCCTCCTGTGGTCTGACCACAGAGTAGCGCGTGTGGTCAGACCACGCAAGCGGTCTGCCGGACCACCGCGTCCAGGTCGCAGTTTGTGTCGCCCTTCGTGCGTCAGAACAGCACGGATTGCGACCTGGACGGCGGCGACCACCACGAAGCGACACCGTTTGCGACTGCAACCGCCGAGCACGACTCAGCCCAGTCGTCCGCCGGACTCCTCGAGGTAGCAGTTGCCGCACAGCGATTCGTAGGTGACGACGTCCGCAGGGGCGGTTCCGCCCGCCCCCTCATCGATCGCGACCTGGTCGCCGTCGAAGACGAAGCGCCCGCCGATGACCCGGCCGTTGAACACGGCCTTCCGCCCGCACCGGCAGATCGTCTTGAGCTCCTCCAGCGAATGCGCGATCGCCAGCAGACGCGCCGATCCGGGAAAGGCGTGGGTGAGGAAGTCGTTGCGGATGCCGTAGGCCATCACCGGGATGCCGTCCAGCACCGCGATCCGGAAGAGATCGTCGATCTGCGCAGGCGTGAGGAACTGCGCCTCGTCGATCAGCAGGCAGGCGACGTCCGCCGGGCGCTCGGATGGGATCAGCCCCTCGTCGTCGCGTCGGCGCATCCTCTCCCTCTCGCGCAGGAAGAGCGCGCGCGCGTCATCCTCTCGCCCGATCAGGAAGTCGACCTCGCGCGTGACGCCGAGCCTGCTCTCGATCTGCGAAGCGCCCTTGGTGTCGATCGCGGGCTTCGCGAGCAGCACGTGCTGCCCGCGCTCCTCGTAGTTGTACGCCGCCTGCAGAAGCGCGGTCGACTTGCCCGAGTTCATCGCGCCGTAGCGGAAGTAGAGCTTCGCCACGGTCGCCTTCTACCGCGAGATGCCGAGCGCGGATGCCGTCGCGGACATCGAAGCGTCAGCGGCTGCGGCATCCTCGTTGAGCTTCTCGCCGAGGGTGGGGATGAGATCGCGCAGCGTGGGCTCCCATCCTGCGTACTCCTCCGGGAAGCACGTCTTGAGGAGTCCGAGCATGATCGGGACCGCCGTCGACGCGCCGGGCGATGCGCCGAGAAGTCCAGCGATCGAGCCGTCCGCCGAGGAGACGACCTCGGTGCCGAACTGCAGGACACCGCCCTTCTTCTCGTCCTTCTTCATCACCTGGGCGCGCTGACCGGCCTGGATGAGCGTCCAGTCGTCGTCCTCAGCCGTGGGCATGAAGACGCGCAGGCTGTCGACCTTCTTGCGGTGGTTCTTGACCAGCTCGCCGAGCAGATAGGTGATGAGGTCGGGATTGGCGAGCGCCACCCGCAGCATCGGCCAGAGATTGTGCGTGCGGACCTGGCCGACGATGTCGAACCAGGAACCGGTCTTCAGGAACTTCGGGCTGAACGTGGCGAACGGGCCGAACAGCAGGGACGCCTCCCCGTCGACGACGCGTGTGTCGAGGTGCGGCACCGACATCGGGGGAGCTCCGACGGATGCCTGCGAGTAGACCTTGGCCTTGTGCTGGGCGACGATCGCGGGGTTCGTGGTCTTGAGGAACTGCCCGCCGATCGGGAAGACGCCGTAGCCCTTGATCTCCGGGATGCCGGAGCGCTGCAGCAGCTTGAGCGCCCAGCCGCCGGCGCCGACGAACACGAAGCGCGCCTTCACCTCGTTCGGCGTGCGGCCGAGCTGGGTGCGGTACTTGACGAGCCAGGTGCCGTCCTTCTGCTTCTTGAGGCCGGTGACCTCGTGGTTGGTGCGCAGCTGCACCCCGTCGGCGGTCAGGTGGTCGAAGAGCTGATGGGTGAGGGCGCCGAAGTCGACGTCGGTGCCGGCCGGCACGCGCGTGGCGGCGAACGGCTCGCCCTTGCGGCGCTTCTGCATGAGGAGAGGCGCCCACTGATTGATGACGCGGGAGTCCTCGCTGTACTCGATGCCCTCGAACAGCGGCTGCTCCTTGAGCACCTCGTAGCGCTCCTTGAGGTACTTCACGTCCTTCTCACCGCGGACGAATGTCATGTGCGGGGTCGCGTTGATGAACGTCGACGGCGCGTCGAGCACGCCCTTCGCCACGAGCGACGACCAGAACTGGCGGCTCTGCTGGAACTGCTCGTTGATCGACACCGCCTTCGCGGGGTCCAGCGGGCCGTTCGGGTTCTGCGGCATGTAGTTGAGCTCGCACAGGGCGGCGTGCCCCGTCCCCGCGTTGTTCCACGGGTTGGAGCTCTCCTGCGCCACATCGTTCAGCCGCTCGAAGGCGACGACCTTCCAGTCCGGCTGCAGCTCGTGCAGCAGCGTACCGAGGGTGGCGCTCATGATGCCGCCACCGATGAGGACGACGTCGACGGTTTCAGTCACCCGACCAGTCTAGTTCGCCCGCACCCTTCCCTTCGTGCCGTCCCCAAACTGCGACACCACGCCGAGACGTCGGCGAGTCGCCGACGTCTCGGCGTGGTGTCGCAGTCTCGCGCGCGGGATCCGCAGTCTCGCGCGCGTCTCGCGGGCGGGATCCGCAGTCTCGCGCGCGGGATCAGGCGGAGAGGCGCTCGGCGACGATCTCGGCGATCTGCACGGCGTTCAGCGCGGCGCCTTTGCGGAGGTTGTCGTTGCTGATGAAGAGCACGAGACCCTTGCCCTCCGGCGCCGACTGGTCGGCACGGATGCGGCCGACATAGCTCGGATCCTTGCCCGCGGCGTACAGCGGAGTCGGGACCTCTTCGAGCGCGACTCCCGGCGCGCCGGAGAGGACCTCGGTCGCACGGGCAGGGGTGATGTCCCTGGCGAACTCGACGTTGATCGAGAGCGAGTGCCCCGTGAACACCGGCACGCGCACGCAGGTGCCGGCGACGCGCAGGCCGGGGAGCTCGAGGATCTTGCGGCTCTCGTTGCGGAGCTTCTTCTCCTCGTCCGTCTCGTTCAGGCCGTCGTCGACGAGGTTCCCGGCGAACGGGATGACGTCGAAGGCGATCGGCGCGACGTACTTCTCGGGCTGCGGGAAGTCGACGGCGGATCCGTCGTGCACGAGACGCAGCGTGTCGCCCTGGGCGAGGACGCCCTCGACCTGCCCGAGCAGCTCCTGGGCGCCGGCGAGCCCGGAGCCGGAGACGGCCTGATAGGTGGAGACGATGAGGCGCTCGAGGCCGGCCTCGGCATCCAGCGCCTTCAGCACCGGCATCGCGGCCATCGTCGTGCAGTTCGGGTTCGCGATGATGCCCTTCGGGCGATCGTCGATCGCATGCGGGTTCACCTCGCTGACCACCAGCGGGACCTCGGGGTCGTTGCGCCAGGCGCTGGAGTTGTCGATGACCACTGCTCCGGCCTCGGCGAAGCGCGGGGCGTACGCACGGCTGGCGGTGGCCCCGGCGGAGAAGAGCGCGATCTCGATGCCGGCGGCATCCGCCGTCTCGACGTCCTCGGCGATGACCGTGACGCCGCCGAACTCGATCGCCGTGCCTGCGGAGCGCGCCGAGGAGAACAGGCGCAGTTCGCGGATCGGGAAGGCGCGCTCGGCGAGAATCTCCCGCATCACGGTGCCCACCTGGCCGGTGGCGCCGACGACGGCGACGGAGAATCCTGAGTCGGAGATGCGGGTCATGAGCTTTCCTTGATGCGTGTGCAGAGAGGCGCGCGGCGCGGCGCCGGTGTGGGCCACGCCCGGCGCCGATGTCAGGGTTTGGGTGATTCTACCGTGCCCGCGTCCCCCTCATGACATGGCGGCCACGGGTGTGACGGCTCCGCGAGACGTCCTTCGCAGGGCGAGACGTGGCCTGTGGACGCACGTCTCCCGCGGCAGAGGACGTCTCGAGGGCGAGAGGACTCGAGGACGAAGACGCGAGGAGCGGACCCTCAGCGACCGGTGCCGGCGTGGACCGTCGCCTCGATCTCGTTGTCGAGACCGTAGGCGGTGTGCACCGCCCTGGCGGCCGTGGCGAGGTCGTCGCCGCGCAGCACGACCGAGATGCGGATCTCCGAGGTGGAGATCATCTCGATGTTCACGCCCGTCGTCGACAGTGCCTCGAAGAGCTTCGCCGAGACGCCGGAGTGCGTGCGCATGCCTGCGCCGACCACGGAGAGCTTGCCGATCTGGTCGTCGTGCACGAGGCTCTCGAACTCGATGTCGCCCTGCTCGGCGGCGAGCGCCTTGAGCGCGGCCGCCGCATCCGCCTTGGGCAGCGTGAAGGAGATGTCGGTACGACCCGTCGACGCCGCGGACACGTTCTGCACGATCATGTCGACGTTGGCTCCGGACTTCGCGACGATCGTGAAGATCTCCGCAGCCTTGCCCGGCACGTCGGGGACGCCGATGATCGTGATCTTCGCCTGGGTGAGATCGGTCGCGACGCCGGCGACGATCGGTTCTTCCATGGCTTCTCCCTCGGATTCGCGGGGGTTGGTCATCCCCCGACCAAGAACATAGGTCCCCTCCGCCGATGAGAACGACGAGCGGGCGTGGATCAGGACACCGTGACGGCGCGCGTACTCGACGGCGCGGATGTAGAGCACCTTCGCGCCGTTCGCCGCCATCTCCAGCATCTCCTCGCTGGAGATGTGGTCGAGCTTGCGGGCCAGCGGCACGACGCGAGGATCGGAGGTGAAGATGCCGTCGACATCGCTGTAGATCTCGCAGACGTCCGCTCTCAGGGCCGCGGCCAGGGCCACGGCGGTCGTGTCCGAGCCGCCGCGTCCGAGGGTCGTGATGTCCTGGGTGTCGTCGTTGAGCCCCTGGAAGCCGGCGACGATGACGATCGCGCCCTCGTCCAGCGCCTCGCGGACCCGCGTCGGGTTGACCTCGACGATGCGGGCCGCACCGTACTTGTCGTCGGTGCGCATGCCCGCCTGCGGGCCGGTGTAGGAGCGCGCCTCGAAGCCCATCGAGTGGATCGCCATCGCCAGCAGCGCCATCGAGATGCGCTCCCCGCTCGACAGGAGCATGTCCATCTCACGCGGCGCGGGGATCGGTGCGACCTCCGCGGCGAGATCGAGCAGTTCATCGGTCGTGTCGCCCATCGCGCTGACGGCGACGACGACATCATGACCGGCACGGCGGGTGTCGACGATGCGCTTGGCGACGCGCTTGATGCTCTCTGCGTCGGCGACAGACGAGCCGCCGTACTTCTGCACGATGAGGGCCACGGAACACTCCCAGGTATTTCGGGCGGATCCGCCCACCGCACATTCTACTTTCGCGCCATATGCCCCGAAGCGCATGTGACGCTGGCCGGCACGCCCTCCTCGGCCACGAGAATCCGCGGCGATGACGCCGGGTCTCACGAGGGGAAGGCTTCGATCCACGAGCGGGGTCAGGGACTCGGCGCGGGCGGCGGGTCGGAGGATGCCTGCACCGCAGGGCGGAGCCGACCGCCGGTCGCGGCGAACCAGCATCCGACGATCACGAGCGGGAAGCCGATCGCGAGGCCAGGGGTGATCGGCTCCGAGAGCACGACGGCGCCCAGGAGGATCGCGACGACGGGGTTCACATAGGTGAACAGCGGCGCGCGCACAGGGCCGATCTCCCTGATCAGCGCGAAGAAGGCGAGGAACGCGATCGCGGTGCACAGGACGGAGAGCACGATCAGCGCCGCCGTGGCGTTCCACGTCGGCACCTCATGCTGGGTGGCCAGGCCGATCGGGAGGTAGATGACGCCGATCGCGAACAGCGCGAGGGTGATGCTGCCGAGCGAGGGAACGTCTCCGAGCTTGCGGGCGACGATGAAGGGCGCGATGGCGTACATGACGGCGACCAGCAGCACCTCGCCCGCGGCGAGGAGATCACCGGCGGCGAGGCCGGGACCGGCGACGACGATCGCGACGCCGAGGAATCCGACGACGAGCCCGCCGAGGCGCAGCGGCTTCAGCACGGTGCGGTCGCCTCCCCCGAGCGCGATGAGGGCGGCGAACAGCGGCACGGTCGCGACGAGCAGCCCGGTAGGACCCGAATGCAGCGTCTGCTCGGCGTGGCCGAGGAGCAGGAACGGGCCGCCCATCTCGATCAGCCCGAACGCCAGCACCCACGGCCACTTCCTGAGGGCCGGGCGAAGGGCCCCGCTGCGGATCGCGAAGGGCAGGAGCAGGAGCGCCGCGATGAGGGTGCGGCCCGCGACGACGGCGGGCGGCGAGTAGGACTCGACGGCGATCCGGATGAAGAGGTACGGCACGCCCCAGATGAGCGCCATGGCTCCGAACAGGAGCCAACCGCGGCGGCTGACCGCGTTCATCAGCGCCGGCGCCGGAAGCCGTCGGCGCGGAGGGGCGTCACGTCGCTGAGGGGCGTCACAACGTGCGCCGGCCTTCGAAGGCCCGCCCGAGGGTGACCTCGTCGGCGTACTCCAGGTCTCCGCCCACGGGAAGACCCGACGCCAGGCGCGAGACGGTGATCTGCATAGTGGTGAGGAGCCGGCTCAGATAGCTGGCGGTCGCTTCGCCCTCGAGATTCGGGTTCGTGGCGAGGATCACCTCCTGCACGGCGCCGTCGGCGAGCCTGGTCATGAGCTGCGCGATGCGCAGATCGTCCGGGCCGACGCCCGCGATCGGGCTGATCGCCCCGCCGAGCACGTGATAGAGCCCGCGGAACTCGCGCGTGCGCTCGATCGCCGCGACGTCCTTCGCATCCTCCACGACGCAGATGAGCGTCTGGTTGCGACGCGGATCACGGCAGATGGTGCAGCGGTCCTGCTCGGATACGTTGCCGCAGATCTCGCAGAACCGCACGCGCTCGCGCACCTCGGTGAGCAGCTCGGAGAGCCGGGCGACGTCGAACGACGGCGTCTGGAGGATGTGGAAGGCGATGCGCTGCGCGGACTTCGGGCCGATGCCGGGAAGCCGGCCGAACTCGTCGATGAGCTCCTGGACGATGCCGTCGTACATCAGCCGAACCTCGTCGCCGTCGGCGGTTCGAACGGCTCCTCGCGGACGAACCGCGCACCGAGCACCTGCCGGATCACGGCCTCGCCGTAGCGCTGCACCCCGTCGGGAGCCGCGGATCGCGCGGTGACGACCGGAGCAGGAGCCTGACGGACCGGCACCGCAGGCGTCTGCTGCGCCGCTGCGGAAGCCTGCGGTGCCGGCGCCACGGGGTGCTGCCGGACCGGAGGCTCGTACGTCGGCGGCTCGTAGGGGGGCTCATCCTCGTCGGGGGCCTCATCGTCGCCGGGAAGCGGCGGTTCGTCGTCGGAGACGCCTCCGTCGACGGGCGGCAGCGGAGCGGATGCCGCCGACTCCGCCTCGGCCGGCTCGTCGTCGACGGGCAGAGGCGTCTGCGGAGCCTCGGTCGCCTTCGGGATCGGCGCGACGGCCCACTCCGTCACCGGAGCGGACGACAGCGCACTGGTGCGCGGGGGCTCGGATGCCGGGCGCTCCGGCGCGACGGGCGGCGCCGCTGCGCCGCCGGCGGGCAGCGGGGCCGGCTTGTACTTCACCTTCACGCCCAGTTCCTGCTCGATCGCCGTGCGCAGGTGATCGGAGGTGCCGGTGCCGGGGGTCGCCCCCCTGAAGCGGGAGACATCCTGCTGGCTGGTGAAGCCGAGCGTCAGGACCTCGGAGTCGACGTCGAAGGCGAGCGGCTGGATCGCGGTCACCATGAGCCAGGCAGAGCGGCTGATGCCCTCGAGGCGGGTCAGAACGGCGGGCCAGGATGCTTTGATGCGATCGAAGTCCACCGGGACCGCCGGAGCTGCGGCCGATTCGGCAGGCGATTCCGGGGCGGAACCCCGTTTCGACTCGCCTTCGGCTCGCTCAACGAGCGGGGAAGAAGAAGACGGCTCACCCGCAACCGGGGAGGGGGATGTCCCGCCGTCGGCCGGAGGCGACGACTCGGCGACCGGCGGGGACGACACGGATCCCGCCCGCTCGTTGAGCGACGACGGCGAAGCCGACGGAGTCGAAACGGAGTCCGCCCCCGGGAGAGCCGCCGACGCGGCCGGGGAGACCGTCGCCTCCGGCACGGCAGCAGGTCGAGCGGGTGCGCCGGAGGCGACGGCGACCGAAGCATCCGAACCCGCCAGCACGCGGGCCACCATCAGCTCGAGGTGAAGGCGCGGCGAGGTCGCGCCGCTCATGTCGTCGAGTGCCGCGCTGACGATGTCGGCGGTGTGCGAGAGACGCGACGAGCCGAAGGCGGCCGCCTGCACCTGCATCCGCTGCATCTCGTCGGAGGCGATGCCCCGGAGCACGGCGGAGGCGCCATCGCCCACCGCGGCGATCACGATGAGGTCGCGAAGACGCTCGAGGAGGTCGTCCACGAAGCGCCGAGGATCCTGGCCGGTCTGCACGACCCTGTCGATCGCCGGGAACGCGGCCGCGGCATCCCCCGCGGCGAGCGCATCGACGATCTCGTCGAGCAGCGCGGCGTGCGTATAGCCGAGGAGCGCGACCGCCCGCTCATAGGCCACCAGGTCGCCATCGGACCCGGCGATGAGCTGATCCAGCAGCGAGAGCGTGTCGCGCGGCGAGCCTCCACCCGCGCGCACGACGAGCGGCAGCACCCCCTGCTCGACCTGGACGCCCTCTTCCGCGCACAGCTTCTCGACGTACTCGAGCATGGCGGCCGGGGGTACCAGCCGGAACGGATAGTGATGCGTGCGCGAGCGGATCGTGCCGAGCACCTTCTCGGGCTCGGTGGTCGCGAAGATGAACTTGACGTGCTCCGGCGGCTCCTCGACGAGCTTCAGCAGGGCGTTGAACCCCTGCGGCGTGACCATGTGGGCCTCGTCGAGGATGAAGATCTTGAACCGGTCGCGGCTCGGGGCGAAGGTCGCGCGCTCGCGCAGATCGCGGGCGTCGTCGACGCCGTTGTGACTGGCCGCGTCGATCTCGACGACGTCGAGGGAGCCCCCTCCGGCACGGGACAGCTCCACGCAGCTCGGGCAGGTGCCGCACGGGGTGTCCGTCGGCCCCTCCGCGCAGTTCAGGCAGCGCGCCAGGATTCGCGCCGACGTGGTCTTCCCGCAGCCGCGCGGACCGGAGAACAGATACGCGTGCCCGACCCGATCACCGCGCAGCGCCGTCATGAGCGGCTCGGTCACCTGCGACTGCCCGATCATCTCCGCGAAGTTCTCGGGCCGATAGCGGCGGTACAGGGCTGTGGTCACCCGTCCAGCCTACGGCGTGGGACGGACATCGAGGCATCCCGGTCTCCGCCCTCCGACCGCGCCTCCCCGAGACCCCGCCCCGCCCCGACGCCCCGTCGTGCGCAGGCAGCCCGAAGAGCGGAAGGGGCCGCGGCGAAACGCGAGCGGCACCCGGCCGGGACGCGCGCCCCGCAGCGCATCTTCACAAAACCGGCTCGTCCCCGTAACATCTTCGAAACCATCCAAAGTTTCACTATGTTGTGAAATCACATTTCGACACGCAGCCGGTCACCCGTCCGATGCGTGCCGACCGCAGGCATCCCTCACGATGGTGCGCCGCGATCGGGTTCTTCTTCATTTCCCCTTGCAACCGCGGCACAGCCGCTCCTCGGAGGATCACCATGAAGCACCACCGCCTTGCCCTCCCCGCCCTCGTGGCGACAGCAGCACTCGCCCTCACCGCCTGCAGCGGCGACGTCGACGCGTCCGGCGACGACGACGCGATCGCGGCGATCAGCGTCGGAGTCACCGATCCCGCGCAGATCACCCCCGGCCGCCAGACCGTCGCCTACGACATCAACATGGCGGTCTGGGCGCCCCTGACCTTCGTCGACGCCGCGGGCGAGATCTCCTACATCGCCGCGGAGTCGATCGAGACGGAGGACTCCCAGACGTACACGATCACGCTCCGCGACGGATGGACCTTCCAGGACGGCACCCCCGTGACCGCCCAGGACTACGTGGACTCCTGGAACGCCGTCGCCTACGGCCCGAACGCCTTCGAGAACTCCGGCCAGCTGGCGAAGATCGAGGGATACGCCGACGTCACCGCCGAGGATCCGGCCACCGAGATGTCCGGCCTCGCCGTCGTGGACGATCTGACCTTCACGGTGACCCTCGTCGGGCCCGACAGCCAGTTCCCGATGCAGGTCTCCCAGGCCCAGACCGCGATGTACCCCATGCCCGCGTCCGCACTCGAGGACTTCGACGCCTACAACAGGCATCCGATCGGCAACGGCGCCTTCGCCTTCACGGAGGACTACGAGGAGGGCGAGCCGATCGTCGTCACCGCCTACGAGGACTACCAGGGCGAGAAGCCGACCGTCGACCAGATCACCTTCGTGCCGTACGCCGACACCGCCACCGCGTACAACGACGTCCTGGCCGGCAACCTGGACGTCGCCAGCCTCCCGGCCTCCAAGATGACCCAGGCCGCGGACGACTTCGGCGACGACCACGTCTACGCCTTCGAGGCTCCGGGCATCTCGTACCTCGGCATCCCGCTGAGCGACGAGCGGTACCAGGACATCCGCGTCCGTCAGGCGATCTCGATGGCCATCGACCGGGAGACGATCAACGACGTCATCTACGGCGGGCTCTACGCGCCGGCCACCGCCTTCACCCCGGACATCGAGCCTGGTACCCCGACCGGCCTCTGCGGCGAGTACTGCGAGTACGACCCCGACGCCGCGAAGGCCCTGCTCGACGAGGCAGGCGGCTTCGAGGGCACGATCGAGATCTACTACCCGGGAGGGGTCGGACTCGACGACTTCTACACGGCGATCGGGAACTCGATCCGGCAGGCCCTGGACATCGAGACGGTCGCGACGCCGAGCGCCGACTGGGCCGAGTTCTACGAGACGAGGCTGAACGGCGACACCCCCGGACCGTACTTCTCCCGCTGGGGCGCGCTGTACCCGAGCCAGCAGGCCACCCTGCGCGCCATGTTCATCGAGAACGGCGGCTGCGCGGGCTGCGTCGGCGAGTACGACGCAGAGGTCGCGAGCCTCATGGATGCCGCGGACGCCGCCGTGACCGATGAGGACGTGGCCGCCGCCTACACCGCGGTCCAGGAGCGCCTCCTCGAGACGTTCCCCGTCCCGCCGCTGTTCAACGAGTCTTACGCCTACGTGACGTCCGACCGCGTCGCGGAGCTGGAGACCTCGGCCGCCGGCAACCCGAACTACTCGATGACGGTGCTGGCCGAGTGATGACGCCGCACCGCACCCCCGGATCGCTCGAGGACATCCTCGAGCGATCCGGGGGGATCCCTCCGATCGCCGACTTCCCCGGCGTCGACGACCTCCTGGCCTCCTTCGAGGAGCTCGCCCGGCGGCATCCCCGTCTCGTCGCCGGCCGGCGCATCGGGACCTCCCGCCTCGGCGAGCCGATCCCGATGTTCTCCCTCGGCTCCGGTCGGCTCTCCTACCTGCTCTTCGCAGGAGTCCATCCCAACGAGCCGATCGGCTTCCGGATGCTTCAGCACCTCGCGGCGACCCTCGTCGAGGACGACGCCCTCCGCGACTCCTTCGACGCCACGTGGCACATCATCCCCTGCATCGATCCGGACGGCACCCGGCTGAACGAGCAGTGGTACGCCGCCCCGGCGGATCGCAGCTTCTACGCGCGTCACTTCTACCGCCCCTCCCCCGACGAACAGGTCGAGTGGACGTTCCCCTTCGCCTACAAGGACGCCTGGTTCGACCGGGTGCTGCCCGAGACGCAGGCGCTCATGCGGGTGATCGACGACGTGCGTCCCGACTTCATGGTCTCGCTGCACAACGCGGAGCTCGGCGGCGTCTACTTCTACCTGAACAGGGACATCCCGGGAGCCGTCGACGCGCTGCACGCGGTGCCCGCGGCCCTCGGCCTGCCCCTGGACACCGGGGAGCCGGAGACGCCGACCGTGCGCCCCTACGGCACGGCGGTGTACAGCATGATCTCGATGCGCGAGGAGTACGACTTCCTCGCCGAGCTCGGCGCCGACCCCGCCGCGCTCATCACGAGCGGAGAGTCCTCCTCCTCGTACGCGGCGAAGCACGGCACGGTCTCGCTGGTCGCCGAGCTCCCCTACTGGTCCCACCCCGACGCCGACGACGACTCCCCCTCCGGCGAGACGTACGCGGCGGTGCTGCATCGCAAGGCCGACGCCCTCCTCGAGACGGGTGCGGCGCTGCAGACGATCCTCGCGGCGGCCGACCTCACCCTCGACACCCCGTTCCGGCGCGCGACCGAGGCCTTCGTGCCCTATCTCGGCGTCAACGGCGAGAACGAGCACCGCAGAGCCGACCGCGAGGACGCGGCGCGCATCGCCACCAGGGCCGAGGCGTTCAGCAACGCGGACGTCGTGCGCTGCTTCCGGCTGCGCTACGGCGGCATGACGCTGCGGATGCTGGACGCCGAGGTGACCGCGGGCATCGCCACGGCGCGCACCCGCCGCGCGCACGAGGAGATGTCCGCCCTGTTCGCCGGCTGGTGCGCCGAGTCCGAGGCGCAGGCCGGGCTCTCCGCCCTGCCGATCGCCGCGCTCGTCGGCGTGCAGTTCGGCGCGACGCTCGCCGTGGCGCGGACGCTGATCGAGGCGGAGCGCGCCGGATGAAGGCGACCTGGTACGTCCTGCGCCGCCTCGGCGAGCTCGCGATCGTCTTCTTCGGGGTGACGTTCATCATCTACGCCATGGTGTTCGCCCTGCCAGGCGACCCGATCGCGAGCCTGGGCGGCGATCGCCCTCTCCCCGAGTCCGTCGTCGCCCAGCTGCGCGCCGAGTACCACCTCGACCAGCCGCTCTGGCAGCAGTACCTCACCTACATCGCGAATCTGTTCCAAGGCGATCTCGGCACGAACTTCTCCGGCCAGGCCGTCTCCGGCAAGCTCGCCGACCGCTGGCCGGTGACGATCACCCTCGCCCTCACCGCCTGGGGGATCGAGGTCGTCGTCGGCGTCGCGCTCGGCCTGTGGGCGGGCGTCCGCAACGGCCGCTGGGACGACAAGCTCGTCCTCACCGGCACGATCCTCGCCAGCTCCATCCCGGTCTTCGTCCTCGCCGTCTCGGCGCAGCTGGTCTTCGGCGTGCAGCTGGGCTGGTTCCCCGTGGCGGGCGACTCGGCCGGCTGGCCGATGTCCTTCCTGCTGCCCGCCCTGTGCGTCGCGGTGTTCGGCCTGGCATCCGTCGCCAGGCTCATGCGCGGGTCGGTCGTCGACGCGCTGAACGCCGACTACGTCCGCACGCTCTGGGCGAAGGGGATGCGTCCGCGCGACGTCATCGGCGTGCACGTGATGCGCAACGCCGCGCTCCCCGTCCTCACGTTCCTCGCGATCGACCTCGGCTACCTGCTCGGGGGGACGGTCGTCATCGAGGGCGTCTTCAACCTCCCCGGCGTCGGGCAGCTGCTGTTCCAGTCGATCAGGGCGCACGAGGGGCCGACCATCATCGGCATCTCGGTCGCGCTCATCCTGGTCTTCCTGGTCGCGAACCTGATCGTCGATCTGCTGCACACCGTGCTCGACCCGAGGATCCGCCATGAGTGAGGTCACCGCGACCATGGAGTCGCACTTCAGCCGGATGCCCCGTCGGGGCGTGTGGCGGACGCTCCGGCGTCGCGCGCTGTTCTGGGTGTGCAGCGCCGTCCTGGCCGTCCTGACGCTCGTCGCCCTCTTCCCGCAGCTCTTCGCCCAGCTCAGCCCCACCTCGGACCCGAGGGCGTGCGTGCTCGCGGACTCCGCGCAGGCGCCGGGCGGGATGCACCCGTTCGGCACCGATCTGCAGGGCTGCGACATCCTCGCCAACGTCGTCTACGGCACCCGCGCATCGCTCAGCGTCGGCGTGCTGTGCACCCTGCTCTCGCTCGTCGTCGCGCTCGTGCTCGGCGTCGTCGCCGGGTATTGGGGTGGCTGGGCGGATCGGCTGATCTCCCGCCTGACGGACGTCTTCCTCGGCTTCCCGTTCCTGCTCGGCGCCGTGGTCGTGCTCACGACCCTCCAGGAGCGCACCGTGCTCACGGTCGCCCTCGTGCTCGCGCTGTTCTCCTGGCCGACGATGGCCAGGCTGGTCCGAGGATCCGTGCGCGCCATCCGCGGGGCGGACTACGTGGACGCCGCCAGGGCCATGGGCCTGTCCACTCCGCGGATCCTCGGCCGATACGTCCTGCCGAACGCGATCGGTCCGGTGCTCGCCATCGCGACGATCATGGTCGGCTCGGTCATCGTCGCGGAGGCCACGCTGACCTTCCTCGGCCTCGGCCTGCGCGCGCCGTCGATCTCCTGGGGCCTGCAGCTCGCCAGCGCCCAGGAGCGCTTCCAGACCGCCCCGCACATGCTCCTGTTCCCCTCCCTCGTCCTCACCGTCACGGTGCTCGCCATCATCACGCTCGGCGACGTCCTCCGCGACATCCTCGACCCCAAGAGCCGCTGACCGCCCTCGCCGTGAAGGAAACCGACATGACCGATCTCGCATCCGCCGCCGCCTATCTGCCGTCCCTCGTGGAGGCGCAGGTGCGCCACTATCGCGCGGTCGGCGCGCAGGTCGCCGTGCGCACCGAGGACGGGCTGATCGCCTCGTTCGCCGTCGGCGCGGCGGATGCCTCCACCGGGGAGCCGCTGCGCACCGACCACCTGTTCCGCATCGCCTCGCACTCCAAGACCTTCACCGGCACGGCGATCCTGCAGCTCGTGGAGGCGAGCCGGATCCGGCTCGACGACGCCATCGGCCTGCACGTCCCCGAGCTCGACGGCACCGGCATCGGCGCGGCGACGATCCGCGAGCTGCTGGAGCATCAGTCCGGCATCCAGCGCGACGGCGCCTCGGCGGACTTCTGGCAGCTCGAGTACCCGTTCCCCGATCGGGGCGCCCTCGTCGCCGAGATCCTCGCGCACGGCACGATCGCGGCGCGCAACGAGCACTTCCGGTACTCGAACGTCGGCTATTCGCTGCTGGGACTGGCGATCGAGAACGCCAGCGGCCAGACCTACGCCGAGTACTGCCGCACGCACATCATCGAGCCGCTCGGACTCGCCCGCACGGGCGCCGAGTACGACCCGGCCCGCGCCGCAGAGTACGCGGCCGGCCACACCGGGCTCCTGCTCGGCGAGGACGAGCGTCTGGTCATCGAGCACGTCGACACCCGCGCCATGTCCGCGGCGACCGGCTTCTACTCCACCGCGGAGGACCTCACCGTGTACGGCGCCGCGCACTGGTCCGACTCCGACGCGCTGCTCTCCGAGGACTCCAAGCGGATCATGCAGCGCACGGCATCCGTCGTCGCGCGCTACGGCGCCGAGATCGGACGCTACGGGGTGGGGATCGAGGTGTCGAAGATCCGCGACCGCGCGGTCATCGGCCACTCCGGCGGCTATCCCGGCCACATCACGCGCACGTACATCGATCCGGTCGGCAAGCTCGTCGTCAGCGTCCTGACGAACTCGCTGGACGGCATCGCCGAGCAGATCGCCCAGGCGGTCTTCGCCGTCATCGATGCGACGGAACGTCCGCTGACCGGCGCGAAGAAGAGGGAGCCTGCTGCGGACGGGCCGTCGGCGTCCTCCTTCACGGGCCGCTACGCCTCCCTGTGGGGACTGACAGACGTCGTGGAGCTCGGCGGAAGGCTCATGCTCGTCTCCCCCAGCGCCCGCGACGTCTACGCCACGATGGAGGAGCTGGAGATCGTGGACGCGGACACCCTGCGCACCTTCCTGCAGCCGAGCTTCGCCGCCTCCGGCGAGCCGGTATCGTTCACTCGCAAGGGTGATGGCGCGGTCTCGTCCATACGCGTCGGCGGCATGACCCAGTGGCCGCTCGACGACTTCCTGGCCCGCCGGGAGTCGATGACCCGCATCCTCAAGGAGCCCGTGACGTGACCGAACTGGAACTGAGCCAGGGGCAGCGTGCCTTCGTCGAGCAGTTCGCCCTGGCCTGGCAGGCCACGACGAGCAACCGGATGGAGGCGCGGATCATCGCGCTGCTGATGATCGTCGACCGCCCGCAGCTCTCCAGCAGCGAGATCGCGGCGCTGCTCACGGCGAGCGCCGGCGCCGTGTCCACGGCGACCAGGCATCTCACCGAGGTCGGGTTCATCCATCGCGTCGCCCTCCCCGGCGACCGCAGCTACTACTTCGCCGTGGAAGAAGACGTCTGGGGCGGGTTCCTCGGCTCCGAGAGGCACTATCTGCGGATGCTGTCGGCCGCGATCGAGCGGGGCATGGACGAGATCGACGCGGGAGGACTCCCGCAGCGACGCCTCCGCAACGCCCGGAACTACATGACCTGGCTCAGCGGGTACCACACCAAGATGCTGGCCGACTGGCAGGCCTACCGCGACGAGCAGGAGGCCCTGGATGAGAGACGCGCACTGGAGGATGCCGATGACCGCTGACACCCCCGTCCTGAGCGTCCGAGACCTCAGCGTCCGCTTCGAGGTCGACGGCGGGCGGCAGCCGGACGTCGAGGCCGTGACCGACCTCGGCTACGAGGTGGGTCCCGGGGAGATCCTCGCGATCGTCGGCGAGTCCGGCTCGGGCAAGTCGGTGAGCTCGATGGCGATCATGGGGCTGCTCCCCGAGAACGCCACGATCACCGGCAGCGCGAGCCTGGGCGGGACGGAGCTGCTCGGCCTCACTCGCGCAGCGCTCTCGGAACTCCGCGGCAAGCGCGTCTCCATGGTGTTCCAGGACGCCATCGGCGCGCTGGACCCGGTGTTCACGATCGGCTACCAGCTGCGAGAGGTGCTGGCGAGGCACCGACCGGACCTGGACCGCGCCGCTCGTCAGGAGCGCGCGATCGAGCTGCTGCGCATGGTGGATCTCCCCGATCCCGAGACGCGGATGCGGTTCTACCCGCACCAGTTCTCCGGCGGCCAGTGCCAGCGCATCATGATCGCGATGGCCTTGGCCTGCGATCCCGAGCTGCTCATCGCCGACGAGCCGACCACGGCCCTGGACGTCACGGTCCAGGCCGAGGTCCTCGACGTGCTGCGGCGGCTGCGCGAGCGGACGTCGGCCGCGATCATCCTGATCACCCACGATATGGGCGTCGTCGCCGACCTCGCCGATCGCGTCGTCGTGATGCGGCACGGCAGGTCGGTGGAGAGCGCCGAGGTGCACCGGCTCTTCGCCGCGCCCGAGGCGCCGTACACGCAGCAGCTGCTGTCGGCCGTTCCGCGCATCGGCGCTCCGGAGCGCCCCTCGTCGGCCCAGCCCGGTGCGGTGATGGAGGTCGACGACCTCGTCGTCGAGTACTCCTCGCGCCGACGCAGGGTGCGCGCCGTCGACGGGGTGACCCTGCGGATCGCGCCCGGCGAGCTGCTCGCCCTCGTCGGCGAGTCCGGATCGGGCAAGTCCACGCTCGGGCGCGCAGCACTCGGACTCGCGCCGATCACGTCCGGAGCGGTCCGCATCGACGGCGTCGACGTGGCCTCCGGATCCCATGCGGCGCAGCGCAGGGTCCGCGCCCGCGTCGGCGTCGTCTTCCAGAACCCGCTCGGATCGATGAACCCGCGATACACGGTGGCGCAGTCGGTCGGCGAGCCGCTGTCCGTGCACGCGGGGCTGCGCGGGGAGGCTCTGCACGCCCGCGTCACCGAGCTGCTCGAATCCGTCGAGCTGCCGGGGGCGTGGTCCGAGCGCTATCCGCACGAGCTGTCCGGCGGGCAGCGCCAGCGGGTCGCGATCGCGAGGGCCATCGCCCTGCAGCCCGACCTGCTGATCGCCGACGAGCCCACCTCGGCGCTCGACGTCTCGGTGCAGGCGACGGTGCTGGAGCTGTTCCGCCGGCTCCAGCAGGAGTTCCGCTTCGCCTGCCTGTTCGTGAGCCACGATCTCGCCGTGGTCGACGAGCTCGCCGATCGCGTCGCCGTCATGCACCGGGGGCGGATCGCCGAGATCGGCGAGCGGATCCAGGTGCTCCAGCGGCCTCAGGATCCGTACACGCGCACCCTGCTCGCCGCCGCGCCCCTTCCCGACCCCGAGCTGCAGCGCGCCCGCCGCGCATCCTGACCCGCCCGATCCGGGCCCCGGCATCCCGGCCGCGCTCCGGACGGGCCTCGGCGACGGGATGGGTCCCGGCGACGGGACGGGTCCCGGCGTCCCGGAGACAGACCGGGTCGACTCAGTCCTGCTGAGGGAAGATCACCGGGATCGCGTTCGTCACGACCGGGACGGACGCCGACATGAGCGTGCCGTCGTCGCGACGCGCGTGGGCGAAGCTCTGCAGCGTCGGGCGCCCGGGGAGGATCGGCCCCTGATCGGCGAGCGGCGCCACGGCATCCGCCCCTTCGGCGGCCGTGTACTCAACGCCGCGCACGGTGAAGGAGACGGGCTCGCCCACCCGCACGGTCGCGCGCAGCTCGTCCGCCGTGACGGTGACCTGCAGCGCCGTGCCCTGCCACTGCAAGGGGAAGGACAGGCTCGGCCAGGCGGAGGGAAGGCGCGGGTCGAAGCTCAGCTCGCCCGCGTGGTCGCGCATGCCGCCGAAGCCCGAGACGAGCGCCGTCCACACGCCGCCGGCCGAGGCGACGTGCACACCGTCCGAGACGTTGTGGTGCAGGTCGCCGAGGTCGACGAAGAGCGACTGGCGGAAGTACTCCATGGCGAGGTCCTGATAGCCGACCTCCGCGGCGAGGATCGACTGCACGACGGCGGACAGGGTCGAATCGCCGGTGGTCAGGGGATCGTAGTACTGGAAGTCGGCGAGCTTCTCCTCGGCGCTGAAGTGATTGCCCTGCAGGAAGAGGGCGAGCACGACGTCCGCCTGCTTGAGCACCTGGAAGCGGTAGATCACGAGCGGATGGAAGTGCAGCAGCAGCGGCCGCTGATCGTCCGGCGTGTTCTCGAGGTCCCAGACCTCTCGCTCCAGGAACAGCGAGTCCTGCGGGTGGATGCCGAGGCTCTCGCTGAACGGGATGAACATCGCGGAGGCGGCGAGCTCCCATCCCTCCGCCTCGCCGGCCTCGAGCCCTGTACGCGCCACGAGGGCGTCATAGGCGCGCGGATCGCTCTCGGCGAGCTCGCGCACGACCCTGGCCGCGTAGCGCAGGTTGTACCGGGCCATCACGTTCGTGAACAGGTTGTCGTTGACGACCGTGGTGTACTCGTCCGGACCGGTGACGCCGTGGATGTGGAAGGTCGCGTCGCCGTTCGTGCCGCGCCAGAACCCGAGGGTGTCCCACAGGCGGGCGGTCTCCACCGCGATGTCCACGCCCTCCCGGTGGAGGAACTCGACGTCCCCGGTCGCCCGGACGTACTTGCCCAGCGCGAAGCTGACATCGGCGTTGATGTGGTACTGCGCGGTGCCCGCCGCATAGTATGCGGACGCCTCCTCGCCGTTGATCGTGCGCCAGGGGAACAGCGCGCCCGCCTCGTTGAGCTGTGCGGCGCGCCGCCGCGCCGCCGGCAGCATGAGCACCCGCGCCCGCAGGGCGTTGCGCGCCCACTGCGGCGAGGTGTACGTAAGGAACGGAAGCACGTAGATCTCGGTGTCCCAGAAGTAGTGCCCGCTGTACCCCGAGCCCGACACGCCCTTGGCCGGGACGCCGGCGCCGTCGGCCCTGGCGGATGCCTGCGCGAGCTGGAACAGGCACCAGCGGGTGGCCTGCTGCAGGTCGTCGTGCCCCTCGATCACCACGTCGCTGCGCTCCCAGAACGCGGCCAGCCAGTCGGCCTGATTCCGGAACTGCGTCTCGACGCCCTCCACGGCGACCCGGTCGAGGGAGCGGCGGCAGCGATCGACGAGCTCCCGCGCCGGCACGCCGCGCGAGGTGTGATAGCTGACGAGCTTGGTGATCCGGATCGGGACGCCTGCCTTGGCCTGCACCCGGAACACGTTCTTGGCGATGTCCGGCTCGATGAGCTGGCGCGCGTTGTACTCGTTCTCGGTGTCGATGATGTGGTCTGCGACGACGGCGACCGTCATCCCCGACTCCGTGACCCGGTACGACAGCGCCGAGCGCAGCCCGTCCTGCCAGAACTCCGCGGGCTGCAGCACGCGCTCCGCGATCTTCTCCGCCTTGCGGGGGTCGAACCCGGCCTTCTGCGCGGCGACCGGCGTTCCGGTGTAGACCGTGCCGCCGTCCTGACGGTTCAGGATCTGGCAGCTGATGGTCACGGGGGCGTCTGCGTTCTCGACGGTGACCTCAAGCCGCAGGATCGCGAGGTGACGCTCCTCGAAGCTGACCAGCCGCTCGTCCTTCATGCGCACGCGCTTGCCCGAGGGCGTCTCCCACACCAGCTCACGGGTGAGCACGCCGGTGCGCATGTCGAGGGTCCTGGTGTACGCGCGCACATCGGCCTCGTCGAAGGAGATCGGCTCGTCGTCGACGTAGACGCGCATGACCTTGGCGTCGGGGGCGTTGACGATGGTCTGCCCGACCTCGGCGAAGCCGTAGGCCTGCTCCGCGTGCCGGATGGGCCAGGTCTCGTGCAGGCCGTTGAGGAACGTGCCGTGCTCGTGGGCCCCCCGCCCCTCGATGTGGTTGCCCCTCAGCCCCAGATAGCCGTTCCCGATCGCGAACAGCGTCTCGGAGACTCCGTCCTCGCTGTATTCCGTCTCGACGAGACGCCACGGGTCGACGGGAAAGCGGTCGTGGTCGATCACTTCGACTCCCTCTGGTCGCTCA
Organism: Microbacterium tumbae; assembly: GCF_054780175.1. Lineage (NCBI taxonomy): Bacteria > Bacillati > Actinomycetota > Actinomycetes > Micrococcales > Microbacteriaceae > Microbacterium > Microbacterium tumbae. The sequence goes on from NZ_BAAGWV010000004.1 coordinate 526,093, forward strand.
GTACGTCGCATGGGGTCTCCGGGGTCTCGTGGAGCAGTCGGGCGAGGTCATCGACGATACAGGTGGCGCCCTGCTCCGTGAGCGCATCGGCGCCGGCGCCGCGGTCGACGCCGATCACGATCGTGTAGCCCGCGGCGGATGCGGAGGCGACTCCCGCCACCGCATCCTCGACGGCCGCGCTCGTGGCGACGTCGACGCCGAGGGCGACGGCTCCGGCCGTGAACATGTCGGGGGCGGGTTTGGAGGCGAGGTGGTCGCGCTCGGCGACGACGCCGTCGACGACGATCTCGAAGTAGTCCCGGATGCCGGCGGACCCGAGCACCTCCTCGGCGTTCTTGGAGCTCGAGACGACGCCCATCCGGACTCCGGCGACCCGCAGCTGCTCCAGGAGCGCGAGGGATCCGGGGTAGGGGGCGATCCCGTCCCGGCGCAGGGATGCCGAGAACGCCGCGTTCTTGCGATTGCCGATGCCGCAGATCGTCTCCGCGGCCGGCTCGTCGTCGACCGCGCCCCAGGGGATCTCGACGTTGCGGCTGCGCAACAGGCTCGCCACGCCGTCGTAGCGCTTCTTGCCGTCGACGTAGGCGAAGTAGTCGTCGTCGGTGTAGGCGGGGGTGATCCCCCACTGCGCGAAGACGTCGTCGAACACGACCTTCCAGGCGCGCATGTGGACCTCCGCGGTCGGCGTCAGCACGCCGTCGAGGTCGAAGAGGACGCCGGACGTCCCGCGGAGATCGGGCAGGGCATCGGACACACGGGCCTCCAGACGAGAAGGGAGAACGGGGCCGGCACCTCTGTGTGCCACTGTCAGCGTAATGCGCCGGAGGCACCGGATGCTACGCCGAGCGCGTGACTTCCCCGAGACTGCGACACCACGCCGAGAAGGCGTCGTATCGACGCTGTCTCGGCGTGGTGTCGCAGTCTCGCGTGAAGATGAGGAGCGAGGGCGAGACTCAGGCGACGCTGAGGGCCTGCCGCGCGATCTCGAGCTCCTCGTTCGTCGGGACCACGAGGACCTCCACCGCCGAGGCATCCGTGGAGATCCGCCGGATTCCGGCCGTGCGCGTCCCGTTGCGCTCGTTGTCGACCTCGATACCGAGGAATCCCAGCGTCGCGAGCGCGTCCTGCCGCACCTTCGCGGCGTTCTCCCCGACGCCGGCGGTGAAGGAGATCACGTCGACGCCGCCTAACTGGGCGATGTAGGCACCCGCATAGGCGCGCAGCCGGTGGACGTAGACCTCGTAGGCGAGCGTCGCGGCCTCCTCCCCCGCCTCCGCCCCGGCCAGGATGTCGCGCATGTCGCTGCGCCCGGCGAGCCCGAGCAGACCGCTCTGCTTGTTCAGCAGGGTGTCGAGATCGCTCGTGGTCAGATCCGCACGGCGGGCGAGATGCAGCAGCACCGCCGGGTCGATGTCGCCCGAGCGGGTGCCCATGACGAGCCCCTCCAGCGGCGTCATGCCCATGGAGGTCTCGACCGACCGGCCGCCGTCGATCGCCGTGACCGAGGCGCCGTTGCCGAGATGGAACACGATCTGCCGCAGCCCGTCGAGCGGCCTGCCGAGGAACGCCGCGGCCTGCTCGGAGACGAACTTGTGACTCGTGCCGTGGAAGCCGTAGCGGCGGATGCGATGCCGCTCGGCCACCTTGTGATCGATCGCGTAGGTGTACGCGGCGGGCGGCAGCGTCTGGTGGAACGCGGTGTCGAAGACGGCGACGTGCGGCACATCGGGGAAGGCCCTGCGCCCTGCGCGGATGCCGGAGACGGCGCCGGGGTTGTGCAGGGGAGCGAGCGCGGACAGGTCCTCGATGTTGATCTCGACGAGGTCGTCGATCACGGTGGGGGCGAAGAACCGCGCCCCGCCGTGGACGACACGGTGACCGACGGCGGCGGGAGGATGCTCCGGCAGCTGCGGGCCGTGCGCGGCGAACTGCTCGAGCATCACCGCCACGGCGGCGTCGTGATCGCCGATGGCGCGCTCTGACCGGTGCGTCTGATCGAGCAGCGCGACCGAGGCCGGCGCGTCCGCGATGTGCCGCACCGTGTGGCTGACGGTGCCGGCGTCCTGGCCGATGCGCTCGATGAGGCCTTCGCCGAGCGGGACCTCGCGCTCCATGTCGATGAGGCTGTACTTCAGCGAAGAGGAGCCGCTGTTGATGACCAGCACGACGCTCACGCGGACTCCCCCTGGGCCTGGATCGCGGTGATCGCGACGGTGTTGACGATGTCCTCGACGAGCGCGCCGCGGCTGAGGTCGTTGATGGGCTTGTTGAGCCCCTGCAGCACAGGCCCGATCGCGACGGCGCCCGCGGAGCGCTGCACGGCCTTGTAGGTGTTGTTCCCGGTGTTGAGGTCGGGGAAGACGAACACGGTCGCCCGTCCGGCGACGGCCGAGTCCGGCAGCTTCGCCTTCGCCACGGCGGCGTCCGCGGCGGCGTCGTACTGGATCGGCCCCTCCACGAGCAGCTCGGGCGCGCGCTCGCGCACGAGCGCGGTCGCCTCGCGCACCTTGTCGACGTCGGCGCCGGAGCCCGACTCCCCCGTCGAGTAGGACAGCATCGCGACGCGCGGGTCGATCCCGAACTGCCGTGCGGTCCCTGCGGAGGAGATCGCGATGTCCGCGAGCTGGACGCTGGTGGGGTCGGGGATCACCGCGCAGTCGCCGTAGACGAGCACGCGGTCGGCGAGCGCCATGAGGAACACGCTCGAGACGACGTCGACCCCCGGCCTGGTCTTGATGATCTCGAAGGACGGCCGGATGGTGTGCGCCGTGGTGTGCGCGGCCCCCGAGACCATGCCGTCCGCGAGGCCGAGGTGCACCATCATGGTCCCGAAGTACGACACGTCGGTGATCGTGTCCGCCGCCTGCGCGAGGGTGACGCCCTTGTGGGCGCGCAGGCGCGCGTACTCGGCCGCGAACCGCTCGACGTAGGAGGGGTCGGTGGGACTGATGATCTCCGCCGCCGCGATGTCCACGCCCAGCTCGGTGGCACGGGCGCGGATCGTGTCCTCGTCTCCGAGGATCGTGAGATCCGCGACCTCGCGCGCGAGCAGCGTGGAGGCGGCGCGCAGGATCCGATCGTCGCCGCCCTCCGGCAGGACGATGCGCTTGCGGTCGGCGCGGGCGCGCTCGATCAGTGCGTACTCGAACATGAGCGGAGTGACGACGGTGGACTCCGCAAGTCCAAGGAGGCGCGTGAGCTCCGAGATGTCGACGTTCGTCTGGAACAGCCCGAGCGCGGTGTCGTAGCGGCGTCCCGAGTCGGCGGAGAGACGCCCGCGAGCCCCCATGACGCGGACGGCGGTCTCGTAGGTGCCGAGATCCGTGGCGATGATCGGCACGCGGGAGGCGAGCCCGTCCAGAAGCTGCTCGATGGTGTCCGGCAGCGGGAAGGGGCCGTTCAGCACGATCCCCGCGATCGAGGGGAACGTGCCGGCGGCGTCGGCGAGCAGGGTCGCCAGCAGCACCTCGGTGCGGTCGGCGGGGATGATGACCACGGCGTCGGGGGTGAGCCGCGGGAGCACGTTCACCATCGACATCCCCGCGACGACCACGCTGAGGGCCTCGCGTGCGAGCAGCGCGTCGTCGCCCTTCACGAGACGGCCGTCGACGGCCGCGAGGATGCCGCGGATGCTGGGGGCGACGAGCGTGCGGTCCTCGGGGATCGCCCACACCGGCGTGGCCTCGGACTGGACCGCGTGCACGGCGTCGACGGCGGCGTCCGATGCATCGGGGTCTGCGCGGTTGACGATGACGGCGAAGAGCTCGGCTCTTTCCTCGCCGAGCTCGGCGAACGCGAGGGCCGCGACCTGGCCGACCTCCGCGGCGGTGCGGGCCGTGGTCGTCCCGAGCTGCTCCGCCTGGCGCTGCTGGTCGCGGCCGGAGAGCACGAGGAGCACGGGGGCGCCGAGGTTCGCGGCGATCCGCGCGTTGTAGCCGAGCTCCGCGGGGCTTCCGACATCGGTGTAGTCGCTGCCGATGACGACGACCGAGTCGCATTGCGCCTCGACGGCCTTGAAACGGGCGACGATCGTGGAGAGCGCCCTCTCCGGATCCTCTCGGACGTCGTCGTAGGTGACGCCGACGCAGTCGTCGTAGTCGAGGTGCACGCCGTCATGGGCGAGCAGCAGCTCGAGGACGTAGTCGCGCTCCTGGGAGGAGCGCGCGATGGGGCGGAACACCCCCACCCGCGGCGTCACGCGCATGAGCGCGTCGAGCACGCCCAGAGCGATGGTGGACTTGCCGGTGTGCCCCTCGGCCGAGGTGATGTAGATGCTCCGCGCCACGGTTCCAGCTTAGGCGGACCTTCCTTCGCCCGGGCACGGCGGTCCCTCAGCTCATTGCCACCATCCAGGTCGCGAACTCTGTCGCTTTCACGGCGCGAAAGCAGCAGTTTCCGCGATCCGGAACACGAGGCCGGCGCGAAAGCAGCAGTTTCCGCGACCCGGAACACGAGGCCGGCGCGAGAACGACCTCAGCGCACCGCGCACTCCGCCTGCATCGCGTCCACGATCGCCGCGGCATCCGCCTCGAAGCGCGCGTAGTGCTCCGGGTCGGTGTTGATCTGCACGCGGCTGATCGCCCGCGATGGCGTCATGTCCTGCCATCCGCTCACCCGTGCGAGCCGCTGGTAGAACAGCGCCGCGGAGGATGCGGGATCCATCCTCTCCTCGGCGCTTCCCCACCATTCCTGCTGCTGGAAGAGGCCGATGCTGCTCGTGGGCGTGCCGTCGGGGTTGCGCACGCCCGCGGTCTCCCAGTCGCCGTAGTCGATGTTGACGAGCGAGCTCTCGCCCATCGCGGTCATGACGCCGATGACCTGCCCCTCGCGGTCGAAACCGAGGCCGCGAGCAGTACGGATGATCGTGGCGGCGTTCTCGAGCTGCTCCCCTTCCCACCCTTCGATCCCGGATGCCGGGAAGGTGGTCGGATCGTCCAGGCAGACCGGCGCCTGGGCGGTGCTCAATGGCACGAGGACGGCGAGCGCCGCGGCTACGAGCACGATGCCCGTCCCGATGGCGATGCGCCGGAGCATCCGGAGCCGCCGCGCACGCCGTGCCGCACGCCGTCGCGCACCGAGGCGACGCGAGCGCCGACGGGCGGGACGCCGCCGGCCCTGGCGCCGTGGAGGTCGACGCGCACCGGCGCTCATGCCGTGGGGCGCCGGTCGCCCCGGCGCCCCACGAAGACGGCGAGCCCGCCCCCGATCGCGCCGAACAGATGTGCCTGCCAGGAGACGCCCTCCGCCGCGCCGAAGACGCCGAGGAACATCGCGCTGCCGTACAGGACGACGACGAGGACGGCGATCAGCGCATACCCGATGCGGTGAGAGACGCGCCCAGGCGCGAAGATCCGGAGGACGACGTATCCGAAATAGCCGAACACGAGCACGGAGGCCCCGACCGTGAGCGTGCCCGGCGCGTTCACGAGCCAGGTGCCCGCCCCTCCGACGACCACGACGATCGCCGTGACGATCCAGAACCGGCGGGCGCCCTCGACCGCTACGAGGCAGCCGAGCACGAGGAACGGCACGGAGTTGGCGATGAGATGACCCCAGTTCGCGTGCAGGAGAGGACCGGCGAGGAGCCCGCCGAGGCTTCCGAGGTCCCAGGAGCGCAGCCCGAACCCGGTGAAGGATCCGGGCAGGACGGCGTCTGCGAGCTGGATCGCCCACATCGCCGCGAGGAGCAGGACGGGTGAGGCGAACCGTCCGAGCGCGTTCGAGGATCGCGGAGCGTCGACAGAGCGGGTCACGGAATCGATCCTGGCAGGAAGGCCCCGGAGGATGCTGAGAGCAGGGTGCGGATCCTCAGTAGGCTCGAACAGTGCGCCGGTCGAGACGTCCATCACGGATGCGCTCCCGCGCACAGGAAGCGAGAGAGCATGCGCGCAGTGGTCATCGATGCGGTCGGCGCGACCCCCGAGGTGCGGGAGGTCCCCGCTCCGGAGGCCCCGGACGGCGGCGTGGTGGTGCGCGTGCACGCCACCGGGCTCTGCCGGAGCGACTGGCACGCCTGGGCCGGGCATGACGAGGTCGTCTTCCCGCACGTTCCAGGGCACGAGCTCGCCGGAGTGGTGTCCGCCGTCGGCGCGGGGGTCACGCGGTGGCGCGTCGGAGATCGCGTGACCTCGCCGTTCGTCTGCGGCTGCGGCCGGTGCGAATGGTGCCTGCGCGGCGACGCGCAGGTGTGCCCGGATCAGCGCCAGCCGGGTTTCACCGACTGGGGCTCGTTCGCGGAGTACGTGCCCCTGCACTCGGCGGACACCAATCTCGTCGCGATCGATGAGGCGATCTCCTTCGAGGCGGCGGCGAGCCTCGGATGCCGGTTCGCGACGGCGTATCGGGGGCTCGTCGGCCGTGCGAGGCTCCAGCCCGGAGAATGGGTCGTCGTGATCGGGGCCGGCGGGGTGGGCCTCAGCGCCGTGATGATCGCGCACGCGCTCGGCGCCAGGGTGGTGGCGGTCGACCGCAACCCCGTGGCTCTCGAGCTCGCCCAGCGCCTCGGCGCCGATCACGGCATCCAGTCGCAGGATGCCGATGTCCCCCATCTCGTGCACGAGCTGACCGGCGGCGGGAGCCACGTCTCCGTGGACGCCGTCGGGCTCGAGGCGACGGCGGCGGACGGCATCCGGAGCCTGCGCCGTCGTGGGCGTCACGTGCAGATCGGGCTGCTGCCGGCGAGCGAGGGGCATCCGCGCCTGCCGATGGATCGCGTGATCGCCTGGGAGCTGGATCTGCTGGGCAGCCACGGGATGGCCGCGGTCGACTATCCGGGGATGCTCGAGCTCATCCGCTCCGGCGCCCTGGAGCCCCAGCAGCTCATCGAGCGCGTCGTGGGCCTGGAGCAGGCGGCGGCGCTGCTTCCCGGCATGGACAGGTCCGCTCCGGCGGGGATCACGATGATCGACCCGAGTCGCTGAGACGGAAAGACCCTCCGCGCACCCAGCAGAGCCCGGTTACCCTTGCTACGTTTCCGTCCTGGGGGAATTGGCCTGGATGCCGTCACGCGGAGGGCTTGAGACAGTCTACCCGGCCACGCCACGGTGCACGAACCGAGGGCGCTCCAGGCTCGGCGTCCGGCGCCCGCTATCCCGCATCCCGCGTCAGCTCTCTCGCGCGATCTTCGGCCTGGCCCAGCGGGCGGGCAGGTCGGGGCCGTCCCAGACCTGGATCACGCCCCACAGCGCGGCGGCGATCGGGACGGCGAGGACTGCCCCGACGATGCCGCCGAGCACCGTGCCGACCGTCAGAGCGACGAGGATGACGAAGGCGTGCAGCTTCATCGACCGGCCCATCAGGAACGGCTGGAGGAAGTTGCCCTCCAGCTGGTTGACGAGCACGACCACGCCGACGACGAAGAGCGCGTTGACCCAGCCGTTCGCCACGAGGGCGACGAGCGCGGCGAGGATGCCGGCGACGGTCGCGCCGACGATGGGGATGAAGGCGAGGAGGAAGACCAGCACCGCGAGGGGGATGGCGAGAGGCACCTGGAGGATGAGCAGACCGATCAGGATGCCGACGGCGTCCACGGCCGCCACCGTCGCCGTGCCCCGGACGTACGAGCCGAGCGTGCTCACGGTCTTGTCACCGATGCGGCGAGCCCGCTCGTAGTTCTCGCCACGGAACGGCCGCAGCAGGAACTCCCACATCTGCGGGCCGTCCTTGAGGAAGAAGAACAGGATCGTCACCATCAGCACGAAGCCGGTGACGAAGTTGGCGACCGCCCCGACGCCGGCGATCGCGCCGGAGCCGAACTGCGCGCTCGTGACGAAGTCGGTCAGCGTGCCGATCCATTCGTCGATTTGCTCGGGCTGGAGGAAGTCGAAGGGGAGGGTCTGCACCCAGGCGATCAGGTGCTGGGCGCCGTCTTCCGCCTGCGTGTACAGGTCGTCCCATTGATCCCGCACCGCCCACACGATCAGCCAGCCGAGCAGGCCGAGGATGACGACGATGCCGAGCAGGGTGATCACGGTCGCGAGCACCGACGGCACCCCGCCCCGGCGCATCCAGCTCATCACCGGATGGAAGGCGCACGCGAGGATGAGCGCGATCACGAGCGGGATCGTCACGAGCGTGAGCTGCTGGATCGCGAAGACGATCCCACCGGCGACGGCGACCACGACGATGATCTGGATCGCGCGGATGCCGAGCTTGCCGAATCCGTCCGCCCATAGGCTCCACGGCGCACGCGTCGCCTTCAGCTCGACGTCCTGCGATTCGAGTCGCACACGTTGCGGGTCGCTCCAGAACAGTCCCATGCGGTCGAGGGTAACCCGAGCACGACCATTCGACGAGTGCCGCGCTCGGCGAGCGGGATCTCCTCAGGCAGGGAGACCGTATGCCCGAGGATCTCGCCGCCTCCTCAGAGAACGATGGGGCCGGGAGACGGCACTTCGTCCGGCAGACCGCCTTCGAGGATGCGTTCCACAATGCTGATGGCGCGATCCGTGAGCCCGTCGCCGGGGTAGAAGTCCTCGTAGAACTCTTCCGCCTCGCGCAGTGTTGCTACTTCGCAGAGGGCCAGGAGGTGCCGGATATCGTCCGTGTCGCGCCCCGGCCGGTTCGCGCGAAGCTTCATCGCAAGCAATGCCTCTTTCGACGCGACCTGGAGGACGATGCCGTCACGGTCGTAGATGGTCTCCCACTCGACCGCGCGTCGCCCGAACACGGGAAGCGAATCAGTGTTCTCCACTGCAAAGTTGATCCAACCGGTATCCCACCCCATTCGATCGCCCACTCTGTTCGCTGCTGCAACGACCGCATCATCAGTTCCCGGTCGGACGTGGAGAGCATCTAAGTCGTTGGTGATGCGGCGACTGAAGTATCGAAGCGCGAGGGCTGCCCCTCCGACGAGCCGGATGCCGACGACCTCGCCCGACGAGTGAAGTTCAGCGATGAGTTCCCGAAGGCCTGCCAGCAAATCGTCCCGCGTCAGTGACGTCACGGTCACACACTCGCAAGAGTATCTCGCCACACGAGCACGCCGCGGTCGAGGAATGGAGCAGGAACGTCTGTAGGTGCGGGGATCGGATCCGCAGGGTCCACATCGAGAGTGCGCACCCGCGTCAGGCGGCGAGTCGGGCTGTCCACCCAATCGGGCACAGGGAGCCCTTCTTCGCTGAGCCTCAGGTCGACGAGCGCCGCCAGGGCAGCATCCCACACAGCCTGCCCCGTTGGCTCCGGCTCAGCCAGCCCGAGAATGCCGCGGACGAGCCCCTGCTCTGCGGCAAGATCATCGCTCAACTGAATGAGTTCGCGCAATGCGCTGCGCTTGTCCCCGGAACGGAGATGCGCACGGATCGCAGCAGCGGCGGACGCCGCGTCGTCGCGGCGAGTGGGCGCGGAGTACAGCCGATGTCCTGAACCGCCGAGGAGACGCGCGACGGTGCTGAACTCCGCCTCCCTTCCGCTTTCGAGACGGGAGATACGGCCCTGATCCACCTGTACACGATCGGCAAGGGCACGCTGCGTCAGCTTGCGGCTCTTCCGTGCGGAGCGGACGAGCGCGGATGCATCGACCACAGAAGCCTCCCATATATGACTTTAGAGACATATTCTACGCCAATGTTGATCGCTGCGCCACAGGCCTCCTACACCGCACCCGTGTACGTCCGGAACCGCTCCACCGCAGCACCATTCCCGGCTCTTCGCGGTTGAGGGGGTAGGTAGGGGCGCGTCGGTGTTCGGGTGAGGGTCGAGGTCTCCCGAGGATGGAAGTTCTCACACTGCCCGCCCGATGGAAGACCTCGACGTGTCTCACGCTACCTTCGCTACCCCTGATCTGGCTCTGTTCTGCCGCCTCGACGAGCTCGGCCTCGACGCCGTCGGGCTCGACTTGCAGCACGACCGGGCGGTCATCGAGTGCCGTGTCGCGGGCTCCGACCCGTGGTGTCGCGGCTGCGGCAGCCAGGCGCTCTCGCGAGGACGATCGCTCGTCGACTCGCGCATGACCCGTTCGGGCATCGCCCCACCACGCTCCTGGCGCGTGTGCGCCGCTACCGATGCGCGACCTGCGGGATCTCGTGGCGGGAGGACACGACGCGGGCGGCGGAGCCGAAGTCGAAGCTGTCGCGCGGAGGAGCCAGATAGGCGCTCGAAGCGCTGGTGATCGACCACCTCACCGTCGCCCGGATCGCTGCGGGACTCGGCGTCGTCTGGCACACCGCCAACAGTGCCGTCCTCACCGAGGGGCATCGACGGTTGATCGACGCCCCCGCCCGATTCGACGGCGTCACCACGATCGGCGTCGACGAGCACGTCTGGCGCCACACACGCCGCGGCGACAAGTACGTCACCGTGATCATCGACCTCACCCCGATCCGCACGGAGATCGGCCCGTCGCGGCTGCTCGATATGATCGAGGGCCGCTCCAAGCAGGTGCTCGCCGGACGCCCGAAAGCCTGGCGAGACGGCGTCGACGTGGTCGCGATGGACGGGTTCACGGGCTTCAAGTCCGCCGCGGCCGAGGAGATCCCGACGGCGACGGCGGTGATGGATCCGCTCCATGTCGTCTGCCTCACCGGCACCGCGCTCGATGACTGCCGCCGTCGTGTCCAACACGACGTGTTCGGCAGACACGGCCGGAAGGGCGACCCGCTCCACTCGGCCCGCCGCACCCTCCACACGGGATCGCGGTTCCTCACCGATGGGCAGATGGATCGCCTGGAGGCGCTGTTCGCCGAGGAACAGCATGTCGAGGTCGAGGCGACCTGGGGCATCTACCAGCGCATGATCTCCGCCTACCGAGACCCGGACCGCGCCGTCGGGAAGAAGACCATGGAGACCGTGATCGACGGCGTCCCGGCCACTCTGGTCGAGCTCCGCAAGCTCGGCCGCACGCTGAAGTAGCGAGCCGCTGACGTCTTGGCCTACTTCGACCAGCCCGGCACGAGCAACGGACCGACCGAGGCCATCAACGGCCGGCTCAAACACCTCCGCGGCTCCGCACTCGGCTTCCGCAACCTCGCCAACTACATCGCAAGGAGCCTCCTCGAAACCGGCGGCTTCAGACCCTACTTACACCCCTGAATGCGAAGAGCCGGTTAACAGCCCCCACAACAGTTAACAAGACCTAACTAAGTACTACTAGTTCGACGCAAGTCATTCCCTGGATATCAGAAATTCGGCTTCGCTCGATAGAAATGCGCTCCATCGATCGTAGATCGCATCAGTACCGGTTCTACCGTCTGGGGAGGGCATGTATCGAACCATGCCAGATATGGAAGGCGGGTACCCGAATTCGGAGTAAAGCGACTCAACCTGAGAGATCGGGTCGGCTAGATCTTCCCGATCTTCAAAGATTGAGACCATCTCTAAGTACGTCCATTTTCGCATTGAGGAAGTATGCCCAGATGGCCATATGCCTTCATTCAGAGACTGCATCAGGTCACCATCGTCGAACCGATCCGCTAAGACCTCATACTCATCTCTTGAGCCTGATGCAGAGCAGATCTGGATTGCTTGGTCCCGGTCAATCGCCCCAATCGCAACTCCCACAAGTAAATCTTGCGTTCCTAACGCGATCCCAGCGTGTTGGACAAAGGCGAGACTGAGCTTCTTCATTAGGGAACCACCTGATTCGGGACGCCAGTAACGCTGCCGCCCGGGATAAACCTCTGATGAGTTACGACCGCAGACGGGCCACTGCGGTCAATTATCCACTCAAAGATACCAGACTTCCCGTTGAGTTCACCCTTCAGTTGGTACAGATCTCTCACCGCTCCGTCGTTACCAGTGATCGAAAACTGTTGAGCTAGTGGATTATCGGTGCCCCAAGTGACCGAACGGTGAAACACGTCACTCTTGGTTAACGCTGTACCAGTGCGTTCCAATTGCGAGGCGACACCGGTACCAGACCTTATTGCCACTCTGCTTGCAGTCGGACTACCTCGAAGCACTGCCAGAATAACTACGACCTTTGTCGCCTCGAAAACCGCAGCATTCAGCTCGTTATTGACCTCAGCGTAGTCGGGCCCGCAGGGTACGCCTATCGTAGGATACTTTGCGCAACTCGAGTATTGCAAGGCATCGCCGAGATTTTCGAGCTGCGCCTCGGTGAACTGAACTTTAGGCTTTCCGGGCTGATAAATATAGGGCTTACCTGGCCCCCACGGAACTTTGTAGTCCCCTCCGACTTTGCCACCACCCGATGCATCTGGTGCCGCGATGGCGAATTTGAGTCCGGTCGGGTCGCTGTACGTGACGGGGTTGTTCCCGGAGTACGCATACCCCGTGTTCTGCTGCGGCAGGCCGGTATCGATCACCGGATCCACCGACAAGAACTTCCCCAACACCGGGTCATACGTCCGCGCCCCCACCACCGTCAACCCCACCGACACCGCGACCGGCTTATCCAAGAACCCCTTCCCATCCGCCCACCCCGGCCCCGTCCCCGCCAACGGGCCACCGAACGAAAACCCTTTACTCCCCAAACGCCCCGGGCATCCCGCAAGGATCATCCGATACCTCACCCGAAGGATAGACATACTTCCCCTCCGCCAGATCGCTGGCATCGAACTCGATGTCCTGTTCAATACGAATATCTTCGGCTGCGATCTTGATAAATACGCCCGACTTGCCGGTTAATTCTGTTACGGAGAAGGCATCCTCATCGCCACGGTGCAAACCACCCAGCTCTTCCCCGGCGGTGATCGGAACTCTCGCAGGAATCGTTGCAGTTTTGCCACTTGCACCCGCATCTGCTGATATAAGCATCCATATCGGACCGTCATCTACGCTCTCGTCCTGCGCCACCATACCAATCGCATCTGCATCTATAGTGGACATTGCACACTGAACGAATGCTAGCTGATCATCCACGACCGTAAGAGAAACTGGTCCCGAAAAATCCGGACGTGAGGGAAAGCACGCTGTGCACCCGACAAGAAGAACCACCCCGAGACCGGTCAAGAACGAGATTCGAGATCGACTCACCTTATTATTGACATCCCGCACTGTATCCTCCTTCCAGCATCCCGGCATCGTGCTCGAAGAAGTTCCCGCATCCGACATCCCCCGTCGTGATCTGAGAAAGCAACATCTCCCCCGAATACGCAAGCGCAAACGAGACATTCCCATACCCCGCCCACTGAGACGCATGCCGACCTTCATGAGCCAATAGTGCTTCGTTGTCCGACCCGCCGCTGAGAATTTCAGCAATCTCTCTATCACCACCAGTAGTCAGGAACACGCTTCCTATTGTTGTTCCGCCTCGTTGCGCGAAGGCACTCCCCGAGCACACCTGGATGCCAGCGGTCTCGCTGTAACCGCACTTCCCTTCACCAAGCGCGACCGTCAACAACGCCAGCCCTGTGGCCGGTAGGTTTGCCAAATCCCGCGCCCAATAGTTCTGACCCATGAAATCAGTCACGAGAGTACCGAGACGCGCATACCACTCGAGACCAGGCCTGACGAGTTCATCCCTGACTTCACACTTCTTCGGATTAAAGGCACGACACGGATCCACCTGACCATTCACGATCCCATCATGCGCGCTCCTAGACGACGCACCTCGACAATTCGGCGACCCCCACTTGCAACCAGGAAGCTGAGTAAACTTCCGCGGCTCCGACTTCGGCTTCTGCCCACTCGCTTCGGCGTTGGCGATGGCGAATTTGAGTCCGCTCGGGTCGCTGTAGGTGATGGGGTTGTTCCCGGAGTACGCATACCCCGTGTTCTGCTGCGGCAGGCCGGTATCGATCACCGGATCCACCGACAAGAACTTCCCCAACACCGGGTCATACGTCCGCGCCCCCACCACCGTCAACCCCACCGACACCGCGACCGGCTTATCCAAGAACCCCTTCCCATCCGCCCACCCCGGCCCCGTCCCCGCCAACGGGCCACCGAACGGATCCCGATACTGCTGCGTCGTCGCCCCACTCGTCGCATTCGACCGCACATCCACCGTGCCCTGCTCATCCGAGAACAACCACGCCACCGTCGAACCCGACACCCCCGACACCGCAGAACGCTGCGCCACCGGCCGCCCACCCGCACCCGCATACGTCCGGAACCCCTCCACAGCAGCAACACCAGACCCCTGAGAAAGAGTCGTCTCCCCCAAGAACAACGACGCACCAGAGGAAGAACTGTCCGACAACAACAGATTCCCATCCGCATCAAACACCTGCGTCAACGTCTCCGACCCCTCAGACACCTCCACCACCTTCCCCACCGCATCGAAGGTCACCGACTGCCCCGGACGAGACGTCTGATTGCCCGCGTCATCGTAAGAGTATTCCCCCGTGCCGAGAGCGGCATCACCGGTGACCTCGGTCACCGCATGGGGACGAGGGTCCCCGGCATCCGCGTACGCATACTCCGCCGTCAGATCCCCAGACGCCGCATGCACCGTCGTGCTCGTCCGATTCCCCGACGCCATGTCATACGCATAGTCGACCCAATACGGCGACGCACCTCCCAGGCCCGCCACCGACGGAGCCGTCGAACACGACGTCGAACCAGCCGGCGTCCACGCCCGCGTGAGCTGCCGCAGGCCATCGTACGAGTAGCACGTCTTCTGCGTCACCGCCGTCGGATGAGTAGCGCTGAACACCTCGGACGTGACGTTGCCCGCCTTGTCACGCGTGTAAGAGCGCTGCGCGACATAGTGGCCCGACCCGTCGAACACGGCGTTGTCGACGATCGATGCAATCTGACCGGTTGCCGGGTCGTACCCGTACGTGGAGTACGCCGTGCGACCCACACCGTTCGGGCGTGTGAACTCCGCCAGCTGGCCGATAGGTGTGTAGATCGTGCTACCGAGGACGATCGACGCTCCTCGGATTCCGCTGAGCCGCCCCCACGAATCGTACGAGTATCGGATCGTCTCGCTGGGAAGGCCGCCGACGGCAGGAACCACTTTCGCAAGGAGCGTGCTATCCGGGTGATAGTAGTTCGTCGTCGTGTAGGACGTCCCGGCGAACGCCGGCGCTCCTGACGGGATGGAGACCGTGCTGTCCAGCGGATTCCCCGCAGCATCGTACTTCGACGTGCTCGTCGTGTAGGCGAGCCCCGGTGCGCTCGCGGTGGACCCCGTGTATGAAGTGGAGCTGGCCGGATAGCCCTTGCCGAGCGTCGCCGTGTCATAGGTCCACGATGCGAGAAGGGGGCCGGACGAGCTGCCGGAGCGGACTGCTGTCCTCCGGTTCAGCGCGTCGTACGCCGTAGCCACCGTCACACCGCGTGCATCTGTCGTGGAGGTCTTGTTCCCCACCAGGTCATATGTCGCGCTGCTCGCGCCGGAGTCGGGGTCATCCTGTCCGGCGCGATTGCCGAGAAGGTCGTATGTCCAGGTCCAGTCGTTGCCCGCCGGGTCGGTCATGGCCGTCATCCGCCCGCCGCCGTCGTAGACGTATGTGGTCTCCTGCCCCGAACCGCTGATCGTGCCTCCCAGGTACTGGACGAGCTTCATCTGCTGCCCCAGGCTGTTGGTGATCACCCTCGTCGGCGTCCCGCCTGCCGGTGGAGTCGTGTCCACGCGATCGGCACCCCCATAGGTCGTCACCGTCTGGGAATGCACCGCCCCGGAGCTGTTCAAGGTGGAGGTCAGCGTGCGCCCGACCGCGTCGTAGGCCGTGATCACCTGAGATGGGATGTTGTTCTCGCTGTCAGGGGTGAAGAACGCTGTCCCCGGCGAGATCGAAGCAGTCCAGTACTCGTTGTCCACGAAATAGACGCGTCCCTGATCGTCGTAGTTGGTCGTCTTGACGACCGCGCCGCCACCCACCGCCGAACTCTGCGTCTGCACGTTTCGGCCGAGTCCGTCGAACAGCTCGAACGTCGAGACGGTCCCTCCACCGGTGACGGTGCTGCTCTTGACCGCGTTGGGCGTCGTCTGCGAGAGCGTGTACTCGAACGACAGCGAAGGAGAGTCAGGGTTCGCCGCCTTCGTCCGCAGCGGCAGCCACACCTTGCTGGCGCGCCCCAGCGCATCCACGGCGATCGTCGTCGTCGATCCGTTCGGATCGACGGTCTGCGAAACGGAACCCGTGGTCGGCTCGTACGTCGTCTGCACCGCCCAGCTGAAAGGCGCGGGATTCGTCACCGTGGTACTCAGCAAAGGGACGGCAGCCGCAGGAGAGTATGCGGTGCTACTGGTCCGGCCCAGGGCATCCGTCGTCGTGAGCACGCGACCCAGCGTGTCGTACGTGACGGTACCGATCGTCGACCAGTGCGGCGTCGAACCGTCGTAACGGTCCACCGCCTGCGTCGACGTCGGCAGACCCCGCGTCGCAGCCGCGTCCCACGCAAGGCCGTCATAGACGGTCTTGCTATCGCCGAGCAGATCGTCCGGATACGACGCCGACGCGATCGTGGCGCAGGTCTTCTCGACGGTCGTGACTCTGCTGGGCAGACCGATGATCCACTTCGTCGTGTTCGCCGAAGCGTAGTCCGTCGTGACGCATGTGCCCGCAGCGTCCGAGGGTGCCGTAGAGACGGTCAGAGGATATCCGTACGTCGCGTCGAACGTCGTCTGCGTCGTGAGCGTACGACTGCCCCCCGTCGACACAGGCTCCGTCACGACCGTCTTCTGCACAGCGGTCATGCGCGCTGCGCGAGATCCGTCGTTCGAAGTGACCGCTGACGCCCACGGCGTGTACACCTCACTCGAGATGACCGCGCCACCGACACCTACCAACGTCTGCTGCCGGTAGAGTTGACCGCCGAACCAGCGCTGGTCCGCGATGCTGGTCCCGGCGACGTTCACTGTCTTCGTGCCGCCCGAGTCGGATGCCCGATCACCGTTCATGCCCTGGTAGTACGTGTACTTCGACACTTTCAGCGCAGAGGGCGTAGCCGGGTTTCCCTCACGCACCTCGACGGTATCGACGCCGGCGAACACGTTCCACGTGCGCGAGTTCGCCACCGTCAACGGGGAGTCGTTGTATCGCCAGCGTGGCGTGCCATAGGAGTAGTCCGTCTGCTGAACCTTGCTGAGCGGCCCACCGTTGACGGGGTCCATGACGATCGATTTCACCGGGTATTTGTGGAACAGATCTTGACGCCCGCCCAGCGGGATGGTCGACTCTGGAACCCACCAGGAGGGAAAGCACCACTTCGTATTATTCGGCAGATCCGCCAAGATCGCCGACGCCTGCGCCGGCGTGCACTGCGCGGCTTGATAGTTCACGCTGATGATGGCCCCGAGACTGGTCTTGATCGAGCTCAGCCGCCATTTATCGAGCGGAGCGAGTCCGTCCGTCACCCACACCCTGTTCTGCATCGTCGTGCCGCTGAACACCGTCGCCGGCTCATTGATGGCGCTCTGACCTGCGGCCGTACCGGTCCGCTGCACCTGCGTGAGCCACAGCGCTGGGGATGTGCCATCACCGGGAGCCGGATAGGAGTGGGAGAGCGTCCAAGTGTCGACCGTCGAATACGAACTCGAAACGAGCGCCTGGGACTTCACCGTGGCCAGCCGTGCGTTCGTGAAGAAGGAGGGGACGATCTGCGACGCACTGCATGACGTTCCCGTGCACAGTTGGTCGAAGGGGACGTCCGGATATGCGGACGGGTGCGCAGGCATCGTCGCCGCATCCAGCGCAGCCGTGGTGCAGGTCGAGCCCGTGCCGTTGCAGCGCCCCTTGCTGTCGTAGGTGAAGAGAACACGGTAGCCTGCGGCGTTCGCACCGTAGACGTTGCTCGCACGAAGACCATACTCGATCTTCGACAGCACGCCGCCGCGCTGATAGACGGTGGCGCCGGTGCCGTTCTTCGCGTACTTGTTAGTCTCCGCCGTGTAGTAGAGTGCCTGCGCGTTGCCGTGAACGTCGACGATATAGTCCAGATTCCACCGCCAGGCCTGCATGCAAGACGAAGCGGCGAACGTCGACGCATGACACGGCTCTCCGGCATCGTTGCCGAACACCGGCACAGTCCAGGTCGAGTTCGTCACCGCCTTACCCGTGCTCCAACCCGGCAGCCTGTTGAGGCCGAAAAAGTACTGGGTGCCATCGGTGGTCGTCATCTTCCAGCAGTCGGTAGAGGCAGTCCCGTTGGCGGCGCACCCGGCAGCCGTGCCGGAAAGATGCTCGAACCGCGTGCCGTCATCGTTCTGAAGACGCCACTTGCCGGATGTCGTGTCCTTGATCAGCGCGCCCGAGTGCCCGCCGAACGAGATCGTGGCGTTGTCCGTACGCCAGCAAAGGTCACCCGACGTCGCCACGGCGCCGCTCGCGCCGTCGTCCTTCGCGCATGGGACGTAGCTGCGCTCGATGAAACCGGATCCCGTGATGTCCCAGCCCTCGCCGACGGCAGAGGGCTGATTGTTCGTCGAGGCTGTAGCTCCATCGACCGCCTGCGAGTTGTAGGCGAGGCTCACGGAGGGGACCGGACCGATGCCAGGACCGGGAACCGGCATGTCATACGACCAGGTGAATGCGCCGGTCTGCTCGGCGACATCCCACGTGGACGAGGACTTCAGCGGAGTCGCCGCATACGAACCCGTGCCATCCGTGGAGGTGGCGCCGGCGAGCGCTGTCACCATCGTCGGGGCTGAGGACACCGCGGGCGTGAGCACGACGGAGTCTTTCATCGACGCGGTTGCGATCGGCGTGGCATCCTCGAGGAGAGGCTTGCCGTCCGCGATCGGCACCTGCACCCATTGCACGCGCGACTCGAAATCCGCGCCGAATGTGCCCTCGAGCAGATCGACGGGGACGCTCACACCCACGGGCGCCACGTCATCTTCCTCACCCTCCAGAGCAAGCGAGACCACGGGTCCGACGAGCCTGAGCTCGTCGGCCTCCGCATCGCTGAGCAGGCTCACCGTGAGCGCTTCCGGGCTGCGGTCCTCATCGGCGGTCTCCGCGGATGCTACCGCCACGCCGCTGTTGCCGACCTCCTGCCATTCGCCGATGACGACAGCGGGGTCTGTCTTGTCGGAGCCCTCCGTCTGCACGACATCGACATCGCCTACTGGAACGTCAATGAGCTCCGGTGCGACGCCATCGATCACAGGCTGCTGCTCGGCCTTCACCGACCGCGATGAGCTCGGCAATCCTGCTTTGCTCTTGGCTCCGAGCACATCGCCGGGGATCGGGTCGCCGGCGTCGTACTGTCCTGTCAGCGGAATCTCGTCAACATCGGCCAACGCCGCCGTGGGCACCCCGATGAACATGCCGCCCAGCACCGCCACCACCGTCGCGATCGCCGTGGCCGCCCGGCGCGAGGCTCTTCCCATACTCATGGTTCTCTCCGATCAGCTGAACGGCAGGACGAAGCCCGCAATCTGGGCGAGCTGGTCACGGTCGATGACACCCGGGACGACGACAGGGTCGGCGAGTAGGCCCCAATACCGGTTGGTGTCGGGAGCCGGGGCGAACTCGAGCTGCCCGCCGGTCGGCCATGTTCCGCCTCCCGTGACATGCCCCCGAATGGCCACCGGTGTGATCGAGTTCCCGAGCAGCAGCCGGATCTGCTTGTTCCCGGCATCCCAGATTCCGGTGACCAGTTGCCAGGAGCCGACCGTGACCGTTCCCCCGGTCGCGCACTCGATCGTCGTATGCCCCACGCAGAATGCGTACTGTCCGGACGGGGTCACCTTCAGTTCATAGCTGCCTACTGCGGTTGAGCCGCCCTGGACTGCGATGGGCTGATCCACTGGAGGCAGCTGTGGAACCTTGAGCCAGAGGCTGAAGCTGAAGCTCGCTCCGACATTCACCGGCGCGCTGTCGGTCGCGATCGACATCCATGCCTCAGGGACTGTTCCGCCGCTCAGGACGGGATATTCGAAGGGCGGGTCGATCAGGTCCGTAACCGTCGCCCACGACCCCACCGGGATGGTCAGATCGATCGCGTTCGATCCGGCCCACGGGTTGGAGTCCGGTATCACCTCGGGCAAAGGCGATGAGAGGCTCGTGACCTGCCATGCATGGCCACCGTCGATGTTCGCGGCGGCCGCAGGCGTCGCAACGTTCCCGTCGGGATAGAGCGGAAACCCGCTTGCCGCAGACTGATTCCCTGCCTTGTCGTATGCCGAGACCCAGAGCGTGGACAGCGAATCGACCGGGGCTACGCTTATCGATACCGCTGTCGTTCCGTTGGCGCACGCGAGGCGGACGTTCTGCAGGACGACGTCGCTGCATACGGGCGGCGCGGCGGTCGGAGACACCGTGCCGCCGACCGGGATGGCAGGAGATGGGGCGACCAGCGCTCCTGGCGCCACCCAGTAGACATACCCGGCGACATCGCTGGCAGCACCGGACACCGCCACCTCGACAGGTGAGCCAACGGCGAAGGAGGTTGCAGCGCTGCTCATCGCGGGGACCGAGGGCTTCGTCGTGTCGATGTAGAAGTAGCACCACGAGCTGTACCCGGGACTCGTGAGCCGCAAGTCGGACGCCTGTGCGCGCCAGGCGTAGGTCGTCCCCTCCTCCAGACCCGAGATCGTCATCGACTGATTGCCCTGCGCCATCATCGGGGTGGTGACCTTCTGCACGGTGGTGCCCAGCGCCCCAGCCTCAGCCAGGTAGAAGTGCGTCCTGACGTTTCCGGCATCCGGATCCGTCGTCTTCGCGCGCACGGTCACGCTGGTCGCCGACACCCCGACGGCCGTCGCAGCGGTCGTCGCGCAGGTCCGCGACGGAGCCGTCATGGTCGGAGCGGTGGGCGTGTTCGGCCGCGTGTTGTAGTTCACGACCAGCGTCGCGTCACGGCTGAAGTGCCGCCGCGACGGCACCGTCGTGTTGGCCGGCTTGAATCCGAACTGGATCGAAGACGCCCCCAGCTTGCTCTGCACACCGGCCGTGACCGTCCAGCCGACGGTCTTGGCGGCCGTCCCGCAATCTCCGTCGTTGCGACTCTGCAGCGCGGTGGACCCCCACGTGCCCGATGCGAAGCTCTGCTCCTGGTTCCAGGTGAAACCAGCCGTCTTCGGTCCGAACGAGTAGACGCCGAGCGCCTGCGCACCGCACGCCGCGACCTTCACCTGCTTCGTGTTCAGCTTCGCCGAGATGATCTCCTTGCCCGACATCGCACTCAGCGGGAACTGGAAGAACATGCGCGACTTGAATTCCTGATAGTTCCCGACCCGCAGCACGCTCGTCCCGCTCGGGCTCAGGTAGGACTGGCTCGGGAACGCGGCGTCCGTGTACCAGGAGGCCGTCTCGCCCGAACTCCAATCCGGATCGATGAACAGCGGATACGTGACGTCCTCCCCAGTGCGATCCTCCTCGACGTCGATCGACGCGGCGACGTCCATCGACACCCGGTCAGCGCCGATCACGTGCTCGACGGGCAGCACCGGCAGCTCCCCGCCCGGCTCCCGGAAGGTGCCGCCGTCGGAGGCGTCCCACCACAGCGGCTGCCCGGCGATCAGCTCTGCGCCCTCGTCCGTCTCCGCCCGCGCCATCCCGGATTCGGCCTCCTCGACGTCCGCGCCCTCGACGAGCACGTGCAGATCGGCGAGCTCGGGACTCGACGCGGCGGCGGCGGTCTTGACGACGTACACCGAGGCGAGGCCCGTCTTCGTGGCGGTCAGCTTGAGATCGACGTCCGGCAGGACCTCCGCGTACGTCGCCGTGTCGCCGTCGATCGTCGGCGCCGGGAGAGTGCCGTGCGGCCACACTTCCGTCACCCACTCGCCGCTCTCGGCCTGCACCTCGCTCAGGACGTCCGAGCCTCCCGCCGAGAAGCGCACGGGCGTCACGAAAGCCGCCGGCGCGTACCAGTCGCCGTCGCGCTCCAGATCGGTGTCGATCGGCACCCACTCGCCGTCCTGCTCGACCCGGACCGGCAGCGTCGCGGCCTCGTACTGCATCGTCCCGTCGGGCAGCGCCGTCGTCAGCTCCGTCGGAGTCGTCAGGCTCTCGACCGGTACCGGCTCACCCGTGCTCACAGCCCGCTGCTGCGCCGCCTGGACGAGAGTCCCGATACTCGGAGGCGCCACGGCACCCACGGCGCCCGATACCGGCGACGCCCCGGCAGGACCGGCGCCATAGGCGGGAACACTGCTCGTCAGAGCGAGGACGATCGCACCGGACACCGCTGTCACCACGCGCGCGCGGCCGGTCATGGAGTTATGGGGCACAGCCGGAATCTATGGGCTCGCTGAGAGTTCGGACAAGAGAGAAATCCGAGAAAACGGGTTTTGTCAGGAACTCCTCGTTCGCGCAATGGGAGGGCTCCCAGCGCGGCGTCCGATGCTCAGAGGGCCTGATTCAGCCGGGTGCCGAGCTCCTTGCGGAGCTTCTTCCTCGCGCGGCTCAGGATCGCATGGATCGCGTCCTCCGTCTTGCCCTCCTCACGCGCGATCTCCTTGCCGGACAGCCCGTTCGTGTAGTGCGCCTCGATGACGCGCGCCTCCACGTTGGAGAGGTTCAGGAGCGCGCGCCGCAACGCCATCCTCTCGAACGTGTCCGGTGCCAGCGGATGAGGGCCGGTCGTCAGCGGAACCCTCTCCCCGAGCATCCGCTCCTCCGTGTCCCGCCGACGCTGCGCATCGGCGATCTTGTTCCGCGCCGTGTTGCGCAGCCAGACCGAGGTGAAGGGCCGACGCGGGTCGAACTTCCGCCAGGCCAGTGCGAAGACCTCCTGTACGAAGACCTCCGCCTCCCCGTCGCAGTCCACGAACGTCTCGACGTAACGGAGAAGCCGGACGTAGTGCTCGTAGAACATCCGATTGAACGCGGCCTCCCGTGCCGGGTCGTCCTGGGTCGGGTCAGTATCGTTGAACACGATCGCTCGCATCTCGCGACCGCCGCCGCCCATGGCGCTCCCTGCCGCAGAGCCCCCCGAAAGTCATGATGCGCTGATTCTTGCACAGCCGCGCCGGTGCCGGACGCCCGGGTTACGATCGGTTCACCACCCGACGAAGGCGAGAGGGAACGAATGCACGAGGACGCAACCCGGATCACCGCCGAGCGGTTCGCAGAGCAGACCTCCGCCATCCTGGCCTCGGTCGGCCAGGTCATCGACGGCAAGGCGGATGCCGTCCGCAGTGCGCTGGTGTGCTTCCTCGCCGAGGGGCATCTGCTCATCGAGGACGTTCCCGGCGTCGGCAAGACGATGCTCGCGCGGGCTCTCGCGGCGAGCGTCGACGCGACCGTGCGCCGCATCCAGTTCACCCCCGACCTCCTCCCCGGCGACGTCACGGGCGTGAGCGTCTACAACCCCGTGGAGCACGAGTTCGAGTTCAAGCAGGGCGCGATCTTCGCGCACATCGTGATCGCCGACGAGATCAACCGCTCCTCACCCAAGACGCAGTCCGCGCTCCTGGAGGCGATGGAGGAGAAGCAGGTCACGGTCGACGGCCGCACGCACACGCTGCCCGAGCCGTTCCTCGTCGTCGCCACGCAGAACCCCCTCGAGATGGAGGGCACCTACGCCCTCCCCGAGGCCCAGCGCGACCGGTTCATGATGCGCATCTCGATGGGGTATCCGGACGCTGCGGCGGAGGCGCTCATGCTCCGCCAGCGCGACACCGTCAACCCGCTGGCGGGGATCACCTCCGTCCTCGGCGCCGGCGAGGTCAGCGCGCTGATCGCCTGGGCGCGCGCCGTGCACGTGGCCCCGAGCATCGAGGAGTACGCCGTCGCCCTCGCGCAGGCGACGCGCACCGATCCGAGCCTGCACCTCGGCGCGAGCCCGAGGGCTACTCTGCAGCTCGTGCGCGCCGCGAAGGTGTGGGCGGCCCTGGACGGACGCGAGTTCGTCATCCCCGACGACCTCACCGATCTCCTCATCCCGGTCTTCGCGCACCGGCTGCTCCCCGCCCGCGGCGTGCACCGGGCCGGAGCCCAGCCCGTCGAGGCCGCGCTCGCGCAGATCGTCGAGCGGGTGCGCGTGCCCGTCGCCACCCGCGCCTGAGCATGTCCGCCCGCCGTCGCCGTCCGCTGACCGCCCGTGGGGCGGGAGCGCTCGTGCTCGGCGTGCTCCTCGTGATCGCGGCGAACATCGTGGCGGCGCCGATCCTGCTGTACGTCGCCGTGCTGCTGTTCCTGCTCACCCTCCTGTCCGCGATCGTCGTGCACGCACCCCGGCGCAGCGGAACGGTCGCTCGCCAGATCTCCACCGATCTGCTCACCGTCGGCGAGGAGTCCCGCGTCACTGTGCGATTCGCGCTCCGCTCGCTGCGCGTGCCGCACGGCGTCTGGCGTGACATGCTCCCCGATGCCGTCACCGGCGACGCCTCAGGGGAGTACCCGCCGGAGCGGGAGATGCTGCGCTATCCGATCACCGGGATGCGCCGGGGCGTCTGGCCGGTGGGACCGCTCCTGCTGTACACCGTGGACCCCTTCGGGCTCGCCCAGCGGGAACAGGCCTTCGGCGAGACCCGCACGGTCACCGTCGTGCCCGAGATCGTGCCCCTCGCCCCGCTCACGGTCCGCCTGGGCGCGGCCGGCGGCACCGCTCACCTCTCCTCGAGCAGGCTCGGCCCCGGCAGCGACAACCTGTCCCCGCGTCACTACGTCTCCGGGGACTCGATGCGCCGCATCCACTGGCGGGCGACGGCCCATCGCGGGGAGCTCATGGTCCGCCAGGAGGAAGAGGAGTCCAGTCCGGACGCGCTCGTCGTGATCGACAGGGCGGCGCAGAGCTGGGCGCGCCCGGGCGGCGAGCCCGACCCCGCCTTCGAGGCCGCCGTGTCCGCATGCGCCTCCGCCGCGCTGCATCTGGCCGGGGAAGGGTACGGCGTGGACGTCCTCGACAGCGCCGGCACGGTGCTGGGCGCGCTGCGCGGGCACGAGGACGACCGTGACGAGCTGCTGGTCGCCCTGGCTACGCTGACGCCGCGCGGAGCGACCCGCGATATCGCCGAGCTCGTCGGCGGCGCGTCGGCGGGTCCGCTCGTCGTGATCACCGGACGGCTCTCCGCCGACCGCGCCGAGCAGCTGCGGCACGGCGGAGCGGCCGTGCCGATGCTCCTCGTCACCGATCCGGAAGAGAACGCTCTCGCCGCGGCATCCGCCCACGGCTGGTCGACCGGACGGCTGACGGACGACATCGCAGCATCCTGGGAGGACGCCCTGCCGGAGCGCGTGACGACGGGAGGCGGCCATGTCCCCCGCTGACGCGTCGTCCGCCGCAGTCCGGCGCGACATGGCGTCGCGCCGCGAGCCGGTCGTCGGCGCCGCCGTCCTCGCCCTGCTGGCGGGCATCGTCGCCCTCTGGCCCTACGTTCCGGTGATCGCCGCCGGCCCCTGGACCTTCGTCGTGATGACCGCGATCCTGGGCGTCGCGGCGACGGGAGCGGTGACCCGCGCGCTGCTGCACCGCAAGCGGGCGGGAGTCCGCGCCGTCGTCGCGCTCGCCGTCCAGATCGCCGTCGCGCTGTTCGTGCTCACGGCGGTCCTGCTCCCTCAGACCGCCGTCCTCGGCTTCATCCCCACCCTCTCGACCCTGGCGGTCTTCGGGCAGTACGGGGTCCAGGCCGCTTCCGAGATCTACAACGGCAACGCGCCGATCGCGGACACCGTCGCCCTGCGTGCCGTGCTCGGCGCCGCGTTCGCCGTAGTGGCGATCCTCATCGACCAGCTCGTGGCCCTCCGCCGGCCATTGCTGACCGCGATCCTGGTCACCGTCGTCGGCGCCCTGCCGATGATCATCACGCTGGGCGACCCCGACGTCGTCTGGTTCATCGCCCTCGCCATCGTGGTGCTGGTGCTGCTGCGGCGCGCCGCGCGCGGCGATCGCCGGTCGCCGCGCCGCTCATCCGCTCTGACCGCGGTCGGCACCGGGGCCGTCGCCGTCCTCGTCGCCGTGATCGTCGCGCCGGCGCTCCCCGTCTCGGCGAACTGGCTGATGACCGGAGCCGGGGTGTCGATCGATGCGACGCTGCGGCTCGGCGACGACCTGCGCCGCCCCGACCCGATCCAGGTCATGACGCTCGCGACCACGGCGGAGACGGCGCCGTACCTGCGGATCGCGACGCTCTCCCGGTTCAACGGGGACGTGTGGCGTCCGGACCGCGGCGACACCGCGCCTCTGACGGAGGGCTTCGGCGATCCGGACTGGTCCGAGGATGTCGAGGGCACCGCACGGTCGACCTCGATCCGGATCCTCGGCCTGTCGAGCTCCCGACTTCCGCTGCCCTATCCGGCGCAGCGCGTCGTCGGGCTCCCCGGCGGCTGGGAGGCCATGCCGGAGAACCGCACCCTCGTCTCGGAGCGGGCCGACGCCTCGGGCAGCGACTACACCGTGACCTCGGCGCTCGTGCAGCCGACGCTCGAGCAGATCACCGCCGCGCGGGTCTCGGATGCCGGACGGACGCCGCCGCTTCCCGACGACCTGCCGCCGCTCATCGCGCAGACCGCACGGGAGGTCACCGCCGACGCGGACACGGACTACGACCGGCTGATCGCCCTGCAGGACTGGTTCCGGAACCAGTTCGAGTACTCGATCGACACGCCGGTGGACGAAGGCTTCGACGGCACGGGTGCCGACGCGGTCGCCACCTTCCTCGAGGTGCGCTCCGGGTACTGCATCCACTTCGCCGGCGCCTTCGCGCTCATGGCCAAGACGCTCGACATGCCGGTGCGCATCGTCGTCGGCTACCTGCCGGGCCGGCTCACCGACGAGAAGCGCGGCGACGAGTTCGTCTACTCGGTGATGAGCGACCAGCTGCACGCCTGGCCCGAGGTGCACTTCGAGGGCATCGGCTGGGTGCCGTTCGAGCCGACCGCGACGCTCGGCGTCGCCACCTCCTTCGCCCCTGCCGAGACCGAGGGCGGCGCCGGGGCCGATCCCGACGCCCCCGAGGCGCCGAGCGCAGCCCCGACGACCGCTCCGACGACCGCTCCGACCATCGCCCCCGAAGACCGGCCGGGCGCAGAGGCCGGCGGGACCGACACGCTGCGCCGCCTCGACCCGACGCCCGTGATGCTCATCGTCCTCGGCGTCCTCCTCGTCCTGCTCCTCCCGGCCCTGATCCGCCAAGGACTTCGGATGCTGCGGATGCGCCGCGCGTCGGGCGGCGATGCGACCGCCGCCTGGACGGAGCTGCGCGACACGATGCTGGACCTCGGCCTGAGCCCGTCCGAAGCCGACACTCCACGGGTGCGCGCCGCCGAGCTGCAGTCCGCCCGCCGGGCGGATCCGGAGGCGCTGCGCGTCCTCGTCGCGGCGATCGAGCAGGTCAGCTACGCGCGTTCGCCGCAGGATGCCGGGGATCTCGCCACGCCGCTTCACACCGTCCTCGCCGATCTGCGCGCCGCGGTCGATCCGCGCAGCCGGTTCGCGGCGCGCCTGCTGCCGCGCTCGCTCTTCGCTCAGCGCCCCTCCCGCCGGAGCGCGCTCGTCTGAGTCGCGCCCGCTCAGCCGTGCGCGGCGCAGGCGACGGCATCGCACGCCGCGCAGACGACCTGCTGGACACGGCAGCCGGCGTCGGGGCAGTTCGCGGTGCGCTTGGTCGCACTCCCGCATCCCGCGCATTCCCCGATCACCGCCGCATGATCGGAGAAGTCCACCGAGCCTCGTCCGTCGAAGACGTACAGCGAGCCGTCCCAGAGGCCGTCGTCTCCGTATTCCTCGCCGTACCGGACGATGCCGCCCTCGAGCTGATAGACCTCGCCGAAACCGCGGGACGTCATGAGGCTCGACAGCACCTCGCAGCGGATCCCTCCGGTGCAGTAGGTGACGATCGGCTTGTCCTTCAGATCGTCGTACGCGCCGGAGTCGAGCAGTCCGACGAAGTCCCTCGTGGTCTCGGCGTCGGGGACGATCGCACCGCGGAACCGGCCGATCTGCGCCTCCAGTGCGTTGCGCCCGTCGAAGAAGACGACGTCGTCGCGCGTTCCGACCAGCTCGTGCAGCGCCTCGGGGCTCAGCCGCCGCCCTCCTCCCACGACCCCGTGCTCGTCGACGCGCAGCTCCCCCGGCGCGCCGAAGGAAACGATCTCCTCTCGGACCCTGACGCTCAGCTTGGGGAAGTCCGTGCTGTAGCCGTCGGCGTCGATCGCCGTGCCCTCGCTCCAGGCGATGTCCGCATCCGCGAACGGCGCATAGGAGCGGAGCGATCTGGCCCATTTCTTCAGGGCGGGCAGATCGCCTCCGAGCGTGCCGTTCACGCCGTCCTTCGAGATGATCAGGCGTCCGCGGAGCCGCAGCGCCGCGCCGAGGTCGCGCTGCCACACCCGGATCGCCTCAGGGTCGGCGAGCGGGGTGAAGACGTAGAAGAGCACGATCTTGGGAGTTGCCACTCTGAGATCCTAAGCGCGTCGCCCACGGAGCCTTCCCGAGCACATGCGATAGGGTGCCGATACGAGCTTCGACGCCGAGGGGCAACCGGGGGAACGGCGGCGGCTGCGTGCACGCACGCACTCTGGACTGGACACTTTCGACCGAGGAAGACGGCATGACCGACGCGCCCGATGCCCCCGACGTCGAGGCTGCGTCCGAGGCCGCACGGGTCGCCGAGGTCATCCGGGAGCGCATCTTCGAAGGCGCCCTCGCGCCAGGACAGCGCCTGGTGCAGCAGGCTCTCGCCGAGGAGCTGGGGGTGAGCAGGCTCCCGATCCGCACGGCGCTCGGCGCGCTCGCGCTGGAGGGCCTCGTCGAGACCCGAGAGCGCCGCGGAACCATCGTCCGCGTCTTCACCGCACGGGATCTCGCCGATCTCGTGGAGGTGCAGGAATGCCTCGATCTGCTCGCCATCCGCCTCGCGGCGGAGCGGGCGACGCCCGAGGACATCGGAGGGATGCGCGAGGTCGCCGCACGTGCGGCCGCAGCCGACGACGCCGCAGCGGCTCGCGATCTCCTGCAGGAGATGCGCGCGCTCGTCGTCGGCGCCGCGCGCAATCAGGTCCTGGCCCAGGCCTCGGCCGTGATCGACCAGCGCGTCCGGCATCTGCTGGCCCTGATCTCGGATGCGGGGACGCTGGCGGAGACGACCGGCCTGATCGCGAGCGGAGTGGGCTCGCGAGACGGATCGGTCGCGGAGCAGCTCTTGGGAACGGCGATGCTGTCGTCGCGGCGAGAGCATCGCGTGCGCCTGATGAGCTCGCTCGGCACTCACGACCCGTTCGACGACGAGGACATCGACGCCGACCCCGTCGAGCCGATGGGCGCCGCCTCCGCGGCGTTCCACCGCGAGCAGCTGAGACTCGGGGTGGAGACCGAGCGAGTGCTCTCCGCCCTCCGCGGCCAGATCCTGGATCGGACCAGGCCCCCGGGCAGCCGCCTCTCGGAACGCGCGCTGGCCGAGGAGCTCGGTGCGGGCAGGATCCCCACCCGCCGCGCCATCGAGACGCTCATCGGCGAAGGCCTGGCGGTGCCGGGCGGACCGCGTTCGGCAGCGCGTGTGCATCAGCCCACCACGGATGACGTCGTCGACATGCTGCAGGTCTCGGAACGCCTCTCGTCGCTCATGCTGCGGATCGCCTCTCAGCGGATCGGCCGCGTGGATCTGCGCAGGCTGCTCGGCATCGTCCGCGAGATCGAGGCCTTCGCGGAGGCGGGCGACGCCCAGGGAACGCAGGAGGCGATGGAGCGGTTCCGGATCCACCTGCTCGACGTCGCGGAGAACGACGCGCTCACCGCCGTGGATCTCGTGGTCCGCTGGCGGCTGCGCAGCTACCTCACGACCATGCAGGATCTCGACCGCGGAGCCCGGTTCTGCCGCGTGCTCTACGACGCTCTGGCTTTCCGCGACCCCGACGGGGCGGAGGAGTCCATCCGCGTCGTCTACGGCTATGCGATCGACTTCCGCCGCGCGGGAGGCCACCGGTCTTCCTGACCGCAGGCTCTCGCATCCGGTCGGGAGATTCTCCGGGAGGGGGCCCGTCTCCCCCCGGAAACGGACCCCCTTTTTGGGGAGGTGCTCGAGGATGCTTCCCAGAATCGAACCCGAGCATTGGAAGACTATCCTTTGGGATGCCAGATCTCAAGATGACGCTTCTTGATCCTGCACATCTGAGCGCGACAGTGCAATATACCGGTCTGATTGGGATTCCAGAATCTTCGAGGCATCCGGCCCTGTCCTGCGACCCTCCGGGGATCGGATAAGATAGACAGGTTGTTCCTTGGTGACGTGTCCGAGCGGCCGAAGGAGCACGCTTGGAAAGCGTGTGTTGTGCAAGCAACCGCGGGTTCGAATCCCGCCGTCACCGCCAGAAGGCTCAGGGTCCCGCATCGCGGGCCCTGAGCCTTTCTCGTTCCGATGCCTTCGTGCGCGAGGGGCTCCCT
Source organism: Microbacterium tumbae (assembly GCF_054780175.1). Classification (NCBI taxonomy): domain Bacteria; kingdom Bacillati; phylum Actinomycetota; class Actinomycetes; order Micrococcales; family Microbacteriaceae; genus Microbacterium; species Microbacterium tumbae. Next base: position 556,219 of record NZ_BAAGWV010000004.1, read on the forward strand.
CTGGCCGCATCCTCGCGCGAGAGGCGGCCACGCGGACCACCTCCGGCAGCCGAGGCGACCCCGCGGGCCACCTCCCCGGGCGGCCCCGCCTCAGGCCTCGAAGCGGATGCCGTACAGGACGGTGCCTTCCGGGCTGGGGAGGCGATGCATGCCGACCCTGTCGTAGAACGCGCCGGCTCCGGTGTTGTCCGGGCTCATGCCCAGGTGCAGCCCCGGCGCTCCCCTTCGCGTCAGCTCCGCGAACAACGTCTCGATCAGGCGTCGCCCGAGTCCCTGCCCCTGGGTCTCCGGCAGCAGGTCGATGTGCAGATGCGCGGGATACGCGGCCGCGTTCGGCTCCCGACCGGGCCCCCGTCCGTAGGCGTATGCGAGAAGTCGCTCCTCCCGCGTCTGCGGATCCACGGGCTCGGGGAATCGCTCGGCGAACGGCGGCCACCACTCCGTGCGGAACCACTGCTCGAAGGCATCCGTGTCATCGGTGGCGACGATGTATCCGACGACACGTCCGTCCTCGGCCTCGACGACCCAGCACAGATCCGGGTGGCGCTGCGCGTACGGCACCGCGAACAGCAGGCCCCAGAGCTCATCGTCGGAGAGGATGCCCGTGGCATCGGCGCCGATGTCCGCCGTCTTCACGCAGACCTCGAAAAGCGCGGCGCGGTCCTCGGGACGGTAAGGGCGGATCTTCGGCACGGCGGACTCCTCGACGGACGGGGCGACGGATCTCACGGGAACGCGGGCGCGGCCTCGCACCCAGGGCAGCAGCACGGCGGCCACGAGAAGCCCTGCGGCTGCTCCGACCAGCGCCCCGCCCAGCGTATCGGTGAGCCAGTGCACCGACAGCACGGTGCGCGAGCCCGCCATCGCGACGACCCACACCACGCCGAGACCGATGGTCCAGACGCGGGGGAAGAGCACGCAGAGCACGACGGCGATCGTGGCCGCATTCGCCGTATGCCCGGAGGGGAAGGAGCCGAAGTCGCTGGCGACGAGCATGTCCTCCGGCCGAGCCCTGCCGAAGATCTGCTTCAGCAGCTGCACCAGCAGCGCACTGGCGGCGAACGCGACGACGGCGTACACCGCCGCCCGCCACCGCCGGGCCAGCAGCAGCGCGCCCGCGATGCCGAGCGGAACGGCGTACACGGCGATCCAGCCTCCGCCAATCCGATTCATCACGTGTGAGAAGCCGATCAACGCCTCGGGCCGCAGCTCGACCATCAGGCCGTGCCACCAGACGTCGAGGCGCGACGGAGCGTCCACGCCCTGTGCGGTGAGCACGGCGCCGAGCACGAGCGCGGCGAGCAGCGCACCGCTCCCCCACGCCGTCAGCCTCGCCCTCATCCGACCATTCTGCCGCGCCGCCCGCCGCTTCCCGGCATCCCGCTCAGGGGTTCAGCATCTCGACGGAACGCGGACGAACGATGAGCCACAGCGAGAGGACGCCGACGGCGGCGCATCCGACCATCACACCGGCCATGGTGGTCGCCGTGATGCCCGCACCGCCCGCGATCAGCGAGACCACGGGAGAGATGATCGCCGCGACGCCGTTGTTCGTCGCCCCGAGCACGGAAGCCGCGGTGCCGGCCGCCTTGCCATGCCGGTCGAGGGCGAGGACCTGCGCGCAGGGGAAGGTGAACCCGCAGCAGGTCATGAAGAAGAACAGCGGGATCACCGTGCCCCACAGCCCGAGCCCGAGCTGATCCGTGACGATGATGGCCACGCCGGACAGGAGCAGGCCCGCCGTCGAGAAGGCCATCACCCACTGCGGACCGAAGCGGGCGGCGAGGCGAGCCGCGACCTGCACTCCCAGGACGACGCCGAGGGAGTTCGCCGCGAACAGCCAGCCGTACTCCTGCGCGTTCAGGCCATGCGTCTGCTGGAACAGGAAAGACGATGCGGAGAGGTAGGAGAACAATCCGGAGAAGGTCATGCCGCCGATGATGAGCACGCCGACGAACACACGGTCGGAGAACACCATCCGGTATCGCTCCCAGACGGTGGACGATCCGCGATCCTGGCGGCGCTCCTTCGGCAGCGTCTCGGGGATGAGGAAGAGACCCGAGACCAGCATGACCGCGCCGTACAGCGCGAGCACGATGAAGATGCCCTCCCACGGCATGACGGCCAGGAGCGCTGAGCCGGCGAGGGGCGCGACGACGGGCGCGACGCCCGAGACCAGAGCCAGCCGGGAGAGCATGACGACCAGACGCTGCCCGCCGAAAAGATCACGCACGATCGCCATCGCGACCACGCCGCCGGCTGCGGCTCCGATGCCCATCAGCACGCGCGCCCCTCCCAGCAGCAGCAGATTGGGAGCGAGGGCCGCGGCGACGCTGGCGAGCACGTGCAGCGCCGTCACGGAGATCAGCGGCACGCGGCGTCCGACCTTGTCGCTGAGGGGCCCGACGACCAGCTGCCCGATCGCGAAGCCGATCATCGTGCCGGTCAGGGTCAGCTGGATGGCCGTCGCCGTCGTCGCGAAGTCCTCCTCCAGCAGCGGGAACGCCGGGAGGTAGAGGTCGATCGTGAAGGGGCCGAGCGCGGTGAGCGCACCGAGCAGGATGATGTAGACGGTCCGGCGCCCGGAAGAGATCGCGTCTCCGGGATGGAGCATGATCGGGGCCGTCGCCGGGTTCGCGCCGAGAGTGCGGATGGCGCCGGTCTCGGTCGGGATCCGGATGCTGCCGGTCACGGTGCGGATGCTTCCCGTGACGGTGCGGATGCTGCCGCTCGGCGTGCGGTCGGCGGGGAGCTCGTCAGGTCGGTTCGTGTCGTCGGTGGTTTCGGGCAGGGATGAGTCGGTCAAGAGAGCTTCCGGGATGCGCAGCGGTCGAATCGATTCGAACGAATCAATCCGACCATGCTACTCCCCTGAGGCGATCGACACGGATGTCGGCTCGGAACACGGATGTCGGCGGATCCGGCCGATCCTGACCGACAGGCGTGTTCTCGATCGACGGCTGTCCGGGAATCTCGGGACGTGCCCGAGGAGGTCAGCGCGCGATGCGCGCGAGGGCCTGCTCGAGATCGGCGATGAGGTCGGAGACCCCCTCGATGCCGACGGACAGCCGCACCACGTTCTCCGGAACGGCGAGCGCCGTGCCCCGCACGGAGGCGTGCGTCATGTCCGGCGGGTAGCCGATCAGCGACTCGACGCCGCCGAGCGACTCGGCGAGCTGGAAGAGCTCCGTCGACTCGGCGAAGGTGCGAGCGGCATCCGGTCCCGCGGCGAGCGCGAGGGACAGCATCCCGCCGAACCCGCTCATCTGACGGGTCGCGATCTCATGGCCGGGGTGCGAGGCGAGGCCGGGATAGAACACGGTCTCGAACTCAGGACGGGAAGCCGCCCACTCGGCGATCGCCGAGGCGTTCTCGGAGTGCTGACGCACGCGGACGGCGAGGGTCTTGATGCCGCGCGTGGTGAGCCAGGCGTCCAGGGGCGCGGAGACCGCGCCGACGGCGAACTGCTGGAACTTGATCGGCTCGAAGAAGCGATCGTCGCCGAGCACGATGGCGCCGCCGAGGACGTCGGAATGCCCGCCGAGGTACTTCGTGGTCGAGTGCACGACGAGGTCGGCGCCCAGCGCCAGCGGCTGCTGGAGCGCGGGCGAGGCGAAGGTGTTGTCGACGACGAGGACGACGCCGGCCGCGTGGGCGATCTCTGCGATCGCGGAGACGTCGACGATCTTCAGCAGGGGGTTGCTGGGCGTCTCCAGCCAGACGATCTTCGTCTCGGGACGGATCGCGGCGCGGACGGCATCCGCATCCGAGAGCTCGACCGTCGTGGTCTCGATGCCCCAGGGCGCGAGCACGCGGGTGAGCAGCCGGTAGGTGCCGCCGTAGACGTCGTTGCCGAGCACCACGTGATCCCCCGGCCGGAGGATGCCACGCAGCAGCGCGTCCTCGGCCGCAAGACCCGAGGCGAACGACAGCGCGCTGGTCCCGCCCTCCAGCGCGGCGAGCTGCACCTCGAGCGAGGAGCGCGTCGGGTTGCCGGCACGGTTGTACTCGTACCCCTCCCGGAATCCGCCGATGCCGTCCTGCACGTGCGTGGAGGCCTGGTAGATCGGCGGGATGATCGCGCCGGTGAGGGGGTCGGGGGCCTGACCTGCATGGATGGCGCGCGTGGCGAAGGAGGGAGCGGACATGGCATCAAGCCTACGTCCGCTCCCTCCTCCTGGGCCGCGCGTGTTACGCCGCGCTACCCCTTGGTCGAGCCCGCCAGGAGCCCACGGACGAAGTAGCGCTGCAGGGCGAAGAACACGATCAGCGGGACGATGATCGACACGAACGCGCCCGCGGTCAGCAGGTACCAGCCCTCGCCGCGTCCGGTGATCTCCGCCAGCACCTTCGTGATCGGCGCAGCCGGCCCGTCCGCGAAGACGAGGGCGACGAGCAGGTCGTTCCACACCCACAGGAACTGGAAGATCGCCACCGAGGCGATCGCCGGCATGGTCAGCGGAAGGACGACGCGGAAGAAGATCTGCCCGCGGGACGCCCCGTCCACCCGCGCCGCCTCGATGATCTCGCCGGGGATCTCCGACATGAAGTTGTGCAGCAGGTAGATCGCCAGCGGGAGCGCGAACATCGAGTGCGCGATCCACACCTGCGCATACCCCTGCGAGGCGTCGAGGCCGAGCGTGACCTGCAGGCCGAAGAGGTTGATGCCCCGCGAGAACGACGTCAGCAGCGGGACGAGCGCCATCTGGATCGGGACGATCTGCAGCGCGAACACGAAGATGAACAGCGCGTTGCGCCCCTTGAAGTCGATCCACGCGAAGGCGTACGCCGCCATCGCGGCGATCATCAAGGGGATGATCGTCGCCGGGATCGTGATCGCGATCGAGTTCACGAACGATTCCAGGATCGTCAGCTGCGTGGTGCCCGACTGCAGCACCTCGGCGTAGTTCTCGAACGTGAACTGCGGGTTGACGAAGAACTCCCACCACCCCGAGGTGTTGATCGCATCCCTGTCGCGGAACGACGAGATGAACAGCCCGAGCGTCGGAATCGTCCACAGGAACGCGATGACGATCGAGGCGATCGACGCCCACGGTCTGCTCAGCTTCTTCCGCGTGCGGGCCGCCGAGGCGTCCAGGCCTCCCCCCGTCGTGATCGCGCGGGTGCTCTGGCTCTCGGTCTTCACGGTGCCGCTCATCGGATCTCCCGCTGCTTCTTGATCTGGCGCGCGTTGTAGATGACGATCGGCAGCACCAGGATGAACAGGATGACGGACAGCGCAGCGCTGCGCCCCGCCTCGAACTTGGAGAACTGCGTGTACATCTCGTTGGCGAGCACGCTGGTCCCGTAGTTTCCGGCCGTCATCGTGCGGACGATGTCGAACACCTTCAGCGAGGCGATCGAGATCGTGGTGAGCACGACGATCAGCGCCGGACGGATCGCGGGGACGGTCACCGACCAGAACCGCTGCCAGGCGTTCGCGCCGTCGAGCTCGGCCGCCTCCAGCAGTTCGGCCGGGACGCCCTTGATGGATGCGGACAGCACCACCATCGCGAAGCCGGTCTGCACCCAGATGAGCACGACGATCAGCGCCAGGTTGTTCCACGGCTCGTTCAGCAGGAACTGCTGCGGCGTGCCGCCGAACCAGACGATGATCTGGTTGAGCAGGCCGATCTGCTCGAACTCCGGGCCGCGGTACTCGTACATGAAACGCCAGATGATGCTGGCGCCGACGAACGAGATCGCCATCGGCATGAAGACGAGGACCTTGTAGATCCGCTCGCCGCGGGTGCGGTCGATGAAGACCGCGTAGGCGAGGCCGACGAGCGTCGACACGGTCGGGACGAGCAGCACCCAGATGATCGTGTTCACGACCGAGGTGATGCCGTCCGACTGCGTGAAGATCCAGACGTAGTTGGCGAAGCCGATGAACTCGTTCCCGTTCGAGTTCCAGAACGAGGCGTACACCGTCTGGATCGAGGGCAGGATGAGCCCGACGAGCAGGAGCAGGAACGCCGGAGCCATGAAGGCCACCAGCTGGATCAGGTACCCGGCGCCGTCACGGGAGCGGTAGTCCAGGAAGAAGAACAGCGCTCCCACGGCGACCGCCACGCCCATCGCCCAGTAATAGGAGTTGAAGAACCACATCACCGCGAGCGGGATGAGAAGGCACATGGCCAGGCGGATGCCGGTGTAGAGCGCCCCCTTGCGCGGGGCGACGTCGACGAGCAGCAGGATGAGAGCCACCACGACGGCGAAGGCGATGACGACCGCCACCGCCTGCAGGACCGGCGGCAGCGAGCCGATCCAATCGAAGAAAACAGTCGCGTTCACGGATTCCCCTTCATGACGCGGAGTGCGGACGACGCGTGCCTCGTTGCACGCGCCGGGGTAGAGGAGGGCCGCCCCGCCCACGGCGGGGCGGCCCTCCCGGAACGGATCAGCTGGACGGCCAGCCGGTCTCGATCTGCGTCAGGACCTCATCGGTCGAGCTGCCGTTGATCCAGGCGACCATGCCCTTCCAGAACGTCCCGGCGCCGACCGCACCCGGCATCAGGTCGCTTCCGTCGAAGCGGAACGTGGTCTCCGGGTCCTGCAGGATCTTGATGGTCTCCTGAAGGATCGGGTCCTGGGCGTTGTTCGGGTCGAGGCCGTTGTTCGCCGAGGTCACGCCGCCCAGGCTCACGCGGGCGTTCGCCCAGTCGGGGCTGGAGAGGTACTCGAGCACCTGCTGCGTGGCCTCGGAATCGCTGAACGCGCCGACGATCTCGCCGCCACCGGTCACCGTCGTCTCGCCGGCGGTCTCACCCGGGAGGATGAAGGCCCAGACGTCGCCGTCCTCGGCGACGTTCGTGCCCTCGGGGTAGAAGCCCGACAGGAACGAGGCCTGGTGGGTCAGCGCGCAGTCGCCGCTCGCGAGAGCGGGCGCCACATCGCCGAAGGCCGTCGAGTTGATCGAGCGGACGTCTCCGAACCCGGCGTTGACGTAGTCCGGGTTCAGGAGGATCTCGCCGACCGAGTCGAACGCGCCCTTGATCGCATCGTCGGTGAACGGCACGTCGCCGGTCACCCACTGGTCGTAGACGTCCGTGCCCGCCTGGCGGAGCACGTAGTCCTCGATCCAGTCGGTGCCGGGCCAGCCCGTCGCGGTGCCGGACTCGAAGCCGGCGCACCACGGCGCCGTGCCCGTGGTCGACTGAATGGTCGCGGTGAGCTCGTTCAGCTCATCGAGAGTGGTCGGGACTTCGACGCCCCATTCCTCGAACTTCGCCGGCGAGTACCAGATCCAGCCCTTGACGCTGGCCATCAGCGGAGCGCCGTAGAAGGTGCCGTCGACCGTGCCGTAGTTCACCCAGTCCTCGGTCCAGTACTCGTTGGCGTTGGCCTCGACGGGCTCGGGGGCGGGCTTGAGGAAGTCGCGCGAGGCGAAGTCCGCGAGAAGACCCGGCTGGGGGAAGATCGCGATGTCCGGCGGGTTGCCGCCCTGCGCGCGGGTGCCGAGCTGCGTCTCGAAGTCCTGGCTGCCCTCGTACTTGATGTCGATGCCGGTCTCCTCCTCGAAGTCCGCCCAGGACTCCTGCAGGAGCTCCGCCTCGGCGTCCACGATCGTGCCGTAGATCGTCACGGTCTCGCCCTCGACGTCCCCACCGCCGCCACCGCCCGACGGAGCGCCGGGCGCGCCGCACCCCGCGAGGGCGACGCCGGCCGCGCCGAGAAGGACCAGTGGTGCGAGTCGACGCCTGTGCTGTGAAAGACCCATGTGATTTCTCCTCTTCGAGTTTCACGTCCCCAGCGAACTCCGGCCGTCTCGTCAGCGGCCGTATCGGGAACCGATTCCAGGCCAACCTACTGGCCCGAGCATGCCTCGCACAATGGGGAATCATCACAAGCGCGCAACCTTTGGCCTCTTTCCCGCGTGATCATGGGAGCGCTCCCTCGGTCCCGGACTGGAACCGGTTCCCTTTCTGCGCCGATCCGACTACGCTGTGCTCCGTGCGCATTGACGCGCGCGACGCCGAGGAGGACGCATGAGCACGATCGCGGATGTCGCCGCGCGCGCCGGCGTCTCCAAGGCCACGGCGAGCCGCGCGCTCAGCGGACGGGGCTACGTGTCCGCCGAGACGCGCAGGAGGGTCGCCGCCGCCGCCGGCGAGCTCGCGTACGTCGCGCACTCGTCCGCCACGAGCCTCGCCACCGGACGTACGGGGACGATCGCGGTGATCGTCCCCTCGATCGACCGCTGGTTCTTCGCGGAGCTCGTCACCGGCGTGCAGGAGGCGCTCCTGGACGCCGACCAGGACCTCGCGCTGTACGGCATCCAGGAGGGCAGCCGGATCCGCGAACGCGTGTTCGAGGACATCCTCCCCCGTCGACGCTTCGACGGCCTCATCGCCGTCGGCATCCAGCCCAGTGCCCACGAGCTGGAGAGGCTCCTGCGTCTCGACCGCCCGCTGGTGAGCGTCGGCCCCTACGACGAGGGCGCCAGCGCTGTATCCATCGACGACGGCGGCGCCGCGCGGATCGCCACCGAGCACCTGCTGGATCTCGGGCACACCGACATCGCCTTCATCGGTGGCGGCGCCGCGCACGAGGGCGCCAGCATCGGAGACGAGCGGCGCGTGGCAGGCTATCGCGAGGCGATGGAGGCTGCGGGCGTGCCTGCGAGGGTGTGCTCCGCGGATTCGACGATGCCGGGCGGATACGCTGCGGCCGTCGACCTGCTGAGCGATCGGCGCGCACGGCCCACGGCCGTCGTCGGAGTGTGCGACGAGGCCGCGATCGGAGCGGTCATCGCGGCACGACGCCTGGGCATCGCCGTGCCGGCGCAGCTCAGCGTCATCGGCATCGACGACCACAGGGATGCCGAGATGTTCTCCCTGACGACGATCCGGCAGCGCCCGCGAGAACAGGGACGCGAGGCGGTGAGGCTGCTGCTCGCGCAGCTGGGGGACGCGGATGCCGGCGTCGAGCATGTCGCCGCGGCATCCGCACTCGTCATGCGCAGTTCGACGGCGGCCCCTTCCTCCTGACCTGCGGACGCCCGGACATGCAGAAAGGCCCCGGGCTGACCCGGGGCCTTTCGAAGCGTGCGGACGACGCGATTACTTGAGGGTAACCGTCGCGCCAGCCTCTTCCAGAGCGGCCTTGGCCTTCTCGGCGGCCTCCTTGTTGGCGCCCTCGAGGACGGCCTTCGGTGCACCGTCGACGACGGCCTTGGCCTCGCCGAGGCCCAGCGAGGTGAGCTCGCGGACCGTCTTGATGACCTGGATCTTCTTGTCGCCGGCAGCCTCGAGGATGACGTCGAACGAGTCCTTCTCCTCCTCGGCCTCAGCGGCGCCTGCGCCACCAGCGGCGCCGGCGACGGCGACGGGGGCGGCAGCGGTGACGTCGAACTTCTCCTCGAACGCCTTGACGAACTCGCTGAGCTCGACGAGGGTGAGCTCTGCGAACTGCTCGAGCAGCTCCTCAGTGGTGAGCTTAGCCATGATGTATCTCCTAGATTGATGGGGTTTGTGAGAACGAGATCGCCGGTCGCTTACGCGGCCTCGGCGGTCTCCAGCTTTTCGCGAAGAGCGTCGATGGTCGCGGCAGCCTTGCCCATCGTCGCCTTCATCATGCCCGCAGCCTTCGCCAGCAGAACCTCACGGCTCTCGAGCGAGGCGTACTTGTTGACCTCGTCGGCGGTGAGGGTGTTGCCCTCGAAAACGCCGCCCTTGATCACGAGAAGCGGGTTGGCCTTGGCGAAGTCACGCAGAGCCTTGGCGGTGGCGACGAAGTCGCCGTGCACGAAGGCGACGGCGGACGGACCCTTGAGGTCGTCGTCCAGCGCCGTGATCCCCGCGTTGTTCGCGGCGATCTTGGTCAGCGTGTTCTTCACCACGGCGTACTCGGCATCCTGACGGATGCTGTTGCGCAGCTCCTTGAGCTGGGCAACCGTCAGACCCCGGTACTCGGTCAGCAGGACGGCGTTCGAGCTCTCGAAAGACTTCGTGAGCTCGGAGACCGTTGCATCCTTCTGCGCCATGGTCACTCCTTGGTGGATTCGGGGCGCCTCACGGTGGTGAGGCGTCGACTTGTGACCGCCCGCTCATGCAAAAACGCTCCGGCGCAAGCGACGGAGCGTGGAATCCAGCGAGCTGGAGAAACGTTCATGTCCCCTGCGCGGGCCCCTGCGTGAGCAGTGCTTCGATCGCCATGCATGCACGACGACGACCAGCGGTCTTCGGTTACCGGAAGTCTATCCCACTCCGCGCGCTCTCCCAAATCCTCCGCGATTCGTCCCCTTCGATGCCACGGGGGAATGCGGGGGCGGCACGGCGTGGGCGGCAGTCGTCGTCAGAGGCGCGAGCTAGGCTCAACGGGTGACTCCGGAACTTCAGGCGCGCATCGTCGCGGACTCCCGCGATCGCGTCGCGTGGCTGAGGGCGCGCGCCAGGGGGATCACAGCGACGGACGTGGCCGGATTATCGGGTGAGAAGTCCATCACGCGCGCGGCGGACGCGAAGCTCGGAGGCGGCGCGCGGTTCGGCGGCAACGCCTATACCGACCACGGTCGACGTCGCGAGCCCGAGATCGCGGCCTGGGTCGCGGCCACCCACGGCATCCAGCCCTCGTCCGCGCTGTTCCGCGCCGCGGTCGAGCACCGGCACCTCGCGACGCCCGACGGCATCGTCGAGGATGCCGGCGGGCGCATCACGCTCGCCGAGATCAAGACCACGAACAAGGACTGGCGTACGATCCCCCGCACCTACCTCCGCCAGGTGTGGTGGCAGCAGCACGTCCTCGGCGCGGAGCGGACCCTGTTCGTCTGGGAGGAGCACGATCAGTTCCGCCCCATCCACGACGAGCCCCGTTGCGTCTGGATCGAACGGGATGACAAGGAGATCGGTCGCCTGGTGCAGCTGGCCACCCGCCTCATCGACGAGCTCTACCATCGGACGACCGGACAGCGCGCCCCGCAGGCGGAGTCCGCGGCGGACGGCCGTCGCCCGTCTCTCCGGGAGCGCGACATGTTCCGGGCGCTCGCCCTCTCCGACTGAGCGACTCCCGGCCAAGGATCAGCGCCCGAGCACGCGGACGGCTTCGTCCCGGACCTCTGCGGCGATCGCGTCCAGCAGCTCCGAGCGCAGATTCCACTGCTGCCAGTACAGCGGCACTCGCACGGGGTCCCCGCCGAGGCGCACGAGTCCCCCGTCCGCCTCGGCGGCGACCGACTGCAGTGCGGGCAGCATCCCCCACCCGAGACCGAGCAGGACGGCCTGGGCGTAGTCATGGGATGCCGGCACGTAGTGCCGCGGGACGCCGCGCTCCTCGACGCCCCGAGCTCCGAGCCACCGGTGCTGCAGCGAGTCGCGCCGATCGAAATCCACGAACGGCGCCCTCTTCAGCGCCTCGGCCGTCACGCCGTCCGCGAACCAGCGGGCGGCGAACTCGGGGGTGGCCATCGCGCGGTAGCTCAGCACACCCAGCGGCGTCACCGTGCACCCCGCCACGGGGCTCGACTCCGAAGTGACCGCGGCCATCACCTCTCCGGACTCGAGCAGGCGGGCCGTGTAGTCCTGATCATCTCGATGGAGATCGAAATCGATGGCGCGCGCACCGGCGAGGCGCGCAAGGGGGGCGAGGAACCACGTCGCCATGGAGTCGGCGTTCACGGCGAGAGGGACCATGACCCGGCGGGCCTCCGCGGTCGCGTCCAGCCCGAACGACGCGAGTGCGTCGTGCTCCAGGAGAGCCGTCTGTCGCGCGAGCCGCACAACGGCCTCCCCCGCCGCCGTCGCCGTCGACGGCCTGCCGCGCACGATCAGCACCCGACCGAGCTGCTCCTCGAGCACCTTCAGCCTCTGGCTCACCGCAGAGGGAGTGATGTGCAGACGTGCCGCCGCGGCATCAAGGCTTCCTGCGTCGACGATCGCCGCGACCGTGGCGGCGAGCTCAGCGGGGATTCCGTTCACATAAGCCATGCTAATGCTCATGAAGGACTCCTGGCTGTACCTAATGCGAGGAGAGATCTAGCCTGGCAGCGTGATCTCCTTCTTCGCCGGCCTCGGACTCGGGCTCTCCCTCATCATCGCGATCGGCGCACAGAACGTCTTCGTGCTGCGCCAGGGAATCCGTCGCGAGCACGTGCTCGCCGTCGTCGCGATCTGCGCCCTGTCGGACGCCGTCCTCATCGTCGCCGGCGTCGCAGGGCTCGGCTTCCTCGTGGAGCGCGCCCCCTGGCTGATCGTCGCCGCACGATGGCTGGGGGCCGCCTTCCTGCTCTGTTACGGCCTCCTGGCCGCGAGGCGGGCAAGGCGGGGTGCGGACGCTCTGATCGCCGAGTCCGACCCGGCGGATCCCGCACCCGCCTCGGCGCCGGGCATCCGGACGGCGACGCGTGCACGCCCAGGACTCGCGCCCGTGGCGCTGACGGTCCTTGCGCTCACCTGGCTGAACCCGCACGTCTACCTCGACACCGTGCTCATGCTCGGATCGATCGCGGCCACGCACGGCGAGCAGCGCTGGTGGTTCGCGGCCGGCGCGATCCTCGCGAGCGGCCTGTGGTTCACCGCGCTCGGCTTCGGAGCGCGCTACCTCAGTGGCTGGCTCGACAGCCCGAGATCCTGGCGGATCCTGGACGCCCTCATCGCCGTGATCATGATCGCCATCGCGATCAGCCTGATCCTGCCCGTGCTCGGATCCTGACCCGCCGCAGTCCGGAACGGCCCGCCCGCGGTCCGCACGAAGGACAGGATCGGCGGCACGGCTCTGCGCGGACGATCGGCAACGCCGGCAGGATGTACCGTTGACGATCGTGCCGTTAACGACGATCGTGCTGTTAACGCAGAAGAGCCACCCAACTCTGGGTGGCTCTTCTGTCTAAAAGAAGTCCGGCGGTGTCCTACTCTCCCACAGGGTCCCCCCTGCAGTACCATCGGCGCTGTGAGGCTTAGCTTCCGGGTTCGGAATGTGACCGGGCGTTTCCCTCACGCTATGGCCGCCGAAACACT
>NZ_BAAGWV010000005.1:0-175495 GCF_054780175.1 Microbacterium tumbae
TAGGCGAGGGTTTCTGGAACCGTTGTAACGACGGTTCGTGTGGCTCCGACGGGCGTCGATCCCGTGACCTCACGATTTTCAGTCGTGCGCTCTACCAACTGAGCTACAGAGCCTCGCGGCACATCTGGGATCTGCCGCGTCCTAGACGACAGGCCCTCTTCGAGAAAAGGGCCTGTCGCTCAGAGCGACCCTGACGGGACTTGAACCCGCGACCTCCGCCGTGACAGGGCGGCACGCTAACCAACTGCGCTACAGGGCCATAACTTTTCAATTGTATCCGATCGGGTGACCCCAACGGGATTCGAACCCGTGCTACCGCCGTGAAAGGGCGGCGTCCTAGGCCGCTAAACGATGGGGCCGAAGTCTGTCCTCAAGAGGACTTCCTTGCCGACGCTCAAGCATAAGGGAAGTCCCGGGGAAAACGCGAATCGAGGGCGCGCCCTCCTCCCGATCGGGCGTGTCGGGAGGACGATGGGTCGCGTGAGTCGTGTCGGGTCGAGCCCGGTCGGCCCGGCGGATGCCCTGCAGCACTGTTGCGGATGTGAAAGTTGTTGTTAGTGTGGCATCTGTGAAACCGGCGGAAGGGGCCGTGTGAACGAGGACACTCTTGCGGAGGATGATGCTGCCTTCGCAGCATCCGACGAATGCGGCTGCGCGCCCAGTCCGGCCGAGCGCCGAGCGCTCTGGACCAAGGGCGGCGTCACGCGACGCACCGCGCTCGGTCTCGGCGCCCTCAGCGTCGTCGCGCTCAGCGCGTTCGGCATCTCCAACGGCGTCAGCGCCGCATACGCCGCCACCTACCCCAGCTGGGACGACGTCCAGAAGGCCAAGAAGAGCGAGGCAGCCAAGTCGGCCGAGATCACCCGCATCCAGGGGCTGATCGACTCCCTCACCCAGAGGGTGGCGGAGACGGAGGAGGCCGCGCGGATCGCATCCGACGCCTTCTACGAGGCCCAGCAGGCGTACTTCGAAGCCGCCTCCGAGGCCGAGGACCTCCAGGCGCAGGCCGACGCGCAGTCCGCCATCGCCGACGAGTCGGCTCGCAAGGCCGCACAGGTGGCTGCGCAGCTGTACCGCAACGGCGGAGACGACACCGCCCTCCAGCTGTTCTTCTCCGGTTCGGCGGCGAACGCCGACGAGCTGCTGTCCCGGCTCGGGACGATGGACAAGCTCCTCGAATACAACCAGACGGTCTACGACGACGCCGTCGCCGCGCGCGACTCCGCACAGCAGCTGAGCGATCAGGCCGTCGTCGCCCGCGAGGAGCGCGACCGCCTCCAGCAGGTCGCCGAGGACAAGATGGTCGCCGCCCAGGAGGCGGCGGATGCCGCGCAGGCGGCTCTCGACGAGCAGTCGGCCAACCTCGACACGCTCCAATCCCAGCTCGCAGCCCTCAAGGACGACACCGCCAAGACGGTCGCCGCCTACCAGGCCGGGGTCAAGGAGCGGGCGCGCATCGAGGCGGCGCGCAGGAAGAAGGAAGCCGAGGAGGCGGCCGCGAACGCCGGCGGAGGAGGCGGTGGCGGCGGTGGCGGAGGAGGAGGCGGCGGAAACGTCGGCTCCAGCGGCTGGGCCCGCCCGCATGGCGGGCGCATCTCCTCGGGGTACGGGCCGCGCCCCGTGCACTGCTCCAACGGCAAGTGCTCCTCCGGCTACCACCGCGGACTCGACTTCGCGAACGGATGCGGAGCCGGCATCTACGCCGCATCCGGCGGTGTCGTCGACTACGCCGGCTACAACGGCGGCTACGGCTACTACATCCGCATCCAGCACTCCGGAGGCATCGGCACCGGGTACGCGCACATCCGTCAGGGCGGCATCCTCGTCCGCAGCGGTCAGCGCGTCAAAGCCGGGCAGCTCATCGCCTACGCCGGCAACACCGGCAACTCCCTGGGCTGCCACATGCATTTCGAGGTCTATCGGGGCGGTACCGTCAACCCCGCTCCGTTCCTGCGCTCGCGCGGCATCAACGTCTGAGCCGCCCGCGACGGACGAAGCCCCCGGCCCGCTGATGCGGAACCGGGGGCTTCGACGTTCGCGATGGCAGCGGTCAGTGGCCCTGCTCGCCGAACCGGGCGATCGCCTCGTCGAGGATGCGCTGCGCCTCGGCGGCGTTCCCCCACTCGTCGACCTTGACCCACTTGTTGGGCTCCAGGTCCTTGTAGTGCTCGAAGAAGTGCTCGATCTCCTTCTTCGTGTACTCGGCGACGTCCTCGATGTCCTGGATGTGCGCCCAGCGCGGGTCCTTGCTCAGCACGGCGACGAGCTTGTCGTCGCCGCCGGCCTCGTCGCTCATCTTCAGCACGGCCACCGGGCGGACCTCGATGACGACTCCGGGATAGATCGCCTGGTCGAGGAGGACCAGCACGTCCAGCGGGTCGCCGTCCTCGCCGAGGGTGTTGTCGAAGTAGCCGTAGTCCGCCGGGTAGCCGAAGGTCGTGTACAGCACCCGGTCGAGGTGCACTCGCCCGGTCTCGTGGTCGACCTCGTACTTCACGCGGCTGCCGCGCGGGATCTCGATGACGGCGTCGTGTGCGCCCATGCGTGTGCTCCTTGGAAAAGACGGTTGGATGCCGGGACAAGCCTACCCGCGAGGACGCCGCCGCACTTCCGGCGATGCGGTCCCGCGCGGATGCCCGCAGCGGCGTGCCCTACCGTGGTGGTGTGCCCTCCTTGAATCCCGCCATCGCCGAGATCCGCCTCGCCGTGCGCGCCGCGCTCGCCGGCGTCCCCGAGGGATCGACGGTCCTCGTCGCCCTCTCCGGCGGCGCCGACTCCCTCGCCCTCACGGCGGCCACGGTCTTCGAGGCCTGCCCCCGCGGCATCCGGGTCGTCAGTGCGACGATCGATCACGGCCTGCAGGAGGGATCGGATGCCGTCGCCGCGACGGCGGCCGTGCGGGCCGAGGCCCTCGGCGTGGACGACGCGCTGCAGAGCAGGGTCGACGTCGACGGCAGCGGCGGACTCGAGGCGGCAGCGCGCGACGCCCGCTACTCGGCACTTCGCGGGATCGCGGTGTCGGAGCGCGCAGCGGCGGTGCTCCTCGGGCACACCCTCGACGATCAGGCCGAGACCGTGCTGCTCGGCCTCGCCCGCGGTTCGGGCGCCGCCAGTCTGCAGGGCATGGCGCCTGTCCGCGAGGACGAGGACGGCATCCGCTGGATCCGACCGCTGCTCGCCGTGCGGCGCGTGACGACGAGGGCCTTCTGCGAGGCATCCGGGCTGGAGGTCTGGGACGATCCGCACAACGGCGACGCCCGCTTCGCACGCGTGCGGGTCCGTGAGCGGGTGCTCCCCATGCTCGAGGCGGAGCTCGGTCCCGGCATCGCCGAGGCGCTCGCCCGCACCGCCGAGCAGCTCCGCGAGGATGCCGAGGCGTTCGACGAGATGATCCACGAGACGATCGAGGACATCGTCGAGCATGCCGAGGCGGGCATCGCCGTCAGCGTCGCCGCGCTCGCCGCCAATCCCGCGGCCCTGCGCAACCGGGTGATCCGCCTCGTCGTCGACAGCGAGTTCGGGGTGAGTCTCACGCGATCGCAGACCGTCGAGGTCGCCCGGCTCGTCACCGACTGGTCGGGACAGGGGCCGATCGACCTCCCCGGCTGCACGGCCGCCCGGCGCGGCGCGCAGATCGTCTTCGCCGCCCGTCCCTGACGCGCCTCCGGCCGTCGCGGCTGCTCTGCACATCTGCGTGCCCACGGTGTCGGCCGCACCCGTGCTGGCCGTTCTCGTGCTCGCTGTGTCCGGTCGTGTTCGCGCTGGCCGTGTCCGGCTGGGTTCGGGTCTCACGACCCGCATCCTCGACGCGGGCTCGATGGCCTGCACCTCGACACGGGCTCAGTTCGGTACCTCCGGTATGCCCTGGAGGTACCGAACTGAGCCCGCGCGATCGGATCGAAGACGATGCGCCCCTGCGATCGTCGGCGGGGACCGCTACTTCTTGCCGAAGAGCCCGCCGAGGATGCCCCCGAGGTCGATGCCCCCGCCGGTCGACGCGTTCGATCCGCCGCCCAGGACGCCGCCGATGATGTCCCCGATCCCGCCGCCCGACGAGGATCCGCCGCCGCCGAGCAGACCGCCGATCAGATCGCCGATGCCGCCGCCGGACTGCTCGCCGGCATCCGCCTTCTCTGCCTTGCCCTTGTTGGCGTTCGCGATCAGTCCCATCACGATCGGAGCGAGGATCGGCAGGAGCTTCCCGAAGTCGATGCCCGCCGTCTTCTTCGACTCGGTGAGCTTCGCGGTGACCTCCTGCTCCTTGTCGCCGAGGATGTGCTTCACGATCTTGCCTCCGTCGGCCTGATCGATGTCGTCCACCGTCGACGCGGCAGAGGCGTTCTCGTGCTTCTTCAGCGCCGCCTGGATCGCCGCGGAGCCCTCATCGCTCTCCGCGTTCTTCGCCAGCCCGCCGAGCAGCACCGCGCCGCCCTGCTCCACGGCCTGCTTGGCCACGTCGGTCGAGACGCCGAGCTTCGCAGCGATGTCGTCGAGCGGGACCTGCTTGAGGATGTCGTCGAGGGCCATGGTGGATCCTTCCGTCTGTGGGCATCGCCCGGTTCACTGCTCACAGTAGTGCGGATGCCGCGCGTTCCGTCGCCTAAAATCAATCCATGCGCGCCGCTGAGATCCAGTCCGACCTTGCCGAGATCCTCGTCACCGAGGAGGAGATCCACGCCAAGCTCGACGAGCTCGCGGCCCGCGTCGCCGTGGATTACGCGGGCAAGGACATCCTCCTCGTCGGCGTGCTCAAGGGCGCCGTCATGGTCATGGCCGACTTCGCCCGCGCGCTCCCGTTCCACGCGCCGATGGACTGGATGGCCGTGTCGAGCTACGGCGCGAGCACGAAGTCCAGCGGCGTCGTGCAGATCCGCAAGGACCTCGACAGCGACCTGCACGGCAAGCACGTCCTCATCGTCGAGGACATCATCGACTCCGGTCTCACCCTCAGCTGGCTGCTGGAGAACTTCGAATCCCGCGGCGCGGAGTCCATCGAGGTCCTCGCGCTGCTGCGCAAGCCCGAGGCGGCGAAGGTCGTCATCGACTGCAAGTACGTCGGCTTCGACATCCCCACGGACTTCGTCGTCGGCTACGGCCTGGACTACGACGAGCGCTACCGCAACCTGCGCGACGTCGCGGTGCTCGCCCCGCACGTCTACAGCTGACGAGTCCCGCCGGATGGCGCAGACGGACTGCTTCCGCACCCGGAATCCGTTCACCTGCACCACAGAGAGATGCAGGGATGCCGCCGTACGCCGTGGGCGAATCACAGCAGGCGCAAAGCGGGCGGGCGGTACGCTGATCGGATCATGGACGTGAAGAAGATCACCCGGAATCCGCTGATTTACGTGGCGCTGATCGGCGTGCTGCTGTTCGGCGGCTTTCTGCTGATCTCGAACCTCGGCGCTCCCAAGCAGATCACCACCCAGGAGGGCCTCGAGCTGCTCTCGAAGGAGACCGTGACCGAGGTCACGAACACCGACGGGGATCAGCGCGTCGACATGACGCTCTCCAAGGAGTACGAGGGCGCGACGAACGTCCAGTTCTACTACGTCGACGCCCGCGCCGACGAGGTCGTCGCCGCGATCGACGCGGCAGACCCCAAGGACGGCTTCGATGACGTCGTGCCGCGTGCGACCTGGTTCGACAGCATCCTCTCGCTGCTGATCCCGCTCGTCCTGCTCGGCCTGCTGTTCTGGTGGCTGCTCTCCTCCATGCAGGGCGGCGGCGGCAAGGTCATGCAGTTCGGCAAGTCCAAGGCGAAGCTCGTGAACAAGGAGACCCCGACGGTCACCTTCGCCGACGTCGCCGGCGCCGACGAGGCCATCGAGGAGCTCCAGGAGATCAAGGAGTTCCTGCAGGACCCGGGCAAGTTCCAGGCGATCGGCGCCCGCATCCCGAAGGGCGTGCTGCTGTACGGCCCCCCGGGAACCGGCAAGACGCTCCTCGCCCGCGCCGTCGCCGGCGAGGCCGGCGCCCCCTTCTACTCGATCTCCGGATCGGACTTCGTGGAGATGTTCGTCGGCGTCGGCGCCTCCCGCGTCCGCGACCTGTTCAACCAGGCCAAGGAGAACGCCCCCGCGATCATCTTCATCGATGAGATCGACGCCGTCGGCCGCCACCGAGGCGCCGGCATGGGCGGCGGCAACGACGAGCGCGAGCAGACGCTGAACCAGATGCTCGTCGAGATGGACGGCTTCGACCCGAACGCGAACGTCATCGTCATCGCGGCGACCAACCGCCCGGACATCCTCGACCCCGCGCTGCTGCGCCCTGGCCGGTTCGACCGCCAGATCGGCGTCGACGCCCCCGACCTCAAGGGCCGTCTGCATATCCTCGAGGTCCACGCGAAGGGCAAGCCGCTCTCGCAGTCGGTCGACCTCGAGGTGGTCGCCCGCAAGACTCCCGGCTTCACCGGCGCGGATCTGGCCAACGTCCTCAACGAGGCCGCCCTGCTCACGGCGCGCTCGAACGCGCAGCTCGTCGACAACCGCGCCCTCGACGAGGCGATCGACCGCGTGATCGCCGGCCCACAGCGCCGCACCCGCGTCATGAAGGACCGCGAGAAGCTCATCACCGCCTACCACGAGGGCGGGCATGCGCTCGCCGCGGCGGCGATGAACCACACCGATCCGGTCACGAAGATCACGATCCTGCCCCGCGGCAGGGCCCTCGGCTACACGATGGTGCTGCCCGTCGACGACAAGTACTCGGTCACCCGCAACGAGCTGCAGGACCAGCTGGCCTACGCGATGGGCGGCAGGGTCGCGGAGGAGATCGTGTTCCACGATCCGACGACCGGGGCGTCCAACGACATCGAGAAAGCCACCGGCATCGCCCGCAAGATGGTCATCGAGTACGGCATGACGACCGAGCTCGGTCCGGTCAAGCTGGGCACCGAGGGAGGCGAGCCCTTCGCAGGGCGCGACTTCGGCCATGGCAGGGACTACTCCGAGAGCATCGCCGAACGCGTCGATGTCGAGGTGCGCGCTCTCATCGAGCAGGCTCACAACGAGGCCTATCAGGTCATCAGCGACAACAGGGACGTCCTCGACCGGCTCGCCCTGGCGCTCCTCGAGGAGGAGACGCTCGACCACAACCAGATCGCGGAGATCTTCCAGGGCATCCGCAAGCTCCCGGAGCGTCCGCTGTGGCTCTCCAGCCAGGGTCGACCGGTCTCGGATCGCCCTCCGATCGAGGTGCCCAAGCGCGTCATCCCCGCGGACGCCGCGGCGAGCGAGGCCGCGCCGGCCGGGTCCGCATCGGGCACGAGCGGAAAGCACGTCTCCCCCGGACGCCCGCGGCCGGCGACCGCCTGATCGTGAGCGTCGACAGGGAGCGGGTCGCGGCTCTCACCCGGGAGCTGCTGCAGGCGATCGGCGAGGATCCGGAGCGCCCCGGTCTCAAGCAGACGCCGCAGCGGATGGCCGAGCTGTACGCCGAGTTCTTCGCCGGCGTCGGCGCGGATCCGGCGGCGCCCCTGGCGCACACGATCAGCGTGTCGCGAGGTCCAGCGCCCGACACCCTCCCCAGCGGCGCCGTCGTGCTCCGGGACATCCGCTTCCGCTCGGTCTGCGAGCACCACCTGCTGCCCTTCTCGGGGCATGCCCACATCGCCTATCTGCCCGGTGAGCAGGTCGTCGGCCTCGGCGCCCTGGTGAAGGTCGTCGAGATCCTGTCGGCCCGTCCGCAGGTGCAGGAGCGGCTGGGCGAGCAGATCGCCGACACGATCGCCCAGCATCTCGACACGCGCGGTGTGCTCGTGGTCCTGGACGCGGTGCACCAGTGCGTGACCATGCGCGGGGGCCGCCAGCCCGAGGCGTCCACCCTCACCGTCGCCGCCCGCGGCGTCTACGAGGATCCGGTCGCCCGCGGCGAGATCATCGCGCTGATCGGCACGGGGAGCGCCTCGTGACCGGCCGTTCTGCAGGAGCCACCGGTCGTTCCGCAGGAGCATCCGTTCACGATCACCGCGAAACCGCAGGGAACCGGCCGGAATCGGGTCTTGCGTCCTGCAGAACGGACGGGCGGTCCTGCAGAACGGACAGAGGAGCCCGGGCATGACCGGAATCTGGGGCATCCTCAACGTGACTCCCGACTCGTTCAGCGACGGCGGGCGCTACCTCGATGCGCAGCGCGCGCTCGCCCACGCCGAGCGGATGCGCGATCAGGGCGCCACCGTGATCGATGTCGGCGGGGAGTCGACGCGACCCGGCGCGGAGCGCGTGCCGGTCTCGGAGGAGCAGGCGCGCGTCCTCCCCGTCATCGAGGCGCTCTCCGGCGGCGGCGTGCCCGTGTCGATCGACACCCTCAACGCGGACACCGCCGTGGCCGCCGTGCGGGCGGGTGCGCGCATCGTCAACGACGTCTCCGGAGGGCTCGCCGACGCCGGGATGCTCGCCGCCGTCGCGGACAGCGGCGCGGACTTCGTCCTCGGGCACTGGCGCGGGCCCTCCGCGGACATGTATGCGAACGCCGAGTACCGCAGGCCCGCCCGCGAGGTCGCCGGCGAGCTGCGGGAGGGTGTGGAGCGCGCCGCCGCCGCCGGGATCGCCCCCTCGCGGATCATCCTCGACCCCGGGATCGGGTTCGCGAAGGCGGGGGAGCAGAACTGGGAGGTCCTGCGCGGGATCGACGAGATCACCGCGCTCGGCTTCCGCGTGCTGATCGGGACCTCCCGCAAGAGGTTCCTGACTGCCGCGCTCGCCGCAGATGCGGACGGGGGGGTCTCCGAGCGGCGCCGCGACCTCGCCACGGCCGTCACCAGCGCCCTCGCCGCCCGCGCCGGCGTCTGGGCCGTGCGCGTCCACGATGTCGCCGCGACTCGCGATGCCCTCGCCGTCGCACACGCCTGGGAGGGCTGAGCATGGACTTCGTCGACGAGATTCTCCTCGCCGGGCTGAGCGTCTTCGGACGGCACGGGGTCTATGACCATGAGCGCGAGGACGGCCAGCAGTTCGTCGTCGACCTGCGGCTGCACCTGCACCTGGCGGATGCCGCCGCGTCCGACGACGTCGCAGACACCGTGCACTACGGCGAGCTCGCCGATCGCGTCGCGGCCGTGGTCGCCGGGGAGCCGGTGAACCTCATCGAGACGCTCGCCGGGCGCATCGCCGACGTGGTGCTGGCCGACGAGCGGGTGCTGCACGTCGCGGTCACGGTGCACAAGCCGCAGGCGCCGATCGCGCAGACGTTCTCGGACGTCGCGGTCACCCTGCACCGCGGCAGGACGGAGACCCGCTGATGGTCCGGATGCCTCCGCTGCCCCCGCTCGACCCGCGACCGCGTCGGGGCGACACCGTCGCGGTGGTCGCGCTCGGGTCGAACCTCGGCGACCGGCAGGGGACTGTGCGCCGGGCAGCCGAGCGCATCGCGCGCCTGCCGCTGGTCGACGAGGTGACGCTGTCGTCGCTGCATGAGACGGTCGCGGTGCGTCCGGACGGCCCCGACCCCGATGCACCGGGATACGTCAACGCCGTCGCGCTGGTCCGCACCCGCCTCGCTCCTCAGGTCCTGCTCGGGATGCTGCACGCGATCGAGGCCGAGAACGGGCGTGAGCGCGGTGAGCGCTGGGGCGATCGCACCCTCGACCTCGACCTCATCGCCTACGGCGACGTGCGCTCGTCGGAGCCGCGTCTGCGGCTGCCCCATCCCAGGGCGGCGGAGCGGCTGTTCGTGCTCGAGCCCTGGCTGGAGCTGGATCCCGAGGCTCAGCTCCCCGATGCCGGAAGGGTCGCCGATCTGGTCGATGTCCTCCGAGCGGGTGGACGATGAGACGCACCTCTCCCGGGATCCTCGTGCTGCTCGCCCTGGTGGGCGGTGCCGCCGGGTACCTGCTCGACCACCTCCTCACCGCGGGTGGGCGGGCGACCTTCACACCCTCCGGGCTGCTCCCGGTCCTCCTGCTTCTGCTCGCGGCTGCTGTGCTGGCCCTCGCCTGGCAGGTGCGCCGCAGTGCCCGGGGAGTGTCCGGCGCGCGCGTCGACCCGTTCCGCGCGGTGCGGGTCGCCAGCCTGGCGAAGGCGTCCAGCCTGCTCGGCGCGCTGCTCGCCGGATTCGGCGCCGGACTTCTGCTGTTCCTCCTGTCGCGTCCCGTCGGTCCGCAGGTAGGGTCGATGGTGGCGATGGCCGCCCTGGTCGTGAGCGCTCTCGTGCTCGTCGCCGCGGCACTCGTCGCCGAACACCTCTGCACCCTGCCGAAGGATCCTGATGACCGACAGCTCGACGACACCTCCCCTGGAGCCGAACCAGGGCTTCGCTGAGCAGGCGGCGGCGCCCCCTCCTGCCCCCGGCGCTCCTGTGCCCGGGATCGCGACGGACATGTCGATCGACGGCGCTCCTGTGCTCGATCAGGGCACGTATCAGCGTCTGCGCGAGCCGCGCGGCGCCGGCCGCCTCGCACTGGACGGTCGGTGGCATCAGATCTCCCCCCGCTACGTCGTCTCGCAGTTCGTGCAGGAGGGAATCTTCCTCGCGATCGTCGTGATCGCCGCCGTCGTGCTGAACATCGTCCTCGAGCAGGACTGGGTGTGGATCCCGGCCGGCGTCATCGTCCTGCTGACCCTCCTCACGATGTTCATCCTGCCCCGGCAGGCGAAGGCCATCGGATACATGCTCCGCGCCGACGACATCGTGTTCCGCAAGGGCATCCTGTGGCAGCGCATGATCGCAGTGCCCTACGGTCGCATGCAACTGGTCGACATCACGCACGGGCCCCTGGACCGCGCCTTCGGCGTCTCGCAGCTCAAGATGGTCACCGCGGCAGCCACGACGGGCGTGCAGATCCCCGGGCTCACCCAGGCCGCGGCGGAGTCGCTGCGCGACACGCTCATCGAGGTGGCGGAGACCCGGCGGACCGGGCTGTGAGCGTCCCCGAGAACCCCGGTCGGCCGGAGATGCAGGCGCCGACCGTCGCGCAGAGCGTCTCGTCCGACTCGCTCGCGGACGGCGAATGGCATCGCCTTCATCCGCTGACGCCGCTGTTCAAGGGCGGGCTCGCGCTCATCATCGTCGCCGGCATCGCGTTCAACAGCTTCCGCGAGCGACTGATCTACTGGTTCGTCGGCCTGTTCACGCCCAGCGAGGTGCACGTCGACGACTTCTCCGGCGGCGACCCCGTCGACTGGGTTCTGGCGAACAATCTCATCCTCGTCGTGCTGCTCGGCGTGCTGGGCGTGGTGGTGGTGCTGTGCCTGGCGTTCTGGCTGGTCTGGCGCTTCCAGCAGTTCCGCATCACCGACGAGCACGTCGAGGTCCGCAAGGGCATCGTCTTCCGCTCGCACCGTCGTGCCCCGCTCGACCGCGTGCAGGGCGTGAACCTCACCCGGCCGTTCCCCGCGCGGCTGATCGGCATGGCCAAGCTCGAGGTCGTCGGCGCCGGAACCGACGCCAACGTGCCGCTCGAGTACCTCTCGACCGCGAAGGCGGAGAAGGTGCGCTCGGACATCCTGCGGCTCGCCTCCGGCGCGCGCGCCGCGAGGGAGGCCGCGCGCAGCGGGCAGCCGCCGGCGTCGATCCGCCAGCAGTTCGTCGGCGAGTTCAACGCCGGGGTGAACGGCCTCATCGGCGGCGTGGATCTCGCGGACGTCGCACCGGAGAGCGTCGTGAAGATCCCCACCGGCCGCCTGGTGGGCTCTCAGCTGCTCAGCGCCGTGCTCTGGTTCGTGTTCTTCCTCGTGATCGTCGGCATCGTGCTGCTGAGCACGATCCCCGCGATCCTGCGCGATGAGGGGCCGGGCGCCTCGTTCGCCATCATCGGGATCGCTCTGGGCACGGGCATCCCCCTGATCCTGGCGACCGTCGCGATCACCTGGGCGCAGATCTCCAAGTCCCTGCGCTACTCCATCGCCCCCACCGCGGACGGGGTCCGCATCACGTTCGGCCTGTTCACCACCGTGACGGAGACCATCCCTCCAGGACGCATCTTCGCCGTGGAGGTCGCCCAGTCCCTGCTGTGGCGGCCGTTCGGATGGTGGACGATCAAGATCAACCGGATGACGGGGAAGAGCGCCTCGCAGCAGCAGTCCGGCACCGCGCAGCAGTTCAACATCGTGCTCCCGGTCGGCAAGCGGGCGGACGTCGAGCGCGTGCTCGGGCTCATCATGCCGGACCTCCCCGCCGCGGATCTGCCCCTGATCTGGGAGCACGGGATCCTCGGTCCGCAGCAGGGCGACCCGTACATCCGGATGCAGCCCCGCGCGTGGTGGCGACGTCCGGTCTCCTGGAGGCGGCACGGTCTCACCGTGACCGACTTCGGGCTGATCCTCCGTCGCGGCGTGCTGTGGCGCAAGCTCGCGGTCTTTCCGCTCGCGCGCCTGCAGGGCGTCTCCATATCGCAGGGGCCGGTCGACCGCCTCCAGCGGGTGGGGTGGATGAAGGCGCACAGCGTCACCGGCCCCGTCCTCGGCGAGGTGGTCGGCATCGACAGCACGGCGATCGTCGCGGCCTTCGAGGACGTCGACCGGCGTGCGTCGCTCGCTGCGGGACGCGATCGCTCGCACCGGTGGGCGCAGCAGGATGCCGCCGGAGGGTCCGTCGGATCCTCCGCGGCGGGAGCGGCGGCCGGGGCCTCGTGGCCGGATGCCGCGGCGCCGGTCGTCCCCGCGCCCACGGTGGCGCCGCGGTTCCCCCTCCCCTCGGAGTTCCCGGCGCCGTCTGCCGCGCAAGCGGCGCCTTCGGCGCTCCCGGTCGCGCCGCCTCCGCCGTTCACGCCTCCCGCGCCCCCTGCGGGAGCGGCTTCGTCTCCTGTCGAGCCGCCCGCTGCGCCTCCTGTGCCGCAGTCCGGCGCGCCGGAGCGGCCGCCCGTGCCTTCCGATCCGCCGTCGTTGCCGCCTGTGCCTCCCGCTGCACCCTCTGATCCGCAGGAGACCCGTGAGTCGTGACGGAAGACTCGGTGTCGGCATCGTCGGCGCCGGGCGGGTCGGTCCCGTGATCGGCGCCGCGCTCGCGGGCGCCGGTCACGCTGTCGTCGGGATCACCGGCGGTTCGGACGACGAGCGGGTCTCGGCGGTGCTCCCCGGAGTCCCCGTGCTGGATGCTCCGGAAGTGCTCCGCCGCAGCGAGCTGGTCGTGCTCGCCGTGCCGCACGAGGAGCTTCCCGGCCTCGTGGCGGGACTCGCCGAACTGGATGCCTGGCAACCGGGACAGCTCGTGCTGCACACCGATCCCGCCTGGGGCATCGGGGTGCTCGAGCCCGTCCAGCGTCGCGGTGCGATCCCACTCGCCGTGCACCCGGCCATCACGTTCACCGGCACGTCGATGGACCTCCGTCAGCTGCCGGCGAGCTTCGCCGCGGTCAGCGCGCCGGCGCCCGTGCTGCCGATCGCGCAGGCGCTCGCCGTCGAGCTGGGCTGCGAGCCGATCGTCATCGCCGAGGCCGACCGTCCGGCCTATGCGGAGGCGATCGCGACGGCGACGGAGTTCTCCCGGTCGATCATCGGACAGGCCACGTCGCTGCTGCGGGGGATAGGGGTGGAGAACCCCGGCGGATACCTCTCCGCCCTCGTGCAGTCCACGGTGGAGCGCGCCCTGCGCGAAGCATCCGACGCCTGAGGTGCGAAGCGTCCGCCGCCCGAGGGCTTCCCGTGCGGCCGTGACCGTCAGCGTCCGCCGGAGAAGCCGCCGCCACCACCGCCGCCGGAGAAGCCGCCTCCCGCGGCGCCGGAGAACGACGACGAGCTGCCCGTGGACGGGGCGGAGTAGTGCGCCGCGCTCTGCGTGGTCTGGCCGAATCGGGCGAGATAGCCGATCATGAATCCGGTCTGGTAGCCCGTCACCCAGGAGGGCTCGTATCCGTCCGCCTCGTATCGCGTCTCCAGCACCCGTCCCCACTCGGTCTCCATGCCGAAGAGGATCGCGTAGGGGAGCAGTCGCTCGTATAGATGCACGAGCTCGACGCCGTCGCGGGTGTAGCGTTCCGCGCCCGAGTAGGACTGCAGCATCCGCAGCCGATCCTCCTCTGCGACGCGGATGAACTCCCGCACGCCCTGGAGGTGCTCGTGCTGCTGGGCGCCCGCCTTCGTCAGGACGGTGTGCCTGACGAAGGCGAAGATCATGCTCAGCAGGACGACGATGAGCGCCACGATCGCGACGAGCAGGGCGGGCGCCGCGCTCTCACGACCCTGGATCATGCTCCAGACGGCCAGTCCGAGCGCCACGGCGAGCGGGATGAGCGAGAGCAGCGCCAGCGTGCGGGCGAGCGGGCTGCGCCTCCGCTCGGTCAGCCCGCGCTTCGCAGCCGCGCCCGCGCCCGTCTTCTCGAGCTTCTGCATCCGCTCGGCGAAGGACTCGCTCGCGCGCGGGATCTTCACCGTGGTGGCGCCCTTGCGGAAGAGCCGCGCCAGCGTCTGCTCGTCGAGGGCGTCGCCCTCCGCGGTGCCCTCGACCCGGTGGAGCACGGGCTGCCTGTCGCCACGGTCCTCGATCCGCAACCTTCCGCCGACGGCGAGGTGGATGATCTCTGCCGCAATAGGCGTGCGCGCCCCGGGGATGAGCTCCGCCGCGAGCAGCGGCGGCATCGTGGCGGGGACGTCGTACTGGGCGACGATGATCCCGGCCGCCCTGCGGCTGCGGCGTCGGTGCGCGCCCACGGCGAACCATCCGCCCACGGCGACACCGACGGCGGTCGCACCGGCCGCGAACGGGCCGATGTCTGCCACGGGATCCGGCTGCCTGGCGGCCGGCTGCTGCACCGTTCCGGCTTCGAACCCGATCGCGATCGTCACGCCGTCACCGGCATCCCGGTACCCTGAGGCGACCGAGAACGAGACCGTGCCGTCGCCCTGCTCCGGACCGGTGATCTCGCAGCGCTGCTCCGATCCCTCGGTCCCCTGGTAGCAGGAGGCCTCTCCGGTCAGCCTCGTCGCGAGGTCGTCGTCCAGCACGATCTCGGTGCGGAAGGACTCGATGGCCTGCGTGCTGTCCAGGGGCAGCAGGTCCCAGGAGAACTCGTCGCCGCCGGTGTCCTGCGCGGTCAGGAGGACATCGTGCATCTCGTAGGAGATGACGTAATCGGTCGGTCCGCGCACGTACTCGTCGGTTCCGGTGAGGACGAAGAGCGTGCCGTCGTCCTCGTCGGTCTCGAACGGGATCGCCGCCCCTTCGGCATCCGTCACCGAGAGGATCGTCGTGCCCAGATCCGCCCCCTGATAGCGGGTCGCGAGCCCGCGCACGATGCCCTTGTTCTGATCGACGTCCGGGAAGTCCGCGACGAGATGCTCCTCGACGTGGAGCAGGGCGCGCCCCTCGTCGTCCAGGCTCAGCTCGTACCGTGCGCCCCAGGACGAGTAGCCGAAGTCATCGACGTCCGCTGCGGCGGGCGCGGCGGGCAGCGCGAGCGAAGCGGCGGCGGGCAGCCTGGGCGGGGCGGTGGTTCTCGATGCCTCGGTGGCCGTCTCCGCGGACGCCGGAGCCGGCATCGCCGCAGCAGTCCCTGGCGTCTCAGCAGCAGCCCTCGGCGCGTCAGCGGCGGGCGACATGGCTGCCGCGGCCGGGGCTGCGCCGAGCAGCAGCAGACCAGTGGCCAGGGCGGCGGAGGCGGCCGGACGAGTGATGCGGAGAGCGCTCATCCCCTCACGCTAACCCGGGGCTCTCCTGCCGGCATCCTCCGCAGGGGGGAGAACCGCCCCACGGTAAACTGAAGCCCGACTTCCAAGGAGCCCTGAATGACGCACGCGCCCGACGCGCCGGAGAACACCCCTGCCGACCCCTCGACGGGATCGGGCGGCCTCGAGAACGAGGACGTCCACGAGCAGAAGGCCGTCCGGCTCGCCAAGCGCGAGCGCCTGATCGCACGGCGGGCGGATGCCGGGGGAGGGGCGTTTCCCGTCGGCGTGCCCGTGACCGCGACCATCCCAGCGCTCCGCGCCGAGTACGGCGAACTCGAGGCCGGCGCCGAGACCGGTGTCGTCGTCGGCGTCGCGGGCCGGGTCGTGTTCAGCCGCAACACCGGAAAGCTCTGCTTCGCGACGCTGCAGGCCGGCGACGGCTCGCGCATCCAGGCGATGATCTCGCTCGCCAGCGTCGGCGAGGAGTCCCTCGCCGACTGGAAGGAGTACGTCGATCTGGGCGACCACGTCTTCGTGCACGGCGAGGTGATCTCCAGCCGCCGCGGCGAGCTGTCGATCATGGCGGACGGATGGGCGATCGCCTCCAAGGCGATCCTCCCGCTGCCGAACGCCTACGCCGAGCTCAGCGAGGAGGGCCGCGTCCGCAGTCGCTACCTCGATCTCATCGTCCGGGAGCAGGCGCGGACCACCGTTCGGGCCAGGGCCGCCGTGAACGCCAGCCTCCGAGCGACCTTCGCGAGCCACGACTATCTCGAGGTCGAGACGCCGATGCTGCAGGTGCAGCACGGCGGCGCCTCGGCTCGTCCCTTCGTCACGCACTCGAACGCGTTCGACACCGAGCTGTATCTGCGCATCGCGCCGGAGCTGTACCTCAAGCGCGCCGTCGTCGGCGGCATCGAGCGGGTCTTCGAGATCAACCGCAACTTCCGCAACGAGGGCGCCGACTCTACGCACAGCCCGGAGTTCGCGATGCTCGAGGCGTACCAGGCCTACGGCGACTACAACCAGATGGCCGAGCTCACCCAGGAGCTCGTCCAGCGGGCCGCTGTCGCGGTCAGCGGCTCCACCACGGTCACCTGGGCCGACGGCGCCGAGTATGACCTGGGCGGTGAATGGGATCGCATCTCGATGTACGGCTCGCTCTCCGCCGCCGCGGGGCGGACGTTCACCGTCGACGACTCCGTCGAGGACCTCATCGCGTTCGCCGAGCAGCACGGCGTCGACCTGCCGCCGCAGGCCACGCACGGCAAGCTGATCGAGGAGCTCTGGGAGCACTTCGTCAAGGGCGGGCTCGTGCGCCCGACGTTCGTCATGGACTTCCCGGTCGACACGTCGCCGTTGGTGCGCGAGCATCGATCGACCCCCGGCGTCGTGGAGAAGTGGGATCTGTACATCCGCGGCTTCGAGCTCGCGACGGGATACTCCGAGCTCGTCGACCCGGTCATCCAGCGGGAGCGGTTCGTCGAGCAGGCGAAGCTCGCCGCCCGCGGCGATGTCGAGGCGATGCGCGTCGACGAGGAGTTCCTGCGGGCGCTCGAGCACGGCATGCCGCCGTCCGGGGGCATGGGCATGGGCATCGACCGGCTGCTGATGGCGATCACCGGGCTCGGCATCCGCGAGACCATCCTCTTCCCCCTCGTGAAGTGACCGGAGCCCCTCCTGTGAAGTGACGGGGGCGGTCTGCGCGAGAACGCTCATCGGGCGTCGGCGGAGGGACGGCGGAACGCCCATTCCGGCAGCGGCCTGGCGCTCATCAGCGTGTTCAGCAGACGGGCGAGGCCGTACTCCGGATCGATCGCGTGGATCTTCGCGAGATGGTGCGCGGCGTGCGTCGAGCGGCCGAGCGCCCAGGAGGCCCAGGCGGCGAGCGAGAGCGGTCCGACGCGCTGACGGCGGGGCGCCCGCGCCGACAGCGCCAGGGCGGCGCGCAGCATCCGCTCCAGGCGTGCCGGGTCGGGCCGGGGTCCCTCGCCCATGAGGATCCTCCCGTGCTCCGGCGCGGGGAGCGTCCCCTCGCTGCGGAAGGACAGCTGACGGGCGAGCGCCTCCTCCCCCTGCTCCCGATCGGTCGTCCACTGCATCAGCACGGCGTCGCGGAACACCGGCTGCTCCAGCACCCAGAGCATCGCCGCCGTCTCGAAAGGCGCGGGGTCTTCGGCGTGCAGCATGCGCTCGGCGAACAGGGGCATGTCGTCGAGCATCGCCAGCGCCGCGATCGCCTGCGGATCCGTGCGGCCGTCGTCGGGCCGTCCGCTGCAGCACAGCCGCCCCGCGACCTCTCGCAGTGCGGCCAGGGCACGACCGACGCGCTCCTTCTCGGCGAGATCGACCGGCGGACCATCGGCGCCGTCGTTCTGATCCCCGTCCAGGACGGCCCGACCTCCGGGGAGTTCCCGCCGGGGCGGAAGCGGACGCAGCCGCGGGTCCTCGTCGAGGTAGCTCGACCACCCCTCCGGCGTCGCGCACAGGGCGTCGACGACGTCGAGGCGGGCGTCCTCCAGCTCGTCGATCATGCGATCGACGAGCACGGCATGGGGCAGCACGAGTCCCTCCGGCGTCGGCAGCACCTTCTGATCGCAGTACACGACCAGGGCGACCGCATCCGCGTGCTCGACCCGGGACGCGAGCGCCGCGGCCTGCTCGACGAAGTCCTCGACGTGCTCGTCGTCGGGGAGATCCATGCGCAGTGCGCCGTACGTGCGCCTGCCCTCGAACGGCAGCAGCACGATGCTCCGGGTCGGCGTGCAGCCGGCGAGAGCGGGAACCATGCCGAGGAAGTCGGCGGAGCCAGTGGCCTTCATCAGGGTCGTCATGCCGGGAGTCTGGCTGACGGAGCGTGCCTGTGGAGCGGGTGTGTATGGATTTCAGGGATTTTCCGGATGTGCAGGACGAGTGGGCCGCCGGCGTCGTCTCCGGCGCGGCGTACGATGGAGGCATGGACAGCTTCTGGACGGCTCTCGCCTGGTCGATCCTTCCGACCATCGCCGTCTGCCTGGTCTTCTGGTTCGTGCTCCGCGGCATCCTGCGATCCGACCGCACCGAGCGCAAGGTCCATGCGCAGATCGAAGCCGAGGAGCGCGCCGCCAGGGGCCTTCCGCCGCGCTCCTCGTGACCTGCCGGCCTCGTCGGAGCCACGCAGTACGCTGAGACCAGAAGCTGCGCCGCAGGTGCGGTGCGGACGAGGTCGGGGGTGACGCCGTGGACACGTTGTCGGGGTGGCTCCTCGCGGGGTACTTCGTCGTCGACGTCATCATCCGCGTCACGGCGGTCATCGTCATCCCCCGCAACAGGCGGCCGACCGCGGCCATGGCCTGGCTGCTGGCGGTGTTCTTCATCCCCTTCATCGGCGTCTTCCTCTTCCTGCTCATCGGCAACCCCCGTCTGCCGCGTGCTCGACGGCGCAAGCAGCAGCAGATCAACGAGGTGATCGCCGAGACGAGCGAGCGCCTGCACTTCGGCACCCTGCGTCCTGACGCCCCGCACTGGTTCAACGCGCTCGTGCGGATGAACCAGAGCATGGGCGCCATGCCGATCTCGGGGGACAACGGCGCGCACCTCATCGCCGACTACCAGGAGTCCCTCGACGCGATGGCGGATGAGATCCGCACGGCGACGACGTATGTGCACGTGGAGTTCTACATCCTGCAGTCGGACGCCTCCACCGACAACTTCTTCCGCGCGCTGGAGGAGTCGGCGGCTCGCGGCATCCCCGTCAGAGTCCTCCTCGACCACTGGGCCAACCGCTGGAAGCCGCGGTACCGAGAGACGATCGAGCGGCTCAACCGGATGGGAGCCGACTGGCATCTCATGCTTCCCGTCCAGCCCCTCAAGGGGAGGATGCAGCGCCCCGATCTGCGCAACCACCGCAAGCTCCTCGTCGTCGACGGCCGCGTCGCCTTCCTCGGCTCGCAGAACATCACCGACTCGACATACAACCTGCCCAAGAACATCAAGCGCGGTCTGCACTGGGTCGACCTCATGGTGCGAGTCGACGGGCCGGTCGTCGCCAGCGTCAACGGCATCTTCCTCTCGGACTGGTACAGCGAGACCGACCAGATCCCGGAGGGCGTCGACATCACGCAGCCGGCTCCCGGCTCCGGCGATCTGGACTGTCAGATCGTGCCCTCCGGCCCGGGGTTCGAGGTCGAGAACAACCTGAGGCTCTTCCTCGGGCTGCTGTATGCCGCCCGACGCCAGATCATGATCGTGAGCCCGTACTTCGTCCCCGACGAGGCGCTGCTCCTCGCCGTCACGGCCGCCGTCGACCGCGGCGTCGAGGTCCAGCTGTTCGTCTCGGAGGACGGCGACCAGGCGATGGTCTATCACGCGCAGCGCAGCTACTACGAGGCGCTGCTGAAGGCGGGGGTGCGCATCTGGATGTACCGCAAGCCGTACATCCTGCACACCAAGAGCCTGACGATCGACGACGAGGTGGCCGTGATCGGTTCGAGCAACATGGACATGCGCTCCTTCGGCCTGAACCTCGAGATCTCGATGCTCGTGCGCGGTCAGGAGTTCGTCGACGAGATGCGCGAGGTGGAGGATCGCTACCGGCGCCTGAGCCGGGAGCTCACCCTCGAGGAGTGGATGCAGCAGCCGCTGCGGTCCACCGTGCTCGACAATCTCGCCCGCCTGACCTCCGCGCTGCAGTAGGGCTTTGAGACGGATCGGATCTCGGGGACACTGAGGAGCATGAGGATCACTCCGCTCCGTCTCGTCCCGTCCGTCGCCGCGATCGCCGTGCTCGCGCTCACCGCCGTGGGCTGCGCGACCACGCCCTCGTCATCGACGCCGAGCAGCAGCGCGGACGCGACGCCCTCCACCGCGCCCGAAGACGGCGGCACCGAGGGCTTCGAGGCCGCCTGGCTCGACGAAGGCCGCCTGTTCGCGGTGATCAGCTGGGGGTCCTCCAGCTGCGTCCCGGCCGTCGATACGGTCGAGGCGGACGGGCAGCAGGTCGCGGTGTCGCTCGTGCAGACCGAAGCGGCCGACGCGGTCTGCACCGCGGACCTCGCCCCGCGCGCCAGTGTGGGGACGCTGCCGGAGGGCGTCGATCCGACGAAGGACGTCGAGCTCATCATCTCCTTCGACGGCATCACCGAGGATGCCGATCTCGACGGCGACCCGGCACTCACCGGCGTCCCCGGCTCCCCGACCCTCTATGAGCCCAGCGCCGGCTGGTTCGACGACGGCGGCCTCGTGCTGCTGACCTGGGGCTCCTCGTCCTGCCCGCCGGTGATCGATTCCGTCGAGGGCAGCGGCACGGCGGGCACCGTCGCGTTCGTCACGGACGACACCCGGGTCTGCACCATGGACATGGCCCCGAGGACGACGATCCTCTCCTTCGGGGACGACGAGATCGACGATGACGGCTTCCAGCTCACCCTCGTCGGCGGAGGCCTCGACGGGGCGGTGGCCGTTCGCGGCTGAGCGCCTCGCCTCCCGGGTCCGGGACGCCGTCCCGGCGGTCGGGCTCCTCGTGCGACTGCTTCGGCGAAGAGCGGTTCCTCGTGCTGCCGCTTCCCGCCGGGGGGAGGCGGCTCATTGGGGAACCTCCTCGGGGATGCTTCGCGGGATGCGGCTGCGCGGGGAACCTCCTCGGGGATGCTTCGCGGGATGCGGCTGCGCGGGGAACCTCCTCGGGGATGCTTCGCGGGATGCGGCTGCGCGGGGAAACTCCGCGAGGGGCGAGTGGTCAGAGCGCGTCCACCGCGACGCCGTGGGGGATGGCGAGCAGCAGCGCGTCCGGCGCGACGCGGCAGACGATCCGCACGGCGACGCCGAACTCGTCGCCGTCCAGCTCGATCGGCGTCGGCTCCGTCGCGGCGGCCTCGGCGGCGGTGCCCTGCAGGTAGCGCACCGAGGCGTTCTTGCCCTTGCGCTCCAGCACGAGGCGTCCGATGCGCGATCGGCGCAGGACCGAGTTGTCCCACCAGATCTTCCGCCACACCCCGAACCATCCCAGGGGCCCTGCCGGCTGGATGACGGCGACGTCCAGCACGCCGTCCGTGATGGAGGCGGTCGGGACGAGCGAGATCCCGGCAGGCAGCATCCCGCAGTTGGCGAAGAGGACGCTGTGCGCCTTCGTGGAGTGCAGGCGCGAGTCGTCGACCTGGTAGACGATCCGGAACGGCCTGGCCGCGACGAGCGAGCGCGCCGCGCCGTCGACGTAGGCCACCCAGCCGACGGACCTCTTCAGATCGGGGCGGGTGTTGGCGATCATGTCGGCGTCGAGTCCCATGCCGGCCAGCACGACGAAGGCGTGCTCCTCCTGCGTGCCGTCCTCGCGAGTCAGGCGGGCCCAGCCCACGTCGATCGGCTGGACTCTGCCCTCGAGAGCGGCGCGGACGATGGCAGCCGCGTCCGACAGCGGCAGCCCGAGGTTCCGCGCCAGCAGATTGCCGGTCCCGCTCGGGACGATCCCCAGCGGGATGCCGGTGCCCGCCATCGCCTCGGCGACCGCGCGGACCGTGCCATCGCCGCCGGCGACGAGGACTGCGGTCGCACCGCGCTCGAGCGCCGCGCGGGCGCCGCCCTGCCCGGCATCCTCGACGCTCGTCGGATGGAAGGACGGCGTCGGCCACCCGGCATCCTTCGACAGGGACCGCACGGTCGCACGCAACCGCTTCTCGTCGACCTTGATCGGGTTGTAGACGAGCGCGAGATGCCGCTGATCGGAGTGGCGCGTCGTCATGGCCATACTCTACGACCTGCGCGCCGCGGCGCCGGTCTCACCGGGCAGGTGCCCCCTCCGGCCGCCTGCATGGTGGGGAAGCGGCCGGAAGAGACCCCTCCCGGGTGGGGAGGCGGCCGGAGGGGACACCTGCCGGGTGGGGAGGCGGAACGGTGCGCGTCGAGGCGGAGGCCGCGAGGGCGGGCGGCATCGCGGCCTAGACTTGAGCAATGATCGACCTCGCTCTTCTCCGCGACAACCCCGACCTCGTCCGCCGCTCGCAGACCGCCCGCGGCAACGATGCGTCCACCGTCGATGCGGCGATCGTGGCCGATCGATCGCGCCGTGCGGCTCTGACGGCGTTCGAGGAGCTGCGCGCCGAGCAGAACGCCTTCGGCAAGCGGGTCGCCCAGGCGCCCAAGGAGGAGAAGGCCGGGCTCGTCGCCCAGGTCAAGGATCTCGCCGAGCGCGTCAAGCAGGCTCAGCAGGCCGCCGCCGAGGCCGCCGAAACGGCGGCATCCGCTCTCGCCCGCATCGAGAACGTCGTCATCGACGGCGTTCCGGCGGGCGGAGAGGAGGACTTCGTCGAGCTGCGCCGGGTCGGAGAGATCCCGACCTTCGACTTCACGCCGCGCGACCACCTCGAGATCGGCGAAGCCCTCGGCGCCATCGACATGGAGCGCGGCGTCAAGGTGTCCGGCTCGCGCTTCTACTTCCTGCGCGGCGTCGGAGCCCGGCTGGAGATCGCCCTGATGAACATGGCGCTCGACAAGGCGCTGCAGAACGGGTTCGTGCCCCTGATCACGCCGACCCTCGTCCGACCCGAGATCATGCAGGGCACCGGCTTCCTCGGCGAGCACGCCGACGAGGTCTACCACCTCGACAAGGACGACGACCTGTATCTCGTCGGCACGAGCGAGGTCGCGCTCGCCGGCTATCACAAGGATGAGATCGTCGACCTGACTGAGGGCGCCCTGCGCTACGCCGGCTGGTCGACCTGCTACCGCCGGGAGGCGGGCTCCTACGGCAAGGACACCCGCGGCATCATCCGCGTCCACCAGTTCAACAAGCTCGAGATGTTCGTCTACACGACGCCGGAGGACGCCGAGGCCGAGCACCTGCGTCTCGTCGCCCTCCAGGAGGAGATGCTGCAGGCCCTGGGCCTCAGCTATCGCGTCATCGACGTCGCCGCGGGCGATCTCGGATCGAGCGCCGCGCGCAAGTACGACATCGAGGCGTGGGTGCCGACGCAGGATGCGTTCCGCGAGCTGACCTCCACCTCGAACTGCACCACGTTCCAGGCGCGCCGCCTCGACGTGCGGCACCGCCCCGGAGACGACTCCGCAGGCAGGACGCAGCACGTGGCGACGCTCAACGGAACGCTCGCCACAACGCGGTGGATCGTCGCGATCCTGGAGACGCACCAGCGGGCGGACGGCTCGGTCGTGGTGCCGGAGGTGCTCAGGCCCTACCTCGGCGGCCTGGAGATCCTGGAGCCCGTGTCGTGACCGACGAGCGCACCGTCCTGACCGGCCAGGACGCATCCGCCGCCGCGCGCTGGCTCGTCGGCCTCGACGTCGACGGCACCATCCTGCTCCCGGACGAGACCCTGAGCCCCGGGGTGCCCGAGGCGGTCGCACGGCTGCGCGATGCCGGTCACGAGGTGACGATCGCGACGGGGCGCAGCTGGATGGGCACTCGGCGGTGGGTCGAGGCGCTCGGCCTGACTCCCGAGTTCGTCGTCTGCTCGAACGGCGCGGTCACGATGCGCAGAAACGGCGAGGAGTGGGAGCGCTGGAGTGTCGAGGTGTTCGACCCCCATGCCGTCCTGACGCTCCTGGGCGAGCGCCTGCCCGATGCGCGATACATGGTCGAGCTCGCCTCGGGGCAGCGGCTGTACACCGCTCAGATGGACGACTGGACCCTCGACGGAGGGCGCCAGGTCGATTTCGACGAACTGGGCGCGGAGCCGGTGTCCCGCATCGTCGTCGTCTCGCCGGGGCACGACGAGGAGGACTTCCACCGCCTGGTCGCGGACACCGGGCTCAACGAGGTCTCCTACGCGATCGGCTGGACCGCGTGGCTGGACATCGCGCCTCAGGGAGTCGACAAGGGGACAGCGCTGGAACGCGTGCGCGCCGAGCTCGGCTTCGACGGCGAGCGCGTGCTCGTGGCCGGCGACGGCCGCAACGACATCGGCATGTTCGCCTGGGCGGGCCGCATCGGCGGGCGCGCGGTGGCGATGGGCCAGGCGCCGGTCGAGGTGAAGGATGCCGCGGGGGAGATCACGGAGGACGTCGTCGTCGGCGGCCTCGCGCTGGCGCTGAACACGCTTCCAGCACCTGCCCAGGTCGGCACGGGAGAATAGAACTCGGCTAGACTCACGGCTTGTCGACGAGCGATCGTCGAGGAGGGTTGTCCGAGCGGCCGATGGAGCTGGTCTTGAAAACCAGTGGGCAGAGATGTCCCGTGGGTTCGAATCCCACACCCTCCGCATCGAAGGCGGGCCCGTGACCGCCGGCAGATCCTGAAAGGCACCGTGTGAGCGAGAAGATCGGTCGTCGTCGTACCGTCGCGCGGCACGGTCAGCTGCGCACCCCCGGTCCGGCGGGGCAGCTGCTCAAGATCGTCGGGCTCGTGCTCGCGGTCGTGCTCGTCAGCGGCATCGGCGTCGTGGGGATCGTGGGAGCGACGCTCTTCAACTCGGTCACCGCCGACGCCGTCGAGCTCGAGGGGTCGGAGACGGTGCCCCCGGACATCAGCGCCTACGAGGGTGGCTTCAACCTGCTCCTGGTGGGCGTGGACACCTGCGAGGAGAAGTACGCCCATTACTTCGGCGAGCGGTGCACCGGCAAGGACGCCGGCGGCACGCTCAACGACGTGAACCTCCTGGTGCACGTCTCGGACGAGCCCCGCCGCATCACGGCGATCAGCTTCCCCCGCGACACGATGCTGCCCATCCCCTCGTGCACCGATGAGGAGGACATCACCCACTCCGCGATGAGCAAGCAGCCGCTGAACAGCGCCTGGTCCTACGGCGGCCTGAACTGCGTCGCGCAGACGGTCACCGAGCTCACCGGCATGGACATCCAGTTCGCCGCCTCCGTCACATTCGGCGGGGTCATCGAGATCACTGACGCGATCGGCGGCGTGGACGTCTGCCTGGCCAGCGGCATCAAGGACAGGTACACCGGCCTGGACATGAAGGCCGGAACGCATACGATCTCCGGCCTCAAGGCCCTGCAGTTCCTGCGCACCCGTCACGGCGTCGGCGACGGCAGCGACCTCGGACGCATCGGCAACCAGCAGCAGTACATGTCATCGCTCGCGCGCAAGCTGATCAGCTCCGAGGTGCTCGGCGACGCGGGCACCATGCTGAAGCTCGCCAACACGGCGCTGAGCAACATCACGCCCAGCACGTCGCTGACCAACCCGCTGACGATCGCGCAGATCGCGCTCGCCGTGAAGGACGTCCCCTACGAGGACATCGTGTTCGTGCAGTACCCGACCAGCACGGATCCGGACAACGCCGCGAAGGTCGTCCCGAACCTCACGGCCGCCGAGGTGCTCATCGAGGCGATCGAGGCGAACGCCTCGCTCGAGATCACCCACCAGAACACCGGCAACGACGGGGTCGTCGTCGAGGAGGGCACGATCGAGAACCCGGCGAAGGGCTCGGAGGGCCAGGGCGACGGCGAGACGCCGAAGCCGGGCGAAAGCGCGACTCAGGCTCCGGATCCCGCCGAAACCGCTGTCGCACTGCCAGACTCGATCAAGGGCAACTCGGCCGCGCAGCAGACCTGCTCGAACGGCAACCAGGGCTGAGTCCGCCCCGATCCGGAGGGCGAGGCATGGGCATCAGGAAGCGCCGCACGGTAGCGCGCCACGGTCAGCTGCGCACTCCCGGCGCTGCCGGTCAGCTCCTCAGGCTCGTCGGCGTGACTCTCGTCGTCCTGCTCGTCAGCGGCCTCGGCGTCGTCGCGGCCGTCACCGCGACCCTTGTCACCGAGGTGACGGCGGATGCCGTCGAGCTGGAGGGCACGGAGTCGCTCCCGCCCGATATCAGCGCCTATGAGGGCGGTTTCAATCTCCTGCTTACCGGCGTGGACACCTGCGAGCCGAAGTATGCGCATCTGTTCGGCAAGCGCTGCGACGGCCCGGACGCCGAAGGTTCGCTGAACGACGTCAACATGCTCGTCCACGTCTCCGACGCGCCGCGCCGGATCACGGCGGTGAGCTTTCCGCGGGACTTGATGATCGGGATGCCGTCCTGCACGGACGAGGACGGCAACGAACGCTACGGCACGAGCAAGGGGCAGCTGAACACCGCATACGACCGGGGCGGGCTGAACTGCGTCGCCAAGACGATCTCGGAGCTGACCGGCCAGCCGATCCAGTTCGCGGCGGCGGTGACCTTCGGCGGGGTCATCGAGATCACCAACGCCATCGGGGGTGTCGAGGTGTGCCTGGCCGAGAGCATCAAGGATCGGCACACCCAACTCGATCTGGACGCGGGGCTGCATACGCTCGCCGGGGAAGACGCATTGAAGTTCCTGCGCACCCGGCACGGTCTGGTGGGGGAGAGCGATCTCGCCCGCATCGGGAACCAGCAGGTCTACCTGAACGCCCTGGTGCGCAAGCTCAGGGCGGATGAGACGCTCGGCGACGTCGGCACCGTGCTGAAGCTCGCGAACGTCGGCCTCAGCAACCTCACCGCCAG
The DNA here is from genome assembly GCF_054780175.1 of Microbacterium tumbae. Lineage (NCBI taxonomy): Bacteria > Bacillati > Actinomycetota > Actinomycetes > Micrococcales > Microbacteriaceae > Microbacterium > Microbacterium tumbae. Next base: position 26,960 of record NZ_BAAGWV010000005.1, read on the forward strand.
CACCTCGCTCGCGAATCCGCTGATGATCGCGCAGATCGCCCTGGCGGTGAAGGATGTGCCCTTCGAGGACATCGTGTTCCTCAGGTACCCGGTCGCGACGGATCCCGCCGACGCCAACCGGGTGGTGCCGATCAGCGGGGCGGCCGACGAGCTCTTCGCGGCGATCAACTCGAATCGGCCGCTGCAGATCACCCACGAGGAGACGAGGTACGACGGCGTCGTCGTGGAGGACGAGGGTGCCGAGACGCCCTCCCCCCAGCCGACCGGCACGGCGACTCCGGCGCCCACCGAGACGGCCGTGGAGCTGCCCTCCTCGGTCTCCGGGACGACCGCGGCGCAGAAGACCTGCTCCCACGGGAACGGCCGGTAGCGACAGGCCCGTTCGCGGCGCAGGCGATCGACGTGCGATAGTCGGCAGGTGCAGCCTTCTCGACCCCCTCTGCCCGATCTCGCCCTGGCCCTGGAGTTCCTCGCTGCCGATGCGCGTGAAGGACGGCTCTCGCACTGGGGCGCGTCCACCGTCGTCGACGAGAACACCGGCGAGCCGGTCATCGGCGAGATCCTGTTCGACCGGCTCCACCGAGCCGCAGGCGTCCGAGCCCGGTTCCCGGTCGGCAACGCGGGTGTGATCCATGTGTACGGCTACTGGTTCTCCACGGTGCTCACCCCGTACGGGTACAAGCGTGCGCGCTGGGCGGACGGTGAGCTCGCCCTCGCGCTGGGGCAGCGAGCCGATGCCTTCCACCTCTTCGGGGACGAGAGCTCCACTCCTCTGCAGCGCGTCACCACGGCGGCGCTGCCCCTGCTCGAGCATCCTCCGGCATCCGTGCGCGCCCAGGCGCGGATCGATCTGGACGGTCTGCAGGCCCGCGTCGTCCTGACCGGTGCGGACCCTTCGTCCGCCGCGCTCGTCTACGGCGTCGACCGCGGCGACGGCTGGCGGCTCATCACGACGTTCCCGTTCCAGGGAGACGCCGAGGATCTCATTCAGGACTTCGTCGCCGATCGTCGCTGGCGATGGAATGCCGCGGAGCAGCCGATTTCTTAACCGGACGTTCATCGAACAACGGACATTTCGACCGCGAGTGCGTCGTACTCTTGGACATATCGTCCAGGAGCAAGGAGCGCCCGTGATCCCCACCATCGTCTTCGACTTCGACGGCACGGTCGCCGTCGGCGACGGCCCTGTGCTGGCCTACGCCCGTTTCGCCGCGGAAGCCGCAGCCGATGACTATCTCGCGCGCGTCGAGACCGAGCTCGACGCATACGGGCGCGGCGCCTCCGAGTACCGCGACGGCTACGACATCGTCGGCTCGCTCGCCCGCGCCGACGGCGTGACCGCTCCGCTCCTCGACGCCGCCTACCGGCACAGTCGCGAGCGGCTGGGCACGGCGGATGCTCCGGTGCAGATGGCCTCCGGACTCGCGGAGCTCCTCGCCGAGCTCGACCCCCGGGCGCGTCTCGTCCTCGCGACCAACGCCCCGGAGACCGGGATCCGCGAGCTGCTGTCGACGTGGGGCATCGCAGAGCGATTCTCCGCCGTGCACTTCACCGTGGGGAAGCCGGCCGGTCTCGAACCGATCCTGCGCGAGGCGCTCGGCGGCGGACCCGTGCTCGCCGTCGGCGACATCTTCGACTTCGATCTCGCTCCCGCGCAGTCGCTCGGAGCGCACACCGCACTCGTCGGCGCCACCGCAGGCACCTCGGCCGCAGCTCCCACGCTGCGCGCCGACACCCTCGCGGACCTGGTCCCCGGCATCCAGCGCTGGGCGCAGGACGCGCTCAGTCTCTCCGCCCCATCCCTCAGCACCACCCGCATCGAAAGGTAACCAGCGCATGCGCACCTCCTCCATCGCCGCGGCAGGCGTCCTCGCCGCCGCTGTCCTCGCCCTCACCGGATGCGCCGGAGGCGACCCCGCCCCCGCCGACGGCAGCGGCGACACGACCTGGCCGGAGGAGATCACCATCTCCCTCGTCCCGTCGACAGAGAACGCCGATCTCGCCGAGGCGCTGACCCCGCTCACCGACTACCTCAGCGACGAACTGGGCATCGCCGTGCACGGCGTGGTCGCCGACAACTACGCCGCCACCGTCGAGGCGCTCGGCGCCGATCAGGCGCAGGTCGTCATCACCGACGCCGGCTCGCTGTACCAGGCGATCAACCAGTTCGACGCCAAGCTCATCCTGCGCGACGTCCGCTTCGGCGCCAGCTCCTACGCCGCCGTCGCGTTCACGAACAACCCCGACAAGTACTGCGAGGACGCTCCCGTCGTCGCGAACTACGTCGCGAACGACGTCGACCTGAGCTTCTGCAACGGCATCGAGGAGGAGGGCTCGGACTCCACAGGTCAAGGCCCCGCCGGACTCGACGCGCTGAAGAAGATCGACGCGGGCACCAAGGTCGCCCTCCAGGCCGCCACCTCGCCCGCCGGCTACCAGTACCCGATCGTCGCGATGCGCGACGCCGGCATCGACACCGACGCGGACATCGTGCAGGTCCCCGTCGAGGGCAACAACAACGCTGTCCTCGCGGTCTACAACGGGGACGCGGAGGTCGGCTTCGGATTCTGGGACGCGCGTTCGAGCGTGCTGGCCGAGGCTCCCGACGTCGCGGACAAGGTCGTGGCCTTCGCCTACACGGACATGATCCCCAACGGCGGTGTCGCGGTCAGCAGCACGCTGCCGGACGACCTGGTCGCGAAGCTCACCGAGCTCCTCGACGACTACGTCGACTCCTCCGACGAGGCGAAGCAGGTCATGACCGACCTCGTGAGCCTCACCGACTGGACCGCCGAGACGAACCAGGACGAGATCGACCGCTACGGCGAGATCCTGGCCCAGTTCGCCAACTGACACACCGAGCGAAGGAGCGAACGCATGGACACGTCCTGGCAGGTGGAACTGGATGACGTCTCGGTCACCTATCCGAACGGCACCCGTGCCCTCGACAGCGTGTCCCTGCGGATCGAACCGGGGGAGATGGTCTCCGTGGTCGGGCTGTCCGGCTCGGGGAAGTCCACGCTCATCCGCACGATCAACGGCCTCGTACGGGCCACCGGCGGCATGGTCACCGTCGGCCCGTACGAGGTCACGTCCCTCCGCGGACGGAGCCTGCGCGAGCTGCGCGGGCACGTGGGGATGATCTTCCAGGGCTTCAACCTCGCCGAGCGGACCGATGTCTACCGCAACGTGCTCGTCGGGAGGTTCGCCCATTCGCCGGCCTGGCGCAATCTGCTCGGCCTGCCCTCTGCGGCCGACCGGGAGCTCGCGATCGCCGCGCTCGACTCGGTAGGGATGCTCGAGAAGGTCTGGGCGCGCGGCGGTGCGCTCTCGGGCGGGCAGAAGCAGCGCGTCGCCATCGCCAGGGCGCTCACCCAGGAGCCCAGCGTCATGCTCGCGGACGAGCCCGTGGCGTCGCTCGATCCGCCGACGGCGCATGCGGTGATGAACGACCTGCGGCGCATCAACGCCGAGCGCGGCCTGACCGTCATGGTCAACATCCATCTCATGGACCTCGCGCGTGAGTACACGACGCGGATGATCGGCCTCCGTGCCGGTGAGATCGTGTACGACGGCCCGGCGGGCGACGCCACGGACGCCGACTTCGAGCAGATCTACGGGCGTCCGATCCAGGTCCGCGACCGCTTGGGCGACGTCGGATGAGCGCGGTGCCCGCCGCCGATCGCCGCGCCCTCCCTCCGAAGCCGCGGAGGATCGGCCGCACCGTCGCGATCGTCGCCGTCCTCGTCGCGCTCACGGTCGCCACGTGCATCCCCGCCATCGGCGGCGTCGAGATCGACCTCGCCTCGATCGTGAAGAACTGGTCGAACGGCGCGAACAAGCTCGGACAGATGCTGCAGCCGAACTTCGCCTTCCTGCCCCGTACGGTCCTGCCGATGCTCGAGACGCTGCAGATGGCGCTGGTGGGCGCGGTGGTCTCGGCGCTCCTCTCGGTGCCTCTGACGCTGTGGGCGGCGAAGCCGACCAATGCCAACCCGGTCAGCCGCGGCGTCGTGCGCACCCTGGTGAACATCGTCCGCTCGGTGCCCGACCTCGTATACGCCTCCGTTCTGGTGGCGATGGTCGGCGTCGGCGTCCTGCCGGGACTGGTCACGCTCGTCCTCTTCGACCTGGGCATCGTCGTGAAGCTCGTCTCCGAGGCGATCGACTCCGCCGATCACGGCTACATGGAGGCGGGCAAGGCCGCCGGCGGCACGCCGTTCCAGATCAACCGCGTCACCGCGCTCCCGCAGACCATGCCGCTCTTCGCGAACCAATGGTTGTACACGCTCGAGCTCAACGTCCGCGTCTCGGCGATCCTCGGCTTCGTCGGGGCGGGCGGGATCGGGCGGCTCCTCGATGAGAGGCGGGGCTTCTACGCCTACGGAGACGTCTCGGTCATCATCCTCGAGATCCTCGTCGTCGTGGTGCTCATCGAGCTGCTCTCGAACGCCCTGCGCAGGAGGCTGACGTGATCGCATCCGCCCTGCCCCCGCGGCCGTCGCGCCTGTGGCCGACCGTCTTCGCCCTCATCGCGGGCGTCGTCGTCCTCGTCGCGGCCGGCGGGCTTCCGATCGCCTGGTCCGACGTGCCCGCCATCCCCGGCAACGTCGCGAAGTACCTCGGTCTGATGTTCGGCCCGCCGAGCTGGGACAAGCTCCCGCGGGCCCTCCTGGAGATGTGGCGCTCGATCTCGATGGCATGGCTCGGCGCGATCCTCTGCGTCCTCGTCGCCGTCCCGCTGGGCATCCTCGCCGCGCGGGGCGTCGGTCCGGCCTGGCTGCGGACGATCCTCCGAGCGGTCTTCGCCGTCATCAGGGCCGTGCCGGAGGTCATCATCGCTCTCATCCTGCTCACCGTGACCGGCCTCACCCCCTTCACCGGGATGCTCGCCCTCGGCATCGCGGGCATCGGCACCCAGGGGAAGTGGGTGTACGAGGCCGTCGAGTCCGCGCAGGAGGGGGCCTCGGAGGCCGTGCGGGCCGCGGGAGGGTCGACGGCGGAGGTGACCCGCTGGGCGCTCTGGCCCGCGGTCGCCCCGACTCTGATGTCCTTCGCGCTCTACCGCTTCGAGATCAACATCCGCACCTCGGCCGTGCTCGGGATGGTCGGCGCCGGGGGCATCGGCAGTATGCTCTCCAACTACACCCAGTTCCGTGAATGGGACACCGTGGGCATGCTGCTCATCGTCGTGGTGGTCGCGACCATGATCATCGACGCGATCTCGGGTGCGGTTCGCCGTCGGATCATGGAAGGAGCCCGCCCCCGTGAGCTGGCAAGGATCCCCTGACGCTCCACCTCTCGCGCGCATCGCCGCGCTGATGCCATCGTTGCAGCCGGGGGAGCGCCGGGTCGTCGAGGCGATCCTCGCCGATCGCAGCACGGCCGTCGAACGTACGGCGCAGGAGCTCGCCGACGCCGTCGGCGTCGGCCGGACGACCGTCATCAGGGCGGCCAGGTCGCTCGGCTACGAGGGGTATCCGCAGCTGCGCGTCGCGCTCGCCCAGGAGGTCGCGCTCGAGTCGACCGCGACGATGGACACCGACGGGACGCTCGTCGGCGCCGTGCGCGCGGGCGTGAACCGCTTCGCCGCGAAGCTGGGCAACACGGTGTCGGCCCTCACCGAGGAGGACCTGCGGGAGTTCATCCACCTGCTCGACACCTCGCACCGGGTCCTCGTGCTCGCCAACGGCCTCTCGGGCTCGCTCGGGGCCGATCTGGTGCTGCGTCTGAACTCGGCCGGCCGGCCGGCCGAGATCCTGCCCGATGCGCTGTCCCAGCAGATCTCCGCCCGACAGCTGGGCGCCGGGTCGCTCTGCGTCGTGATCTCGGGCTCGGGCGCGAATCGCTCGACGCTCGACGGGATGCGGGCCGCGAAGGCGGGAGGGGCCAAGCTCGTCGCGCTGACCTCGTTCGCCCGCTCGAGGGTGGCGGATGCGGCGGACGTCGCCCTCGTCGTCCCGCCGGTCAACGAGAGCTTCCAGGACGAGCTGATCCACACCTCCAGGGCGGCGATGATGCTGCTCATCGAGCAGCTGGTCGATCTGTTCATCGCCCACCGGGGCGAGCGCGGGCGCGAGGCGCAGGCCGCCTCGCTCTCGGTCCTGGGCGGCGGAATCCTGGAATAGCGGCGGTCACGGAGCGGTCTGAGCGGTCTTGAGGATCGTTCAGCGCGGGTCGGCGTCGTGCGATCAGCGCGGTTCGTACCGCACGGGTTCGTGCGTCCGCGAGACGAGGGCGCGCAGCGCCTCCAGTGTGGCGGGCGCGGCGCCGAGCGCGCGAGCCTGGACGAGCACGTTCCCGAGCGCGGTCGCCTCCACCGGTCCTGCGAGCACGGGCAGTCTGGTACGATCCGCGGTCGCCTGGCACAGCAGGCGGTTCAGCGAGCCGCCGCCGACGAGGTGGATGCTGTCGAGCGTGCGTCCCGAGAGCGCGGCCGCGGTACGGACGGCATCCGCGAAGGCCGCGGCGATCGACTCCACGATCGCGCGCGCGAAGGCCGCCCGGCCCTCCGGCACCTGCGCTCCCGAGGCGGAGATCACCGCGGCGATGCGCTCCGGCATCCCGCCAGGCGCGCTCAGCGAGGGGTCGTTCGCGTCGAACAGCGGGGCATCGCCCTCGACGGCCGCGGCATCGGCCAGCAGCTCTGGCAGGTCGATCGCCGCACCGTCCTCGGCCTCCCACGCGCGCACCGTCTCGCTGAGAAGCCAGAGCCCCGTGACGTTGTGGAGGAATCGGTAGCGCCCGTCGACGCCGAGCTCGTGCGTGAAGTTCGCCTCCCTGGCGGCGTCCGTGAGGACGGGCTCCGTCAGCTCGACGCCGACCAGGCCCCAGGTTCCGCAGGAGATGTAGGCGGAGTCCGGAGTCGACAGCGGCACGGCGACGACGGCGGAAGCCGTGTCGTGCGAGCCGACGGCGATCACCGGGAGCTCTTTGCCGATGCGTTCGGCCCGTTCCGGTCGGAGCGTCCCGATCACCGTGCCGGGGTCCACGAGCGAAGGCAGGATGCCGGACGGGATGCCGAGCCGATCGGCGAGCTCGACATCCCATCCGGACGTGCGCACCGACAGCAGCCCGGTCGTCGAGGCGTTCGTCCGCTCGGCCACGGCCTCGCCGGTGAGGAGGAAGGCGATGAGATCAGGGATCAGGAGGGCGGTGTCGGCCTCGGCGGCGCGTGCGTCGACGCGGTACTGGTACAGCGTGTTGAACGGCAGGAACTGCAGCCCGTTGCGGGTGTACAGCTCGGCGAACGGCGCGATCGCGTGCACCTCCGCGACGCCGCGCTCGCTGCGCTCGTCCCGGTAGTGGAACGGCTCGGCGAGAAGGGCGCCATCCTTCAGCAGGCCGTAGTCCACCGCCCAGGAGTCGATGCCGATGCTCTCGATGGCCGGTTCGCGGCGGACGGCCTCGGCGAGGCCTTCGACGATGTGCGCGAAGAGCGCGTCGAAGTCCCAGTGCAGGCCGTCCTCGCGTTCGACCGGTCCGTTCGGGAACCGCGAGACGAGCTCGAGGTCGACCGTGTCCGGCCCGATCCGCCCGATCACGACTCGCCCGCTGGTGGCTCCGAGGTCGACCGCCGCGACGGCTCTGACGCTCATCGCCTCTCTCCTATCGTCGAGACCGCGACACCACGCCGAGTAGTGGGCGTATCGCCCACTACTCGGCGTGGTGTCGCAGATTCGCGGGTCATCGCAGGAACGCGGCGGCCACGCCGGAATCGACAGGGATGTGCAGGCCGGTGGTGCGGCTGAGCTCGGGGCCGGTGAGCACGTACACGGCATCCGCGACGTTCTCCGGCACGACCTCGCGCTTGAGGATCGTGCGGTTGGCGTAGAACTGGCCGAGGTCCTCCTCCTTCACGCCATAGGTGGCGGCGCGGTTCGCGCCCCAGCCGGAGGCGAAGATGCCAGAGCCCCGCACGACGCCGTCGGGGTTGATGCCGTTCACGCGAACGCCGTGCTCGCCGAGCTCGACGGCGAGCAGCCGCACCTGGTGCGCCTGGTCGGCCTTCGTCGCGGAGTAGGCGATGTTGTTCGGGCCGGCGAAGACGGAGTTCTTCGAGGAGATGTAGATGATGTCGCCGCCGAGCTTCTGCTCGATGAGCACCTTCGCCGCCGCCTTCGAGACGAGGAACGATCCCTTCGCCATGACGTCGTGCTGCAGGTCCCAGTCCTTCTCGGTCGTCTCCAGCAGCGGCCGCGACAGCGACAGCCCCGCGTTGTTGACGACGAGGTCGACGCCGCCGAAGGCGAGCACCGCCTCGTTCAGGGCCGCCTGGACGGCATCCGCGTCCGCGACGTTCGCCGCGACGCCGATCGCGACGTCGGCGTTGCCGAGCTCGGCCGCAGCCGCCCGCGCCTTCTCCAGATCCAGGTCGGCCACAACGACGCAGGCGCCCTCGGCCGCCAGTCGGGTGGCGATGGCCTTGCCGATGCCGCTGGCGGCGCCGGTGACGAAGGCGATGCGCCCCTGGTGCGACTTCGGCTTCGGCATGCGCTGGAGCTTCGCCTCCTCGAGCGCCCAGTACTCGATGCGGAACTTCTCGGCATCCGAGATGGGGGAGTAGATCGAGAGCGCCTCCGCCCCCCGCATCACGTTGATCGCGTTCACGTAGAACTCGCCGGCCACGCGCGCGGTCTGCTTGTTCGCCCCGTAGGAGAACATCCCGACGCCCGGGATGAGGACGATGAGGGGATCGGCGCCGCGGATCGCCGGGCTCTCGCTCGTCGCGTGCGCGTCGTAGTAGGCCTGGTAGTCGGCGCGGTACTCCTCGTGCAGCTCGTGCAGGCGGGCGATCTGCTCTTCGACGGATGCCGTCGCCGGCAGGTCGAGGAGGAGCGGCTTCACCTTGGTGCGCAGGAAGTGGTCGGGGCAGCTCGTGCCGAGCGCGGCGACCTCCGGAGCCTTCTCCGAGGCGAGGAAGTCCAGGACGACGTCCGCATCGGTGAAGTGGCCGACCTGCGGCCTGTCGTGCGAGGCGATGCCGCGGATCGTCGGAGCGAGGGCGGCGGCGCGCTCGCGGCGCTCCGTCTCGCCGAGGGCCTCGAATCCGCCGCGGACGCCGCCGAAGGGCTGCGCCGCGCCGTGCGCGGAGATGTACGCGGCCGCGGTGTCGATGATCCACAGCGAGTTCTGCTCGACCTCCTCGGAGGTGTCGCCCCAGGCGGTGATGCCGTGCCCGCCGAGGATGCATCCGATCGCGGCCGGGTTCGCCTTCTTGATCGCGGCGATGTCCAGGCCCAGCTGGAAGCCGGGACGGCGCCAGGGCATCCAGACGACCTTGTCGCCGAAGATCTTCGCGGTCAGCTCCTCGCCGTCGGCCGCGGTCGCGATCGCGATGCCGGAGTCGGGATGCAGGTGATCGACGTGGGCGGCGTCCACGAGACCGTGCATGGCCGTGTCGATCGAGGGGGCCGCCCCGCCCTTGCCGTGCAGGCAGTAGTCGAACGCCGCGACCATCTCGTCCTCCCGGTCGAGACCGGGGTACACGTCCACGAGCGCACGGAAGCGGTCGAGACGCAGGACGGCCAGCCCCTGCTCCTTCAACGTGCCGAGGTCGCCGCCCGAGCCCTTGACCCAGAGAAGCTCGACCGGCTGGCCCGTCACAGGGTCGATCTCGGTGCCCTTGGCGGAGGTGTTCCCGCCGGCGTAGTTCGTGTTCTTCGGGTCCGCGCCCAAGCGGTTCGACCGCTCGATGAGGGCTGCGGCGGTGGGGTTGGTCATGAAGTCTCCCGGACGAGGCGATGCACAGTCGGCGTGCATTCGCGATGTTGTTTTATGTGAAAGATAACATGAACCAACCTCTGAGAGAAGCGATCAGAGGATGTCGGCGGCATCCCGGAACGCGGCCAGCCGCTCGTCGCCGGGATCGAGCTCCGTGATGAGGACCGAGATCTCCTCGCGTTCGAGCGCGCGGGCGACCGAACGGCGTTCGAGCTTGCTGGAGTCGACGCAGACCACCGCGGTCCCGGCGTTCGCGGCCATGGTCTGCTTCAGCTCTGCCTCGTCCACGGAGACCTCCGATGTGCCGTCGACGCTGTCGAGCGCATCCGCCGAGGAGAAGAAGATGTCGAAGTAGACCGCGCGCATGCTCCGGCGCGCGATCGGGCCGACGAGGCTGCCGGTGGTCGGTTCGGCGACGCCGCCGGAGATCACCGCCGTCACGCCGTCGAGCGGATGCAGGAGCTGGAAGGACTCGAAGGAGTTCGTGTACACGGTGAGCCCGGCCCGCGGTCCGATCATCGAGGCCAGCACGCTGACCGTCGTCGAGGCGTCGAGCGCGATGCTGCCGTGGTCGGGGACGAGGCGCAGCGCCTTCTCGGCGATCGTCCGCTTCGCGCTCGCCCGGATGGCCTGGCGGGCGTCGAACGGGCGGGCCCTCGGGGCCGCGGTCGCCCCGCCGCGGACGCGACGCACCCTGCCCTCGGCCTCCAGTTCGAGAAGGTCGCGCCGGATCGTCATCGACGACACCGAGAAGAGCTCGGCGGCCGCGTCGATCATCACGCCCTGCGGTCCGTTCGCGAGCTCGACGAGCTCGTCGCGTCGTCGTCGCGCCTCGAGATTCCCGGAAAGAGCCATGGGAGGAATCTATCCCGTGCGCGTCGCGCCGGGAGGGGATCGCTCGCGGCCCTCGACATAGTTCGCTCATATGAGCGCACTATGTTTTGAAGTGAGCGCGGGGGCTAAGCTCGCCTCATGTCTGGAAACACCCTTGAACCCCTCCTGGGCCGGGTCGCCGTCGTCACCGGCGGTGCACGAGGCCTCGGTTACGCCATGGCCCGATCGCTCGCCGACGCCGGAGCCGACGTCGCGCTCCTCGACCGGCTCGACACCGTCGAGGACGCCGCAGGGCAGCTGCAGGACGCATCGGGGCGCCGCTGCGTCGGCGTCGGCGTCGACGTCACCGACGAGGCCTCCGTCGCCGCCGCCTTCGACGCCGTCGCCGAACGCCTCTCCGTCGCGGACGTGCTCGTCAACAGCGCGGGCATCACCTCGGGCACCCCGCTGGTGGACACGCCGCTGGAGAGCTGGCGGCGGGTGCTGGACGTGAACGTCACCGGCACCTTCGTCACCAGCAGCGAGTTCGCCCGGCGGCACATCGACGCCGCACGGGGCAATCCGGCGAGCGTGGTCAACGTGTCGTCGATGTCGGCCTTCGCGGTGAACATCCCGCAGACCCAGGCGGCGTACAACACCTCCAAGGCCGCGGTGTCGATGTTCACGAAGAGCGCGGCGATCGAGTGGCTGCCCCACGGCATCCGCGTCAACGCGATCGCCCCCGGATACTTCGCCAGCGACATGACCAGGGACTTCGTGGCGGAGAACCCCGAGATGGCGGACGAATGGGTGCGTCGTGTTCCCGCGGGACGCATGGGCGAGCCCGAGGAGCTGGGCGATCTCCTCGTCTATCTCGCGAGCGAGCGGTCCGGCTACGTGATCGGTCAGAGCATCCTGATCGACGGGGGATACACCAGCGTGTGAGCGCCCCGCGGACCTAGGCTGAGAGGCATGCCCGTACTGCCCGCCGGCTCGGCGACCTTCCGAGCCGCCGCCGTCGACCTCGGTGGGTCGAGCGGCCGCGTGGTGAGCGCGACGGTCGACAACGGACGGATGCGGATCGACGGGGTGCGCCGATTCCGCAACCGCGCGTTCACCGACGAGCTCGGACTGCGATGGGATGCGCAGCGGCTGTACCGCGACGCTGTCGCGGGGCTGAGATCGCTGCGTGCGGACGGCCCCGCGTTCGCCAGCGTCGGCGTCGATGCATGGTCGGGCGACTACGGCCTGCTCGCCTACGACGGCCTCATCGACGCCCCGTTCCATCAGCGCGACCCGCGCACCGATCGCAGCTTCCCCCTCGTCGACGCCGTCCTCCCCGCCGACGAGGCCTTCCGGGAGACCGGTGTCACGGCCCTTCCCATCATGACGGTCTACCAGCTCATGGCCGACAAGGCGGCCGGCCGGCTGGACGCCGCTCGCCGGATGCTTCTGATGCCGGATCTCCTCGCGCACTGGCTCGGCGCCGAGGAGGCCGCGGAGGCGACGAACGTCTCCAGCACCGGACTGGCGCTGCCCTACGGGCGCGGGTGGGATCGGCGCAGGATCGACGCGCTCGGCCTGCCGTCGCGGGTCTTCCCCGAGACCGTCGATCCGGGGACGGTCACGGGTCGGGTGACGGACGGCATCCTGGCGCGCGGAGACGCCACCGACATCACCGTCGTCGCCTCCCACGACACCGCCAGCGCCGTCGTCGCCGTTCCCGCCCGCGACGAGAATTTCGCCTTCGTCTCCTGCGGCACCTGGCTCCTCACCGGGGTCGAGGTGGATCGGATCATCACGAGCGATCGAGCGAGGGCGGCCGGCTTCACGAACGAGCTCGGCCTCGACGGCACCGTGCGATTCCTCCGGATCGCCGCGGGGCTGTGGATCGTGAACGAGTGCATGCGCGAATGGGGCCTCGACGGCTGGGGAGCCCGCAGCACCGCGGCCCGCCTCGAGCTCCTGGAGCGCGCGGAGGCGGCGCCGGCATCCGACGTCATCGTCGACACCGGCGACCCCCGTCTGATGCGCCCCGGCCAGATGACCGTGCGCATCGCCCAGCTCGTCGCCGAGGCCGGAGGGCGGATGCCGGCGGATCGGGCCGCGATCGTCCGGCTGGTGCTCGAGAGCCTCGGCGCCTTCGTCGCGCGTCAGATCGAGGAGGCCGCGGTCCTCTCCGGCGTCGATGTGCGGGTGGTCCACCTCGTCGGGGGCGGCTCCGAGTCGCCGATCCTCGCGCAGGCCGTCGCCGACCGCTCCGGACGTCGCGTGCAGGCCGGGCCTTCGGAGGCGACCTCGATGGGCAACGTCCTCGTGCAGGCCCGCGCGCACGGCGCGGCGCGCGGCGGTCTCGGCGATCTGCGCCGCATCGTGCGCGCGTCGACGGAGCTGCGCCGGTACGAGCCCGCTCGGCGCTGACCGCCCGGTCCCCGATGCCTCCGGTCAGGCGGCGGTCTCGAGCAGGCGACGGGCGAGGGCGGCGTCGGTCACCAGGGAGTCGACGAGTCCTGAGCGCAGCGCGGCGGCGACCGCGCCCGTCTTCGACGGCCCGCCGGCGACCGCGATGACCTCGGGGATCCGGCGCAGCTGCTCCGTGGACACGGCGAGGGAGCGTTCGGCGACGGACCCGACCGAGACCCCGTTCTCATCGATGAGCGTCGCGCAGATCTCCGCCTTGACGCCGGCGGCCAGCAGCTCGTCGAGCACGCCGGCGCGTCCCGCGTTGTCGTAGAGCTGCGAGTCGGGCGGGCTCCATGAGCCGATCGCGACCACGGCCTTGGTGACGGAGTCGAACCGGCGGAAGGTCTCCATGATCCCCGGCTCGCGCCGCAGCGCCGATGCCGTCGCGGCGGTCTCGACGAGCAGCGGTGCGAAGATCGCGCGGGAGCGGCCTCCGGAGATCCTGCTCACCTGCCTGATGACCTCGACGCCGTTCTCCGGGGTGGGGGCGGCGACGCCGGCGAGCTGCACGACCTCGCACGTGGCCAGGGTGCGCAGATGCCCCGCCATCATGGTCAGCGTCCGTCCTGCGGTCAGGCCGAGGACGTCGCCCTCCGTGACGATCTCGCTGAGCAGGTCTGCGGCCGCACGTCCCAGGCGATCCTGGATGAGGTCGGGGGTCGTGCCCGGCGTGATCACCGCGAGAGCGCGCGTGAGACCGAAGCGGGCGCGCAGCTGCATCGACAGATCGAGGTCGAGGGAGTCCGGCGCTTCGATCGTGATCTTCACCAGTCCCTGATCGCGCGCCTCCTCCAGCATCCTGGCGATCTTGAACCGGGACAGGCCGAGCTCGTCGGCGATCTCGACCTTGGTCAGGCCGTCCAGGTAGTGACGGCGCGCCACATGCGAGATCCGCACCAGTTCATCGGGGCCCATGTCGCCTCTTCGTCTCGCGTCCGTCAGTCGACCCAGCATATCCCGAGATCGACCTCACCGCTCATATGAGCGGTAGGTTGTCTCATTCGTCGAGCATGGCCTAATGTCGGTCGAGCAATCACGACTGCACCCCGGAGGAGCCCGATGAAGCGCACTGAACTGCCGACGACCATGCGTGCGAGCGTGCTGGTGCGTGCCGGCGAGCTCACGGTGGAGACCCGTCCCGTGCCCGAGCCGCTCCCCGATCAGGTGATCGTCCAGGTGACCGCGGTCGGCATCTGCGGATCCGATGTCCACTACTTCCACGAGGGCCGCATCGGCGACTTCGTCGTGGAGTCGCCCCTCGTGCTCGGCCACGAGTCCGGCGGCGTGATCGTCGCGGTCGGGACGGACGTCGACTCCTCGCGCCTGGGCGAGCGCGTCTCCATCGAGCCGCAGCGCCCGTGCCGCGTCTGCGAGTTCTGCCGCAGCGGCAGGTACAACCTCTGCCCGCGCATCGAGTTCTACGCCACGCCGCCGATCGATGGGGCCTTCGCGGAGTACGTCGCGATCCAGCACGACTTCGCCTACACGGTGCCCTCATCCGTCAGCGACGACGCGGCGGCCCTCATGGAGCCGCTCTCCGTGGCGATCGCCGCGATCCAGAAGGCCCGCGTGCGACCGGGCAGCAGAGTGCTCATCGCCGGAGCCGGGCCCATCGGCATCGTCACGGCGCAGACCGCGCGCGCGTTCGGCGCGACGGAGATCGTGATCAGCGATCCGATGGCCGAGCGCCGCGAGGTCGCGCTCCGGTTCGGCGCGACGGACGCGGTCGACCCGGCCGCCGGCCCGCTCGGCTCCGGATACGACGCCTTCGTCGACGCCTCCGGATCGCCGGTGGCCGTGAAGCAGGGCATCTCGGCGCTGAAGGCCGGGGGCGTCGCCGTCCTGGTCGGGATGGGGGCCGACGAGATCGCGCTGCCGGTGTCGACGATCCAGAATCGCGAACTGGTCATCACGGGGATCTTCCGCTACGCGAACACCTGGCCGACCGCGATCGAGCTGGTCGCCTCAGGCGCGGTCGATCTCGATGCGCTGGTCACCGGCTCCTTCGGTCTCGGAGAGGTGCGGGAAGCGCTCGACGCCGCGTCGCATCCGTCGACGCTGAAGAGCATCGTGCGCCCCGACCGCGAGTTCGGGAGGGAATCGTGACAGACCTCGGGCGGACGGGGAGCATCGCCCTCGACGAGCAGCCGAACATGCTGGCGTGCATCGACATCCGCAAGGCGTTCGGAGGGGTGCCGGTCCTCAAGGGAGTGGGGCTCCGTCTCGAACCGGGCACTGTGACGGCGCTGGCCGGGGAGAACGGCGCGGGCAAGTCGACGCTGATGAAGATCGTCTCCGGTCAGATGAAGGCGGATGGCGGGCGCGTGCTCGTGCGCGGCGAGGAGCTCGCCGCGGGGTCCGCGCGCGACGCGCACCAGCGCGGCATCGCCATCGTCCCCCAGGAGCTCGCCTCGATCCTCGACACGACGGTGTACGAGAACATCTTCGTCGGACGCGAGCTGCGCGGCCGCCTCGGCCTCGCCGATCGCCGGCGCATGGCCAGGGAGGCCAGGCGGATGCTCGCCGAGTTCGGCGTCGACATCGACCCGGCCGCCCGCATGGGATCCCTGCCGGTGGGGCTGCGCCAGATCGTCGAGATCGTCAAGGCGACGAGCACCGGCGCCCGCGTGCTGCTCCTGGACGAGCCCACCAGCGCGATCGCCGACCGCGAGGTCGCCCGGCTCATCGCGAGCATGCGGATGCTCCGCGACCGCGGTGTCGCGATCCTGTTCACGACGCACAAGATGGAGGAGATCCGCGCGGTCGCCGACCGCGTCGTCGTGCTCCGCGACGGCGGCCTCGTCGCGGACGAGCCCCTCTCCGAGCTCAGCGACGACGACATCGTGACCGCGATGATCGGCCGCGAGCTCGAGGACCTCTTCCCCGACCTGCCTCCCGCGGCCGCGGAGGTCGCCCTCTCGGTGCGCGGACTCGCGTACGCGCCCGCTCCGCAGCCGGTCGACCTGCAGGTGCGCAGGGGGGAGATCGTCGGCCTCGCGGGTCTCGTCGGCGCCGGGCGCACCGAGCTCATCGAGGCGCTGTTCGGCGTCCGGGCCTCCACCGCGGGCGAGATCAGCGTCGGCGGGCGCCGTGTCCGTCGCGGACGCCCCGCCGACGCGATCACCGCGGGCATGGCGCTCGTGCCCGAGGACCGCAAGGGAGCGGGCGCCGTGCTCAGCATGGACATCCTCGCCAATGCGACCCTGCCGCGGATGAGCGCCTTCTCGCTCGCCGGATGGCTCAGAGGCCGGAGCCGCGTGGACGCCGTCTCCGCCGTCATGGGCTCCGTGCGGCTGCGCAGCCGCGGGCTCGGACAGCTCATGGAGACCCTCTCCGGCGGCAACCAGCAGAAGGTCGTGCTCGCTCGATGGCTCACCGGCGAGGTGAAGGTCCTGCTCCTCGACGAGCCGACGCGCGGCGTCGACATCGGAGCGCGCAGCGAGATCTACCGGATCATCACCGATCTGGCCGCATCCGGCATGGCGGTGGTCATGGCCTCCAGCGACATGCCGGAGATCCTCGCCCTGTCGCACAGGGCGCTCGTGCTCAAGGACGGCGGGATCGTCGCCGAGCTCGATCGCGCCGCGCTCGGGCAGCCCGACGTGCAGGACCGCATCTTCCGGCTCGCGAGCGGCCTCGACACCTCCGGCGCGCCCTCGGCCGCCTCTTCCGCAAAGGACGACCAATGACCGACACCCGCCCCGCCCCGCAGACCTTCGCGCCGGAGTCCGGCGTGAAGCGCTTCAGCCCGACCTGGTTCGGCGACCTCGTGATCCGCTACGCGATGGTGATCGTGATGGTGCTCATCATCGCGTTCTTCCTCTACCGCAGCGCGCGGTTCGGCACGGTCGACAACCTGCAGACCATCCTCGTCGCCGCGGCGCCGTTCGCGCTCATCGCGCTGGGGCAGACGCTGGTGATCCTCACGGGCGGCATCGACCTCTCCGTCGGAAGCGTCATCGCCGCCGCGGCCGTGTTCGGCAGCCTCACCGCCAAGGCGTTCCCCGATCAGATCTGGCTCGCGATCGTCGCGGGCATCGCGGTCGGGTTCGTCGCCGGGGCCATCAACGGGTTCGTCGTGTCGGTGATCAAGGTGCCGCCCTTCATCGCGACGCTCGGGATGCTGACGCTCGCGTCCGGCGTCGCCTACGTCGCGGGCGACGGCGCCCCCATCACCGGGCTGCCCGCGGACTTCTCGAGCATCGCGAACGCCCAGTTCGGCGGACTCACCCTCCCGGTCATCCTCATGATCGTCGGGATCCTCGGGCTCGCGATCGTGATGCGCCGGACCACCTGGGGCATGCGCGTCTACGCGATCGGCGGCAACCCGGTCGCCGCGGGCATCGCAGGGATCAACGTCGGCAGGACGATCTTCAGCGTGTACGCCATCTCCGGCATGCTCGCGGGGATATCCGGGGTCATGCTCGCGAGCCGCGTGACGCTCGGCGCCCCGAACCTCGGGGTCGGATACGAGCTCGACGCCATCGCGGCCGTCGTGATCGGCGGCGCGAGCCTGCTCGGCGGCCGCGGCTCGATCTGGGGAACGGCCCTCGGGCTCCTCCTCATCCAGACGCTGAACAACGGCCTCGACATCCTGACCGTCCCCGCCTACTGGCAGAAGGTCATCAAGGGCGTGCTCATCGTCGCGGCCGTCGCCGTCGATGTCTGGGCCACCCGGCGCCGAAGCCGATAGCCCCATCGCCCCCGCTTCTTCCGAACCACAGCTCCACCGCACCATCAATGAGAGGAACCCCATGTTCATCAAGAAGAGCCGCATCGCCGCGTCCTTCGCCATCACGTCCGTCGCGGCGCTGATGCTCGCCGGCTGCGGCGCCGGCGATCCGAACGCGAACACCGAAGGCGATGACGGCGGCGCCGAGCGCATCACCATCGGCGTCAGCGTCTACGACATGTCGTCCTTCGTCACCGAGGGCAAGGAGGGAATCGAGCGCTACGCCGACGAGAACAACATCGAGATCCTGTGGAACTCCGCCGGCCTCGACGTCAACACCCAGGCGAGCCAGGTGGACCAGTACATCACGGCCGGCGTCGACGCGATCGTGGTGATCCCGGTGCAGGCGGACTCGCTGCAACCGCAGATCGCGGCGGCGAAGGCCGCCGACATCCCGTTCTTCGACGTCAACGCCTCGCTGAACAGCGAGGACCTCACCGGCTCGGTCCAGCCGGACGACGTCGCGGCCGGCGAGCAGGAGGCGCAGATGATGATGGACGCCCTCGGCGGCGAGGGCAACGTCATCATCCTGCAGGGGCCGCTCGGCGGCTCGGGCGAGATCAACCGAGGCAAGGGCATCGACAACGTCCTCGCCGAGAATCCGGGCGTCACGGTGCTCGCCAAGGACACCGCGAACTGGAAGCGCGACGAGGCCGTCAACAAGGTCAGCAACTGGATCTCGGCCTTCGGCGACGACATCGACGGCGTCATCGCCCAGAACGACGACATGGGCCTCGGCGCTCTGCAGGCGCTCAAGGAGGCGGGCATGACGGACGTGCCGATCGTGGGCATCGACGGCATCGCCGACGGCCTCGAGGCCGTCAAGAACGGCGACTTCATCGGGACCTCGCTGCAGAACGGCACCGTCGAGCTGTCGGCCGGCGTCGCGTATGCCGCCGCGATCGTCCGCGGCGAGGACGTCGTGGAGAACCCGATCTACCTGATGCCCGCCATCACGAAGGACAATGTCGACGAGGCCATCGCGCACGTCGTCACGGAGCGGGAGGACTTCCTCGCGCAGCTCACCGAGATGACCAACGCCAACCTCCTCTCCGGCAACATCGCCTTCGAGGGGCTGACCGGTCAGGAGCAGTAAGGCTTCTTCCCAGGCATCGGATGCCCCGGGCCACGGTTCGCGCCGTGTCCGGGGCATCCGTGCGCATGGGCGCCGACGCGCCCAGCGTGTGAGAACTTGTGAGAACGGGTCGTGTTCCTAGAATGGACCTGTGAAATCGCTCGCGGCCGAAGAACGCTGGAGCTGGCTCCTCGCCCAGCTGCAGGAGTCCAAGGCGATCTCGCTGAGCGACGCCGCCCAGGCCCTCGACGTGAGCGAGATGACGGTGCGCCGCGATCTCACGGCCATGGAGGAGCGCGGCATCGCGCGCCGCGTGCGCGGCGGCGCCGTCTACGCCGGCCCCGTGAGCTTCCAGGGGCGCGAGCGCTCCCATGTGGAGGAGAAGGCGGTCATCGCGGAGAAGCTCCTGCCGCTCGTCCCGACCGGCGGCGTGATCGCGATGGACTCCTCGACGACGATGAACCGGCTGGCCCAGGTGGTCGTCGGCGCAGAGGATCTCACCATCGTGACCAACGGACTGCTGACCTTCCAGGCGCTTCAGGATCGGCCGGGCGTGACCGCCATCCTCACGGGGGGAGAGTCCGATCGCCGCTCCGACTCCCTCGTCGGGCCGGTCGCGACGGCCTTCCTGGAGAACATGCGCTTCTCCGCCTTCTTCGCCTCGGCGGCGGCGGTGGACGAGCGCGCCTCCTATGAGGACACCCTCGAGGAGGCCGAGGTCAAGCGCGCCTTCGCGAGATCGTCCGCCCGCGTCGTGCTCGGGGTGCACAGCGAGAAGCTCGACGACGTGGCCACGGCCGCCGCCGTGCTGCTGGATCGCATCGGCGTGCTCGCCACCGAGCTGTCGCCGGAGTCCGCCGACCTCGCGGCCTACCGGCGGATCCTCCCCACCGTCCTCTGAGCGCCGGCGGGGTCCTGCGCGCCGAGTTCCCGGCGCCTCTCCTCGGTGTGACGCTCGCCATTTCTAACACGACTTGACATTGCTTCACATAATGTAACATCCTGAGGGGACGACAACCCACGAAGGAGTGTGTTCAGATGAGCAGGCGCCCGGCGATCGAGATCACCGTCTCGGACATCACCAAGGTGTACCCCGGTGTGCGCGCGCTGAACGGCGTCTCCCTGGAGCTGCGTCCCGGCGAGGTGCACGCGATCGTGGGGGAGAACGGCGCGGGCAAGTCCACGCTCATCAAGGTGCTCGCCGGCGCCATCGAGCCGACGGACGGCGTCATCACCGTCGACGGCGTCGACCACGAGCGCCTCACGCCCGCGGCCGCGCAGGAGCTGGGCATCGCCGTGATCTATCAGGAGTTCACGCTCGTCCCGACGCTGAACGCGACCGAGAACGTCTTCCTCGGCCACTACATCCGCCGCGGTCCGGTGCTCGACCGCAAGCGGATGCACGCCGAGGCGGGGCGCCTTTTCGAACGGCTGGGCGTGCGGATCGACCCGCGCCGCCTGGTCGGAGAGCTGACGACCGGATACCAGCAGATCGTCGAGATCGCCAAGGCCCTCTCCCGCGACGCGCGGCTGCTCATCATGGACGAGCCCTCGGCGCCGCTCACCGCGAGCGAGGTGGAGGCGATGTACGGCGTCGTCGAGGCCCTGCGCGCCGAGGGCATGACGATCGTGTACATCTCGCACCGCATGGAGGAGATCTTCCGGCTGGCCGACCGCGTCTCCGTGCTGCGCGACGGACAGTACATCGCCACGCGCGACATCGCCGAGACCTCCCGGCGGGAGCTCATCAGCCTCATGGTCGGCCGCGAGCTCACCGAGGGATACCCCGAACGCGCCTTCGCGCCCGGTGAGGTCACGCTCCGCGTGGACGGGCTCACCGGCAACGGGGTCCGGGACATCCGCTTCGAGGCCAGGGCGGGGGAGATCCTCGGGTTCGCCGGGCTCATCGGCGCAGGGCGCACCGAGCTCATGGAGGTGCTCTTCGGCGCGAAGCCGATCTCCTCCGGCGAGGTGACCCTGCACGGTCGATCGGTCGTGTCCCGCTCCCCGATCCAGGCGATCGGCAACCGGATCGCGCTCGTGCCGGAGGACCGCAAGCGCCACGGGCTGGTCCTCCCGTTCTCGATCCAGCAGAACGTCACGCTCCCGCAGCTGGCGAAGAGGCTCTCGCGGGCGACGGTCGTCTCGCCGCGCGCCGAGCGCGAGCTGACCGAGGCCTACATGGCCGACCTGCGGATCAAGGCCCCGGGACCGGCCACGATCGTCGGGAACCTCTCCGGCGGGAACCAGCAGAAGGTCGTGCTCGCGAAATGGCTCGCCATGGAGCCGGAGGTGCTCATCTTCGACGAGCCGACACGAGGGATCGACGTCGGAGCCCGTGCCGAGATCTACCTCATCATGAACCGCCTCGCCGAGGCCGGGAAGACCATCCTCATGATCTCGTCCGACATGGAGGAGCTCATCGGGATGGCCGACCGCATCGTGGTCCTCCGCGAAGGCGTCCAGGAGGGCATCCTCTCCCGGACCGACATCACCCCAGAGGCCGTGCTGGCCCTCGCCGCCCAAGGAGACATCGAATGACATCCGCGCTGCTGCCCCGAGTGAAGGAGCTCGGGATCCTGCTCGTCTTCATCGTGCTGGTGATCGCGTTCAGCCTGATGACGCCGCACTTCCTCGACCCGACGAACATCCTCAACATCGCCCGCCAGATCGCCACGCTCGGCATCTGCGCCGTCGGCTTCTCGTTCGTGCTCATCACCGGCGGCATCGATCTCTCCATCGGCTACCAGATCTCGCTCAACGTGGTCGTCACCGGCATGCTCATGGCCCAGTTCGGAGTGCCCTGGGGAGTCGCCGTCCTCATCGCCCTCGTGCTGGGCACGGCGGTCGGACTCCTGAACGGGCTCATCATCACCCTGACGGGGGTCGCGCCCCTCATCGTGACGCTGTCGATGATGATGATCCTCAACGGCGTGAGCTACCTGCTCTCCAAGGGGCTGCCGATCTTCGGATTCCCGGCCGGCTTCTCGATGCTCGGCCAGGGCGCCATCGCCGGCATCCCGGTGTCCGTGTACGTCCTCGTGCTGGTCTGGGCGATCGGTCTCTTCATCCTCAACAAGACCTATATCGGCCGCTACTTCTACGCGATCGGCAACAACGTCGAGGCTGCACGCCTCTCGGGCGTGAACACCCGCAGGACGATCATCCTGGTGTACGCGCTGTGCGGCTTCTTCACCGCCATCGGCGCCGTGCTTCTGCTGTCGCGCCTGAACTCCGCGCAGTCGGCGACCGGCGCCGGATTCGAGTTCAGCGTCCTCACCGCCTGCGTGCTCGGAGGCATCAGCGTCATGGGAGGCCGGGGGAGCCTCTTCGGCGCCTTCGTCGGCGTGCTCATCGTCGGCGTCCTCGACAACGGCCTCGTCCTGTTGAACGTCAGCGAATACGTGCAGCTGGTCATCAAGGGCGCCATCCTCCTCGCCGCGGTGATCTACGACGCCATGTCGAAGAGCTCCGGCGGGCGCCGGGCGCAGATCGGCGGCGTCCCCCTCGTCCCCGCGAAGGCCGGCTGAGCCGGTCCGCGCATCCGCATCACCCCCCATCACACCCGAAGAAAGGACTTCACTGTGAAGAAGAAGAAGATCGCCCTGCTCGCGGCCTCCGTCGCTGCGGCCGCGCTGCTGTTCACCGGCTGCACCACCATCCCCGAATCGGAGGGACCCGCTGGGTCGGAGACGCAGAACGACAGCGTTGGCATCACCTTCTCCGATCTCAGCAACCCCGTCTGGGCCGAGCTCGTCCAGGAGGCCCAGGAGTACGGCTCCGAGAAGGGCCTCACGGTCAACTACGTCGACGCGGGCAACGACTCCGCCACCCAGGTCACCCAGATCGAGAACTTCATCCAGCAGGGCGTCGGGACGATCATCGTCTGCGCGGTCGACGCGAAGGCCCTGGTCGACGTGACCCAGCGGGCGCAGGACGCCGGCATCAAGGTGGTCGGCTACACGCAGGTGCTGGAGAACTACGACGCGCAGTACCTCGTGGACGCCTACAACACCGGCTACGCCAACGGCGAGGCCGCGGCGAAATGGATCAACGAGAACTTCGACGCCGACGAGACCGTCCCCTGGGCCCTGATGGACCTGCCGCGATTCCCGGAGATCATCGAGCGCGCGGACGGCATCAAGGAGGCGATCGCCGAGCTCGCGCCGAACGCGGAGCTCGTCGCGACCGCTCCCGCGCTGACGGCGGAGGACGGCGTCGCGAACGCGGAGAACTTCCTGCAGGCCAACCCCGGTCTCAAGGTCATCGCCACGATCGGCGGCGGCGGCGCCGTCGGCGGCAACGAAGGGGTCAAGTCGGCGGGCATCACCGACTACGACTCCTTCGGGCTCTTCGGGATCGACGCGACCGAGAACGAGATCCAGAACATCATCAACGGCGACCCGCAGAAGTCCACCGTCAGCCTCGGCGGCGGCAAGGCGCACGGCCGCACGCTGATCGACATCACCCTCGACCTGCTCGCCGGCGAGGACGTGGAGAAGGATCAGTACATGCCGATCACGGTGATCGACTCGTCCAACGCGCAGGAGTACTACGACGAGGTGTTCGGCGGCTGACCCGCCCGGCCGCCCGCCTCGGCGGGCGGCCGATCCCCCTCATCACGAACCGCGGACCGCCGCGGACGGAAGGACAGCATCATGACGAGAGTGCTCGCCGCCGGCGATCGCTTCATCCGCTCCGCGCTCCTTCGCGCCGAGCTCGAGACCGCCGTGCCCAAGGGCATCGACGTCGCCGAACTGGAGTTCGCCTGGCCGGACGAGCCGTTCGGCAGCGTCGCGGAGGTCGACGAGGCGTCCGGCACCGAGGACGGGCTCATCGCGGCGCTCGCCGGCGCGACGGCGATCGTCACGCAGCTCGCGCCGCTCACCGAGCGGGTCATGGACGCCTCTCCCGACCTCCGTCTCATCGCGGTCTCGCGCGGCGGCCCGACCAACGTGAACGTCGCCGCGGCCGCCGAGCGAGGGATCAGGGTGGCGAACGTGCCGGGGCGCAACGGCGTCGCCACGGCGGAGATGACCGTGGGCCTCGCGCTCGCCCTCATGCGCAGGATCCCGCTCGCCCACGACAGCCTGCTGGCCGGCGCCTGGCGCGGGGACCTCTACCGCTCCGACGCCGTCGGCCGCGAGGTCGCGGGCTCCGTCGTCGGCCTCCTCGGCGCCGGAGCCGTCGGCTCCCATGTCGCCAAGGCGTTCGCGGGCATGGGCGCGCGGGTGCTGGTGTTCGACCCCTACCTCGCCCCCGGCTCGCTCGCCGAGGGGCTCGAGCTCGTCGACTCGGCGGACGAGGTGTTCCGGCGCAGCGACCTGGTGTCGGTGCATGCCCGCCTCACCCCGGAGACCGCGCACATGGTGCATGCCGGTACGATCGCGCGTATGAAACCAGGCGCCCTGCTCGTCAATGCCGCTCGCGGAGGGCTCGTCGACTACGACGCGGTCGCGGCGGCGATCGAGGACGGGCGCCTCGGCGGAGCGGCCTTCGACGTGTACCCCGAGGAGCCCGTCGACTTCGACCATGCGCTGTTCCGCCTTGCGCACGAGGGCAAGGACGTCGTCCTCACCCCGCACATCGCCGGGGCGAGCCAGGAGACCGCGGTCCGCGCGGCGCGCGGCGTCGCGGAGGAGGTCCGGCGCTTCCTCGCCGGGGAGCCGGCCCTGAACCCGCTGACCGATCCGTCCCGCGTGACGTCGTCGTGACCGAGGCTCTGCTCGGCATCGACGCCGGGACGAGCTCCGTCAAGGTCGTGGCGACGGACCTCACCGGCCGCCGTCTCGCCGACCGTTCCGTCCCGTATCCCACTCGGACGGACGGGACCGGCGCCGAACAGGATGCCGGCGACTGGTGGCGGGCCCTCCGGGAGGCGCTGGCCGGCGTGCTCCCCGGTCTGCGGGTGGCGGCGGTCGCCGTCACCTCCCAGGCGCCGACGTTCGTCGCGGTGGATGCCGACGGGCATCCGATCGGGCCCGCCCTGACCTGGCTCGATCGCCGCGCGACGGCGGAGGCGCGGCGCATCGCCGAGATCGTCCCCCGCTCGCGCAACGGCGCCGATCCCTATTTCGGCACCGCGAAGCTCGCGTGGCTCGCCGCGCACCGCCCCCAGACGCTCGCCGACGCCGCGGCCGTGCTGTCCACGAACGGATATCTGGTGCGCCGGCTCACCGGCGTCTCGGTGCTCGATGACAGCACGGCGTCCCTCATGCAGGGCTTCGACGAGAAGCTCGGCGACTTCCCCGCCGGACTGCGCGATGCCGTCCCCGCGCTCGACGCCCTTCCCCCGATCGTGCCCTCCGACGCCGTCGTGGGCGCCGTGACCGCTGCGGCGTCACGGGAGTCGGGTCTCCCGGAGGGCATCCCGGTCGTCGCCGGGGGGATCGACGCGATCGGCTCGGCGCTCGAGGCCGGCGCCTTCGCACCCGGCGATCCACTCGTGGACATGACCGGGTTCTCCAGCGTGACCATGCTCGCCGTGCCGGCCGGCACCGCCGTGCCGGGATTCATCCACTCCCGTCACTGCCTCCGCGGCACGGACCTGCTCATCACCGCGCAGGTGACCGCCGGGGCCACGATCGACTGGGTGAACGGGCTGAATCCGCACGAGGATCTCCGTTCGGCAGCGGCGATCCTCGCCAGGCAGCGCCCTGGACGGATCGTCATGGTCCCCAGCCTCGCGGGCGAGCGGACGCCGTCCTGGAACCCCTCGGCGCGAGGGATCGTCGACGGGATCGATCTCGCGACGGACGGCACCGATCTGCTCCTGGCCGCCATGGAGGGCAATGCCCTCGCGCTGTCCCGGGACGTCGAGGCGCTCCGCGCGCACGGCTTCGGCGTCGACCGGATCGTCAGCACCGGGGGAGGCGCCTCGTCGGACGCCTGGCTGCAGATCAAGGCCGATGTCCTCGGCGTCCCCGTCCTGCGTCCCGCCAGCGGTCATGGCGCCGCGCAGGGCGCGGCGATGCTCGCCGGTCTCGCCAGCGGCCTGATCTCCTCGGTGCGGGATCTGCACCGCACCTCGAGCGAGATCGAGGCGGAGTTCCGTCCCGACCCGGTGAGGCACGAGGCGTACGCGGCCTCGCGGGAGCGCTTCGCGCTGCTCGCCGCGCTCAACGAGGCGCGGCGGGTCTGAGGCGCGCGGCGGTCAGGCGGACTCCGCGAGCGCGGTGAGGCGCGCGGCCATGCGCTCGATCGACCGTGTCGCCGCCGCCTCGTCGGGACGGTTCAGGTGCCCGTGCTCGGTGCCCGGCTCCACGGAGACGTCGATCTCGCGCCCGGCGTCGGCCAGGGTGCGGGCGAACGCCTCGCCGGAGACGCGGAGCTCGTCTGCATCGCCGTTGATCATGAGCGTCGGCGGGAACTGTGCGAGATCCGCCGCCGTCGCCGTCCCGGGGATCGCGATGAGGGGCGCGCCTTCGACGGATCCGCCGAGATAGTTCTCGTACATCCGCAGCACGGCATCCGGCCCGAAGCGATCGGCCCCCGGGTCCGCGTCCAGAGCTGCGCGCAGGGCGGCGTCCGGGACGGGCTGCACGGCGAGGAGCGTCGGATACGCCAGGACGACGAGGGCGGGAGCCGCGTCCGTTCCGGCGAGACGCAGCGCGGCGCCGGCGGCGATGTTGCCGCCCGCGCTCGCTCCGCCGATCGCGATGCGCGCCGCATCGACGCGGAGCTCGGCGGCATGCGCGAGCGTCCACCGCCAGGCGGCGACCATGTCGTCCGAGGCCGCGGGGAAGTGCGCGCCGTCGCGCGCGGGCACTGCGGGGACGTGTCCCGCCGGGGTCGGGGCGAGCCGATAGTCGACCGAGATGACGGTCGTTCCCCGCGCGGCGATCTGTCTGGCGACCCAGTCCGCCTCCGGCATGTCGAGATCCCCGGCCAGGAATCCTCCGCCGTGCGCCCAGACGAGGCCGGAGCCGTCCGGCACGGAAGCGGGGTAGATCCGGACGAGGCCATCGGCCGCGGGGCGGGGGTCGATCACAGCATCCATCCTGTCGTCTCGCACGGTGAGGCGGTGCGGCGGTGCGCCGGGGACGCGGGGATCGGCATCCCACGCCCCCGGCGGGTCTCTCGGTCAGGCGCCCCAGCCGGCCTGGACTCCGCCGACCCTGTCGGCGGCGATCTGCTGCTGGTACCCGGAGGCCGCGTAGGCGGCCATCGGGTCGGAGGCGAGGCCCCTGGACTCGCGCCACTCGGCGAGAGCGGGGCGGACGTCGGTGTAGAACGCGTCCATGAAGACCGCGTTCGCCGCGAGCACGTCGCCCGACCGCTGGGCCGCCGTGAGCGCTTCGCCGTCCACGAGCAGCGCACGGGCGGTCATCTCCTGGACGTTGAGCACGCTGCGGATCTGGCCGGGGATCTTGTCCTCGACGTTGTGGCACTGGTCGAGCATGAAGGCGACGTCCGGGCTGTTCAGTCCTCCGCCGCGGACGACCTCGAAGAGGATGCGGAACAGCTGGAAGGGATCGGCCGCGCCCACGATGAGATCGTCGTCGGCGTAGAAGCGCGAGTTGAAGTCGAACGAGCCGAGCTTTCCGAGCCGCAGCAGCTGCATGACGATGAACTCGATGTTCGTGCCGGGCGCGTGGTGACCGGTGTCCAGGCACACGAGCGCCTTGTCGCCGAGGGCGCTGACCTGTGCGTAGGAGGTGCCCCAGTCGGGCACGTCGGTGTGGTAGAACGCCGGTTCGAAGAACTTGTACTCCAGGACGAGGCGCTGCTCGTCGCCGAGACGCGCGTAGATGGTCTCCAGCGACTCGTGCAGGCGGTCCTGGCGACCGCGCATGTCGGCCTGGCCGGGGTAGTTGGAGCCCTCGGCGAGCCAGATCTTCAGATCGCGGGACCCGGTCGCGTCCATGACGTCGATGCAGGCGAGGTGGTGATCGATCGCCTTCTGCCGGATCGCGGCGTCCTCATGCGTCAGCGCGCCGAACTTGTAGTCGTCGTCCTGGAAGGTGTTCGAGTTGATCGTGCCCAGCGTCACGCCCAGATCCTCCGCGTGCTTGCGCAGGTCGTCGAAGGAGTCGACGAGGTCCCACGGGATGTGCAGCGCCACGGTCGGCGCGAGCGCGGTGTACCTGTTGACCTGCGCGGCGTCCGCGATCTTCTCGTAGGGGTCGCGCGGGGTGCCGGGCGTCCCGAAGACCTTGAACCGGGTTCCCGAGTTGCCGAACGCCCAGCTGGGCAGCTCGATGGCCTGCTGTTCGAGGGCGGCGAGGTTCTCTGCGGACAGGATGCTCATGACTGGTCACTTTCTGATGGTGCGGATGCGGCGGCGGAGAGCTGCTCCGCCAGGTTGAAGACTTCGGCGAGAGGCGTCGCCGCCTGATCGGGGCGTCCGTCCAGGTCGAGGAAGAACCGGCCCATCTCGGCCTCCCAGCGTCCGGCGATCTCTGAAGCCGCGAGGTAGGCCCGGGCGGCCGCATCGTCGTCGGTCTCGTAGTAGCCGATGAGGCGGCCGCCGTCTCCGAGGAACAGCGAGTAGTTGCGACGGCCGGAGGCGGCGATCTCGGCGAGCATCTCCGGCCACACCGGCGCATGGCGCGCCAGGTACTCGTCCAGCAGCTCGGGGCGCACCTGCAGCTGGAAGCAGACGCGGGTGGGGGAGGTCATCGTCGACAAGCTCCTCGGTCTGGGAAGTGAATCGTTTCAAGGGTAGTGCGGCGCGGTCGATCGCGCAACATCGGCGCGCAGGCTGTACGGTTTCCCTGCATCGGACGGATGCCGCCGCGAGGCCACGACGCGAAGGAGCGCACATGGATCATCAGGAACGCGCCTTGGCGGCGTACGTCGATCAGGTCGCCGCGTCGCCGGACACGCTCGGCGTGGTGCTGGTCGGCTCCGTGGCCCGCGGCACGGAGCGCGAGGACTCGGACGTCGACGTGTACCTCGTGGTCACGGCGGAGGCGTTCGCCCGCTCCGCGGCCCAGGACCGCTGGGCCTGGGTGGACCGCAGGGGGCAGGACTACCCCGGCTCCTACATCGATGTGAAGCTCACCGATCCGGACTACCTCCGGACCGCGGTGGAGCGCGCGGACGATCCGACCAGGGCCTCCTTCGCCGGTGCGCGCGTCGCCTTCAGCCGTCTCGACGGGCTCGCACGGCTCGTCGAGGACATCGGCGTGCTCGACGAGGCGGCGTGGGCGCAGCGCATCCGGTCGCACGTCGCCCAGGTGCACCTGCACGGAGGGTATTTCCTCCGCCAGGCCGAGGAGCACGGCGATCCCTTCCTGCTGAGGCACGCCGCCGTCCACGCCTCGCTCGCCGCGGCGCGCGCGGCGTTCGCCTCCGCCCATCGGCTGATGCCCGGTCCGAAGTACGTCCACCGGCTGGTGCGCGAGGTGCCGAGTCCCGAGGGGTTCGTGGCGGCCTGGGACCGTCTCGTCGCAGAGCCGGGCACGGCCGCCGCGAACGCGGTCATCGAGATCGTCGACGACTGGCTCGGCCGGGGTCAGACGCGTCTCGACTCGCTCTCCGTCTTCATCCGCGACAACGAGCTCGCCTGGCTGCGGGGCACGATCCCCGCCGAGTACTTCTGACACCTCGCTCAGCCCTTGACCGCTCCGCTGGTCATGCCGGCCACGATCTGCCTGTTGAAGAAGACGTACATCACCAGCGGCGGGATCGTGATGAGCAGGATGTTCATGAACAGCAGGTTCCACTGGTTCAGCGCCTGGCTCTGGAAGTTGTAGAGCGTCAGCTGCACCGTGACGTTCTCGTCGCCGGGGAAGAAGTACAACGGGCCGGTGAAGTCGTTGAACACCGCCACCGACTGCACGACGATCACCGTGACGGCCACGGGCTTGAGCAGCGGGAGCACGACCGTGAAGAACAGTCGCAGGGGGCCGGCGCCGTCGATCACCGCCGCCTCGTCGAGCTCCCGGGGGATCGTCGCGATGAACGCCCGGAAGAGGAGGATGCAGAAGCTCAGGCCGAAGGTCGCCTCGATGAGGATCATCCCCGGCATCGTCTTGAACAGCCCGATGCCCTGCAGCACCCAGATCGTCGGCACGACCGCAGGCGGGACGATGAGCCCGGCGAGCACGAAGAGGTTGATGAGATGGTTCCACCGGGACTTGCGGCGCTGCAGGATGTACCCGACCATGGCCGCGAACACCACCATGATCGCCACGCTCGCCACGGTGAGGATCGTGGAGTTGACGAAGGCCCGCACCACCATCCAGTTGCGCGTCTCCAGGACCGTCATCACGTTCTCCCAGAGGTACCAGCCCTGCTGGGGGAGCGAGAACTCGAACAGCGAGGACTCCTGGCTGTTCTTCGCCGCGGTGAGCAGGATGAACAGGAACGGGACGATGAAGACCACGATCGAGACGAGGATCGCGACGACGCCGACCGCGTAGCGCGTCAGGAATCTCCGCGGGGTCAGCGGTCGCCGGTCGCCGCGGGCGATCCTCGCTCTTCCGGCGCCTGCGGTGGTGATGGTGCGCGTGACGCTCATGCGTCCACCTGCCTCTTGTTCAGGATGTACTGGATCGGGACGATGATGGCCGTGACCACGAGGAACAGCACCACGTTGCCGGCGGTGGAGAGGCCGAAGAACCCCGACTGGTACTGCTTGTAGATCACCGATGCGATCACGTCGCTGGTGAAGCCGGGGCCGCCCTTGGTCATCGCCCAGATGAGCTCGAAGGAGCGCAGCCCGCCGATCAGCGAGAGCAGGATGACCGTCGCCGTCGCCGGCTGCACGAGCGGGAGGGTGATGCTGCGGAACCGCTGCCATGCCGACGCCCCGTCCACGCGGGCCGCCTCGAAGTACTCCTGGGGGATGGCGACGAGGCCGGCGATGTAGATGAGCGTCGCGATGCCCACGCCCTTCCAGACGTCGACGAGCGCGACCGACATCAGCGCCCAGGCCGGGTCGGTGAGCCAGGCGGGACCCGTGATCCCGAGGGTGGCGAGGGTCTGATTGATGAGCCCGTCGAAGGGGTCCATCAGCACCTTGAAGGTGATGCCGACGCCGATCGTGGAGACCAGCACCGGGAAGAAGATCGTCGAGCGCAGGTAGCCGCGGCCGAGGATGGAGCCGGTCAGCAGCAGCGCGAGCGCGAGGCCGAGGACGACCTTGAGGCCCGACGTGACGAACCCGTAGATGAAGGTGTTCACGAAGCCCTGGACGAGCATCGGCTCGGAGAAGAACTGGATGTAGTTGTCGAAGCCGATGAAGACGGCGTCGGAGAGGTTCCAGCGGGTGAGGCTGAAGTAGAACGAGGCGAAGGTGGGCGCCGCGAAGAGGATGACGTAGAGCAGGCCGGACGGGATGTAGAACCACGTCGGATACGAGCTCGACATGCCCTTGCGCGTGCGTCGGCGGACGGATGCCGGTGCTGCGGTGGCTGTCAATGGACTCTCCCTCGAGTCGGATGGATCAGAAGCGGTGCGGGTCCGCGGGTCGCGGACCCGCACCATGGGTTCAGCGGACGGTCACCAGCCTTCGATGCCGAGCTGCTGCGCCTGCTTCTTCACGTCCTCGTCGTAGAGGGCTGCGGCGTCCTTCGCCGGGCGGATCCCGGAGCCGACCTCGACGGTGAGCTGCTCGAGGGCCGGGCCCTTGATGGGAGACAGGAACTCGAGGGCCGGAGCCGTCTCGTCCGCGTCGAAGTAGGCCTGCATGTCGTCCAGCAGCGCCGGGGCGTCGTCCGGCAGGGTGCAGGCCGACGTGGCGTACGGCCCGCCGGGGGTGAGGACCTCGTTCTGGATCTCGCAGCCGGCGGGCGAGTTCACGAACTCCAGGAACTTCTTGGCCGCGTCGAGCTTGGCGCCCTCCGTGGTCTTCGGGATGTACAGCGCGTTCGGGAGCCACACCGTCAGGCGGGTGTCCTCGGCGTTCTGCGCCGGAAGGGCGAACACGCCGATGTCATCGACCTTGTCCGGGTAGTTCTGCTGGATCGCCGAGACCGCGTTGGTGAGGATGGGGTAGTGCGCGCCCTCGCCGTTCGCGAGCTTGGCGAGCGCCTCGTCGTAGAGCGTGGAGGCGAAGTCCTCGTTGAACCAGCCCGCCTCGCCCGCCTCCTCCTGGTTGAGGAAGCCCTGCAGGCCCGGCTCGTCGACGTACTTGCGGTTCCCGGCCGTGTACTCGTCCGCCCAGTCCGGATCCTGCGCGAGCACGTTGCCGAAGTCTCCGAGCACGAAGAGCTGGCTGGTCCAGGTGTCGCCGTACGACTGGATGACGGCGTCCTTGCCCGCTGCCTCGATCGCGTCGTTGTTCGCGGCGAACTCGTCCCAGGTGGCGGGCACCTCCAGGCCGAGCTCTTCGTAGATGGGCTTGTTGTAGAAGACGGCGCCGGCGAACGAGGTGCCCATCGGGGTTCCGTAGAGACCGTTCTGGCCGGAGACGACGGTCTTCATGTTCTCGTCCAGGTCGGCGACCCAAGGCTCGTCGGAGAGATCGACGAGGAAGCTGTCCGGCTGCAGGCCCTGCAGCTGCGACCCGGAGTTGTATCCGAAGAGATCCTCCATCTCGCCCGTGTTGAGCTTGGTCTTCATGAGGTTGTCCCCCTCGCCGCCGCCGGGCTGGGTCACGACGGAGATCGTGATGTCGGGGTTCTCCTCGGTGAAGGCGGCGCCCAGGGCCTCGAGCGCCTCCGCGCTCTCCCCGGAGTCCGCTATCAGGGCGGTGAGCTCGATCTGTCCGCCGTCGGCGCCGTCTCCGCCGCCGGTGCCGCAGGCGGCGAGAGGGAGCGCGAGAGCCGCCACGCCGGCTGCGGCGAGGAGAACCCTTCGAGTGCGGGTGCTGTCCATCCTTTACCTCCATGTAAAAGCTGACTCTTGGTTGCGTTCTCGACGTCGAGAGCGCAATGATGTTGAGTGGAAGCGGTTGAAACCATTCAACTCTCCGTAAGGTACGACGATCCGGGACGAGAGTCAACGGTCGTCGGCGAATTGACTCGTGACGCGATGACGCGCCACCGGAAGGACGAAGCCATGGCGGCAGCCCCTGATCCCACGCTCTCCGACGAGCGGACCCGTGTCGTCTCGCTGCGCTCGCAGCACGGCGAGGGACTTCTCGGAGTCCCTGGCCGCGGCGTGCGGCTGACGTGGCGCACCGAGAGCAGCAGGGACGGCGCGACTCAGCTCGCGTACCAGCTCGCCACGGGCCCCGCCGGTGCCGAGCTTGCGCCGGGCGAGGTGGTCGAATCGGCGGAGTCCGTCGCGATCGCGGCGGGCGATCTCGTGCCGGGCGAGCGGCGCGGCTTCGCCGTGCGGGTCGCGACGGAGGCGGGCTGGTCCGCGTTCGGCGAGGAGCTCGTCGTGGAGGCGGGGCTGGACGGCGCGGGCCTGGCGGCGGCCGTCATCGGCATCCCCAGCGAGGTGGAAGGCCCAGCCGTGCTGCTGCGCCGGGCCTTCGTCGTCGATGCCCTTCCCGAACGAGCGCGCCTCCGCCTCAGCGCGCTCGGCCTGGTGAACGCCTGGATCAACGGCCGGCCCGCCACCGACGCGCAGCTCACACCGGGCTGGACCTCGTATCGGGAGCGCGTGCTGCTGGACACCCTCGATGTCACCGGCCTGCTGAGCGAGGGGGAGAACGTCATCGTGCTCGAGGTGGGCGACGGCTGGTACCGCGGCCGGATGGGTTTCGCGAACCGCACCGGGATCTACGGCGACCGCTCCGGCGCCCTCGCGCAGATCGACACGGAGGACGGCATCCTCGTGGCGACGGACGGGAGCTGGCGGGGCGGCTTCGGCGCGGTCCGGGCCGCGAGCATCTACGACGGGACGACGATCGACCTGCGCGAGGCGCTCGTCGACGTCCACAGCGCCGGGTTCGACGACTCCGCATGGGCCGCAGTCGAGGTCATCGCCTCCGACCTGGCCCGTTTCGAGCCGCGCTCCGCGCCGCCCGTCCGGGTCGTCGCCGAGCGCGAGATGGCCCGCACCGACCGGGACGGCGCCGTGCAGTTCGACGCCGGACAGAACGTCTCCGGCTGGGTCCGGCTCGTCGTCCGCGGGAAGGCGGGCGACGAGATCATCGTGCGGCACGCCGAGATCCTCGAACCCTCCGGCGCCCTCCACACGGCGGCGCTGCGCACGGCGAAGGCGACCGACCGGTACATCCTCGACCGCGACGGCGAGCACATCCTCGAGCCGCGCTTCACGTTCCACGGCTTCCAGCACGCCGAGGTCGCGGGCCCTGTCGAGATCGTCTCCGCCACCGCGGTCGCGATCTCCAGCGACCTGCCCGCCCGATCGAGCTTCCGCTCGGCGTCCGCGGCGCTGGACCGGTTCCACTCGAACGTGTTCTGGTCGCAGCGGGACAACTTCGTCTCGGTGCCGACCGACTGCCCGCAGCGCGACGAGCGCCTCGGCTGGACGGGGGACGCGCAGGCGTTCGCCGCGACCGCCAGCACGCTCATGGACGCTGAGGCGTTCTGGCGCAGCTGGCTGCGCGATCTCGAGATCGATCAGACCGACGAGGGCGGGGTGGCCTCGGTCGTCCCCGACATCATCCGCTTCGAGGACATGCGCATGGGCGAGGGCCCCGTCGACAACATGGGCAGGGCGGGGTGGGCGGATGCCGCGACGATCGTGCCCTGGGCCGTGTACGAGTCCAGCGGCAGCGACGAGGTGCTCCGGCGGCAGCTGAGCAGCATGCGACGGTGGGTCGAGCACCTGCGCCGTCGCGCGGGCGACGACCTCGTCCTGCCCACCGAGCCGTTCCAGTACGGGGACTGGCTCGATCCCGATGCGCCGGGGGAGCGTCCGTGGGAGGCGAAGGTCTCCAGCGACTACGTCGCGAACGCGTTCTACGTGCACTCCGCGCGGCTGCTCGCCCGTGCGGAGAGGATCGTCGGCGACGCCGTGAAGGCGGAGGAGTACGCCGCGCTCGCCGACCGGGTGGCACAGGCCGCCTGGGAGCGCTGGGGAGCGGATGCCGTCCGCACCCAGACCGGTGCGGCGCTGGCTCTGGAGTTCCGGATCGCTCCCGACGCCGAGCGCACGGCGATCGCGGACGGGCTCGCGGCATCCGTCCGGGCCGAGGACGGCCGGATCTCGACCGGCTTCCTCGGCACGCCGCTCGTCCTGTTCGCGCTCTCGAACCATGGGCACCTCGATGAGGCCTACCTCATGCTGCTGCGCCGCGAGGCGCCCAGCTGGCTCTACCAGGTCGATCGCGGTGCGACGACGGTCTGGGAGCGCTGGGACGCGATCCGTCCCGACGGGAGCATCCACTCCGGCGACATGGACGCCGGGTCCGGCGACGAGGGCGGCAGCATGCTGTCCTTCAACCACTACGCCTACGGTGCGGTGATCGACTGGGTCTACCGCACCGTCGCCGGGATCGCGCCGGCCGAGCCCGGCTACCGACGCGTGCGCATCGCACCGCGACCCGCCGTCGGCCTGGCGCACGCGGCGGCGTCCCTCGACACGGCGTACGGCCGGCTCGCGATCGACTGGCGGCTGGACGGGCAGGACCTCAGGGCGACCGTCGAGATCCCGTTCGGGACGACGGCGGTCCTCGACCTGCCGGTCACGGACGCCTCGGAGATCACGGTCGACGGCGGGGCGGCATCCCGCATCCTGACATCGGGAGCCCACGAGCTCGCGGTGACGGCGGCCGCCGTCGCCCGGCCCGAGACGAGAACGCAGCGAACGGACAACGGAGAGAGGCAAGGCGAATGACCCTGACAGTCGCGCGCGTCGATGTGGACGCGCCCTACGGCAGTGATGCGACCGCGACCGCGACCCCGAGCATCGGGTGGGCGACGGAGACCGACACCGCGGGATGGATCCAGGCGGGTGCCGAGCTGGAGCTCGACGGTCGGGGAGGTGCGGAGTCGGTGGTCGTCGACGGCAGGGCATCGGTCAGGCTCGTCTGGCCGTTCCGGCCGCTGCGGCCGAGGGAGGAGGTCCGGCTGCGCGTCAGGGTGACCGGCTCCGACGGCATCCGTTCCGAGTGGAGCGCGCCGCGGCGGATCGTCGCCGGCTTCCTCGCGGACGGGGAGTGGCTGGCTGAGACGATCGCCGTCGCCGCTCCTGCATCGCACGCCGAGCCCGCCGTGCTGCGGCGCACTTTCGCCGTGGGCGGCGAGGTGCGCAGGGCCACGCTCTACGCGACGGCCGTCGGCGTCTACCAGGCCGCCGTGAACGGCGCCGATGTCGACGACCAGGTGCTCAAGCCGGGCTGGACGCCGTTCCACACCCGCACCGTGCACGAGACGACCGACGTGACGTCCCTGCTCGTGGCGGGGGAGAACGCGCTCTCCGTGCGGCTCGCCGGCGCGTGGGCGACCGAGCGCTTCGGCTTCCGCGAGAACGCCGAGTCGGTGTACGGCAATCAGCCGCGCTTCGCCGCGCAGCTGCTCGTCGAGTACGCCGACGGCCGTGCGGAGCTCATCCGCACCGACGGATCCTGGGAGAGCGCGCCCGGACCTCTCACGGCGAGCGGCCTGTACGCGGGCGAGGACTACGACGCGCGCGTCGCGGCATCCGCCTGGGCGCCCGTCGCCGTCGTCGAGGACCTGCCCGTGCCGGGGGCGAGGGTGTCGCCCTTCGTGCGCCGCATCGAGGAGGTCGGGGTCGCCTCGGTCCTCACGACCCCCTCGGGGAGGACCGTCGTCGACTTCGGGCAGAACCTCGTCGGCCGCCTGCGCATCCGGGTGTCGGGAGAGGCGGGCACGGTCGTGACGCTGCGGCATGCCGAGGTGCTCGAGCACGGCGAGCTGGGCACCCGTCCGCTCCGCGCCGCCGCGGCCACCGATCGCTACACCCTTGCCGGAGCCGGCGTCGAGGAGTGGGAGCCGGAGTTCACCTTCCACGGCTTCCGCTACGCCGAGATCGAGGGGTGGCCCGGCGCGTTCGATCCCGCCGATGTCGTCGCCGTCGTCGTGCACAGCGACATGGAGCGCACCGGCTGGTTCGACACCTCGCACGCCCTCGTCCGGCAGCTGCACGAGAACGTCGTCTGGGGCCTGCGCGGCAACTTCCTCTCCGTGCCGACGGACTGCCCTCAGCGCGACGAGCGTCTGGGCTGGACGGGCGACATCCAGGTGTTCGCGCCGACCGCGAGCTTCCTGTACGACGTCCGCGGATTCCTCGACTCGTGGCTGCGCGACCTCGAGATCGACCAGGTCGACGGCGTGGTCCCCTTCGTCGTCCCGAACGTCCTCGGCGACGCGCGTCCCGCAGCCGCGTGGGGCGATGCCGCGGCCGTGGTGCCGTGGGTGCTGCACGAGCGCTTCGCCGACGTCGACACGCTGGAGCGCCAGTACGACAGCATGAAGGCGTGGACGGATGCGATCCTCGCGCTGTCGGGGGAGCGCCGGCTCTGGGAGGGCATGTTCCAGTTCGGCGACTGGCTCGACCCCGACGCCCCGCCGGAGTACCCCGCCAAGGCGAAGACCTCGGCCGACATCGTGGCGACCGCCTCCGTGTTCCGCTCCGCGGATCTGACCGCCCGCTCGGCGGCTCTGCTCGGTCGGGAGGCGGACGCCGAGGAGTACTCCCGCGTCGCGGAGGAGGTGCGGCGGGCGTTCCTCGCCGAGTACGTGACCCCGGCGGGACGGATGATGTCGGATGCGCAGACCGCATACTCGCTCGCGATCGTCTTCGACATCGTGGAGCCGGAGCGCCGGCAGGCGCTCGGCGACCGGCTGGCCGAGCTCACGAGGCTGAGCGCGTACCGGATCGGCACCGGCTTCGTCGGCACGCCGATCATCCAGGACGCGCTGACCCGTACGGGTCATCTCGACACCGCGCGGCGACTGCTGACCCAGACCGAGAACCCGTCCTGGCTCTATCCCGTGACGATGGGGGCGACGACGATCTGGGAGCGCTGGGACTCGATGCTCCCCGACGGCACCATCAACCCGGGCCAGATGACCTCCTTCAACCACTACGCCCTCGGCGCGATCGCCGACTGGCTGCACCGCACGGTCGCCGGCCTCGCACCCGCCGCACCCGGCTATGCGCGCATCGCGATCGAGCCGCATCCGCTGGAGGGGTTCGACTTCGCCGAGGCGTCCCACCGCACCCCCTATGGCGAGGCGCGGGTGCGCTGGGAGCGCGACGGCGGGCGGATCGTCGTCGACGCCGTCGTGCCGGCGAACACGGAGGCGGATGTCGTCCTGCCCGACGGGCAGCGGCACAGCGTCGGATCGGGCGCGCACCGGTGGACGTCGTCCGCGCCCGCGGAGTCCGCGGCGCCCGGCGAGGTCGGCTTCGCGTCGAGCCTCGCCGCCGTCATCGACGACCAGGAGGCGTACGCCGCGATCCTCGAGGTGCTGAGCGAGCTCCGGCCGGCCGTCGTGTCGGACTTCCGCGACAGCACGGAGTGGAGCGATCGCCTCACGCTCGGCGATCGGCTGCTCCGCGTGACCGGGGCCGAGGCGCGGGACGCCGTCGCGGAACGACTCGCCGCCCTGAGCGCGCAGCGGGCCGAAGCCCGGTCGTAGGCCCGGACATGCCGTACACTCGCGGAAAACAGGGGAGCGGAGGCAACCGGTGGCAGTGAGCGTGCGCGAGGTCGCGGCGAGGGCGGACGTGTCGGTGGGCACCGTGTCGAACGTCCTGAACCGACCGGAGAAGGTCGCCCCGGCGACGGTCGAGCGCGTCCAGGCGGCGATCGACGAGCTCGGCTTCGTGCGCAACGACGCCGCGCGGCAGCTGCGCGCCGGCCGGAGCCGGAGCATCGGGCTCGTCGTGCTGGATGCGGGCAATCCCTTCTTCGCCGACGTCGCCCGCGGCGCAGAGGCGCGTGCGGAGGAGGAGCGCCTCTCCGTCCTGCTCGGCAACAGCGACGAGGACGCCGCCAGGGAGGACGGCTATCTCGATCTCTTCCGCGAGCAGAGGGTGAACGGGGTGCTCGTCACCCCGGCATCCGACGACGTCGTGAAGCTGCGGCGTCTGCAGGATGCCGGGATACCGGTCGTCCTCGTGGACCACGAGGTGCCGGGGAGCGACTTCTCCTCCGTCTCGGTGGACGACGTCGAGGGCGGCTATCTCGCGGTGCGCCACCTGCTCGAGGTCGGGCGCCGGAAGCTCGCCTACGTCGCCGGCCCGCTCTCGATCGCGCAGGTCGCGAACCGGCTCGAGGGCGCTCGCCGCGCCGTGGCCGAGGTGCCAGGAGCCGAGCTCGAGGTGATCGAGCAGTCGGCGCTGACGGTGTTGAACGGAAGGGATGCCGGTGAGGGCATCGTCGCCCGTGACGCGTCCGCACGCCCGGACGGCGTCTTCGCGGCCAACGACCTCCTCGCGGTCGGCCTCCTGCAGGCGCTGACGATGTTCAGCCATCTGCGCGTGCCGGAGGACATCGCGCTGATCGGCTACGACGACATCGACTTCGCCTCGGCGACGGTGGTGCCCCTGACCTCGATCCGGCAGCCGGCGCAGCTCATCGGCCACACCGCCGTCGAGCTGCTGCTGCGCGCGATCGACGATCCGGACGGCGACTACGAACGTCGGGTCCGTTTCCAGCCGGAGCTCGTCGTCCGGGCGTCGACCGTCGGCTGAGACCTGCCCCCGTCCGGGGCGCCGACGTCTCGGCCGTCGTTCCGCACGCACTTCTTGACAGTGGCGAACGGCACTGGCTAATCTGTTCGCGTTCGTAAGTGAACGTTCACTGTGATCGTTCACGAATGCGCGCCGCAGAGCTGCGGCACTGCGTGAAGAGACGGCGGCCGCTCGTTGCGAGTCGTGTCGTCGTGATGACGAAAGGAACATCGATGTCCCTGCCTCCGTATCTGCGCCGCAGCGTGATCGCGGTCGCGGTCTCCGCCGCGCTCGTCGGGGGCGGCCTGCCCGCCGTGGCGCTGGCCGTCCCCGCTCCGCCCTCGCCCGCCGCCTTCTCCGGGTTCTCCGACAAGGCGGAGCTCCGTGCCGACGGGCGCGCCGTCGTGGCGGAGGAGAGGCTGACGGTGGTCGACGGCTCGGCACCCTCCGGTTCCGGCCGGACGTACTTCGTCGACTCCGAGGGCGGGGACGACGCCTCCGACGGGAGCTCTCCGGCCGAGGCGTGGCGGACGTTCGCGAACGTCAACGGGACCGTCTTCGAGCCGGGCGACCGGATCCTGCTGAAGGCGGGCGGCAGCTGGTCCGCGCAGGGGACCGGGGTGGCCGTCGAGGCCTACGACTACACGACGTGGAGCGGCGGGCGCGGCGCCGACGTGGTGGGGCCGGACGCGACGGCGCTCCTCGCGCCGCGCGGATCCGGCACGGCGGGAGCGCCCATCGTGCTGTCGAGCTATGGCGACGGAGCAGCCCCTGAGCTGAACGGCCGCGGCGTCGTCAACGACGTGCTGCAGCTGAGCGACCAGGAGCACTGGGACATCTCGAACCTCGAGATCAGCAACGAGACCCCCGGCTTCGACCCCGCCGACTTCGAGCCCGCTCGCGATCTCGGTCAGCTGCCCGGCGACGAGAATCCAGCGACGGGCGATCTGCGCGGCATCCACGTCCAGGCCGAGAACGCCGGCACCCTGCGGGGCTACGACATCCACGACGTCTTCATCCGCGACGTCAGCGGCTACACCTGGTCGGTCAGCGGCGCGGGCCTCGATCGCTCGAAGCGCACCGGCGGCATCCTCTTCGAGGGGCTCAAGGGCGATGCGGAGACGGCGTCGCAGTTCGAGGACGTCCGCGTCCGCGACAACTACATCGCGAACACCTCCTTCGCGAACCTCGTCTTCAAGCAGTTCGCCGGCATGGGCACGAGCCGCTATCAGGACCTCGCGCCCGGCTGGGGCGATCGCGCGGCGGCACGGGCGGCGACGGACGGGACCATCACCGAGGACCCGGACTGGCGGCCGCACACCGGCATCGAGATCTCGGGCAACTACCTCACCAACCGCGACACCGAGTACGGCTGGGATGCCATGTACCTCACGAGCGTGCGCGGCGCGACCGTGGAGGGCAACTTCATCGACGGCGCCGGCGTCTCGGGGATCGAGATGTACTACGCCGACGACATCGTCGTGCAGGACAACGAGGTCGCCGAGCTCGAAGGACGCACGGGCGCGGCCGACTCCAACGGCATCGACCCCGATCGCGGGACCTCCAACATCCTCATCCAGGGCAACTACGTGCACGAGTCCGGCGAGGGCATCCTGCTGTGCGGGTTCGGCTTCGGCACCGCCGTCGTGCGCTACAACGTCATCCAGGACATCGACCGCAACTACATCAACCCGCACGGCGACAGCGGCGTGAACGTGGTCCACAACAACCTCATGGTCAACACCGTCCGCCCCATCCGCAACAACACCGTCGGGTTCTTCGAGTCATCCGGCAGCGCCGCGTCCTATCTGACCGCGAAGAATCCCCACCACGTGCTGAACAACGTCTTCCTCAACGCGAGGGAGGACGTCGCAGGCGCCGCGTTCCGCACCGAGTTCCCGGGGGTCCGATTCGAGGGCAACGCCTATCACGGTCCCGGCGTCGTCGCGCCGGCGGCGGACGCCTCGGCGATCGAGGCCGATCCGCAGCTGGCGGGCGACGTCTCGGACGATATCCGCAACGCGCTCATCGGTTCCTCCTCCTCGCCGCTGATCGGGGCGGGGAGCCCTGTGGACCTCGCCGAGATCGTGCCGGGCTTCGACGCCGCGGGCGACGGCGAGGCCAGCGCCTCCGCCGTGGTCGCGGACTTCTTCGGGGTCGCCCCGACGACGCCGCCGGACGTCGGCGCCACCTCGTACATCCCGGATGCCGGGCGCGCCTTCGTCTCCGGGACGGTGTCCGACGCTGATGGCCGGCCGGTGGCAGGAGCCGTGGTCTCCTTCTCCGGCGGCTCCGTCACGACCGACGTGCGCGGACGCTACTCCTTCGAGAACGCCGCAGGCGAGTACACGCTCACCGCGTCGGCGGAGGGATACCAGGACGGCGACGCGGTGCGCCTCTCCCTCGCCTCGCGCGAGAAGCGCGATGTGCCGCTGACGCTCGGCGCCACGACGGCGACCGATGGCGTCGTCTCCGGGCGGGTCACCTCCTCCGGCTCCGGCGTCGCCGGCGCGACCGTCGACGTCGTCAAGGCGGGCGAGACGATCGCCACGACCACGACGGGGGAGGACGGGACGTACGCGATCGAGGAGGTCGCGGCCGGCGACGGGTACACCGTGACCGCAGCAAGGAGGGGCTATGAGACCGCCTCCCGCACGGACGTCGTCGTCGAGGCGGCGCGCACTGTGACGATCGACCTCGTGCTGCGGCGCGAGGCGGGCGCCACGGCATACGCGATCGACGAGACGTTCGACGATGAGGCCACCGGCGCCTTCGCCGAGACCTCCGACGGGGCGCTGATCGGCCTGACGAACGAGGCGGCGGGCTCCGTGACGATCGTGGAGGATCCGGATCGGGAGGGCAACAAGTACCTCCGCATCGACAAGAGCAGCGCGACACGGGCGACGCTCGGCCTGCACAACGCGACCGAGTTGAACCTCACGGGCACCG
Organism: Microbacterium tumbae; assembly: GCF_054780175.1. NCBI lineage: Bacteria > Bacillati > Actinomycetota > Actinomycetes > Micrococcales > Microbacteriaceae > Microbacterium > Microbacterium tumbae. Next base: position 69,169 of record NZ_BAAGWV010000005.1, read on the forward strand.
TCACGATCGAGGCCCGTGTGCAGCGCTCCACCACGAACGGGACGCCGAACCAGCTCGCGATGTACTCGTACACCGAGAGCGACTGGAAGCCGGCCGACCCCTCCGCGTCCACCAATCCGGCCGCCACGCTCGGCTTCGCCGGCGGGAAGATCATGACGCACAACGTGACCGGTGCGAGCACCGTGCGCAACGTCGTCGACTATGCGCCCGGGCAGTGGTACACCGTGCGCAACGTCGTCGACCTCGACACGGGGACGTTCGACTTCTACGTCGACGACCTCGAGACGCCCGTCCTCTCGGATCAGCCGCTGCGGACCAGGGTCGCCGACCTCGACCGCTTCCTGTTCTTCATCAACGGCTCGAACGTCGGAGACCTGCTGATCGACTACTTCCGCGTCAACACCGGGGAGCCGTTCGCCTACGGCGACACGGCGCTGGCCGAGGTCGCCGTCGAGGCCGGCGGCGCGGAGATCGCGCTCACGTCCACCGGTGACGGGACGGGGTTCGCCGGCGAGGTCGATCCGTTCACGGACGTGGTCTCGGTCTCGGCGAGCCCGCGCAGCGGCTTCGCCGAGGTGTCGATCGCGGGGCAGGAGGCGTCGGACGGCACGGCCGTCGAAGTCCCGCTCGCCGCCGGCGAGTCCGGCGAGGACGTGGTCGAGACCGAGATCCCGGTGGTGGTGACCGCCGACGACGGCACGAGCCGGACGTATCGCGTGGTCGTCTCCCGGGTGAACCCCGCGCAGCTGAGCCTGCTCCGGGATCTCTCGGTCGACGGGTTCGGCCTCTCTCCCGCCTTCGAGCCCGATCGCAAGGGCGAGGGTGCGCCGTACACCGTCACCGCGACGCTTCCGGCCTCGGTCTCGACCGTGACCGTCTCGTGGAGCAGGGGCTGGCAGGGGCAGGGCGTCGCCGTCGGCGACGAGCCGCCGTCCGTGGAGGCGACCTCGGCGGTCGTCGCCCTGCACGACGGTGAGAACCGGATCGCGGTGACCGCGAGCTCGGTCACCGGCGAGACCTCGGACTACGTCCTCGTGATCGAGCGGGCGGCGCTCGTCCCGCAGGTCACGCTCTCGGCGGAGGAGGTGCGCGCCGGCGAGGAGATCACGATCACCGTCGCCGGTCTGCGTCCGGGGGAGACGGCGGATGCCGTGCTGCATTCGGAGCCGGTGCCGATGGGCGCGCTCATGGCGGACGACGACGGGTTCGCCCTGCTGACCTGGACCGTCCCCGCCTCGACGCCTGCCGGTGAGCACGAGATCGTGCTCACGCGGGAGTCGGGCGAGCAGCTGCGCGCTCCGGTCACCATCCTCGCCGCCGGCGGCGGCGCTGCGGATCCGGGGCCCGGTACGGCGGATCCGGACGCCGACTCGCCCTCGGAGGGCGGCGACGGGCTGGCGACGACCGGCCCGGATGCCGCGGGGATCCTCGCCCTGGCCGGCCTCGGAGTCCTGCTGCTCGCCGCCGGGGTAGCCTTCCGACAGCGGCGGCGCACGCGCTGATCCCGAGCGCCCCGCCATCCGACGCGAGGGCGGGGCGCTCGGCAGGCCGGCTCCTCAGTGCGGCGCCGGCCCCGTCGACTCCCGCCAGATCACGCGCTGAAGCTGCTGCGCCGGCTTCCTCGGTGCCGGCACGGCGTCCGGTCCGCGCAGCACGGCGACGAGCGCATCCATCGCATTGGCGCCCATCTGCTCGTGATCGACGTCGACCGTGGTGAGCGCAGGCTGCAGGAACTGCCCGATCGGCTGCCGGTCCCAGCCGGTGACGCTCAGATCATGCGGCACGCTCCAGCCGCGCTCGACCGCTCCGCGCACGACGCCGGCGGCGATGAGGTCTCCCGCGGCGACGATGGCGGTGGGGCGATCGTGCTCGGTCAGCTCCGCGACGGCGCGCTCGCCGCATTCCGCCGTCCAGTCGCCCTCGACGACCGTGCCCTCGACGCCCTCGAGCTCGCCGGTCGTCCTCAGGAAGGTCTCGCTGCGGGCGCGGGCGGAGGCGAAGTCGAGCGATCCGGTCACGTGCAGCATCCGGCGATGGCCGAGTGCCGCGAGGCCGCGGACCAGCTCGACCACGGGGGTGGCGTCGGCGAGCTCGGCGATCCCGCGCATGCGGTCGTCGAGGCCGGCGGCCACATGCACCGGCACGGACGTGGCCGGGAGGCGGGGGAGGAGCGGGGCGAGCGAGAGCACGCCGTCGACCTGTCCGGAGTCGATGATCTCGAGCACTCGCTCCGTGCGCTCCTCCGCGCCGCCGTCGATCGAGAGCACGTCGGTCGTGTAGCCGTTCGCGCGAGCCGTCGCCCCCGCCCCGGCCAGCATGCGCACCGGGCTGAAGATGAGCGTCGGCACGACGACGGCCAGGCGGCCCGTGCTGCGGGTGCGCATCGAGCGCGCCACGAGATTCGGGCGGTAGCCGAGCTCGTCCACCGCCGCCTGCACGCGGGTGCGGGTGTCGGGCTTGAGGCTCGCGTTGTCGCGGAAGAAACGGGAGACCGTCTGATGCGAGACGCCGGCGAGGCCGGCGACCTCCATGATCGTCGGGCGCTTCTGGATGCCGGATGTCTGGGCCACGGCGCTCTCCCTCCTCCGGATGTTGACAGCTCTGATGATCGTTCACTATCTTGTCAGAGGATCAAACGTGAACGATCACTTTTTGGACGCCGGCCCGGATGGAACCGGGCCATCGAGGAAAGCAAGAAACCTGGCATGAGCACTCCCTCCCCCCGAATCCGGATGGGCATCATCGGCACCGGCGGCATCGCGCACGCCCATCTGGAGGCGGCCCGGTCGCTGCCGGACGGCATCGACCTCGTCGCGGTCGCCGACGTGGACGAGGCCAGGGCGAGGGCGTTCGCCGAGAAGTACGGCATCGCCGGCGTCCACACGGATGCGGCGGAGCTCTTCGCCGCATCCGCCGTCGACCTCGTGAGCATCTGCACCCCGCCCCGGACGCACGGCCCGCTCGCCGTTCAGGCCGTCCGCGCCGGCGTGATCCCCCTGGTGGAGAAGCCGACCGTGCTGAGCCTCGCCGAGATGGACGAGCTCATGGCGATGTCCGAGGAGACCGGCGTCCCGATCCTCACCGTCTACCAGCACCGCTTCGGGCCCGCCGCCGTCCGGCTTCGCGCCCTCCTCGAGGACGGCGCTCTCGGACGCCCCCTCGTCGCCACCTGCGAGACCCTGTGGGACCGCCAGCCCGACTACTTCGACGTCCCCTGGCGCGGGCGGTGGGCTGTCGAGGGCGGCGGGCCGACGATGGGTCACGGCATCCATCAGTTCGACCTGCTGCTGTCGATCCTCGGGCCCTGGGAGCGGCTGTCCGCCTTCGCCGGCAGGCAGAAGCTCCCCACCGACACCGAGGACGTCTCCGTCGCGCTCGTGGAGTTCGCGAGCGGTGCGCTGGCGACGATCGTCAACTCGATCGTCTCGCCGAGGGAGTCGTCGCGGCTTCGCTTCGACTTCGAGCACGCGACGGTCGAGCTCGAGCACGTCTACGGCTACAGCGACGCGGACTGGACGTTCACCCCGGCCGCGGGGCACGAGCATCTCCTGGAGCGCTGGAACGCCGGCGCCACGGACGAGCGCAGCGCGCACCGCATGCAGCTCGCCGCCATCGTCGACGCGCTGCGCAACGGCGAGCCGCCGCTGGTCGGCCTGCCCGATGCCCGGCGCACCCTGGAGCTCGCGGCGGCGACCTACGCCTCCGCCTTCCGCGGCGAGACCGTCCGGGCAGGGGAGATCGACGCGCTGAGCCCGTTCTACGCGGAGATGAACGGCGGCGCGACGCCCTGGGCTCCCGTCAAGGAGGTGCTCGTATGAGTCTCGCCGCAGCGACCTCCGACGTCGCCTTCACCGTCGTCGACGGCGACGTCGAGCTGCTGCGCTACGTCTTCCGGCCGGACAGCCCGCAGCGAGAGTCCCCGAAGCCCTACCTCGACCCCATCCGCACGCGCTCCGGCCGGGTCGTGAGCCTGTTCCGCCCCTGGGACCACGTCTGGCACAAGGGCATCGCCTGGTCGCTGCCTGTGGTGGACGACGAGAACTTCTGGGGCGGGCCGACCTACGTCCACGGCGAGGGATACGTGCAGCTGCCGAACGACGGCACGCAGGCCCATCGACGCATCGACGCGGCGGAGGTCGCGGGGGGCGTCGCACGATTCGCCCACGACCTGGAATGGGTGACCGAGGACGGCAGGGCGCTCTTCCGGGAGCACAGGGCGATCACGGCGCGCATCCTCGACGGGGAGTCCTGGGCGCTCACGTTCCGGACGAGTCTCGAGAACGTCTCGGACGCGGAGGTGCGCATCGGCTCGCCGACGACGAGGGGGCGCGAGAACGCGGGGTACGGCGGGCTGTTCTGGCGCGGTCCCCGTTCCTTCACCGACGGTGTGCTGGTCACGGCCTCCGGCGTCGGATCGGGTGACGACGTGCGCGGTCAGCGGCACGAGTGGATGGCCTTCGAGGGACGCCACGACGTGGTCGACGAGACCTCGCTGATCGTGATGGTGGACGCGCAGGAGAACTGGCAGCACCCCCCGCGGTGGTTCGCCCGCTCCGAGGAGTTCGCGGCTCTGAACCCCGCGCCGTTCTTCAGCGAGGAGCTGCCGGTCGCCTCCGGGCAGACCGTGACGTTCCGGTACGCGGTCGGCGTGGCCGACGGCGGACGGGAGCGGGCTCCCCGGCTCGTCGAGACCCTCAGGGGGCTGCGGTGAGCGTGTTCCCCGGCGGCGTCGCCGTCACGGACCTCGCCGTCTACGACGGGATGGCGGTCGACGGATGCCGGGGCGGGTCGCCGCACATGCACACGGCCTCGTCCGAGGGCTACGTGGTCGTCGAGGGCGCCGGTGCGGTGGAGACGCTCTCGTCCGCCGGGTTCGAACGGCATCCGCTCGCACCCGGCGACGTACTCTGGTTCACGCCCGGCACCGTGCATCGCCTGGTGAACGACGGCGGGCTGCGCCTGATCGCCGTGATGGCGAACACCGGTCTCCCCGAAGCGGGCGACGCCGTGCTGACCTTCCCTGCGGAGATCCTGGACGATCCGGAGCGCTATGCCGCAGCGGCCGCGCTTCCGGAGGGGGACGGGCGCGAGGCCGCCGTCCGCGCCCGCCGAGATCTCGCGGTCGAGGGCTTCCTCCTGCTCCGCGACGGCGGCGCGGAAGCGCTCGCCGCGTTCCAGGCCAGGGCCGTGCGGCTCGTGCAGCCGCTGGCGGCCGGGTGGCGGGAGCGCTGGGAGCGCACCGTCGCCGCGGAGGCCGAGCGCACGCGCGACCAGCTCGCCGCGCTCTCGGCCGGCACGGCGGGCTCCCTGGGCGCCGCCGAGGTGGTGAGGGCGGCGCCGTCGGGCGCAGAGCGCTCCTTCGGCATGTGCGGGATGCTCCGCACCTGGGAGTGGTCGGAGTGAGGGCGGCGGATGCGTTTTGCGAGTTGCGTTGATTCGTTTCAAAGCCTACGATCACGGTAAACGTTTTCATGTCTGGAACCCGAACATTCGGAATGACAGCACGAAATGGTGAGAGGACGAAGATGTTCCATCGACTGCGAAGGGCGGTGAGGCGCCCGTGAGCTCGCTCAACGAACTCCGAAGGCTCAAGGGGGTCAAACCCCGACGAGGAGACGGCAAGGCCGCGTTCTTCTTCCTGCTGCCCTGGTTCATCGGCCTGTTCGCCGTGACGGCGGGCCCCATGCTGATCTCGCTCGGGCTGAGCTTCACGAAGTACAACCTGCTGCAGCCGCCCGTCTTCAACGGCGTGGACAACTTCATCCGGATGTTCACGGATGCGCGGCTGCACCAGTCGCTCATCGTCACGTTCGTCTACGTGCTCGTCTCGGTGCCGCTGCAGCTCGCCCTCGCTCTCGCGCTGGCCGTGCTCCTGAACCGCGGCGTGCGGGGGCTGGCGTTCTACCGCTCGGTCTACTACCTCCCGTCGCTGATCGGCGGCAGCGTCGCGATCGCCGTGCTGTGGCGCACGGTGTTCGGCGTCGAGGGGCTGTTCAACTCCTTCCTCGGGTTCTTCGGGATCGACGGACAGGGCTGGATCTCCAACCCCAACACGGCGCTGGCCACCCTGATCCTGCTGAACGTGTGGACCTTCGGCGCGCCGATGGTGATCTTCCTCGCCGGCCTCCGGCAGGTCCCCCAGTCGCTGTACGAGGCGGCGAGCGTGGACGGCGCGTCGAAGTGGCGCCAGTTCTTCTCGATCACGATGCCGCTGCTGAGCCCGATCGTGTTCTTCAACCTCGTGCTGCAGATCATCCACGCCTTCCAGTCCTTCACCCAGGCGTTCGTCGTCTCGGCGGGCACGGGAGGTCCTGCCGACTCCACGCTGCTGTTCTCGCTCTACCTCTACCAGCGCGGCTTCGGCAACTTCGACATGGGATACGCTTCGGCGCTGGCCTGGCTGCTCGTGATCATCATCGGCGGCTTCACCGCCATCAACTTCTGGGCCTCGAAGTATTGGGTGTTCTACGATGACTGACCCGACTCTGCGGGACGAACCCGCCACCGCGACCATCGTCGGCGTCCGCACGCAGGCGACGCGCGTTCCCGCCGGCCGCCGGCGCAGGGCGCTTCAGCCGGTGCGATCGGCGGTCAAGCACGTCGTGCTGATCCTCGGTGCGCTGATCATGCTCTATCCCGTCCTGTGGATGGTGGCCAGCTCCCTGCGGCCGAACGACGTCATCTTCCAGGATCCGAGCCTGCTGCTGCAGGACTTCCGGATCGAGAACTACGTCAACGGCTGGAACGCGTTCGCGCAGCCGTTCGGCCACTACCTGATCAACTCCGCGCTGCTCGTGCTCGGCTGCATCCTCGGGAACCTGGTCTCCTGCTCGCTCGCCGCCTACGCGTTCGCGAGACTCGAGTTCCGCGGCAAGAACTTCTGGTTCGCCATCATGCTCATCACGATCATGGTCCCGATCCACGTGATCATCGTGCCGCAGTACATCATGTTCTCCCAGGTGGACTGGGTGAACACGTACATCCCGCTGATCCTGCCCAAGGTGCTCGCGACCGACGCGTTCTTCATCTTCCTCATGGTGCAGTTCATCCGCGGCATCCCGAGGGAGCTGGACGAGGCGGCGCGCGTGGACGGAGCCGGGCATCCGCGGATCTTCTTCCAGATCGTGCTGCCGCTGATGGTGCCCGCTCTCGGCACCACGACGATCTTCACCTTCATCTGGACGTGGAACGACTTCTTCTCGCAGCTGATCTACCTGACCAAGCCCGATCTGTACACGACGCCGCTGGCGCTGCGCGCGTTCGTCGACGCCCAGGCGGCGACGGACTGGGGCGCGGTGTTCGCGATGAGCGTCGTCTCTCTCCTGCCCGTCTTCATCATCTTCCTCGTCGGCCAGCGATTCCTCCTCCAGGGGATCGCCACGACCGGAGGGAAGTAGGCGAGCGCGCCGGGTCCGCCTCGCCAGACACGGCACCATCCAGACCCGCAACACCCCCTACACAGGAGTAAGGAGCCCACCATGAAAGGCAAGAACCTGCGTCGTCTCGGCATCGGAGTCGCTGCCGTCACGACGGCCGCGCTCGCACTGAGCGCCTGCTCGTCGAACGGCGGCGACACGCCGGAGCTGAGCGACGAGCCCGTCACGATCCGCGTCACCTGGTGGGGCGGCGACGCCCGCGCCGAGCAGACCCAGCAGGTCATCGACGCGTTCGAGGACGAGTACCCGAACATCACCGTCGAGCCGACCTACGCCGACTGGGCCGGATACTGGGACCAGCTCGCCACTGCCACCGCGGCCGGAGACGCCGCCGACGTGATCCAGATGGACGAGCTGTACCTGTCGTCCTACGGCGCACGCGGCGCGCTCGCCGACCTGTCGAGCCTCGACCTCGACCTCAGCGGCTTCCCGGAGGACGCGCTGGCCACCGGTCAGGTCGCCGGCACGACGTACGCCGTCCCGATCGGCGTGAGCGTCTACGCGCTCGTCGCCAACAAGGACCTCTTCGACGAGTACGGCGTCGCCCTTCCGGATGACGAGACGTGGACCTGGGGCGACCTCGGCGCCCTGGCCCAGGAGCTCACCGACAAGAGCGGCGGCGAGATCACCGGGATCGGCACCGTCGGGGGCCTGGACACCGGAAGCGTCCGGTACTGGGGGCGCTCGGCGGGCAGCGAGCTCTTCGACGAGGAGGGCAACGTCACGATCGACCCGCAGGCGATCGCGGACATGTGGCAGTATCAGCTCGACCTCACGGCGTCCGGCGCCTCGCAGAGCGGCGACGAGATCTTCGAGGGCTTCGCGGCAGGCATCTCGGCCGGTCCGATGGCGACGAACAAGGTCGCGATGTCGATGGCATGGCACGCCCAGCTCACCGCGCTGCAGGCGGCGAACGGCGGCAACCTGGTGCTGCTGAAGCTCCCCGAGCCCGAGGGCGTCGACCCGAGCTTCTACAAGCCGTCGATGTACTGGACCGTCTCCGGCACGAGCGAGCACCCCGCCGAGGCCGGCCTGTTCCTGGACTACATCCTCAACAACGAGGACGCGGTCAGCATCATCGGCACCGAGCGCGGCATCCCGGCCAACGCGAACACCCTCGAGACGATCGGGGACAGCCTGACCCCGACCGATGCGGCGGCGATCGAGTACCAGGACCGGGTGACGCCCGGCACCGCTCCCGCAGTGGCGCCGAACGGCGCGAGCGGCATCGAGGCGATGCTCCAGCGCTACACGCAGGAGGTCCTCGCGGGGCAGACGGAGCCGCTGGCGGCGGCCGAGGCTTTCGTGGCCGAGCTGCAGGGCGAGATCGACGCCGCGGGCTGACACCCGGTGCGACGGGCACCCCCTGGTCCTCGGATCAGGGGGTATCCGTCGTGTCTCCACGGGTCCCTGTCGGTCTCCCGCGTGCGCACGCGCTACTCCTGTTGAAACGTTAAATCAAGTCTTGTGCGGGGGATCGTCCGGGAGCAGGATGTAGCCGGAAAGCGTTTCCCAATGACGGGGCGCCGATCCTGCGAAACCGAATTCCACTCGAAGAGGAGTATGGACGTGCGAAGAACACTGCGAAGACTGGCCCCGCTCTCGCTGGCGCTGGCGGTCGGCGTCTCCGGGTTCGGGATCGCGCCGGCTGCCGCCGGCGCGACGGCCGAACCGGACCAGCGCCCGATGGAATGGCTGACCAGAGGTCTGGTCGCGGCCGAGGGGGAGGACGGCGTCTTCCTCAGCTGGCGCTACCTGGGCGACGAGCCCGACGGCATCTCCTGGAACGTCTACCGGAAGGACGGCGCCGGCGACTTCCAGAGGATCGCGACGATCGAGCCCCGCGACGTGCAGCCCGAAAGCGACTACGACACGAACCCCGGGATCGTGAAGGAGGACTCCACGCCCTCCGACTACACCGACCCGGACGGCACGGCGTCGTCCGTGTACGAGGTGGCCCCTGTCGTGGACGGCGAGGAGGGCGAGCGGCAGGGCATGAGCGTGCCCATGCTGTCCTCGCTCCCCGGCGCCTCCGGCCAGGCGGGCCGAGGCGCGGTGCACTACATCCCCCTCAAGCCGGCTCCTGCGCCCGTGCCCCTGGCGCACTTCACCTACCGCGGCGACGAGAACCGCTTCGGCGGCAGCGCACGCCTGGACGCCGCGGCCATGACCATCCCCGGAACGGGCGGCCAGAACTGGTACACCGTCGACATGGATCTGCTGCGCGGGTTCCGCGTCGCCTACGAGGAGCAGGAGACCGTCACGCAGGCCGAGCTGGACGCCTGGGTCGACGAGCTCAACGACTACAACACGACGCCGAACGCGCTCGGCGTCGCCTCCTACGAGGAGCCGAGGGAGCTCGAGAACTCCCTCGAGGACGGCAGGATCGGCAAGGCCCTCTACGAGGAGCTCGAGGGCGAGTTCATCACCTACGTCGAGAACCTGGACGCCGGGGAGTCGCTGCCCTATGCGCACACGGATGACGGCGCCATCGAGACCTCGCCGAGCGCCGCCTACTCCACGCACGACATGACCGTCGGCGACTTCGACGGCGACGGCGAGTACGAGATCGTCGTGAAATGGCGCAGCACCCAGGTCGACCCGATGTACTCGGAGCCGATCTTCGGCGGCAACAGCACCACGACGGCTCCCGAGTACATCGACGTCTACAAGCAGGACGGCACGCTGCTGTTCCGCGTGGACATGGGGTACAACGTCCGCGCGGCCAACGACCACGAGACGACGCTGTTCGCGCAGGACTTCGACGGGGACGGCCGGTCGGAGCTCATGCTCAAGACCGGGCTCGGAACGCGCATCGGCAACTGGGACGAGGCGTCGCAGTCCGTCGTCTACCCCGACACCCTGCAGACCGTCGTCGGCGGCGAGGACGGGCTTGCGACGACGACTGAGGCGTTCAAGAGGTACTTCGCCGAAGGCGACGACGAGTCCCTGGACGCCTACTGGTCCCTGCTGAACAGCTTCAGCATCGCCTACCGCAGCCCGACGGTCGGCGGCGGCAACGACGGGCCGAACGATCCGGAGCTCAAGCGCTGGATCAAGACCTATCACGTCGGCCCCATCGGCCCGGCCAAGGACGACCAGGAGTTCTTCTCCGCGTTCGAGTGGGATGCGGATGCCGGCAAGGGCGTGCTCGTGGACAGCGAGACCTATCCCTTCCCCTATGAGGCGTCCGTCGACGGCGAGAACTGGGCGATGACCCCCGCCTCGCAGCGCGGCAACTACTCCTACCTGGCCTTCCCCGGGCCGGGGTCCGGCTCGTCGGCTGATGACTACAAGGCGCAGATCCTCGCCGAGCACGAGGCGTACTGGCTCGAGCATCCGTGGAAGCCGGCGGCCTACGGCGACGCGCAGGGCAATCGTCCCAACCGCTACGTCGGCGTCGTGGCTGCTCTGGACGGCGTGCACAACTTCGCCGTCTCCCAGCGCGGCTACTATCACCGCACCACCTTCGCCGCCTTCGACATCCGTGGCGGAGAGGTGCACCTGCAGGCGTCCTTCGACTCCGCGGATCCGCAGTACTGGTCGCTCGGCGGCAGCGCCTACGACTACCAGAACCGGGGCAACCACTTCACGACCTCGGCCGATCTCGACGGCGACGGGCGCGACGAGATCGTCATGAAGGCGATGGTGCTCGACCTCTCCGCCGATGGGACGAAGATCCTCCCGCGGGTGCTGAACGGCGATGTCATGCCCACCATCGAGGGCACGGACGGCGTGCCGCCGGTGGCCGGTCAGTTCGAGTTCGCGACGGATGAGGTGCGCGACAACCCGGACAACGTCTGGGCTCCGCTGCGACACGGCGATCGCAGCGCGCTGCTGCCCGTCGACAAGGAGAACAACATCCGCGAATGGTCGGGGATGGAGGAGCATCTCCTGGACGACATCCGCACCGGTCGCCAGACCGGCTGGATTCCCGGTCCGTCGGGATACGACCCGCTCAAGGGCAAGCGCGTCGATGAGAACGGCGACATCGTGACCGAGAACTCGCTGATCTTCGGGGTCTACTCCGGAAGCGACGACGAGGGCAGCGTGGCGGGGAACTTCTCCCACCGGTGGCCGGGCGCGCAGGCAGGCTCATCCGGGTCGACGCGAGAGGTGCGCAGCATGGTGACGGGGGAGATCCTCGCGACCACGAACTCCGCGCGCGGCATCGCCCAGGGCCAGAACGCCATCTGGTTCGGCAGCGGGCTCACGCACATGGGCGTCAACGGGGCGACGGTGAACAGCATCGACGACCAGACGTTCGCGGCGACCTCCTACCTCGCGACCGGACTCACCTCGACAGGCAACAAGAGCACGCCGACGCTGAAGGCCGACCTGTTCGGCGACTGGCGCGAGGAGCTCGTGCTGCGGGCGAGCGGCAACCGGCTCGGCATCGTCACGACGCTCGCGCCGACCGAGTACGGCATCCGGACCCTGATGCACGACCCGATGTACCGCAATGGCGTCGCGAACAAGAACACCGGATACGACCAGGTCGGATTCGCGGGCTTCTACCTCGGCGACGAGGCGTCGCTCCCGCAGAAGCGCACGGACATCGTCATCACGGCTCCGGACACGACCGCGCCGAAGGTCACGGTCAAGCCGGAGTCGAAGGGCAGGGACGGCGTGTACAGCTCCGTCTCGTTCAAACTCGCCGACGCGGGCAAGGTCGACCGGATCGTCCTCAACGGGGTCGAGAAGGACCTGTCCGACGATGTCTACTCGGACCTGAACGGCGTCAAACCCGGCGTCTTCGGCGGCAAGGAGGGCGCGAACGAGCTGAAGGTCTACGACGTGGCGGGCAACGTCACGACGCTCGCCTTCACGCTCGACACCACGGGCCCGACCGCGACGGTGAAGACCGGACCGGGTGACACGGTCGGCTCCGCCGAGGGTGGTTACGAGCGGATCTCGTTCCGCCTGCACGACGCGAACAAGGTCGACCGGGTCGTCCTCAACGGGGTCGAGAAGGACCTGTCCGACGACGTCTACTCCGATCTGAACGGCGTGAAGCCGGGCGTGTTCGGAGCCGTCGAGGGGGCGAACGAGCTGAAGGTCTACGACGTGGCGGGCAACGTCACGACCGTCGACTTCGCACTCGTCGCGCCGATCCCGGCCTGGGACTCCGCGAAGGCCTACGGCGCGGGCGACGAGGTCTCCTACGACGGCGTCGTCTACGTCGCCCAGTGGTGGACGCAGAACGAGAGGCCGGGCAGCACCGCGACCGGATCGTGGATGCAGCAGGGCGAGCTCGTCGCGGATGCCGGTGAGGGCGTCCGCGCCTGGACCGCATCCTGGGTCTACACGGGCGGGGAGACCGTCGCGCACGACGGCCACGCCTACAAGGCGAAGTGGTGGACCCGCAACCAGGAGCCGGGGGATGTCAACGGGCCGTGGCAGGATCTCGGCGCGTACTGACGACAGTCCGCGGTGCGCAGGGCCGGTCCGAGAGGGCCGGCCCTCCGTCGTCCGTCGGCGGACGAAGTGGGGCTCAGTCCTCCGGGTCCGTCCGGATCGGTGTCGTCCTGGTGTCCGGGTCCGTCGGCGCACCCGGGCCGGAACGGCGTCCGCGGCGGTGCCTGAAGTGCCAGATCGTCCCGATGAGGCACGCGATCGCGCAGAGGACGAAGCCGGAGCCCAGCGCCCACCGGGGGCCGAACTCGTTGGCGACCCAGCCGATGAGCGGTGCTCCGATCGGAGTCCCTGCCGCGACGACGGCCATATGGATCGACATGACGCGTCCGCGCAGCTCCGGGATCGTCGCCGTCTGCACGTAGCCGTTCGCCGTCGTGAAGGTCGAGACGCCCGCCAGGCCGATGAAGACGGTCGTGAAGGCGAACGCCCAGAAGTTCGGCATGAGCGCGGCGATGAGCGCGAAGGACCCCATCGAGGCGGCCGCGACGATGATGAGCCGGATCCTGGCGCGTTCGCGCGCCGCGGCGAGGAGGGCGCCGATGAGGGAACCGATCGCCATGATCGAGGTGAGCAGGCCGAACTGCTCAGGACCGGCACCGAACTCGACCGCCATCGTCGATGCGAAGAGCGGAAAGTTCATGCTGAACAGTCCCAGCAGGGACACCATGACGAGGACGACCCGCAGATCGGAGCGGCGCCAGACGTAGACGAAGCCGGCGAGCGTCTGCCCGCGCCTCCGGGGCACCGGAGGCGTCGCGCGCAGCTCGCCTCTGCGCATCGTGAGAAGAGCGATCAGCAAGGGGATGAACGTCACCGCGTTCAGGAGGAACACCCACCCTGACCCGACGAGGGCGATGACCACGCCGGCGGCTGCGGGACCGATGAGGCGAGCGGCGTTCATCGAGGCGAGGTTGAGGGCGACGGCGTTGGACACGTTCCGGTCGTCGACCAGGTTCGAGACGAACGTCGTGCGCACCGGCTGATCCACCGCGCCGACGACTCCGAAGGCGAGGGCGAACAGGTAGATGTGCCAGAGCTGCGCGTGGCCGGTGAGGAGGACGACGCCCACGGCGACCGACAGCAGCCCGAGGAGCGTCTGCGTGATCCCGAGGAGGATACGGCGGTCGAAGCGATCGGCGATGTACCCCGTGACGGGCACGAGAAGGATCTGGGGAGTCAGCTGGAACGCCATCGTGACACCCGTGGCGATGGCGTCGTTGTCCGTCAGCTCGGTCAGGACCACCCAGCTCTGCGCGGTGGACTGCATCCAGACGCCGACGTTCGACACCAGCGCGGTGAAGAACCAGGCACGGAAGTTGTGCCCGGTGAGCGAGCGGAAGACGCCTTTCATCGTCGAGCAGTCTACTCGTTAGCAAAGCTTATTAGAAATGCTAAGTAAAATCTTGACCGGCCCGCGGAACCACGGATAGTGTGACCGGACGACGGCAGGCGAACGTCTGCGCATCGTCGTGGTCATCTCTGAGAGGTTCTGCAGTGTCAACGATTCCGAAGTGGGAAGTGTTCGAGATCGAGCTCTCGTCGGAGGAGGTGTACGAGAACCCCTTCCTGGACGTCGAGCTGCGCGCGACGTTCACGCACGGCGGGACGAGCGAGACGGTCGACGGCTTCTACGACGGCGAGGAGGACGGGCGTCACGTCTGGCGGGTGCGTTTCGCCCCGATGGACGAGGGCCGGTGGTCCTACCGCACCGAGTCCGGGGACGCGGCACTGGTCGCCGAGGGCGGGTTCGACTGCACGCCGCCGGTCTCCTCCGGTTCGCTGCGGCTCAGCTCGCGGTTCGGCAACTGGTTCGAACGCGAGGACGGCTCGCACACCTTCATCGCCAACGACGGCTGGTTCCCGCATGTGGCCAACCGTGTCGGCCGCACCAGCGACTTCGGCTTCGAGGACGTCGACTTCCCGCAGCCGAGCGAGGCGGACTGGTATCTCTACCTCGACTTCCTCGCCGAGCACCGGATCAACTTCGTCGTCGACATCGCCCAGCTGTACGCACGCCAGTCGACGATCACGGACACCTCGTTCCGCTGGCCGTGGAAGGTCCTCGACGCCGAGGCGAACAAGGTCGACAGGGACCGGTTCAACCTGGACTTCTATCAGCGCGCCGACCGTCAGGTCGCGTATGCGAAGGACAAGGGCATCTTCTTCGCGATGGAGCTCCTCTATGACAACTCCGTCGTCCGGCCGAGGGAGTGGGGCAATCATCCGTCCAACGTGGCCAACGGCGGCTGGCTGGAGGGCGATGCCGACGGCGTCGGCTGGAGCGCGTGGTTCGACCTGGACAACCCGGTGCACATGGAGTACGTGCGCCGGTACGTCCGCTACACCTGGGCGCGCTACGGGGCGTACTGGAACGTCGTGTGGTCGATCGGGTCCGAGAACGGGAACCTCGCGAGGATCAACGACGAGCGTCTCCCGCAGGCGTTCATCGCCCCGGAGATCCCGGCCGCCTGGTACGCGTACTGGGTCGACTTCCTGAACCGCCGCGACCCCTATGCGCGGCTGAAGTCCTACGGCGACGCCGGACGGCAGGAGCTGATGGTCTCCAGTGCCTACAACAACTTCATCATCACGCAGGATCCGCGCAACTATCCCAAGGACGACGTGCGGCACGGATGGCGCGCGATGAACGCCTTCGGCGAGATGATGTGGAAGTTCGGGAGGCCGGTGGTCGTCGGCGAGATGACGGCGGGGAACAACGGTCAGTACGACGCGGAGCGCCGGCTGTACTGGATCGCCTTCACGGCGGGGTATGCGATGGGGAGATCCGACCGGCACTTCGCCACGATCGTGGACGGCAGGCTCGCCGAGTCCGCGAAGTTCGACCTCGACGGCGCGCCGCCGATCTACGAGGACATCCGCAGGCAGGTGGAGTTCGTGGAGAGCCGCGGCGTGCGCTTCTGGCGGATGCGCCCGAACGACCGTCTGATCGACACTCCGGACGATCTGGTCTACTGCCTGGCCGCGGAGGATGAGGAGTACGTCCTCTACTACGCCGAAGGCGGCGAGGCGTCGCTGGACGCGCCCCGGGGGCGCGGCGAGTGGTTCAACCCGCGCGACGGCCAGGCGCAGCTGTTCTCGGTCGAGGCCGGACGACGCACCTTCACGGCGCCCGATGAGGGCGACTGGGTGCTCTACCTGCGCGCGGAGTGACCTCGTGGGGTGCTCGCGCGAGGCGGGGTCATTCGGTGGCGAACCGCTCCATGATCTGCGCTGCTCGTGCGAGCACCTCGCGGGACTCCGCGTCCAGCGTGCGCAGCCTCGCCGTCAGCCATGCGTCCCGCTGGGCGATGGTGGTGCGGACCACCTCGGCGCCCGCCGGGGTGATGGCGAGGAAGAAGCGGCGCCGATCCGCGTCGTCGAGCTCTTTGGTGAGGTATCCGCTCTCCTCCAGCGAGTGGGTGGTTCGCTTCATCGAGGGAGCGGAGACCCGCTCTCGCTGCGCCAGCTCGGACAGGGTGTGCGGTCCGAAGCGATTGAGGACGGCGAGTGCGCCGAACTGCGTGTCCGTCAGCGCGCCGAGGGCGAGCTCGGAGCGCAGGCGCCTGGCCAGACGGAATGTTGCGAGTCGGAGCTCTGTGCTCTGCTGTGCGATGGAACGCGCCATGGAACGAGCATACCCGTTAGCATGGCTAAGAAGTTCTCAGGTCGCGCGCCGCGTCGCCGACATCGGGTGGCTCTGTCGGGACGAATGCTTGACAGCGGGGCTCGGTTCGGAATAGCTTGTGCGCTTGAAACGTGTCAACGTCTCGTGCACTCGAGATGAATAACTATTCAAGGAGGAATGGTGTATACAGCAACGATGCGCCACCCGGTTCGGACGTCGGCCCTGCTCGCGGTCGTCGCCATCGGCGTCGGCTCGCTGGTGGGCTGCAGCAACGGCGGCGACGCAGAAGGCGGCGGAGGTGACCTCGGCACCTTCGACTACCTCGCGGCCAACGAGAACGCCATCATCCGCGACGAGCTCGCGACGCTCGGTGCGAGCGGAGGCGCATGCGAGGCCGCCGAGGAGGCGATGCCCCTCAAGGTGGAGACCCTCCCGCAGGGCGACGTCACCCAGCGCGTCACGCTCCTGGCCAGCCAGGACGCGCTCCCCGAGATGTTCATCGCGCCGACCGCGCCGCTGCGTCCGGGCGGCGCCCTCGGCGATGACGAGACCGTGGTCAATCTCGAGGAGAAGCTGACCGAGCTCGGAGTGATCGACGACGTGCTCCCCGCCGCGATCGCCGCCGTGAAGAACCAGTACGGCGACCGCTTCGTCTCCCTGCCGTACCAGTTCAACATCGAGGGCATCTTCTACAACAAGCAGATGTTCGCCGACCTCGGTCTCGAGGAGCCGAAGACCTGGGACGAGTTCCTCGACGCGTCCGACGCCATCCAGGAGTCCGGCAAGCAGCCCTTCGTCGTCGCGGGCTCGCAGGCATGGACCATCCTCCGCTGGGTCGGGAACTACATCTTCCGCGACCTCGGCCCCGACGCCATGCAGAAGGTCGCCGACGGTGAGGCGAAGCTGACCGACCCGGAGTACGTCGAGGCGATCGCCGCCGTCGCCGACCTCGGGAAGTACCTCGGCCCCGGCGTGGCGACGATGGACATCCAGACCGCCACCTCGCAGCTGCTCACCGGCGAGGCCGGGATGATGTACAACGGCTCGTTCATGCTCGCGGACATCAACAACGAGGAGCTGAACCCGCTCGGTCCCGACGCCTTCGGCTTCATGCCGTTCCCCGCCGTCGAAGGCGGCAAGGGCGACATCAACCAGTACCCGGCCAACGCCGGGGCGGCGACCTCGATCTCCACCAAGCTCGACAACGAGGGAGTCGACGCCTGGCTCACGTGCATCGCCGAGAACTTCGGCTCCAGCGTGATGAACAACCAGGGCACGATCTCCGGCTTCGCCCTCAACCAGGACGTGCAGGACGTTCCGCCGCTGACGGCCGAGATCCAGGAGATCATGACCGGCGTGGACGAGACGGTGCTGTGGTTCGAGGGCCCGCTCGGGCAGCGCGGCGTGCAGGCGGCCGGTGAGGGAGCCGTGCCGCTGATCACCGGCTCCCAGACCCCGGAGCAGTTCGCCGAGATCATCCAGGCCGCGGTCGATGAGGATCTGGCCGGCAGCTGACCGGTCCGCGGCGAGGGACGGCCGGCGCCTGCCGCAGGCGCCGGCCGTCCGATCCGCCGCTCGGCGTCCGACCACGGAGAACCTCACGGAGAGACGAGTTACCCGCCCATGAAATCAGTCTTCGCGGACCGGAAGACAGTCGTCCTGCTTCTGCTGCCCGCCCTCCTCTTCTACACCGCGGTGAAGGGCGTGCCGGTCCTGTGGTCGTTCGCCCTGTCCTTCTTCCAGGGAGACCTCCGCGGGTTCGACTTCGTCGGCCTGGACAACTTCGCCAAGCTGTTCACCGACGCCCAGTTCGGAGCCTCCGTCCTGACGAGCGTGAAGTACGCCGTCATCGTGACGATCGGCCAGGTGCTGCTGGGGTATCTGCTCGCGCTCTTCTACGTCTTCGTCCTGAGGCGCTCCTCGGCGTTCATCCGGACGATCATCTTCTTCCCGACCGTGCTGCCGACCGTCGCGATCGCGCTGCTCTTCAAGAGCTTCTTCGAGGTCGCGCCCCGGACGGGCCCCGTCAACGCCTTCCTCGGCATGTTCGGCATCGAGTCCATCGACTGGCTGGGGCAGGCGGACAGCGCCTTCATCGTCATCGTGATCATGGAGCTGTGGGCGTCCATGGGCTTCTACGCCGTGCTGCTGTATGCCGGACTGCTGGACATCCCCGAGGAGCTCATCGAGTCCGCCAGGCTGGACGGCGCGAACGGGTGGCAGGTCGTGCGCAACGTCGTGCTGCCGCTGTCGGCGCCGGTGCTGCTCTCGGCCGTCATCTTCAGCTTCAACGCCACGCTCAAGGTCTTCGACTCGATCTACGCGCTCACCCAGGGCGGGCCGGGCACCGCGACCCAGCCCCTCACGCTCTACATGTTCAAGACGACGTTCACGTTCCAGGACTACGGCTACGGCTCGACCCTCGCGGTCGCGCTGACCGTCATGTGCCTGCTCGTGACCGTGCTGGTCTTCGGATCGGCGCGCAAGGACCGGACGAAGGCCTAAGACGATGTCGACGATGCTCACCCCCTCCGCCATGACCGAGACCCAGGCGATGCTCGCCCCCGGACGGCTCCGCTATCCCCGTCGCCGGCTCACCGTCGCCCGCGCGCTCCGTTCGATCCCCGCCCTCATCGGGATCGTCGTCCTGCTGGTCGTCGGGCTGTACCCGATCGCCTGGCTCTTCCTGAGCTCCTTCAAGACGCAGGCCGAGTTCATCCAGGGCTCGACCTTCGCGCTCCCCGAGTCCTGGAACTTCCAGAACTACGTCGACGCCTGGACGACGGGCGACATCGCGCAGAACTTCCTGAACTCCGTGATCGTCACCGTGCCCTCGCTCGCCATGGTGCTGGTCTTCGGCGTCGGCGCGGCCTTCGCCCTCGAGGTGATGATCTGGAAGGGACGCAGCATCACGCTGCTCTTCTTCGTCTCGGGCATCATGATCCCCGGGCAGATGATCCTCGTGCCCCTGTTCATCTCCTACTTCCAGCTCGGCATCAGCGGCACCTACTGGCCGATGATCATCACCTACACCGGGCTCGGGATGCCGTTGACCGTGTTCATGATGGCCGCATACTTCCGCGCCATCCCGAGGGAGGTCTTCGAGGCGGCGACCATCGACGGCGCCAGCATGCTGCGATCGTTCTTCTCCATCGGCCTGCCGATGGTGCGCAACTCGCTCTTCACCATCGGGATCGTCCAGTTCCTCGCGATCTGGAACGACCTGCTCATCTCGCTGACGTTCACGACCAATCCCGACCTGCGGCCGATCCAGGCAGGCCTGCTGAACTTCAGCGGGGAGTACGGGCAGATCAACTACGGCCCGCTGTTCGCCGGCATCTGCATCAACGTGTTCGGCCTGCTCGTGCTCTTCGTGGCGCTGAACCAGAAGATCATGAAGGGGCTGGCGGGCGGAGCGCTGAAGGGATGATCATGAAGACACGAGAGGAGGCGGCGCCGTGACGGACGACGCGTCGGTGGTACTCGGCAGGACCGGCATCGTGGGAGGCCGCATCACCGTCGGCACGTCGGTGCTCGGTCGCGGCACGACGCCGGGCAGCGTCGCCGAGCAGGATGCCGTCGACCTGGCGGTCGCCATCCTCGACGGTCCCTTCCCGCTCATCGACACCTCCAACATCTATGCCGACGGCCGGAGCGAGGCCGTGCTCGGCCTGGCCTCACGAAGGGGCGCGGGCCCAGGGCGCACGATCATCACGAAGACGGACCGGGACGTGCCCACCGGGCGCTTCGACGCCGACCGCGTGGTGCGCTCCTTCGAGGAGAGCGCCGAGCGCCTCGGCGTCGAGCGGATCCCCCTGCTGCACCTGCACGATCCGTACACGATCGGCTTCGATGAGGCGCGCGGTCCCGGAGGCGCGATCGCCGGGATGCTGTCGCTGAAGGAGCGCGGGCTGGTCGATGCGATCGGGATCGCGGCGGGGAGGGTCAGCGTCGTGCGTCCGTACGTGGAGTCCGGCGAGTTCGATGCCCTGCTGACCCACAACCGCCACACGCTCGTCGACCGCAGCGCCGTCCCGCTCATGGAGGCGGCGCACGAGAAGGGGATGGGCGTGTTCAACGCGGCTCCCTTCGGCGGCGATCTGCTCTCGCGCGGAGCGCGGGACGGCGCGTCATACTTCTACCGGCCCGCGAGCGCTGAGCTGCTCGAGTGGACGCGCCGCGCGGCACAGGTGTGCTCCGATCACGGGGTGTCCCTCCCGGCGGCCGCGCTGCACTTCTCGCTGCGCTCGCCGCTCGTGCACTCGACGGTGGTCGGCGTCTCGCGTCCGGAGCGGCTGCACGAGCTCGTCGCGCTCCGCGACACGGTCGTGCCCGAGACGCTGTGGGCCGCCCTGGGAGCGATCGGGCCAGCCCCCACGCCGATCGAGGACTGATCGCCCCTTAATCCATCGCCCCTAAAGAGAGGAAACATCATGCCGAAGCCGAAGAGCTTCATCTGGATCATCCGCGAGGACTCGACGCGCGGGCACCTGTCGCACGTCGTCGCCGCCCTGGACGGGCAGGCATCCGGTTCTCTGGACGACGTGCGGATCCTCACGGTCGCACCGCACCGGCCCGTGACGGTCCCGGACGGATACCGTCTCATCACCGGAGAGCCGGTCCCGGAGGGGGAGATGACCGACGACGATCTCCCCAAGCAGGGGCTCCTGCTGGTCGCGGCCTGAGCGGATGTCGCAGAGCACGGCGAACCTGATCGCGGGATTCGGCCCCGGTCGCGGCGCGCTCGCACCGCGGGCGCGCTTCGAGACGGACGCCCGGACGATCGCGCTCGACGGCGAATGGCGGTTCCATTGGTCGGCCGCCCCGCACGGGCTCGGGGACGAGCCGGTGCGGGGCGAAGACCTCCTTCCCGTCCCCGGGATGTGGCAGCTGCACGGCTACGGGCGTCCGGCGTACACGAACGTGCAGTTCCCGTTCCCCGTCGACGTGCCCCACGTCCCCGACGAGAACCCGGTCGGCGACTATCAGCGCGACGTCGTGCTCCCGCCGCTGGCGGGTCGCCGTGTCGTGCTCCGCTTCGACGGTGTCGACAACTCCGCGGCGGTCTGGTTCAACGGCGTCCCGGTGGGGGAGACGAAGGGCAGCCGCAACACCCACGAGTTCGATGTCACGGCCCTCGCCCACGAGGGTGCCAACGACCTTCGGGTGCGAGTCGTGCAGTGGAGCGCGACGAGCTACGTCGAGGATCAGGACATGTGGTGGCTGTCGGGAATCTTCCGCCCGGTCGAGGTGCTGCTCCTGCCCGACGCCGGGATCGAAGACCTGCAGGTCTTCGCGGACTACGACCCGGCGACCGGCGCCGGCATCCTCCGGGCCGAGGTGACGGGCGCCGCCGGTGCGACGCTGCGGATCGACGAGCTCGGACTCCGGGCGCAGGCCGGTGAGGAGCTGCGGGTCGACGGCGTGCGGCCGTGGTCGGCGGAGGACCCCAGGCTCTACACCCTCGTCGTGGAGGCGGAGGGCGAGCGCGCCATCGTCCGCATCGGCTTCCGCAGGATCGAGATCGTGGGCGCGCAGCTGCTCGTCAACGGCATCCCCGTGCTGTTCCGCGGTGTGAACCGGCACGATCACCACCCGGACCGCGGGCGTGCGGTCACGGTCTCGGACATCCGCGAGGACCTCCTGACGATGAAGCGTCACAATGTGAACGCCATCCGCACCGCGCACTACCCGCCTCTGCCCTATCTGCTCGACCTGGCCGACGAGCTCGGATTCTGGGTCGTCGACGAGTGCGATTTCGAGAGCCACGGGTTCTCGGAGGTCGGCGATCGGGGCAATCCCGTCGACGATGTCTCCTGGCAGGCCGCGCTCGTCGATCGGATGCAGCGCATGGTCGCGCGCGACCGGAACCATCCGAGCGTCGTCCTGTGGTCGCTCGGCAACGAGAGCGGCGCCGGGGCGAACCTCGGCGCGATGCGCGCCGCGGCGCTCGCGCTGGACCCGACGCGTCCCATCCATTACGAGCGGGACTACTCCTTCCAGCACTCGGACGTGTTCTCGCTCATGTACGCGGAGCACGCCGCGCTGGAGCGCATCGGACGGTTCGAGCCTGTCACGCTGCCGCGGCACGCCGTGGTGCTCGCGGACGAGGGCGAGCTGAGCGGGCTGAACGACAAGCCCTTCATCCTGTGCGAGTACGCGCACGCGATGGGCACCGGGCCCGGAGGGCTGGAGGAGTACCAGGAGCTGTTCCGCCGGTTCCCTCGGCTGCAGGGCGGATTCGTCTGGGAATGGTTCGAGCACGGGATCGCCGTGCCGGGACCCGACGGCGCGCGCGCCTACGCGTACGGCGGTGACTTCGGTGAGGCGGTGCACGACGGCAACTTCGTCGCGGACGGCCTGGTCTCGCCAGACCGGGTGGGACGGCCGGCGCTCGACGACCTGAAGGCCGTCTTCCGGCCTGTCGACCTGGAGGTCACCGCGAGCGCGGTCACCGTGCGGAACCGGAAGGAGCGCACCGACACCTCCGAGTACGCCTACGTCGTGCGCCGTCTGCGGGCCGACGGATCGACGAGCGATGAGGCGGTCGCCGTGCCGGCCGTCGCTCCCGGAGCCTCGGCGGTCGTGACGCTGCGGGCCGATCCGGACGCCGTCCTGATCACGGTGAGCGCCGTGCTCGCCGAGGACGCCGTCTGGGCTCCGGCCGGACACGAGGTCGCGTGGGGGCAGCATCTCATCGCGCGTCCGGCGTGGGCCGCGGGTCGCGCTGCCGGGGATCGCCGGTCGTCGTGGAGCGTCGATCGTCGCGGCATCCGGAGCGACGGCATCCGACTGGACGGGCCGTCGCTCGGCGTATGGCGCGCGCCGACGGACAACGACCTCGCGGTGCGGATGGTGGAGCTGGGCGGCTCCTCGGAGGCGCGGTCCTGGCGTGATCTGCACCTGTTCGCCCCGCAGGGGCGGCTGATCGGCCTCGGCGACGAGGAGAGGCGGATGCGGTGGGGGTTCCCCGGTCGCGACGTCGGCTTCGACGAGACGGTCCGGTTCCGCGCGCAGGACGGCGCTCTGCTGCTCGATGCGGACGTGGCGCCCTTCGGACCCTGGGGCGAGGAGACGACCCTGCCGCGGATCGGCTGGGACCTCGTGCTCCCGGGGCTCGACGAACAGACCGCTGTGCGCTGGTTCGGGCGTGGATTCGGGCAGAGCTACCCCGACACCGGCTCCGGTGCGCGGCTGGGCTGGTTCGAGACCACGGTCGCCGGGCTCCAGGAGTCGTATCTGCGCCCGCAGGACAACGGCGTGCGGGCGGACACGGGCGTCCTCGCGATCGCGCATGGCGACCGCTGGCTGGTCGTCGAGGGAGAGCCCTTCGCCTTCTCTCTGCGGCCATGGACGGATGCCGAGCTGGCCGCCGCGACGCATCCCCACGAGCTTCCGGCCGGCACCGGCCGGCTCGTCCTCTCCCTGAACGCGCGCGTCCACGGAGTCGGCACGGCGGCGTGCGGGCCCGGTGTGCTCCCGCAGCATCGCCTGCACCCGCAGGCCGCTCGCCTCGCGGTCCGATTCAGAACCGAACCCCGCTGAGCTCAGGCGCCGAGCAGGCGGATGCTCTCGAAGAGGTCGTCGGCTCCGACCTGGCCGCCCTTGAGCAGCAGCTCCAGGCCGTCGACATCGCGGGCGGCGGACGCGGCACGCAGCAGCACCACGTTCCCGGTGGGGTTCGCCGCGATCTCGAGGGAGGTCACACCGAGCATCCGCGTGACCCGCCCTGAGGTGTCGCCCCCGGCCACGATCACGCGGCGGGCGAGATCGGCGGCGGACCGGATCGCGGCGGCCGACGTCGCCGCGATCCGCTCGAGCGTGTCCTCTTCCGGAGCATCGTCCGAGGTGAGGACGACGCTGCGCCCCTCGATCAGCGCTCCCCGGACGACGGCGATCTGCTCCGTCGCGTCCGTGAAATCCAGAGGGGCGACGAGCCAGCCGGCCGCCGCCGTGTGCTCGACCTGGCGCCGGGTCTGCGCAGACCTGCTGCCCGAGACGGCCAGCACCGGCCCGCGTGCCGGCGTCGTCGCCGGGATCGCGACGTGCGCACCCGGGGACGCGGCGCCGATCCCCCAGCTGAGTCCGCCGGAGCCCACGGCGAACACCGGGGCGGGGAGACTCAGCACGGCGCGGCCGACGGTCTCGGCGTCCGCGTTGTCGACGGCATCCAGCACGACCGCGGCATCCGCGGACGCCGCGAGGCGCGCGGCCAGGTGAGCGTACTCGATCCGGGCGATGCCGCCGATCGGCAGAGCGGTCTGCGCGGCGAAGTGCCGGACGAGATCGGCCTCGCCCATGGGCGTGGACGGATGCGCGGACATGGTCGGCTGGCGATCGAGCCGGTGGACCGTTCCGTCCTCGGCGGCGAAGTGCGTGCCGAACACCGTGTAGCGGCCGAAGTCGGGCTGGGCGAACAGCATCGGCACCGGTCGTGCGGTGACGACCTCGCGTCCGATCTCGATCACGCGACCGATGCTGCCGACGATGGGAGAGGAGTCGGCCGTCGAGCAGGCCTTGTACTGGATCACCTGCGGTGAGAGCGTGAGAAGCGCCTCCAGCGCCGGGCGCACCTCCTCGTCGAGCCGATCTGCCGGCAGCGAGCGGGCGATGCCGGCGATGCCCACGACATCGTGCCCGGCCGCGGCGGCGCGCAGCTGCGCGCCGTCCGGCGTGCCGACGAAGAGGCGCCCCGACCAGCCGTGCCGCGCGAACTGCAGCAGCACGTCGACGCTGCCGGTGAAGTCGTCGCCGTAATAGGCGACGCGGATCCCCTCAGACACGCGCGGGACCGAACCGCTCGACCGCGCGGCGCAGCGGGCCGGAGTCCCGCAGCGCCTCTTCGACCGTCTCGCCCCGCTCGGCGGATGCCCAGGCGGCGCGCATGCTCTCGACGCCGGCGGCCGCGCCGTCCGGATGCCCGTGGATGCCGCCGCCGGCGAGCACGAGCACATCGCTCGTGCCGACCGCCGCGTAGGTGGCGTGGGCGAGGCCTCCCCACTGGCCGCTGGAGAGCACGGGGACGGTCGGAGCGATCCCGAGCAGGGGTTCGCGGACCGCCGCGATCGAGTCGAGCACCTCGGCGTCCGTCTCGTAGAACTTGTTGCTGATGCCGTTGGTGTGCAGGTGGTCGGCGCCGGAGAGCCGTGCGATCTTCTGCCATGCACGGAACCCGATCCCCAGCTGCCCGGAGCGCATGATGCCGCCGAGCATGGTGCGGTGCCCATGGATGGGCACCGCGGCGTGTCGCCGCAGGAACTCGAGACCCGCGAAGCCGATGAGGTTCACGCAGGCCATCACCGCCGTGCCGCCCGCGGCGACGACCAGGTCGTGGTTCTCCTCGAGCCGGCCGATGTCGTCCGTGATGTTGAAGGCGTACATGGGCATCACGCCGGTGCGGTCCGCGTGGCGCTTCAGCACGGGCATCACGGCCGCGACCCTGGCGTGCAGCGGGGCCGAGGGCCCGTTGCCCTGCAGCTCGTCGTCCTTGATGAAGTCGACGCCGGCCGCGGCCAGCTCCCCGGCCAGCTCCGCGAGCTGCTCGGGGGTCAGGCCGATGCTGGGTTTGACGATCGTGCCGATCATCGCGCCGTCGGGACGCGACATCAGACGGCGAGTCCCCTCGACGCCGAAGGCCGGTCCGGGGTAGCGCTCGGCGAACGCGGGAGGCAGGTCGAGATCGATCAGCTTGATCGCCGCGAGCTCCTTGATCTCGAAGAGGTTCCCGGCGACGGCCGCCATGAGGTTCGGAAGCGAGGCGCCGAAGTTGTTCAGCGGGAACCGCAGCCGCAGGAGCGCCCTGCGCCGCGCCGCGGGGTCGCCGACGGTCCCCGGCAGCGGCGAGGCGCCGGTGAGCGGGATCTCGTCGAGGCTCTCGACCTGGGCGGCGAACCGGGCGCGGACCTCGTCCGACTCCCGCTCGACGCGCACGAACGTTCCGGTGGACTGCTCGCCCGCGAGCACCTCGGCCGCCTGCAGCAGCGGGAGCGAGGTCTCGATGACGTAGGTCGCGACGACGTGGTCGGGGGAGACAGCCGTCATCACCACACCACCGGCAGCCAGACGGACATCTCGCCACGTCCGCGGTTGCCCCAGGCGAAGTAGGGGATCAGCCGGGCGGGCGCGGTGCGCAGCGCCGCGTCGTCGATGTCGGCGTAGAGGTCGTCCTCCTCGGCATCCGGGATCACGGCGAGGTCGGTCGCCAGCGTCACCAGCGGCACGCCCTCGATCTCGGACCGGACGAGGTCGAAGCCCGCGCCCCGGCGGAAGGCGGCCTGCTCCAGCAGCACGCCATCGGGCAGATCGGCGCTCTCCAGCGCGTAGACCACGGGCCCGCGCTGGACGGCCACCTGGTTGGTGATCTCCTCGGCCAGCCGGTGCCCGCGGAGCACGCGCACCGGCATCGGCAGGGTGAGCTCGATCACGTCGCCGACCCTCCAGGCGCGGTCGATGCGAGTGTACGAGCCGGGCTCGGAGACCGGGTGCTCCGCACCGTTCACGGTGAGCGTCGCGCCGGACGACCACCCGGGGATGCGCAGGTGCACGGGCATCCCGCCATCGGAGGCCGCCGTCACGGTGAACGCGATCCGCTCGTCCCACGGGTAGTCGCTGTCCTCGCGGAGGCCGAGGACGCCCTCTGCCAGCTCGATCGCGCTGCCTCCGTACTGGTGGACGAACAGCCCGTCGGGCGAGATGGAGGCGGCGCGCTCGTGGAAGCGCGCCAGAGTGCGCGCGATGTTCGGCGGGCAGCAGAAGCAGCTCAGGTAGCGCTGGCGGAAGCGCTCGTCCGAAGGGGGCGGAACGGGGATGGGGCGCAGGGCGGTGTCTCCGGGGCGCCGCAGCGGATAGGGGAGGTCGCGCACCTGGCGCAGCGCGTTGGTATAGAAGTACTCCGAGCCCGCCAGGCTGATGCTCGCGAGCAGGGCGTTGTAGGCGATCCGCTCGATGACGTCCGCGTAGCGGGCGTCGCCGGTCAGCGCCAGCATCCGCTCGCTCCACAGGATCATGCCGATGTTCGCGCAGGACTCGGCATGCGCGGTGGTGTTGGGCAGCTGATACTGCATGCCATACGACTGGTGCACGCGGCTGAGGGTGTCCTGCCACGGCGTGGCTGCGGGGGAGGCGCCGTCGTACAGCGCGCCGCAGCCGCCGGTGATGTAGAGCTTCCTGTCGACGACGCTGTCCCACAGCCCCTCGAGCACGTGCAGCAGCTCCTGGTCGCCGTTCTCGGCCACCAGGTCGGCGACGCCCGCGTACAGGTAGTTGGCGCGCACTGCGTGGCCGTTCACCTCGGTCTGCTCGCGTACGGGTATGCGGTCCTGGTTGTCGTCCCCGCCCTCTTCGAAGGCGTCCCTGACCCGCAGGAACGCCTCCGAGAGGTCGAGATAGCGCGGATCCTCCGTGGCGCGGTAGAGGTCGATCACGGCCATGTAGTGCGAGGGGCAGATCGCGCTCTTGGCCAGTTCGAGCGGCTCGTCCGCCGCGAGGCCGGCCATGTAGCCGGCGGCCTTCTTCGAGACCTCGAGGAGCGTCTCGCTGCCGGTGACCTGGTGGTGACGGACGCCCATCGTGATGAGATGCCCGAGGTTGTAGGTCTCGAAGTGGAAGCGGTTCGCGAGCGCGGTGGCCTGCTCGGTATGACGGGCGCGGATCAGGACGGGGGTGTGGATGTAGCCGTCCTCCCGCTGCACCGACGCGATGAGGTCCGCGAGCTCCTCCAGGCGGTCGGCGAGCCGCTGGTCGAAGTCGAGCTCGAGGGACGCGACGGCCGCCTCCATCCACTTGTAGACGTCGCCGTCCATATAGGGAGGGCCGAAGTGCTCGCCCTCCTCGAGGCCGGCGGCGATGCGGAAGTTCCGGATGCCGGCGCTGAGCGCGTCGTCGTTCAGCGAATCCCACATCGTGGGGACGGTCGTCGCGAAGGTGCGGTGCTGCACACCTCCCCAGAAGCCGCTGGACCAGCGGGCGCTGGAGGCGTCGAGAGGGCGGAGGGGGGCGTGGGGAGCGGTGCTCGTCATCGAGGGTCCTGTTCGAGGCGATCTGATCGGCTGACGCTCTCAGTATTCCACGGGTTCGGCGCGAAGTGAATATTCTTGCAGCACTGAGTGTTGACACATCTTCTGCTCCTCGGTAGCGTTTCAGACGAGCGAAAGGCCCGGAGATGACTCGTATCGCGTTCCTGCACACCGGCGCCGTGGTCATCCCACCCGTCATGGATCTCGCGAGCCGTCTGCTCCCGGACGCCGCGACGGTCAACTACCTCGACGACAAGATCGTCGCCGACCTCGCCGACCCGGAGCGCTCCTCGTCCGTGGACGCCCGGCTCGAGGATCTGGTGCGCGCGGCGCAGGCCGCCGGTGCCGACGCCGTGATGCTGACCTGCTCCTCGATCTCGGAATACGCCGCACCGCTCTCCGAGCGGCTGGGCATCCCCGTCCTGCGGATCGACGAGGCCATGGCCGACCAAGCCGTCGCCGCAGGCGAGCGCATCGCCGTCATCGCGACGCTGCCGACGACGCTCGCGCCGACGACCCGGCTGATCGCCGAGCGGGCCGCCCTCGCAGGAGCGGAGCCGCGGATCGTCAGCGAGGTCGTCGAGGGCGCGTTCGCCGCGGTCTCGTCCGGCGACCGTGCAGCGCACGACGAGCTGGTCGCCGGCGCGATCATGCGACTGGCCGGCGAGAACGACGTCGTCGTGCTCGCACAGGCGTCCATGGCGAGCGCGGCCGCGGCCGTCTCCGTCTCCGTGCCGGTGCTCACGAGCCTCGAGCCGGGCATCACGCGCCTGCGCGACGCGATCTCCGGCTGATCGGGCAGCCGGAGGGCGGGCTCATTCGGCCAGCAGCTCCTGCGCGGTGCGCAGATCGGTGATCAGGGCGTTCACCCAGCCGCCCGCCAGCGCCCCTCGGATCGCATCGATCTTGTGCGTGCCCCCGGCGATGCCGAGTCGTCTCGGAACGCGCCTCAGCTCGTCCGCCGGGATCGCGATGATCCGCCCGTCGACCTCGCCCTGGACGGGGGTGCCGTCCAGGCGGTAGATGCGATGGCAGATGTCGCCGACCGCGCCGTCCGAGAGCAGCTCGGCTCTGTCCGACGCGGTGAAGGCGTTGCCGCTGGATGCCAGGACGTCGCTGGGCTCGATGCCGCCGATGCCCATGATCGTCATGGTCAGCTCCCGCCAGCGGCGTCCGACGTCCTGCATCGCGGACTCCGCGATCAGCGAATCGCGGATCTGCGCGTTGCCCACCACTCCGGGGGACTGCACGTACACGGCCTCGGCGCGCAGGATGCGAGCGAGGTCGCCGAGCAGCCGGTGGCTGTGACCCTGCACCTCCGGAGCGCCGGAGCCGCCGAGCAGCTGCACCACCTCGCTCGCTCCGCGCGCCGCGAAGGGATGCATGCGCTCGACGACGGCGAGCAGGGTCTGGCTCCAGGACGAGATCCCGATCCGGTCCGCGCCCGCGAGCGTCGCCTCGAGGTACGCGGCCCCGCCGGCGCCGATGGCCGCGAGCGTCTCCGCGGCATCCGCGTCCGGATCGACGTCGACGACCACCGCCTCGGCCAGACCGTACGACTTCTCCAGCTGCTCCTCGACCGCGGCGTGGAGGCCGGGTGCGAGCGTCACCGTGGTGCGCACGATCCCCGCAGACGCCGCGCGCTTCAGCAGACGCGACACCTTGGCCTGCGAGATGTTCAGAGCGGCGGCGATCTCGGCCTGCCGGATGCCGCGCTCGTGGTACATGCGTGCGACCTTCGTCATCAGGCGGAGCTGCCCGTCGACGGGCTTGCCGTAGGCACTCGAAGACATGACCGCTCCTGTTCCGGAATCCTGATTCGCTAACGAAAGGATATTCAGAACCGGAGGGCGACTCCACCCGACCGGTCAGAACTCGGCGACGAGCGGACGGTCCTCCAGGTACGCGAGCAGGTTCAGCGCGAGGAAGTTCCAGTTCTGGAAGCCTCTCGTCATGATCGGCTCTCCCGTGTCGGGATGATAATACTCGTGCAGCGAGCCGGACTTCACGAGGTCTCGGCCGAACAGCGTGACGGTCTCCTCGGCGATGGTCCTGGCGTCGTCGTGGAATCCATATCGCGCGAGCGCGCGGACGGCGAGGTAGTTGCTGACCCCCCACACCGGACCCAGCCAGTTCGACGGGTTGTGCGTCGCACGCAGGTCGTACATCTTCTCCAGGCGGGAGAGCGTTCGCACGCCGTGGTTCGCGCGGAAGGTGCGCCGGTCGAGCATCCGCTCCCGCATCCGCTCGGCCTGCTCCTGCGTCGCGACGCCCGCCCACATCGGCAGGAAGCTCGACCAGCTGTCCACGCGCAGGAGCAGTGACGACCATGCGCGCGGGGCCCCCTCGTGCAGCCAGTCGGCCGGATCGATGTCGCGGAAGGCGAGATCGGCGCTGTAGAAGGTGCCGTCGCGCTCGTCCCAGAGGTGCGTCTGCATCGCATCGGCGAGGTCCTGCGCGTGCCCGCGCCAGCGGATCGCGTCCGAGAGACGGTCGACCTCCTCGAGCAGATATCCGAACGCGAGCAGCTCGCGGTAGAGCAGGGAGTTGAGGTAGACGGACGCCGAGCTGCCGTCGGCTCGGTAGAAGGTCGACGGATCGTTGTCGACGCCGACGGCGAAGTCGGTCTGCCAGTAGGCGAGGCCCGTCGCGGCGTGCACATGGCTTTCGAGGTAGCGGGTGAGGAAGCGCTCGATCACCGGCAGGCCGTCGCGGATCCACGCGACGTCCCTGCCGCGCTGCGTGAGCAGCGCGGCCTGCTGGGCGATCACCGGCTTGTGCATGTTCTGCGAGAAGCCGGCCTCGCGCCCCGGGTCGCCGTGCAGCATCGGGCCGTCGGTCTTGAGCAGGATCGGCATGACGCCGTCCTCGTCCGTGTGCTCGAGGAAGTTGCGCACCACGCCCTCCTCGAAGGAGCGGAAGCGGCCCGGCGCTCCGGCATCCGCCTCGACCTGGCCGAGGGCGACGCTCGTGAACCAGGAGTCCCAGTCCCACAGCGCCGCGGAGTACAGCGGCGAATCAGGGGTGCTCGGCACCGTGTACGGGTGGGTCAGGACGCCGGACGGCTGCCGGGTCATCTGCTCGGAGCTGGTGATGATGTAGTCCGCGAGCAGGCGGGTGGATCGGTCCATCGTGTCCTCGATTCTTCGAGCCGGTCGAAAAGGGAGAGAGCGTGCTCAGGCCGGCGGGCGGGGCGCCTGGCGCGTGGTGGTCCGGACGCCGTAGAGGCCGCCGGCGGCGGTGAGGAACAGCGTGGTCCCGTCGTCCCCGCCGAAGCAGACGTTCGAGATGCGCTCGGGCGCCGGGATGCCGCCGACCAGCGTCCCGTCGGGGGCGTACACGTAGACGCCGTCGCCGGCGGAGGTCCAGACCCTGCCCTGCTCGTCGACGCGGAAGCCGTCGGCGGCGCCGACCGGCACGCGGGCGAACGTCGTCCCCCGCGCTGCCGGTCCGAGGCCCTCGACGTCGAAGGCGAGGATGTGCTTCGCCTCCGGCGCCCCGCCGAAGAACCCGGTGTCGGCGACGTAGAGCGTGCGCTCGTCGGGCGAGAACGCGAGCCCGTTCGGCTCCACCATCGTCGTGATCACGGGCTCGGCGACGCCGGACCGCGGGTCGACGCGGAAGACGAAGCACCCCTCGTACTCCCGCGGCGCAGGACGGCCCTCCCGCCCGTTGGGGTGCAGTCCGTACGGCGGGTCCGTGAACCAGATCGCGCCGTCGGAGGCGACGACCACGTCGTTGGGGGAGTGGAAGCGCCCGCCGCTCCAGCGATCGACGACGATCTCCGGGCCGTCCGGCGTCTCGCGCTCGATGGCGCGCCTGCCGTGACTGCACTGCACGATGCGCCCCTCGAGGTCGAGGGTGCGCCCGTTGGGGTACTCGGCGTGCTCCCGCACGACCGAGGTCTCGCCCGTCCCGGCATCCCATTCCAGGATGCGGGAGCGCGGGATGTCGCTCCACCGGACGCGGCGGGTCGAGGGCAGCCAGACGGGTCCCTCGCTCCACGCCGCGCCGGAGGCCAGGTGCTCGACGGACGCGCCGTCGGCCAGGAGAGCGGTCTCGGAATCCCTCACGGCGCCCATCCTCGCATCGGCCGGCCCGTCAACAGCCGATCTCGCGCTCGACGATCGCGCGCAGCCGGGCGCGCTCCTCCTCGTCCAGGCCGAGGCCGCGGACGACCACCGTCGCGGTCATGCCACCAGCATCCCCGTGACAGGCGCCGAGACGTGGTGAACGCCCGACTCGAGCGCGACGGGCTCGCCGCCGGGAAGGTCGAGCACGGCGGTCGTGCCCGTGGGCACCCTCACCTCGGCGGAGATCACGTCGTCCGTCAGCTCCCAGCGGATCGACGCCTCGCCGTAGGGGGTGAGGTGCCGAGCCGAGGCGTGTCGGATGCCGCCGCCGGGGCGGGGGCGGAAGAGGATGCTCCGGTAACCCGGCTCCGCAGGGGCGAGACCGGCCACGTACCGGTGCATCCAGTCCGCGACCGCGCCGAGCGCATAGTGGTTGAACGAGGTCATCTGCCCGGGATTGACGGTCCCGTCGGGCAGCAGCGCATCCCAGCGCTCCCATACCGTCGTGGCGCCCTGCCGCACGGCGTACAGCCAGGAGGGGCATTCCTCCTCGAGCAGCAGGTCGTACGCCGAGTCGAGGTGCCCTGTGGCCGACAGCGCGTCGGAGACGAGCGGCGTTCCGACGAAGCCGGTGGCGATCCGGTTCCCCGCCTCGGCGACCAGCTGCGCGAGCCGGTCTCCTGCCGCCCTGCGCCGTGACTCATCGGGGATGAGATCGAAGACGATGGCGAGCGAGTACGCCGTCTGCGCGTCGCTGGTCATCCGTCCGTCGGGGAGCACGTACGCCGCCGCGAAGGCGTCCCGCACCTCGTCCGCGAGACGGGAGTAACGTGCCTCGTCCTCGGTGCGCCCGAGGAGCCCGGCCATCCGCGCCACCGCTCGCGCCGAGTACGCGTAGTAGGCGGTCGCCACGAGATAGCGATCCGTCGTGGCGTCCGCGGGGTCGGCGGGGGGAGCGGCGGGGTCGAGCCAGTCGCCGAGCTGGAAGCCCTCGTCCCACAGCCGGGAAGGACCGGCGAGGCCTTCGACGAGGTCGACCCAGCGTCGTGCGGAGTCGTACTGGCGCTCGACGACGCCGACATCCCCGAATCGGTCGAAGAGCGTGAGCGGGGTGATCGTGGCGACGTCGCCCCAGGCGGCGCCAGGCCGGATCGGGGTCCACATGTGATGCGCAGGGATGACGGGCACGTACCAGGGGACGGTGCCGTCGGGGAGCTGCTCGCGGGCGACGTCCTGCAGCCATCCGGAGAGCATCCCCGATACGTCGAAGAGGAACGAGGCCGTCGGCGCGAACACCTGGATGTCGCCGGTCCAGCCCACGCGCTCGTCGCGCTGGGGGCAGTCGGTGGGGATGTCGAGGAAGTTGCCGCGCATGCCCCACACCACGTTCTCGTGGAACCGGTTGAGCAGCTCGTCGGAGGACTCGAACCAGCCCGTGCGCTCGAGGTCGGTGTGGTAGACCCTCGCGACGATGCCGCCCTCGGCCACGGCGGCGTCGAGGTCTCCGGGCCATCCGTCCACCTCGACGTAGCGGAAGCCGTGGAAGGTGAACCGCGGCTCCCACTCCTCGCCCTCCGTGCGGCCGGCGAGCGTGTAGTGATCGGTCGAGCGCGCGCCGCGCAGCGGACGGGTGTAGATCTCGCCCTCCTGCAGCACCTCCGCGGTGCGCAGGCGCACGGTCGTGCCCGCGGGACCGGTGACGCGCAGACGAGGGCGGCCGACCAGGTTCTGGCCGAAGTCGAGGATCTTCCCGCCGCCGGGTGCGTCGATCACGGCGACGGGCGCGATCTCCTGCGTGCAGCGCACCGGCGGGCCGCTCGGGGCGCGGAGGACGGCCGGGTCCTGCTCGTGCAGGGCCACCGGCGTCCAGGACGAGGCGTCGAACCCCGGAGCGGACCACCCGGTCTGCTCCTCGCGGGCGTCGTAGTCCTCGCCGTCGTAGTTGCCCGTGCGGATGATGGGGCTGGGCGCCGCGGTCCAGGAGCCGTCGGTCGCGACGGTCTCGACGCTGCCGTCCGCGTAGCGGAGCTCGAGCTGTGCGAGGAGCGAGAGATCGGAGCCGAAGAGGTTGCGGAAGCCGGCGCGCCAGCCCAGGCGGCCGCGGTACCAGCCGTCGCCCAGCCAGGAGCCGATCGCGTTGTCGCCCTCCTCGATGAGCTCCGTCACGTCGTAGGTGTAGTACCGCAGGTGCTTCGGGTAGACGGTCCAGCCCGGCGACATCGCGTCGTCGCCGACGCGCCGGCCGTTGATCTCCACCTCGTACAGGCCGTGCGCCGTGGCGTATAGGCGAGCCGAGACGAGGCCGGTGCGGGCGTGGAAGTCGCGGCGCACGAGCGAGGGACGACGGTCGTCGGACTCCGGGTCCTCCGCCCAGGAGGCTCCGACGGGCACGGCGCTCCAATCGTCGGGCTCCAGCAGGCCCGCCTCGAGGACGGCCGGCTCCGACCACGGGCCCGTCCTCCCGTCGCCGCCGGTCAGGCGCACGCGCACGGCGACGCGCTCGCGGGAGCACAGCGGCTCGAACGGCCACGCGACGAGGATCTGCTCAGGAGCGGACACCGTCACGCTCGCTGTGCGATCGTCCCGCGTCTCCTCGAGCTCGTAGGACTGCTGCGTCCAGCCGGCCGGAGCCTCGGTGGTCCACGAGACGCGGGGGGCGGACTCGCCGATCCCGAGAGGATCCCTGTGGTGCTCGATGCGTGGTCGGGAGGGTCGTCCCGTCATTGGTCGCCCTTTCTTTGGAACGTATCAATTTGCTGACTCTAGCGCATCCTATGTGAACTTGACACGTTTCAAAACAGAATCTAACGTTCGAAGGGCGACCAAGGATGGTCGCTGGTCCTCGTCGGGGCCATGCGCGAATGCGGCAGGAGGCTCGCATGTCCTTGATGGTCGGCATACAGATCGGCGCCATCTCGTTCGTCGACGAGGGAGTCGGGAACGTTCTCGACACCGTCGCGGAGAAGGGGGCGGTGAACACCGTCTTCGTCAACACCCACGGCTTCGACAGAGGCGTCGCCGGCCGGCAGACGCTCTACCGGCCGTGGCCCGGTCACGGCCCGGAGTCGAAGGACGACCTGCATCTGGGCGGCTCCTTCCTCACCCCGCACGAGGAGCACTACGGCGGCACCGTGCTGAAGCCGCATCGCGCCGCGGACGCCGAGGTCGCCGGCTTCGACGTCCTGGCGGAGGTGACCCCCGCCGCCAAGGAGCGCGGCATGGGCGTCTACGCCTTCCTGCTGGAGAACACCCACTCCGGGCTGAGCCGCAACGTCCCCAACTGGCCCAAGGTGCTGCAGGTGGACGCCTGGGGGCGGGCGGACGCCTATGCCTGCCTGCGCAACCCCGACTACGTCAACTGGTGGCTGTCGATCATCGAGGAGCACGTCGGCGAGTACGAGGGGCTCGACGGGATCATGTGGGGATCCGAGCGCAACGGCCCGCTCGACAACGCGATCTCGGAGGGCGGGTTCGCCCGCAACGGCAATCCCTACTGCTTCTGCCGCTGGTGCGTCGAGGCGGGCGAGCGCGAGGGCATCGACGTCCGCCGGGCGCGTGAGGGATACCTCGAGCTCGACCGGCTGTGCAATGACAGCGCCCCCGACGTGCCGGTCGGGGACTCCGCGTTCATCCGCTTCCTCCGGCTGCTGGGCGCCTATCCCGAGATCATCGCCTGGGACCAGCTCTGGTACCGCGGCTATGAGGAGTTCCAGGCGCGCATCTACGGGACGGCCAAGTTCCTCGCCCCCGGGATCCAGGTGGGCTGGCACGTGTGGCATCACAACTCGTTCTCGCCGTGGTACCGGTCGCAGGTCGACTTCGACCGGATGTCCGCGTACTCGGACTTCGTCAAGCCCGTCCTGTACAACAACTGCGCCGGCTACCGTCTCCACCACTACATCAAGAACGTCACGCAGCGGATCTTCCGCGGCGTTCCGGAGCAGACGGTGTTCGACCTGTTCCGCCACGCGCTCGGCTACGACGAGGCGATCGCGTTCGAGGACCTCCCCGGCACGGGGCTGTCGCCCGACTACGTGCGGAGGGAGACGCGGCGCACCGTCGCCGCGGTGGGCGGGAGGGCTTCGGTGTATCCGGGCATCGATGTCAACGTGCCGACGCCGGATCACGTCTTCCAGACGACGCCGATCGAGGTCCGCAAGTCCGTGGCCGCGGCTCTCGACGGCGGTGCGGACGGTCTGCTGCTGTCGCGGAAGTACTCGGAGATGACCTTCGCCAACCTCGAGGCGGCCGGTGACGAGGTGCGCGGATGGAGCGCCTCGAACGCACTTTGAAACGATTTTATTACGGATGTTGACATCCGGCTGAAGCAACTTGTAACGTTTCATTCACCCGCAGCCGCGATATTGCGGCAGGCACCCAACAAAGGAGTTTGATGGTGATCATGACCAGGCGCCGTCGAGGCGCTCTCACGGCTATCGCGATGACCGCACTGACCGGTCTCGTCCTCGCAGGATGTTCCTCCAGCGACGGCGACGCCTCCGGATCCGGAGCATCCGCCGATCCGAAGGAGTTCTCGGTCCTCGTCTCGACCGAGAACACCCAGACCGGCCAGATCTTCGACATCCTGAAGGACGACCAGTGCTCTGACGCCGAGGCCGCCCTGCCCTACAAGCTCGACCAGACCCCGAGCGCGGACCTCCAGTCGCGGATCTCCCTGCTCGCGGGCCAGGACGCCCTCCCGGTCTTCTACGCGGGCACACAGTCCCTCGTCAAGCCCGGCGGCGACCTCGAGCAGGCCGGACAGGTCCTCGACCTCAAGGAGACGCTGACGGACCTCGGGGTCTGGGACCAGGTGACCCCGGCCGCGGAATCGGTGATCGAGCAGCTGTACGACGGGACCATCCCGACCCTTCCGCTGCAGCTGAACGCCGAGGGCATCTTCTACAACAAGAAGATCTTCGCGGACAACGGCATCGAGGTGCCCACGACGCTCGACGAGCTCAAGGCCGCGGCCGACGAGCTCAAGGCCGCCCGCGTCACCCCGATCGTCGCCTCCGGCGGCACCGGCTGGACCATCAGCCGCTGGGTCGGCGCGACCATCTACGCGATGGTCGGCTCCGACGCGCTGGCGAAGGTCGCCTCGGGCGACGCGAAGCTGACCGACCCGGAGTACGTCGCCGCCGCCCAGTGGGTCCAGGACCTCGGCCCGGACTTCATCGAGGGCATCACCAACCTCGACTACGACACCATGAACGCGCAGATGCTCAACGGCGACGCCGCCATGATGTACATGGGCTCGTGGTTCCTCGCGAACGTCAACGACCCCGCCCAGAACAAGGTCGGCGAGGACATCGGGTTCTTCACGTTCCCGGAGATCGACGGCATCCCGACCAACGTCGGCTCGCCGAACGTCATCAACAAGAAGGCGTACAACGACGAGGTCGGCTCCTGGCTGACCTGCATCGCCGAGAACTGGGGCGCCCAGGCGCTCGAGGTGCAGGGCAGCTTCTCCGGCTTCAAGGTCAACGGCGACGTCGAGAACGTCCCGCCGCTGACGCAGGAGATCGGCGACATCATCGAGTCGGCGCCGAGCTCCGTGCTGTGGATGGAGGGTCTGTTCACCCCCCAGGCGAACGCCGACTCCTCGGGCAACGCCGCGCCGCTGCTGACGGGTGCGATGTCTGCTGAGGACTACATGGCCCAGATCCAGGCGTCGCTGGACGCCGGACGCTGATCCGGGGCCCTGGTAGTAGATCAATGCCGGACGAGGCGGCGACGACCCTGGTCGTAGCCGCCTCGTCCCCTGACCGAGAGGACACTCGTGAAGCACGTCCTCGGTAACAAGAAGGCCATCCTCGTCTTCCTGGTACCTGCTCTCCTGTTCTATGTCGGCGTGATGGTGGTCCCCGCCGTCTGGTCCTTCTTCCTGGCGTTCATGGACGGCACGCCCGTCCTCGGATTCGAGTTCGTCGGCTGGGTCAACATCGAGCGGCTCTTCAGCGATCCGCAGGCGATGCAGGCGCTGCTGTTCACCCTGAAGTACGCCGTGGTGATCAGCGCGGGACAGATCCTCCTCGGGTATCTCCTCGCGCTGCTGTACGTCTTCGCGCTGCGCAGGAGCTCGACCTTCGTCCGCACCCTGGTGTTCTTCCCCGTGGTGCTGCCCACGGTCGCGATCAGCCTGCTGTTCAACAAGCTCTTCGCCGTCTCGCCGCAGACCGGCCCGATCAACTCGATCATCGAGCTGTTCGGTCAGCAGGCCGTGGACTGGTTCGCGACCGGCGAGAACGCCTTCATCGTCATCGTGATCATGGATCTGTGGCGTTCGATGGGATTCTTCGCGATCCTGCTCTTCGCAGGGCTCATCGAGATCCCGGAGGAGATCCTCGAGTCCGCGAGGCTCGACGGCGCCAGCGGCCTGCGGCTCGTGCGCCACATCATCCTGCCGATGTCGCTGCCGGTGCTCATGGCCACCGTCATCTTCAGCCTCAACTCCTCCTTGAAGGTCTTCGACTCGATCCTCGCGCTCAACAACGGCGGTCCGGGAACGGCGACGACCCCCTTGAACCTCCTCATGTACAAGAACGCGTTCACCTACGGCGACTTCGGCTACGGCAGCGCGCTCGCGCTGCTGATCACCGTGGTGTGCCTGCTCGTGACGCTGCTGGTGTTCCGCAGCTCGCGGCGCGACCTGACGAAGGGATGAGAACGTGACGACCATTCAGCAGGCTCCCCGCGCCGCCCTCCGCGAATCCGCGGGGCGGCCGCGCAAGCCGTCCAGACCCATCGCCTGGGGGCTCGTGATCAAGCTCATCGTCGCGGTGCTCCTGGTCATCGAGATCTATCCGCTGTTCTGGCTCCTCACCAGCGCGTTCAAGACGCAGGACGAGATCGTCAGCGCTCCGCTGTGGTCGTTGCCGTCGGGCCTGCAGTGGGAGAACTTCGTCGACGCCGTCACGTCCGGCAACCTCGGCCGCTACGCGCTGAACAGCCTCATCGTGACGGTGCCCTCGCTCGCGCTCATCATCCTGCTCGGCGCGGCGGCGGGCTTCGCCCTGGAGGTCATGGTCTGGAAGGGCAGGAACACGGTGCTCTTCCTCATCGTCGGCGGAATGATGGTCCCGCTGCAGATGGTGCTGCTGCCGCTGTTCACGATCTACTTCAAGACCGGCATCATCAACAGCTATCTGCCGCTGATCATCACCTATGTCGGACACGGCCTGCCCCTGACCGTCTTCCTGATGGCGACCTACTTCCGATCGATCCCGCGCGAGCTGTTCGAGGCGGCGACCCTGGACGGCGGCGGCCCCTACCGCGCGTTCTTCTCGGTCGGCCTCCCCATGGTGCGCAACGGCATCTTCACCGTCGCGCTGCTGCAGTTCTTCTCGGTCTGGAACGATCTGCTCATCGCGCTGACGTTCACCACGGACTCCGATCTGTCGACGATCCAGGTGGGGCTGCTGCACTTCAGCGACGAGTACGGCTCGATCGACTACGGGCCGCTGTTCGCCGGGATCAGCCTCATCGTGTTCGGGACCCTCGCGGTATACCTCTTCATCAACCAGCAGGTCATGAAGGGGCTCACGGCCGGATCGGTGAAGGGGTGATCGTCGACACCCACACCCACACCTGGCCGCGCTGGCCGTACCGGCCGGACGTGCCGGACGCGGACTCCAGGGGGAGCGCGGAGAACCTCGTGCTCGAGATGGACCGCGCAGGGGTGGATGTGGCGCTCGTCGTGAGCGCGCGGATCGAGAACGCCGAGGACAACAACGAGTACGGCCGGGACGCGGCATCCCGGCATCCCGGCCGGCTCCTGCAGATCGCGGATCTGGACAGCCGCTTCGGACCGGACTACCACCGGCCGGGCGCAGCCGACCGGCTGCGGGCCCTGGTGGACCGGCACGATCCGGTCGGCGTCTCGCACTATCTCGCTCCCGAGAACGACGGATGGCTCCTCTCCGACGAGGGGCTGGAGCTCTTCTCCGTCGCCGCCGAGAAGCGGCTGCTGGTGAGCCTCGCCGTCCCGCCGGCCTGGCTCGACGATCTGCGCGCGGTGGCCGGGCGCTTCCCCGAGGTGCCGTTCCTGGTGAACCATCTCGGCGTCGTGATGCTGCACCCCGAGGGCGTGGACGAGGGGCTGAGGCTCGTGCTCGACCACGACGACATCCCCAATCTCCTCGTGAAGGTGTCGGGGTACTACTACGGACATGAGCGTCCGTGGGACTATCCGTACGCCGACCGGCTCCGCATCGTCCGGGCGTTCGCGGAGTCGTGGGGCGTCGGTCGGATGGTATGGGCGTCGGACTGGCCGTCGCTGCTGCCGCATCACAGCTACCGTCAGGCGCTGCAGGTGCTGCGCGAGCATGCCGGCTTCCTGAGCGCCGAGGACGTCGAGAGCATCCAGGGCGGCACGGCCGAGCGCCTGCTGCGGGAGAGGGACAGGATCGCATGAGCGGGGCGCCAGGCGGACGGCCGCGCGTCGGCGTCATCGTGACGGCCGCGGCACGGCAGCGGTACTTCTTCCCGGATGCCGTCGAACGGCTCGGGCGCTCCGCCGAGGTGATCTGGCTCGAGCTCGAGGGGCCGGACCGCACGACGGGCGCTCCGCCGGAGGAGCCGGAGCTGGTCGAGCGCGTGCGGGCGTTCGTCCGCGACCTCGACGCCCTCGTCGTCGGATACGGTTCCCCGCGGATCACCGACGAGATCATGGCGGACGCCCCGCGGCTGCGCATGATCGGCGACACCCACGGCGACCGCTTCGCCGCGCGCGTCGACGTGGAGGCGGCCGCGCGCCGCGGCATCGTCGCGGTGGACACGACCAACGGCTCCTCGGATCCGGTCGCGGAGTGGGCGCTCGGCCTCTCGCTCATCGGATTGCGCAATGCCGGCGCCCACTTCCGCCGTCTGGTCGCGGGAGAGTCGATGTGGCCGGATCGAACCGTGTTCCTGGACGACCCCGGATATCTGAACGGCGAGCTGACCGGGAAGACGGTCGGGCTCATCGCCCTCGGGAACGTCGGACGGCGGCTGCTGGAGCTCCTCGACCCCTTCGGCGTGCACGTGCTGGCATACGATCCCGGCGCTCCCGACGTGCTCGCGAACGCCTACGACATCGACCTCGCCGACCTCGACGTCGTGCTCTCCCGGTCGGACGTCGTGATCTGCCTCGTGCCGTTGACCACGGCGACGGCGGGGATGCTGGGAGCCGCGGAGCTCGCCCTGCTCAAGCCCGGCGCGGTCTTCGTCAACGTCTCGCGCGGACCCGTCGTCGACACCGGGGCGCTGATCGAACGGCTGCGCGCGGGCGACGTGATCGCCTGCCTCGACGTCGTCGACCCGGAGCCCCTGGCGGTGGACTCGCCGCTGCGCGCGATGCCGAACGTGTTCCTCAGCCCGCACATCGCCGGCGTCACGGACGCCGCGGAGCGGCGCTTCTTCGACTACATGGTCGACGAGGTGGAACGGGTGCTCACCGGCATCCGCCCGCGCTTCCGCCTCGTGCCGAGGGAGCAGAGCACGAAGGGCTGAGTCTGCCTCGGCCGAGTCGACGGCCGGCTCGCACGGCGCCCGAGCCGGTCAGGCGGGCTGCCAGTGGGACTGATCGCCCTCCCCACGGCGAACGCCCTCCGCGACCGCGTCGAGCCGTTCCATCGTCGCACCGTCGTAGTGTCCGAGCGAGAGGCCGTCCGCGCCGGACTCGACCGCGGCCCGCACCGCGGAGATCAGCAGCTCCGGCGTGGCCCGTGGCCGCACGCCGAGCGCGGCGATCAGGCGCTGGTCGTCCCGGAGGGCCCGACGCGCCTTCATGAGCTTCGCCCGCTTGACCTCGATGCCCTCTGCCACGCCGCGCTGCTCCGAGTAGTCCGACTCCCGCACGGAGTCGACATGGGCGAAAGCGGTCTTGAAGTCGAGACCCGCCCGCTCGGGGACCGTCATGTAGGTGTTGTAGCGGAACTCGATCCCCGTCCCGGCCGAACGGATCGCCTCCCGCACCATCGCGAGCAGCGCGTTCACCGACCGGACGCGGAACTGCAGCCAGGCGACCAGCCCCGGGTTCTCCAGCAGCAGCGAGGCCTCCGAGACGGCGGACTTGTCGAGGATCTGGCGTTCGTGCACGGCCTCGAGCCCACGGCGGCGCTGCAGAGCGGCGAGATGGCCGACCTCGGCGCGGATCGCGTCCCAGTCGAGCCCCTCGGCGCGCGCCCTGCGCTCGCAGGCGGTGCAGAAGCATCCGCCGGTCGCGACGCCCAGGATGTTCTGCCACCGGCCGGCGACGGGGCGCCCGCCGGGGTCCTCGATGCCGCCGCCGAACAGCACGAGGCAGGTCTGCACGTAGTCGAGGTCGTAGTTGTGGACGAGGTCGCCGAACAGGCTCAGCAGGTAGTCCTGCACCTCCGGCTGGTTCACGCAGGGGAGCGCGCGGCCGTGCTCGTTCGCCTCGGCGGCGCCGGCGAACTCGTCGTCGACATCGCGCTGGAGCAGATCGGGGAACTCCGCCCTGGCGATCCGGGCGTCGAAGACGGTGTGCGAGATCTCGCAGCCGGTGCGCATGCCATGGTCGCGGGCGCCGTCGACGAGCTCGGTCAGCCAGTCATGGTCGCGCAGGAAGTCGCGTTCCGAGGTCAGCGGGCGGATCCGTCCGGTGTAGCGCGACATCTGCGGACGCCAGTACACGCGGGAGTCCTCGGGGAGGTAGTACCGGCGCCTCGGGTTGTGCGGGTAGAACTGTCCGGTCAACGGCCGCTTCTCATGGTGCATGAGCCCCACGAGATAGGCAGAGTTCACGCCGGCGCGGGTCTGCAGGACATCGAGGGCGTGGTCGATCCCCTCGTCCGCGATGTCCCATGCGTACAGGCTTGCTGCGATCTCGTCGAGTGCCATGCCGTCGATCTCCTTCGATTCCGCGGTGCGGGGCGAGGAGGCCAGTTTATGAGACGTTTCAAAATGAGGGAGGCGCTCCCGCGGAATCGGATGCGCCTTCGATACAGTGGAGCGAACGAACGGCGGGCGACGTGCACCGGCGACAGGGAGGCGAGATGGCGAGAGTGGGCATCCGCGAGGTCGCCGCGCTCGCCGGAGTGTCCCTCGGCACGGTCTCGAACTATCTCAACCACCGCGATCGCGTCTCGGCGGAGCGCGCCGAGCGGATCCGTGCGGCCATCGAGTCCCTCGGCTTCGTCCCGAACAACGCGGGTCGGCAGCTGCGACTCGGACGGGGGTCGGCGATCGCCTACCTCGCCCCCGACGTGAGCAACCCCTACTTCACGGAGCTCGCCGAGGCCGTGGAGCTCGCGGCCGCGCAGCGGCGCGTCTCGATGTTCATCGCGAACTCCCACCGCGACCGGGCGCGCGAGGACGAC
The DNA here is from genome assembly GCF_054780175.1 of Microbacterium tumbae. Taxonomy (NCBI): domain Bacteria; kingdom Bacillati; phylum Actinomycetota; class Actinomycetes; order Micrococcales; family Microbacteriaceae; genus Microbacterium; species Microbacterium tumbae. The sequence continues at coordinate 113,059 of NZ_BAAGWV010000005.1, forward strand.
TACCTGCACTTCTTCGAGCAGAACCAGGTGCTCGCGATGCTCGTGGCCTCGCACTGGCCCATCGAGGAGCGCCTGGAGGGGCTTCGCCGGCGCGGCACGCCCTCGGTGCTCGTCGGACAGGCGGCGATGTCGCACGAGCAGGCGTCCATCTCCCTCGACGACGTCGAAGGGGGCCGTCTCGCGATGGCCCATCTCATCGAGGAAGGCTGCGCGAGGGTCGCCGTGGTCGGCGGTCCACTGAACATCACGCAGATCGGCGACCGGCTCGCCGGGGCGAGCGAGGCGATCCGCGCCGCAGGGCGCACGGTGTCGCTCGAGGTCATCCAGGAGGATGACCGTACGATCCGCGGCGGCCGCACCGTCGCCGAGCTGCTCCTGTCCCGCCCGCCGGAGCAGCGCCCGGACGGGATCTTCGCCGTCAACGATCTGCTGGCGCTCGGCATCATGCAGACGCTCGTCGACAGCGGCATCTCCATTCCGCGCGACGTCGCGATCGTGGGCTACGACGACATCGAGTTCGGCGGCGCCTCGCTCATCCCCCTGACCTCGATCGGCGGAAGGCACGCCGATTTCGGCACTGCGGCGGTCGACCTGCTGTTCCAGGAGATCGAGGGGCGCGCCATCAAGCAGCGACATCGCCTGTTCACCCCTGAGCTGGTGGTGCGCGCCAGCTCGCGACGGTAGATTGAGACGATAGTTTTATCGTTTCAATCCGTCGTCGAAGGAGTCCACAGATGATCATCGGAGTCACGGGCAGCGAGGGCAAGCTCGGAAGGGCCACGGTCGCACGGCTGCGGGATGCCGGGCACGAGGTCGTCGGGTTCGATCTCGCCGGTCCGGCAGGGCCGGGATTCACCCGCGTCGACCTGGCCGACTACGGACAGGTCCTCGACGCCCTCCTCGGCGTGACGGCACGGCACTCCGGCTTCGACGCGCTCGTGCATCTCGCCGCCGTCCCCGTCAACGGGCTGGTGCCGGACGTCACGACCTTCGAGAACAACGTGCTGGCGTCCTTCCATGTGCTGCACGCCGCTCATCGCGCCGGCATCCGCACGATCGTCACCGCGTCGAGCATGACCGCCACCGGCTTCCCCTATGAGGTGCCTCCGCCCCGGCTTCCCCTGGACGAGTCGCATACGCAGGCGTTCAACACCTACGCGCTCGGCAAGGTCGTCGAGGAGGCGATGGCCGCTCAGCTGGTGGGATGGGCGGATGGCGCGTCGATCACCGCGCTGCGGTTCACGAACGTCGTCGCAGAGGGGGAGTACGCCACCTTCGAGCGCGCCGGGGAGCCCGGCTACCGGCGCGATCTGCTCGGATCATGGGTCGACGCCCGTGACGGGGCGCTCGCCGTCCAGCTCGCGCTGGAGCAGGCGCGACCCGGCTTCGAGGTGTATCACGTGGCGCATCCGCTCTCGGGGATCGTGTCGACGTCCAGGGAAGCCGCGGAGCGGTGGTTCCCCGGGGTGCCCGTCGCCGAGGATCTCGGCGAGTACGAGTCGCTGTTCTCGGTCCGCAAGATCCAGGAGCGGCTCGGTTTCGCTCCGGAGCACGACTGGCGCTGATCCGTGTCTCCCGTTCGTCCTGTTCGTTGAGCGAGGGCTTCTTCCCCGTTCGTTGAGCGAGGACTTCTTTCCCGTTCGTTGAGCGAGGACGCGGAGCGACCGAGTCGAAACGGGTCTTGGGGTGGGGCGTTTCGACTCGCTGCGCTCGCTCAACGAACGGGTGGGGTGCGCTCGCTCGACGAGCGTGGGGGGTGGTGTTCGTTCGACGAACGGGTGGGGCGCGTTCGCTGGACGAGCGTGGGCGTTCGTTGAACGGGGCCGGCGGGGCCGTCTTCTTTCCCGTTCGTTGAGCGAGGACGCGGAGCGACCGAGTCGAAGCGGGTCTTGGGGTGGGGCGTTTCGACTCGCTGCGCTCGCTCAACGAACGGGTGGGGTGCGCTCGCTCGATGAGCGGGGGGCGTTCGTTCGACGAACGGGTGGGCTGCGCTCGCTCGACGAACGGGTGGGATGCGTTCGCGCGACGAGCGTGGGGGGAGGGGGATGCTCGCCCCACGAAGGGACGGACGAGGGGGCGATGCCTCAGAGCCTCGCCCACGCGCCGGGACGGAGCTCCTGCTCGATCGGATCGCCGCCCGGAGGCCGGACGACGATCCGTCGGGCGACCAGGTCCAGATTCGCGACGAGCACGACATCGCTCCCGTCGCGGCGCGATCCGATCGCCCAGACGAGCCCGTCCGGGCTGCCGCCGGTGAGCAGCGCGCCGCCCTCGAGCGCGACCAGCGCTGCCAGGGCATCCGCCGCAGGCGTCCCCTCGATCCCGCGCGGTCCTCGCGTCTCGAACCAGCTGAGCGAGGCGACGCCGGAGACGGCGAGAGCGGCCGCGCTCGCCACGAGCCATGCCGCCAGCTCCGGGGCCGACTGGCGGGCGTCGGACGCGCCCGTGAACTCGGCGCCGTAGCCTTCGGCGAGATCCGCGCGCGCAGGCGTCGGCTCCGGGGTCGTCGCGACATTGTTGAAGCGCGGTCGCAGCGAGACCGGCCCGATGTGCACCGGCAGTCCGTCCGCGATGCGCACGGACTGCTCCGCGATGAGGCGCTGCATCGCGAGCGCCTCCACGAGCTGCTCCGTGTCGACGGCGTGGAAGAGGGGAGTGGTGTTCACCGCGATCCCGTCCACGTGGCGTGGGATGCGCTGCTGCTCGCGGTTCAGCTCGGTGAAGTGCGAGCGCGCGCCGCCGAGCACCGGAACCTCGGGGCCTGTCCGCCGCAAGGCGGAGCGCAGCGCGAGGAGCGTCGGCTCGTCGCTCACATGCCGTCCGGCGTCGAAGGCCGTCAGCCTGAGGACGTCCAGCCCGGCGAGCGCGTGCGCCGCGGCGCCGAGCGCCTCGTCGTCCCCGTCCGTGACGATCCGCACGTCCAGCGGCAGGCCGTCCACCGCTGCACGTTCCAGCGCCGCCGCCCAGTTCGGCGTGGTCAGGTTCAGCTCCACGACGCGGAAGGCGCCGGCATCCGATGCGGCGACGGGGTCGGGCGCCGTCGAGGCCTCCACGCCGATCGCGGGGAACGGCCCTGCCTCTGCCAGCTCGATCGCGGACGGCGTCGCCTCCGGCGTCGAAGGAGCGCCGAGACGGTCGACGCGGATCGTGATCGACTGCCGGATGCGCTCTCCGGCTTCCAGGCGATAGGGATAGGGCAGCCCGAGGGGACGGCTGTACGTCTTGAAGGAGGCGTCGGACCAGTTGCGCTGATCCTCCATCTCGAAGACGTCGCCCTCGAACGCCAATCCGGGGCCGTCGTCGATGCGCAGCTCGCGGATGTCCATGATCGGCTGGTGCGCGCTGATGTCCACCGGGAAGGCCGTGCGCTCCGAGGATCCGTCGTCGTGCACGACCGTCGCGCCGACGCCGGCGGAGGACGCCGGATGCAGGACGACGAGGCCCGCGCGGCAGGTGTCGAAGGCCGGGCCGTTCCCGGCGTCCCAGGAGATCGTGAGCGCTGCGGGCTCCGCCCGGACCGTCAGCCGCGAGGCGATCTCCGCGCCGAGGCCCTCATGACGCAGCTCCAGCACGAGCAGGGAGTCCGCGCTCGAGACGGACCGGACCTGCACGGGAACGGTCAGCCAGCCTCGGTCGCGCACGGCGGCGCGCACCGCGCGCACCAGCATCCGCCCGCGGTGTCCGATCTCGGCGATCTCGTCGCCGCGGAGCTCGACCTCCCACCCGTGCGCGCTCCATCGCATCGCGTCCGTCCGCCACCACGGATCTCTCGTCGAAACCACTTCTCGAGCGTAACCGGTTGACCAATTGAACGATAGTCTCGACCGAGGACGGATCGAGCGGAAAGGACCGCGATGACGGGCAATCGGGCTGACGAGGGCAACTGGGCCGGAACACATCGGTATCGAGCGCCGCGTCGTGTGACGGTCGCCTCCGAAGCGCAGCTGCGCGCGGCGCTGAACGGCACCGGCCCCGTGCACGCGCTCGGCACCCGGCACTCCTTCACGGATCTCCCCGACACCGCGGGCACCCTCATCGAGATGTCCGCCTTCGACGCCCCCGCGGTGATCGACGCCGAGAACCGCACTGTGCGCATCACCGCCGGCACCCGCTATGGGGTGCTCGCCCGGCAGCTGCACGACGGGGGCTGGGCGCTGCACAACACCGGCTCCCTCCCGCACATCAGCGTCGGAGGGGCGACCTCCACGGGCACGCACGGCTCGGGAGACCGGCACGGGATCCTGACGACGGCCATCCGCTCGCTGCGGTTCATGGATGCCGCCGGCGAGATCCGCGAGATCAGCCGGGGCGAGACGGACTTCCCGGCCGTCGCCGTCGGCGTCGGCGCCTTCGGCATCCTCACCGAGCTGACACTCGACATCCAGCCCACCTATCTGGTCAGGCAGGACCTCTACGAGGGCATCGGCTGGGACGCGCTCCTGGACGACGTCGAGGCTGTCACGGCCGCGGGCGACAGCGTCTCGGTCTTCACGCGCTGGGGCGAGGACCTCGGCTGGGTCTGGGTCAAGCGCCGAGTCGCCGATCCCGTCGCCCCCGAGCCGGCCGGCCTGCTCGGCGGTCGGCTGTCGGAGGTCGGCCTCTCGCCGCTCGGGCTCGGCGACAATGTCACCGAGATCGGGACCGACGGCCCGTGGTACCAGCGCTGGCCGCACTTCCGCGCCGACGCCGAGCCATCGCGGGGCGATGAGATCCAGTCAGAGTACTTCGTGGACCGCGCGGACGCCGCCGACGCCCTCCGTGCCGTGCGGGAGGCCGTCGCCCCCTTCCTCGAGCACCTCATCTGGAGCGAGCTGCGCACGGCCGCCGCCGACGATCTGTGGCTGAGCGGCGCCTATCGGCGCGATGCCTTCATCATCCACTTCACGTGGGAGAACCATCCCGACGAGGTCACGGCGGCGCTGCGCGTCATCGAGCCGGCCCTCGCGCCCTTCGGAGCCCGTCCGCACTGGGGCAAACGTCACCTGTTCGAGCGCACGGACGTAGAAGCCGTGGTGCCGCGCCTCGCCGACGCTCGCGCCGTGTTCGAGCGGCTGGATCCCGATGGGCGCTTCGTCAACGAGCACCTCGTCCGCGTGGGGCTGCGCGAGGCGCGCTGAGCGACGGCGTCCCGCGTCCGTTCTGCAGGACGGTCCGTCCGTTCTGCAGGGCCATCCGGGCGGTGAGGGCGCGTCTCAGCGGGAAAGCCGGCGTCTCGCCCGAAATGATCCTGCAGAACGCCGCGTGCTCCTGCACAACGGAACCGGTCAGCGGCCGAGCGTGCTCTGCCGCGGCACGATCGGCACGGGGACGACGACGCGCTCGTGCACATGGCCGGGCTGCGCCTCGGCGTTCAGCAGCCGGATCGCCTCCGCGCCCATCTCCTGACCAGGCAGCTCGATCGAGGTCAGGGTGACCCAATCCATGCCGTTGTCACGATGGTCGCCGTCCAGGCCGATCACCGCGATGTCCTCGGGGACGCGCAGCTCCGAATGCCCCCTGAGATGCTTCAGCACCCCGGCGGCGAGATCGTCGGACACCCCGAGGACGGCGATGCGCTCCTCGCGCTCGTCCGTGAGGATCCTCGCCGCGGCTGCCTCCCCCGCCGCGGTGTCGAGTCCGTTCGAGAGGATCTCGGTCAGGCGGACGCCCCTCGCCGCCGCTGCGGCACGCGCGCCGCGGCGGCGCTCGGTGACGGGCTGCACGATGTCCGCGATCGCGAGGAAGTAGGCGTGCCGGATCCCGAGATCGGCGATGTGCTCGACGGCCGATCCGCCGGCCTGCGCGTTGTCCATGAGCACGGTGCACCAGTCTGCGCCCGGCACGTCGTAGTTGATCACGACGACCGGACGCACATGGTTGCGGATCCGCTCGATGCCGGCCGTGGGGTCGCGCATGGAGGCGACCAGGACGCCGTCGGCCCTGGCCTCGGCGAAGTACTCCAGATAGGAGTCCTGCAGGTCGTGCTGCTCGACGCCGACGGCGAGCGCGTGCGCGTTGAAGAGGCTGTTGGCCATCACGAGCCGCTGGCCGCGGGCCGACGCCGTCGCCTGCGCGCCGCGCGCGATCCGTACGAAGAGCTCGTTGACGAGATCGGGGGTGACCAGTCCGAGACTGTCCGAGCGGTTCCGGATCAGCGTGCGCCCCGCGGAGCTGCGGATGTAGCCGAGCCGCTCGATCGCATCCTGCACGCGCTGCAGCGTGTCCTCGGCCAGCCGGTCGGGATTGTTCAGGGCGTTGGACACCGTGCCGACGGACACGCCCGCTGCGCGGGCGACGGCGTTGATGTTCGGGTTCGCCCTCCGCGTCGTCTTCGACCCCTGCACTGCGCTCCGTCCGGTATGCGTTTCCACGTCATCGTACGGGACGCCGTGTGCGCGCCCAGCAGCGCTACAGCGAGGTCATGCCGCCGTCGACCTGGAAGATCGCACCGGTGGCGAAGGCTCCGTCGTCACCGGCGAGGTACACCATGATGCCGGCGACGTCGTCCGGCGTGCCCGCGCGGCCGATCGGGATGCGGCTGACGATCGCGGCCCGTGACTCCGGATCCTCGCTGATCGCGGCGACCAGCGGGGTCTCGGTGTAGGCAGGCTGGACGGTGTTCACGCGGATCCCTCGATCCGCGTACGCGGCGGCGACGGTGCGTCCGAGGCCGTGGATGCCGGCCTTCGTCGCGCTGTAGGCGGTGAAGTCCTTGCCCTCGCCGTTGACGCCCGTGGGGCTGCCGGTGAGGATGATCGACCCGCCGCCCGTGGCGAGCATCGAGCGGACCGCGTGCTTGACGGTGAGGAACGTGCCGGTGAGGTTGATGTCCACCGTCCGCCGCCAGACCTCGAGGTCGAGATCGGCCGCTTTGGCATCCTGCCCGAACAGCTGCACTCCGGCGTTGGCGACGACGACGTCGGGCGCCCACCCGTCCGCCGCGACCGCGGCGAAGCCGGCGGCGACGGCGTCCTCGTCGGAGATGTCCATGGTCACGGCCCGCGCGTTGGCACCCAGTTCGGCGGCCGCGGCGGCCGCACCTTCGCCATCGCGGTCGGCGAGGACCACCCTCGCGCCTTCGCGGACGAAGCGCTGGGCGACGGCGAGGCCGATGCCCAGCGCCGCACCCGTGACGAGCGCGGTCTTTCCCTCGAGCTGCCCCATGATCAGCGCTCGATGCGGTCGAGGTGCAGCATGGCGGCGAGGTTGCGGTCGAGCTCGTCGTCGCGGAAGATCTTCTTCCAGTCCTCCTTGATGATGCTGTCGCGACCGTACTGCATCGCGATGAGGCAGGCGTCCGAGAACGGGTTGTCGCCGCGCAGGCCGTTGGCCAGCGCCACCTGCGTGTGACCGTAGAGGATGCTGCGCGCCGCCGCCTCCGGGACGCCCATCGTGTTCACCGTCTCCTGCAGCGCCTCGTTGAGGAGGTCGCCGATCATGCAGGCGACGGTCTCGACGAGCGTCGGCTCGAGCTGGGCGAGCTGCTTGATCGTGACCCAGTGCACGTCGACGACCGGCGCGTAGATCGCCCGCACGGTCTCCTCGACGATCGCCTTCTTCGCCTCGTCGTCGCTCTCGATCGCGGCGATGGCGTCCTGAGGGGCGGCGATCCCGCCGAAGGTGTCCGCCCACTGCTCCGGCGTCTCGCGCTGCAGGAAGATCGACGGGTGGCAGGGGTGCGCGACGGCCTGGACGACGTCCTCGCGGGTGGTGAGCAGTCCCGCGTAGGCGGCGGCGGGATCCAGCGTCAGGACGATCGCCCCCGACTTGAGCTGGGGGACGAGCTCCGCCGTGACCGGGCCGAGTGCGAGATCCGGCACCGCGAGCACGACGATGTCCGCGTCGGCGGCCGCGACGGATGCCTCGGTGAGCTCGCGCCCGGCATCCGTCGTGCGCTGCCGGCCGGCCGGCGAGTTCTCCACGTACCGGACGGCGTGATCCGTCTTCACGAGATTGTTGGACACGCGCATGCCCATCTTGCCGCCCGCGCCGATGACCGCGATGGTGTGGCTCATTGTGTGCTCCTCAGGTGTTCCAGGGTGATGCGGGTCCATTCCCGCTCGGTTCGGATGGTGGTCTCGGCATCCCCCTGCCAGGGAAGCCAGTGCTCGACGATCTCGTTGATCCCCCGCTCGCGAGGACGGACCATCGTCCGCAGGTGCGCGTAGTCGTGCAGGCCCGAGCCCATGGGGGCGCCGGAGTAGGTGAAGCCGACCCAGCCGGGCTGGCGGGCGAAGGCGAAGTCCTTGACGTGCACGTTCCTCGTCAGCGCGGCGGTCTGCTCGACGCAGATTCGCGGACTCTCCAGCTGCGCGACGACGTTCGCCGGGTCGAGGCAGATGCCGAGCCGTTCGCTGCCGACGTGTTCGATGATCCCGATGAGATCGGCGGTGGGGACCTGCTCGTAGGTCTCGAGGGCGAGGGTGACCCCCGCGGTCTCGTAGGCGCGGATGCCGCTGCGCAGCCACGTCTCCGCCTCGGCGGCGCTCGGGCGGGAGTCCGGGCCGTAGAGCATGCTGCGCACCAGCTTCGCCTCGAAGATCTCCGCCAGCCGCAGGTATCCGCTGAGGTGCTCGGGCACGATGCCCTTGGTGCCGAGCTCGATCGCGATGCCGAGGTCCCGCGCGGCCGCTGCGGCGTCGCGCAGCTCGGCATCCGTCATCGCGTCGAGGGGCGCGTAGTCGCAGATCTGGAAGAGGTCGACGTCCTGTGCGCGGGTGTCCTCGAGCACGCCGATCAGGCTGAGCGGCTCGGGCATGCGATCGGAGTGCTGCCAGAAGTACGCGTAGGTTCCCAAGCCGATCATGCGCGGTCACCCGCCCGAGCGGCCGCCTCGTCGAGGACGGTGAGGAGGGCGTCCGGGTCGTGGGCGAAGCGGCCGAGGAAGAGGCCGTCGACGGCGTCGCCGAGAGCGGTGAGGAGTCCTGGACCGGCGGCGCCCCCGTAGATGACGCTCGAGCCGTCGCGGGCGGGATCGGCCTCGAGCGCGGAGCGCAGGGCCGAGGCGACGACGCGGATGTGATCGTGGCCGGCGGGCTCCGGGGCTCCGATCGCCCAGACCGGCTCGTAGGCGACGATGACCGATCCCGCCGGCGCGCCTGCGAGGGAGGCCGTCAGCTGTGCGGTCGCGACGGCCGCGGCATCCTGCGGATCCTGCCGTTCCGTCTCGCCGATGCAGAGGAGCGGGGTGAGACCGGCGGCCAGGGACTGTCTCGTCTTCGCGGCGACGATCTCATCGGTCTCCCCGTGCAGCCGCCGCCGTTCGGCGTGGCCGATCTCCGCGATCGAGGCGCCGACCTCGGCGAGCTCGGCGGCCGAGACCTCGCCGGTGAACGCGCCGGACTTCTCGGCGGCGATATCCTGCCCGCCGATGCGGACGAGGGTGCCGGCGAAGGCCTCGACGGCAGGGAGGATCTGCAGATAGGTGGGGGTGAGGAACAGCTCGACCGTGCCGTCGGCGATGCCCTCGTGCGCACGGACGCGCTCGGCGACCTGGGCGAACCAGGTGCGCGCGCGTTCGTGCCCGAAGTACATCTTCAGGCTCACTCCGACGGTGGTCTTCGCCATCAGCAGCTTCCGGTGGACTCGTACTGCTCGAGGACCGCGACCTTCTCGGCCGAAGCGCTGGTGGTGTCGAAGCGGTACGTGAGCCACTCGCGCACGTTGCGGCGGGCGACCTCGATGCCGATGACGCGCTGTCCCATGCAGAGCACCTGTGCGTCGTTGGAGAGGATCGAGCGTTCGACGGAGAAGGAGTCGTGCGCGGTCACGGCGCGGATGCCGGGCACCTTGTTCGCGCTGATGGCGACGCCGAGGCCCGTGCCGCAGAGGAGGATCGCCCGATCGGCCTCGCCCCTGGCGACGCGCTCCGCGGCCTCGATCGCGACCTTCGGATAGGGGGTGTGGCCGTCGGCGTCCACTCCCACGTCGACGACGGAGGCGACGCCGGGGTTGTTCTCGAGATCCCTCTTGATGATCTCCTTGTAGTCGAAGCCGGCGTCGTCGGAGCCGATCACGAGGCGCAGCGGTTCGGTCATGGGATGTCCTTTCGGTCGCGATCGGCGAGCAGCTCGCCGATGCGGGTGGCGATGAGCGCGAGGGAGATCGCGCCGGGGTCCGGGGTTCCGATGGCGTGCTCGCCGTGCGTGCGCGCCCGCCCCATGCGCGGCAGCAGGTCGGCGGTGGCGTCGGCGGCGCGGGTCGCGGCGGCCGCGGCGGCCCGCCAGGCGTCCGCGAGCCGGGCGCCGTTGTCCGTGGCGGTGGTCAGTTCGCTCGTGAAGGGGATGAGGGCGTCGACGAGGGTCTTGTCGCCGACCTCGGCCTTGCCGTAGGTCTGCACGCCCCTCGCCCCGTCGGCGACGCCGGAGGACACGGCGCAGGCGTCCGGCCGGCCGGCATCGCCCAGTCGCGCGGCGACGGCGTTCAGGATGACGCCCCAGAGGGCCCCTGACGTGCCGCCGGCCCGGTCGGCCCAGGCGTCCGCGGCACGGGCGAGGGCGGTCTGCGCTCCGGCGCCCGCCTCCACCGCGGCGATCCCCGCGGCGAGAGCGGCATGAGAGCCGCGCTGCATGCCGATGCCGTGGTCTCCGTCGCCGGCGACGGCGTCGATCCTGCCGAGCTCCTCGACGTTCTCGTCGATGGTGTCCGCGATCACCTGCAGAGCTGCGCGCACGATCGCGGCGACCTCCTGCGATGCGCTGTCACCGGGCGTGATCTCCTCTTCGGATGCGGCGATGTCCGCCGCATCCGCCTGTGCGGCGGCGACGACCGAGCCCCGGCGGTAGGCGGGGGAGTCGACCGGCGTGTCCCAGAGGCGCTCGAGCTCCTCGTCCAGCCAGAAGAGCGTGAGCGAGGTGCCGGCCATGTCGAAGGAGGTGCAGTACTCGCCGACGTGCGGATCCACGACGACCAGTCCGGCTTCGTCGAGGAGCTGGGCGATCCGGCGGTAGACGACGAACATCTCCTCGTGCTTCAGTGAGCCGAGCCCGTTCAGGATCGGGACGACACGGGATCCCACGACCTCGAGGCCCTGCGGGACCTCGGCGAGAAGCTTCGAGACGAGGAGGGCGGCGAGCTCGTCGGCCGTGGGGATGTCGGTCTCCTCGATGCCCGGCTCGCCGTGGATGCCGAGGCCGATCGCCATGCGTCCTTCCGGGACGGTGAAGAGAGGGGCAGGAGCTCCGGGAAGGGTGCAGCCGGTGAAGGCGACCCCGATCGAACGGGTGCGCTCGTTCGCACGCGCGGCGATCTCGGCGACTCCGGCCAGATCGTAACCGGCCTCCGCGGCGGCCGCGGCGGCGCGGAACACGGTGAGATCGCCCGCGATGCCGCGGCGCTTGCGCCGCTCCTCGGGCGAGGCGCTGAAGATGTCGTCGGTGACGGTCACGGTCGCGGCCTCGATGCCCTCGCCGCGCAGCCTCTCCTGCGCGGCGTCGAAGTTCAGGACGTCGCCGGCGTAGTTGCCGTAGGCGAAGAACACCCCGGCCCCGCGGTGGGCCGCGGTGGCGACGGCATGGATCTGCTGGGCGGAGGGGGAGGCGAACAGGTTCCCCATCGCCGCGCCATGCGCAAGCCCCTGGCCGACGAGTCCGCCGAACGCGGGGTAGTGGCCGGACCCGCCGCCGATGACGACGGCGACCTGGCCCTCGGGCACGACCGTCGAGCGCACCACGCCGCCGGAGACGCGACGCACCGACCGCGCGTTGGCGGCGACGAAGCCCTCGATCATCTCGTCCGCGAAGTCCGCGGGGTCGTTCCACAGCCGGGTCATCGGCTCGTTCCCGCTGCTGCGGCGAAGCGGAGCCGGATCGCGGAGCGTGCGAGCGGGCTCGCGGTCTGGGTGTTGTCCACGGCGACTCCTGGATCGACGGCGATTTGCATGGCACCGCCCATTTTGGCAAACCGGTTGACCAGTTGCAACTGCGGAACCCGTTTCAGGGCGTACGCCCGTCCGGGACCGGAGGAAGATGACAGGATGATTCCACGCGCATCGATCAGCATCCGTTCTGCGAAGGAGCCTGCATCATGAAGTACGTCAACCTCGGCAAGAGCGGTCTGCAGGTCTCGGCGGTGACGCTGGGCTGCATGAGCTACGGCGATCCGGATCGCGGATCGCACGGCTGGACCCTCCCCGAGGAGGAGAGCCGGGAGTTCATCCGGCGCGCGGTCGAGCTCGGGATCACCACCTTCGACACGGCCAACGTCTACTCGCTCGGACGCAGCGAGGAGATCGTGGGCAGGGCGCTCGCCGACTTCGCGAAGCGCGAGGAGGTTGTCATCGCGACGAAGGTGCACGGCGTCATGCGCCCTGGGCCCAACGGCGGCGGCCTGTCGCGCGGGCACATCATGGAGCAGATCGATGCGAGCCTGCGCCGCCTCGGCACCGACTACGTCGATCTCTATCAGATCCATCGCTTCGACCCGACCGTGCCGATCGAGGAGACCCTCGAGGCGCTGCACGACGTCGTCAAGGCCGGCAAGGCCCGCTACATCGGAGCTTCGTCGATGTACGCCTGGCAGTTCGCGAAGCTGCAGTTCACCGCCAGGGCCAACGGATGGACCCCGTTCATCTCGATGCAGGCGCAGTACAACCTGCTCAACCGCGAGGACGAGCGCGAGATGTACCCGTTCTGCCTGGACGAGGGCGTCGGCGCGCTGCCGTGGAGCCCGCTCGCCAGGGGCAAGCTCACCCGTGACTGGGACGAGTCGTCCGCGCGGGGCGATTCCGACCTGCTGCTCGCGAAGCTGTACAAGCAGACCGAGGCGAGCGACAGGGAGATCGTCGACGCCGTCGCGTCGATCGCCGCCGAGCGGGGAGTCCCGAGGGCACAGATCGCTCTGGCCTGGGTCGCGCAGCAGAGCGTGGTCAGCTCGCCGATCGTCGGCGCCACGAAGCTGCAGCATCTCGACGACGCCGTCGCTGCCGTCGAGATCGAGCTCGGCGACGCCGAGCTCGCCCGGCTCGAGGAGCATTACGTGCCGCACGCCATCGAGGGCTTCGCCTGAGGCCTCGCGGCGCGCATCGGATCCATGGCCGCGCTCCGCGCGCGTGCGGCGACCGGGTAGGTTACTCCCATGCCCGCGTTCCCCGGTGACCCCGTCGACGACATCGCCGCCGCCCTCGGCGCGCTGCCGTCCGGGACTCCGGTGTCCGAGGTCGCGCGCCGGCTCCTCGACCTGTTCACCGGCGGTTCCCTCGCCCCCGGCACACGCCTGCCCCCGGAGCGGCAGCTCGCCGCGACGCTCGGCGTCGGACGTTCCGCGGTCCGTGAGGCGCTCGCCGCGCTCGAGATCCTCGGGATCGTGGACGTGCGTCCCGGCTCCGGGACCTACCTGCGGGGAGCGGCCAGCGAACTGCTCCCGCAGACGCTGCGCTGGGGTCTGCTGATCGGCGAGCGCAACACCGCGCAGCTGCTGGAGCTGCGCGAGGGGCTCGAGATCTTCGTCGCGCGGCTCGCGGCGGCGAGGGCGGATGCCGGGGTCCTGGCTCGCTTGGAGAAGAACATCGCACGGATGCGCGAGACGATCACCGCCGACCTCGCCGCCTTCGCGAAGGCCGACCTCGACTTCCACCACGCTCTCGCGGAGGCGGCGGGCAACGCCACGCTCACCGACCATCTGCACGTCATCCGCTCTCTCCTGCAGGTCTACGCCGACCGCGCCGTCCACTCGCGCGAGCACGCGGAGCGGGCGCTCGCGGAGCATGAGGCGGTGCTCCGCGGCGTCTCAGCCGGAGACGGAGACGCCGCGGCGTCCGCCATGGCCGTGCACATGGCGACGGCGACCGCGCGCCTGCTCGCCGAACGCGCGAACTGACCACCATCCCGAGAAGGACGGACATGATCAACGACGATCGACGCACGCGCAGGGTCATCATCGACTCGGACGTGAAGAACGAGGCGGACGACCAGTTCGCGCTGGTGCACGCCCTCCTCTCGCCGACGCTGGACATCCGCGGGATCATCCCCGCGCACTTCGGCACCCACCGGACAACCGAATCGCTCGCGGAGTCCCGCGCGGAGCTCGATCTGCTCCTGGGCCTCCTCGATCTCGGGCGCGGCGTGCCGACCGCGGACGGCGCGCCGCGCGCACTGCCGGACGAGAGGACCCCGGTGGACAGCCCCGGTGCGCGTCTCATCATCGAGGAGGCCAGGCGGAAGGACGCCGGTCCGCTGTTCATCGCCTTCCTCGGACCGCTCACCGACATGGCGACCGCGCTGTTGCAGGCCCCGGACATCGCCGCGACCGACACCACGGTGATCTGGATCGGCGGCCCGCCCTACGGCGACATCGTCTCGGTCGGATCCTGGCCGGAGTTCAACCTCAAGAACGACATCGCCTCGGCGAACGTCGTGCTCGACTCCGGCATCCGCCTCTGGCAGGTGCCCGCGGACGTCTATCGGCAGGTGAACGTCTCCTACGCCGAGCTGGAGGCTCGCGTCGAGCCGCACGGCGAGCTCGGCCGCTACCTCGCCCAGCAGGTCGTGGACTTCAACACGGCTCACCACCGCTGGGCGATCGAGTCGCGCTCGCTCGGGGACTCGCCGGCGATCGCCCTCATGCTCGAGCCGTTCTGCGCCGCGATGCGCCGCCGGCCGCGGGTGCGGTTCACGGCCGACGGGCGCTACGCGGAGGGCGACCCCTCGCGCGAGCTGCTCGTCGTGGAGAGCATCGATGTGCGGTTCCTGCTGGAGGACATGTTCGCCAAGATCGCGAGGCACGCGGCGCGCTGAGGTCGTCCTCGCCCGGCGTTCGTCTCCCGCGGGTCCGATGCGTCCTCGTGGATGTCCGGGTTGTTGCGGGTGAAGGTGTCTCTCACCCGCCATAACCCGGACATTCTGACGGGAGCACGGGGCGGGTTGGTGACAGGGGCGGGGCGGGCGCGAGACAGCGATAGCGACGGCGAGGGGGAACCCGCTCAGAGGCGGAAGACGCTCCGCGGGATGGCGTCGACGAGGTCGCCGGCGATCGTGTGCGCCTCCTCCTCGCCCAGCCGCCCCGTCGTCACGAGCGTGGCGAGCCAGCCGGCATCCATCCGCCGTGACACGTCGTGGCGGGCGGGGATGGACAGGAAGGCGCGGGTGTCGTCGATGAACCCGCTGGTCTTGTAGAAGCCGGCCGAGTCCGTGACGCCTTCCCGGAAGCGGCGGATGCCGTCGGGGCTGTCCAGGAACCACCAGGGCGCGCCGGCGAAGACCGAGGGGTAGAAGCCCGCCAGTGGGGCGATCTCACGGGCGAAGGAGGTCTCGTCCACCGTGAAGAGCACGATGCGGAAGGTCGGGTTCGTGCCGAAGTCCCCGAGCACCTCGCGCAGCGGCTCCGTGTAGTGCGTCAGCAGGGGCAGGTCGTGCCCCGTGTCCGCTCCGAAGCGCTCGGTGGTCGGACGGTGGTGCCCGCGCAGCACGCCGGGGTGCAGCTGCATGACCAGTCCGTCCTCGCTGGCCATCCGCGCCATCTCCCACAGCATGTGGCGGCGGTAGGCGGCGGCGTCCTCCGCCGTCGCCGTGCCGGCGAGCCCCGCTCGATGGATGCGCTCCAGAGCGTCGGCGGAGAGCCGGGTCGCCCAGGCGTCCACGACGCCGGTGTCCGTCGCCGTCCCGCCCAGCGAGCGGAAGAAGGAGCGGCGATCCTCCAGCGCGCCGATGAGTCCTGCGGCCGTCCCCGTGTCCATGCCGCTCGCGGCATGAAGGGCGTCGAGCGCCGCGGGCCAGGCGGGCGAAGCGGGATCGAAGTAGCGGTCAGGGCGGAAGGTCGGCAGCACGCGGCCCGGGAACGAGGGGTCGTCGCGCAGCGCGCGGTGCGCGTCCAGGGAGTCGGCGGGGTCGTCCGTCGTGGCGAGCACCTCGATCCCGAAGCGCTCGAACAGCGCCCTCGGGCGGGACGAGGGATCGGCGATCCATGCGGTGATCGCGTCGAACTGCGCGTCGGCGTTCGCGGCGGAAGGATGCTCGTCCAGCCCGAACACGGCATGCAGCGTGTCCTCGAACCAGACCCGCACCGGCGTGCCGGCGAAGAGGTGCCAGTGCGCGGCGAAGCGCCGCCAGATCTCCCGAGCGTCGCCTGGATCCGCTCCGCGTCCGAGCTCGTCCAGCGGCACGCCGTGCGCATGCAGCAGCCGGAGCACGTAGTGGTCGGGGACGATGAGCAGCTCGGCGGGATCGGGGAAGGCCGCGTCGTCGGTGAGCATCGCCGCCTCGACGTGTCCGTGCGGGGACAGGATCGGCGCGTCGGCGACAGCCTCGTAGAGGCTCCGCGCGATACGGCGCGTCGCCGGGTCCGCGGGCAGCAGGCGGTCGGGGGAGAGGTTCAGTTGCACGGTTTTCCCTTCGTCGGGCGGCGTGGCGCGAGATCTCAGGCGGGGGCGGGCCCCGAGGAGTCCCTGGTGCGCAGGTAGGTGGGCAGGATCGTCCGCAGCCGCGGGGTTCCGCGTGCGGCGAGCCGGGACAGGAGCATGGTGACCGCGACGCGGCCGGCCTCCTCGATGGGAGCCGCGACCGTCGTGAGCGGAGGATGGCAGAAGTCCGAGCCGAAGATGTCGTCGGTGCCGACGATCGACAGGTCGTCGGGCACCCGCACCCCGCGCTGCGCGAGCCTGCCCAGCATCCCGATGGCGAGCAGGTCGTTGAACACGACGCAGGCCGTGACGGCGCTCGAGGCGACGCTGTCCGCGGCCGTCGCCCCCGCGGCGGCGTTCGGCGCCCACGGACCGAGGAACGTCAGCTCGACGGACAGCTCGGCGGCGGCATCCTGCAGCGCGTCCCAGCGGCGTGCGCTGGACCAGGAGCCCGCAGGCCCTGCGACGTAGGCGATGCGACGATGCCCCAGCGAGTGCAGATGGGTCAGCGCCTGACGCACGCCGGTCGGCGTGTCGATGAGCACGCTCGGCACGTCGGGGAGATCGCGGTTGACGGTCACCAGCGGCTGGCGCGCGGCCGCCTCCACGAGCTGATCCTCGTCGAGGCGGGAGGCGGCGAGGATCACGCCGTCGGCCGACTTGCGCATGAGCTCCAGCGTGTCGGCCTCGATCTCCCTGGACTCCTCGGTGTCGACGAGCAGCTGCGTGTAGCCGGCCGCCCGCAGCTGCCGCTGCGCGCCGCGGATGAGGTCGAAGTAGAAGGGGTTGGCGATGTCGGGCACGAGGAGCGCGACCGTTCCGGTGCGTCCGGAGGCGAGCGATCGCGCCTGGGAGCTCGGGACATAGGACAGGGTGGCCGCGGCCTCCTCGATCCGCTGCCTGGTCGCCGCGTTCACGCGCCCAGGGGTGCTGAGCGCGCGGGAGACCGTTGACGCTGCGACGCCGGCGAGGCGCGCGACATCCGTGATGGTCGCGGCCTTCCCCGCGAGACGGGAGGCGTCCGGCGGGGTGACGTCGGTGTCGGTCATGCGGCGAGCATATCCACTCTCCGGACCTCGTGGCAAAGTTTTGGCAAACGCTTGTCAAAGTGTTGCCGCCTCGCTACCGTGGTCACCACCGGAACGAACCGGCTCAGCAAAGGAACGCGATGTCGCCTGCCTCACCCGCCCCCGTCACCTGGAACCTGTCCGGGTTCGGAGACGAAGTCGATCCCGATCCGCGCCTGCAGTGTGCGGTGCTCCTCGCCCTCGGAGCCCGCCACATCGAGGTGCGCTCCGCCTGGGAGGTCAACATCGTCGACCTCGACGAGCAGAGGCTGGCCGAGCTCGACCGCATCATCCGGGACGCCGGCCTCGGGGTCTCGGCGATCGCCTCCCCGATCGGCAAGAGCGAGATCGACGCTCCCGTGGAGGAGGAGCTGGCCCGCCTGGACAGGGCCATCCGCGCCGCCGAGGTGCTCGGCGCGCGCTACATCCGCATCTTCTCCTTCTGGCAGCAGGAGGGCGTTCCCGTGGAACGCATGCGCGACGAGGTCGTCCGCCGGCTGTCCCTCTTCGCCGCGCGCGCCGAGACGGCGGGGGTCGTGCTCCTGCACGAGAACGAGAAGCACATCTACGGGGACATCCCCGAGCGCGTCCTCGACCTCGTGACCGCCGTCGGGTCCCCGGCCCTGCGCCTCGCGTGGGACAACGCCAACTTCGTCCAGGTCGGCGCCAAGCCGTTCACCGAGGGCTTCGCGCTCCTGGCCGAGCACGTCGAGTACCTGCAGGTGAAGGACGCCCGCTTCGACACCGGCGACGTCGTCCCCGCCGGAGACGGCGACGGCGAGCTCGCCCTGACCGTCGCCGGCCTGCGGGATCGCGGATTCGCCGGCTTCGCGTCGCTCGAGCCGCACCTCACGGACCAGACCTCTCTCGGAGGCTTCACCGGCCCCCACGGCTACGGGCGCGCAGCCCGGGCCTTCCGCACCCTCACCGACAACGCTGGAGTGACCCTCGCATGAGCAGCATCCTGTCCACCGCCATCATCGGCTGCGGCGTCATCGGCCGCACGCACGTCGACGCCGTGCTGCGCCTCGCCGACCGCCTGCGCCTCGACGCGCTCGTCGACGTCAGCTCCGAGCGCGCCGGTGCGCTCGCCGACGTCGTCGAGGAGCGCACCGGGACGCGCCCGACGATCCACGCGACCGTGCAGGACCTCGTCGCCGCCTCCCGCCCGGAGCTCGTGATCGTCGCGACCCCGAGCGGACTGCACGTCGAGCAGGCCGTCGTCGCGCTCGAGGCCGGAGCCCATGTGCTCATCGAGAAGCCGCTCGACGTCGATCTCGTCCGCGCACGCCGCCTGGCGGAGGCTGCGGGCAAGGCGGCGGCGAACGGGCAGGTCTGCAGCGTCATCAGCCAGCACCGCTTCGACCCGTCCAGTCAGATCGTGCACGCCGCCATCGCCGACGGCAGCTTCGGGCGTGTCACGTCCGGGGTCGCCAGCGTGCCGTGGTGGCGTTCGCAGAGCTACTACGACTCCGGCGACTGGCGCGGCACCTGGGCGCTCGACGGCGGCGGCGCCCTCATGAACCAGGGCGTGCACACCGTCGACCTGCTGCTGTGGTTCCTCGGCCGGCCCGTGACGGTCTCCGCGGAGATCGCCCTGCTCGCCCACGAGGGCGTCGAGGTGGAGGACACCGCGGTCGCCACGGTGACGTTCGACAGCGGCGCCCTCGCCGTGCTGCACGCCACCACGGCCGGATACCCGGGACTCGGCGTCCGTCTGACCGTGCTCGGGTCCGAGGGGTCGGCGATCATCCACCGGGACGCGCTGGAGTACCTCCACATCAAGGAGGGCGACGGCGCCGACATGGGCCTGCAGGGCTCCGGCAATCAGGCGGATCGCTACGAGGCCGGCACGGCTGCGGCCGTCGACGCCACGCAGTTCGTCGACGGGCACATCCGCCAGTACGACGACCTGCTCGCGGCGATCGAGGACCGTCGGGATCCGCTGCTCACGGTGGACGCCGCCGTGCTCGCCCTGGCCACGGTGCGCGCCGTCTACATCTCCGCCGTGCTCGGGAAGAAGGTCCGCATCGACGACGTCGTCTCCGGCGACTACGACGACGTGGTGCTCGCGCTCCCGGCGATCGAGGTCCCGACGGCATGACCGCGGCCGAGCGCGCGCCGCTGACCCAGGCCCATCTGGGCCTCGGCGCCTTCCATCGCGCGCACCAGGCCTGGTACACCGAGGCCGCGAATCGCGCTGCCCGGGGCGGCGAGCGGTGGGGGATCACCGCCTTCACCGGGCGACGGCCCGATGCCGCGCTGGCCCTCACGGCGCAGGGATGCCGGTACGATCTCGTGGTCCGAGGGCCGGAGGAGGACGCCGTCGAGCCGATCTCCGCGATCTCCGCGGCGCACGACGGCGCTGACGCCGGCGCCTGGCGCGCCGTGCTGGAGTCCGCCGCCGTCCTCACCGTCACGATCACGGAGGCGGGTCACCACCGGGGAAGCGCGGCCGTCGAGAGGATCGTCGCCGGCCTGCGCGCGCGCAGGGAAGCCGATGCGGGATCGTTCGCGATCGTCAGCTGCGACAACCTGGACGGCAACGGCGCACTGCTCGGCGCGCTCGTCCGCGAGGCGGCGGATCCAGCGCTGGCCGCGTGGATAGCCGAGAACGTCTCGTTCGTCTCCTCCGTGGTCGACCGGATCACCCCTGCGGTCTCCGACGCGCTCCCGATCACCGTCACGGACGACCCCTGCGCGGTCGTCACGGAGCCGGCGACCTCGTGGATCCTGGCCGGGGACTTCCCGGCCGGACGTCCGGCATGGGAGATCGCCGGCGCGCAGTTCGTCACGGACATCGCCCCCTATGAGCGCCGCAAGCTGTGGCTGCTCAACGCGGGGCACTCGCTGCTCGCGAACCTCGGGCAGCTGCGCGGGCACGCCACCGTCGCCGAGGCGATGACCGATGAGGTCTGCCGGACGGCGCTCGACGAGCTGTGGGACGACGCCGCCGCCGTCCTCCCCTTCTCCGGGGAGGAGCTCGCCGAGCAGCGCGCCGTCATCATCGCGCGATTCGAGAATGCGCGCATCCGTCATGCGCTGCGTCAGATCGCGACGGACTCGGACATCAAGCTCGGCGTCCGGGTCGTGCCGGTCATCCAGGCGCGGCTCGAGCACGGATGGGGAGCGGGAGCGGGCGAGCTGCGCGCGCTCGCCGCATGGGCCGCGCGGGATGGACTCGATGCGGATGCCGTGGTGGCTCGGCACCCGCAGCTGCAGGCGGTCCGCGCCGAGCTCGCGGCCGCCGTCACGGAATCGAAGGGAGTGCACGCATGATCATCGACAGGGCAGAGGTGATCGTCACCAGTCCGGACCGGAACTTCGTGACGCTCAAGCTCACGACCGACGACGGGGTGACCGGGCTCGGGGATGCGACGCTGAACGGGCGCGAGCTCGCCGTCGTCGCCTATCTCACCGAGCACGTCGTGCCCCTGCTGATCGGGCGCGACGCGCACCGGATCGAAGACGCCTGGCAGTTCCTGTACCGCTCGGCGTACTGGCGCCGCGGCCCCGTCACGATGGCGGCGATCGCCGCGGTCGACATGGCGCTGTGGGACATCAAGGCGAAGGCCGCCGGTCTTCCGCTCTACCAGCTGCTCGGCGGCGCCTCGCGCACGGGACTCCTCGCCTACGGCCACGCC
Source organism: Microbacterium tumbae (assembly GCF_054780175.1). Classification (NCBI taxonomy): domain Bacteria; kingdom Bacillati; phylum Actinomycetota; class Actinomycetes; order Micrococcales; family Microbacteriaceae; genus Microbacterium; species Microbacterium tumbae. The sequence continues at coordinate 134,082 of NZ_BAAGWV010000005.1, forward strand.
TCCGGCAAGGAGCTGCCCGAGCTCTTCGACAGCATCCGCTCGCACCTGGAGCAGGGCTATCGGGCGATCAGGGTCCAGACCGGGGTGCCGGGGCTGAAGGCGATCTACGGCATCGCCTCGCAGGCCGCCGACACGTTCGGCGGCGAGGCGCGCTACGACCATGAGCCCGCCCGTCGCGGTGCGCTCCCCGTGGAGGAGGACTGGGACACCCGCTCCTACCTGCGCCATCTCCCCGGCGTGTTCGAGGCGGTGCGGGCGGAGTTCGGCCCCGAGATCCCGCTGCTGCACGACGGCCATCACCGGATGACGCCGATCCAGGCGGCGAAGCTCGGAAAGGCGCTGGAGCCCTACGACCTGTTCTGGCTGGAGGACTGCACGCCCGCCGAGAACCAGGAGGCGCTGCGCCTGGTCCGCCAGCACACCACCACGCCGCTGGCGATCGGAGAGGTCTTCAACACGGTGTGGGACTTCAAGGATCTCATCCGCGACCAGCTCATCGACTACGTGCGCGGCGCCGTGACGCACATGGGCGGCATCACGGCGCTGAAGAAGACGATCGAGTACGCGGCGCAGTACCAGATCAAGTCGGGCTTCCACGGGCCGACCGACATCTCGCCGGTCGGGATGGCGGCGCAGATGCACCTGGGACTGGCGATCCACAACTTCGGCATCCAGGAGTACATGCAGCACGGCGCGAAGACCGATCAGGTCTTCCGGCAGTCCTTTACCTGGCGGGACGGCCTGCTGCACCCCGGCGACGAGCCCGGTCTCGGCGTCGAGCTCGACACGGACGAGGCGGGGAAGTACCCGTACGAGCAGGCCTACCTGCCGTACAACCGCCTCCACGACGGAACCATCCACGACTGGTGAAAGGACACTGACCATGGCACGCATCGGCGTACAGGCGATGATGCTGAAGAACGCCGTCGCAGAGCTCGGCGCGTTCGAGGCCTTCCGGCGCACGACGCAGATCGGATACCGCGTCAGCGAGCTGTCGCAGATCCCGCTGACCCCCGAGACGGTGACCGAGCTCGAGCGCGCGCGGGGAGAGCTCGGCGTCGAGTACTGCGCCCTCTCCGCGGCGCTGACCGCCGGCGGCATCAACGACTCCCTCGAGGACGACTTCGACAAGATCGTCGCCGATGCGAGGACGCTCGGCGCCGGGCTCGTGCGCATCGGGATGCTCCCCATCCCCGCGCTGCGCTCCCTGGACGCGGTGCTCGACTTCTGCCGGCGGGCGGATGCCGCCGCCGTCCGGCTCGCCGATGAGGGCATCGCGCTGTACTACCACAACCACCACATCGAGTTCGCGAAGATCGACGGGCGGTATCTGCTCGAGATCATCGCGGAGAACTCCCCGCACGTCGGGATCGAGCTGGATGCGCACTGGATCGCCCGGGGCGGACTCGATCCGGCGCGCGTCATCGCCGAGTACGCCGGGCGGGTGCGCATGGTGCATCTGAAGGACTATCGGATCGGCTGGCCGGACGACGCGGCCATCGACGCCTTCGAGCGCGGCGACCAGGCCGCGTGGGGCGCGGCATGGACCGGAGCCGTGCAGTTCGCCGAGGTCGGCGAGGGCAACCTCGACTGGCCGGGGATCATCACGCAGAGCATCGCATCCGGCGCGGAGTTCCTGCTCGTCGAGCAGGACGACCTCTACGGACGCACGGTGTGGGAGGCGCTGGAGACCTCGCACCGCAACCTCGTCGGGCTGGGCTACGCCGAGCTCTTCTGACCGCAGCCGTCCGTCGTTCCCCTATATCGGCACGACGGCGTCACGGACTCACCGCAGTACCACGTATCAAGGAGGATGACATGGCACATCGCAGGACACTCACCGCGGTCGCGGGGATCGCGATCGCAGGACTCGCGCTCGCCGGCTGCGCCGGAGCGGACGACTCCGGCTCCGAAGGATCCGGGGACGGACCCGTCACGCTCGAATTCTGGGCGTGGGGCTCCAACGTCGACAAGCGCGTCGAGGAATGGAACGCGCAGAACCCGGACATCCAGGTCAACATCTCGGCGCCGGCCGGCGGCGTGGATTTCCCGGTGAAGGTGCTGTCTGCCGTGCGCGCAGGGGAAGGCCCCGACATCGCGCAGGCCGAGTACACGCAGATGCCGACCTATGTGTCGGCGGGCGTCGTCGCCGACGTCGAGTCCATCCGCGGCGACCTCGAGGAGGCGTACTCCGAGACGGTGCTCGACACCGTCACCTTCGACGGGACGGTCTTCGGCATCCCGCAGGACCTCGGTCCCGCGCTGTGGGTGTACCGCACCGACCTCTTCAGCGAGCTGGGTCTCGAGCCCGCCGCGACCTGGGACGACTTCCGCGCCCTGGCAGAGAAGGTGCGCTCCCTGCCCGGCGACCACTATCTGGCCAACTTCAGCGCGCTGGACGCCGACATGTTCATGGGCCTCTCGCTCCAGAACGGCGCGCAGTGGTGGGACTACTCCGACGAGACCTGGAAGGTGGACATCGACGACGACGCCACGGCCGAGGTGCTCGAGTACTGGCACGGGCTGATCGAGGACGACCTGGTCAGCACCTACGTCGGCAACAGCCCGGAGTACAACGAGGCCGTGGCCTCCGGCAAGGTGCTCGGCCAGATCGCCGGGGCCTGGGCGCCGGGTCCGCTGCTGAACCAGTACCCGGACACCGTCGGCCTCTGGGGCGCGGCGCAGATCCCGCAGTGGGATGCCGGCGAGCTGCGCACCTTCGCCCGCGGCGGATCGGCCGACATCGTGCTGGCCGACACCGAGCACTACGACGAGGCGGTGGAGTTCCTCACCTGGCTCAACGTGACGGATGAGGCGGCCGAGGGGCTGGTCGGCATCAACAAGTTCACCGCGGCGACGCACGGCCAGGAGATCGACCGGCCCGCCCCCGACCTCATCCCCGAGGACGACACCTACTGGCCGACGGCCGCGGAGTCCGCGTCCGGTCTGCTCTCCGTGCAGTGGGGGCCGAACACGCAGGTCGCCTTCACGGCCCTGACCGATGCGCTGGGCACGGCGATCGAGTCCGGCGACTGGTCGAGCGTGCTGTCGACCGTGCAGTCGACCGTCGAGGACGATCTGGGCTGACCATGACCGCACTCCTTCAGGGGAGCGCCCCCGCGGGCGGGCAGGAGACGCGAACCGTCGTCCTCCCGCCCCGGCGGGCGCGCCGACCGCACCTTCAGCGCCACACGCTGTTCGCCTACGCGCTCATGGCGCCGGCGCTGGTGATGTTCACGGTGGTCTTCATCGTTCCGATCGTCTACTCGGGCTGGCTGAGCCTTCGGGGCCGCGAGGCCTCGGGCGGCGGTGCGTTCGCACCGCGCGAGGAGACCTTCGTCGGCTTCGCCAACTACGCCTCCGTCGTCGCCGATCCGACCTTCTGGGCGAGCCTCGGGCGGCTCGGGATCTACGCGATCATCATGGTCCCGCTGCTCATGGGCACCTCGATCCTGCTCGCGCTGCTGCTGGATCTGCCGCGCGCGAAGGCGAGATCGTTCAGCCGCACCGCGATCTTCCTGCCGTACGGGGTGCCGAGCGTGATCGCGGCGCTCATGTGGGGCTTCCTGTACGTGCCGGACATCAGCCCCGTCTACCAGCTGGCGCACGGCCTCGGCGTCGAGCTGCCGAACCTGCTCCGCGGCGACTGGGTGTACATCGGCATCGTCAACGTCGTGCTCTGGGGCGGCATCGGCTTCAACACCGTGATCATCTACACGGCGCTGCAGTCGCTGGACCGCTCGCAGATCGACGCCGCACGGATCGACGGCTGCGGGGAGGGGCGCATCGCCTGGTACATCAAGCTGCCGCACGTCGTTCCCGCGACGATCGTGACAGGGCTGTTCTCCGTGATCGGCGCGCTGCAGATCTACAGCGAGCCGGCGATGCTGTCCACACTGACGAACTCGATCGACTCGACGTTCTTCCCGTTGATGCGCGTGTACCGCGACGCGTTCGCGCACGACGACCTCAACTCGGCCGCCGCGGCATCCATCCTGCTGGCGCTCGGCACGGTGGTGCTGTCCCTGCTCGTGCTCGGCGGACGGACGCTCGCGACGAGGAAGGTCACCCGATGAGCCTGCTCAAGACGCGCGAGAGCGCGACCCGCCCTCCCGCGTACGACCGTCCGGCCGGCGACCGCCGGCGCGGGGTGCCGATCGGCGCGATCCTGCCCACGACGGTGCTGATCCTCGCCGCGGTGTACTTCCTGCTGCCGGTGGTGTGGGTGTTCTTCTCGGCGACGAAGTCGTCCGCCGAGCTGTTCACCACGCCCTCGTTCAGCTTCGGGACGGCGCTGTGGGACAACCTCGTCGAGCTGTTCACCTATGAGAACGGCGGCTTCGCGAAGTGGCTGGGCAACAGCTTCCTGTACAGCATCGTCGGCGCGCTCGCCTCGACGCTGTTCTCCGCGGGCGCGGGGTACGCCCTGGCGATGTACGACTTCCGCGGCAAGAGGGCGATCATGGGCGGCCTCCTCGGCGGCGTGCTGCTGCCGACCATCACGCTGGCGATCCCGCAGTACCTGCTGTTCGCCCAGATCGGCCTGGCCAACACCTACTGGGCCGTGCTCATCCCGACGATGATCACCCCCTTCGGGATCTACCTCGCCTACGTCTTCGCCCGCGCGTCCGTGCCCGTCGAGCTGCTGGAGGCGGCACGTGTGGACGGATCCAGCGAGTGGCGCACGTTCCGCGCCGTCGGACTGCCGATGCTCCTGCCGGGTCTCGTCACGATCTTCCTGCTGCAGTTCATCGGCGCCTGGAACAACTTCCTGCTGCCGTACATCATGCTCACCAAGTCGGACCTGTTCCCGATCACGGTGGCGATGTACATGATGCTGAACCGCGGCGGCAGCGAGCCCATCCTCTATACCCTGGCGATCGCGGGAGCCGCGATCGCCATCATCCCGGTCGTGGCCTTCGTGCTCGTCCTGCAGCGCTACTGGCGCCTCGACCTCGTCTCAGGGAGTCTCAAGTGACCACTGTCGGATTGATCGGATCCCGCGCCAACGGCCTCATCGCGAAGGAGCTCGGCGTCGACTACGTCGAGCCCGCGATCGTCGGCAACGTGGTGCTCATCGGCGAGGACGGCTCGCTGAGCCTGAATCCGGAGTTCGCGGGGGAGCGGTACCCCTCGTTCGCGATCCTGCTGCCCGGCAGCATCCGGGTGTCCGACCCGTCGTTCGACTTCGGCGCCGTCGAGGACTACTTCCGGAGCGTCTTCGCGCTGCTCGCGGAGGTCGCCGAGCCGGGTGCGAAGATCGTGTTCGGGTCCGGCGGCGCTCGCCGCATCCCCGAGGGCGTCGAGCGGGCGGCGGCGGAGGCGCGCTTCGCCGAGTCCGTCGTCGCGGCCCGGGATGCGGCTGCCGCGCATGGCCTGCGCGTGATCCTCGAGCCGCTGAACAAGGGCGAGACGAATCTCATCCACACCCTCGGCGAGGCGGTCGCCTTCCTCGACGACCACGGGATCGAGGGAGTGCCCGTGGTCGCCGACCTGTATCACATCGAGCAGGAGGGCGAGCCGCTCTCGTCGGTGACCGAGCACATCGACCGCATCGGCCATGCGCACATCGCGGATGCGGGACGGCTGTGGCTCGGCGCCGGCGGCGGGCAGTGGCGCGAGTTCGTGGCGACCCTGCGGGCAGGCGGGTTCGACGGCCCGGTCTCCCTGGAGTGCAACTGGGGCGAGGACCTCGAGACGGAGATCGCCGCATCGATCGCCGCGCTCCGCGCGCTGCCGTAGAGGCGGACGGAAGCCGCTGGCGCCGACGCTCAGCGGATGCCGTGACGATTCGCGGACCGATCCTGCGGGGACGTCCGTGAATCGGCATGATGTCCGCGAGACGCCGGACCGGGCGGATCGAGGCGCTGCCCGGCACGGCCCGACGGCGCCTCGATCGCCGCGCCGCCCGGTGGTCGACCTCGGGCGTCGCGCCTAGGCGCTCGCGCTGAGGGCCGGCCCGTCGGTCAGGTCGACCTCGAACCGGTAGCGGTCTCCGCGATAGATCGACCGGACGGACTCGACCCGGCGTTCGTCCGCCGTCCACGTCACGCGATCGACGAGCAGCGCAGGACTCAGCGGCGCGACGCGGAGGAGACGCGCCTGCTCCTCGTCCGTCACCGTCGCCTCGATGGTCTGCGTGCCGCTGTGGAGCTCGATCCCGTAGTTCGCGCGCAGGACGGCATAGAGGGAGTTCCCCTGCAGCTCCTCGACCTGCAGGCCCGGGACGAGGTCTGCGGGCAGGCGCAGCGACTCGAGCGCCATGGGCTCGCCGTCGGCGAGCCGGAGCCTGCGGATGCTGAGCACCGGCGCACCGGGTGAGATCTGGAGGACGGCCCCGGTGCGCGCGCCGGCGATGCCCTCTGACACGCTGATGATCTGCGAGGAGCTCGTCATCCCGCGGGCCTGCATGTCCTCGGTGAACGACTGCATGCGGAACTGCTTGGTGATCTTCGGTCGTGTCACGAACGTGCCGACCCCTGGACGTCGCTCCAGGCGTCCTTCGCCGATGAAGTCGTCCAGAGCGCGTCTCAGAGTCTCCCGCGCGACCCCGAAATCCCGGATGAGGTCCCGTTCCGGCGGAAGGCGATCGCCGGGGGCGGTGTCGTCGATCAGGGACCGCAGCTCTCTGCGCAGTTCGTCGCCCTTGACCCTCGCCATGTCGCCCGCCCCCTTCGTTGTCGTGCCGTGGAAACTCTATCAGGCGGTGTGGTATAGACCGCAGATGATTCCTCCGGATCTTTGTTTCCCTCTTGACTCCGATGCAATCGGAGGATAGCCTGGCCGAAATCTCACGTGGTATAGACCACAATCTCCACGAGATGCAATCAAGTAGACCACATGCAGGGTTACGACAGCAGGAGAGGCAGATGTATCCAATGAGGAAGTCCGTGTGGGGAGTAGGGGCCATCGCCGTCGTCTCTGCTCTGGTCCTGTCCGGTTGCGGCCCGTCGTCCGGTCCGGACGCCGACGGCGTCACCACGGTGAAGATGGTCCTCTGGCCCGGTCCGGAGGGCGACGCGATGCAGAAGGTCGTCGACGCCTACAACGCCGGTCAGGGAGAGGAGGACGGCATCGAGGTCGAGATGGTGCTGCTCAGCCGTGACGACACGTTCGCCCGCGAGACCACGGAGATCGGCGCGCAGTCGTCGGAGCTCGACATCTACTTCGTCGCCACGTACAACGTCGGATACTTCTCCGTCGGGCTCGACCCGCTCGCCGGCGTCGACATCGACGAGGGCGACTACTTCGAGACCTCCATCGACGGCCTGACGATCGACGACGAGCTGTATGCGCTCCCGCTCGACGTCAGCAACCACTTCCTGTACTACCGCACGGACCTCATCGATCAGCTGCTGAGCGATCCCGCCTGGCAGGACGAGTACCGCACCATCGCGCAGGATGTCATCGGCGAGGCTCGTGATCCCAAGTCGCCGGAGGAGTGGGACATCGACGACTACCACGCCGCCGCGGCGTTCTTCTCGCAGACGGCGAACCCCGACTCGCCGACCCGCTACGGCACGGCGCTCCAGCTGAAGACATCGCCGTTCAACATCACCCTGTGGAACGACCTCCTGTGGGGCGCCGGGGGCGGATGGGCGGACGGGGACACGGCCACCCTCGACTCTCCGGAGGCGGAGAAGGTCAACGCGGTGTACTCGGACATCTACGACAGCCAGTACACCTCTCCCGACGCGGCGCAGGCCGAGTACGCCGAGACCAACGCGGCGCTCCAGAGCGGCAGCGCGGCCTTCGCCCTGCAGTGGTCGTCGGCGTACGCCGAGCTCACGGACCCCGAGCGCTCTCCCGAGATCGCGGACAAGATCGCCGTCGCTCCCATCCCCGGCGATCCCCACAGCACGCACGTGCACTCGCTCGCCGTCGGACTGAACGCCTACTCCCGGAACAAGGACGCCGCGAACACCTGGCTCAGCTACCTCGCGACGCCGGAGGCCATGGCGGAGTACGCGCAGGCAGGCGGCATCCCCTCGATGCCCGAGGTCCTCGCGGACAATGTCGACATCAACCCGGCCTTCGACCTGATCGCTGACCAGGTCGCCCAGTACGGCTACACGCCGCCCATCTTCGCCGGCACGTTCGAGGCGATGACGGACCTCGTCGAGGCGCTGAACCCCGCCTGGGTCGGTGTCGCCTCCTCGGACGAGGCGCTCGCGGAGGCCGACGAGGCGCTTCAGGAGCTGCTCGACGAATGAGTCTCATGCCCCCGATCGCCAAGGCAGAGCGGCGGCACGCCGCGGGCACCGGTCGTCCGGCCGGTGCCCGCGGTCGCGGCGTCCCGCACGGGATCGTGCGCTGGGCGCTCAGCGCACCGCTTCTCGTCTTCCTCGCCGTCTTCACGGTGATCCCGACGTTCTACGGGCTGTGGATCAGTCTGACCGACCGGTCCATCCTCAACCCGAACGGCCAGTTCGTCGGATTCGAGAACTTCGGAAGCATCCTGAGCGACGGCGACTTCTGGCAGAGCCTGTGGTTCACCCTGTGGTTCACGGTCGTGACGACGCTGTTCGTCCTGATCACCGGGCTCGCGCTCGCGGTCGCGATGAACAGGCGCTTTCCGGGCAAGAAGCTGCTGTTCACGCTCCTGCTCCTGCCGATCATGGTGGCTCCGGCCCTCATGGGCCTCATGTTCCGGCTGACGCTGAACAGCGACATCGGCCTGACGTCTCGCCTGCTGAGCACCATCGGCCTGGACCTCAACCTCTTCTCCCCGGACACGGTGACGAACCTGCTCGTCGCGCTCGAGGTGTTCCAGTGGACGCCGTTCGTGTTCCTCATCTGCTACGCGGGCCTGCAGGGACTCCCCGACGAGCTCTACGAGGCCTCGGCGCTGGACGGCGCGGGGCCGTGGCGGACCTTCCGCAGCATCACGCTGCCGCTCATGGCGCCGGTGCTGTTCACCGCCGGCTTCCTGCGCGGCGTCGACGCGCTGCGGACCTTCGACGTGATCTACGTCCTCACCGGCGGCGGCCCGGGGACGATGACGACCACCATGACCATCTACATCTACAAGCAGGCCATCATCGAGGGCGACTTCGGAGTGGGCACGGCCGCCGCGGTGCTCATCCTGCTGATCATGATCCCGCTGGTCCCCGTGGTGATGAAGCGGATCGTCGTGCAACCGGGAGACGTGAAATGAGCGCCATCGAGACCTCACGCGCGACGCCGGCCCGTTCTTGGCTCGTGACGATCGGCATCGCCGTCGTCGCCCTGCTGGTGAACCTGCCGTTCCTGACGGCGCTGGCCGCCAGCTTCAAGACCACCGCAGCGATCAACAGGAATCCGCTCGCGCTGCCGTTCGGTGCGGACGCCACGATCGAGCACTACGAGAACGCGCTGTACGCCGCCGGCTACGACTTCCCCCGGTTCTTCCTGAACAGCACCGTGATCGCCGTCGTGTCGGTCATCGTGGTGCTGCTGATCTCCGTTCCGGCGGCGTACGCGATGGTCCGGTTCCACCTGGGCGGTCGCCTCCTGCTGTACGGCGTGGCCGGCCTGCGGCTGCTGCCGCCGATCTTCTTCGTCCTGCCGCTGTTCGCGATGTTCACCCAGTGGCGCATCATCGACACGCTCTGGGCGATGATCATCGTCGACGTCTTCCTCAACATCCCGATCGTGGTGGTGCTGCTGACGCGCGCCATCGCCGAGCTGCCCATCGAGATCGAGGAGGCGGCGCAGGTCGACGGCGCATCGACGCTGCGGACCCTGACGACCGTCGTCGTCCCGCTCCTCGCGCCGTCCATGGTCGCCGCGGCCGTCATCACGTTCCTCTTCACCTGGAACGACTACCTGTTCGCCGTGGTGATGACCACCACCAACGCCCGCACGGTGACGGTGGGGGCGACCAACTTCATCACGAGCGCCGGCGTGCTCTGGGGAGACATCTCCGCGATCACCGTCCTGTCCGTCGGCATCCCGATCCTGCTCGCGATCTTCGCGCAGCGCTACCTCGTCAGCGGTCTCGCCGCCGGCGCCGTGAAATGAGCATCCTATGAGCATCAACGCATCATCCGCACCCCGCACCGTCATCGTCACCGGCGGCGGCACCGGCATCGGCCGCGGGATCGTCGAACGGTTCCTGCGAGACGGCGACCGCGTCATCGCCGCGGGACGGCGCGCCGATCCGCTGAACGAGCTTCGAAGCGCTTTCGCCGAGCTTCCGGGCGAGGTCGTGCCCGTGATCGCGGATGTGACGACCGGCGAGGGCCGCTCCGCCATCGTCGCGGCCGCCGCCGAGGGCGGCCGGTCGATCGACGTCCTCGTCAACAACGCCGGCGTGACGGCGATGTCGCCGCTGCTGGAGTACACCGTCGACGAGTGGCGGACCGTCTTCACCACCCACGCGGAGGCCATGTTCTTCCTGGCCCAGGCCGTCGCCCCCTCGATGCGCGACGCGGGCAGGGGGCGCATCATCAACATCGGCTCGGTGTACGGCTCCCTCGGCCTGAACAACTCCTTCTACGGCGACTCCCTGCCCTGGGAGACCGACGGCGGGCATGGCCCGATCCGCGAGGTCGCCTACTCGGCCGCGAAGGGCGCCGTCCTGCAGCTGACCCGCGAGCTGGCGACGGCCCTCGGCCGATGGGGCATCACCGTGAACTCCGTCACCCCCGGCATGATCCCCGTCGACGCGATCCCGATGCCGGAGGCGACGAGGGAGCGGCTCTCCGCCTCGACGCCGCTCGGCCGGGTCGGCACGCCGGCGGAAGTCGCCGGCGTCGTGAACTTCCTCGCCGGCGACGAGGCCTCGTTCGTCACCGGCGCGGAGTTTCGCGTCGACGGCGGCTGGTCGATCTGGTGAGCGGGGATCGGACATGATGGCGACCATCCCGCAGAGCCCGCGCGGCCCTTCCGAGGCGGAAGGGGCCGGGACCCGCGGCACGCTCGCGGTCGACGTCGGACAGACCGGATTCCGCCTCCGTATCGATGACGGCGACCTCGAGGAGGTCTCGCTCGGCGTCACGGCGCTGACCGACGACGCCCGCGTGGGGGCGCTCGCGCAGCGCATCGCGGGTCTGGTCCCCCCTGACGCCCGCATCGAGAGGGCGGGGGTGGGGCTGTCCGGGTTCGTCGTGGACTCGGACGCGCCTCACATCCTGGCGGATGAGCTGCGCCAGTCGCTCGGCATCCGCAGCGTCGTCGTCGCCGCCGACGCCGTGACGGCCTTCCTCGGAACCGTCGGGGCGCGGCCGGGGACGGTCGCGATCTGCGGCACGGGCGTCGCAGCACTGGGCATCGGCACGGGCGTCCCGCCGCGGCGGATCGATGCCCGCGGATATCTCCTCGGGGATTTCGGCAGCGGCTTCTGGATCGGCCAACGGGGTCTGCAGGCGGCGCTCGACGCCCGGGAAGGACGCGGGGAGTGGACGGCTCTCGCGGTGTCCAGCGAACGGCTGGGGACGCCTGCGGAGATCTACCTCGAGGCGATGGGCTCCACGCCGCCCGCGAAGTTCGTCGCCGAGTTCGCGCCGGACGTCATCCGTGCGGCGGAGGGCGGGGATGCCGCGGCAGCGGGCATCGTGCGCTCCGCGGCCGAGGAGCTCGCGCGGACGATCCGAGCGGCGCGCATCTCCGCAGGACCCATCGGGCTGACCGGGGGGCTGGCGCGCGCACCGCTGTTCGTGGCGGAGATCCGGGCGGCGCTCGTCCGGCTCGGGATCCCCGTTGACGACCTCCTCGTCGAGGCGGATGCCGCGCTCGACGGGGCTCGGGTCGTCGCCGAGGACACGACCATCCGACCGGCGTTCGCCGGTCTCATCGCAGTGAAGGAGTAAGAATGCTCGACCTCGAGACGCTTCGTGGACGCCTCATCGTGTCCTGTCAGGCGCCGGACGGGTCGCCGTTGCGCGATCCGGGAATCATCGCCGCCATCGCCGAGGCGGCCGTGCTCGCCGGCGCGGCGGCGGTGCGCATCAACAGCGCCGAGCACGTCGCCGCCGTCCGCACGCGCGTGGACGTTCCCATCATCGGGCTGGAGAAGGTCGTCACCGAGGGGAGGCAGTGGATCACCCCCACCGCCGACCGCGCGAAGGCGCTCATCGATGCCGGCGCCGACATCGTCGCCATGGACGCGACCCTGCGGGAACGGGGGGAGCATCCCGGCGTGGACGAGCTCCTTCCCGCGGTCCGTGCGCTGGGCGTGCCCGTGATGGCGGACATCGACGACTTCGATGCTGGCCGGCATGCCGGCGAGCTCGGCGCCGAACTCGTGGGAACGACGCTGTCCGGCTACACGAGCATCCCCCAGGATCGTGCCGGCGACCCCGACATCGAGCTGGTCGGGCGGCTCTCCGGCCTGTCGGCCCCTGTGATCGCAGAGGGGCGCATCAAGTCGCCCGACGAGGTCCGCAGCGCCTTCGCGGCCGGAGCATTCGCCGTCGTCGTAGGGACATCCATCACCGATCCGATGGCGCTGACCAGGCGCTATCTCGCCGCCGTACCCACGCTCACGAAGGGAGCACCCGCATGAGTGCCCACGCCACCCGCATCGCCGTCGCCGGAGCCGGTCGAATGGGGCAGGTCCACTGCCGGATCGTCGCGGAGAATCCGCGCGCCGTCCTCGCCGCCGTCATCGACCCGTTCGAGGAGAGCGGTCGCCGCGTCGCCGAGCGGCACGGGGCGCCGTGGTTCCCGACCCTGGCGGCCGCCCGCGAGGCGGTGGAGCTCGACGGCGTCATCATCGCCGTGCCGGACAGACTGCATGTCGGCGTGACGGTCGAGGCGCTCGAAGCCGGCCTCCACCTCCTCGTCGAGAAGCCGCTCGCCGACACTCTCGACGGCGCCCGGGCGATCGCCGACGCCGCGGCCGCGGCGACAGGGACGAAGGTCCTCGTCGGCCACGTCCTGCGTCACGACCCGCGCTTCCGCTCCGCGGCGAAGATCGTCGCCTCGGGGGCGGTGGGCGAGCCGGTCCACTTCCGCGCCTCGCGCATCGTGCCCCGCAGCGTCGGCTTCGCGAACAACGGTGCGTCCCCCATCTACATGTATCAGGGCATCCACGACATCGATCTGGTCCAGTGGATCGCGGGCAGCCCGATCGTCCGCGTCTCCGCGACCACTGCCGCGAAGGTGCTCCCCGCCGCGGGGAAGGACGGCGTCGACGTCGCGCTCATCCTCGCGGAGCTGGAGAACGGCTCCGTCGGGACCATCGAGATCTCCTGGGCGCTCCCGGAGTCGACGCCCAGCGGCCTGGCATCCCAGTTCGAGCTGTACGGCACCGACGGGGCCGTGAAGGTGGACGTCACCGCCGAGGGGATCGCGCTGGACACGCTCACCGGCTTCCGCCTTCCGAACACGATGCTCGATCCGGAGCTCGACGGCGTCCTCGAAGGGGTCGTCCCGCAGCAGTTCGACTACTTCCTCCGGATGATCGAGTTCGGCCTCCCCAGCCGGATCGGGATCGAGGAGGCGGTGTCCGCCACTCGGGTCCTCGACGCGATCGAGGAGTCGCTCGCGACACGGGCCTGGGCGGACGTCCGGGTCTGAGGCCGTCGAGTCGGGGCGACGATCAGCGGATACCGCGACGATTCACGGACCGATCCTGCCGGGACGTCCGTGAATCGTCAGGGCATCCGCGAAACGGCGGGTCGGATCAGGCGAGCAGCGCTCCGACCTCGGCATCCGACAGCCGCCCGTCGGCGACGACGCCGCGGAACGAGAGGGTGAGAGCCTCGTCCGCGTCGAGGCGCACCGGCGCGTCCCAGGCCAGCGACGAGCCGATGCCGGGGTAGTCGGCGACGCGCACGAACCACGGATCCGCAGCCGTACGCGCATCGTCCGGGGCGAGCCCGACGGTGGCCTCACCGCCGGGGAACCGCGCCGAGAACGCGATCCAGTCGGACGAGGAGCCGTGCACGGCCTCCTCGCCGGAGGCGTCCGCCGTGCGCACGTCCACGTCCTCCGAGGCGGGGAAGCGCCAGGCGAAGCCGCCGTACCCTCCGCCCTGACGGCCTTCGCTCCCGGGGCTGCCGAGCACGAGGGGAGCCCCGGCAGCACGCAGGGTCGTGGAGATGCGGAACCGCCACGCGCGTGGATCGTCCGAGGGGTGCAGTTCCCATCGGGTCTCCTCGGTGAGCAGGACGCCGCCGGACGGCGCGATCCAGTCCGCGGTCGAGGTGAAGCCGTCGCCCGTGCGCGCGAAGGACGTCGGCTGGACGCGGCCGTGGTCGTCGAGCCAGCGATAGCCCTCGCCCCGGACGTAGGTCGGCCCGCCCCAGAGGTTCACGCCGTTCACGTGCTGCACGGCGACCGAGACGCCGAGGTGCCAGTCGTGGTCGGCGGGGTGGGCATCCGTGACGAGGACACCCCCGATCGTGCGGACCGGATGCAGGAAGGGGCGGGGACCCGAGGAGGTGGCGACGGACGAGCCGTCGTCGCGGACGGCTACGACGGCATCGGAGACGCGCAGCTCCTCGACGACGCCGGTGTGCGCAGGCGAGGCGAAGGGGGCGCGGATCTCGCTGAACAGGGCGCCGGACCGGGCCGCGCGCTTCACCCACACCGCGACGTCGTCCACGGACACGTGCTCCGCGGTCGTGGTGAGGGCGTCGCGCGGGATGGGGCGGGGAGCGGGCGCCGTGCGCACGGCCTCGAGGACGGCCATGTACGCGCCGGTGTCGATGAGGGGGCTCAGGAGCGGCTCTCCGGTGTCGCGATGGTCGAGGAACTGCTCGAAGAGCTCGATGCGCCCCGGGTTCGAGACGCGGCCGTCGGGGTACGTGAGGAGATCCTCGGTGTACGAGAAGACGACGTCCGCGGAGGGCGTGCGCACCTCGATGAGAGGCTCAGGGTGCTCGTCGGCGGCGAGGGTGAGCGCGGCGGACACGATGCGGCCGTCCGACAGGGTGATGCGCGCGCTCGAGGTGTCGTCCGCCTCGATGTCGTTGGCCCGGTACAGCTCCAGCTCGATGCGCGCGATGTCCTCGCGGCGGCGAGCTCCAGCGATGCGCAGCGATGTCGCGATGGCATGGGACAGCGCGTTGGTCAGCACCCCGTCGACGACCGGCCGGCCGTCGAGCTCGCGCCTGCCCGCCCAGGCCGAGCGGGACCAGTAGGAGAGGTCGCGCCGCCACGCCGCCCAGGTGGCGACGGAGGTCGGTGCACCGAGCGCGGTGAGCTCGTCGAGGGCGTGCGAGCCGAAGCTCTGGAAGCCCACCTGGATCGACCGCCCCGTGCTCTCCTGCAGCGCGAGCAGCTCGGTGAACTGCGCCATCGTCGCGACGGGAGGCTTCTCGAGATAGACGTCGCTGCCGGCTTCGAGGGCGCGGGAGGCCAGCGCGAAGTGCGTGTTCGTCGGGGTGGCGACGATGACGACGTCCGGACGGATGCCGGAGGCGAGAGCTTCGTCGAGCGTGGGCCAGCTCGTGACCGTGGAGCCGTAGCCCTCGTCCGGTCCGCCCTTCGGATCGGCCAGGCCGATGAGCTCCACCCGGTCGCCGAGGCGTTCGAGGTTGCGCAGGTGCACCGCCCCGTATCCGTGCGCCCCGACGAGGAGGACGGTGGTGCGGGCGGGCAGGGAAGTCATTTCGTCTCCAGGCGTTCGGATGCGGCGGCGCATCGGCTCCATCGTATAGGAAAGCGCTTACCGCATGGTGCTCCGCCTCCGGTTCGTGGTCGCGATCCGAACCGGTTATGATGGCATGACGCGTCCGCGCTTCGGCCGGTCGCATGGAGACGTCGCATAGTCAGGCCTAGTGCACCACCCTGCTAAGGTGGAGTCCTCGCAAGGGGACCGAGGGTTCAAATCCCTCCGTCTCCGCCAAAAATATCTGATCAGCCCTGGTTTTTCGACCGGGGCTGAATTGCTTTCCCGAGCTCTCGTGAGGTGCTCCGGCGATCAGTGTCCCCACAGCGTCCAGAGAACCCGGGGGCAGTGCACGCAGTGCCAGTTATCGCCTGGAGCGGACGCTGTGGAAGAGAACCTCGATCACGGCCGCATCCGCCCCGAGCCTGCCCGCCTCGGATCAGGACCCGGATGCACGGCGAGGATAGTCGGTATAGCCGTGCTCGCCGCCGGTGTAGTGGGTCTCGGGATCGTGCTCGTTGAGCGCGGCGCCCCGTCGCCAGCGATCGGCGAGGTCTGGATTGGAGAGGAACGGGCGTCCCACGGCGACGACGTCCGCCTCGCCGGCATTCAGGATGCGTTCGACGTCGTCGATCGAGGTCACCTCGACGAAGCCCGTGTTCAGGATGAAGCTCCCGGAGAAAGCTTCGCGGAGATGGATGACGAGCTCGGCCGCGGGGTCTCCGAGCACGTGAAGGTAGGCGAGTCCGAGGTCGTCGATGCCGGCGAGCAGCGCGTCGTAGGTCGAGCGGGTCGCCGTCTCATCGTCTTCGATCACGTCCTGGATGTTGAATGCCGGACTGATGCGGATGCCGGTGCGATCGGCGCCGATGGCCGCGGCCACGGCACGGGTGAGGTCGATAGCGAATCGCGCCCGCTTCAGGGGATCCGCTCCGTAGGCGTCATCGCGGCGGTTGCTCGAGGGGGCGAGGAACTGGGGGGGGGGGGGTAGCCGTTCGCTGCATGGATCTCGACTCCGTCGATCCCCGCCGCGATGGCGTTCTCCGCCGCGCGGACGTACTCGGCGATGACGTCGGTCACCTCGTCGGTCGAGAGGGCGCGCGGCGTGGGGTAGGGCTGACGACCCGTCGGGGTCACGATCTCGCCCGACGCGCGGATGGCACTGGGCGCGACGGTTTCGAGTCCGCCCTTGTTGTCGGGGTGGGAGATGCGTCCGCCGTGCATGAGCTGCACGACGAGACGACCACCGCCGGCGTGTACGGCATCGGCGACGGCCCGCCAGCCGTCGCGTTGGTCGTCGGAGTGGATTCCCGGGGTGGCGAGGTAAGCCTGCCCGACCGCGCTCGGCTGCGTGCCCTCGGTGATGATGAGCCCGGCGCCGGCGCGCTGCCCGTAGTAGCGGGCGTTCAGCGCGGTCGGCGCCGTCGTAGGCGTCCGGTTCCTGGTCATCGGCGCCATCACGAAACGCTGCGGCAGCGCCCAGCGCCCGACCCTCACGGGCTCGAAAGCCTTCGACATTCGTACTCCTCCTGTTGGTTCGATGCACGTCGCCCGGTCTGACGTGACGGATCCCGGCGGCGCTTTTCGAGTATATTGTACCAAGCGACCAAAAACGATGCGCAGTGGCGTCGCCCATACCGCGAAGGGAACCCATGTCAGACACGCTCGCGAACCGCCGGACTCTGGACACGCCATCGCGGCTGGCGATGCCGGTGATCGTGCTCTCGGTCTTCGTGACGCCGCTCGCGATCACCGGAACGGCGGTGACCATCCCGCAGGTGGCCGTCGAGCTGGGCTCGGATCCGGTGCAGCTGCAGTGGATCGTGAACGGCTTCAACGTCTCGTTCGCGCTGTTCACCCTGGTGTGGGGTGTGGTCTCAGACCGGATCGGCTACAAGGCGACGGTCATCGCCGGCAACGTGCTCGGCATCGTCGCAGGCGCCGTCAGCGCCTCCGCCGCCACGCTGTTCGCACTCGATATCGGGCGGGTGCTCGCCGGCATCGCCGGCGCCGCGGTTTTCACCGGCGCATCCGCTCTCCTCTCCAATGCCTACGGGGCCACGGCTCGCACCCGTAATTTCGCGATCTTCGGCACTACGATCGGGCTGGGTTCCGCACTGGGGCCGACGCTCTCCGGACTGCTGACGGGGTGGTTCGACTGGCGCGGCGTGTTCGTCGCCTTCGGCGTGGTGGCGCTCCTCGCCGCCGTGCTCGGCGGCGTGCTGCCGAATCCGCGTCACGAGCGTGTCCCCGGCCGGAGGATCGTGGACTTCTCGCTGCTGCGCAACCCGCACTTCCTGGCGATGTGCCTCGTTCCTGTCGCTGCCGGTGTCGGCACGGTCACCCTCGTGACCTATCTGCCCGTCGCCTTCGGAGCCGTCTACGGACTGTCCGCGCCGGTCGCGGGACTCTTCATGCTCGCGTGCACCATTCCTGTGCTGGTGTGCCCGATACTCGTCAGCCGGGTCATGCAGCGCTTTCCCCGGGTGACGGCGATGGGCGTGATCTACACGGCGCTGATCGTGCTCGTCGTCGGTGACATCGGGATGCAGCTGGTCGGCGTCGTCCCGGCCCTGTGGAACATCCCGTCCATGATCCTCGTCGGCGCGGGCTTCGGGCTCACCATCGGGCTGGTCGACGCAGAGGCTCTGGCTGCCGTCCAGCCGGACCGTGCGGGAGCGGCGGCCGGCGTTCTCAACTTCGTCCGGCTGGGCAGCGAGGCGATCGTGATCGCCGCGTTCGCCGCCGCCCTCGCGTGGCAGGTCGGCCTCCGCATCCCGGATGCTCAGCTGGCGCAGGACGTCGCCGCCGGTGCTCCCGGCCACGGTGCCGACTACGCGGTCGGATACCACATCGTGCTGGTCGCCGTCGCGATCCTCGTCGCCGTCACGGGCCTGGCGATCACGCTGCTGCATCGCGCGCGTCTCCGCGGAGAGCGCGATGCGGCAGCGGTATCCGCTCACGCGATCGCGCCCTGACGCGATCGCACCTCACGAATCCCACTCATAGGAATGGAGCAGGACATGCACGCCATCCAGATCACCTCCCACGGGCCCGTCGCGGTCCTCCGCCCGGCCGAGCTCGCCCGGCCGGCAGCCGCGCCCGACGGCGTGCTCGTCAAGACCGAGTACGCCGGCGTCAACTACCTCGACGTCCAGGTCCGCGAGGGGCTCTTCGGCATCCCCACGCCGTTCACCGGAGGCTTCGAGGGCGCCGGCACGATCATCGAGGTCGGGTCTGAGGTCGCCGATCTCGAGCCGGGACAGCGCGTGGTCTGGTCGAACGTGCTCGGCTCGTACGCGGAGTATGTCGCCGTGCCGGCCACGCACGCGGTGCCGATCCCCGACGGCCTGTCCTCGGCGGTGGCGGCGGCGGTGCAGGTGCAGGGGATCACCGCCCAATACCTGTCCACGGACGCCTACGCCGTGCGAGCCGGGGACACGATCGCGGTGCACGCCGCAGCGGGGGGAGTGGGACAGCTCCTGACCCAGTTCGCCAAGGATCGCGGTGCCCGCGTGATCGCG
The DNA here is from genome assembly GCF_054780175.1 of Microbacterium tumbae. Taxonomy (NCBI): domain Bacteria; kingdom Bacillati; phylum Actinomycetota; class Actinomycetes; order Micrococcales; family Microbacteriaceae; genus Microbacterium; species Microbacterium tumbae. The sequence continues at coordinate 153,147 of NZ_BAAGWV010000005.1, forward strand.
ACCGCATCCTCGCCGGCCAAGGCGGATGCCGCCCGTCGTCTGGGCGCGGACGAGGCGGTCGCCTACGGCGATCTGGTCGCCCGCGCGCACGCGCTCACGGGAGGCGCAGGACTCGACGCCGTCTTCGACGGCGTGGGGGTCGCCACGTACGAGGAGAGCGTGCGAGCCCTCGGCGTCCGCGGGACGCTCGTGCTCTACGGCGAGGCGAGCGGCGTCGTCCCGCCCTTCGACCCGGCCGAGTTCGGCGGCCGATCCGTGACCCTCGTCCGCCCCTCCTTCGGTGACTACACGCGCACCCGCGAGGAGATCCGCGCTCGTTCGGCCGCGGTGCACGAGGCGCTGCTCGAGGGAAGGCTCACCGTGGACGTAGACGCCGACCGGACCCTCGACGATGCGGCCGAGGCGCAGGCCCTCCTCGAGGAGCGCCGCAGCACGGGGAAGATCGTCCTGCGCGTCTCGTGACGCGCGTTCTGTACCGAGCGGTCAACGAGAGTCCTAGGATGAGCCCATGGCACGCCCCCGTAAGTTCGACGAGCACTCTACCGTTCAGACGGCGCGGGATGTCTTCCGCCGACGCGGCTACGCGGCGACCTCCATCAGCGACCTCAGCGAGGCCACGGGACTGGGCAAGGGGAGCATCTACAACGCCTTCGGCGACAAGGAGACTCTGTATCGACGCGCCTTCGACGACTACTGCCGAGCTTCGATCAGCACCTCCGACGCCATCCTCGACGACGCCGACGCGGGCATCGAGGCGGCCTTCGCCTACGTGCATCAAGTGGTCGAGGACACCGTCGCCGACGAAGAGCACATCGGATGCATGATCGCCAAGGTCACGACCGAGCGCGTCCCCGAGGCACCCGCCGTCCTGGAGGAGGCCTCTGAGACCCTCCGGCACATGGAGAGCCTGCTGGGTGACGGCATCCGGCAGGGCCAGGCCGTCGACCAGATCGACCATGCGCTCGACCCGGATGAGCTGGCACTCCTGCTGCTCTGCATCACGCGCGGCATCGACGCCCTCGGCAAGGCCGGCTACACCGCCGCCGAGCTCGAGCGCATCGAGCAGGTCAGCCGGCGCCTCATCGTCGGAGACGTGTCGACGCCGGCGGCTGGTTCGTAGCCGACGGGGGACGGCGTTCCGCGTGCGGTGGCCGCCCAGAGCCGCGGAACCTCACCCGCTCAGCCCAGTCCGGGCTTCACGCGCGGCCTTTGCGGGACGTCCTGCCACAGGACGGCGGCGGCGGCGTTGGCGCGGTCCACCATGACAAGCACCCTCTGGCCGCTGCGCGGACACCTTCTGGCGGGCACCGTCGTGTTGAATCGCACGGTCTGCGGAGGCAGGCCGGGAGCTTCGACCACTCCCTCCACGAGTGCGGCGTAAGAGAAGGAGTCCGGGGCGGTGTCCGGTTGCGGGCAGGTCCCCACGCGCAGGGCGCCGCGTACGGGATCATGCATCCGTCTGATCTTCCACCAGGTCGCCAGGCCCATACCGGACGCACTCTCATACGATGCCGTCATCGCCGGAATCGTTCTGCCCCGCGGCATCGACCTCACAACCGTCGCGGCTCCGTCGTCCTGAGGGGTATGAACACCATCTCTCGGCGGGTCCTGCTCGTCATCACGGCGGCCCTCGGCCTCTACGTCGGCGTGTGGGCCGGCGTGTTCCCGGAATCCTTCTTCTCGTCCTTCCCCGGATTCGGGCTGCACTGGATCGACATCAGCGGCGTCTACGACGAGCACCTGATCCGTGACGTCGGCAGCCTGCACCTCGGCCTGACGGCGATCACGATCTGGGCGATCGCGAGCCGGACGGCCCAGGCGGGCCGACTCGCGGGCCTGGGATGGGCGGTCTTCGGCACGCTGCACTTCGTGTTCCACCTCACGCACCCGGCGGGCGAGACGCTCGACATCGCCGGGAACAACATCACGCTGCTGCTGAGTCTCATCCTCGGTATCCTCCTGCTGTTGCCGCCGCGTCGCCGGCCGGCTGCGAAGGGGGCAGAGGCATGAGCCGCATCGCCGTCGCCGGAGGGACGGGCGCCGTCGGAAGGCATGTCGTCGGCGCGGCGCAATCGGCCGGGCACGAGGTCGTCGTGCTGGCTCGCTCGACCGGTGTGGACCTGATCGGCGGCAAGGGGCTGACGGCGGCTCTCGAGGGAGTGGACGCCGTCATCGACGTGTCCTCGATCGGCACCCTCTCGGCGAAGGCCTCCGTCGACTTCTTCGAGACGGCGACTCGAGACCTCCTCGCCGCGGAGAAGGAGGCGGGCGTCCGTCACCATGTCGCCCTCTCCATCGTCGGGGCGGCGGACGCGGATTCCGGCTACTACGCGGGCAAGGCGGCGCAGGAGCGGATCCTCATGGCCGAGCCGGACGGGTGGTCGATCCTGCGTGCGACGCAGTTCCATGAGTTCGCCGCGCAGATGGTCGATCGCGGTGCCGTGCTGGGGGTCATCGTCGTCCCGAAGATGCTCTCGCAGCCCGTGTCGGCCTCCGAGGTCGCCGTCGAGCTCGTCGCCATCGCCGAAGGCGCACCGCGCGGGCTCGCGCGGGACCTCGGCGGGCCGATGCCGGAGCGGATGGCCGACATGGTGCGTCGGTATCTGCGCAGGATCGGCAGGCGCACGCCCGTGCTGGAGGTCCGCCTGCCCGGCCCGATGGGGCGCACGAGCGCCGACGGATCGCTTCTGGCCGGCTCGGATGCGAAGCTCGGTTCGGAGACGTTCGAAAGATGGCTCGAGCATCCGGCGTCGTAGCGTCGGAAAGGCGGACTGCGATGAGGAGGCGGGCATGACCGCGGATGCCGTGGACGACGAGGTCGTCAACGAGAGACGCCACCTCCTTTCCCTCGCCTTCCGCATGCTCGGGACCATCGCCGAGGCGGAGGACGCCGTGCAGGAGACCTATGCGCGCTGGTACCGTCTCGCGCCCGCCGACCGCGACGCCGTGCGATCGGTTCGCGGGTGGCTGACGACGGTCGCGAGCCGGGTCTGCCTGGATGTCCTCACCTCCGCGCGGGTCCGTCGGGAGCGCTACGTCGGGCCGTGGCTGCCGGAGCCGCTCCCCGTTGCGGCGTTCGCCGATGCCGGAGGCGCGGACCCGCTGGATCGGGTCGCCCTGGACGACACCGTCAGCAGCGCCCTGCTCATGGTCCTGGAGTCGCTGACTCCCGCAGAGCGCGTCGTCTTCGTGCTGCACGACGTCTTCGCCGTGCCGTTCCCGGAGATCGCCGAGGCGGTCGGCCGTGCGCCGACGGCGTGCCGGCAGCTCGCCTCCACGGCGCGGCGCAAGGTGCGCGGTTCGCCGTCCAGGGAGGTCTCCCGCCAGGAGCACGACCGGGTGGTCCAGGCGTTCGCCGCAGCCGCTCGATCCGGCGACCTCGCCCGTCTGGTCCGCGTGCTCGACCCGGACGTCGTCCTGCGCTCCGACGGCGGCGGCGTCGTCAGCGCCGCGCGCAAGCCGGTGCTCGGCTCGGACCATGTGTCGAGATTCGTCCTCGGCGTGCTGCGGAAGCATCCCGAGGTGGAGGTCCTGGAGCAGGACACGAGCGACGGCCTGGGATTCGCCATGTGGCTGGAGGGGCGCATCGTCGGCGTCGTCACGCTCGAGGTCGCCGCCGGCCGGGTGGTGGACGTGAAGATGGTGCTCAACCCCGCCAAGCTCTTGCTGTGGAACTGACCTCGACCCTGATCGGCCGGGTCTCCGGCGCGGGGGCGGATGCGCGCCTGCATGCGCGGAATCCAGGGAACTTCCACTCGGAGGTTTTCTGCTACTCTGACTGCGGGCAGCATCGGATGCCCCGTGTTCCTGCAAGAGAAGGAAGGTCATCGTGGCCCTGCCAGAAGCCTCGGTCCAGCTGTACACCCTCGCCGCGGAGTTCACCGCCGACATGGCGGGCTCGCTCGACAAGCTCGCCGCGATCGGGCTGCGCAACGTGGAGGCGTTCGACTTCGTCCGCCGCCCCGCCGAGATCCGCGCCGCGCTGGACGCCTCGGGGCTCGCCTCGCCCACCGGGCATGCGCCGCTGCTCTCGGACGAGCTCTGGACGCCGGACGGCTCGATCCCCACTCCCGCTCCCGAGGTCGTCTTCGAGGCGGCCGCCGAGGTCGGCCTCAAGACCGTCATCGACCCGTTCGTCGCACCGGAGCGCTGGCTCACGCTCGAGGGCGTCACGGACATCGCCGACCGCCTGAACGCGCTCGTGGAGAAAGCCGCAGGATTCGGGCTCCAGGTCGGCTATCACAACCACGCGCAGGAGTTCGTCGCCGACTTCGACGGCCAGACCGCGTACGAGCGCTTCATCGCCCTCACGGACGAGCGCGTCGCCATCGAGCTCGACCTCTACTGGGCGCTGGTGGGCGGACAGGACGTCACGGCCCTGGCCTCCCGCCTCGGCGACCGCCTCGTGGCCGTGCACGTCAAGGACGGCGTCGCCCCCGAGAAGAACCCCTTCGCACCGGGCGCGGAGTCCTTCGGATCGGGCAGCCTCGACCAGCGCCACGCCGGAACCGGCGACGTCCCTCTCGCCGAGGCGCTGCGCGCGGCCTCGGCCCTGGAGTACGCCGTCATCGAGTACGACAACGCGCCCGGTGACGTGTTCGCCGACGTCGCGGCCAGCTACGCGTTCCTCGTCGACGGCGGCTTCGCCCGATGAGCGCTGTCGGAATCGGCATCATCGGTGTCGGCGTCATCAGCGACACCTACCTCACCAATCTGGCGGCGTTCCCCGACGTCGAGGTCCTCGTCGTCGGCGATCTGCTCCTCGATCGCGCGCAGGCGCAGGCCGAGAAGTACGGTGTTCCCGCCTTCGGCTCGGCGGAGGACGTGCTCGCCCACCCCGGCGTCGACGTCGTGGTGAACCTGACCATCCCCGCGGTGCACATCGAGGTCTCGCGTGCGGCGATCGCCGCGGGGAAGCACGTGTGGACCGAGAAGCCGCTGGGCCTCGACCGCGACGGCGCCGCAGCGCTGCTGCGGGAGGCGGAGGCGGCCGGACTCCGGATCGGCTCGGCGCCGGACACCCTGCTCGGCCCCGGCTTCCAGGCGGCACGGCGCGCGATCGAGGACGGCATCATCGGCCGCCCGCTGTTCGCGCAGACCGCGTTCCAGACGCAGGGGCCGGATCTGTGGCATCCGAATCCGGCGTTCCTCTTCGCTCAGGGGGCCGGCCCGCTGCTCGACATGGGACCGTACTACTTCTCGGCGCTCGTGAGCCTGCTCGGTCCTGTCGACCGGGTCTCCGCCGTCGGATCGAAGGCCCGCGAAGAGCGCGAGATCCGTACGGGTCCGGCGGCAGGCACGATGTTCCCGGTCGAGGTGCCGTCGACGATCCAGATCGTGACCGCCTTCGAGCAGGGCGCGCAGGCGCAGAGCCTGCTGAGCTTCGACTCGGCGCTCGAGCGTCACGGCGTCGTCGAGATCCACGGCACCGAGGGCACCATCGTCATCCCCGACCCGAACCAGTTCGCCGGGCGCATCGCCTACGTCAAGCCGCTCGGCGTCATCACCGACAGCGCGAAGCCCGTGCAGGAATGGATCGAGATCACGCACGAGGACGTCGAGGTCGGCCGCGGCCTCGGCGCCCTGGACATGGTGCGCGCGATCGCCGCGGGGCGCCCGCACGTGGCATCCGGCGAGCTCGGATTCCACGTGCTCGACATCCTGCTCTCCGCGCAGGAATCGGCCGCCACGGGGAAGACCGTCGTCGTCGAGAGCACCGTCGCACCCGTGCCGCTGCTGCCCGAGGGATTCGATCCCTTCGCCGCCACGCTCTGACACCTGTCGAGCTCCGGACGAAGGGCCGGCGACCGCCTGGTCGCCGGCCCTTCGTCTCGTGCGTGCCGCCTCTTCCTCGCCGGCGGCCCGTCGGACCGACCACGCGGCACCCCGCCGAGAACAGCCGTCTTCGGCAGGGCCCCTGCCGCTCAGCGCCGCCCGAGGGCGGCGAGCTGTCGTCGCCAGTCGGCGGGCACGCGGTCGGCGGGACCGGGGGAGGGCTGGTCCTCCGGACGGCTCTGCGGGGGCGCCAGCTCCGGTCCCTCGACGCCCGTCTCCGCGACGAAGTCCCAGAACCAGTCCTCGCCCGGCTCGAAGCTGCGGATGACGCGGTGGCCCGTCGCGCGGAAGTGCGCGGTGGCGTGCTGCGCCGGTGAGGAGTCGCAGCATCCGATGTGGCCGCACGTCGCGCAGCGGCGCAGATGCACCCACCATCCGCCGACCTCGTCGCAGTCGATGCATCCGGTACCGGACGGCGGGACGGTCGGGTCGATTCCGATGTCGGTCATGGCGCTGCCTCCCGTGCGGTAGCCTACGCGTGAATCCCCGGGGAACGCGGCGGGTGAGGGAACGGAGGCAGGAGATGGCCGAGCAGACGGACAGGCACGTCACCGATCCGGAGCTGGCTCCGCGGCTGACGGATGCGCAATGGGAGCGGCTGCTGTCCCGAGGCGTCCCTCGCGACGTCGCCGCGGGAGACCTCGTCTTCCGGACCGGCCAGCGCGACTACCCGATGATCCTCGTGGAGTCCGGCGAGGTGGAGCTGGTGCGCGACTCGCTCGCCTGGCTCGACGAGGAGGTGCTCGCCGTGATGGGGCCGCGCTCCTTCGCCGGGGAGCTGGGGCTGCTGAACGGTCAGCGCGCGTTCCTGTCCGCCCGTGCGACGGGCCCGGGGCGGATCCGAGAGGTGTCCCGCCCCGATCTCCGCCGCCTGCTCGCCGAGGACGACGAGCTGGGCGACCTGATCCTGCACGCGTTCTGGGCACGGCGGGAGTCGCTGCGCCGCGGCTCCGCGGCGATGACCCTGAAGATCGTCGGCGAGGCGGGAACCAACTCCTATCTGTCGCTCAGGCGCTTCGCCGAAAGGCTCGATCTCGTCCATCTGGCCGTCGAGATCGATCCGGAGCACCCGGCGGACCCGCGGCACGCGCAGTATGCCAAGGAGGACCTGCCGATCGTCTTCCTGCAGGGACAGCCGATCACGCGCGCGACCCCCGGCATCCTGGCCGAGCAGCTCGGCCTCAGCTACGAGCCGGGCGACGAGGACGTCGTCGATCTCGTCGTCGTCGGCGGGGGACCGGCGGGTCTCGCCTCGGCGATCTACGCGGCGTCCGAAGGCCTCAGCACGGTCCTCGTGGATGCCGTCGCCCCCGGTGGGCAGGCGGCATCGACCTCGCGCATCGAGAACTACCTCGGATTCCCCTTCGGGGTGAGCGGCGGAGGCCTCACCGGGCAGGCGACGCTGCAGGCGATCAAGTTCGGCGTGCGCGTGTGCGCGCCGTGCGAGGCGGTGAGCCTGCAGTCCAGGGGCGACGCCCTCGCCGTCACGCTGTCGGACGGCCGCGCGATCCTGGCGCGCTCCGCGATGGTCACGTCCGGGGCGACCTACCGGAGTCTGCGGCTCGACCGCTGGGACGACTTCGAGCGCAACGGCATCCACTACGCGGCGACGGCGCTGGAGCTCAGGCAGGTCGTCGATGCGCCCGTCGTCGTGGTCGGCGGGGCGAACTCGGCCGGCCAGGCCGCGCTCTACCTGTCCGCGAACGGCTGCGACGTGCATCTCGTCGTGCGCGGCGACGATCTGCGCGCGCGGATGTCCTCCTATCTCGTCGACCGCCTCATCGAGGACCCGCGCATCCACGTGCACCTCGGCGCGAACGTGACGGCTCTCGGCGGCGGAGCGACGCTTGAATCGGTCGTCATCGACACAGCGGGCCGCGTCGACGCCCGAGGGCTGTTCTGCTTCATCGGCGCCGAACCTGCGACCGGATGGCTGGCCGACCTCGACCGCGACGAGGCCGGGTTCATCCGCACCGGCACCGATGTCACGCAGCAGTCGCTGGAGCGCTGGCAGACGATGGGCAGGGAGCCGTTGCCGTTCGAGACGTCCGTGCCGCGGGTGTTCGCGGCCGGAGACGTGCGGCGCGGCTCGATGAAGCGGGTCGCCGCCGCGGTCGGCGAGGGTTCGAGCGCCGTCGCATCGGTCCACCGCGCGCTCGCCGCGGTCTGACGCCCGGAGCGCTGCTCGCGCTCAGGGCTCGGAGCGGTCGTCGTCGCCGCGATCCAGGACGGCCAGCTCTCGCGTGGATCGCGTCATGGCGACGTAACGGTCCACGGCCCCCTCGGCGCCATCGCCCCAGGCCTCGGGATCGAGCAGGACGACGAGATCGAACTCCAGTCCCTTCGCCGTCTCGGGCGTCAGCGACAGGACCCGCTCCGGCGTGCGCGGCGGAGCGATCCCGATGACCGCGGCCGTGCCGTCCTCGTTCTCGGACAGCCAGGCGGCGAGGACGCCGTCGAGCTCGTCCGCTCTGCCGTTGCGGACGGGAACGCCGCTCGAGCGGATCGATGTCGGAACGTTCGCGTCCGGGATCGCCGCGCGGATGACCGGCTCCGCCGCCGCCATCACCTCCTCGGGGGTGCGGTAGTTCACGGTGAGCGTCGCCAGCCGCACGTCGCCGAGCCCGGCATGCGCCAGGCGCTCGTCCCAGCTCTCGGTGAAGCCGCGCCTCGCCTGCGCGCGGTCGCCGACGATCGTGAAGCTCCGTGACGGGCATCGGGCCAGCAGCATCCGCCACTCGGCATCCGTCAGCTCCTGCGCCTCGTCGACGATGATGTGCGCGAACGGGCCGGCCAGCGGGTCGGCGGCGAGACCGGGGAGCGCGTCGACGTCGTCCAGCGAGTTGCGCAGGTCGTCGCCGCGCAGCATCGACATGAGTCCCAGGTCGTCGTCCGAGCTCGCGATCAGGTAATCGGCGACGTCCGAGCGGTACTCGCGCTCCGCCGCGAGCTGCGCGGTGCGCTCGCGACGGATCCGTTCGGCGCGAGGGTCGCCGGTGCGCCTTCGCGCCGCGTCCAGATAGGGGACGTCGGATGCCGTCCACGCCGTGCCGTCGTCTCGCTGCAGGTGCCGAACATCCTCGTCGTCCAGCCAAGGGGCGCAGCGGCGGAGGAAGGAGGCGTCGGTCCACAGCGTCGCGACGAGTGCCGCAGGGTCGAGCAGCGGCCAAGCACGGTCGAACACCGCAGTGAGGCGCTCGTCCTGCGCGAGCGCGGGTCCCAGCAGCCGTTGCGGGAGGCGCGACCGGTGGGACAGGATCTCGACGAGAGCGCGCCAGACGTCCGGGCGGGCGTCGTCGTGGGCGGTCCCCGGCTCGACCGCGTCGAAGGCGTCCGCCCAGTCTTCGGGATGCAGCGGGACGTCGGCCCCGTCCGTCTCGATCAGCAGGTCGTGCGCAGGAGGCTGCTCGTAGAGACGGACCGCGCGCTCGATCGCGTCGAGCAGCCGGGCGTCGGCTTTCAGGGCGGCCGTACGCGCGTCCGGCTCCATCGCCTCGGCCCGCTCGGGGACCAGGTCGTGCAGCGTGCAGGTCCGGACGCCGTCTTCGCCGAGGCTCGGAAGGACGTCGTCGACGTATGCGAGGTAGGGCTCGTGCGGGCCGACGACCAGCACGCCCCCGCGACCGCGCGCGATGCGCGGCTCGGCGTAGAGGAGGTAGGCGGCGCGATGCAGGGCGACCACGGTCTTGCCCGTGCCCGGTCCTCCGTCGACGACGAGAGCGCCCTCGGCGCCGGCGCGGATGATGGCGTCCTGGTCGGACTGGATCGTCGCCAGGACGTCCCGCATGCGCGGCGATCGGCTGGCGCCGAGACTGGCGATGAACGCGGACTGGTCGTCCAGCGCTGCTCGGCGGGAGAGGCCGTCGATCGTGAAGACCTCGTCCCAGTAGTCGCTGATCCTCCTGTTCCTCCAGCGGTAGCGGCGTCGGCTGGCCAGGCCCATCGGGTCGCCGTGGCTGGCGGCGAAGAAGGGCTCGGCGGCCGGTGTCCGCCAGTCGATCAGCAGAGGCTCCCCCTCGGCATCCGAGAGGCCGAGGCGTCCGATGTAGACCGGGTCTTCGTCAGCGGGGACCATCCTCCCGAGGCACAGATCGATGCCGTAGCGCCGCAGAGCGGCGAGGCGGGCGTCCAGTCGGTGGATCTCGAGGTCGCGCTCGACGGCTGCCCCGCCGACGCCGGCGGACGAGCGCAGCAGCGATCCGAGGCGTGCGGATGCCGAGGCGACGGCATCCTCCAGCGCGCTCGCGATGCGGGCGAAATGCTCGTCGTCCTCGTGGATGAGGGCGGGGTCGGACTTGGACGAGAGGCGGGCGGGGAGGTCGAACGCGGTAGGGGCGGAGGTGTGCACGGCGGCTCCGATCTCGTGCGCGACCCGGTGTCTCCGGGTGGCACGATCGACCAGTATGCGCCGGGTGGGGGCTCTTGCCGCAAGCCCCCATCCCTGAGATATCCTGGAAGTGCGGGGAGGCGCCATTCTCAGGCGGGCGCCCGGGATCTCATCCTCAGGTGAGGACTCCGGGGCCGGTGCCAGTGCTGGTGGGGATCCCACCAGGCCGGCCCGCGGATCTCCGGAACGCCACGGTCGATGCGGATGGTCCATTCGCTCAGGTGCAGCGTGCGGTGATGCCACCAGCACAGGAGGACGCCGTTGTCGGTGTGCGTGGGGCCGCCGTCTGCATGCTCCCGGACGTGATGGATCTCGCACCAGGTGGCAGGGGTCGTGCAGCCGGGGATGATGCATCCCCCGTCTCGGATCATGATGGCTCTGCGCTGCAGGGCGTTGAAGATGCGGGCGCTGGTGCCGATCGCGGCGATGCGGCCATGGTCGTCGAAGAGCACGCGCTGCACACCCCCTGCGCACGCGGTCTGGTGCGCAACGGCCAGCGGGACGAGCTCTCCGGTGCGGGGGAGGGTCGCCCATCCCGTTCCCCGGGCGAGATCCTCTGCCGTCGCGGAGACGACCAGCGTGGGCGCCGCGCCGCCGAGATGCGGGAACCGGTCGCTGCCCGCGGCGACCGCGAGGATGGCTGCGAGGGCGTCGTGCTGCTTCTGCGCGCGCGTGCGCGTATCCACGAACGCGGGGTCTTCGGGAAGATCGTCACCGACCTCGGCGGTCGGCTCGAACCGGACGCCGGTCGCAGGCGCGGCCTGCGGGTCGTCCGTCTTAGGGCTGAGGATGCTGTCCTGCAGGAGCGCGAGCTGTGCGGCGACCTCGGGGAGCAGCGCACCGCGCACGGTGTGGACGCCGTCCTTGAGCGCGCCGACGCGGAGGTATCGGCCCCGAAGCGCCTGGTCCTCGTCGGGAGGCGTCGGCCCGTCGGGATCGAGGTACGCCACCATGACCTTCGCGTACAGGGCCAGGTCCTCCGGCAGCGCGCCCGGCCGTGGGGGCTCGTCGGAGGGGCGGGTCGGCTCGACGCCGCGGGAGAGGGCGGCGAGCTCGGCATCCGCGCGGAGGAGATCGTCATCGAGGATCCGGCGGGCGGACCGCGTGAGCGGGTCGGTCGCGGCGAGCAGACCGGCGACTCCGAGCGCACCGTCGGCGACGGCGGATCGCAGGGCGGGGAACCGCGCCGGCAGATAGCCGCCGCTCGTGATGTCCTGCACGCGGTGCACGAGCGCGGATGCCTTCACGAGCCGCGCTGCGGATCGCGCATCCGTGCCCAGCAGCATGCGGAGCAGGTCGATCGGTGCCGAGCATCCGTAGGCCGTCGTCATCCGCTCGTCCCGGTACCGGTCGGAGCGGGTGACGACCGCGTCCGCGGCCTCGACCTGGAGGCCCTCCAGGCGCCGTTCGATCCGACCGGCGATCGCCAGGAGCTCGGCGACGTCGGCATCCGCCAGCTGCGGGATCGTCTCGCGGGCGAAGGCGTCGCGCGCCGTGGAATCGAGAGAGGTCTCGATCTCGCGGAGCCACGGCAGGAGTTCGTTCATAGGTTCTATTTAATAGAGGGCTACCGACATTGAAGAGGGAAGAAAAAGACGATAGTGCGTTTCGACTCGCTCCGCTCGCTCAACGAACGGGGAAGGGGAGCGTCGCTCGACGAATGGGGCGGGAGGGCGTCGCTCGATGAGCGGGGCGGGAAGAGCGTTCGGCGAAGGGGAAGGGGCGTGTCGCTCGATGAGCGGGGAGGGAAGTCGCTCGACGAACGGGGAGGGAAGAGCGTTCGGCGAAGGGGAAGGGGCGCGTCGCTCGATGAACGGGAGGGGAGTCGCTCGATGAGCGGGGAAGGATACAGCGTTCGACGAAGAGGAGGAGGCGTCGCTCGACGAACGGGGAGGGCGGGGCCAGGACGCGGTGGCCGCCGCCCGGTCATGGAACACTGGAGGCATGAACGCCTCGCGCCAGACCGACCCGCAGCTTCAGCGAAACGCTCTGGCCCCCGGCATCCTCGCCGCGATCGCCCTGTTCCTCTCGCCGCTGTTCATCGCCGACCCCGCCGCGACGGTCATCCGCTACATCGTCGCGATCCTCGCGCTGATCGTGGCCTGGTTCGGCATCCAGGCGAGGCAGTGGTGGTGGACCGTCGTGTTCATCGCCGTCGCGGTGTTCTGGAACCCGGTGTACCCGCTTCCCGTGGATGAGCTCGTCTGGGGCGTCTCCGGCGTCGTCGGCGCCCTGCTCTTCCTCACCGCGGGTGCGCTCATCAAGAACGAACGGCAGCAGGGGTAGCGGTCCGCGCCCGCGGTGGACCGCGCGCGGCAGCCCCGCTCCGCTCTCCAGGTGAGAAGCTAGAAGGATGAGTTCCCCCACGACCGCCGCGGCACCGCTCACGGACGCCGAGATCCTCGCTCTCCGCGCCGATTTCCCGATCCTCGGCACCGAGGTGAACGGCCACCCGCTCGTCTACCTCGACTCCGGTGCGACCTCGCAGCGCCCGCTCGCGGTCCTGGACGCGGAGCGCGACTATCTCCTGAACCTCAACGCGGCCGTGCACCGCGGCGCCCACACGCTCGCGGCCGAGGCCACGGAGGCGTTCGAGGACGCCCGGTCCACGGTCGCCGGCTTCGTCGGAGCGGATGAGGGCGAGATCGTCTGGACCTCCAACGCCACCGAGGCGGTCAACCTCGTCGCGTACGCGATCTCGAACGCCTCGGCCGGACGCGGGGGAGCGGAGGCGGCACGGCTGCGGATCGGGCCGGGCGACGAGATCGTCACCACCGAGATGGAGCATCACGCGAACCTCATCCCCTGGCAGGAGCTCGCCGCGCGCACCGGCGCGACGCTGCGGGTGATCCCCCTCGACGACGACGGCGCTCTTCGCCTGGATGAGCTCCCGGCGTACGTCACCGCTCGCACGCGCCTCGTCGCGGCCACCCACGTCTCCAACGTCCTGGGCGTCATAGGCCCGGTCGAGCGGCTGATCGCCGCCGCTCACGAAGTCGGTGCGCTCTTCCTCCTCGACGCCTGCCAGTCCGCACCGCACCTGCCCCTGGACGTGCGCGCCCTCGACGTGGACTTCGCCGTGTTCTCCGGGCACAAGATGCTCGGACCCACGGGCGTCGGCGCCCTCTACGGACGCCGTGCGCTCCTCGAGGCCATGCCGCCGTTCCTCACCGGCGGGTCGATGATCACCACCGTGACCACGAGCGAGGCGGAGTACCTCCCGCCGCCGCAGCGCTTCGAGGCCGGCACCCAGCGGGTGTCCCAGGCGATCGCCCTCGCCGCCGCCGTCCGCTACCTCGACGCCGTCGGGATGGACCGGATCGCCGCGCACGAGGCCGAGCTCGGGCAGCGCCTGGTCGAAGGGCTCGGCGCGATCGACGGCGTCCGTGTGCTCGGGGGCGGCATCGACCTGCCGCGCGTCGGACTGGCGAGCATCGACGTCGCAGGCATCCACTCCCACGACCTCGGGCAGTTCCTCGACGACCGCGGCATCGCCGTGCGCGTCGGCCACCACTGCGCCCAGCCGCTGCACCGCCGTCTCGGCGTCACGTCCTCGACGCGCGCGAGCACCTATCTCTACAACACCGCCGAGGAGGTGGACGCCGTGATCGACGGCGTCTCCGCGGCCATCGACTTCTTCAGGAGACTCTCATGAGCTCGTCCGACCTGCAGAACCTGTATCAGGAGCTGATCCTCGACCACTCCCGCACCCCGCACGGCTATGGGCTGCGCGATGAGGTGCCCTCGCAGTCGCATCAGGTGAACCCGACGTGCGGCGACGAGATCACCCTCCAGGTGCACAGGGCCGTCGACGGCACGATCGAGGCCGTCGCGTGGGAAGGGCACGGATGCGCGATCTCGCAGGCGTCCGCCTCGCTCTTCGCCGAACTTGTCGAGGGGATGCCGCAGGCCGACGTCGTGCATCGCATCGACGCGTTCCGCGAGGCCATGCGCTCGCGCGGCACCATCGAGCCCGACCCCGAGCTGCTGGGGGACGCCGCCGCCCTCGGCGGGGTCTCGCGGTACGTGGCGCGGGTGAAGTGCGCCATGCTCGCCTGGGTCGCGGCCGAGGATGCCATCCGCAAGCTCGACTGACGCGGTGAGGCGCGTATGACGCCGTGTGTCGCCAGGTGAACGGGCGTTTCGCGCACGGGTGACGCCGATCGGCGCGGCCCGGATGCTGGGGCCATGAGCGATCTCGTCAGCCCGGCGCAGCTGATGCATCTGCAGCATCGCGCCGAACACGGGGAAGGACCCGCGGTTCGGGTGCTCGACGTGCGCTGGCGCCTCGACCGTCCGGAGGGGCGGCCGGAGTATGTGCGCGCGCATCTGCCCGGCGCGGTCTACGTCGATCTCGACCGCGAGCTCGCCAGACGCGGTCAGCCGGAGGAGGGCAGGCATCCGCTTCCCCGCCCGGAGGACCTGCAGCGCGCGGCGCGCGGTTGGGGCGTGCACGACGGAGACGTCATCGTCGCGTACGACGACAACCGCAGTGTCGCTGCCGCACGGCTGTGGTGGCTGCTGCGGGGGTCGGGCATCGACGCGAGGGTGCTGGATGGCGGCATCCGCTCGTGGGTGGCGGAGGGGCTGCCGCTGGAGTCCGGGGACGTCCTCCCCGAGCCCGGCGACGTCGTGCTCGGGGAGCCCCGCGGCGAGCGCCTGACGATCGACGAGGTCGAGCGCTTCCTGGAGACCGGCGTGCTGCTCGACGTCAGGACGCCGGAGCAGTACAGCGGCGTCCAGACCTCGCTGGACCCGATCGGCGGCCACATCCCCGGCGCGGTGAACCTGCCGGCGATGGCCACGGTCGCCGGCGACGGGAGGCTGCGGCATCCCGACGCCCTGCGGCGGATCTTCGCCACGGCGGGCGTCGACGCGCAGACGCCCGTCGCGGTGTACTGCGGCTCCGGCGTCGCGGCGATGCACACCGCGCTCGCGCTGGAGCAGTCCGGCATCCGCGCCTACGTGTACACCGGCTCGTGGAGCGAATGGTCGAACAACCGCGGTCGTCCTGTCGCGGTGGGCATCCTCCCGAACGGCAGGCTCACCGCCGTCTGAGCGGTGGACGCGGCGGGCGGCTGCGCGCAGGATGGACGGATGGCCATCCGTCTGCTGCCGCTTCCTCCCGACCGCGTCGACTCCTGGCGCGCGGACGTGCGGGAGCGGCTGCGTCGCATCAGGGACGCGTCGGGTCTGCGGCCCGGCGCCGACGCCGAACGGGAGGCGGATGCGATCCTGGCGGCCTTCCTGCCGGACGACCGCCCCGACGGCGCGGCCGCGGTGCTGTCCATCGAGGCCGTCGACGGCCTCATCGGCGACGTGTGGCTGCACCTGCCCGGTCCGCAGGCGCTGATCGTGGATCTCCACGTCGTGCGGGAGACGAGCGCCGCGGAACGGGATGCGCTGATGGGGGCGATCGAGGATCTCGCCCGCGCGCGTTCCGCGACATCGCTCGGCGTCGCCCTGTTCGCCGGGGATCGGGTGCTCGCCGGGTTCCTGGACGGGCGCGAGTACACGGTGTCGTCCATCCAGATGGTGCTCGATCCGCTCCCGGCGCGGCCCGCACCGGACGTGCGGGTGGAGGTGAGGCCGATGACGGAGGAGCGCTTCACCCTGTTCGTCGCGGAGTCCGAGCGGCATTTCGCGACGGAGCTGGCGGCGACGGGGCGGATGACGAAGATGGACGCCGTCGCCGAGGCCCACCGGCAGTTCGCCGAGGAGCTGCCGGACGGCCTCGCCACCTCCGGTCAGTTTCTGCGCACCGCGTACGTCGACGGCGAGGAGGTGGGCCTCCTGTGGCTCGCGCTGCGCGAGAGGGGCTCTGCGCCCCATGCGTTCATCCTCGACATCGCGGTCGACGCGCGGCGCCGCCGGCGCGGCCACGGCCGCGCTCTCATGCACGCGGCCGAGCGCGAGGCCGCCCGCCTCGGAGCCCGCTCTCTCGGGCTGCACGTCTTCGGGGCGAACACGGGGGCGATCGCGCTGTATGAAGACCTCGGTTACCAGAGACTGGAGGAGTTTCGCATCCGACTTTTGTCTTGATCTGGGATACCAAAAGTGGAGTATTTCGCTCACGAGTGGCAGAATGCCAGGCATGACGGGGGCGGGGACCGCGGAGCTCGAATCGGCACGGGTCGCGCGCATACTGCGCGACGACATCATGCTGGGCCGGCGTGCGCCGGGTTCGCGCCTGGTCGAGCGCGATATCGCAACGGAGCTCAGCGTGTCCAGGCTTCCCGTGCGAGAGGCGATCCGCGCGCTCGTCGGCGAGGGCATCGTGGTGGCGCGGCCGCGCACCTGGGCGGTCGTGCGGGAGTTCACCACCCGTGACATCCAGGACTTCGCCGAGGTCCGCGAAGCGATCGAGACGCTCATCTTCGTCTTCGCCGCAGAACGCCATGACGAGGAGGGTCTCGCGGCCCTTCGGGCGGTGCTGGACCTCGAAGCCGAAGCGGCGGAGTCCGGGGACGTCATGGCGGGCAGAGAAGCGGCAGGAGCCTTCCACGAGGTGGTGACGGGGCTGGCGGCGAACGAGATGCTCAACGAGCTCATCGGCGTCTTCATCACGCGGCTGCGCTGGCTGTTCGGACAGCATGACGACCTGGCGGACATGGTCGCGGAGCACGAGCTCATCTTCGAGGCCATCGCCGCGCGGGACGTGGCGCGGATCAGGGAGATGGTTCCTCGTCATCTCGCGCGCGGACGCGAGAACGCGGAGCTGCGATTGCAGGGCGTCTCCGGCTCATCCATCTGAGTGCGTCCGGCGCTTCGTCGGCCGGGTCTCGGAATGGATACCCCCAGGGGGTATAGTGAAGGTCGGGGGCCCAGCCCCGAGAGGAGACATCATGACCACGAGCACCTATGCCGTCACCGGCATGACCTGCGGACACTGCGAGGCATCCGTCCGCGACGAGATCGCGAAGATCGACGGCGTCGACGCGATCCGCGTCAGTGCGGCCGAAGGTCGGCTCGTCATCGACTCCGCCCTCCCCCTCGACGACGCCGAGGTCATCGCGGCCGTCGACGAGGCGGGCTACGCCGCCGTCCGCGCCTGAGGCGCCATGACCGCCGCGACGGTCTACGACCTGGAGATCGGCGGCATGACCTGCGCGTCGTGCGCCGCACGGATCGAGAAGAGACTCAACCGCATGGACGGCGTCACCGCCGCCGTGAACTACGCCACGGAGAAGGCGCACGTGCGGACGCCTCCGGGGGTGACCGCAGCGGATCTCATCGCGCAGGTCGAGGGCGCGGGCTACACCGCTGCTCTTCCTGAGGGAGCCGCGCACGACGCGGAGCACGTGCTGCTCCGGCTGCGGCTGATCGTCGCGGTCGTGCTGGCCGTCCCCGTGATCGCGCTCAGCATGATCGAGCCGCTGCACTTCCCCGGCTGGACGTGGGCGGCGCTCGCGCTGGCGACGCCCGTCGTCACCTGGGCGGCCTGGCCGTTCCATCGCGCGGCGGTCCTGAACGCGCGTCACGGCGCGGCGACCATGGACACGCTCATCTCCGTCGGGGTGACGGCGGCCGCGCTGTGGTCGGCGTACGCGCTGCTGTCCGGCGAAGGAGACCTCTATCTCGAGGTCGCGGCCGGCGTCACGATGTTCCTGCTGCTCGGGCGGTACCTGGAGCAGCGGTCCAAACGCAGAGCAGGTGCGGCGCTGCGCGCCCTGGGCGAGCTGGGCGTGAAGGATGTCGCGGTCCTGCGGGACGGAGCCGAGGAGCGCATCCCGCTCGGCGCCCTCGGCGTCGATGACGTGTTCGTCGTGCGACCGGGGGAGAGGATCGCGACCGACGGGATCGTCCTGTCCGGCTCGTCCGCGGTGGACGCCTCGATGCTCACGGGCGAGTCCGTCCCCGTCGAGGTGACGGCGGGCGACGCCGTCATCGGCGCGACCGTCAATGTCGGCGGCCTGCTGCACGTGCGGGCCACGCGCATCGGCGCCGACACCCAGCTCGCGCAGATCGCCAGGCTGGTCGAGGAGGCGCAGTCCGGAAAGGCGAGGGCGCAGCGGCTCGCGGACCGCATCTCCGCGGTCTTCGTGCCGATCGTCTTCGCGATCTCGGCGGTGACCCTCGTGGCATGGCTGCTCGGCGCCGGCGGGGCATCCGCCGCCTTCACCGCGGCGGTGGCCGTGCTCATCATCGCCTGCCCCTGCGCGCTCGGGCTCGCGACGCCGATGGCGCTCCTCGTCGGCACCGGTCGTGGCGCACAGCTCGGCGTGCTCATCAGAGGCCCCGAGGTGCTGGAATCGACCAGGCGCATCGACACCATCGTGCTCGACAAGACGGGGACGGTCACGACGGGGCGGATGACCGTGGACGCCGTCATCGCGGCGGAGGGCGAGTCCCGCGCCGAGGTGCTGCGCCTGGCGGCGGGCGTGGAGCAGGCGTCCGAGCATCCGATCGCGGCCGCGATCACCCGGGCGGCGACCGCGGAGCTCGGCGCTCTCGACACGGTCTCGGACTTCTCGAGCACGGCAGGCCGCGGCGTCGCCGGCACGGTGTCAGGGCATGTCGTCGTCGCGGGGCGCCCTGCCCTGCTCGCCGAACGGGCGCTCGAACTCCCGGACGAGCTCGCCCGTCCCTTCGCGGAGGCGGAGGCGCAGGCCCGCACCGTCGTGGCCGTCGCCTGGGACGGCCGTGTCCGCGGCATCGTGGTCGTCGCGGATCACGTCAGGCCGACGAGCGCCGCCGCCATCGCCGCGCTGAAGGGACTCGGTCTCGAGCCGATCCTGCTCACCGGCGACAACGAGGTCGCGGCCCGCCGCGTCGCGGCGGAGGTCGGCATCGACACGGTCGTCGCCGGCGTCCTGCCGGAGCAGAAGCTGGCCGAGCTCGTCGCGCTGCAGAGTGCGGGACGGTCGGTCGCGATGGTCGGGGACGGGGTGAACGACGCGGCCGCGCTCGCCGCGGCGGATCTCGGCATCGCGATCGGAACGGGGACGGATGCCGCGATCGAGGCATCCGATCTGACGCTCGTGCGCGGCGATCTGTGGGCGGCGGTCGACGCGATCCGGCTCGCGAGGCGCACGCTCGGCACGATCAGGGGGAACCTGTTCTGGGCTCTCGCCTACAACGTCGCGGCGATCCCGCTGGCGGCGCTGGGCCTGCTCGCGCCGATGCTCGCCGGGGCGGCGATGGCGTTCTCCAGCCTGTTCGTGGTCGGCAACAGCCTGCTGCTGCGCCGGTTCCGCAGCGCTGCACCTGCGGCGGATCACGACGCCGTGCTCTAGATTGAGAATCGTCGGGTCTCGTCCTGACGGTTCCGTCTCGTGCTGGGGAGCGGTATGCGGGTCTTCGCGTTCGTCCTGGGTGGGCTGCTGCTCATCGCTGGCGCGAGCGCGGTCGTGATCGCGGATCAGGAGCGCGAGGCCGCCGTGGAGCAGGCCAGAGCCGATCTCCTCGAGCAGCAGCAGCGCCTCGCCGGGGCGATCGAGGACAACCGCGTGCTGGCGGGGACGCTCTCCGCGCTCCGCGAGACCATCGCCGAGCAGGGGGAACGGCTCGCCGATACCGAGGGCTTCCTGCAATGATCTGGCGGAGGGTCATCGCTGTGACGCTGTCCGCCGCCGTCGTGCTCGGCGCAGGGCTCGTGTCCAAGGCCGCGACTCTGGACGCGGAGCGCGTCGGGCTGCTCACCGAGGCGATCAAGACCCAGGACAGGGCGGATGCTGCGGAGGACCGCGGCCTGCATCTGACCGGCCTGATCGCGGCCGCGGAGGACGAGACGGCCGACCTCGCCGCCGTGCTCGAGGTGCGCCCGGCATTCGTCGCCGAGCTTGCGGAGCTCGCCACGGCGCTGTCGGACGCCGAGGGCAAGGTCGACACCGAGACGCAGCATGCAGCGGCCGTCGCCACCCAGGAGACCGTGCTGGCGGAGCGGAAGGACCCCGGCACGATCGTCGCGGCCACGGCGACGATCCGTGCGCTCGCGGTCAAGGTCGACGGCGAGGTCGACGAGTGGGAGGCCGCGCAGGCCGCGCAGCCCGGTCCCGGCGGTCCGCGGTGGTCGTCGAGCGGTGCGGACGGCTACGCACGGGTGCGGGCTGCGCTGGACAGGGTGGGCGGCGGCGGGGTGGGGCTGTACGAGTCGTCCTCCTGCGCCGGAGGGAACGCCCCGGCCTGCGCGAACAGCGACGGCTACATCAAATACCGCGCCGACATCGCCGGCTGGAGCACGAGCCGGCTGAACTGGGCCATGGCGCACGAGCTCGCGCACATCTACCAGTTCCGGGTGTGGGGGGCCTTGAACTCGTCCGGCTCCTATCAGAGCCTCTTCGGCGGCGACCCGGAGTTCCTCGCCAACTGCATGGCCGTGGTGCGCGGCTTCCCCGGCTCCGTCGGATGCGATGCCGCGCAGCAGGCCTGGGCGTCCGGGATCTGGGTGGGAGCGGTGCGCTGACCCCTTACCGCACCGGCGTCCTGGTGTCCGTCGCCGCACGCAGCGGGCGGCGCATGAAGTTCCAGTGCGCAACGGGCAGCAGCCTGACGAGGGCGTCGATGAGGCCCGCCTCGCGTCCGACCATGGTCCTGGCGCGGCGGCGGATCGTCGCGCGCACGATCTTCGCCGCGGCGGCGTCGGGCTCCGTGTGGTACATCGCGGCCTGAGCGGATGCGGCGCGCTGCGCGACCGCGGGGTCGATCACGGCGGCGTACCGGCCGTGCAGGATGATGCCGGTGCGCACTCCCGCCGGGTACACGGCGCCGACGGTCACGGAGCTGCCCTCCAGCTCGTGCCGCAGCGCCTCGGAGAAGCCGCGGACCGCGTACTTGCTCATCGCGTAGGGGATGCGGCCGGCGGGGGCCGCGAGCGCGTAGACGCTCGCCAGATGGGTGATGTGGGCCGCGGGCTGCTCGCGCAGGGCGGGCAGGAGCGCCTTGGTGATCGACACCGTGCCCCAGAGGTTCACATCGACCAGCCAGCGCATCTCCTCCAGGGTGAGCTGCTCGAGGTCCCCGAGCATCGAGGACCCCGCGCAGGTGATGAGGGCGGTGATCGCCGGGTGCGCCGAGCGGATCGCCGAGGCCGCGTCGAACACCGCATCGTCGTCGCGGAGGTCCACGACATGGGCGGTGGCGAGGCCCGCGGGAAGGCCGGCGAGGACGGCGTCCAGGCCGGCGTCGTCGTGATCGACGAGCGCGAGGCGGACGCCGCCGGAGGCGAGCTGCCGCGCGATCGCCGCCCCCATGCCCGCTGCGGCGCCGGTGATCACGGTGGTGCCGGTGGTGAGATCGAGCGGTCGCATCGCTGCTCCTCTGACGGTCGGGTCTCCATTCTGGCCGAACGCCGTGTCGTCCGGTACCGGTACGATTTTCTGAGGAGGTCGTCGTGGGACGGACAGCGGATGCCATCGCGGAGGGCGTGGCGATCGCGACCGCGGCGACCCGGCTCGCGGTCCGCAACCACATCCTCGTCGGCACCATCGCCCAGGGCGGCGCCTTCCACACCGACAAGTACATGGCGGACGCCAGAGAGGCGCTCCTCGCCATGGCACAGGAGTCGGAGGATGCCGCTGCGCTCGTCACGCGGCTGCGCAAGCGCGCCCGCGGGCGGCACTCCGACCCCGCGAGCACGCACGACTACCGCGATCGCGACGTGCGCAATCTCCGCAGGCGCGCTCGCCAGTCGGCCGGAGTCGCCACGCGCCTGCGCGCCATGGCGGAGGACGACGAGGCGCTGCGCGAGATCGTCGAAGGCGCGCGCGAGGCCGCCTGGACGGATGTCCGCCACAATCTCGACCGTCGACTCCGCGTGGAGGGCATGCGGCCGGACCAGGATCCCGAGTACGAGACCATGCGCGAGGCGCGCATGCAGGCTCTGCGGCTCGTCGACCTGCAGGCCCTCTCGTCGGCGCAGCGCGCGCGGCGCAAGCGCGAGGCCGAGTCGGCGTAGCCCGGAATTCGCTTCGGGGTCGATCGTCATGTAATCTAGACGACGGCCCGGAAAGCTGGAAAGCACTCCGGGCTCTGCGCCACTAGCTCAATGGATAGAGCATCTGACTACGGATCAGAAGGTTAGGGGTTCGAGTCCCTTGTGGCGCACACTGTGTTGAGACAGTCCTGAGACCCTCGCTTCGGCGGGGGTCTCAGTGTTCTCGGCCCTTCCGATCCGATGCCGTCCGAG
>NZ_BAAGWV010000006.1:0-49061 GCF_054780175.1 Microbacterium tumbae
GGAGCGCCCCCGTCCGGCTCTCTACGACACCGGACTCGACCCGACCGAAGGCCTCTGGACCCGCTCAGGATGGGCAGGACGCGCATGACACACCCGAACCCATCCACACGTTCTTGCCGATAAGCCTGACCGGATCACATCCACCTACAGAAAAAGTCCCGGAAACCCTTGAGTTTCCGGGACCTCTCGGTCGGGCTGACAGGATTTGAACCTGCGACCCCTTGACCCCCAGTCAAGTGCGCTACCAAGCTGCGCCACAGCCCGTTGGCCTCCGCTCTCGCGCAGGCAACTCCCCTATCTTAGCCGCACGATCGGCTCCCATGCGAACCGAGAGGCCGCTTCCAGCGATCCGAGACACGCACCACCGCCTTTGCCCCTGTCGGACGCCGGTCCAGCCTGCTTGGAACGGCGAAGAAGCAGACAGCGAAGGATCGGCCGTCCACAGCGATCCCCACAGCACTCGCGACCGCCGATCACTGGAACGACATGCAGCATGCGCTCACGGATGGAGGCGGCGGCGGCCAGTGCATGTGGCCGTCCTCATCAACAACGAGTGGGAGTCCATGACGCGCGACCAGCGCGAGCAGCTGTTCCACGACGAGATATCCGCGGGCCGGCACCCGGCCTCGTCGCCTACGTCGACGGCGAGGCCGCCGGATGGATCCGCATCGAATCCCGCACAGGCCCAGCTGGCACGCACCCGAGGCATCGACGCCACCGCCCAGGAACCCGTCGACGGCTGAGATGATCGCCGGTTCATCCGGCCCGGCGGTCCCGGGCACCTGCGCGCGGCACGACAGAGCGGGGGCGACGTCGTCGGAGGAAGCAGAGACACCGTCTATCTCCGGCTGCACGATCGCACGCAACACGTCATCGACTCGAGCACCATCGAGACAGTTGGGCCCCTCTTCGAGAGACGTACAGACAGGACCTACCAGACGGTGAGTCCCCCATCGACGGGCAGGTCGATTCCGTTGATGAACGAAGCTCCGTCGCCGAGCAGGAACACGACGGGATCCGCCACCTCCGTCACCTCGGCCATGCGGCCCATGGGCGATTGATCGGCGAGGAAGCTGTTGCGCTCGGGAGCGTTCACCGCGGTCATCTCGGTGCGTGTGTATCCGGGGCTGACGGCATTGACGCGAATGCGGTTCGACGCCCATTCGACGGCGAGCGTGCGGGAGAGGTGGATCACACCGGCCTTCGAGGCGCTGTAGCCGGAGTGCGCCACGGCTCCGCGGTTGTAGATGGAACCGGACGCGGATCCGATGTTCACGATGGATCCGCCGTGTTCCTGCATCACGCCGTAGGCGGCGAGACAGCTGAACAGCACGCCGGTGAGGTTCACGTCGAGCACGCGGCTCCAGTCGTCGGTGGCCGTGTCGACCGTCGGCTCCAGGTGGTCGATGCCTGCGCAGTTGACCGCATACCGCACCACACCGAGGCCCGTCGCGCGCTGCGCGGCGTCGGCCATGCCCTCCCGATCGCGCACATCCACTTCGAGCGCGAGCGACGTCACCCCCGCTCCTGCGCACACCGCCGTCGCAGCGCCGAAGTCGGCGCCGGGTCGGTCTATGCACGCCACCGACACGCCGTGTCGGGCGATGGCCGAGACGATCGCGAGTCCGATCCCGCCTGCGGCGCCCGTGACGATCGCGACAGCGCCGCGCTGGAGCCCACTCATGCTTCCTCCTTGACACGCGCCGTGCTCTCCAGGCGCTCGTACAGCGTCCCGCTGCTGATATACGACTGCATCAGCAGCAGATACGAGCCGTACAGGACTCCGGCCGTGCCTCGACGCGACTGCTTGAGCTCGATGCGATCGATGAGCGTGCTGGGAAGATACGTCGCGAGATGCTCGCGCACCCTTTCACGAATACCCGCCGACGCCGGGAAGGCGTCTCCGAGCACGATCACGTCGGGGTCGAGCACGAACACGAGTCCGGCCAGCCCGTATGCCAGGAGCTTGCTCACCCGGTCGATCGCCCACACCGCGAGCGGATCTCCGTCCGCGAACGCTCGGCCGATCTCGTCGATCGTGGAGTTCTCGGTCAGCGGGCTCTCCGGGAAGTCCAGCAGGCGACTGGTGAGGTGCTGTCGCAGCGCCCGCGGCGATGCATAGTCCTCCAACAGGCCGTTGAACTCGGTCGTCTCACTGTTGCGAGTGTGGATCGCGGAGTTGAAGTTGATGCCGAGATGCCCGACCTCTCCCGCGACGCCGCGCGCGCCCCGGAAGATCTTGCCGTCGATCACGATCCCGCCGCCGAGGCCGATGCCGCCGACGACGTTCAGCAGGCACGCGGGTCTGCGCCCGGTCTCCGCGAGATGATCGTGGTACTCGGCGAGGGCGCTCGTCTTGGCATCGTGTTCGAGCAGCACCGGAACATCGGGGAAGCGCAGCTGCAGGGTCGCGCGGATATCGCGCTTTCCGAGTTCGTCGAATCCATCCGTGTGGAGGGTGATGCTGCCGTCCGCCTCGAAGAGCCACCCTAGCGTGGAGATCGCGATCCCCAGCAAGAACGTCTGGTCACGAGGTTCGAGCAGCTCCCTGATCGTCGACTCGGCCAGATCCAGCAGCGACTCGATGCGGATGTCGGGATCGATCGCGGTCTCCCGGCTCTCTATGAGCTCGCCCGACCCGTTGAAAACGGCGAACGTCAGCTCATAGCGGTTGATCCGCAGGGCGACCATGAAGTACTGGCGCAGATCGAGACGGATGCCCGTCGCCCGCCGCCCACCGGCAGACAAGGTCGGGATGTTGTCTTCGATCAGGCCGAAAGCGGCAAGATCCTGCACGAAGTGGGTGACGGCCGCACGACTCACCCCGGCTTCGCGGGCGAGGTCGGAGCGGGATATCGGCCCACGGGTGAGGATGAGATCGATGAACTCATCCGGATTGATGCGCTGCGGCCCTCTCATCGGTCCTCCGTCCCCAAGAGCATACCGACGTGCTGGTATGCCTCGAACGCGTCCGCATAGCGTGCCACGCCATCCGGATCCGGCTGGTAGCTCGCCTCGAATCCCCCGGCGATGGCGCGCTGCGCCTCGACGAGCGAGGAGAAGGCGCCGAGAGCGGTCGCCGCGTACATCGCCGAGCCGATGGCACAGACCTCGTCCTCTTCGCTGACGAGCACCTCCGTGTTCAGCGCGTCCGCCATGCTCTGGCAGATGAACGGCGACTTCTTGGCGATGCCGCCCACGAGGATGACCCTGTCGAAGACGAGTCCTTGCCCCGCGAGACCGTCGTGGATGGCCTTGGAACCGAGAACCGCGGCGCGCACCAGCGAACGGTACACATCGACGGCATCATGTCCGATGCGCAGCCCAGTGAGTGCGGCGCTCGCGTCTTCGTCCACATCGGGGTAGCGCCGTCCGTTGATCCAGTCGAGAGCGATGATGGTGTCGTCCTCCCGTTGCACTGCCTCCCTCTCGAGCGCGCTCAGGAGGGAGCCCCACATGTCGGCGCGGAGCGCCTCGGCCTCGACCGCTCCCCTCTCGGCTCGCACCCGGGGCACGACGATGTTGTCGACGGGCCATGCCAGCATCCTGGCGAACCATGCGAAGAGGTCTCCGAAGGCCGCCTGGCTCGTCTCGCCGCCCAGAGCACCCGGGATGATCGAGTTCTCCGCGATGCCGCACAGCCGGTGGAGATCGCGCCCTTCGATCGCCTCGTAATCGGTGAGGAAGAGATCGACCGTCGACGTGCCCATGACCTTCACCATGCTGCGTGAGTCGATTCCCGCACCGACACCGCCGGCGTGAGCGTCGAGCGAACCGACTCCGACGACCGTGTCGGTCGACATGCGCAGCCGCGCCGCCCATTCGACGCTGAGCGTTCCCAACGCCGTGCCCGCAGGCATCGGGGGCACGCGCATCGTGTCGCGCACGGCGGCGAGCACGGGACTGAGTCTCCCCAGCACTTCGGCGGGGATCGCCCCGCCGAAGTGCTCGTTGTACAGCGCCTTATGGCCGGCCGCGCAGGCGTTGCGACCGAATCGCGTGACGTCGTCGGCGCCGATGAGCATGTTCGGCAGCCAGTCGGCGTGTTCGAGCCATGAGACGGCACGGATGCGCACCCGCTCGTTGATCGTCGTGGCACGCAGGATCTTCGCCCACCACCACTCCGAGCTGTACACGCCCTGATATTGCGTGAAATCGGGATCCGCGGACTCCAGAACCTGCTGGATCCGCGTCGCTTCCTCCACCGCGCTGCGGTCCTTCCACAGCCAGAACATCCCGTCGGGATCCTCGGCGAACTCGGGGTGCAGCGCCAGCGGTATGCCCGCGGCGTCGACAGGTGCCGGGGTGGAACCCGTGGCGTCCACAGCGAGAGCCGCGATCGCTCCGTCACCGAGCGCATCGGCGATCTCGGCGAAGCACGCCTCCAGAGTCTCGATGTAATCGAGCGGATGCTGGCGGAAACGGTGATCGGCCGGCGAACAGTAGAGCCCTGCCGCCCAACGCGGATATGCGCGGCTCACCGAGAGCACCGTGCGCCCTGTTGACACGTCGACCACGCCGACTCGCACGGAGTCGCTGCCGTAGTCCACACCGGCCACGAGCGTCATGCTACGCCTTCGCCGGCTTCACCCGCGATGCAGATGACGCACTTCGTCACCTCGGCCTTGTCGTGCACCGCGTGGCTCATACCCTCTTGAACATCTTCGAAGGGGTAGATCGACGACACGATCCTGCCCAGAGAAACCGCTCCGGAAGCAACGGCGGCAATGGCCTTCGGGTACGTGTTGCAGTAGCGGAAGACAGAGGTGAGGGTCAGCTCCTTGTCGATGAGCAGGTTGACGTTCAGATCCGCACGGCCGTCCTTCGTGTATCCGATGAAGACGAGTGATCCGCCTCGACGGACGAGACGGATCGACTGATCCATCGTCACGCGATTGCCCGCGGTCTCGAACACGGCATCCGGCCTATGACCTATGCGCTCGGCCACCGCCGCGTCGACGTCCGCGACATCGGCCGCGTTGATGGTCTCGGCGCCCAACTCTTTCGCGAGCTGGAGGCGGTTCTCCACGAGGTCGACCACGACGACATCGCGGACACCCGATGCCTGCAGCGCGAGAAGAGTGAGCAGGCCGATGCTGCCCGCCCCGAGAACGAGGGCACGATCGCCGAGCCCCACTCCCGAGCGCTGCACCGCATGGAACGCGACGGACAGCGGTTCGATGAGCGCGCCCTCCAGAAGGCTCACGCCCTCGGGGAGGAGGTGGCAGAAGCTGGCCGGATGCCGGACGTACTCCTGGAAAGCACCCTCGGTGACGGGCAGCGACGCCCAGAAGTACACCTCGGGGCAGAGGTTGTAGCGCCCCTCCTTGCAGAATGCGCACCGCAGACATGCGACGCCGGGCTCGAGTGCGACCCGGTCACCGACGCGCAGGGTCGATACGGCAGATCCGACATCGACGACGACGCCTGCGGCCTCGTGCCCGAGAACCATGGGTTCCGTCACGACGCTCTCTCCGATGAAGCCGTTCTGGAACAGCGCCATGTCCGATCCGCACACGCCGACGTAGCCGACCCGCACGAGCACATCTTCGGGGCCGATCTCCGGCACCGGTCGCTCTTCCAGCTCGATCCTGCCGACGCCGGTCATCACTGCCGACCTCATCACACCATCCGTCACGAACGCTTCACTCCTTGACTGCGCCACTGAGCAGCCCCTTGATCAGACTCTTCTGCGCGACGAACCCGAGGATGATCGGGATGATGACGGCGATCGTCGCGACCGCGGACATCTTGCCCCAGAACAGACCCTGCTGCGTCATGAATCGGTTCATGTACACCGGGAGCGTTCCCGACTCGGTGAAGGTGAACGACACGGCGAAGAGGAACTCGTTCCACGTGATCACGAACACCAGCAGTGCCGTGGAGATCAGACCGCCGCGGATGATCGGCAGGATCACCCGCAGGAACGCCTGCCACCGTGTGCAGCCGTCGATCTGCGCCGCCTCGAGGATCGATTCGGGGATGTCGGTCATATAGGTGGTCGTCATCCACACCATCATCGGAACACCGATGGAGGTGTAGAGGAGCACGAGCACGAAGACGGTGTCGAGCAGATCGAGCGCGTTCGCGATCAGGTAGATCGGGATGATCACGGCGACCGCGGGAAGCAGCGTCGTGGTGATGTACCAGTTGTATCGCGACGTGGGGTTGCGCAGACGTCCGAACACGATCGTGTATGCGATCGGAACGCCGAGCAGCAACGTGAAGAGCACCGTCAGCAGAGTCACGACGACGGAGTTGCTCAGGTGTCGAAGCAGCTCGTCGTTGATCACGGCCTGGTAGTTCTCGAGCGTGGGGTTGAAGGTCCACGACGGCGGCGCGATCTCCTGTTCGGGCTTGAACGAGGAGTACACCATGTAGAGGATCGGGAACGAGAAGACGATCGCGATGAGGAACAGACCCGCCGCGCCGAGAACGGTGCGGGTCTTCTTGGTGGCGTTGCTCAGTGAGGTCATTTCTTGCCCACCTGTCCCTGGGCTCGGAAGAAGAAGGTGATGATGACGAGTGTGAGGAGGACCATCACGACGGAGATCGCCGCGGAGCGACCGACCTGCCAGTCGTAGAAGGCTGTTCGATAGACGTAGTACGGCAGGTTCGCCGACGCGACCCCCGGCCCTCCCTGAGTGGTGACGAAGATGATGCCGAACACCTTGAGGAGGTTGATGAGGCCGAAGATCCCGGCTACCTGGAAGTAGGGCTTCATCAGCGGAACCTTGAAGGACCAGATCTGACGCAGCCAGCCCGCGCCGTCCACGCGTGCCGCCTCCATGACCTCCTCCGGCAGGCTCTGAAGCCCGGAGAGCAGGATGAGGAAGAGGAACGGCGTCCACTGCCACACGCACAGGATGATGATGGTGTTCAACGCGTTCTCCGCGCTGAAGAAGGAGAGGGGATCGAGCCCGAAGAAGCGGGCGATCACCTCGTTGATACCGAATGACGGGCTGAGGATCAGCGTCTTCCACACGATGCCGATGACCGGCTCCATGACGAAGTAGGGGATGATCAGCAGCGACCGGGCGATCGCGACGCCGGGGAAGTCACGGGCGAAGAGAAGAGCCAGGATGAAGGCGAGAACCATCGCGATGGCGAGAGAGAACGCCGTGATGCGGAAGGTGTTGAACAGGACGGTGTAGAAGTCGCCGTCCGTGAAGATGCGGACGTAGTTGTCGACGCCGCTGAACTTGACCGGGAGATCGGGCCTGCGCAGGTTCCAGTCGAAGACCGACAGAACGATCGTGACGAGAAACGGCAGCTGGGTGACCACCATCACGATGACCAGCCCGGGCACACCGAGCAGGTTCACCCTCTTGGAGGCGCGCTCGGTCTTCTTGTCCGTGGTCGCGCTCTTGCGCTCTCGTGTGAGCACTGAAGTCATGAACTGTTCCTTATCGGGGACACCGGTCGTGTGGTGCGGGCAGAGCGATCGACGCTCTGCCCGCACCGAGGGACGAGATCGTTACTGACGCCCGCCGTCCTCGAGCGCACGGTTCGCGATGTCCTGCGCTTTGGCGAGCGCATCATCGGTGCTGCCGCTGCCCGAGACGTACTCGGCGAGGGTCTGCCCCAGCTGCTCGCCCATGCCTGCCCATTCGGCGATGGCGGGGAGCGAGTTGCCCACGTACGGCGTGTCACCGACGGCGGGGTGGGTCCAGTCGACGTTCTCCAGCGAGTTCAGCACGAGCGAAGCGTAAGGTGCGACGGCCTGGTACTCGGGAGCCTCGTAGGTGGAGGCGCGGGCGCCGGTGAGGACGTCGAGCCAGCCCTTCTCCTCGGCCACGAGCTGGACGTAGTCCTTCGAGGTGACCCACGTCATGAACTGGAACGCCGCGTCCTTGTTCTTCGACGAGGTGGTCAGGCCGAGGCCCCAGCCGCCGATCGTCTGCGTGTTGCCCTTGCCGGGGCCCGACGGGGACATGGCGTAGCCCATCTTGCCCTTGACTGCGGAGTCGTCGCTCTCGAAGACGTCTGCCGACACGGTGGCGTCGTAGTAGATCGCAGCCTTGCCGCTCGACATGAGGTTGAGCGTCTCCGTGTAGCCGTTGGAGGTGACCTCGGGTGCGCCCGCGTCCTTCTGCAGCTTGCGGTAGAACTCCCAGGCCTCAGCCATCTCCGGGGTGTCGTAGGCGGCCTGCCAGTCCATGTCGGCGATCTGTCCGCCGAAGGCGTTCATGATCGTGTTGAACACGTACATGTTCTCGCCGTAGCCCGCCTTGCCGCGCAGCGCCATGCCGACGGTTCCCGTCGCCGGGTCGTTCAGCTGCGTTGCGAAGTCGTAGACCTCATCCCAGGTGGGCTCCTCTGGCATCGTCAGCCCGGCAGCCTCGAAGAGATCGGCGCGGTACATCAGCATCGTGCTCTCACCGTAGAGGGGAAGAGCTCCGAGGCCCTTGGTCTCGGAGGTGAAGCCGGCCAGCGTGCCCTCGATGAGGTCGTCGGCGTCGTACGCCTCCTTCTCATCTGCGGACATTCCCTCGAGCAGCGGCTCGATCGGCTCGGTCCAGCCCGACTCGACGTAGGTCGATGCATCGCTGGTTCCGAGCGTGACGACATCGAACTGCCCGCCGTTGACGGCGACGTCCTGCTGGATCTTGGAGCGGATGTCGTTCTCCGTCAGCATGACGAACTCGACTTCGATACCGGTCTCCTCGGTGAAGGCGGGTGCCATCTCCTGCATCGTCATCATTGGACCGTTGTTGACCGACGCGATGACGATCTTGTCACTTCCGGAATCGCCTCCCGACGGCTCTCCCGAGCAGCCGGTCAGCACCATGCCGACCGTGGAAACAGCAGCGACGGCGAAGATCGCCTTCTTGCGCATCGTTGTCATGGATTGCCTCCTGTAACGCCATTGTTGTTTGCAGAGTAAACGTTTCTAACGAAAAAAGTCAATCAGACTTGGACTGACAGTAGTTCAGTTCGTTATTGCTTTGGCTCGTAAACACCGTAGTCGATCAGAATCGTGCGAGAGTCCGCCAGCGGAGCACGCTCCGCCGTTAGATACAGTTTCGTTTTAGATCGACTACTTTTGTTTTACTTTGCTTCTAGGCACCAAACCATAGTAGAATCATGATTGTCAAGCTGGCGCCCGAAAGTAACCCGTGATCCGCCGGTAAGGTGAGGCCGTTCGAGCGATCTCTCCGGGAAGGGAACCACGATGTCAGAGGTGCCGATGTCTGCACGGGACACATTCGCGATGGAGCGAAGGGAGAGGATCTGGCGTCTGGTCACCGAGCGCGGTCGCGTTCGCACGTCTGAGCTCGCCCAGCAGTTCAGCGTGACCGAGCCCACGATCCGCAAAGACATCGCAGATCTGGAGTCGCGCGACCTCCTTCGTCGCGCGCACGGCGGTGCCGTGGCACGGCGTCCGATGACAGAGATCCCGTTAGGAGAGCGCGAGCGGAAGTTCGTCGCCGAGAAGCAGCGGATCGCCCGCGCCTGCCTCGATCTCATCGACGACGGTGCCGCCATCTTCCTCGACGGCGGCACGACCACCATCCAACTCGCGCTGCTGCTCGCCGACCGCGCCGAGGGCGTGCCTCGTGACGTCAAGGTCATCACGAACTCCTTCCCCATCGCCGAGGTTCTCGGCAACCGGCTCGATGAGCACCCCGTGGTCATCGGCGGACGCTTCCGCCCGCAGGGTCGTTGTTTCGTCGGTCCGCTGGCCATGAAGAGCCTCGAGCAGTTCCGCGTGGACATCGCGTTCATCGGGGTCACCGGGGTGAACGCGGACGGCGCATTCGGCGCCGACATCAGCGAGGCCGAGATCAAGGCCGCCGCCGCGAAGCGCGCCACCAGGGTCGTGATCCCCATGGATCACTCCAAGGTCGGCCTCACGGATTTCATCGAAGTGTGCCCGCTGTCGGATGTCGACGTCATCGTCACCGACCAGGCGGACGAACAGCTGACGGAGTGGGCGCATCGGCACACCATCACCGTCACCGTCGCGGAACCGGCTCGAGCATCGGGTTGATCCGCGCCTGACCCCCTCACAATCGAAGGAGAGAAATGAGTATGACGATCCCGGGTCGCTTCGCAGAGAAGTCGGCCGTCGTGACCGGTGGCGGTGGAGCGATCGGCTCGGTCACGGCGCAGCGACTGGCGGCCGAGGGCGCGGCCGTCGTGGTCGTGGACTTCGACCTCGACGCCGCGCAGAAGACCGCAGACGCGATCGTCGCCGCGGGTGGAGCGGCACGCACGTTCCAGGCCGACGTCAGCGATCACGAGCAGGTGAAGGCCTATGTGGACTTCACCATCGCGGAGTTCGGCCGGATCGACATTCTCTTCAACAACGCTGCGATCAACGGCACGATGGTGCCCTTCGTCGAGTACCAGCCCGACGTCTGGCGCAAGGTCATGGGCGTCAACGTCGATGGCGTCTACCACGGCCTGCACTACGCGCTCCCCCACATGATCGCGCAGGGTTCGGGCAACATCCTGAACACGGCATCCGTCGCCGGCATCACCGGCCACGCGGAGCACGGCGCATACGGCGCCTCCAAGCACGCCGTCGTCGGCATCACCCGTATCGCAGCTGCGGAGGTCGCCGGATTGGGCGTGCGCGTGAACACCCTGGCTCCCGGCCCCGTGAACGCTCCGATGATGCACGCCACCGAACGCATGCAGACGCCGGACGACCCCATGCGCTACCGCGCGAAGGTCCTGGCCAACATCCCCGCCGGACGCTACGCCGAGATCAGCGAGATCGCCAGCGCCGCCTGCTGGCTCATGAGCGACGACTCCGAGTACGTCCACGGCATCGTGCTGCCCGTCGAGGGCGCGTTCACGTCATCGCACTGAGTGCAGAGAATTGGCCGGCTCCCTCGGGGAGCCGGCCGATCTTCGCACCGAACCCTGTGCCCAGATATCTCAGCAGAGCGTCATGCCGCCATCGACGACGATGTCGGCTCCGGTGACGTGCCCTGCGGCATCGCCGGCGAGAAAGACGTAGGCGCCGACCAGATCATCGACCTGAGCGAGCTTGCCCATCGGCACCATCTTCTTCCAGCCTTCCTGCTGCGGCTTCATCCGTTCGGTCTCCACCATCGGGGTGATCGTGAAGCCGGGGCTCACCGAGTTCACACGGATGCCGTGCGGCCCCCACTCGTAGGCGAGCGTGCGGGTGAGACCCCAGGCAGCGGACTTCGACGAGTTGTACGGCGCCTGATACTGGGGCACCGAGAAGTACGACGAGATCGACACCGTGTTGATGATGGACCCGCGAACGCCGTTCTCGATGAACCAGCGTCCTTCTTCCCTGCAGCAGTAGAAGAGACCGTCGACGTTCACGCCGTATACGCGACGCCACTCCTCGTCGCTCGTCTCCACCGCCGCGCCCGCATTGCCGACGCCGGCGTTGTTGACCGCGATGTCGAGCCCGCCCAGTCGGCCTGCCAGAGCAGGGATCATCTCCGCCACGGCCTCGGGGTCGGTGACATCGCAGACGTAGTGGTGAACGCGACGACCGTGGACGTCGCTCAGCCGGGCCGCGGCGGCCTCCGGGTCGGCGACGGCGAGATCGACGATCGCGACATCCGCTCCTGCAGCGAGGAGCCCGTTCGCGACTCCGTTACCTATGCCCTGCGCGGCGCCCGTGACGAACGCCGACTTCCCCTCGAGCGAGAACGACACCATTATCCGACTCCTTTGATACAAAACGGTTGCACAGACAATCATGGCGCAGTGAAACTCCAATGACAAGCAGACGAAACTAATACAAAGCTGATACGCTCCATTTCGAAAGTGAGGAATCAGTGATGATCGGACTCGACATCGGCGGCACGAAGATCGCCGCCGTGCTCCTCGACGACACCGGCACGGTGCGCGAGAGGTCGTGGCACGAGCACTCGGCTCGCGGTGTCGAACGCCTTGCAGACGAGCTCTCAGCCACGGCGCTCGCCCTCCTCGAGCGCGCTGATGGCGCATCCGTTCCCGCGGTCGGCGTGTCGGTGTCCGGCCTGGTCGCACGCGATGGGAACGTCACCGGCGGCGCAAGCCTGGAGATCTTCGGCGACCTCGCCGGAGCCGTCGCACAGCGCCTCTCCCTCCCCGCGCAGATCATCAACGACGGCGAAGCCACCCTCCGCGCGGTCGTGGCCGCGTATCGGGAAGACACCGGCGCGAACGTCGACGATGCGGTGCTGCTCACTCTGGGCACGGGCGTCGGTGGAGCGATCATCAGCGCGGGGCGAGCGATCCGTGGAATCACCGGACTCGCGACCGAACTCGGTCACCTCCCCGTGCGCCAACCGTCGGATCGCCGGTGCGTCTGCGGGAGCTCCGGGTGCCTCGAGCAGTTCGCCGGCGGGAAGGGCATCGCCGAGCGCGCGATGCTCGCATCGCCTGCAGGAACCGCCCGAAAGATCACCGCACGCGATGTCATCGAAGCGGCTCATGCCGGAGACGCCTCAGCGCTCGCCCTTCTCGACGACGCCGCTACGGCCGTGGCCGATGCGATTCGCGCACTGTGCGTGACCATCGAGCCGCGCGTCGTGTTCCTCAGCGGCACCATCGCCCATGCCTCGGCGGATCTTCTCATCGACCGGATCCGCGAGCACATCGCGCGGCACTGGTCCTTCGCCGGACTCACCGAGCCTCCGCCCGTGCAACTCGACGCTGTCGGCCCGTTCGCGGCCGCGATCGGCGCTGCACTGTCGGCACAGGACCACCTGAACCCCTCTGACAACGTCACCGCATCGGAAGGCAACACCCATGACTGACCCCGTACGCATCGGACTGATCGGCGCGGGCCGCATCGCACAGGCAGCTCACCTCCCCGGGCTGGAGAAGACCGACCGCCTGACTCTCGTCTCGATCTTCGACCCGAGCCCCCTCCTCTCCTCGCGCGTTGCCGAGCGCTATGGCGTCACCAGTGCGCCCTCGCTCGAGGAGCTCCTCGCCGACGACATCGATGCCGTCGTGATCGCCACCCCCGACCGATTCCACCACCCGCTGGGGATGGCGGCGCTGCGCGCAGGCAAGCACGTGCTCGTCGAGAAGCCGCTCGCGTCGACAGAGGTCGAGGCCGAGGAGATGGCTCAGCTTGCCGCAGAGCACAACCTGCGCCTGCAGACCGGGGCCATGAAGCGGCACGATCCCGGCATCGTCTTCGCGCACCGCCACCTGTCGCGAATCGGCCGTGCCGTGTCGTACCACTCCGTATACCGCGTGCCGGCGCAGCGTGCGCCGATCGAGGCGACTCTCTTCCCGGCGATGATCGTCGACGAGGCCGTGCGCACGGTCGAGAACACGTTCAAGGCCAGCGGCAACCGCGCCGGCTACCTCATCGCCACCCACGGCGCGCACGTGTTCGACACCCTCCTGCACTTCACCGGGCGCCCTCGCTGGATCAGCGTGCACGGTGCACAGGTCGGCGAGGACTACACGTGGCACGGCGTCGTCGGACTCGCCTCGGGCGGCGTCGGATCGTTCGAGATGACCGTCGATGTGCACGGCGACTGGTCCGAGGGGCTCGAGCTCGCCGGCGAGAAGGGCTTCATCCGCACGAGCACCTTCCAGCCGTTCTGGAAGCGCGCCTCGGAAGTCGAGGTGTACCTCGAGGAGACCGGCGAGTCCCTGCGTCCGCACCCGACCGACACGAACGCGTTCAAGCTCCAGCTCGAAGACTTCGCGGAGGCGATCGTGCAGGACATCGCGGAGAGCCCGTCACCCGCCGATGGTGTCTTCGTCGTGCGGATGATCGCCGCCGCCGTCGAGAGCGCAACATCCGACGGGGCACGGGTCGAACTGTGAGCCAGCTCGCCACCGGCGTCTTCGCCCGCTGCTTCCCCGTCCAGCCCTCCGCGGAGTTGGCCGCGACCATCGCCGGTCACGGGTTCGACGCCGTGCAGTTGAATCTCTCCTCGATCGGCCAGCCGACGATCCCCGACCACGATGCCCTCGACGCGCTCGATCTGCGCGCGATCCGCTCCGACTTCGAGTCGGCGGGGCTTTCGATCTGGGGGCTCTCCGGGTCGTACAACATGATCGACCCCGACGCGGAACGCGCCGAGGCGCTGACCGCCGACCTGGCGCGCCTGATCCGCCGCGCATCCGAGCTCGGCGTGACGGCGGTGACGCTCTGCACCGGCAGCCGTGACGCCGAGAACATGTGGCGCGCGCACCCCGACAACGACACACCTGAGGCATGGTCGGACCTGATGGCGAATCTCGTGCCGCTGCTGGACGCCGCCGACGAGGCGGGCGTGCTCCTCGCCGTCGAGCCTGAGCCGGGCAACGTCATCTCGGGCACTGCTGCGGCGTTGCGACTGCTCGATGAACTCGGCGAGCGCTCCTCCCGCATCGGCTTCATCCTCGACCCAGCCAACCTCGTCGGAGACGCCGCTCCCGGCGACCGCGAGGCGATTCTGCGCGACGCCTACGAACGACTCGGCGGCTTCGCCATCTGTCAGCATGCCAAGGACGTGGTCACGTGGGATGAACGCCTCGCCGGGGCCTCTGGACTCGACTTCGCACTCGTGCGCGAACTCACTGCGGCGCTGCCGATCCCCGTCCCCGTCATCATCCAGGATGCCGACAGCGACAACATCGACGCCGTCGCAGCACTCGTCGCGGGCGCCGCGTGAGCGCCGGCGCAACCGCGAGCGACTACGCGGCGGACGCCACCGTCACTCGCGTCGGCAATGGCGAGACCGTCCTGCTGATGCTCCACGGACTCGGCGGAGACCGCAACCAGCCCCTCGGGCTCCTGACGGGCACGCCGGAGAACGTCACCGTGATCGCCCCCGATCAGCGCGCCCATGGCGAGAGCAACGTCATCGGGGAGGCGGAGGACTTCTCTCTCGATGGACTCGCCGACGACGCGACCGCGCTGCTCGAGGCTCGGGGACTCGCCGACCGGCCGCTGATCGTCGCGGGGATCTCCATGGGCGCTGCGGTGGCACTGCGGCTGCTCGAGCGCGCCGATCACGATCTGCGTGGCTCACTGTTGATCCGCCCTGCGTTCGAGAGTGAGCCGTGGCCCGCGCATCTGCAGATCTTCCGCGAGGTGGCAGCGCTCCTGCGGTCGGAAGGAGCCGAGGGCCTCCGCGCCATGGAGCGCTCCCCGCTGTATCGACAGATCGCAGACGTCTCGCCTCAGGGTGCGTCGAGCATCCGCGAGCAGTTCACCAAGCTGCGCGCCGTAGAGCGCGTCGTGCGTCTGGAGAACGTGCCCGCGAACGCCTCGCTCCCCCTGGGCGGCGGCTCCTGGACGCCACCGTGCCCCGTGACCGTGGTCGGCGCCGCAGCCGATCCGGTGCATCCCCTGCGCACTGCGCATCTGTGGCACGAGTACATCACCGACTCGGCGTTGGCCGAGCTCCCCTCCCGCGATCGGCAGCCGACCGACTACCAGAACGGCTCCGTCGACGTCACGCAGCGCTCGTTGAGCGCCTGGGCGTCGTAGCCCTCTCTCGACCAGCACCAGCACACGGAAAGCTCATGGACACGACACATTCAGCCCTTCCCGTCATCGACGACGACGTCGTCACGACCGCTCGTCTGCTCGCCGTCGATGCCGTCGAACAGGCGAGGTCGGGGCATCCGGGCGCTGCGCTCTCGCTGGCGCCCGTCGCCACCCTGCTCTTCCAGCGTCACCTCCGACACGATCCGGCCGAACCGAACTGGGCCGGACGAGACCGTTTCGTGCTGTCCTGCGGACATGCCAGCATCCTGCTCTATGTGCAGCTGTTCCTCAGCGGCTACGACGTCACCCTCGACGACCTCCGCGCCTTCCGCACTCGCGGCTCGCGCACTCCCGGGCACCCGGAACTCGGTCACACCGCCGGAGTGGAGACCACCACAGGGCCGCTGGGGCAGGGACTCGCCAACGCCGTCGGCATGGCGATGGCCTTCGCCCACGAGCGCGCGGTCTTCGACCCCGGCGCAGACGCAGGCTCCTCGCCGTTCGATCGGCACGTGTGGGTGCTCGCGTCTGACGGTGACCTGCAGGAGGGCATCTCCTACGAAGCAGGAGCGCTCGCCGGGCGCCTCGGCCTGCACAACCTCACCGTGGTGTACGACGCCAACGACATTCAGATCGAGGGCAGCTCATCGCTGACCTCGAACGAAGACGTCGGAGCGCGTTTCGAGTCACAGGGATGGGATGTGTCGCGCGTCGCCCTGCGCGCAGACGGCGAGGTCGACGTCGATCGTCTGGACTCCCTGCTCGGAGCCCCGACATCGGATCGTCCGCGTCTCGTGATCATCAAGTCGCAGATCGCCTACCCGGCACCGAACGCCGTCGGCACCGCCGCCTCGCATGGAGCACCGCTCGGAGCCGCTGAGGTGGAGGCGCTGCGACGCGTGCTCGACGTCGATGAGGCGCCGTTCGCCGTCGATCCCGACGTGTTGAGCCGCGCTCGTGCGGTCCTCGGGCGCGGCGAGGACGCACGACGCGAATGGGAGGCGACCTTCGCCGACTGGCAGAAGGCCGACCCGGAGCGCGCTGAATCGCACCGCGCCTTCCTCTCACGCGAGCTCCCCACTGACCTCGCCGATCGACTGCCCGTGTTCGACGCCGGCACCACCGCCTCCACGCGCGACGCCTCCGGCGCGGCCATCCAGGTGATCGCCGCCGCCATGAACGGACTCTGGGGCGGATCCGCGGATCTCGCCGAGCCCAACCGCACCGAGATCGCCGGCGGCGGTTCGTTCCTTCCTCCGGCATCCGGACTCGGAGACCTCACCGGACGCAACGTGCACTGGGGTGTGCGTGAGCACGCGATGGCCTCGGCCATGAACGGCATCGCACTCGCAGGTGGATGGATGCCGTACGCCGGCACCTTCCTCGTCTTCAG
The DNA here is from genome assembly GCF_054780175.1 of Microbacterium tumbae. NCBI lineage: Bacteria > Bacillati > Actinomycetota > Actinomycetes > Micrococcales > Microbacteriaceae > Microbacterium > Microbacterium tumbae. Next base: position 16,821 of record NZ_BAAGWV010000006.1, read on the forward strand.
CGACTACCAGCGACCGGCGATCCGACTCGCCGCACTCATGGGACTGCCGGTGACCTACGTGTGGTCGCACGACTCGGTCGCCCTGGGTCAGGACGGCCCGACGCACCAGCCGATCGAGCACCTCGCGGCTCTGCGCGCGATCCCCGGCTTCGCCCTCGTGCGACCGGCTGATGCGAACGAGACCGTCGCCGCGTGGGCGGCGATCCTCCGTCGCAGCGCGCCCGCAGGCATCGTGCTCGGACGCCAGGGCGTGCCCGTGCTCCCGCTCCCCCTGGATGCCGTGCGCGAAGGAGTCGACCGCGGCGCATACATCGTGCGGGATCCGGAATCTCCCGACGTCGTGATCGTCGCGACCGGCAGCGAGGTGGCCCTTGCGCTCACCGCGGCAGAGCAGGCCGAGTCCCGTGGCGTCGCCGTGCGAGTGGTGTCGATGCCCAGCCGTGAATGGTTCGCCGAGCAGGATGCGCAGTACCGCGAACAGGTGCTGCCCGCTTCGCTGACCGCTCGCGTCGTGGTCGAGGCTGCGGCATCGTTCGGCTGGCATGACGTCGCCGGCGCCAGCGGGGTGGTCGTCGGCATCGACGAGTTCGGGCTGTCGGCCCCTGCGGACGAGGCGATGCACGCGCGCGGCATGACCCTCGAGCGGGTGCTGACGGCCGTGGAGCACGTCGCGAGCTGACATGGAGTACCGCTACCTCGGACGGTCGGGACTCAGGGTCTCGACACTGGCCCTGGGCACGATGACCTTCGGCGGGCAGGGCGCCTTCTCCAACACCGGATCCGCGACGACGGATGACGCGCGTCACCTCATCGACATCGCGATGGATCATGGCGTCAACCTCTTCGACACGGCCAACATGTACTCCGACGGCCTGTCGGAGCAGATCCTCGGCGAGGCTCTGCGCGGACGACGGGATCACGCCGTCGTCGCGACGAAGGTGCGCATGAGCATGGGAGACGGCCCGAACGATTCGGGTCTCTCCCGCGCGCACATCATCGCCCAGTGCGAAGCGAGTCTGCGGCGTCTGCAGACCGATCACATCGACCTGTACCAAACCCACGAGTGGGATGGGATCACACCGCTGGAAGAGACGCTCTCCGCCTTCGACGCCCTCATCGCCTCGGGGAAAGTGCGTTACATCGGCTGCTCGAACTACGCGGGCTGGCAGCTGATGAAGGCACTCGGAACGTCATCGACCCACGGCTACCAGCGCTTCGTCTCGCAGCAGATCCACTACAGCCTGCAGGCTCGTGAGGCCGAGTACGAGCTCCTCCCCGTCGCCGTCGACCAGGGCGTCGGAGTGCTCGTATGGAGCCCGCTGGCGGGAGGTCTCCTCTCCGGCAAGCACCGGCGCGGCGTCACTCTGTCCCCAGGCTCTCGCGATCTCAGCACATGGGGCGAGCCGCCGGTGCGGGACCGGGAGGCTCTCTACGACATCGTCGAGGTGTTGATCGAGATCGGTGAGGAACGTGACGCGACCGCTGCCCAGGTCGCCCTGGCGTGGCTGAAGGGCCGACCGGGGATCTCCTCGCTCGTGATCGGCGCACGCACTCCCGAGCAGCTCGTGAGCAATCTGGCAGCGGCACAGCTCGAACTCGATGCGAGCGAGCGTGAACGACTCGACTCGATCAGCGCTCCCGCGTTGATCTACCCGTACTGGCATCACGCGCGCTCGGCGCCCGACCGCCTGGGTCCCGCCGACATCGCCCCCGCAGAGGCGCTCCGACGGAAGGACTGAGGAGCGCCGAGGCTGTCCGGACGCCACCGTCCAGGAGGCCACCGTCGAGTCCTGACACGCCCGCTCCCAGGATCCCCGCCCGCCCGCCGCTATGCTCGCCCCGTGCGCTCCACTCATATCGCCGCCGTCGCCACGCATCTGCCCGAGCGGACGCGGTCCACGGCCGAGACCGAAGCCGAGCTGCGTCGCCTGAACCGCCGCTTCCCGCTGCCCACCGGCCTCATCTCCCGGATGACCGGCATCACCCACGTGCACGAGCGCCCGGAGGGCTGGCAAGCGTCAGACCTCGCCGTCGCCGCCGCACGCGACGCCCTCGAGCAGTCGCCCGGCCCTGTCGACCTGCTGATCTTCGCGAGCGCGAGCCAGGGTCTCGTCGAGCCGGCGACGAGCCACATCGTCAACGCGAAGCTGGGGCTCGGCGCCCCCGTCTTCGACGTGAAGAACGCCTGCAACTCGGTCATCAACGCCATGCAGGTCGCCGACGGCCTCATCCGCGTCGGCGTCCACCGCCGCATCCTCATCGCGAGCGGCGAGGCCCCGACCGCCGCCGTCCGGTGGCAGCTGCGCGATCGCGACCAGTTCATCCGCTCCTTCCCCGGCTACGTCATGAGCGACGGCGGCGCGGCCGTGATCCTCGAAGCCGACGACACCGGCGACCGCGGCATCCAGGCATCCGCCTTCCACGCGGTCTCCGAGCACTGGCAGGTCGGCACCCTGCCCGGCGGCGGGACGATGGGCGGCCACGACCCCGAGAGCACCTACTTCGACATGGACGGCGCCGGCCTCCAGCAGGCCTTCCTCGACCTCGGCCCCGAGCCGGTGCTCGCCCTCCTGCGCGAGCACCGGCTCACTCCGGCCGACTTCGACCTCGTCGCCATCCACCAGGTGGCCGTCCCCTACCTGCCGCCGATCTTCGAACGGCTCGGCGTACCGGACGACCGCACCGTCATCACCGTCGGAGACCACGGCAACCTCGCTTCCGTCACCCTCCCGCTGCAGCTGCAGCTCGCCAGGGAACGGGGCATGGTCGGCCCTGGCAGCCTCGTCCTGCTCATCGGTCTCGCCGGAGGCATCAGCCTCGGACTCATGGTGGTGCGGCTGTGACGAGACATCCGCTCGCTGTCGTCGTCCCCGTCTACAACGAAGCTTCAGGCATCCGCACCACGCTGCAGGCGCTCGCCTTCCAGAACGATGGGGACTTCGACGTCGTGTTCGTGGACAACGCATCCACGGACTCCTCCGCCGACGTCATCCGCGCCTTCATCGCCGAGTACGGCATGACCCGCTGGACGATCGTCCGCGAACCGGAGAAGGGCACGGGTGCCGCGGCCGACACGGGGATGCGCACCGCCATCGCGGCGGGCGCCGAGCTCCTGGCCCGCACGGACGCCGACTGCCTGCCCCGCGCCGACTGGACCGCGTCCATCCGCCGCTCGCTGACGCCGAGATCCGAAGGCGGACGAGGGCTGGAGCTCGTCGGCGGCGAGCTCGTCCCCCGCACCGACGAAGGACTCGGCTGGCCGACTAGAGCAGCCCTGCGCGGGGCGGTGCACGTCGCCGAGGCCTTCGGCCGCATCCGCCCCGGCAACCAGGACGCGTCCTACCTCGGTCCCTACATGATGGCCGCCGGCTGCAACGTCGGGATCACCGCCGATCTCTACGAACGCGCCGGCGGCTTCCCCCGCACCCGCATCGAGGACCTCCACGAGGATCGCGCGCTCGTGAACGCGGTCCGCCGGCTCACCCGCGCCTACGCCCGCCGCACGGATGTCGTCGTCTACGGCTCCAGCCGCCGCGTGCAGGCCTGGGGGCTGGCGAACACGCTGCTCTGGTACAAGGACCACGCCTACCGCCCCGCCGTCGTCGACATCCGCGACCCCGCGCAGATCGTCCGCCCGCCGCGCACCTCGATCGCGCTCGCGCGTCGCCACGAACGACGCCTGCTGCGCGCCGCGCATCCGCTCGCCTTCCCGCTGCTGGATGCCGTGCCCGGCCCGGTCACGCGCCTGCCCGGCCTGGGCGTCGTCGTCAAGGACGCTCAGCTGCTGCGCGAGACCCTGATGGACACGGAGTCGTTCCGCAAGACCGGCCCCGGCTCCTCCGGAGAGCTGTGGACGCCGGTTCTCGGCCCCCGTGTGCTCCTGAACATGGAGGGAGCGGACCATCGCGAGCTGCGCCGCAAGCTCGCGCCGCTGTTCTCCCCTTCCTTCGTGGACGCCCTGGTGACGGATGCCATCGGCGCAGGCACCGCACGCCTCGCCGAACGCCTCGCCGCCGGAGAGGCCGTCGACATCGTGGCGCACGCCCGCTGGGCGGCGAGCGCCGTGATCAGCCGCCTGGTCGGTCTCGACGACGACGTGGTGGACGACGACTTCTTCCGACGCTCCGCCGAGATCACCGGCTACGTCTCCCTCGCGCGCCCGAGCCTGACGCCGCGCCAGCTCGCACACGCGAGGAGGGTGCTGCAGGAGCTGGACGTCCACGCCGCGCGAGCGTATGCCGGCGACGAATCGACGGTTCCAGGCCGGATGCGTGCTCTGGGTCTCGACGAGGTCGAGGCCCTCGGCGCCGTCGGCGCCTTCGTCCTCACCGGCACCGAGACGCTGGTGTCCTTCCTCCCGCGCCTCGCCGCGATCCTCGCCGACACGGGCTGGCACTCCCGCCTCGCCGCCGACCCCTCCCTGACGGACGCCGCCGTGGCTGAGGCGCTCCGCGTCACGACGCCGACGCCCATGATGATCCGCTCGGCCGCACGCCCGGCACGGATCGGGGACGTCGAGGTCCGCGCCGGAGAGCGCATCCTCCTCGGGACGTACTGGGCCGACCGGGCGCTCGGCGAGTTCGACCCAGCCAGCAATCCTGCCGCGCAGCTCAAGCAGCTCTGGTTCGGAGCCGGAGTGCACTTCTGCATCGGCGCTCCCCTCGCGATGGCCCAGATCCGCACAGTTCTCGCACCGCTGCTCTCCACCTCCGGACTCCGTGTCGTCGAACGGCGTGCCACCAGGAACGTGCTGATCCCCGCCTACTCGCGTCTGGTGGTGCAGGGCGGATGACCGACCTCGTGCAGGCCGTCCTGGACAGCGCCGGCGCCCGCCCCGCCGCCCCGGCGCTGACCGCGAACGGGAGGACGCTCTCCTATCGAGACCTCGCGACACGCGTGCGCTCCGTCGCCTCCGCCCTTCTCGCGGAGGGGATGGCCCCCGGCGACCGGGTGCTGTTCTCGGTGCGGCCGGGGCCGGATGCCGTCGTCCTGGCCCTCGGGATCGTGCTCGCCCGCGGCACGGTGGTCTTCGCCGACCCGGGAGCCGGTGAGGCGCTGTTCCGTTCGCGCACCCGGCTCGCGTCCCCCCGCTGGGTCGCCGCCGAGTCGCTGCTCTACCTGGCCTCGAGCGCTCCGCTGCGCCGCATCGCCCGCCGCCGCGGACTGGAGCTCGCCCCCTACGCGAAGCTCGTGCCGGAGGCGAGGCACATCCGCGCCGGCCGATGGCTTCCCGGCGTTCCGCGCGCGGCCCTGCCCCTGGGCGGCCTCACCCGGCATCCGGTCACGGCGACGCCGGACGGGGATGCCGACGACGAGGCGCTGATCGTCTTCACGAGCGGCACCACCGCCGCCCCCAAAGGCGTCGTGCACACCCGGGGATCGCTCGGCGCCGGCCTCAGCGACTTCGCCGCCGGCGTCGGCATCCGCCCCGGCCACCGCGTGCTCACCGATCAGCTCATGGTCGGCATCCCCGCCCTCATCGCAGGGGCCCACTGGAGCATGCCGCCGGTCGGCACGAGCCCCGGAGCCCGCCCGGACGACTACCTCGCCCTGCTCCCCGAGACCGAGCTCCTCTTCGCCGCCCCGGCGGCCATGGACGCGATCCTGCGCGCGATCGACGCGCGGCCGGAGATCGCACCGCCTCGCCTCGACACGGTGGTGCTCGGCGGCGCCCCCGTGCTCCTTCCCCTGCTGGAGCGCATCCGCTCGCGCTTCCCCGACGCGGCGATCCGTGCGATCTACGGGATGACCGAGATCCTCCCCGTGGCGATCGCCGACGGGCCCGCGAAGCTCGCCGCGGGCGTGACGCCGGACGGTGGGGACGCCGTGGGAAGGATCGTCCCGAGCGTGACCGCGCGCCTCGACGACGGCGAGCTGATCCTTTCCGGGGAAGGCCTCGCCAGGGGCTATCTCACCGACCTTCCGGAGCACCCGCTCGCCGAGATCCGCACCGGGGACCTCGCCCGCATCGAGGACGGCGCGCTCACGCTGCTCGGCCGCAAGAAGGACATGTTCATCCGCGGCACGCAGAACGTGTACCCCGGGCTCTACGAGCCGATCGTCGCGGGGCTCCCCGGCGTCGCGGACGTCGTGCTCAGCGGATTCCCCGACGACATCGGCGACGACCGGATCGCCCTCGTGATCGTGCCCGCGGAGGATCCGCCCGCAGGGCTCTCGACGACGCATCCGCTCATCGCCTCCGTGCGTCGCGCGCTGCCGGGGCTCATCGACGCCGGCGTCCTCCCCGACGTCATCCTCGTCGCCGACGCGCTGCCGCGGTCGGGACGGGCGAGGAAGCTCGACCGGAAGGCCCTTGCCGCTCTGGTCGCCGCGCACCTCCGGGACGCGAGATGAGGATCGCCGTCACCGGCGCGAGCGGCTTCATCGGCGGAGCCGTGGCGACCGCGCTGGCGGACGACGGCCATGCCGTCACGGGCTTCGGCCGGCGCCCGGAAGGCTGGGGCCATCCGCACGGCAGATATCTCGTCTGGGACCTCGCCGACGCCCCGCCGGTCGTCGAGATCGACGCCGTCGTGCACAGCGCAGCGCTCGCGGACGACTGGGCTCCGGCGGACGAGGCGCTGCGCGTGAACAGGGACGGCGCCCGCCGCGTGCGCGAGGCCTTCCCCGGCGCGCGCATCGTGCACCTGTCGTCATCCAGCGTCTACGACGCGTTCTCCCCCAGCATCCTGCTGCGCGAGGACGCTCCACCGCCCTCCCGCCATCTCAGCCCGTACTCCGCGACGAAGGCGCTCGCCGAGCGCGAGCTCGACGGCGCGGATGCCGTGATCCTCCGCCCGCACGCGGTGTACGGCCCCGGCGACACCACGCTCCTCCCTCGCGTCGTCGCCGCCGTCCGCCGCGGTCGGCTCGTACTTCCCGCGGGCGGAGCAGTGCGGCATTCCCTGACGCATGTCGACAACCTCGTGCAGGCGGTCCGGCTGTCGCTCACCGGCCCGTCCGGCGTCTACAACGTCGCCGACGCCGAACCGGTGCTCCTCGGCGACGTGATCGCCGAGTTCCTGCGCAGGCGCGGAGTGGAGGCCAGGATCGTCGGCATCCCCGTCGGCGCCGCTTCGACCGTCGCCGGGATGGCGGAAGCGTCGGCGCGGATCCTGCGCACCCGCCCGCGGCTGACGCGCTATGCCGTCAGCCAGCTGGGCGTCGAGCGCACCTTCGACCTCACCGCGGCCCGCGAACGGCTCGGATACGCGCCGTTCGCGACCACCCTGGACGGCGCCGAACGCTGGTGACCGCTCAGCGGGCCTTCCGCACGACGAGGGACGCATAGGCCGGGATCAGCACCCGGCGGCCGTATGCGCGCGAGACGATCTCGAACGGTCGCCCGTCACCGAGGAGCAGCTCGAGGACGGCGGCCATCTCCGCCTTCGCGAGCGGCCCGCCCAGGCACAGATGCCGCCCCGCCCCGAACCAGAGCTGCCGGTTCTGCGGCACGTACGGGCGATCGATGCGGAAGCCTCCGACGAGGTTGTTGGCCGTCCAGGTGAGGATCATGACCCGATCCCCGGCCCGCAGCGTGCGGCCGCCGATCTCGAGGTCGGCGAGGACGGCACGTCCGATGAGCGGCGCAGGGCTCGTCACGCGCAGAGCCTCCCGCACCGCGTCGTCGCGATGCCCGGGAGCGGCCAGCAGACGATGCTGCTCGCCGCTGTCGAAGAGAAGAGCCGCCATCCGCGCCATTGCGGAGGCGGCGGTCTCGGTGCCGGCGACCATGAGGAGCGTGGCCAGGCCCTTGGTCTCCTGCAGGCTGAGGCCGAGCTCGCGGCAGCGGCCGATCACGGTGTCGACGGGAGCCGCCGGGAACGCGGCGTCCACGTGCCCGGTCAGGCGCTCCACGATCGTCCTCGCCGCCGCGATCCTGTGCGGCGGAAGGCGCGTGTCCGATGTCGTGCCCAGCGCGATGCTCGCAAGCTCCTCACCGGTGGCGAAGATCTCCCGGTATGCGTCGTCGCCGCGTTCGGCATCCACCGGCGTGCCCAGCAGCGCCGAGACCATCTGACCCACGAGCACCCGGCTCAGATCGGCCAGATCGAGGTCCTCGCCCGCCTCGAACGCCGACCTCGCGGCGGTCAGGCGGTCTCCCCAGGCATGATCGACGAATGCCCTGCTGTTCTTCTCCGTGAACAGCTCCCTGCTCCGCGTCCGCAGATCGTGATGTCCTGGTCCGTCGAAGAGCTCGGTCACCCAGTCGCCGAGGATCTGGGCCCACAGGTGCCCGACCCCGCCCTCGCTGAGCAGAGTGAGATGCTCAGGGTCGTTCAGCAGCGCCCTCGCCGTGCGCGGGTCGGCGGTGATCCAGCCGAGCCCCGGCGCCTTGAGGAGAGGACGGGCGAACTGGCCGAGCCAGTTCAGCACCGGCAGCGCAGGACGAGCGGCGCGCAGCAGACGATGCTCGTGCGCCTCCGGCGAGGAGCCCCAGCCGTCGCGCACGAGACGCAGGCGGCGTTCCCGGACAGGAGGGGCGAGGTCTTCGGCGACGGGCACGACGCCACCCTAGCGGACGACGGCATCCGGGCACGAGGAATCTACGATGGGAGGATGCGACGCCGCTCCTTTCCGCTGTGGGGGTTCCTGCCCTACGCCCTCGTGTCGCTCGTGCATGCGGGGGCGCTCGCGACGGACAGCGAGCTGGCCGGGCCGACCAAGCTGCTGCTCATGCCGCTGCTGGCTCTGCCCGTCGTGCTCTCCGCCCGTCTGCGGCCACGATGGGCGCTCCTGCTGCTCGGCGCCGCGCTGGTGTTCTCCTGGCTCGGCGACGGCGCGGGCGCCTTCTTCCCCGGCGGGCCCGAGCTGCCGCTGATGCTCGGCTTCTTCGGCATCGCGCACATCGCGTACATCGTCCTGTTCCTGCGGCTGCGGAACCGGCGTCGGATGCCGTGGTGGGCGCTCGCCTACGCCGTCTGGTGGATCGCCATGATCGCCGTGCTCGGCCCGCACACCGGTGCGCTGCTCCCCGCCGTCGCCGCCTACGGCCTGCTCCTCGGCGGCACGGCGGCCTCCGCCGCGCGCTGCCGCCCCGTGATCGTCGCCGGCTCGGTGTCCTTCCTCGTCAGCGACACGATCCTCGCCTTCCGGCTGTTCCTGCCGGACATCATGCCCGACTGGACGAGTCCGGCGGTCATGCTCGCCTACACGCTCGGACAGGGACTCCTCGTCGCGGGCGTCCTCACCACACTGCGCACCACGGAGGCGGAACGATGACGGATGCTTCGGCGCAGGCCAAGCCGGTACGGGTCGACAGCTGGCTCTGGGCCGTCCGCGTGTACAAGACGCGCTCGGCGGCGACCACGGCATGCCGCGCCGGGCATGTACGCGTCAACGGCGAGAAGACCAAGGCGGCGCAGACCGTGAAGCCGGGCGACGAGGTGCGCGTGCGCATCAGCGGCTTCGACCGCATCCTCGCCGTGCGTCAGACGCTCGTCAAGCGCGTCGGGGCGCCCCTCGCGGCCCTCGCCTACGAGGAGCGCACGCCGCTCAGGGAGCCCCAGGCCGTCATCGCGGTGCGGGACCGCGGTGCAGGGCGACCGACCAAGCGCGAGCGCCGCGACATCGACCGGCTCCGCGGGCGGGATTGAACCGCTCTCCTCCACGCATCGTGCGCGCCCGGGCTTCCCCGCTCGTCCCCCGTTCGTCCCCCGCACGTTGAGCGAACCGCACCCTCCCGCACGTTGAGCGAGCCGTCCCCTCCCGCACGTTGAGCGAGCCGTCCCCACCCGCACGTTGAGCGAGCCGGAGGCGAGTCGAAACGCAGCTCCCGCCGAGCCCCGTTTCGACTCGGTCGGCTCCGCCGTCCTCGCTCAACGAACGAGGAAGACCGACCAGCCCCGGCCTCCTCGCTCAACGAACGAGGAAGACCGACCAGCCCCGGCCTCCTCGCTCAACGAACGAGGAAAACCCACCGGTCCCGCCGTCCTCACTCGGTGAGCGGGGCGGCCCGATGATCCGAGCAATGACTCAGCGAACGAGAGAAGTCAGCCATCCGGCCGGCTGCACGCGGGCGCCTGCGGCCTCGACGCGGGCGCGCAGGCCGCGATCGCTCGTCACCACCGTGACGGCACGTCCTGCCTCGACGAGCCGCTCCGCCTCGGCGAGGATCGCGTCGTCGCCGGCGCCAGGGGCGCGGACGACGTGCACGGCATCCGCATCGGGTTCGAAGGACCGGGCCTGACCCTCCACGACGAACGAGACCTCGGGGTACCACGCGGTCCCCTCCAGCCCGAGCTCGGCGGCGGGCACGGCGAGCCCCGCGAGGGAGGCGTGCAGCCGCGCCGCGGCGCCGGCGCGATCCCGCCACCAGCCGTCCGGCACCGAGCCCACGACGTTCGCGGCGTCCACGACGACCGCGGGACGAACCGGGAGCAGCTCGCGCAGCACCGGCCAGGCGGAGCCGAAGCCGGGATGCAGGGGACGCTCGGCGACCTCCGTCACCGGCACCCACTCGAGGGCCACGCTCTCCGGATCGCTGATGACCGGCTCGAAGGGATGCACCACGTCGGCGACGACGGTCGTGTACGACCAGATCCGCAGATCCAAGACGCTGGTGCATCGCGGGACGACGGCACCGGCGGGGATGCCCGCCTCCTCGGCGGCCTCGCGCTGAGCGCCGGCGATCGTGGACTCGTGCTCGTGCAGCGCCCCGCCCGGAAGCCCCCACGTGCCGCCGAAGTGGCTCCATGCGACCCTGTGCTGCAGCAGGATGCCGCGCACGGCGTCCACGGCGAGCAGTCCCGCGGCTCCGAACCGCCCCCAGTACCGCTCCCCCGTGTCCGCGACGACCCAGGCGTCGCCGGGGTTCCGCGGCCCGTCCGGACACCGCGGCTCGCCGGGAGTCGGAGGCACGATGGTCACGACTCCAGCTTTTCACAGCATCCGGGCCCTGGCACGCCGTGTGACCCGGAGCGTCACACGCTCTGCGAGGATGGTCCGGTGAAGCTTCTCCTCGCCGCCCTCGATTCCGAACTCGTCGCCTTCCCCGAGCAGGTGCCCGGCTATGAGCGGCTGGTGACCGGACCGGGGAAGATCAAGGCCGCCTACGGCCTGACCAGGGCCCTGGACGCCGCGGACTACGAGGAGATCCTCGTCGTCGGCACCGCGGGCGCGATCGACCCGGGCATCGCGCCGGGGGTCCACGTCGTGGACACGGCGTTCCAGTACGACGTGATCGATGACAACGGCGTCGCCGGTCACCACGTCTCCATGCCGCAGAGTCTGGCGCTCGGGGACGGTGACGTGGTGATCGCCACCGGCGACAGCTTCGTGGACGACGCCGACACCGTCCTCGCGATCCGGGCGCTGGGCGGACGGCTGGTCGACATGGAGGCATACGTCTACGCCTGGGTCGCGCAGCAGTTCGGGGTGCCCATCCGCATCTGGAAGGCCGTCTCGGACAACGCCCAGGACGGCGCCAACCAGATCTGGGAAGAGGCCGTCGCCGCCTGCAGCCGGCAGCTCTGGGATCGGCTGGCCGACGAGATCGGCGCCTAGGAGAGCACGCTCTCCGGCGCCCGGCCCGCGCGCAGCCGGGCTTCCGCGAGCTCTTCCGCGGCCCGCAGCGGGGTGATCCCGCGCTCCTCGGCATCGGTCAGGATGCTGCGCACGGTGTCGCCGATCCCCGCCACGCGCTCCATGATCTCCGCCCGCGTGCCCAGGCGCTTCGCCTCGAGGTCGAGGTAGATGACGCCACCGGCGTTCACCACGAAGTCCGGCGCGTAGAGGATCCCCCTGGCGGCGAGGCGGTCGGCGCCGTCGTGCGAGGCCAGCGGGTTGTTCGCCGGACCGCAGACCGCTCGGACCTCCAGCGCGTCGATGACCTCGTCGGTGAGCAGACCGCCGATGCCGGCCGGGACGAACACGTCGCCCGGCACGAGGTGCTCGGCGCCCGGCTCCGCCCAGGCGATGCCGAGGTCGTTCGCGAACTGCCGGCGCGCCGGGTTCACATCGGTCGCGGTCAGGAGCGCCCCTTCGGCGGACAGGCGCACAGCGAGGCGTCCGCCGACCTGCCCGAGCCCCGAGATCGTGATGCGGCGCCCTGAGACCTCGGGTGAACCGGTCACGCGCTCCAGCACCGCGCGCAAGGACTCGTACACGCCGTGGCTGGTGGGACCGGCCGGCTCACCGGAGCCGCCGACGGCATCGGGGAGCCCGACGACGTGAGAGGTCCGCTCGCTGACCGTCAGCATGTCCTCGGTCGTCGAGCCGACGTCCTCCGCGGTGCGGTACAGACCGCCGAGCGATTCGACCGCGTCGCCGAGATCGAGGAACGCGGCGCGACGCCGCCCCGCGTCCAGCACCGTTCCCTCCTGGAGGCCGATGACGGACTTCCCGCCGCCCGCATCCAGGCCGGCGGCGGCGTTCTTCAGCGTCATCGCCGCGGACAGTCGCAGCGCATCGCCGAGGGCGTCGCTCCAGTGCGGATAGGTCCACAGGCGCGCGCCTCCGAGAGCGGAGCCGAGCACGGACGAGTGCAGGGCGACGGCGATGAAAAGACCGCTGCGCCGTCCCGTGATCACCTCCACGCGCTCGTGGGCGAAATCGGGCAGGGGCAGGGTGTTCTTCATCGTGTCCTCTTCAGACCGGCCTTGTGGGCGCGCGCTCCGGACTCCGCGGCTTTGCGACGTCCATCTCTCATTGCATCATCTCCGGCTGCGGCGATCAACCGGTCGTGGGAGCGCACGTTTCACCGCCGCGCGGGACCGAAGCGGGGAATCTCGGAGCATTCACCGCGCGTTCACCCCGCGGTGGGGAGCATGCCGGTACCATCGCCTTGACGGTCCGACGCCCGAGCGGGCCATTCGGGAGACATGAGCCATGCGCCAGGCGGAGCACCCTCCGGCCGAACGAGTCCTGCTCCACATCAGCGACACCCACCTGCGCGCGTCGACGCCGATGCTGTTCGACCGCGTCGACGGCGCCGCGCGACTGGAGCTCGCGCTCCGCGCGATGCAGGAATCCGATGTCCAGCCGGACGGGATCGTCTTCACGGGCGATCTCGCCGATCTCGGCGAGCAGGGTGCCTATGAGCTGCTGCGCGAGCTCGTGGAGCCGTTCGCCGCACGGCTCGGAGCGCCGGTGTTCTGGGTGATGGGCAATCACGACGACCGAAGGGCCTTCCGAAGCGCGCTCCTCGACGGCGATTCCACGGGCGATCCGTCCGCACCCGTCGATCGCGTCGACGAGCTCAACGGACTGCGCCTCATCACCCTCGACACGAGCGTCCCCGGACATCACCATGGCGAGCTGAGCCGAGCGCAACTGGACTGGCTCGCGGAACAGCTGTCCGCACCGGCTCCGCTGGGCACGCTCCTCGCCATGCACCACCCACCGGTGCCGAGCGTGCTCCCTCTCGCCTCCACCGTGGAGCTGCGTGATCAGCGTGCGCTGGCCGATGTGGTGCGCGACACCGACGTGCGTGCGATCATCGCGGGGCATCTGCACTACTCGACCTTCGCGACCTTCGCTGGCATCCCCGTCTCGGTGGCCTCGTCGACCTGCTACGCGCAGGATCTGACGGTTCCCGTCGGCGGAACCCGTCCGCAGGATGGGTCGCAGGCGTTCAACCTGATCCACGTCTTCGACGACACCATCGTGCATTCGGTCGTCGCCGTGGACGCGCCGAAGCCGCTCGAGCACATCGACGCCGTCGAGGTCCGGCGTCGCCTGCGCGATGCAGGGCTGGCTCACGAGGTCAGCGACGTACGACGACTCGTCTCCGCGGGGGCTTAACGGCCGCCCCGTCCTCCCGCTCCCACGGCGCGCGGACGGGGAAAAGGCGATCGAGCAGCTCGGTGACGACCTGCACGCGCATCCGCTCGGGCACCGCATCCGATTCGCCGCCGTCGTTGAGGCAGAACATGTCCACGTCACGGCGAGAGGGAAGCCGTGACGCCCGGCGCAACGGCTTGGCCTGCGTGGTCTGGAAGTAGCGCGTGCGAGGCTCCGTGCTGGCGATCGCCCGCCCGGTGAACAGCGCATAGTAGTGATAGAGGCAGTTCGTCACCGAGATGTCGGTGGCGCTGCGGAACCGGGACGCGGCGGTGCGACGGAAGTCCTCCGCGAACTCTCGTTCCATCTCCACCATGATGCTGCGCCGCAAGGGCGTCGCACAGTGCTCGAGGTCGCGGACGATCGTCCGCCCGAAGCGCTCCTGCAGAAGGGCTCGATTGACCCGGAGGGCGTTGTCGTGACCGCTGCGCCCCGGCGCGGACGGTCCGGTCCCGATGCGGACGTCGCACTCGACGAACTTCGTCACCCCGGCCGGGGAGAAGAACAGCTCCGGCTCGACGGGACGCGCGAAGAACATGTCGTCGTTGGAGTACAGGAAGTGCTCGGCGAGGCCGTCGATGCGGTGCAGCTGCGCTTCGACGGCGTGCGAGTTGTGCGTCGGCAACGCGTCGGGGTCTGCGAAGAACTCCTCGCTGCGCACGAGCGTGACCTTCGGGTGATCGGCCAGCCAGTCCGGCCGCGGGGAGTCCGTCGCGATGAAGATGCGACGGACCCAGGGCGCGTACATGTGCACGCTGCGCAGCGCGTAGCGCAGCTCGTTGACGTGCCGATAGCGCGCGGAGCCGTCATCCCCCTCGCCCACGACGTACTCGGCCATCTGCGCCGCACGCTGACGCTGGAACTCGCTCGATGAGCCGTCCACCCAGGTGAAGACCATGTCGACGTCCTGCGTGAACTCCCCCGGATGCGTGTCGAACATGCCCGCCAGCGTCCGCCAGGTCCGCCCGTAGCGGGAGACGGTCGTGTACGCCGCCTCCTCGGCGGCGATGACCCGGCGTGTGAGCGCATTGGCGGCGGGCGCATCGATCGTGTGCTCGCCGAACTGCCAGAACTCCACCCGGACGCCCGCGGACACCCCGTAGCGGAGCCCTCCCGCAATGCGCGGCCGGAAAAGACGGAGGCTGCTCGGGCCCGCCACGCGCAGATCCAGATCCGCCAGGGCGACGACGGACAGCCCCCGGGGTTTGACGTAGAACGGCTCGCGTTCACAGCCCGCCTGCAGCGCCGCGATGGCGTCATCGCGTCGGGCCGCATCGATCACGACAGCGGGCGTTCGAATCCCGTGCCGCACCAGGAGCAGCTCCACCCCCGCGCGCTCGAGCACACCGGCGATGATCAGCAGATCCTCCGTCCGCGCCTGCTCCGGGGAGAGCGAATCGTGGACGAGATGGAGCATCCCGCGATCCAGCCGGATGTCGGAACGACCGAGCAGTCGGTCGTCGGGGCGACGCTCTGAGGGAAGCGGGGTCAATGTCGTCATGCGTCCTCCTGCGGAATCGCGCGCACGGCCCAACGTCGAGCGGATGCTCTCCGTCTTGGACGGCGCGGTCGTGCGGAACAGCTACGAGCGCGGCGTCACCTGCCGCGGCGAGCCGACGAGCGCTGATTCGTCGGATGAGCGGAGAAGGAACCCGTTCGCGGGTGCGTCCCCTCCCTGCCCAGACGAGCGGTCATGTCGTAGGCCGGGCGGTGGCGGATCTCACGTCGATCTCCCGCCCCACTCTACAGTGCGATCCTGAGGGTGGGACTAGCGCTGGCGCCGCTCCCGCACACGCATGCTGATGACGATCGGAGTTCCATCGAACGCGTAGAGCTCGCGCAGGCGGCGCTGGATGAACCGCCGGTATCCGGGGTCGAGGAAGCCGGTCGTGAACAGCACGAACGTCGGCGGGCGGGTGGACGCCTGCGTGCCGAACAGGATGCGCGGCTGCTTGCCTCCGCGGAGCGGGTGCGGATGCTCGGCGACGAGCTCCGAGAGGAACGCGTTGAACTTGCCTGTCGGGATGCGGCGGTCCCAGTTCTCCAGCGCGGTCTCCAGCGCGGGGACGAGCTTGTCGAGGTGCCGCCCCGTCTTCGCCGAGATGTTCACGCGCGGAGCCCAGGCGACGTGCGCGAGGTCCTGTTCGATCTCCCGCTCCAGGTAGCGGCGGCGGTCCTGGTTCTCCAGGTCGGCGTCGTTCAGGCGGTCCCACTTGTTGAACGCCAGCACGAGCGCGCGGCCGGACTCCAGCACGAGATCGATGATGCGGATGTCCTGCTCGCTGATCGGCTGCGAGACGTCGATCACCACGACGGCCACCTCGGCCTTCTCGAGCGCGGCCGACGTCCGGAGGGAGGCGTAGAAGTCGGCGCCCTGCTGCAGGTGCACGCGGCGCCGGATGCCGGCCGTGTCGACGAGGCGCCACAGCCGGCCGCCCAGCTCGACGACCTCGTCCACCGGGTCGCGCGTGGTGCCGGCGAGGTCGTTCACGACGACCCGCTCCTCCCCTGCCGCCTTGTTCAGAAGCGAGGACTTGCCGACATTCGGACGGCCCAGGATCGCGACGCGACGCGGTCCGCCGATCTCCTGCTTGGCGACGGCGGACACCTCCGGCAGCTTCTTCAGGACGGCATCCAACAGGTCGGCGACGCCGCGCCCGTGGATCGCCGAGACCGGATGCGGCTCGCCGAGCCCCAGGTTCCACAACGGGGCCGCCTCGGGCTCCTGCCGTGCGTCGTCGATCTTGTTCGCCACGAGGAACACCGGCTTGCCGCTCTTGCGCAGCAGCCGCACGACGTGCTCGTCGGTCGAGGTGGCGCCGACCATCGCGTCGACGACGAAGAGGATGACGTCGGAGAGGTCGATGGCGATCTCGGACTGCGCGGCGACCGAACGGTCGATGCCGCGGGCGTCGGGCTCCCAGCCGCCGGTGTCGACCAGCGAGAAGCGCCGGTCGTTCCACTCCGCCTTGTAGGTGACGCGGTCGCGGGTGACGCCGGGGGTGTCCTCCACGACGGCCTCACGGCGGCCGAGGATGCGATTCACCAGCGCCGACTTGCCCACGTTCGGCCGGCCGACGATCGCGACGACCGGCAGCGCAGGCGAGAACTCGATCCCGTTCTCGCCGTCGGCGAGGCCGGCCAGGAGCACGGCGTCCTCGTCGTCCAGGTCGTACTCGGCGAGGCCGGCGCGAAGTGCGTCCGCCCGCTGATCGGCGAGCTCCTCGTCCAGTTCGCTCAGCTTCTCCTCGAGGTGGTCGGGGCCGCCCTCGTACTCGTCTTCAGCGGACATGTCCCGCTCCTTGCTTTCGGTCGATCACCGCGAGAACGGCGTCGATGGTCTGGGAAAAATCGAGGGCCGTCGAATCCACGACCTCGACGCCGTCCGCGGCGTTGAGGAAGTCGACGACGGTGCTGTCCGCGGCATCCCTGCGGTGCAGGGCCTCGGCGACCACGGCCGCGTTCTCACCCGCGAGCTCTCCGGCACGGCGCGCGGCGCGCACCTCGGGAGCAGCGGTGAGGAGGATGCGCACCGGGGCGTCGGGGGCGACGACGGTGGTGATGTCGCGCCCCTCCACGACGACGGCGTCGAAGGGCGCCGCGGCCACGAGCGCACGGAACAGCTCGTTCACCTGGGCGCGCACTTCCGGCACGCGCGCGACGCCGCTGACCGCCGCGGAGACCCGGCTCTCGCGGATCGCCGAGGTGACGTCCGCATCGCCGACGCGCACCGAGCGGTCATCGGGGTCGAGTCCGATGCGGAGGCCGAAATCGGATGCCGCGGCACGAACGGCTTCGGCATCCGCCGTGTCCGCGCCACGGTCGAGCACATGCCAGGCCAGTGCACGATACGCGGCGCCGGTGTCGAGATATCCGTATCCGCGCGCACGCGCCACGGCCTTGGCGACGCTGGACTTACCCGAACCTGCGGGCCCGTCGATCGCGATGAACTTGCCCGCACTAGTCATTGGTCGTCCCCGCGATCCGCCACCCGCGCTCCTGCAGCCCGGCGATCGCGCCGTTCAGCGCGGCGGGGGCCACGCTGATCTCGGCGAGGCCGAACTGTGCGCCCGGCGAGTGCTCCAGACGCAGATCCTCCACGTTGACGCCGAGCTCGCCGAGCTCGCCGAAGAGCCGTCCGAGCTGGCCGGCGGTGTCATCGACCATGACGACGAGCTGCTCGTAGCGGCGGTTCTGACCGTGCTTGCCGGGCAGGCGCTCGACGCCCTCGTTGCCCTGCCGGATGGCGTCGGCGATCGTGCGCCGGGCGCCGGGCGCAGCCGGGTCACGCAGAGCGTCAGAGACCTCGCGAAGATCATCCGCCAGCCGGTCGAGGACCTCGACGACGGGTTGCGCATTCGCACCGAGGATCTGCACCCAGAGCTCGGGAGCAGAGGCCGCGATCCGCGTCGTGTCGCGCACGCCCTGCCCCGCCAGGCGGAGGGCGCCCTCGTCGGCGGTGGCCAGCCGGCCGGCGAGCAGGCTCGCCACCACCTGCGGCACGTGAGAGGTCAGGGCGACCGAGCGGTCGTGCTCCTCGGGCGTCATCTCCAACGGCATCGCGCCGACGTCCAGGGCCAGCGCCTCCACCAGCGCCAGATCGGCGGGACGCGTGTCCTCGTCGCGGCACACCACCCAGGGGCGGCCGACGAACAGATCGGCGCGGGCCGAGATCGCGCCGCCGCGCTCGCGTCCGGCGAGCGGGTGCGAGCCGATGTAGCGGGTGAGGTCGACGCCTCGCTGTCTGAGGGCGCGGAAGGGCTCGAGCTTGACGCTCGCGACATCGGTGACGACGGCCTCGGGGAAACGCGTGAGCTCCGCCTGGATCACGTCGGCGGTGACGTCCGGAGGCACGGCCACGACGATCAGCGACGGCCGGTCGTCGTCCCGCTCCGGTCGCCCGGCCCCGTAGTCGATCGCGAGGCGCAGCTGCGCCGGCGAGGCGTCCGCGAGCACGACGTCGACGCCCTTGGCGCGCAGCGCATGGCCGATGCTCGCCCCGAGAAGGCCGGAGCCGACGACGCGAACGGTCCCCGAGAGCCGAGGGGGCACAACGGCACCACGGACCTGTTCGCTCACTGCTTCTCCTGCACGTCTCCCGGCGTCGCATCCGCAGGGGCATCACGGCGCGCGAGAGTCAACAGCGCGCCACGTTCGATTTTAGTCAGTTCCCTGGACCTCCCCGCCGGGAGCGTTCCCAGGTGCAGCGGACCGAACTGGCGCCGGACGAGTTCGGTGACAGGATGCCCGACCGCCGCCATCATCCGGCGGACGATCCTGTTCCGGCCGGAGTGCAGGGTCAGCTCGACCAGGCTCGAGCCGCGCGAGGTGTCGAGAAGGCGCGCCTTGTCGGCCGCGATGGGCCCGTCCTCGAGCTCGATGCCGCGCGTCAGCTGCGCGATCGTCTGCGCCGTCACAGCACCTTCGACTTTGGCGATGTACACCTTCGTGACGCCGAAGGAGGGATGCGCGAGCACGTGCGCGAGCTCGCCGTCGTTCGTGAGGATCAGCAGACCGCTCGTCTCGGCGTCCAGACGGCCCACGTTGTAGAGCCGCTCCTCATACTCCCTCGTGAAGCCGCGGAGGTCAGGCCGGCCGTTCTCATCGCGCATGGTGCTCACGACGCCGGTCGGCTTGTTGAGCATCACATAGCGCTTGGAGACGTCCAGCTGCACCGCGGTGCCGTCGACGTCGACGAGATCCTTCTCCGGATCGATGCGGGTGCCGAGCTCGGTGACCACCGCGCCGTTGACCCGGATGCGCCCCTCGACGATGTACTGCTCGACGACGCGGCGCGACGCGACGCCGGCGTTCGCGAGGACCTTCTGCAGGCGGATGCCTTCTGGCTCAGTCATGCCGCTCCTCGTTCGAATCGCGCAAATGTATGCTTTCGGCCCCGGAATGCGTCCATTCGCGCGATTCGAACGGGCGGAGGGTCATCGGATGCCGCTCTCGTCGAAGCCGTTCGAGCCGTCGTCGAGCAGCGGGGAGATCGGCGGGAGCTCGTCGAGCGAGTTGATGCCGAGGTTCTGCAGCAGCGCGTCCGTGGTGCCGTAGTTGATCGCCCCCGTCTCGGAGTCCGCGAACAGCTCCGTGATGAGGCCGCGGGCGAGAAGGGTGCGCACGACGGAGTCGACGTTCACCGCGCGGATGGAGGCGACCTGGCCGCGGGTGACCGGCTGCTTGTAGGCGATCACCGAGAGGGTCTCCAGTGCCGCCTGCGACAGTCGGGCGGGGGCCTGCCCGCCCACGAACTCCGCGACGAGGTCGTCGTGGTCGTCGCGGACGTACAGCCGCCATCCGCCGCCGACCTCGCGCAGCTCGAAGCCGCGCCGGGGTCCGCGCCCTCGACCGTCGTAGTCCTCCACGAGCGTCTCGATCGCCTGCCGCACGGCGGGAACGGGCGCGCCGACGGCGGCTGCCAGCGCCACGAGTCCGAGCGGCTCCTCCAGGATGAGCAGGATCGCCTCCAGCTTCTCCGTCAAGGGCGCATCGGATCCGATCGCCTCGGCCGTCTCCGCGGGGTCGAGCGGTGTGGTCACGTCATCGGTCATAGTCGGCTCCCAGGGTCGCCAGCATCTCGTCCGACCAGGAGTCGGCTGCCCAGCGCAGCGTCAGCTCGCCGAGCGGTTCCAGTTGTTCGAAGGACAGCGCCGCGTGCCGGTAGAGCTCGAGCACCGAGATGAACCGGGCCACGACGATCCCTGGCTCCGAGGTGCCCGCGACGAGCTCGCGGAACGTCAGCGATTCGGTGTTCCGCAGCAGGGTCACCACGATCGCCGCCTGCTCGCGGATGCTGACGAGCGGCGCGTGCAGATGGTCGAGACCGACGTGCGGGATCTCCTTGGGTGCGAAGGCCAGCAGAGCGAGGGCGGCGAAGTCGTCGACGCTGAGCGCCCAGACGAGCTCCGGCGTCTGGCGGCGATGCCTCTCCTCGAGCCGGACCGCTCTGACATGCCGGCGATCCTCCCGTCGGAGGCTCCGTGCGAACCAGGCCGAGACCTCTTTGAAGGCGCGGTACTGCAGCAGGCGCGCGAAGAGCAGATCCCGCGCCTCCAGCAGCGCCACGGACTCGGCGTCGACGAGCTCACCCTGCGGGAGGAGACCCGCGACCTTCATGTCGAGCAGAGTCGCAGCCACGACGAGGAACTCGGATGCCTGGTCGAGCTCCTCCTCGGCATCCAGCTCGGCGAGATAGGCGATGAACTCGTTGGTGACCTTGCTCAGCGAGATCTCGGTGATGTCGAGTTCGTGTTTCGAGATGAGATTCAGCAGCAGGTCGAAGGGGCCGTCGAAGCCGTTCAGGGAGACGCGGAAGCCGGCGTCGTCCCGCTCGCTCTCCTCGCCCTCCCGCCCGTCGAGCGACGACGACGACGCCTGCTCCTCCCGTTCGTTGAGCGACGACGGCGCAGCCGACGGAGTCGAAACGGGTTCCCCCGCCGAACCCCGTTTCGACTCGCCTCCGGCTCGCTCAACGAACGAGGAGGAAACCGGCGACTCGCCGTCGCTACGCGCCAACCGGTCGTCGGCCGAGCCGACGACCTCAGGTGCAGTGCCCTCTCCCGCCTCCGGCGGGGTGGCGCCGTCGCTACGCGACGGCGCCACGGGCGACCAGCTCCCGCGCCAGTCGGAGGTACGCCTGCGCTGCGGCGTGCTCGGGCGCGAACTCGGTGATGGGGACGCCCGAGACCGAAGCATCCGGGAACTTGACGGTGCGACCGATCACGGTCTCCAGCACGTCGTCGCCGAAGGCCTCGACGACGCGCTCGAGCACCTCACGGGAGTGCAGCGTGCGCGGGTCGTACATGGTTGCGAGCAGACCGTCGAGCGTGATGGCCGGGTTCAGGCGGTCGCGGACCTTGTCGATCGTCTCGATGAGCAGCGCGACGCCGCGCAGCGCGAAGAACTCGCACTCGAGCGGGATCAGCACGCCGTGGCTGGCGGTGAGCGCGTTCACGGTCAGAAGCCCGAGCGAGGGCTGGCAGTCGATGAGGATGACGTCGTAGTCCCCCGCGACCTGGCGGAGCACCCGCGACAGGATGGTCTCGCGGGCGACCTCGTTGACGAGATGCACCTCGGCGGCCGAGAGGTCGATGTTCGCGGGGATCACGTCGAGGCCCGGCGTCGAGGAGTGCACGATCACCTCGCGCGGATCGCGCTTGATGTCCAGCAGCAGATCGTAGATCGTCGGCACGTCGTGCGTCTGGATGCCCAGCCCCGCCGACAGCGCGCCCTGCGGGTCGAAGTCGACGGCGAGCACCTTGCGACCGTACTCGGCGAGAGCGGCCGCGAGGTTGATGGAGGTCGTCGTCTTGCCGACGCCGCCCTTCTGGTTGCACAGCGCGATGATGCGGGCGGGCCCATGGGATTCCAACGGCGCGGGCGTCGGGAAGCCGTGATAGGGGCGCCCGGTGGGTCCGATCGGGGTCTCGTCGCCCTTCGACGCCTTGCCCTTGGACTTCGCCGCGTTCTCAGCCACCGGTTCTCCTGCTCCTTCGTGCTCGGTCGATTCTAGCGAGGACAAGGGGGAAGTCGGTGCTCCCCCGCCGCGATCGACATCAGCGGGCACGCGGATGGGAGGTCGCGTAGATGTCGCGAAGCGTATCGACGGAGACGTGGGTGTAGATCTGAGTGGTCGCCACAGAGGCGTGCCCGAGCAGTTCCTGGACGACGCGCACGTCGGCGCCGCCCTGCAGCAGATGCGTCGCGAAGGAGTGGCGCAGCGTGTGCGGCGACACCTCGGAGGTGATCTGCGCCTTGTCTGCCGCCGCGCGGATCACGAGCCATGCGCTCTGCCGGGACAGCGGAGCACCGCGCGCGCCGAGGAAGAGCCTCGCCGTCGCCTTCCCCTTCGCCGCGAGCCCCGGCCGCACCCTCGTCAGGTAGGCGTCCACCGCCCGGCGCGCATAGGATCCCACCGGCACGATCCGCTCCTTGGATCCCTTGCCCCGCAACCGGAGGACTTCGCCGTGGGCCAGGTCGTCGACATCGAGGCCGACAGCCTCAGAGACGCGCGCGCCGGTCGCGTACAGCAGCTCGAGCAGGGCGCGGTCCCTGATGCCCATCGGCTCGTCGGGCGAGGGGGCGGCGAGCAGGCGCTCCACCTGATCGATGGTGAGCGCCTTGGGCAGCCGCTGCGGCGCCTTCGGCGGGCGCAGCCGCCCTGTCGGCTCCTCGACCTCGATCCCCTCCCGCACCAGGAATCTGTGCAGGCCCCGCACCGACGACTGCAGCCGCGCAAGGCTCGTCGCCGCCGGCGGTGGGACAGCGGCGGATCGATCCGCGATGAACCGGCTGACGATGGAGCCGGTCACGGCCGCGGTGTCGTCGATGCCGGCATCCGCCAGCCACGCCGCGTACACCCCGAGATCGCGGCGATACGCTGCGACCGTGTGCGCCGACAGCCCGCGCTCGATCGTGATGTGCCGGAGATAGGCGTCGATCGCGCGCGCGACGAGCACGGCTACCGCCCGGTGCTCGCGCCCCGGAGCCGTCGCTCGGCAGCGAGCACGCCGATGGACAGGATGCCGTTGTGCATGCGCCCCGCCAGGACGGCATCCACGGCATCCGACAGCGGAACCCACTCGACACGGATGTCGGCTTCCTCGTCCTCGCGCGCGTGCGCCTCCGCGGCGGACGAGACGCCTGTCGCGAGGAACACGTGGATCATCTCGTCGTTGCCGCCGGGGGTCGTCCAGGTGGACACCAGCGGCTCCCAGTGCGACGCGACGAGGTCCGCCTCCTCGGCCAGCTCGCGCTGCGCGGCGCGGAGCGGCTCCTCCCCCGGGATGTCGAGCAGCCCGGCCGGAAGCTCCCAGTCGCGATGCCGGATCGGATGCCGGTACTGCTGGATCAGCAGCACCCTGCCCTCGTCATCGATCGCGGCGACGGCGACCGCCCCGGTGTGCGCGACGTACTCACGGATGATCTCACCGCCGCCGTAGGCGACACGGTCGGAGCGGACGTCCCACACCCAGCCTTTGTAGACGAGGTCGCTCTGAAGCACCTCCGGCTCGAACGCCTCGTCGCGCAGCGCGGTCATGGGTGCGGGATCAGTCATCGGACTCGACGTCGAACAGCTCGCTGGAGCGGTGCCGCTCGATCGCCGCACCGACGAGACCGCGGAAGAGCGGGTGCGGATCCGTCGGACGCGAGCGCAGCTCCGGGTGCGCCTGGGTGGCCACGTAGTACGGGTGGACCTCACGGGGAAGCTCGACGAACTCGACGAGGTCGAGATCGGTGTTGAGTCCGGAGAAGACGAGACCCGCTCCCGCGATCCGCTCGCGATAGGAGTTGTTGACCTCGTAACGGTGGCGGTGGCGCTCCTGCACCTCCGTCGTCCCGTACACCTCCGCGGCGATGGATCCCTCGGCGAGGCGCGCGGGGTACAGGCCGAGGCGCATCGTGCCGCCCAGGTCGCCGTGGTCGATGATGTCCACCTGCTCGGCCATGGTCGCGATGACGGGCGCAGTGGTCTCTGGGTCGAACTCGCTCGACGAGGCATCCGCGATGCCTGCGACGTTGCGCGAGTACTCGATGACCATGCACTGCAGGCCGAGGCAGAGGCCGAGAGTCGGGATGCCCTGCTCGCGCGCGAACCGGAGCGCCCCGAGCTTGCCCTCGATGCCGCGGATGCCGAAGCCGCCGGGAACGCAGATGCCGTCCAGCGCGCCGAGCTGCGTCTTCGCGCCCTCCGGCGTCTCGCACAGGTCGGAGGGGATCCAGCGGATGCTGACCTTGGTCTCCTGGGCGAAGCCGCCGGCCTTCAGCGCCTCGGTGACGGAGAGGTAGGCGTCCGGCAGGTCGATGTACTTGCCCACCAGGCCGATCGTGACCTCGTGCTTGGGGTTGTGCACCGCGTGCAGGACCTTGTTCCAGCGCGTCCAGTCGACGTCGGCGGCCTTGGCGTCCAGGCCGAGGCGGCGGACGATGTAGCTGTCCAGGCCCTGCTCGTTGAGGGTCGAGGGGATGTCGTAGATGCTCGGGAGGTCGACCGTGTTCACGACGCCCTCGACGTCCACATCGCACATCAGGGCGATCTTGTTGCGGTTGGACTCGCTCACCGGCCGGTCGCTGCGCAGCACGAGCGCGTCGGGCTGGATGCCGACCTGGCGGAGAGCGGCGACGGAGTGCTGGGTGGGCTTGGTCTTCTGCTCGCCCGACGCTCCCATGAACGGGACGAGGGAGACGTGCACGAAGAACACGCTGTCGCGGCCGAGCTCATGGCGCAGCTGCCGGGCGGCCTCCAGGAAGGGCTGCGACTCGATGTCGCCGACGGTACCGCCGACCTCGGTGATGATGACGTCCGGTCGGGGCTCTTCATGGGCCTGCAGGCGCATGCGGCGCTTGATCTCGTCGGTGATGTGCGGGATGACCTGAACGGTGTCGCCGAGATATTCTCCCCGGCGCTCCTTGGCGATCACCTGCGAGTAGATCTGGCCGGTGGTGACGTTGGCCGCCTGCGACAGGTTGATGTCAAGGAAGCGCTCGTAGTGGCCGATGTCGAGGTCGGTCTCGGCGCCGTCGTCCGTGACGAAGACCTCGCCGTGCTGGAACGGGTTCATGGTTCCAGGGTCGACGTTCAGATAGGGATCGAGCTTCTGCATGACGACGCGGAGACCGCGCGCCGTGAGGAGATTGCCCAGGCTGGCTGCGGTGAGCCCCTTGCCCAAAGACGAAACGACACCGCCGGTGACGAAGATGTGCTTGGTGGTGTCGTTCTTGGGCCCCGCGTCGGAAGAGTTCATCACGGGCTTCAATCCTATCAGTTCGCGGTGGCGCCGAGGCTGAGCAGCTCACGGGCGTGGGTGAGCGCGGCGTCCGAATCGGCGAGTCCGGACAGCAGGCGCGCCATCTCCGCCTCACGGTCCTGACCTTCCAGTCGGCGCACGCTGGACGCGGTGACCGCGCCATCGTTGGACTTCACGACGGAGAGATGGTTGTTCGCGAAGGCGGCGACCTGCGCGAGGTGGGTGACGGCGATCACCTGCGAGGTCTCGGCGAGCCGGGCGAGTCGCCGTCCCACCTCGATCGCGGCCGCTCCTCCGATGCCGGCGTCCACCTCGTCGAAGACGAAGGTCGGGACGGGATCGGCTCCGGCGATCACGACCTCGATCGCGAGCATCACGCGGGACAGCTCTCCGCCGGATGCTCCGCGCGCCACGGAGCGCGGCTCCGCTCCCGGGTGCGGAGCGAGCAGGATGGCGACGTCGTCGCGCCCATGGGTGCTCTCCATCCCCGGCGAGACCGCGACCTCCAGGGTCGCATCCGGCATGGCGAGGGCGTGCAGCTCCTCGGAGACGGCGACGCCGAGCCGGACGGCGGCCTCGCTCCGCACCGCGGTGAGCGCCTCGGCGGCCTCATCGAGCGCCGCGCGGGCGGAGGACCGCTCGGCTTCCAGCCGCTCCACGCGGTCGGTGTCGTCGTCCAGCTCGGCGAGCCGTGCGGAACCGGACTGCCACAGGTCGAGGGCGGCGTCGAGCGAGCCGTGCGCCCTGACCAGCGTGGCGAGGGCGGCACGGCGCTCCTCGACCGCTGCGAGCTCGTGCGGCCCGGACTCGTCGAGGTCCGCCAGATATCCGGCGAGCTGCCCGGCGAGGTCCGCCACACGGTAGCCGACCTCGGCGAGTCCTTCCGCGATGCCGGCGAGGGCGGGATCGGTCACCCGTTCGAGGATGCGGCGCGCCTCTGCCAGGAGACCGGATGCGTCCGCGTCTCCGTCTTCATCGGACAGGGCGCCGTGCGCGAGCGCCGCCGCCTGCCGCAGCTCCTCTGAGTTCGCGAGACGCTCCGCGCGCTCGGCGAGGGCCTCGTCCTCCCCCGGCTGCGGGTCCGTGGCCTCGATCAGCGCCAGCGCCTCGCGCAGGCGCGCGGCCTCGTCGGCGCGGCGGTCGCGATTGTCGGTGAGATCCCTCAGCCGCGCGTCGAGAGCGCGCCAGCGCTCGAACGCCGCGCCGTAGGCGGCGAGAGCCGCCGCGATCGGCGCGCCGCCGAAGCGGTCGAGGGCATCGCGCTGCGCAGAGGCGGACTTCAATCGCAGCTGTTCGGACTGGCCGTGCACGACCACGAGCTCCTCGGCGAGGGCGGAGAGGACTCCGGCGGGCGCGGCCCTCCCTCCGACGCTCGCGCGGCTGCGCCCCTCGGCGCTCAGCGTGCGGGAGACGTAGAGCTCCGAGGCGCCGGCGTCCGCCGGTTCCAGCTCTCCGCCGGCATCCGCGACGATGTCGGCCACAGCGCCCGTGTCGGGAACGACCCAGACGCCGGCCACTGCCGCCTGCGCAGCCCCGGCGCGGACGGCGCCGGAGTCGGCGCGCTGACCGAGCAGCAGGCCGAGCCCGGTGACGACCATGGTCTTGCCCGCTCCGGTCTCACCGGTGATCGCGGTGAATCCGGGCCCGAGCGGAAGCACGGCATCCGCGATCACGCCGAGGTGCTGCATCCGGATCTCCTCGATCACGATGCGCTCTCCGCGTCGCTGCCCCGCCACCCGTCGACGGGCAGGCGGAACTTGCGCACCAGCCGGTCCGTGAACGCGGCCGGATGCAGCCGTGCCAGCCGGACGGGCCGCGACGAGCGACGGACGATGACCCGTGCGCCAGGGGGCAGCTCGTGCGACCGGCGACCGTCGCACCAGAGGATGCCGATGCCGCTCGTGCGCTCCATCATCTCGATCGCGACCGAGGCGTCCGGGCTGACGACGAGCGGACGGGCGAACAGGGCGTGCGCGGACAGCGGGATCACCGCGATCGCCTCGACGCCCGGCCAGATCACCGGTCCGCCCGCGGAGAAGTTGTAGGCCGTGGACCCCGTCGGCGTGGAGACGACCATGCCGTCGCAGCCGTAGCTGGTCAGCGGCCGGCCCTCGATCTCGACCACCACTTCGATCATGCGCTCGCGGCTGGCCTTCTCGACGGTGGCCTCGTTCAGGGCCCAGGTCTCGTAGACGACGGCGCCGGCGGCGTCCTTGACCCGCACCGAGAGCGCGAGCCGCTCCTCGACCTCGTAGTCGCGATCGATGACGCGGCGCACCGCGGCATCCATGTCGTCACGCTCGATCTCGGCGAGGAATCCGACGTGCCCCATGTTGATGCCGAGAACCGGGGCGCCGCTGTCGCGCACGAGCTCGGCGGCGCGCAGGATCGTGCCGTCTCCGCCGAGCACGATCGCGAGCTCCAGCTCGTCGGCGAGGACGGTCGCTCCCAGCTCGTCGACGTCGCTGAAATCGCCGTCGACCGCGGAGAGCTCCGCCTTGTCGTCCGCGGACAGCACCGGACGCGCGCCGGCGTCGCGAAGCGAGTCGATGACCCTGCGGGCGGCGGCGACCGTGTCCTCACGGCCGGCATGGGCGACGACCAGGATGTTGCGCTCGTTCATCGTCCTCCTGCCAGTTCGTCGATCCGTCTCGTCCATTCTGCCGGAGAGCTCCCCCGCCCCGGCGCCATGTGAACAAGGTACTCGGCGTTGCCGTGCGTGCCCAGGATCGGCGACGGCAGGATGCCGAGCATGCCCAGACCGTCGTCCCAGGCGCTCCACACGGTGCGGGCGACCGCGTCCGCCCTGGTCGGACCGTCGGTGACCAGCCCTCCGCGCACGGCGGTGCGCCCCACCTCGAACTGCGGCTTGACGAGCAGCAGGATGTCCGCGCCGGATGCCGCCACCGCCGCGATCGAGGGGAAGATCAGCGTGAGCGAGATGAAGGAGAGATCCCCGACGATGAGATCGGGCGCTCTGCGCTCCCCCGTGACCTCGGCGAGGCTCTCGGGCGTCATGTGGCGCACGTTGTACCCCTCGACGACGATCACCCCGGCGTCCTCCGCGACGTCGGCCGCGAGCTGATCGTGGCCGACGTCGACCGCGAGCACCTTCTCCGCGCCGCGCTCGCGCAGCACCTGCGTGAAGCCGCCGGTGGATGCGCCCATGTCGAGTGCCAGGCGACCGGCGACGGGGACGCCGAAGCCGTCCAGGCCTGCGATGAGCTTGTGCGCGGCGCGGCTCACATAGTGGTCGACGACGGCGACCGCGATCTCGGCGTCGTCGCCGACGGCGAAGGAGGCCTTCACGACCGGGCGCCCTGCGACCGACACGAGTCCATCCGCGATGAGGGCGGCGGCATGCGTGCGGGAGCGGGCGAGTCCACGGGCCGCGAGGGCGGCGTCGAGACGGGTCACCGTTCCGACGTCTTCTCTCGCTGGTCCAGCTTGGCGCCCGCCTCGAGACGGCGCGACAGCTCCTCGTGCAGCGTCGCGTACGCGTCGGCGCGTGCGGGCAGCGGCTGGCCCTCGATCAGGCGCAGACGACTCCAGAGTCCGTCCGCGGGGCTGCTCGTGGTGTCGTCGCTCACTCCCTCAGCCTACGGCCGATGGAACGGATCGTCGTAGAGGCGCTCTGGCACCCGCAGCACGAAGATCGGCGTCCCCGATTCCCAGACGGCCAGGGCGCCGGCGCGCAGCAGATCGATCTGGCGTGCGCCCTCTGCGAGGATCTCGACGTCGCCGCCGTTCACCCGCACCGTCGCGTCGCCCACTGTGACGGCGCCGTCCTTGCGCGTCGCCTCCGGATAGGGCTCGTGCAGGTCGCGCAGGTCGCCGAGGACGAAGGTCGGGCGGGACCCCTCGGGAGCGGCGAGCACGTGCTTGGGTCGGTCGATGCCGGTCAGCACCAGTGCGGATGCGATACCGGCGCGGTTCGCCCCCAGGACATCGGTGTCGAGCCGATCGCCGATGAACAGCGTCCGCCGCCCTCCGAAGCGGGCGACGGCCTCTTCGAAGATCGGCACCTCCGGCTTGCCCGCCACGGTGGCGAGGCGGCCGACGGCGGTGTGCACAGCGGAGACCAGGGTGCCGTTGCCGGGGGCCACACCGCGCTCTCGAGGGATCGTCCAGTCGTTGTTGGTCGCGATCCACGGGATACCGCCCTCCTCCTCTGGCACCTTCAACGCGAAAGCCGCTTCGGCGAGGTCGGTCCAGGAGACGTCAGGGGCGAAGCCCTGCACGACGGCGTCCGGGGCATCCTCCGCGCTGCGGGTGACCGTGTAGCCGGCCTTCTCCGCCTCGACGACGAGTCCCTCTCCCCCGACGACCAGAAGCGTCGCGGGGGCGGGCACGATGGATGCGAGAAGGCGCATGGCCGCCTGCGGGCTGGTGACGACCTCCTCCGCCGAGACGGTCAGGCCGAGCTCGGTGAGGTGCCGCGCGACGGACGCGTCCGTGCGCGACGCGTTGTTCGTGATGTAGCCGAGCCGGCGTTCCGCCGTCACGGCGTTGAGGCTGTCGATAGCGTACGGGAGAGCGCCTGGGCCCGCGTAGACGACGCCGTCCAGGTCGGCGAGGACGACCTCGATGCCCTCGAGCGGCGTGAAGCGCTTCTTCGAGAACAGCCCCATCAGTCGTTCTGCTCCGGATCGGCGTGGTCGTCCTCGTCCAGCAGCTCCGCGACCTCCGCCGCGATCTCGTCCTCGGTCGTGACCGCGGCTGCTCCATCCGCATCCGCATCCGCATCCGCATCCGCATCCGCATCCGCATCCGCATCCAGGATATAGCTGTCGGCGTCGCCGGAATCCGCATCCCCGACGGCGGAATCCATGCTGCCGATCTCGTTCTCGTCGGAGATGTCGCCGTCCTCGATCAGGGTGTCCTCGATGAAGATCTCCTCATCGCCGGCCTCATCGAGTCCCAGTGCCTCGAGCGCGACCTCCGCACGCTTCGCCCAGAAATCCGCCTCCTCATCGCGCCCGAGGTCTTCGAGGACCGCGGCACGGGCGGCGAAGAGCGCGGGGCTCCAGCTGAAGGCGCGATCCGGGTCAAGCTCGGGGATCTCGAGCTCACCGAGCGCGAGCTCGGTCTCCCCGAGGTCCAGACGTGCCCCGGACATCGCGATCGCCAAGGCGACGCGCACCTCGATGTCCAAGCTGCCGCGGTCCACAGAACGCCCGGTCTCGAGCGCGCGATCGGGGCGTCCGACGCCCCTTTCGCTGTCGACCATCAACGCGATCTGGTCCTCCTTGCCTGAGATCCGCCGGTAGGTGCGCAGCTCGCGGAGCGCGAGCGCGAAGTCGCCGGTCGCATACGCGGTGATGCCGAGGGTCTCGCGCACGACAGCGATGCGACCGGCACGGCGAGATGCCGCCAGCGCGTGCTCATGAGCGAGCGTCGGATCCTCGTCGATCAGCTGCGAGGCCATGGCGAGATGGCGGGCGACCTGCTCCGCGTTCTCCTTGCTCAGCGTCTTGAGCTCGTTGCGGGCCGAGGGATGCAGGGACTTCGCCGTGATGTCGTCAGGGATCGCAGGCGCGTCGTAACGCGGGCGGTCGTCGCCGGCGCGCACATCGCGCACGCGCTCAGCGCCGCCGCGTTGCGGGTAGGGCTTCCGGTCACGGCCGTCACGGTCGTCACGACGGAAGCCGCCCTCACGACGCGGAGCACCGTCACTGCGGTAGCCGCCCTCACGACGAGGGGCGCCACTGTCGCGGCGGTCGCCGCCGTCACGACGCGGAGCACCGTCACGCGACGGGTACCCACCCTCACGACGCGGGGCGCCATCACGCGACGGATAGCCTCCCTCACGACGCGGGGCACCATCACGAGAGGCATATCCACCCTCACGACGAGGGGCGCCATTGTCGCGGCGGTCGCCCTCACGACGCGGGGCACCGTCGCCGCGGTAGCCGCCCTCACGACGCGGAGCGCCATCACGCGACGGGTAACCACCTTCACGGCGCGGGGCGCCGTCGCCACGGTAGCCGCCTTCACGACGCGGAGCGCCATCGCGCGACGCATACCCACCCTCACGGCGCGGGGCGCCATTGTCGCGGTAGCCGCCATCGCGACGCGGAGCACCGTCGCCACGGTAGCCGCCCTCACGACGCGGAGCACCGTCACGCGACGGGTAGCCGCCTTCACGACGCGGAGCGCCATCACGCGACGCATACCCACCCTCACGACGAGGGGCGCCATTGTCGCGGCGGTCACCATCGCGACGCGGGGCACCGTCACGACGAGGACCAGCCTCACGCGACGGGTAGCCGCCCTCACGACGCGGAGTGCGGTCGCCACGGTAGCCATCGTCGCGACGATCTCCGCCACGACCGGGCCCGCCGTCACGAGACGCATACCCGCCCTCACGACGGGGACCGCCCTCACGATACGTGGGACGAGAGCGATCCGAAGAAGCAGAGCGATCAGGGCGCGGGCGGTCCGGACGGCCGTCCCGCGGGCTCGAACGATCGTCGTCATGGCGCCGTGGTCGACGCTCTTCCTCATCCGGCATGATCCCTGCTCTCTTCAACTTCTCGTTAACGCGAAATGGCCACCCAACCTTGGGTGGCCATTTCACAGAAGAAGTCCGGCGGTGTCCTACTCTCCCACAGGGTCCCCCCTGCAGTACCATCGGCGCTGTGAGGCTTAGCTTCCGGGTTCGGAATGTGACCGGGCGTTTCCCTCACGCTATGGCCGCCGAAACACT
>NZ_BAAGWV010000007.1:0-5491 GCF_054780175.1 Microbacterium tumbae
AAGAAGTCCGGCGGTGTCCTACTCTCCCACAGGGTCCCCCCTGCAGTACCATCGGCGCTGTGAGGCTTAGCTTCCGGGTTCGGAATGTGACCGGGCGTTTCCCTCACGCTATGGCCGCCGAAACACTATTGATGTTTCAAAAACCTCGCAATGAACGATATTCATTGAAGGTGGTTTTCGACCGTACATCGAGAACCACAAAGTGGACGCGGAGCATCAAATCCTGAACGATTTGAAGTGTTATCAAG
The DNA here is from genome assembly GCF_054780175.1 of Microbacterium tumbae. NCBI lineage: Bacteria > Bacillati > Actinomycetota > Actinomycetes > Micrococcales > Microbacteriaceae > Microbacterium > Microbacterium tumbae. Next base: position 249 of record NZ_BAAGWV010000007.1, read on the forward strand.
TCATCGGCTTATTAGTACCAGTCAGCTGCATGCGTTACCGCACTTCCACATCTGGCCTATCAACCCAGTAGTCTGGCTGGGAGCCTCTCACCCGAAGGTATGGAAGTCTCATCTTGAGGCCGGCTTCCCGCTTAGATGCTTTCAGCGGTTATCCATCCCGAACGTAGCTAATCAGCGGTGCTCCTGGCGGAACAACTGACACACCAGAGGTTCGTCCAACCCGGTCCTCTCGTACTAGGGTCAGATCCTCTCAAACTTCCTACGCGCGCAGCGGATAGGGACCGAACTGTCTCACGACGTTCTAAACCCAGCTCGCGTACCGCTTTAATGGGCGAACAGCCCAACCCTTGGGACCTACTCCAGCCCCAGGATGCGACGAGCCGACATCGAGGTGCCAAACCATGCCGTCGATATGGACTCTTGGGCAAGATCAGCCTGTTATCCCCGAGGTACCTTTTATCCGTTGAGCGACAGCGCTTCCACAAGCCACTGCCGGATCACTAGTCCCGACTTTCGTCCCTGCTCGACCTGTCAGTCTCACAGTCAAGCTCCCTTGTGCACTTACACTCGACACCTGATTGCCAACCAGGTTGAGGGAACCTTTGGGCGCCTCCGTTACTTTTTGGGAGGCAACCGCCCCAGTTAAACTACCCACCAGGCACTGTCCCTGAACCGGATTACGGTCCGAAGTTAGATATCCAGAGTGACCAGAGTGGTATTTCAACAATGACTCCACGAATACTGGCGTATCCGCTTCACCGTCTCCCACCTATCCTACACAAGCCACACCGAACACCAATACCAAGCTGTAGTAAAGGTCACGGGGTCTTTCCGTCCTGCTGCGCGTAACGAGCATCTTTACTCGTAATGCAATTTCGCCGAGTTCGCGGTTGAGACAGTTGGGAAGTCGTTACGCCATTCGTGCAGGTCGGAACTTACCCGACAAGGAATTTCGCTACCTTAGGATGGTTATAGTTACCACCGCCGTTTACTGGGGCTTAAATTCTCAGCTTCGCCTTACGGCTAACCGGTCCTCTTAACCTTCCAGCACCGGGCAGGCGTCAGTCCGTATACATCGTCTTGCGACTTAGCACGGACCTGTGTTTTTAATAAACAGTCGCTACCCACTAGTCTCTGCGGCCTCCAAACGCTTTCGGAGCAAGTCCTAATACGCCGAAGGCCCCCCTTCTCCCGAAGTTACGGGGGCATTTTGCCGAGTTCCTTAACCACGATTCTCTCGATCTCCTCGGTATTCTCTACCTGACCACCTGAGTCGGTTTGGGGTACGGGCGGCTAGAACCTCGCGTCGATGCTTTTCTTGGCAGCATAGGATCATCCACTTTCTATCCGCATCGTGTCTCAGCCTGTACGAGTCACGGATTTGCCTATGACTCGGCCTACGCACTTGCACCAGGACAACCATCGCCTGGCATGGACTACCTTCCTGCGTCACACCTGTTAATACGCTAGCCGCACCAGAATGGGGTCGTACGCTAGGCCCCACGCCATCACCCGAAGGATCCGGTCATGAGGATTCAGATACTTAGCACTACTGGATTGACTGGGGCGGTTCTTCGCCGGTACGGGAATATCAACCCGTTGTCCATCGACTACGCCTGTCGGCCTCGCCTTAGGTCCCGACTTACCCAGGGAAGATTAGCTTGACCCTGGAACCCTTGGTCTTTCGGAGGACGTGTTTCTCACACGTCATTCGCTACTCATGCCTGCATTCTCACTCGTGTAGCCTCCACGGCTGGGTCACCCCGCCGCTTCGCTGGCCACACGACGCTCTCCTACCCATCAATACGGCTGGACCACGAAGGCCTACCAAAAATATCAATGCCACAACTTCGGTGGCGTGCTTGAGCCCCGTTACATTGTCGGCGCGGAATCACTTGACCAGTGAGCTATTACGCACTCTTTCAAGGGTGGCTGCTTCTAAGCCAACCTCCTGGTTGTCAAAGCAACTCCACATCCTTTCCCACTTAGCACGCGCTTAGGGACCTTAGATGGTGGTCTGGGTTGTTTCCCTCTCGACTATGAAGCTTATCCCCCACAGTCTCACTGCTGCGCTCTCACTTACCGGCATTCGGAGTTTGGCTGACGTCAGTAACCTTGTAGGGCCCATCGGCCATCCAGTAGCTCTACCTCCGGCAAGAAACACGCAACGCTGCACCTAAATGCATTTCGGAGAGAACCAGCTATCACGAAGTTTGATTGGCCTTTCACCCCTATCCACAGCTCATCCCCTCAGTTTTCAACCTAAGTGGGTTCGGCCCTCCACGACGTCTTACCGTCGCTTCAGCCTGGCCATGGATAGATCACTTCGCTTCGGGTCTAGGACATGCGACTGAATCGCCCTATTCAGACTCGCTTTCGCTACGGCTACCCCACACGGGTTAACCTCGCCACATATCACTAACTCGCAGGCTCATTCTTCAAAAGGCACGCTGTCACCCCTACCAAGGAGGCTCCAACGGTTTGTAAGCAAACGGTTTCAGGTACTATTTCACTCCCCTCCCGGGGTACTTTTCACCTTTCCCTCACGGTACTTGTCCGCTATCGGTCATCTGGGAGTATTTAGGCTTATCAGGTGGTCCTGACAGATTCACACGGGATTTCACGGGCCCCGTGCTACTTGGGATACTCTTCACGCCAGAACACGCGTTTCGACTACGGGGCTGGCACCCACTACGGCCCGCCTTTCAAGACGGTTCGTCTACACGCTTCTGTAACGCCGGTCATTCGGCAGAACAACCAGAAAAGTCCCACAACCCCGAACATGCAACTCCTGCCGGATATCACACACACTCGGTTTAGCCTCATCCGCTTTCGCTCGCCACTACTCACGGAATCACATGTTGTTTTCTCTTCCTGTGGGTACTGAGATGTTTCACTTCCCCACGTTCCCTCTACCCGCCCTATATATTCAGACGGGAGTCACCAGGTCGGCACGCCGCCTGGCGGGGTTTCCCCATTCGGACACCCTCGGATCAAAACTTGCTTATCAGTTCCCCGAGGCTTATCGCAGATTGCTACGTCCTTCTTCGGCTCCAGATGCCAAGGCATCCACCGTTTGCTCTTAAAGACTTGAAATCACATGAGTTCGAATCGTCAAAAATTGACTAATGATCTTTAAGATCATCTTTCACAACACAACCCGAAGGTCATGCTGAAGATGCTCGCGTCCACTGTGTAGTTCTCAAAGTACGGGCGGTACCCCTCATCCCCTCCCACCAGGGGAGACGACAAAAGGCCCAGAGAAACGGCCACGAATCCGAAGACCCGCATCCGGTCCCTCAGGACCCAACAGCGTGCAGCCACCACATCCCGCCCGAACCACGCTCCCACCCCCGAAGAGGCGTACTAGCAATCCGAACCATCCGCGATGGCATGTCAAATGTTCCACCCATGAGCTCCGGTCACACACATCCGGTGTGAATCCGGCTCTGTCAGAACCGAAGTCCTGCAGTGCTCCTTAGAAAGGAGGTGATCCAGCCGCACCTTCCGGTACGGCTACCTTGTTACGACTTAGTCCTAATTACCGATCCCACCTTCGACGGCTCCCTCCAAAAAGGTTAGGCCACCGGCTTCAGGTGTTACCGACTTTCATGACTTGACGGGCGGTGTGTACAAGACCCGGGAACGTATTCACCGCAGCGTTGCTGATCTGCGATTACTAGCGACTCCGACTTCATGAGGTCGAGTTGCAGACCTCAATCCGAACTGGGACCGGCTTTTTGGGATTCGCTCCACCTTACGGTATCGCAGCCCTTTGTACCGGCCATTGTAGCATGCGTGAAGCCCAAGACATAAGGGGCATGATGATTTGACGTCATCCCCACCTTCCTCCGAGTTGACCCCGGCAGTATCCCATGAGTTCCCACCATTACGTGCTGGCAACATAGAACGAGGGTTGCGCTCGTTGCGGGACTTAACCCAACATCTCACGACACGAGCTGACGACAACCATGCACCACCTGTTCACGAGTGTCCAAAGAGTTGACCATTTCTGGCCCGTTCTCGTGTATGTCAAGCCTTGGTAAGGTTCTTCGCGTTGCATCGAATTAATCCGCATGCTCCGCCGCTTGTGCGGGTCCCCGTCAATTCCTTTGAGTTTTAGCCTTGCGGCCGTACTCCCCAGGCGGGGAACTTAATGCGTTAGCTGCGTCACGGAATCCGTGGAAAGGACCCCACAACTAGTTCCCAACGTTTACGGGGTGGACTACCAGGGTATCTAAGCCTGTTTGCTCCCCACCCTTTCGCTCCTCAGCGTCAGTTACGGCCCAGAGATCTGCCTTCGCCATCGGTGTTCCTCCTGATATCTGCGCATTCCACCGCTACACCAGGAATTCCAATCTCCCCTACCGCACTCTAGTCTGCCCGTACCCACTGCAGACCCGAGGTTGAGCCTCGGGATTTCACAGCAGACGCGACAGACCGCCTACGAGCTCTTTACGCCCAATAATTCCGGATAACGCTTGCGCCCTACGTATTACCGCGGCTGCTGGCACGTAGTTAGCCGGCGCTTTTTCTGCAGGTACCGTCACTCACGCTTCTTCCCTGCTAAAAGAGGTTTACAACCCGAAGGCCGTCATCCCTCACGCGGCGTTGCTGCATCAGGCTTCCGCCCATTGTGCAATATTCCCCACTGCTGCCTCCCGTAGGAGTCTGGGCCGTGTCTCAGTCCCAGTGTGGCCGGTCACCCTCTCAGGCCGGCTACCCGTCGACGCCTTGGTGAGCCATTACCTCACCAACAAGCTGATAGGCCGCGAGCCCATCCCCCACCAAAAAATCTTTCCAACAAGTAACCATGCGATTCTTGTTCATATCCAGTATTAGACGCCGTTTCCAGCGCTTATCCCAGAGTGAGGGGCAGGTTGCTCACGTGTTACTCACCCGTTCGCCACTAATCCACCCCACAAGTGAGGCTTCATCGTTCGACTTGCATGTGTTAAGCACGCCGCCAGCGTTCATCCTGAGCCAGGATCAAACTCTCCGTAAAAAAACAAATGCAACCCACACCGGGAAAACGGCATGAATCACGAGCTTGAAACTGACCAAAAGAATGAATATCAAACTGACATCCATATAAATTGATCCAAAGGAATCTCACCCAACCAAAAAGGCTGAGACGAGGTTATTTGGCATTTGACAAGTGCACGCTGTTGAGTTCTCAAGGATCGGACGCACCCACGACCCAGCCATCACAACCAGGCCCGCAAGGCAACTTCTCAATCTTA
>NZ_BAAGWV010000008.1:0-1231 GCF_054780175.1 Microbacterium tumbae
GGCTTATCGGCAAGAACGTGTGGATGGGTTCGGGTGTGTCATGCGCGTCCTGCCCATCCTGAGCGGGTCCAGAGGCCTTCGGTCGGGTCGAGTCCGGTGTCGTAGAGAGCCGGACGGGGGCGCTCCTCTGCTGCGGGTTGCGCGGCGGGCGGTGCGGGTTGGTCGGCGTAGAGGTGCGCGCGGGTGATGGGGATCTCGTGCAGGAGCAGGAACCACTCGACGGCGCGTCGGCGGTGTTCGATGCTCATCCCGCGGTGGTGGCGCAGCAGGTGACGGATCTGAGCGTTGATGCCGCCTTCGAGCGGGCTGGTCGTGCGCGGATTGTCGTGCTCGAGGTAGGTGAACACGTGCCCGGCCTCGGCGGCGCGGTGCAGGATGCTCCAGGCTTTGCGTAATCGTAAATGCGTGTAGCCGAACTGGCCGTTGTCATACATCGTTCGCTCCCGGGTGAGGTGCCCGAACGATTGCCACCAGGCTTCGAGCGTCAACCGCCAGGCGATCGCGTCATCGATCGTGCGGATGCCGGTGAGAGCTTGTGCGATGCGGCGCAGCGCGCGTCCGGCGTTCAGTCGCGGACGCCTGGTGAGTTCGCGGGTGATGTTCATCTGCAGATGGAAGATGCAGCGTTGGACGGCGGCGTCGGGCCAGACGTTCGCGAGCGCGGAACGGATCCCGGAGCCCCCGTCCGTGACGACCACTGCTGGTTCGGGGACCTGCTCGAACAAGGCCTGCCAGGCGGCGGTGGACTCCCCACCGGACCATTGCCAGGCGATCACGTGTCCGGTGTCGCTGAGAGCGATCAGCAGGCACCAGGATCCGATCCAGATCCCATCGACGAGGACGGCGTCATGAACCTCGCCCGTAACGGGCATCCGCGGCTGCAACGCCCAGCACCAGGCCGTCTCGTGACGGAATGAACGGCCCGATCCGCCGTCGATCTCGGCTTGCGTGTTCTTGCCGGTCAGCCAGCCCAGGAAGCGGCGCAACTGCTCCCGGCGAGTGACATCGATCCGACGGCGGACCGATGACGCACCACAGGACCCGCAACGCCACCGTTGCGTGCCGGCCGCGGTCTTGCCATTCTTCACCAGCGGATCGCCGCATACCAGACACGTCGTCGAGTTCGGGGGAAGGTCCACGAGTAAGCCTCGCAGACCATAACCATCCCCATTTCACCGCGAGATCCCGCGGCTAGATCAAGAACCCATCCACACGTTCTTGCCTATAACCC
>NZ_BAAGWV010000009.1:0-817 GCF_054780175.1 Microbacterium tumbae
CCTGCTTCGGGACCGCCACGAAGTCCCCACACCAGCATGTCGCACCAAGCCCCAACTGTGGGGCACCAAGGAAGATGAGAAGCGCGCGGATCTGCTTCAACGCCTGGAAGTAGTCGAGTCCCTTGCCAATGACTATGGCGACTCGATCATGATCCCATTGCGGCGCGACCGGGCTGATGTCCTCCACGATCACGGTTGCGCACATACGACCCCCAACGGCCCATGACTCGGCTTAAGTAGCCCGACCGCAGGTGGAGGTACGGCGGAGGTTCGACGGTACATCTGACAACTACCGTTCGTGAAGCGTGCATCCGGGATTGGAGTCACGCAAATGAAGTCAGCAGATGGTTGTACGACGAACGGCTTATTTTTAGATCAGGAGCGGGACTTTTTGCGCTCGCTCATCGCCTGCATCGTTGTCTCCAGGATGCGGCGGTCCTCGGCATCCAGGGTGCGGTACAGGTGCAGGAAGCGTCGCTCCGCGTCGTCGTCCATCGGAGCGGGGATGCTGCGGCCGGCCGCCTCGAAGACCTCGGCCACGGTGAGGCCGGCGCCCTCGGCGAACTTGCGCAGAAGGACTGGGGAGGGGCCGCGGCTGCCGGTGGCACGGTCGCCGCTCTTCCATGAGTGGAGGGTAGATGTGGGGATGCCGGAGCGGCGGGCGAGGGTGGACAGGGTCCAGCCCTTGTCGTCCATCAGCCGCTTGATGAGTGCCGCGAGGTCATCCACATGTAGAAGCATCGGGCATTGACTGTATGCGCTACAAGTCACTGCTGGGTATGTGGCCTGCAATGATTTCCACATGCGGAAGCCTTGG
>NZ_BAAGWV010000010.1:0-653 GCF_054780175.1 Microbacterium tumbae
GCGAGACGGACCGCGGCCCGGTGGGCGAGCGTCGGGTTCGTCGGGTCGGTGGCCAGGACGAACTGGTTGAGGTCGGCGCCCATCACGCCTCCTTGCTGATGCTGTTGCAGTAGTCCTCGAAGTCCTCGTCGAGGGAGGGCTGCCGGTTGTCGAGGCCGAGCCAGTGGAGGAGGCCGGGGACGCGGACGGATGGGGCGGCGAGGATCGCGTCGAGCGACGGGGCCTGCTGCTGCACGGTGGCGTCCATCAGGCCACCGCCTGCGGGTGCTGCTGCTGCCAGCGCCGGAAGTTGGCGTAGCGGGCGTGGACGGCGGCGACACGGTCGAGGTATTCGGTGTTCGTCCACGGCTTGGCGCCCTTCGCGCGCCGCTGCCATTCCAGCTCGACGGCGATCAGCGATTCCTCTTCGAGGTCTTCCAGCCGGCGGGGCTCCAGGACGGTGCTCACGCGGCCACCGCCATCAATGCCATGGCGGCTGGCGGCTGCGGGAGGCGCGAGTCGATCGCGTTCAGCAGCGCCTGGACGACGCCGGAGAGCATCGCGAAGTCGATGACGGCAACCGGCCGACCGTCCTCGATGGCCTGCCAGATCGGGGCGTGCACTTCGCGGACCGAGTCCACGACCCCGGCGAGCCCAGGGTCCAAGTCGAGGAT
>NZ_BAAGWV010000011.1:0-640 GCF_054780175.1 Microbacterium tumbae
CGACGGCTCGGGCTTCACCGTGTACGTCTGCGCGGCGCCGTTCCCGAAGGTGACGTTGATGACCGCGGCACCTTTGTTCTTCCGGCCGGTCGCTGCCGCCGACATGCCTGCCGTGGCGACACCGGCAACGAGTCTGGTGGCGGTCCAGGCCTTGTGGGCGCCGGCGTTGACGAACTCGGCTGATCCGCCTTTGACGGGGCCGAGCGCGGTGACGCCCATCTTCGAGGACGGCCACATTTTCATCAGCGCCGCCATGTTCATGGTCGATTCGGCGGGGTGATCTCTCCGCCACTCTTTGAGTGCGGCCTTGTCGGCTTGGCGTTGCGCGGCGGCCTCGTCGCGCTGCTGCCGCTTCTCGGCTTTCGCCGCTTCCTTCTGTGCCGCCTTCTCCGGGTCTTTGTTGAAGAACACGGTGCCCCCCTGCCAGTAGTTCGGGAAGGCATCATGCCGCCGCGCGGGCGCCCAGCGGTGGCGGTGTGCCGGAGTTGTGACAGTTCAGCGCGGGTACCCCGGGGCCGAGCGCCGAGTAGCCCGTTTCCCGAATTCCGCCCCGCCTCCCCCGCGACCCCGGGCAGACTGCCGGTATGGCGCTTCGGTTCACGGTGCAGGGTGATGACGAGCAGGAGACGGCGGCCGGTCT
>NZ_BAAGWV010000012.1:0-550 GCF_054780175.1 Microbacterium tumbae
GCATGGGGCGGATCACCTACCTGCCCGACATGGTGATCGAGCACCTTCATCCTGCGGCCGGAAAGGCCGACCTCGATGCGGGCTACGAAGAGGCGAACAGCCCGGAGCAGGTCTCTTCTGACTCGGCTGCCTACTACGACTACCGCGACAACGGCGGCCTCGAAGCCGACCTGGCCAAGCTGCGGAAGCTCGTCGCGCACAGCGAGGGCGGCACGATGCCCGCGGGCGCCACAATCGCGATCAACGCCACCGGGGCAGCCGAAGCCGTAACCAAGGGGGCATCGTGACCGCCGAAGATGTCATCCAGGCCTGGGATCAGGCCGACCCGGCTGCGATCCATCCGTCGCGCGGCGTCTCCGAGGACGCCTACTGGCGGTCCGGCAAGGTGCAGGCCGACATGCTGGCCACCGTCATCCCCGACGGGGCGAAGGTGCTCGACTTCGGCTGCGGTGACGGCCGCGTCGCTATCCCCATGGCCGCCCTCGGCTACGACGTGACCGCCGTCGTCTCGTCGCAGAACATGCTCGACCGGCTGAGCGCTCGCGCCCCC
>NZ_BAAGWV010000013.1:0-537 GCF_054780175.1 Microbacterium tumbae
GTGGACGGCGCAGAGTTCGTCGTCGTCGCAGTGGTTCGGCTGGCTGCACGGCGTGGCCTGCGTCTCGGGCTGCGGGATCAGGACGTCCGTGCCGCACTGGGTGCAGATGCCGCCGTCTTCCAACTCCTCGGCCGTGACGGCCGTCCAGATGTCTCCGAGCGGAAGCGGCGCGCATCGCAGGCAGTGGAGGTCCGTGCCCGTGGTGGGTACGTGGGCGACGACGCGGTCCGCTGCCTGCGTCTCGGGCTGCCGTGTCTCGCCGGCCACACGGCCCGGACCGGACACGGGCGCGGCGGCCATGAGCGCCGCAGTGATCAGCCCCCGGTAGTCGAGAGCGCTCCGGCCCACGACGGCTTCCGACTCCAGCACGGAACGAACTCGGTCGATGGCTTCGGTCTTCCGGTTCAGCGCAGTGCAGGCCTGCTCGTAGGCCCACGCGGTCGGGTAGGGCTGCCGGTCGTGGGCGATGGCGAGGTCACGCTCGCGGCGGAGTTCGGCCTGCTCGGCGTCCGCGACGGTGATGGCGGCTGCGGTGAC
>NZ_BAAGWV010000014.1:0-526 GCF_054780175.1 Microbacterium tumbae
TTTGGTGACGGCGGTCAGCGGCAGCGGCTGCCCGGTGCGTTCGGCGAGCCATCCGTGGAACTCTTCCCAGAGCGCCCAGTCGTTGGCGTAGCCGCGCTTCGTGTTGTGGGGGCGGATGGCGTCGAGGTGCTTCTCGGCGGCTTCTTCCATGGCGTGGAGGACGGCGAGCGTCGCCGGGTCGTAGACGGCGGGAGCAGAATCCGACTGGCGTGGGACAAGGGCTTCGCTCATAGTCGCCTCATCGGCCGTACCGAGCGTCGTTCAGCTCGGCCTCCTCGGCGGCCTGAAGCAATTCGATTGCCAAGCGGCGCGCGAGCTGGGGAGACAGGTCCCGGGTGAGGGCCCCGTGGGTGCTCTCCTCTGGAGCGAGTGCACATGCCAGCCTGACGGCGCCAACCTGAAGCGGCATGATCTTGATGATGGAGGGGTGATCCTCGGAGTATCCGGCCATGCGCAATTGTACCGTTTTTTCGCCCTCGATATGGCATGTTATCGAGAGTGAGAGACGCCAACCCGGGTCCGTCAT
>NZ_BAAGWV010000015.1:0-500 GCF_054780175.1 Microbacterium tumbae
TGTGGCCCCGCCCCGAACCTCCCTGCGCAGCACCCTCACCCGGCCCAGCGGCCGACTCCCGTTCACCCGACGCCCCAAGACGAAAAAGGAGACCACCACGCCATGACCGCCACACCCGAAACCACCGTCGTTCCCTCGGACCGTACCGGCGAGATCCGGAAGCGTGAGCAGGCCGCCACGCCCGGACCGTGGGGCATCTACTTCGACGGGGTCGTCTACGACCTGGTCGCCGACCTCCAGCCCTCCAGTACCGGCTACCGGTGCCGTCGCGGCATCGGCCGCTTGGATGAGGAGCCGATCGACAACGACCCGACCCACCGCGACTGGACCGAACGGGACGACGCGAAGCAGGTCTTTCACGACGCCGAGTTCGTGGCGCACGCACGTCGGGATGTTCCGTTCCTCCTGGACCGCGTGGCCGAGCTCGAGGCCCAGATGGCTCGGGTTCGGGAGTTCGCCACCAGCCACGAGTACAAGAGGCTGCACGAGCTGCTGGACGG